>DELY01000049.1 GCA_002354655.1 Pseudomonas sp. UBA2684
AGATCTTTCGCGGCTAAAGCCGCTCCCACGTGACGGCGGTCTGCATCAAGACTTAACGGGTACAGAGCCATAAAAAAGCCCGCTCAGCGCGGGCTAAAGGGTGACGCATGAACTCGCGGGGTCAGCGCGCGGCTTGCTCGAAGATCACGTAGACCTTGCGGCAGGCTTCCAGCACTTCCCAGGTGCCGGAGAAGCCGGCTGGGATGACGAAGCGGTCGCCGGCGCGCAGGGTCTTGGCGTTGCCGTCCTGATCGCGCAGCACCGAGACGCCCTGGAGGATTTCGCAGTATTCGTGCTCGGTATAGTTGATCGTCCATTGGCCGACCGCACCTTCCCAGATGCCGGCGTTGAACTGGCCGCAGGGGCTGCCGTAGTGGTTGCGCACGCTTTGCTCGGGGTCGCCCTTGAGGACTTTCTCGGCGGCCGGGCGGTAGTGCTCGGGGGCGGTGCTGGCGTGGGCGAAGTCGACGATCTGTTCGATATTCATCTTGGTTTTTCCGTGATGGGTCGGTTAGCTGGCGGCGCGGATCGAGTCGGCGAGTTTCTCGACCAAGGTGTCGATCTGCGCTTTTTCCACGATCAGCGGCGGCGACATGGCGATGATGTCGCCGGTCACCCGCACCAGCAGGTCGTCTTGGAAACACTGTTCGAACACCTGGAAGCCGCGTTTGCCGGCACCCTGGCTGTTCGGCGCGAGTTGCACGCCGCCGACCAGGCCGATGGCGCGGATGTCGATCACGTTGGGCAGGTCGCGCAGGCTGTGCAGGGCGTCCTGCCAGTAGCCTTCCAGCTCGATGGCCTGGTCGAACAGGCGGTCGCGGGCGTAGATGTCGAGTGTCGCCAGGGCTGCCGCGCAGGCTACCGGGTGGCCGGAGTAGGTGTAGCCGTGGAACAGCTCAATGCCGTCCGGGCCTTGCATAAAGGCCTCATAGATACGTTCGTCGGCGAACACGGCGCCCATCGGGATGGCGCCGTTGGTCAGGCCCTTGGCGCAGGTGATGAGGTCCGGGGTGACGCCCCAGCGCTGGGCGGCGAAGGCCTTGCCGACGCGGCCGAAGCCGGTGATCACTTCGTCGAAGATCAGCAGAATGCCGTGTTTTTTGGTGATTTCGCGCAGGCGTTGCAGGTAGCCCACTGGCGGCAGCACCACGCCGGCCGAGCCAGACAGCGGTTCGACGATCACCGCCGCGATGTTCTCGGCGCCGTGCAGGGCGACCAGGCGCTCCAGCTCGTCGGCTTTGTCGATGCCGAATTCCGGCAGGCCCTTGCTGAAGGCGTTGCGGGCGATATCCAGGGTATGTGGCAGGTGGTCGACGCCGGGCAGTTGCACGGGGAAGGCTTTGCGGTTGTTGACCATGCCGCCGACCGAGATGCCGCCGAAGCCGACGCCGTGGTAGCCCAGCTCGCGGCCGATCAGGCGGGTGCGGGTGCCTTGGCCGATGGCGCGCTGGTAGGCCAGGGCGATCTTCAGTGCGGTGTCGGCCGATTCCGAGCCGGAGTTGGTGAAGAACACCTTGTTCAGGCCCGCCGGGGCGATCTCGGCCAGACGGCTGGCCAGTTCGAACGGCAGCGGGTGACCCATCTGGAAGGTTGGCGCAAAGTCCAGCTTGGCGATCTGCTTGCTCACCGCCTCGGTGATTTCCCGACGACCGTGACCGGCGTTGCAGCACCACAGCCCGGCGGTGCCGTCCAATACCTGGCGGCCGTCGTCGGCGGTGAAGTACATGCCTGCGGCGCTTTCCAGCAGGCGCGGCTTGGCCTTGAACTGGCGGTTGGCGGTGAACGGCATCCAGAAATCGTCGAGGGTGTTGGTTTTTCTGTTCGGTTGCGGGTTGTTATCGGTTGTCATGCTGGTCATCCGGACGCGCGAAGAAAGGGGGCGGTGAACGATTTTGCGCAGTCTATGTTTAATAAAACGAACATGACAAGGGGGTTTTAGTTGCCTCTGTAAAAAATATTGAAAAGGTGCAGCCCTCTGGTTTAGTGTTGCCAGCAGGATTTGGCCGGTAAAGGCCTTGCAGAATTATTGACAGTGCGCGCGTCAAACCCGCGGCACTTTTTACCGATAGAGGATGCTCGCATGACTAGCCTGACTCGCGCCGACTGGGAACAACGCGCCACTGCCCTGAAAATCGAAGGCCGTGCCTTTATTCACGGGGCGTACCGCGCGGCGGCGTCCGGTGCGACCTTCGAGTGCATCAGCCCGGTGGACGGGCGCCTGCTGGCGCTGGTCGCCAGCTGCGACCTGGCCGACGCCGAAGTGGCGGTGCAGGATGCGCGCAAGACCTTCGATTCCGGTGTGTGGTCGCGCCTGGCACCGGTGGCGCGCAAGGACGTGATGATCCGCTTCGCCGAGCTGATCGAGCAGCATGGCGAAGAGCTGGCGCTGCTGGAAACCCTGGACATGGGCAAGCCGATCAGCGACTCGCTGAGCATCGACGTGTCCAGCGCCGCGCGCTCGATCCGCTGGAGCGGCGAGGCGATCGACAAAATTTACGACGAAGTGGCCGCCACCCCGCACAACGAACTGGGCCTGGTGACCCGTGAGCCGATTGGTGTGGTCGCGGCTATCGTGCCGTGGAACTTCCCGCTGCTGATGAGCTGCTGGAAGCTCGGTCCGGCGCTGTCCACCGGCAATTCGGTGATCCTCAAACCGTCGGAAAAATCGCCGCTGACCGCCATTCGTCTGGCGCAACTGGCCATCGAGGCCGGCATCCCGGCCGGGGTGTTCAACGTGCTGCCGGGCTTCGGCCACACCGTGGGTAAGGCGTTGGCCCTGCACATGGACGTCGATACCCTGGTGTTCACCGGTTCGACCAAGATCGCCAAGCAACTGATGGTCTATGCCGGTGAATCGAACATGAAGCGCGTGTGGCTGGAGGCCGGCGGCAAGAGCCCGAACATCGTGTTTGCCGATGCCCCGGACCTACAGGCCGCCGCCGAAGCCGCAGCGGGCGCGATCGCCTTCAACCAGGGCGAGGTGTGTACCGCCGGCTCGCGCCTGCTGGTGGAAAACTCGATCAAAGAACAATTCGTGCCGATGGTGGTCGAGGCGATCAAGGCCTGGAAACCGGGCAACCCGCTGGACCCGGCGACCAACGTCGGCGCGCTGGTCGACACCACCCAGATGAACAACGTGCTGAGCTACATCCAGGCCGGCCACGACGATGGCGCCAAACTGGTGGCCGGCGGCAAGCGCGTGATGGAAGAGACCGGCGGCACCTACGTCGAGCCGACCATCTTTGACGGCGTGGACAACGCCATGCGCATCGCCCGCGAAGAGATCTTCGGCCCGGTGCTCTCGGTGATCGGCTTCGACAATACCGAAGAGGCCGTGGCCATCGCCAACGACACGCCGTACGGGCTGGCCGCTGCGGTATGGACCAGCAACCTGTCGAAAGCCCACCTCACCGCCAAGGCGCTGCGCGCCGGCAGCGTGTGGGTCAACCAGTACGACGGTGGCGACATGACCGCGCCGTTCGGCGGCTTCAAGCAGTCCGGCAACGGCCGCGACAAGTCGCTGCACGCCTTCGACAAGTACACCGAACTGAAAGCCACCTGGATCAAGCTCTGATTTCGGGCGGGTAACCGCCCAACAAGGTCCGCTCTCCAGAAGGAGGGCCGGCTCAAGCAACCTGTCGGACTTGACCGCGGTAGAACAGAGTCAAGTCCGACAGGCTGCTGATAGCCACACCTGCGGCCGGGTTTCCTTGGGAAACCCGGCCGTTTTGTTTTGTCTCACGGCCACGACAAAAAGGAGTCTGGCAATGCGGTGGGGTACCTATTTTGCGGTCTGTGCGGCGGTCATCAGCATCGGTCTGGCGCTGGGCGTGACCATGCCGCTGGTGTCGTTGCGCCTGGAGAGCTGGGGCTACGACTCCTTCGCCATCGGGGTGATGGCGGCGACTCCGGCGGTGGGCGTGTTGCTCGGCGCGTCGCTGGCCGGCCGCTTGGCCGCGCGCCTGGGCACCACCCGGTTGATGCAGCTGTGCCTGCTGGCGGGCGCGCTGTCCGTGGGGCTGCTGGCGCTGGTGCAGAGCTATGCGGTGTGGCTGCTGTTGCGCCTGCTGATCGGCGTGGCGTTGACCGTGGTGTTTATCCTCGGCGAAAGCTGGATCAACCAGTTGGCCGTGGAGAAGTGGCGCGGGCGCCTGGTGGCGCTGTATGGCACCGGCTATGCGCTGAGCCAGCTGTGTGGGCCGCTGTTGCTGACCGCCCTGGGCACCAGCAGCGACCTGGGTTTCTGGACCGGCGTCGGCCTGCTGATCGGCGGTTCGTTGATCCTCTTGGGCCGCACCGGCGCGCCCAGGGTCGATGCGCGCAGTGCTTCGGGGCGTGGCCTGCCGGCGTTCTGCCGCAAGCTGCCGGCGATTGCCTGGGCGGTGATGCTGTTCGCCGCGTTCGAGGCGATGATGCTGACCCTGTTGCCGATCTACGGCCTGCGCCAGGGCTTTACCCAGGAGGTCGCGCTGTTCATGGTCAGCGTGGTGGTGGTGGGCGATGCCGCCCTGCAATTGCCGATTGGCCTGCTGGCGGATCGCATGTCGCGGCGCACCCTGTTCCGTGGCTGCGGGGTGATTCTGCTGGGTTCCAGCCTGGCGATTCCGCTGCTGTTGCACACGCCGCTGATCTGGCCGGTGCTGGTGCTGTTCGGCGCCAGCGCCGGCGGGCTGTTCACCCTGTCGCTGATCCTGATCGGCGAGCGTTACCGCGACGACGCGCTGGTGCGCGCCAACGCCCACGTCGCGCAGTTGTGGGGCCTGGGCTGCCTGATCGGCCCGCTGGCCACCGGCGCGGTCAGCCAGTGGGTCAGCGGTCATGCCCTGCCGCTGCTGATGGCCCTCGGCGCGGCGATTTTTGTGGTGCTGGCCTGGCGGGGGACGGAGTTTGCCGAGCCGCTCGGCACCGTCGCGTCGACCGGCTCGGCGCGCGGCGACTAGGGGCGTGTCACGTTTGCGTAGGCGCCGGGCGCTTGGTGGGTTACGCGGCGCGCCATGAGGGTGGTGCCTGTCGCTCAGCACTTGGCGCCGCTAACCTGCGCGGCCCGACCCACCCTACAGGGTTTCGACATTTCATGATTGTCGCGCCACTAGTACGGTGGGTTCAGCTCCGCGAGCAACTGGGCGACGCACTCGCCGACCCGGCGCACCGCGTCCTCAAGCGGCGCGCTGGGCTTGACCGCATAGTTGATGCGCAAGCAGTTGCGGTACTTGCCCGCCGCGGAAAAGATGCTGCCCGGAGCGATTTGTACCTTGTGCGGCAGCAGCAGGCGGTTCAGCCGCTGGCTGTCGAAGCCGGCCGGCAATTCGATCCAGAGCATGAAGCCGCCACGCGGCTGGCTGACCCGGGTGCCGGCCGGGAAATAGCGGCTGACCCAGTCGACCATCTGCTCCAGGCCGCGCGCGTACTGGTTGCGCATGCGCCGCAGGTGCGGCTCGTAATAGCCACCTTCGATGAACTCGGCCAGCGCCAGTTGCGGCAGCTGGGTGCTCATGCCGGTGCCGATGTACTTCAGGTGCAGCACCTGCTGCTGGTAGCGCCCCGGGGCGATCCAGCCGATCCGCAGGCCGGGCGCCAGGGTCTTGGAGAACGAGCTGCAGAGCAGCACGCGGCCGTCGTCGTCATAGGACTTGATGCTGCGCGGGCGCGGGTAGGTGTAGGCCAGCTCGCCGTAGACATCGTCTTCGATGATCGCCACGTCATAGCGTTGTGCGAGGGCCAGCAGCGCGCGCTTGTTGGCCTCCGGCATGATGTAGCCGAGCGGGTTGTTGCAGTTCGGGGTGAGCTGGATGGCCTTGATCGGCCATTGCTCCAGGGCCAGTTCCAGGGCCTCCAGGCTGATCCCGCTGAGCGGATCGGTGGGCAGTTCCAGGGCTTTCATGCCGAAGCCCTTGAGCGCCTGCATCACGCCGTGGAAGCTCGGCGAGTCGACCGCGACGATATCGCCCGGTTGGCACACCGCGCGGATGGCCGACGACAGCGCTTCGTGGCAGCCGGTGGTGATGACGATGTCCTGGTAGGGGATCTGGCAGCCGGAGTCGAGCATCAGCCGCGACACCTGCTGGCGCAGACCGGGGTCGCCATGCAGGCAGCCATAGCTCAGCTCTTTGAGCTCCTGGCGGCGGCTCAGGCGCGAGAGGGTGCGCAGCAAGGGTTTCAGGGTCGGGCTGCTGATGTCGGGCATACCGCGGCCCAACTGTATGACATCGCCGCCGGGGGCGATGCTGATCAGCTCCAGCACCTGGTCCCACTGCGACACCTCCACCGGCCGTTGCGCCGCGCGGCTGACCATCGGTAGCTGCGGCTTTTCCCGGGCAATTGGCACGAAATAACCGGACTTCGGCCGTGGCGTGGCCAGGCCCTGGTCTTCCAGGTGGCGGTAGGCCTGCTGCACCGTGCTCAGGCTGACGCCGTGTTCCAGGCTCAGCGCGCGCACCGACGGCAAACGGTCGCCGGGACGGTACAGGCCTTGCTCGATGCGCGCGCCGAGCTGGTCGGCGAGGTTGACGTAGAGGGTCATGACAGTTGCCCGTGGAGGATGCTTGCTACCCAGTGAACCAGTACAGATTCGTTGAAAATCCTTGATTCAGCCGATTAAGGTCGAATCTGTATGGAGTTAATAAGATATTTTTGAATCTGTCATGCTTTTTTGCCGAGGCTCATCATGATCTCCCAACGTGCTTTCGCGCAGGAGAAAGGTGATGAACGGGCTTGGCGATGCAAGGCTGACACTGGTGGCTCAAGAACTGGCGGACAGTGCCCGGGTGGCGGTGGCAAGCCGCCGTCCGGCGCAGGCGCCAGGTGAGTCGCGTTGGTTGCTGTTCTGGCGCCGGCTGCATACCCGCCGGGCGCTGCTCAGGCTGACCGATGCGCAGTTGCGCGACATCGGCCTGACCCGCGGCGAGGCCAACCGCGAAGCCTTGCGGCCGTTCTGGACCTGCTGACGCAGGCGCTGCCGGCCAGCGCCGGCAGCCGTTACAGCAGCTCTTTCAGGCGGTGCCAGGCCATGCCCATGGCCAGCAGCGGCGAGCGCAGGTACTTGCCGCCGGGGAAGGTCATGTGCGGCACCCGGGCGAACAGGTCGAAGCCACGGCTCTCCTGGCCGGCGATGGCCTCGCCGAGCAGCTTGCCGGCCAGGTGCGTGGCGTTGACCCCGTGGCCGGAGTAGGCCTGGGCGTAGAACACGTTGGCCTGGTCCTTGAGGCGGCCGATCTGCGGCAAGCGGTTGGCGCCAATGCCGATCATCCCACCCCACTGGTAGTCGATCTTCACGTCCGTCAGGTGCGGGAAGACTTCCAGCATTTTCGGCCGCATATAGCCGGCGATGTCCGCTGGATCGCGCCCGGAATAGTGACAGGCGCCGCCGAACAGCAGGCGCCGGTCGGCGGACAGGCGGTAGTAATCCAGGGCTACGCGCTGGTCGCATAGCGCCATGTTCTGCGGAATGATCGCCCGTGCTTCGGCTTCGGCAAGCGGTTCGGTGGCGATGATGTAGCTGCCGGCCGGTAACACCTTGCCGCCCAGGGTCGGGTTGAGGTCGCCCAGGTAGGCGTTGCAGCCGAGCACCAGGTTGGTCGCGCGCACCACGCCCTGGGCGGTGTGCACCTTGACCTGCGGGCCATAGTCGATGCGTGTCACGGCCGAATCCTCGAACAGCTGCACGCCCAGCGCCTGCGCCGCCGCGGCTTCACCGAGGGCCAGGTTGAGCGGGTGCAGATGGCCGGAGCCCATGTCGATCAGGCCGCCGACGTACCGGTTCGAGCCGACCACTTCGTGCATTTGTTGCGGTTGCAGCAGGCGTAACTCGTGGCGGTAGCCGAGGCTGCGCAGTTCGGCGGCGTCTTCGGCGAAGCCGGCGAGGTCGCGCGGCTTATTGGCCAGGTCGCAGTAGCCCCAGGTCAGGTCGCAGTCGATATTGAACTGTGCAACCCGACGACGGACGATCTCCACCGCCTCCAGGCCCATCAGTTTCAGCTCGCGCACCCCGTCGGCGCCGATCACCGGCTCGAACTGCTCGACACCGTGGCCGACCCCGCGAATCAGTTGCCCGCCATTGCGCCCGCTGGCGCCCCAGCCGATCTTGTGCGCTTCCAGCAGCACCACCGAGAAGCCTTTCTGCGCCAGCTCGATGGCGCTGTTCAGCCCGGAAAAGCCGCCGCCGACAATGCATACGTCGGCGCGCACCTCGCCGCGCAGAGGCGGGTAGGCCAGTTGGCGATTGCAACTGGCGGCGTAGTAGGAAGCGGCGTGCTGGGGGCTGTGAACCGGCTGGTGAACGCGGGCGTTCATGTGTGGAATCCTGATTATTGTGTTTGGAAAATTTTACGCAGGATAAGCGCGAGCTTGGCTTGTCGCCAAGGGGGCGCTGCAAAAAACTGTACTTGCGTCGGCATATACGGCGCTCCAGCGCTTTCGGCTGGCGGGCAAGGGTAAGATGCGCGGGATTTCTCCAGGACGCCGCCCAATGAGTTGCACCCGCCGCAAGATCGACCACCTGCGTTTGCAGATTCCGCGTTTCGACTGCGTACCCGGTTGCCACGATTGCTGCGGCCCGGTGACGGCCTCGTCCGAAGAGATGTCGCGGTTGCCGCGCAAGAGCACCGCCGAGCAGGCGGCCGCGCTGGCCGAGTACAACTGCGTGCACCTCGGCCCGCAAGGCTGCCAGGTGTACGGCCAGCGGCCGCTGATCTGCCGCCTGTTCGGCACCACCGCCAGCTTGCCGTGCCCGCGCGGCCAGGGCCCGGAGCAGATGACCGACGTGGCGGTGGAAAAACAGGTGCACCAACTGATCGCCAGCACCCGCCAGGTGCTGGTGTAGTCGGACACGCATTGCTCTACCTGTAGGGCGGACATGCCGCCAGGCTTGTCCGCCTTGGTTTGCCGCCGGTGGACAAGGCTGCGCCATGTCCACCCTACGACGGCCTCGTTGGGCTTCGGCGCTGGGCGCCTCAACACCAACCGACGTGCTGGTGTAGTCGGACACGGATTGCTCTATCTGTAGGGCGGAGATGCCGCCAGGCTTGTCCGCCTTGGTTTGCCGCTGGCGGACAAGGCTGCGCCATGTCCACCCTACGACGGCCTCGTTGGGCTTCGGCGCTGCGCGCCTCAACACCAACCGACGTGCTGGTGTAGTCGGATACGGATTGCTCTACCTGTAGGGCGGAGATGCCGCCAGGCTTGTCCGCCTTGGTTTGCCGCCGCGGACAAGGCTGCGCCATGTCCACCCTACGACGGCCTCGTTGGGCTTCGGCGCTACGCGCCTCAACACCAACCGACGTGCTGGTGTAGTCGGACACGGATTGCTCTACCTGTAGGGCGGACATGCCGCCAGGCTTGTCCGCCTTGCTTTGCCGCCGCGGACAAGGCTGCGCCATGTCCGCCACGACTGCCTCGTTGGGCTAGTCGGCAATCGGCAGGCTCAGGCTTTCTTTGACTTCTTCCATGACGATGTAGCTCTTCGATTCGCGCACATGCGGCAGCTTGAGCAGGATGTCGCCGAGCAGTTTGCGGTAGCTGGCCATCTCGTTGATCCGCGCTTTCACCAGGTAGTCGAAGTCGCCGGACACCAGGTGGCATTCGAGCACATGCGGCAGCTTGAGCACGGCGCGGCGGAATTCCTCGAAGGTATCGCCGGACTTGTAGTCCAGGCTGATCTCGACGAATACCAGCAGACTGGCTTTGAGGTTCTGCGGGTTGAGGCGGGCGTGGTAGCCCATGATGATGCCTTCGCGCTCCAGGCGGCGTACCCGCTCGGTGCACGGCGTGGTCGACAGGCCGACGCGCTCGCCCAGCTCGGTGAAGCTGATGCGCCCATCTTCTTGCAGGATGCGCAGGATATTGCGGTCGATTTTATCCAGTTCGCGACGGCTCTGATGTTGGGTGCGCATGGGGGATGCCCCTCCGTGAAAGCGATTTTTGCCGAGAATTCTCGCCAAATATAGGCCTACATATAGTGAAAAGCACTAGGCCTGGCTTCTTATACTGCGCCCATCGTCTCTCAAGCTAACAAACGCCAGTGCATCGTCGCGGCGAGGAGAAAAACATGCGGGTTCTGGTGCTGGGCAGTGGTGTGATTGGTACGGCCAGTGCGTACTACTTGGCGCGCCAGGGCTTCGAAGTGGTGGTGGTCGACCGGCAGAACGCTCCGGCCCTGGAAACCAGTTTCGCCAACGCCGGCCAGGTCTCGCCGGGCTATGCCTCGCCGTGGGCCGCGCCGGGCGTGCCGCTGAAAGCCATCAAGTGGTTGCTGCAAAAGCACGCACCGCTGGCGATCAAGGCCACCGCCGATATCGACCAATACCTGTGGATGGCGCAGATGCTGCGCAACTGCACCGCCAGCCGTTACGCGGTGAACAAGGAGCGCATGGTGCGCCTGTCCGAGTACAGCCGCGACTGCCTCGACGAACTGCGCGCGGAAACCGGTATCGCCTACGAGGGCCGTAGCCTGGGCACCACCCAGCTGTTCCGCACCCAGGCGCAGTTGGACAACGCCGCCAAGGACATCGCCGTGCTCCAGCAGTCCGGCGTGCCCTATGAATTGCTCGACCGCGCCGGCATCGCCCGCGTCGAACCGGCCCTGGCGTCGGTCACCGGCAAGCTGGCCGGCGCATTGCGTCTGCCAAACGACCAGACCGGCGATTGCCAGATGTTCACCCACAAGCTGGCCGAAATGGCGCAGAAACTGGGCGTCGAATTTCGCTTCGGCCAGAACATCCAGCGCCTGGATTGCGCCGGCGACCGCATCAACGGGGTGTGGATCGATGGCAAGCTGGAAACTGCGGATCGCTACGTTCTTGCGCTCGGCAGCTTCAGCCCGCAATTGCTCAAGCCGTTGGGCATCCGCGCGCCGGTGTACCCGCTCAAGGGCTACTCGCTGACCGTGCCGATCAGCAATGCCGCCATGGCGCCGAGCTCGACCATTCTCGATGAGACCTACAAGGTCGCCATCACCCGTTTCGACAAGCGCATCCGCGTCGGCGGCATGGCGGAAATCGCCGGTTTCGACCTGAGCCTCAACCCGCGTCGCCGCGCAACCCTGGAAATGATCACCGCCGATCTCTACCCGCAAGGCGGCGACCTGACCCAGGCCGAGTTCTGGACCGGCCTGCGCCCGGCCACCCCGGATGGCACGCCGATTGTCGGCGCCACTGGCATGCGTAACCTGTTCCTCAATACCGGTCACGGCACCCTGGGCTGGACCATGGCCTGCGGCTCCGGGCGTTTCCTCGCCGACCTGATGGCATCGAGGCGCCCGCAGATCAGTGCCGAGGGCCTGGATATTTCACGTTACTCGCGGCGGCGCAGCGAAGTATCGGCTGCGCCGCAGCCGGTGCGTACCTGATAGGCTTTGCGCCCCCGTTTTCCAGGAGATTCCGTTATGCCGATCCAGCGCCTGCATGTGGAAAAACGCTACAGCGAAGTGGTTATCCACAACGGCACCGTGTACCTCGCCGGCCAGTTGGCTGACGACTACAGCGGCGACATCCGCCAGCAGACCCGTGAAACCCTGGCCAATATCGACCGCATGCTGGCCGAGGCCGGCAGCGACAAGACCCGCATCCTCTCCGTGACCATCTACCTCAAGGACATGGCCGCCCACTACGACGGCCTCAATGCCGAGTACGACGCCTGGGTCGCCGAGGGCGCCGCGGCGGCCCGTGCCTGCGTCGAGGCGAAGCTGTACCGGCCCGAGGTGCTGGTGGAAATGATGGTGGTGGCGGCGCTCTGAGCGGCGCCCCCGAGGGTGGGCTCCGGCCCACCAGCCGCATCCAATAACTGCGCCTGATCGCCCGCCCGGCGCCTGCGCCCCGATACGCCTGAAACCTGAGAAAACCATGCGTCCCGCCCGTGCCCTGATCGATCTGCAAGCCCTGCGTCACAACTACCGACTGGCCCGTGAAGTCAGCGGCGCCAAGGCGCTCGCGGTGATCAAGGCGGACGCCTACGGGCATGGCGCGGTGCGCTGCGCGCAGGCGCTGGCAGGCGAAGCCGATGGCTTCGCCGTGGCCTGCATCGAGGAGGCGCTGCAACTGCGCGCCGCCAGCATCGCGGCGCCGATCCTGCTGCTGGAAGGTTTCTTCGAGGCCGACGAGCTGGCGCTGATCGAGCAGCACAACCTGTGGTGCGTGGTGCATTCGCTGTGGCAGCTGGAGGCCATCGAGCGCGCGGCCCTGCGCACGCCGCTGACCGTCTGGCTGAAACTGGACAGCGGCATGCACCGCGTCGGCCTGCACCCGGACGATTACCAGGCGGCCTATCGACGCTTATTGGCCAGCGGCAAGGTGGCGAAAATCGTGCTGATGAGCCACTTCGCCCGTGCCGACGAGCTGGATTGTCCGCGCAGCGTCGAACAACTGGCGCTGTTCGAGCAGGCCCGGCAAGGCTTGGTCGCCGAAGTCAGTCTGCGCAACTCGCCGGCCGTACTCGGTTGGCCACAGGTGCCCAGCGATTGGGTGCGCCCCGGCATCATGCTCTACGGCGCCACCCCGTTTGAGCAGGCGCAGGCCCTGGCCGCGCAGCTCAAACCGGTGATGAGCCTGGAATCGACAGTCATCAGCGTGCGCGAACTGCCGGCCGGCGAGCCGGTCGGTTACGGCGCACGCTTCATGACCGAGCGGCCGACCCGCGTCGGCGTGGTCGCCATGGGCTATGCCGACGGCTACCCACGGCATGCGCCGAGCGGTACGCCGGTGCTGATCGACGGCCAGCCGAGCCGGCTGATCGGTCGTGTGTCGATGGACATGCTCACCGTCGACCTCAGCGAGCTGCCGGCCGCCGGCCTCGGCAGTCGCGTCGAGTTGTGGGGCAAAACCCTCCTCGCCAGCGACGTAGCCGCCCACGCCGGGACCATTCCCTACCAGCTGTTTTGCAACCTGCGCCGCGTGCCGCTGCTCTATTCCGAGGGCTGAGCGACAGGCCGAAGAGGATTTGCAACCAAGGTGTTGTAAATACTGAACGCTGTTGCCATGATACGGGCACTTTTTCCGTATCTTCCCGAGGGGGACTCCAGCATTGGACGTCGGTGTTCGACTGCAATCCATTCGCAAGCTCAAAGGCCTTTCCCAGCGTGAACTCGCCAAGCGGGCGGGCGTCACCAACAGCACCATTTCGATGATCGAGAAGAACAGCGTGAGCCCCTCGATCAGTTCGTTGAAGAAGGTGTTGGCGGGTATTCCCATGTCCCTGGTGGAGTTCTTCTCCCTGGAAGTGGAGCAGGACAACCCCACTCAAGTCGTCTACAAGGCAGGCGAGTTGATCGATATTTCCGACGGCGCGGTGACCATGAAACTGGTCGGCAAGGCTCATCCCAGCCGCGCCATCGCGTTTCTTTCGGAAACCTACCCGCCGGGCGCCGATACCGGCGACGAGATGCTTACCCATGAAGGCGAAGAGGCCGGCATGCTGGTCGAAGGTCGTCTGGAGCTGACGGTCGGCAGCGAGGCCTATGTGCTCGAAACCGGCGACAGCTACTACTTCGAAAGCAGCAAGCCGCATCGCTTCCGTAATCCGTTCGATGCGCCGGCAAAACTGATCAGCGCAACCACACCGGCGAACTTCTGATCGGTACCGCTGATTCGCTCGGGTAAGCCGCACCGCTTAGCGTGCGGCCGTCCCTGCAACCGCTGCGGCCAATAACCCTGCGACAATCTGGGTTGTTTCGGCTTGGCGGGCTTCTCGTTATACTGTCGCCCGCTCGCGAAACCGTGGCCGCGGGCGTGACTAGCCACGATGAGGGTGTACGCGTGAACCTAATTAAGAAGATGCTGGTAGCACCGGCTGCCGTATTGGCCCTGTGGGCAGTGACTGCTCAGGCCACGACCGACGAAGCGATTGCCGAGCGTTTGAAACCGGTCGGTGAAGTCTGCGTGATGGGCGAAGAGTGCAAAGGCGTTGGCGCCGTTGCCGCCGTCGCTGGCGGTGGTGCTCGTACCGCCGACGACATCATTACCAAGCACTGTGGCGCATGCCACACTCCAGGCATCCTGGGGGCGCCGAAGATTGGCGACACCGCTGCCTGGAAAGCCCGTGCGGACAAGGAAGGCGGCCTGGACGCAATCCTCAAAACCGCGATTGCGGGCATCAACGCCATGCCGCCGAAAGGCACCTGCGCCGACTGCTCGGATGACGAGCTGCGTGAAGCAATCCAGAAGATGTCGGGCCTGTAACACGACTCTGCTGTGAAAAAGCCGCCTTCGGGCGGCTTTTTGCGTTTTCCGCGACGCGTTGCAGCAACACGCGGACCGTTGTAGTCCAAGCTGATTCGCCAGGAGGCCGTGTGTAACGCCGCACACCAGGTTTGTGGGAGGGGCTTTAGCCGCGATATGTCAGCGCCCTCAAGGTCAATCGCGGCTAAAGCCCCTCCAAGCGACAGACTATTCGCGTAGAGACCGCTCAGGAGAGTCGCATGCCAACGCTGTGTTCCATCGAGCAAGCCGTCGAGCGCATCTTGCGCGACATCGACGGGCCGATTCACCTGGGTTTGCCGCTGGGCCTGGGCAAACCGAACCGCTGGGTGAATGCACTGTATGCGCGGATCAAGCAGCTGCCTGAGCGGCAGCTGACCATCTACACCGCCTTGTGCCTGGGGCGCCCGCGGGCGGCTCAGGGCCTGCAACAGCGCTTTCTCGAGCCCTTCGTCGAGCGCATCTACGGCGACTACCCCGAGCTGGCGTTTCTCGCCGACCTGCACAGCGACAGCCTGCCGGCCAACGTACGCATCGAGCAGTTCTTCCTCCAGCCCGGCAGCCTGCTCGACAGCCCGCCGGCGCAGCAGGATTACATCAGCAGCAACTACAGCCACGTCGCCCGCGACCTCAACGACAAGGGCCTCAACCTGCTCGCCCAGTTGGTCGCCGTCGATGCACAGCATCCGCAGCACTTCAGTTTGAGCTGCAACCCGGATATCACCCTCGACCTGCTGCCGTTGCTGGCAACCCGCCGCGCGGCGGGGGCAACCATCCTCTGTCTGGCCCAGGTGCACAGCGCCTTGCCCTACATGGCCGGCGCGGCGCAGGTGCCGCGCGAGACCTTCGACCTGCAACTGCTCGAAGAAGAGCGCAGCACGCTGTTTTCCACGCCGAACATGCCGGTGGCGGTGCAGGACCACTGCATTGGCCTGCATGCCAGCACCCTGGTGCGCGACGGCGGCACCTTGCAGATTGGCATCGGTGCGATGGGCGATGCGCTGACTGCGGCACTGCTCGCCCGGCAAGGCGACAACCCCGGTTACCGCGCGCTGCTGGCGCAGTTGCAGGGCACCGCCTGGGCTGCCGAGATTGCCAAGACCGGTGGCCTGGCGCCGTTTGCCGCCGGTCTGTACGGCTGCAGCGAGATGTTTGTCAGCGGCTTGCTGGCGCTGGCCGAGGCCGGCGTATTGCGCCGCGCGGTATACCCCGAGTTGCGCGTGCAGCAGCTGGCGCTGGCCGGGGCCCTGGACGAACAGGGCCGGCCGTACAGCGTGCAGGCCTTGCTCGACGCCGGCCTGGCGCCCGCTGTCGATGCGCCGGCGCTGGCCTGGTTGCACGCCAGCGGTTTACTCGCCGCGCAGGTGCAACTGGCGGGCGATCGACTGCAGCTGCCGGATGGCCTGCAGGTGCCGGCCGCGTTAAGCGAACCGCAGACCCAGCAGGCCTTGCAGGCGCATCTGCGGCCCGCCGTGGGCGGCGTGCTGCTGCACGGCGGCTTCTTCCTCGGCCCGCAGGCCTTCTACCAGCGCTTGCGCGAACTGGACGCGGCGCAGCTCGCGCGGTTTGGCATGACCGGCATCTGCTTTATCAACGAGCTGCACGGCGAGGAGCAACTCAAGCGCTTGCAGCGCCGCGATGCGCGGTTTATCAACAGCGCGTTCACCATCACCCTGCTCGGCGCCGGGGTGGCCGATCAACTGGAAGACGGGCGCGTGCTCAGTGGCGTCGGCGGGCAGTACAACTTCGTCGCCCAGGCGCATGCCCTGCACGACGCGCGCTCGATTCTACTGCTGCGCAGCTGGCGCGAATCTGCTGGCCAGGTCAGTTCGAACATCGTCTGGGAGTATGGCCACGTCACCATTCCCCGGCACCTGCGGGACATGGTGGTGACCGAGTACGGCATCGCCGACCTGCGTGGCAAGACCGATGCACAGGTGATCGAGGCGTTGCTCGCGATCAGCGACTCGCGCTTTCAGCTCGGCTTGATCGAGCAGGCGCAGCGCGCCGGCAAACTGCCCAGGGATTTCCAGCTCGAACCACGGTTTTGCGATAACCGTCCCGAGCGCTTGCAGGCGTTGCGCGCCGAGCATCCGGCGTTGTTCGCCGAATACCCATTGGGCAGCGATTTCAGCTGCGAGGAGCGCGAGTTGTTGCGTGCGCTGAACTGGCTGAAAAGCAAATTCAAGCTCACCGAGCTCTTCGAGTTGGGCAAGGCCACGCTGGATGCGCCGGCCGCACAGGCGTTCCCCCGGCATGTGGCGCGCATGGGCCTGGACGAGCCGGCCGGGCTGCGCGAGGAGCTCTACCAGCGCCTGCTGCTGGCCGGGTTGCAGGCGACGGCAGCGCGCTGAGGCTCCGCCGTCCGGGTCGGTTATTCCAAGAAGCTGACGTGGCCGTCTTGCAGCGAGCTGATTCGCGCCAGCGACTCGACCCGATAACCCTGGGCATCCAGTTCGGCGCGGCCGTTCTGGAAGGACTTCTCGATCACCACGCCGATCCCGGCGATGCTCGCACCGGCCTGGCCGATCAGGTCGATCAGGGCTTTGGCGGCGTGGCCGTTGGCGAGGAAGTCGTCGACCAGCAGCACGTGGTCGGCGGCCGTCAGGTGCTTGGCGGCAATCGCCAGGGTACTTTCGGTCTGCTTGGTGAAGGAAAACACCTTGGAGATATACAGGTTGTCCTTGAGCGTCAGCGACTGATACTTGCGCGCAAAAATCACCGGCACGCCCAGCTCCAGGCCGGCCATCACCGCCGGGGCGATGCCCGAGGCTTCGATGGTGACGATCTTGGTGATGCCTTGGCCGGCGAAGCGCAGGGCAAACTCGTGGCCGATCTGCTGCATCAGTCGCGGGTCGATCTGGTGATTGAGAAAGGCATCGACCTTGAGCACCTGCTCCGAGAGCACGGTGCCTTCATCGCGAATCTTCTGTTTTAGCGCTTCCACGCGGTTACCCTCATTAAGTGATGTGCTACCCGCTCTGTGTCGGGCTACTGAACAAGCCTATTTCTTTATGGCCTGCCATCCCTGGCGGCCCCCCCTGCGGGCCATCGCCAGCGACGTTAAAAATAGCTCCCGGCTATTTTTTGGCTCTGTACCGGTTAACTGTTGATGCAGACCGCCGTCACGTGGGAGCGGCTTTAGCCGCGAAATATCTTCAGTTTTCAAAGATTTTCGCGGATAAATCCGCTCCCACAACAGCGCGGCTTCTCCTGCAACACGTC
>DELY01000024.1:0-4861 GCA_002354655.1 Pseudomonas sp. UBA2684
GACGACAGTGGCAGAGGAAAAGCGTTACTCACTACTTGTGGGGAGAGTCCATATACATTTGTTAGCGCCCAATTACGTTGATGATGTTCGTCATTTCTTGAAGGTACAGCTCAGTTCTTGATTTGGCCCCAGAGACTGATTTTAGATACGCCCCTACAATGTTTACACGGTGTGAATTACTACGAGAAAGGGCTTGATACGGGCCGCTAGAGAGGCTTGCTAATGCTGAAGTCATTGACTCAAATCCGGAGTCACTTCGATGCGCTATGTAGTTTCTGACGCATTTTATGCAGTCCGCTAGCTTGCGCTGCGCTGGAGTAATTGCTTTATACTTGGAAGCGTATATTGGTAATAAATTTTTTCTTGCCTGCGAAATCATATTGCGCGCATTTTGAAAGGTTATGTTGTATCCGCGCGGATCTACCAGTGGATAAAGTTCAGCAGTTTTAATGTGCTTTGAGTGTGGAATGCTAACTTTTGACGCATACCATGCGCCGAATGTTTCTGTGATGCTGTTTTTTTATCTTCTGCTCTTTTGCCGCCATGAAGCACGAACTATCTTTATTTATATATGCAAAATACAGATCAGAGAGTGCCCCTTCAAAAGATACGGCGGCAAAAAGAAAGACCTGTTCGTTGAGTAGAGAGATGTCGTTGCTTTCAGTTGATGTGTTGCGAAATGCAGTTGTTGCGCGCGCATGATACGCAAGGAGCGTGTTAATTTCGCTCTGAAAATTTTGGGCAATATTTGCAGGGTTGAGTTTGTTCATATATTCGGCTTGGGTGCTAACGTTTGGTTAAGGGGAGGGCTTTAGCCCGTCCCAGTGAGCGAAGCGAACGGTTTGTTGTTAGGCGTCTTCGTCTTTCAGCCCAAACTGAAAGAGGGTGCTTTCTGGGATTGGGTTCTCTTTTGCGTGTTGTACTTTGGTAATACACCAAGCGAGAAAGTCAGGGTATTTTTCCAAAATTTCTATTTTCTCTGTGGGAGCTAGACGCGTATGAAAAACGTACTGAATAGGGCCGACTGTTATTGTTGAATGAAATGCATTTGGCTCGTTTGTGTTCTTGTCACCGTAAACAATTAATCCCCCGTGAGCTGCATACTGGTGTTCACCAATATATGGAAGGGCTTGGTGGTAGGTGGGGTCGGTCTTGACCCACAGCCAAATACGATTGAAAGCACTTTCCCCTATGGCGAACTTAGCCAGCATGATTGGAATAGGAGCATTCACCTGCGCAATATGACAGCTTAGCAATTTTGCAAAATATCGGAATACGTTTAGATATGGCTCTGAGCCTTCGGAGTATCGATCCATTTCGAAAACGGATGATGGATCTTCATTTATTTTTACCTTTTCCAAAGCTAGGTCATGAAAATTGTCAAACTCTCGATCTGCCTGTTGAGTGCGCGAGGTATTGCAGGCCTCACAAATTGAAACATTGAATTTTAGGTGTTTTGAGTTGGCGCTCTGGGCGGACTTTGTTTTGCTTTTTGTTGGCCCTGCAGTGCCAATCACCAAGGCCTCTCTTCCAAATTCCTTTCGAAGTGCTGATGCCTTTATTTTGTGCTCGCCAGTCAATTTTTCTGAACTACCACAAAGGCAGCAACTAGTGATTGGAAAACGCTGCAATATCATGATGGGCATTACGCCTAACGATAAGCTAAGGGGCGGGCTTTAGCCCGTCCCAGCGAACGAAGTGAGCGAATTGAGCGACTTGTTATACGTCGGCACCAATGAACTCTGCGAATTCTTTACCAAGAGATGTAGCTACCGACTCCATACTGGCTTTATAAAACTCATCGATTCTTATGAAGCCGTAATTATGCAGATCTTTAATTGCGAGGGTTATTATTGGATCGTCTGACTTTATCTCTGAGAATGTTTTGTTCCAAACATTTTGCAAATCCCCCCAGTGGGTTTGAATGCTTCTCTGCTTGGAATTGAGCTTGTCAATATAAGCTCCTGGGTGACTTAAAAAATGAAGCACTTGGAAGTGCAAGGGCGTCATTTCTCCAACAACCCTAATAAATATCATTTTTTTGCTTTCATTTAAGTCGGTGCGTATTACGGTGTTTTTAACGGCCGACTTAAGAGCGCTCAGCCTTTCGGTATGATGTGAGCGTACTGCAATATTAGAAGCCTCCAAAACTGCAGTTATAAATTCTTGGTTCGATGAAAGCTTTTCAGGGGTTAATCCATCAACCTTTACGTAAAGTTCATCTATGGCGGTGGCTAGATTTTTAAGCCACTCTTCCTTTCGTTTGTCGAGGGGCGCAGTAAATATTGTTTCGAATGCTACTGATAGTGCTCCGCCAGCTAAGGGGATTAAGTTTAAAGCCCCTTTAACGGTACTATGACCGTAATCTTTCCAATCTTTATCTGGTAAGTCGTTCATGTATCCTCCTTGACGTATAACTGTAAATAGACACCAACTGGTGCATAACTACCCGGACGGGTGTGGTGGATAACATTCCTTGTCCTCTTATCTGTCCCTGTCTAGGCGGGGTGTTTGGGCGAGGTGGTGACCGTATAAGGGCGTTATACACCAGCGCCTATGGGTGATGGCAACTGGCAATTACGCAGGGCGGGTGGTTGCAGTGTTGGTATGGGTTGTGGGTGGCGCGGGCGGCTGGCTGGCGATCAGAGGTGCGCACTAGATTGCAGGATCGTCAGCAAGCTGGCTCCTACAAGAGACGGTATGGGAGGAGGGCGCGGCGGTGTTGGCCGCTGCGCCTTTTTTTGCGTTTAGCGGTTGAAGCGTTCCACCAGCGAGTACTGCCCTTGCGCGGTGGCGGTCAGTTCTTCGCTGAGCGCCGCGGTGCTCTGCGCTTCGCCGGCGGTTTGGTCGGCCAGTTGGGCGATGTTGGTGATGTTGCGGTTGATTTCGTCGGCCACGGCGCTTTGTTCTTCGGCGGCGGCGGCGATCTGGTTGGCCATGTCGGCGATGTTGGCGACTGCGTCGCTGATGCCGGCCAGGGCCTGGTCGGCCTGTTGCACGCGTTCGACGCCGTCGTCGGCCTGTTTGCGGCCGATTTCCATGGTCATTACCGCTTCTTCGGCGGTGCGTTGCAGTTTGGCAATCAGTTGGTGGATCTGTCCGGTGGATTCGGCGGTGCGTTGCGCCAGCGAGCGCACTTCATCGGCGACCACGGCGAAACCACGGCCCATTTCGCCGGCGCGGGCGGCTTCGATGGCGGCGTTGAGGGCGAGCAGGTTGGTCTGGTCGGCGATGCCTTTGATCACATCGACCACGCCACCGATTTCGTTGCTGTCCTGGGCCAGGCGGGTGACGGTTTCGCCGGTTTCGCCGACCGAGACCGAGAGGCGCTGAATCGCTTCGCGGGTTTCCGCGGCGATGGTGCGGCCTTGGCTGGTCAGGCGGTTGGCTTCCTGGGTGGCGATGGCGGTGCGGGCGACGTTGCTGGCGACTTCCAGGGTGGTGGCGGCCATTTCGTTGACGGCGGTGGCGACCTGTTCGGTCTCCTGGCGCTGGCGGTCCAGCCCGGCGGAGCTGTTGTGCGCCAGGGTGTCGGCCTGTTTGGCTTGCGCGGTGAGGTTCTCGGCGCTGTCTTGCAGGCGGGTGAGGCAGGTTTTCAGGCGCGCTTCCTGGCTGAGGATGGACATTTCCAGGCGGCCCTGGGCGCCACGGCTGTCGGTGTACATCTGTGCGATCAGCGGGTCTGAGGTGCTCTGGTCGGCCAGGCGCAGCAGGCGCTTGAGGCCGCGTTGTTGCCAGTTCAAACCGGCCAAACCAAGCGGCACCGAGAGCCCGGCGGCGATGGCGAAGCCCCAACTGGTGTTGAGCCAGGCGCCAACCAGAAAGCCAACCTGGCTGACCAGGATAAACGGCAGCCAGTCTTGCAGGATCGGCAGCCAGTGGTCGCGGCTGGGGATGGCCGACTTGCCCGTGTTGATCCGCTGGTACAGCGCTTCGGCGCGCCGCACCTGTTCGGCGGTGGGTTTGACCCGTACCGATTCATAGCCAATCACTTGGCTGTTTTCCAGCACCGGGGTGACGTAGGCGTTGACCCAATAGTGGTCGCCGTTCTTGCAGCGGTTCTTGACGATGCCCATCCACGGGCGGCCCTTTTTCAGGGTGCTCCACATGTGCTCGAACACCGCCGGCGGCACGTCCGGGTGGCGTACCAGGTTGTGCGGTGCGCGTAGCAGTTCGTCGCGGGAGAAGCCGCTGATGTCGATGAAGGCGTCGTTGCAGTAGGTGATCTGGCCTTTGATATCCGTGGTGGAGATCAGGCGTTGTTGGGCCGGGAACGTTCGTTCGCGTTGGCTGACGGGCTGGTTATTGCGCATGGCGGGGCAAGTCCCTAGAGGCGATAGCGTTTTAATCGGCAGTTGCTGCCTGAAGTTGAGCGATAGAATTTTGTCGCCAGGATAATGTGCGCAGTGTAACTGCAGTTGATCTGGGTCAGCTTTATTGCGCTGTTGCTGTGGCAGAGCACAGGCCCTGCCACAGCGGTTTTTCAGTTGCCGGCAATCAGTTGGCGCAGCACGTAGTGGAGGATGCCGCCGGCCTTGAAGTACTCGACCTCGTTGAGGGTGTCGATGCGGCACAGTACTTCGACGCTTGCGCGCTCGCCGTTCTCGCGGGTGACTTCCACCATCAGCGTCATCGACGGGTGCAGTTCGACGCCATCGAGGCCGTAGATGCTGAGCTTTTCCTTGCCGTTCAGGCGCAGGCTCTTGCGGTCCTGGCCGGCCTGGAATTGCAGGGGCAGCACGCCCATGCCGACCAGGTTGGAGCGGTGGATGCGCTCGAAGCTCTCGGCGATTACCGCCTTCACGCCGAGCAGGTTGGTGCCCTTGGCGGCCCAGTCGCGGCTGGAGCCGGTGCCGTATTC
>DELY01000024.1:5027-8772 GCA_002354655.1 Pseudomonas sp. UBA2684
TCGTTGCGGATGCGGATATTGGCGAAGGTGCCGCGCATCATCACTTCATGATTGCCACGCCGCGAGCCGTAGGAGTTGAAATCCACCGGTTGCACGCCTTGCTCGCGCAGGTAACGGCCGGCGGGGCTGTCGGCCTTAATGTTGCCGGCGGGGGAGATGTGGTCGGTGGTCACCGAGTCGCCGAGCAGGGCGAGGATGCGCGCTTGGTGGATGTCGCCGATATGCGGCGGCGCATCGGCGATGTTCTCGAAGAAGGGCGGATGCTGGATATAGGTAGAGTCGGCCTGCCAGGCATAGGTATCGGCCTGCGGCACGTCAATCGCCTGCCACTGCGCGTCGCCGGCGAACACCTCGGCGTATTCCTTGTGGAACATCGCGGTGTTCACTTGCATGATCGCCGCGCTGATTTCCGCCTGGCTCGGCCAGATGTCCTTGAGGTACACCGGTTGGCCATCGGTGCCGGTGCCCAGCGGCTCTTCGGCGATATTCACCCGCACGCTGCCGGCCAGCGCATAGGCCACCACCAGCGGCGGCGAGGCCAGCCAGTTGGTTTTCACCAGCGGGTGCACGCGGCCTTCGAAGTTGCGGTTGCCGGAGAGCACCGAGGCGACGGTCAGGTCGTTGGCTTGGATGGCTGTTTCGATAGGCTCGGGCAGTGGCCCGGAGTTGCCGATGCAGGTGGTGCAGCCGTAGCCGACCAGATCGAAGCCCAGCGCGTCGAGGTAGCGGGTCAGGCCGGCGGCGTTGAAGTATTCGGTGACCACCTTGGAGCCCGGCGCCAGCGAGCTCTTGACCCAGGGCTTGCGTTGCAGGCCTTTCTCCACGGCCTTTTTCGCCAGCAGGCCGGCGGCCATCATCACGCTGGGGTTGGAGGTGTTGGTGCAGGAGGTGATGGCGGCGATCACCACCGCGCCGTTTTTCAAGCGGTGGGTCTGGCCCTGGTATTCATAATCGACCTCGCCAGCCTGCTCGGCGCTGCCGACGGCTGCGCCGCCACCGCCTTCATTGAGCAGGCGACCTTCTTCCTTGGCCGTGGGTTTCAGTTGCAGGCCGATGAATTTATCGAAGACCTGTTTGACCTGCGGTAGGGCGACGCGGTCCTGCGGGCGCTTGGGCCCGGCCAGGCTGGCTTCGACGCTGGCCATGTCCAGTTGCAGGCTGTCGCTGAAGACCGGCTCGTGGCCTTGCTCGCGCCACAGGCCCTGGGCCTTGCAGTAGGCCTCGACCAATTTGACTGTCTGCTGCGGGCGGCCGGACAGGCGCAGGTAGCCGAGGGTAATGGCGTCGACCGGGAAGAAGCCGCAGGTGGCGCCGTATTCCGGGGCCATGTTGGCGATGGTGGCGCGATCCGCCAGCGGCAGGTCGGCCAGGCCGTCGCCATAGAACTCGACGAATTTGCCGACCACGCCTTTGCTGCGCAGCATCTGGGTGACGGTGAGCACCAGGTCGGTGGCGGTGATGCCTTCCTTGAGTTTGCCGGTCAGTTTGAAGCCGATCACCTCGGGAATCAGCATCGACACCGGTTGGCCGAGCATCGCCGCTTCCGCCTCGATACCGCCGACGCCCCAGCCGAGGATGCCGAGGCCGTTGATCATGGTGGTGTGCGAGTCGGTGCCGACCAGGGTGTCGGGGAAGGCAAAGGTCTTGCCGTCTTGCTCGTTGGTCCACACGGTGCGGCCGAGGTATTCGAGGTTGACCTGGTGGCAGATGCCGGTGCCCGGCGGCACCACGCTGAAGTTGGCGAAGGCGTGCTGGCCCCAGCGCAGAAAGGCATAGCGCTCGCCGTTGCGCTGCATCTCGATCTCGACGTTCTCGCCGAAGGCCGAGGCGCTGGCGAACTTGTCGACCATCACCGAGTGGTCGATCACCAGGTCGACCGGCGACAACGGGTTGATTTTCTGCGGATCGCCACCGGCCTTGGCCATGGCGGTGCGCATGGCGGCGAGATCGACCACCGCCGGCACGCCGGTGAAATCCTGCATCAGTACGCGGGCCGGGCGGTATTGGATCTCGCGCTCCGAGCTGCGGTTTTTCAGCCAGTCGGCAATGGCCTGCACATCGGCGCCGGTGACGGTCTTGTCGTCTTCCCAGCGCAGCAGATTTTCCAGCAGGACTTTCAGCGACATCGGCAGGCGGTCGATATTGCCGAGGGTTTTCGCCGCTTCCGGCAGGCTGTAGTAGTGGTAGGTGGTGTCGCCGACGACGAGGCTCTGGAGGCTGTTCAGGCTATTTAAGGATGGCATTGTGCGTCTCCTGTTCAGGCCGATGTAGAGCGGATGCGGTTGCTTCAACGGCCTGTTTTTGGCTTGCACGGCACAAGCCGGATTGATTACGACAGAGTCTTCACCCTAGCTCTGCTTGGCCAGGCTGGCCATGTCCGCATGCTTTTGGGTTTTTCGCGGGTTGCAGCCGCGCTGGTGTGCTGCTGATCACTGCGCAGGCAGCGGACCGGCCCAAAGATGCATGGCTATTAACTGGACCGGCCACAGGCGCCGCGGGTTCCCGACTCGGCTATGATGCGCGCCTTGAGGAGAGCCCCGATGAATACTTTATTACTGCACTGCCGCCCCGGTTTCGAGAACGAGGTGTGTGCGGAGATCGCCGAACACGCTGCCCGCCTGGAGGTGGCCGGCTATGCCAAGGCCAAACCCAGCACCGCCTGCGCCGAATTTATCTGCACCGAGCCGGACGGTGCCGAGCGCTTGATGCGTGGCGTGCGCTTCAGCCAGCTGATTTTTCCGCGGCAATGGGCGCGGGGCGTATTTATCGACCTGCCGGAGTTGGATCGCATCAGCGTGTTGCTGGCTCATCTGGCGGGCTCGCCAACGTTCGGCAGCCTGTGGCTGGAGGTGCTCGACACCAACGATGGTAAGGAGCTGTCGAACTTCTGCAAGAAATTCGAGGCGCCGCTGCGTAACGCCCTGAGCAAGGCCGGCAAGTTGGTCGAGGATGCGCAGAAGCCGCGCCTGCTGCTGACCTTCAAGAGTGGCCGCGAGGTGTTCGTCGGCCTGGCCGAGACGAACAACTCGGCGCTCTGGCCGATGGGCATTCCGCGCTTGAAGTTCCCGCGTGAGGCGCCGAGTCGTTCGACCCTCAAGCTGGAAGAAGCCTGGCATACCTTTATTCCCCGCGAGCAATGGGACGAGCGCCTGTCGGGCGAGATGACCGGGGTTGACCTCGGCGCGGCGCCGGGTGGTTGGACCTATCAGTTGGTCAAACGCGGCATGCTGGTCACCGCCATCGACAACGGACCGATGGCCGAAAGCCTGATGGATACCGGGTTGGTGCAGCACCTGATGGTCGATGGTTTCACCTACAAGCCACGCCAGCCGGTGGATTGGATGGTCTGCGATATCGTCGAGAAGCCCGCGCGCAGCGCCGCCTTGCTGGAGACCTGGATTGGCGAAGGCCTGTGCCGCGAGGCGGTGGTCAACCTCAAGTTGCCGATGAAGCAGCGCTATGCTGAGGTGCGCCGCCTGTTACAGCGCCTGGAAGATGGCTTTGCCGAACGCAAGATCAAGGTATCGATTGCCTGCAAGCAGCTGTATCACGACCGCGAGGAAGTGACCTGCCATCTGCGGCGTTTGAGCAAGTAAAGCCCCTCCCACAGGGCAAATAGCCGCGTGGCGATGTGATGTTTCGCCTCGAATTTGGTAGGAGGGGCTTCAGCCGCGAACGGTGCGGAATGGTGTAGACAGCTCGCGGCTAAAGCCCCTCCCACAGGCAAGTAGCCGTATGGCGATGT
>DELY01000012.1:0-22437 GCA_002354655.1 Pseudomonas sp. UBA2684
ATCGAAGACGACGTGCCGGTGCAGGCTGGCGTGCCGGGCGAGCGTCCAGTTGTCTCCGGCCTGGTGCACGAAGATGCGCTGGGTACTGGTAATGCGGAAGGCGATGCCGATCCGGCGCAGACCCTGACGGTCAGTGGTGATGTCGGTGCGTTGGATGGTTTGGTGGCATTTGGCGCAGACGGCCGTGGTGGTTTCCAGCTGAGCAGCGATACGGGCGGTTTGTCTGGTTTGATGCTGCAGTCGGGCGGGGTTGACTTATTTTACAGCGTGAGTGTTTTCGAGGATACCGGCATCAGTATCCTGACGGCCACCGCCGGCGAGGGCGGCGCCCCGGTGTTCACCTTGCAGGTAAACGCCGATGGCAGTTACGCGTTCAATCTACAAGGTCCGCTGGATCACCCCGAGACGAGTGATGACGACAGCGAAACCCTTGGGGCCGCGGGTATGGCCATCGACTTCTCCAGCATCCTGATCGCCACCGATGGCGATGGCGACCCGCTGGCTGATGGTTTCGAGTTAGGCAGCTTTGTCATCGATGTCGAGGACGATGTGCCGGATGCCGATGACGAGCACGTGAAGAAGGCGCTCGACGACGAGGGTTTGGCGGGCGGCATCAATGGTGGGGTAGGTGATGTGCCGGGCGCGGCGACCAGCGTCAGCGGCACCCTGGATTTTTCTGCCGGCGCCGATGGCCTGCAATCGATCGAACTGACTGGCCCGGACAGCCTGGGCAGCGAGGCGGTTACCTCGGTCTGGGATGCTGGCAGCAATACCCTGACCATCTCTTCGGGGCGCGGCGACTTGCTGACCGTGCAATTGAACCCGTTGACCGGTGGTTACCTGGTCAGCCTGTTGCAGCCGCTGCTGCATGAGGAAGGCGGGGCGGAGAACAATATCCAGCTGACTATCGGCTACACCGTCACCGACGGCGATGGCGATACCGACAGCGCCACCCTGTGCGTGACGATTGACGACGACACCCCGAGCATCTCGCAGGGCGAGTTGTCCGACAGCTCCTATGTCACCTATAACGGCAGCGATGCGGGCTTCAGCAACAGCTACGGCTACTACATCAAAAACCCAGACGGCAGCCCACAGAGTGGCAAGGTGATCTGGGCGAATGTCAAAGCCCAGGCGATTGGCGATACGTTCAGCCTGGATGGGTTGGACCCTGAGAATGTCGGCTTCTTCATCATTCCCCATGGCGGGCAGAATCCGGGCCTGGACAATGGCGATGCAGTGACCTTCCAGTTCGTGGCGGGGCAGTGGCAAGCCGTGCTTGACGGCACACCGTTGAGTGGCGCCGACGGCGCCCATGTGCTGTTCAGCGACGCCAGCCTCAACCCGGGTGGTGCGCACCTGCAAGACACCAGCGATCCGGGTAATCAGAACTGGGAAGACCAGACCAACAGTGCGGATTGGGATTACAACGACGTCAGCACCACGGTCACCTGGGGCGGACAGTTGCAGGTCGACGAGAGCTTCTTGGACGACAATGCCACGCGTGATTTCAGCGGCGTATTCAACGTCCAGCCGGGCGCCGATGGCCAGCGTAGCCTGACATACCAACTGGAGATCGCCGCTGGCGATCCTGATAGCGGCCTGGTGGATTCCGGGCTGATCGATACGCAGACCGGGCAAGCGGTGTTCCTGAGCCTGACGGATCAGTGGACCGTTGAAGGCCGCAATGCCGATGGCGATCTGGTGTTCACCGTCAGTGTGGATGCCAACGGTGTGGTGACCCTCGACCAGGAGCGTGCGATCAAACACCCGACCAGCGATCCCGACGAGCTCAAGTCGCTTGCGGCCGACCTGATCGGCTTGACCGCCACGGTGACCGATAACGATGGTGACTCCGCGTCCAGTACGCTCGACCTCGGCCCACTGATCAGCTTCAAGGATGACGGCCCGCTGGCGATTGACGACATTGCCAGCACGCTGAGCGAGGGTGCCGTAGCGGCCAACGTCGCCAGCGGCAATGTGCTGGATAACGACCAGGCCGGTAATGACGGCGGTAAAGCCTTTGTCGGCTGGAACAGCAGCGCCAATGTCGCCGCGATGGCCGAGTTGGCCAAATACGGTGCACTGGTGCTCGACCCGGCGACCGGCGGCTACAGCTTCACGCTGGATAACGATGATCCCGACACGCTGGCGTTGGCTGAGGGCGCAACCATCAGCCAGAGCCTGCAATACACCATGCGCGATGCCGACGGTGATATTTCCACCGCCAACCTGACGTTCACCATCGTGGGGGCCAATAGCGTCGTCAGCATCGGAGGCTTGGATGGCGCCGAGCTAACGGTCGACGAACAGCATTTGGCCGACGGCAGTGCACCGAATGCCAGCGCGTTGACCCAGACGGGCAGCTTCGACATCTCTGCGCCGGATGGTATCGACACGATCAAGATCGGTGGCGAACCCGCCTTTACCTTTGCCCAACTGCAAGGCGCGAGCGCTGCAAGCCCATTGGTCATCGACAGCCCAGCCGGGGTGCTGAAAATCGTCGGTTTCGTCGGCACCAGCGCCGGCGGCACGGTGAGCTACGAATACAGCTTGCAAGATGCCTCGGCGCACCCCGATGGTAACGCTGAGAACAGCATCACCGAGCAGTTCGCCATCGAAGTGACCGATCGCGATGGCGACAGCGACAGTGCCAGCCTGGATGTGACCATCATCGATGACGTGCCGACCGCCAAGGACAATCAGCTGTGCACCACCGAGAGCGGTTTGCCGCCGTTCAACCTGACCCTGATCATCGACACCTCGGGCAGCATGGCTTTCGCGATCACCGCTGACGCCGACGGCAATGGCACCCTGGAAACCACCGACCGCCTGACCGTGGTCAAGTACGCCCTGGAGAGCCTGCTCAACAGCTATGTGGCCCTGGGTGTGCCGCTGCAGATTCGGGTGATCGAGTTTGCCTCCGATGAGTCGCTGGTGATCGAGACCGATGATGCGCAGGAGGCCATCGCCGCCATCTGGGCACTGAATGCCACGGGCAACACCGATTACGACGATGCGCTGGATTACGCGCGCGACGAGTTGCAGGGCGATCTTGCCAATCCGGCGCTGGATGGTTACGTCAACCGTGTGTACTTCCTGTCCGATGGCGCGCCCAACGAAGGCGATGCGCCGGCCAGTTGGCAGACTTTTGTCGACGGCAATGGCATCGATGTGATCTCCGTGGGGATTTCCGTCAGTGGCAATAGCGATGCTATCGCCGAGTTGGACAAGGTGGCCAACAGTGGTGAAGACCCCGTGTTGGTCGATGACCCCTCCGACCTGACGGCGACGCTTCTGGATACGGTGCCGAGCCCGCTGGAAGGCAATGTCATCGACGATCTTGGGCCAGACGGCGTGGATGTGGCGGGGGCCGATGGTCCGATCAGCGTTATCTCCGTCAGCTACACCAATGCCGATGGCGACACGGTGACGGTAGCGGTTCCGGCCGGTGGCTCGACGGGCCCGTTGACCACCCTGCTGGGCGGCACTCTGGTCATGTCCAGCGACGGCACATACACCTACGCCGCCCCGGCGGATGTCGTCGACGATGCCAACGATGTGTTCACCTACACCATCGAGGACGCCGACGGCGACACCTCCATGGCCAACCTGACCATCTGCATCGAAGACAGCGCGCCAGTGGCCAAGGACAACAGCATCTGCGTGCCGGAGCTGAGCCTGCCGCCGTTCAACCTGACCCTGATTCTCGACACGTCCGGGAGCATGGGTTTCAGCATCGTTGCCGATGCGGATGGCGATGGCGATACGGAAAACACGGATCGCTTGACCGTGGCCAAGTACGCCCTGGAAAACCTGATCAACAGCTACGTGGCCTTGGGTGTGCCATTGCAGTTCCGGGTGATCGAGTTTGCCTCCAATGAGTCGCTGGTGATCGAGACCGATGATGCGCAGGAGGCCATCGCCGCTATCTGGGCGCTGAATGCCGAGGGCAACACCGATTACGACGATACCCTCGATTACGCTCGCAGCGAGCTGCAGGGCGACCTGGCGAACCCGGCGTTGAGCGGTTACGTCAACAAGGTCTACTTCCTCTCGGATGGCGAGCCCAATGAAGGCGGGACACCGGCCAGCTGGAAAACCTTCGTCGATGGCAATGCTATCGACGTCATCTCCGTGGGGGTTTCCGTTAGCGGCAATGCGGCGGCGATCACCGAATTGGGCCGGGTGGCCAACGGTAGCGAGGGCGCGATCCTGGTCGACGATCCATCCGACTTGCTGGCTACTCTGGCCGGTACGGTACCGGTGTCGGCGACCGGCAATGTGATCAGCGATGTCGATGCCAGCGCCGGTGCCGATCAGCTCGGCACAGATTTGCCGGTCACCCTGACGGCAATCAGTTTTGTCATCGATAACAGCCAGGCCGCTCAGTATTCATTGGCGGGCGCCACGGTAACGGCCATCGATGGCTCGACGTCGACGGTACTGTTCAACGTACCGGGCAATGGCACTAACCTGACCTTTGCAACCCCGGATGGCGGTGTGTTGAGTATCAATAGCGGCGGTGCCTACAGCTACACCGCGCCGTCTAATGTGCCGCCAGGAACCGAAGAGGTCTTCACCTACACCATCGAAGACAGCGATGGCGATCCGTCGAGCGCCAACCTGATCATCTGCATCGAAGACCTTGGACCGGTGGCTTACGACAACAAGGCTTATGTCGAGCAATCGGGTGCAGTGATCGGTAACTTCGAGCTGGGCCTGACCGGCTGGCAAACCATCGGTCATGTCCAGGATCAAGGCTACAACAACAGCTTGAGGATCGAGGGCCTGCGCTCGGCGTTGGTGAGAAGCGATGGCGCGGCGGTCGATGCGGATGTCATCGAGAATTTCCTTGGCCTCGGTGCCGGATCGCTGACCGCTGCGCTGCGTAGCTACGAAGGCTCCAACACTAATAACGTGGCCATCGAAGGTGGGGCGATCAAAACCTCGGTCGAATTCAACCCAGGCGATGCGATCAGCTTCCAATGGAATTTCGTCACCGATGAACCGCAAAGTGATAAGTACGATGACTTCGGTGCTTTCCACATCAGTAATGGGAGCGATTCGGCGCTGGTCGTTCTGCGCAGCGCCGACGATGCCCTGGGGAGTGGCAGCGGCACTGGTTTCAGCCGGCAAAGCGGGGTGAACAGCTTCACCTTCAACGTGCCCGGCACATGGGGCGCTGGGCTGTATACCATTGCCTTCCTGACGCTGGACGATTTCGACGACAAGACCAAGAGCGGCTTGACCATCGACAATATCGAGGTCAACGGCGAGCCGCTGGCGCTGCTCAACCGGGTGTCGGGCAACGTGCTGCTCGACCCCAACAACGACGCCGGTAACCTTGACCCGTTGGGCGCGCGTGACGACCTGCACGACCATGCAACGCTGTACTCGATCAGCCACAACGGCAGCGACTACCTGCTCAGTGCAACGGGCGTCGAGTTCGCCACGGAGCTCGGCGGCTGGTTCAAGATCGCTACCGATGGCAGCTATACCTACACCGCCGCAAGCGGCGTCACAGGGGTCGAACAGGAGGCCTTCAGCTACACCGTGCGCGACGAGGATGGCGATATGGACAGCGCCGTGCTCACCATCAACGTGGCCCAGGATGCGGCAGCGATGCCGCTGGTGATCACTGGCACGAACGCCAACAACGCGAACCTGCAGGGGGGCGTCAACGACGATGTGCTCAACGGCCTGGGGGGGAACGACACGTTGCGCGGGTTGGCCGGCGACGATTTGCTGATCGGCGGCACCGGTAACGACAACCTGTATGGTGGCACCGGCGCCGATACCTTCCAGTGGCTGGCCGGACACACGGGCGCCGACCGGGTCTTCGACTTCAGCTTCGCCGAAGGCGATACCCTGGATTTGCGCGATTTGTTGTCGGGTGAGACGGACAGTGCGGACTCGCTGGATAACTACCTGGTGTTCTCGGTGAACAGCGGCAGCACGGTAATTGGCATCAGCCCCAGTGGCACGGGAGCGCCGAGCCAGTCCATCGAACTGGTCAACGTCGATCTGTCCCAGCATTATCTGGGAGTGGCCGGCAACGGCATCGTCTCCGGCGGCAGCGATACGGCGACGATCATCAATGGTTTGCTCGGCGACGGCGCCTTGCAGGTGGATACGGTCTAACAGAGCGTTGAACAATACTCTGTAGCCGTTATGTGCCGATGGCAAAACGTAGCGTGGGTCGCCCGACCCACGCTACAGCTAACGCCTACATAGCCTTGAGATATGTAGGCGAGGCCGTCGAGACCGGGCAACACGGCTGCAACGCAGTAACAGGCGCCGGCTGGCGCGCAGCGCGCACTTTGGGCGGGGCGCCAAGCCTGGGCGCATTCGCGCCGTTTTTAACGGCTTGTCGGTAATAGATCCTAGTGTCGCGATACGAATAGTCTGCCGCTTTCCGTGGGAGGGGCTTCAGCCGCGATACTTCAGTGTCCTCAAGGTCAATCGCGGCTAAAGCCGCTCCCAAAAGCCTGGCGTTGCAATGTCGGAACACGACAGGCGCAGGCTCGCGGCGCCAAGCGCAACGTAGGTTGCTAGTGTCGCGATACGAATAGTCTGCCGCTTTCCGTGGGAGGGGCTTTAGCCGCGATACTTCAGCGCCCTCAAGGTCAATCGCGGCTAAAGCCCCTCCCACAAGCCTGACGTTGCAATGTCGGAACACGGCAGGCGCATGCTCGCGGCGCCAAGCGCTGAGCGTTCAGGCACCGCCAGCGTGGGGCGGCGCATCTGGGCACGTTGCACCGCTGGTGGATGAAGGCGTAACGGATCGCGCGCCTAACCTGCGCGGCTCGACTCACCCTACGAGGTTACTGTGCATGGGTTTCACGCACGGCCTTGTTTCACCCGGCACCGCTAGCTACCAGGCCAAGGCGCCGGCGCACCGATCAGACGGCCCATGGCACCGTCGATACCCAGTTCTTTGAGTGCCTCCAGTTCCCCTGTGGTCTCCACCATCTCGGCCATCAGCGGCAGGTCGATGCTGTTGGTGGCCCGGAAGATTGCCTCGATAAACAGGCGTTTATCGCTTTCCTGGTCGATGGCGCGAATGTAGGTGCCGTCGATTTTCAGGTAGGCCAAGCCGAGATGGGTCAGGTTGCCGATCAGGCTGAAGCGGCCACCGAAGTGTTGCAGACCCAAACTGAAACCCGCGCTGCGCACGGACTTGCTGAGGGCTTCCAGTTCGGCGGCAGGCGGCAGGTGACGTTCGTCCACTTCGAGGGTCAGCAGCTCCGCGTGTTGCGGGTGCTTTTTGAGTATGTCGAGCAGGCGTGCCTGACTGTCGGGCTCGCGCAAGGTGGCGGCCGACAGGCTCAGGGCCAGAGGCTGTGGGTGTTGCGTCAGGTGCGCAAGGCTGTGTTCGAGCATGGCCAGGTCGAAGCGCGCGGCCCAGCCGAGGCGTTCGATCCAGGGCAGAAAACGCCCGGCGGCAATCGCCTCGCCTTGCGGATCGAGCAAGCGGGCCAGCACTTTGTGGTGCAGCACATTGTTCAGGTCGGCGCATTCCACCACCGGCTGGAAATACAGCTGCAATTTGCTTTTGTTCAGTGCGTTGTCGATCCAGGCCCGCCAGTCGTGCAGTCCCTGGCCGGCTTGGCTGTTGAAGTCATTCAGCCGCGTCCAGGGTTTGCTCGGGTCGCTTTGTGCCTGGGCCAGGGCCTGATCCGCGCGGCCGATCACTTGGGCGGGCTCTTCGCCAGGGCGGAAGGCGGCAATGCCCATGTGCGCGACCGGGGTGCAGTCGCTGGCAGCGGTTTGCCGCAGGCTTTCCAGGCCTTCGTGAAGTTCGCGTGCCAGCAGTTCAGCATCCTCATTGCCAAGACCCGGAGCGAGCAGGCTGAATTCACCACCACGGCTGCGCGAGGCCAGCCAGTCGGCGCGGTTGGGCTGCTTGAGCAGGCGTGTCAAAAGTTCGCCAATCGCCCCGATCAGGGCATCGGTACGCTGGCCGCCGAGGCGTTGATTGAGCCCGCCGAGGTCGTTGACCCGCAGCAGTAACAAGTAACCATCGGCACTTTGCTCGCCGACCACCAGTTGGTTGGCCAAGCGAATATCGAACTGGCGGCGGTTGGCCAGCCCGGTCAGGCTGTCCTGGTAGGCTTCTGTGCGCAGCTTTTCGCTGCGTGCCGCTTCTTCGGCGAACAGGGTTTTCAGTTTGGCGACCATCTGGTTCATGGCCGTGACCACGCGCTTGAGCTCCGGGGTGCGCGGCACCTTGGGCAGGGTCAGAAACTCGCGGCGGGTAATCGCCTGGGCCTGTTGCACCATGGTGTCCAGCGGGCGCAATTGGGTGCGCAGCAGCCAGCCGCCGAGAACCGCGCTGACCAACCCGCACAGCAGCAGCCAGGCCAGGCTGCCGAGGGCGCTGTCCCACAGCTTGGCCAGGGCGAACTGTGGATGGCTCAGCACCTCGACCCGCGCGGCTTGATCCCAGCCGCGCATGATCAGGGCGTCACCCCCTTGCGGTTTGAGGTCGACCAGTTCGACAAACCAGCTCGGCACCTGATCGGAGGCTAGCGTGGTGCGCCGCTCGATGATGGTTTCATCGCTGGGGATGCGCACCACGCGGATGCTGGCGAAGTAGCCGCTGTCGAAGATCGAGCTGACCATCAGTTCGATCATGGCCGGATCGTCGACATGCGGTGTCATCGACAGGCCCAGGGCAGTGGCGGCGTCCTGGGCGTGAGAGCGCAGTTGGCTGATCAGTTGCTCGCGGGAGCTTTCCACTCCCGCGATAAAACTGCCGGTGAACGCCACCACCAGAAACAGGCAGATGGCGAGAAATAACTGTTTGAGTAAGGACATAGCGTTCTCCTAGCCTTCGCCGATGGCGAAGCCCTCCGCGCGCATTTTTTTCAGTAGGTCCTGCCAGCGTGAGAGTTTCTTGGTGTCACTTTTCTTGCTGCTCGAGCCCGGTAGATACAAGCCTTCGGCATTGAAGGCGTACACCGGGAGGAGGTCTTTGCGTTGCGAGGCAGGGCGAATTTCGTTGATCAGGTTATCCAGCACCAGCGGCTCGGCGGCAGGGCTGGCGTAGTAGGTCAGCACCATATGTGCCTGGTTTTGGCGCAAGGCTTTGACGTAGGTAATGCGCAGCTTCTCGCTGGGAATGCCGAGGCGCCGCAAGGTGAAGTACTTGGCGATGGAGTAGTCCTCGCAATCACCCGCGCCTTTGACCAGGGACTCGATGGGCGTGGCCCAATAGTCGTTTTGCCGCCAGTTGCGGCTGTCATCGGCGAAGCGCACCTGCCGGTTGAAGAAGCGGTTGACCTCGGTGAGTTGGTCTTTTTCAGGCAGGCCGCCGCTGGCGCTGATCAGCGCGTCCCAGGCTTGAATCCGCTCCTTGGCGGCACCCAGGCTGCCATAGCGGGTTTCGGCATTCTGCAGGATCACCGCAAAGTCCCAGTTGGCCAGGGCGCTGGCCAGCCCGATCAGCAATAGGCTCGCCCCCAGCCACATTGCGTGCAGGCACCTAGGCCATCCATGAGTGCGCTGCCGTGGCTGCATCTGCCGCGTCTCCGCCAAAGATGAAGCAAAGTCTAGGCGGTGCGCCGGCATCTTGCCGAGGCATAGTGGCCTGTGTGGTTGGTTCTCTTGGTTAATGTCGGCGTCCGCGGTCGTGATGCGGCGTTGGCGCTCCTCGGCATAACCCGAGATGACTCGAGCCGGCCATGAGTGGCAGATCGTCGCGTGTCGCGTGTCGCGTGGGGGGTCAAGGGTTTGGCAGGGTTTTCTGTTTGAGGATGTACAGGCTGACCAGTAGTGCACTGGTGAGCATAAAAGCCCGCGCCCAGATCATCGGCACCAGGTAGCAGGAGAGCGCGATGCTCAGCCACATTGCGCTCAAGGCATACACCTTGGCTTTGCGCGGAATACCCTGACCTTCCAGGTAGTCGCGAATCCATGGGCCGAGTTGCGGGTGGTTGACCAGCCACAGGTAGAAACGCTTCGAGCTGCGCACGAAGCAGGCGGCGGCCAACAGGAGGAAGGGCGTGGTCGGCAGTACTGGAACGAAAATACCGATCACGCCAAGCACTACGCTCAGCCAACCGATGGTCAGCAAGGCATAGCGAATGGCGGGGTTGCGGTTTTCCTGAATATCACGCGCCATGGCGCGGGCTTAGTGGTGACGCGGTTTGAGCAGGGCCGGTTTTTCTTCCGGGGCGTTGCACAGCAGAAACAGCGCGGTCAGCAGCTCGGGAATCTGCTCGACCATGCTGTCCACCAGATCGCGGTCACGGGCGATTTCGGCGAACTCCGGCTGTTCGTCGAACAGGCCCGAACCGACCATGATCGGCAACAGCAACTCGCTGACTTCGTCTTCGGCGTCGTCGAACCACACGGCTTCGCGCAGGAACACCCCTTCCATGAAACCGATGCACCAGCCGCGCAGGTCGGAGTCGTCCGGGTCTTCGCCGAGGTCGAGCTCACAGGGCATTTCCGGGTCGTCGTCGCTGGCCAGTTGGCGGGCAATGTGTGCTTGCAGTTGCAGCAGGGTCGCCTCGATGTCGTCACGCTCCGCATCGCTGCGGTAATGCGGCGGCTCGGAGAACAGCGCATCAATCCATTCACGCTCCGGCACTTGATCCGGGCAGATCGACAATGCCGTGAGGTAGCCGTGAGCGGCCACGTAGTCCAGTGCCTCTTCATGCAGCTCATCGGCGTCGAGAAAGGCTTGCAGGCGTGACAATTGCTCGGCGAAGGACATCGGGGGCTACCTTGAAGAAGTAAACGAGGCTGAATTCTAGTCCAGTGCCGCCACAGCGACCATAGCCCTGAGCAAATGCGCGGCGTAAACAGATCAAAACTCAGCCAGGCAAGCACTTGCGTATAATGCGCGGCTCGCTTCGGAGACCTTTCATGCTCGACCACGCAGTACGCATCCTAAAAGACGTTTTCGGCTATGACAGCTTCCGTGGTCGGCAGGGGGCGATTATCGAGCGCGTGGCCGCGGGCGGCGATGCCTTGGTGCTGATGCCGACCGGGGGTGGCAAGTCCTTGTGCTTCCAGGTGCCGGCGTTGCTGCGCGAGGGCTTGGCGGTGGTGGTGTCGCCGTTGATCGCCTTGATGGACGACCAGGTCGCCACCCTCGACGAGTTGGGCGTGGCGGCGGTGGCGCTGAACTCGACGTTGAGCGCCGAGGAGCAGCGTGAAATCGCCGAGCGGATCAACCGTGGCGAGATCAAGATGCTCTACCTGGCCCCCGAGCGCCTGGTGCAGCCGCGTATGTTGGCGTTTTTGCAGCGCCTTGAAATCGCCCTGTTCGCCATCGACGAAGCCCACTGCGTGTCGCAATGGGGTCACGATTTTCGACCCGAATACCTGCAACTGGGCCAGCTTGCCGAGTTGTTCCCCCAGGTGCCGCGGATTGCCCTGACCGCTACGGCGGACATGCGCACCCGCGAAGAAATCGTCACGCGCCTGCATTTGCAGAATGCCGAGCGCTTTTTGTCGAGCTTCGATCGGCCGAATATCTTCTACCGCATCGTGCCCAAGGAGCAGCCGCGCAAGCAGTTACTGGCATTTTTGGGGCCGCGCAAGGGCGATGCGGGCATCGTTTACTGCCTGTCGCGCAAGAAAGTCGACGAAGTGGCTGCCTTCCTCAGTGAGCAAGGATTCCCGGCGCTGCCCTATCACGCCGGGTTGCCCAGCGATTTGCGCGCCTATCACCAGAAGCGCTTCCTCAACGAGGAGGGCTTGATCATGGTCGCGACTATTGCCTTCGGCATGGGTATCGACAAGCCCAACGTGCGTTTTGTCGCCCACCTCGATCTGCCGAAATCCCTGGAAGCCTATTACCAGGAGACCGGTCGTGCCGGCCGTGATGGCCTGCCGGCGGATGCCTGGATGGCCTATGGCCTGCAGGATGTGATTTTCCTCAAGCAGATGCTCAACAACTCCGAAGGCGACGAGCGGCATAAGCGTGTCGAGCAGCACAAACTCGACGCCATGCTCGCGCTCTGCGAGGAAACGCGCTGCCGGCGTCAGGCGTTGTTGGCCTATTTCGACGAAGAGCTGCCGAATCCTTGCGGCCACTGCGACAACTGCATCGACGGCGTGCAAACCTGGGATGCCACCGAGCCGGCGCGTCAGGCGCTGTCGGCGATCTACCGCAGCGGCCAGCGCTATGGCGTTGGTCATCTGGTCGATTTGCTGCTCGGTCGCGACAACGACAAAGTGCGCAACCTCGGCCATCAACACCTCACGGTGTTTGGCGTCGGCAAGGCGTTCGCCGAGGGTGAATGGCGCTCGCTGTTTCGTCAACTGGTGGCGCGCGGTCTGGCCGATGTCGACCTGGAGGGCTATGGCGGCTTGCGCCTGTCCGACAGCTGTCGCCCGCTGTTGCGCGGTGAGGTGAGCCTGCAACTGCGGCGTGACTTGAAGCCGCAGCAAAGCGCCAAAGCCTCCAGCAGTGCGGCCAGCCAATTGGTGCGTGGCGACGAGCGCGAGCAGTGGGAAGCCCTGCGTGCGTTGCGCCGCAAGCTGGCGGAAGAGCATGGCGTGCCGCCTTACGTGATTTTCCCCGACGCCACCTTGCTGGAAATGCTGCGCAGCCAACCCAGCACCCTGGCCGAGATGGCGCAAGTCAGCGGCGTCGGTGCGCGCAAGCTGGAGCGCTATGGCGACGCGTTTCTTGAGGTGCTCAGCACGGGTGCCGAGACGCCGCGTGCGGTGGTCGATCTGCGTCACGAGTTGGTCAGCCTGGCGCGCGCGGGCATGACCCCTGCGCAAATCGCCAACCAACTCAAGTGCAGCGAAAAGAATGTCTACAGCCTGTTGGCCGAGGCCATCGGGCGTCAGCAGCTGTCGCTGGAGCAAGCCTTGGATCTGCCGGAAGACCTGCTGGGCGAGGTGCAGGAAGCCTTCCTGGACGGCGAGGGCGAGTTGCCTGCGGTGGCGGCCATCAGTGAGTTGTTTGCCGGTCGGGTCGCGGACGGTGTGCTGCATTGCGTGCGGGCGGCGTTGCAGGCGGAGTTCGAGGCCTGACGCGGCACGGCGTGTCGAGTAAATGGCGTCATAAAGCCGGCAAGCTTGTGACGCAGTTGGCGAACGACTAAGGTGTCCACAGGCCTCCCAGAGAAGAGGTAAACGTGTCGCTTCCACACGCCTGGCTCGACGATGTACATCCCAGCCCCTATGCCGACCAGCTCGCCTTGGGCTTTCACCTGTTGCGCTTCACGCGGCCGCTTGAGCGCGAATACCGCGCTTATATGCTGGAGGATAACTTCGATCTCAAGCGCATCGCACTGAGCGTCGGCATGGTTCTGTGGGTCATGTTTGCCGCGCTGGACTTCGCCATGGTGCACAGCCCGGAGGTCTGGTGGATGCTCGGCGTGCGTCTGGTGGTGTTCGTCCTGCTGGCAATCTGCGCCTGGCTGATCCTGCAGCGCGCGCATGTGCACTTGCTGCTGCCATTGAGTCTGCTGTGCATTCTCGCGCTTGGCATCGGCGCTGCCCTGGTGGTCGGCATCGCCCACCGTGCCGATCCGAATTACCCCTATGAAGGCTTGCTGTTGGTCAGTATGGCGGCCTATTTCCTGGTCGGTTTGCGGCTCAGCGAGGCATTGGCCTGCGCCCTGGTGGTGTTGCTGGTGTATATCGGCATCGAGCTGTGGGCAGGGTTGCCAACGCCACGCCTGATCAACAACGTGTTGTTTCTATTGTTTGGCAACCTGATCGGCGCGGTCGGTTGCTATCTGTTGGAGTTCAAGTCACGCGAGCATTTTCTGGTCAGTCGCCTGATGCGTGTGTTGGCCGATCACGACAGCCTGACCGGGCTGCACAATCGACGCAGTTTCAACCGCCAGTTCGAGCGCTTGTGGCGCCAGGCGCAGCGCGAGGGGCAATCGCTGGCCTTGCTGCTGTGCGACCTCGATCATTTCAAGGCTTATAACGACCGCTACGGGCACCAGGCCGGCGATAACGTCTTGCAGCGGGTCGGTAGCCTGCTTCTCGACGCGGCGCGACGTCCCCTGGACATGTCGGTTCGCCTGGGCGGCGAAGAGTTTGCCGTGCTGCTCTACGACATCGGCGCCGCTGAAGCGTGGCAGCGCGCCGAAGCGCTGCGGGCCACCCTGGAAACCCTGAATATCCAGCACGAGCGCTCGGATACCGCCAGCATGCTGACCATGTCGATTGGCGTGGCCTGCATTCAACCCAATGAAGCGGGTGAACTGGCAACGCTTTACGAGCATGCCGACCGTGCGCTGTATGAAGCCAAGGCGTTTGGGCGCAATCAGGTGGTGGCCTGAAGCGGCGCGTGAGCTTCGGTTCGCCGAGCAGCTGCCCAGCCCTGAAGCCTGTCCTACTGGCTAAGTGAGCTGGCTACAGCGGCCGCTGGGTGCGGTGGCCGATTTTGCCGCTATCCCTGGCGCCTGCGGTGAGTGCCTGGGCTGGAACGTCAGTGCTAGCATCGCCCGGGTTTTCTTCTCGAGCGCTTTCTCCCATGGACCGACTGATTCAAGCCAATGGCCAGCCGCATTACGGCATCTTCCCGCGCGCGCCGGGGGCGATCAATTACCGTGATTTCGACTTCCGCTCACCCATGGGGCGGCGTCTGGGCGCCCTGGCCAAATGGCGGCGTTTCCACCAGTTTCAGTATTTCGGGCTGATCAGCGAGCAGCTGATTGGTGGTTGTGCGCTGGCCAACCTGAGCCTGGCCGGCATCGGTTTCGTTTACCTGTTCCACCCGGCCAGCGGCCGCATGATCGAGCGGCAATTCAAGCTGCCGCTAGGGCTGGGCACGCGTTTTTCTCAACAACCGAACGCGGGTGTCTGCGAGTTGCGCAGCGGCGGCAACCTGTTGCGCTTGGAAAACCATGCGTCATCGCTGGAGAAGCGCCTGCTGGTCGAGTTGGATGATGGCACGCGCATCGATGCCTGTTTCTCCGAGACCGAGCCGGCGTTTCAGCCGATGTGCATCAACACGCCGACGGCGGTAAATGGCTGGGTGTATGCGCAGAAGGTGGCGGGTGTGCGGTGCACTGGGCAGGTCAGCAGCGCGCTGGGCGATTTCGATCTGGCGCAGCTCGAGGCGTTTGCTCATCACGATTGGTCGGCCGGCTACATGCGCCCGGAAACCCATTGGAACTGGGCATGTCTGTCCGGGCAGGCTGGCGCCCAGCGCGTCGGTTTGAATCTCTCCTGCGGGGTCAACGAAACCAGTTTTACCGAGAATTGTTACTGGCTCGACGGTGAGTTGATCAAGGTCGACACGGCGCGCTTTGCCTTCGACCGCGATCAGCCGCTACAGCCCTGGCAGATCAGTTCCCATGACGGCCAGGTAGACCTGCGTTTCGAGGCGCGTGGGTTGCACCAGGAGCGCCTGAATCTGGGCATTCTGGCGAGTAACTTCAAGCAGATTTTTGGCCAGTTCAAGGGGGTCTTGCGCCCCGTTGGCCGAGCGGCGGTGCCGATCGACAACCTGTGGGGCTTTGTCGAGGATCAGTATGTGAAATGGTGAAACATCCAGGCTCTTGCTCTCTGGGTGGCGGTTATGGTTAGCTGGCTAATAATTAGTTTTTGATACTTATAAGAGTCGGTTATTCATGTCGCAGTTAGATCAACACCGTTTCGCCATGCAATTAGCGCAGTTATCCCGTTCCTGGCGCGCCGAGTTGGACCGTCGCCTGGTCGGGTTGGGTCTGTCCCAGGCCCGTTGGCTGGTCTTGCTGCATCTCGCACGCTTTCAGGAGTTACCCACCCAGCGTGAGCTGGCGCAAAGCGTGGGCGTCGAGGGCCCGACCCTGGCGCGCTTGCTCGACAGCCTGGAAGCTCAGGGGCTGGTCAGCCGCCACGCGGTGCCGGAAGATCGGCGCGCCAAGAAAATCGCCCTGAGCCCCAAGGCACAGCCGCTGATCGAGAAAATCGAAGCGATCTCCACTCAGCTGCGTCTGGAGCTGTTTGCCGGGATTGACGAGGAAGAGTTGCGCCGCTGTCAGCACGTTCACGCACGGATTCTGAGTAACCTGGAAAAGCGCTGATGCAGCACGATTTGCCGGCATTGCAGGCCCGTTTCGGCGCGCGCTACCCCAGGTGGCTGTTGGGCGTGCTGATGATCGGCAGCATGGCCATGGTGCTGGCCTCGACCAGTATCAATGTCGCGTTGCCGGCGATCATGCAGGACTTTTCGATTGGTCGGCCGCTGGCCCAGTGGCTGTCCACCGGTTTTCTCGCCGCGATGACGGCTGGCCTGTTGCTGGCGGCCTGGGCGCAAGCGCGTTTGGGCGCGCGGCGTACCGCGCAAGTCGGCCTATGGCTGTTTATCCTCAGCTCCTTATTGGCGCTGGTGGCGCAAACGGCCTGGCAACTGATCGCTTTGCGCATCGTCCAGGGACTGTGTGCCGGGATCGTCCAGCCGCTGGCCATGGTGCTGATCTTTCGCGTGTTCGCTGACGGCGGTCGTGGCATGGCGCTGGGGCTTTATGGCCTGGGCGTGATGATCGCGCCTACCCTGGGGCCCACCATTGGTGGTTATTTGGTCGATCACTTCGGCTGGGCGGCCGTGTTCTGGCTGCCGTTGCCGATGTGCCTGCTGGCGCTGCTAGGCGGGCAGTGGCTGCTGCCGACACAACGCGAGAGAACCACGCCGTTTCTGGATGTATGGGCTTTTGTCCTGTTATGCGTGGCGTTGTTTGCCTCGCTCGGTGCCTTGGCCGAAGCGCAGCGCTTCGCTTGGCAGGAGCTGCGCGTTTGGGCGCCAAGCCTGCTCGGGGTGGTGGCGGTCATTGGTTTCTTTAGGCGCAGCCGGCGCAGTCTCAAGCCGCTGCTGCCCTTGCGGGTGTGGCGGCATGCGGGGTTTCGTAATGCCAGTTGGGTGGCGTTGACCCTGGGCATGGGGTTGTACGGTTCGACCTACCTGATACCGCTGTACCTGCAAACGGTCGAAGGCTACAGCGCGGGGCGCGCGGGCTTGTTACTGCTGCCAACCGGCGTACTGATGGGTATCGCGTCGTTTGCCGGTGGCTGGCTCAGCGATCGTCTGTCGGCAGCTGTGCTGTTGATCAGTGGCGTGTTGGTGTTTGCCCTGTCGGCCGCCGGCTTCGGCTGGCTTGAGCCGGGGGCCTCGTTCGCGGTGTTGTGTTTCTGGGCTTGTCTCGGTCGGGTGGGGCTGGGCATCTTGTTGCCTGCGCTGAGCACCGCTTCGTTGGATATGCTCAGCCAGGAGGAGCTGGCCCAAGGCGCTGGCGCGATCACCTTCGTGCGCCAGTTGGGCGGGGCGTTCGGGGTCAACCTGCTGACTTTCTTCCTCGAATGGCGTCACCGCAGCGAGGGTGCCGATCTGGCCGCCGAGGCAGTGGCTTTTCAGCAGAGTTTCTGGGTGATGGCGGCGGTGTTTGCCCTGACGGTGCTGGCGGCCTGGAATGTTCGGTCGACAAAGCGCTGACAGCTGGTCGGCTTCTGCGATGGCTTGTCAGTTTATTGACTGCGTCTTTGCGCATTTGCGTATGATGGCTATCTGCCTAACCGCTGTGCGCGACGAAAGTGCGCAAGCCTGTAAATCATGGCCATACTCGATTACTAGCCGGGCTGGACACGGAGCGTTTCTCCCGACGCAAGAATGTGCTGCGTCATCTACGTTCACCACTGATTGGATGGACACGTTAAGTCGTGTAGTGGTGCAACTATGCCGGCGTGGAGTTAGCGGAGAGTTCATATGACTCCAGTTCGCCAATTGCTGCTTGGTTTGGCCTCTGGCTCGGCCTTTTATTCGGGCTTGGTGCCGGCCTTGGGGCTGGGTGAAATCACCTTGCATTCGGCGTTGAATCAGCCGTTAGACGCTGAGATCAAATTGCTCGAAGTCGGCGACTTGAGTGCCAGCGACCTACTGGTTCGCCTCGCGTCTGCCGAGGTGTACAGCCGCTCTGGGGTTGATCGCCTGTACTTCCTCAATGACCTGCGTTTCACCCCGTTGCTGCGTGGCGGCAACAGTGTGATCCGGGTGGTGTCGAGCCAGCCGGTGCGCGAGCCTTACCTGAATTTCATCGTTGAAGTGGCACGGCCCAATGGCCAACTGCTGCGCGAATACACCGTATTGCTCGATCCGCCGGGCTCTTCGGCCTACCGTGCGGTCGCTACGGTGCCGGCTGTTGCCGCAGCGCCAGTGCGCACAACGCGTGAGCCCACAGCAACCACCTATGCGCCACCAAGCGTCATGCCTGCCGCCGAGCAGGGCGCGCGCTATCAGGTCAAGAGTGGCGACAGCCTGTGGGTTATTGCCGCGCGTTTGCGCACGGCGGGCAGTGAGGCCTCGCAACCCGCGTTGATGCAAGCGATCCATGCGCTTAATCCGCAAGCCTTTAGCAACGGCGATATCAACCGTCTTCAGGCTGGCGCCGACTTGCTATTGCCGGATATCGCCAGTGCTGAGGCAAACAGTGCGTCAGCCGCAGTAACAGCGGCGCCAGTGGTCGGCGAACAGCCCCTCGCGCCTCCTGAGCAACCGCTCGACCCACAAGTGGAAATGCTTGCCCAAGTGCAGCGGCGAGTGGATCAGGAGTTGGCCAATCAGGCGGCGGAGAACCTGCAACTGCAGCAAAGCCTTGCCGATTTGCAGGCGCAGATGCAGCAGTTGCAAGTACAGATGAGCGACAAGGACCAGCAGTTGGCAACCTTGCAGGCGCAGTTGGCGACCGGCCTGGCGCCTGTTGCGGCGCCTCAAGCATCGACCGTGGTGGACAGCGACATAGAAGCCGTTAGCGCCGCGCCCAGCGCACCGGCAGTCGAGCCGACGCGCAACTGGATCGGTGCAGGGTTTGCCGCATTGGTCGTTCTGCTAGCCGGCCTGCTGGGTCTGCTTGGGTGGACGAAGCGCCGTGCGGTTCAACCCCCGCAACCGCACCAGGCTGCTGCCGCAGCGGTGGTCATCGAACCTGAGCCGTTCGTCACGCCGGTGCAACGTGAGGCCGTGGCACGCATTGCTGAAGTGCCGATGGTCGCGCCCGAGCGGTCGGCCAGCCCGACCGATGCCTTGGAAGGCGCCAATATCTATATCGCCTACGGCCGCTTCAGCGAGGCCGCGGCGACGCTGCGCAAGGCTTTGGATGTACAGCCGCAACGCAGCGACATCCGTTTCCGCTTGCTGGAGGTGCTGGCGCAGTTGGGTGATGCTCAGGCGTTCACCCGCGAAGAGAGCATTTTGCGTAATGCCGGCTTCACTGCGGCGCGAATCGAGCAGTTGAAGGCGCGTCATCCCGGCCTGTTGGCTGACTCGCCGCGCGACTCTTTGGACGATGCTGTGCTGCAATTGGACGAGTCGCAAGCGCAGCCGACAGCGGAGGCAGGTAAGGACGATGATTTCCAACTTAACCTGGATGATTTGTCCTTGGATGCGGATTGGGATCTGGTCAGTCCATTTTCCCCAGGTATGCGCAGCAAGGCGGCACCCGCAGTCGCGCAGGATCTTCCGGAAGTCTTTGACATAGCTAGCAATAGCGATGTGCGTAGCCCTTTTGCCGACTCGATGCTGGTTGAGGAAACCTCGTCCGAAGGGTGGTTGCAAGATGAGCTGGATGAGGCCTTTATCAGTCAGCCGCACGCCGCCGAGAGTGTTTTGCTGAGCGACCTCGACCAGTTGGCCGGCAGTCGCGATAACTTGGCCAAGCTCAACCTCGCCTTGGCCTACATCGAGCAGGGCAGCCTGGAAAGCGCCTGCAATATCCTCAATGAGGTTATCAACGATGGCGACGACGAGCAGAAGCAGGAAGCCCGCGAGCTGTTAGCCAAGATCGCCTAGCGGCCTCGTCAATATGGTCTGCGTAGGCGCGGGCTAAGGCGTAGCGAAACCCGGCTGAGCGCCTCGCTCCTGAGGGAAGGGGCAGGTCAGCGCTCGCTCGGGTTTACCCTCTGCATTCTGTATTCGGCCGGCGTTATCATGGCCACCCCGTCTATCCGAGTCGCGTTATGTCCCAGCCAAAAGCCGAAGTGGTCATCACCTACTGCACGCAATGCCAGTGGCTACTGCGTGCCGCCTGGTTGGCCCAGGAGTTGTTGTCGACCTTTGCCGATGAGCTGGAAAAAGTCAGTTTGCAGCCGGGCACGGGTGGGGTGTTCCGTATTACCTGCGACGGTGTGCAGATATGGGAGCGCAAAGCCGACGGTGGCTTTCCTGAAGCCAAGGTGCTCAAACAGCGGGTGCGCGACCAGATCGATCCGACGCGAGACCTTGGCCACAGCGACCGCCCGCGGCCATGATGCGTCGTTGCCAGCCTGACGCGGCGCACCCTGGCGAAGGCATCACGGGTACGCAGTTGTAGATGACTCTATGGCGCCGGAGTACTCGGCGCCGCCGTTTTAGCCGTCTGTCTCAACGCGCCATGCGCGCCGAGACAAAAATCGCCAGGATAATCAGTGTGCCGCCCGCGAGCATGCGCAGGGTTGGCACTTCGCTGAACAGCCACCAGGCAAAGCCAATGCCGTAGACCGGCTCCAAGGCGAAAATCACCGCGGCGCTGCGGGCCTTGATCACCCGCAAACTGGCGACGAACAGGCTGTGCGCCAAACCGGTACAGAGCACCCCGAGCATGGCCAACCAGAACCAGTCGAGCGCACGCAAGTCCGCTAACAGCGGCCAGGCGAACGGCATGAAGCAGAGCAATACCGTCACGTTTTGGCACAGCGCCGCCTTGACCGGATCCAGACCTTGGGTGCTGGCGCGGTTGAGCAGCGAGAGCAGGGCGAACAGCAAGCCTGACAGTACGGCCCAGAGCAGGCCTACGGTGGCATGGCTGCCAAGGTCGAAACTGGGTGTCACCAAGACCAGGCCCACGCACACCACACCTACCATGGCGAACTCGCTGGGCCGCGTGCGCTCGCGAAACAACAGGCCTTCGAGCAGTACGGTGAACGCCGGAAAGCTGGCAAAACCGAGTGTGGCGATGGCCACGCCAGAGACCTTCACCGCTTCGAAGAAGGTCAGCCAGTGACTGCCGAGCAGCAGGCCGCCGAGTGCCAGCATTGCTAATTGGCGGGCGCTGGGGCGGTTGCCGTGGCTCTGGTTGAACAGCTGGGCGAACAGCGCCAATGCGATCACGGCAAATACGGCGCGACCGCCGACGATGGCCAGCGGCGCGGCATTCACCAGTTTGCCGAAAATCCCCGAGAGGCCGAACAGCAGCGCACCGAGGTGAATCGCCAGCAGGGCGTTGCGTTCCGTCATGCCAGGCGCGCCCCGTTGGGCAGCGGTTTGTCGAAGCTCGCCAGCACCACGCGGTTATCGGCGTCGTAGACGCCCGTTACCAACACCTCGGAGCGAACTCCGGCAATCCGCTTGGGCGCGAAGTTGCACACGCAGAGCACTTGGCGGCCGATCAATTCGCCGTGTTGGTAATGCGCGGTCAGTTGCGCGCTGGAGGTTTTCACGCCGAATTCGCCGAGGTCGACTTGCAGCACATAAGCCGGCTTTATGGCTTTGGCGTTGGGCGTGGCAGACAGCACGGTGCCCACGCGTAACTCCACCCGTTGAAAGTCGTCCCACTCGATGTGCTGCATAGCGCCTCCTGATTCATTGCGCTAGCAGTCTAGGGTGCGCATGCAGCGCTGTCTGTCGCTGGAATCGCGGGCTTTGTCGCGTTACTCGCGGGCCTGGCGCAGGGCGCGAGGGGTGAGCCCAAAGTGCCGTGAGAGGGCGGCGGTAAACGCGCTTTGCGAGGTGTAGCCGACCCGTGCGGCGATGTCGCCAACGGCCAGCAGGCTGTTCTGCAGCAGGTGACGGCCGAGGTGCAGGCGTCGACTGCGCACGTACTCCATCGGCGTATGCCCGGTTTCGCTGAGAAAGCGTGCATGGAAACGTGCCGCGGACAACCCGGCCAGACGCGCCAGGTCGATGACCTGCAAGGGGTGCGCGGCATGTTGGTCGATATGCGCATCAATCGCCGCCAGCGGCAGGCATTGGGTTTCCAGGCGCGCCGAGTGCTCGTTCGCCAGGCTGGCCAATAACAGCGCCGCGCCTTGTTGAGCGATCACCGGGTCATTGATCGGGCTGGCGGCCAGCCAGCTGACCAGCTGGCTTTGCGCGGGGCTGAGGTGCAGTGCGCCGGGGGTATCGAGCAGGCGTCGACTGGCATCGGCGTGGCCGCCCAGGTGCTGCTGCAACCACTGTTCGGACGGTATATCGAGCACCAGGCACTGGCTGCCGTGTCTGCTGCCGCAGGCGTGTTGTGTGTCTGGCGGTACCACGGCGAGGGTTTGGCGGATGACTTGGCTGCCGCAGCCGGCGATTTCGAAATCCAGCTGTCCGTTCAGGCCGAACACCAACTGCGCATGGGCATGGCTGTGGCTGAGCAACTCATGGCTGTAGTGACGCAGAGAGAGCAGCGAAGGCATGGCGGGTTCCTCGAACAAGGCGATGAGTCTATCAGGCTGTTGCCGCGTCTAGCAGGCCGTTGAAAAACTACCTACGTTGCCGATACGGCGTTAAAA
>DELY01000012.1:22576-65407 GCA_002354655.1 Pseudomonas sp. UBA2684
CGCCTACATTTTTCAACGGCCTGCTAGAGGTCCAGCGCTCCGGGCTATTGGTGTAATCGCTTTGGCTTTTAGCACGCGCCGCAATGGCGTGGCTGTCATCGCGCTGCCATGGATTCGTCACACGGGCTTCACCGCTGGCGTGCACGCTCGCTAAAACCCTGGCGGAGGCCGCCCATGAGCAGCGCACAGCTGGTAAAACCCGGTCGCAAGCAACGTGTCCGTACCTTGTGGATTTCCGATGTGCATTTGGGCACGCGCGATTGTCAGGCCGAGCACCTGGCGGCGTTTCTCAAACGCTATCAGGCGGATCGGGTGTACCTGGTCGGCGACATCATCGACGGCTGGAAGCTGCGTGGCGGGATTTACTGGCCGCAAGCGCACACCAATGTGATCCGCCGCTTGCTGACCATGAGCAAGCGGGGCACCGAGGTGATCTACGTCACCGGTAACCATGACGAGTTTCTGCGGCGTTACTCGACGTTGATGCTGGGCAATATCCAGCTGGTCGATGAGGCTGAGCACATCACCGCCGATGGCCGCCGTCTGCTGGTAATCCATGGCGATCAGTTCGATGTGATCACCCGCTATCACCGCTGGCTGGCCTTTCTCGGCGACTCGGCCTACGAGTTCACCCTGACCCTCAATCGTTGGCTCAATTACTGGCGCCGCCGTTATGGCTATGGCTACTGGTCGCTCTCGGCATACCTCAAGCACAAGGTCAAAAGCGCGGTGAATTTCATCAGCGATTTCGAGCAGGCGATTGCCCACGAGTGCGTCAAGCGTGGGTTCAACGGCGTGGTCTGCGGGCATATCCACCACGCCGAGATCCGCCCGATGGGCGAGGTCGAGTATATGAATTGCGGTGACTGGGTCGAGTCGTGCACGGCGTTGATCGAACACCTGGATGGGCGCATCGAGCTGTATCGCCTGGCCGATGACCAGGCCCGGCAGACGCCGCAACCCGCTGAACCGTTGACGGTTGCCGAGCCCGCAGCATGAGGATTTTGATCGTTTCGGACGCCTGGTCACCGCAGGTCAATGGCGTGGTTACCAGCCTACAGGCCTTGGTCAGTGAGCTGCGCGGCCTGGGGCATCAGGTCAAGCTGCTGTCACCCGCGGATTTTCGCGCGGTGCCTTGCCCGACATACCCCGAGATTCCGCTGGTCTGGAATCTTTGGCGAGTCGGTGCGGCGATTCGCGACTTTCGGCCCGACAGTGTCCACCTGGCCACCGAGGGGCCGCTTGGCTGGGCGGCCCGGCGCTGGTTGAGCAAGCGTGGGCTGGCGTTTTCCAGTGCCATTCACACGCGCTTTCCCGAGTACATCCATACCCGCTGGTCGTGGCTGCCGTTGCGTTGGGGGTATGCCTATTTGCGTGCTTTCCACCGCCCCAGTCAGGCGGTCCTGGTCAGTACCGAGCGGCTGCGTGAGGAGTTCGCCGGCTGGGGTCTGCAGCGCTTGGCGCTGTGGCGCAAAGGCGTCGATACGCGCTTGTTTCGTCCAGGACCGCAGCCGGTGGATACCGTGCAGCCGGTGTTTCTGTATGTCGGACGGATTGCTCCGGAGAAGAACCTCGAGGCGTTTCTCGACCTCGATCTGCCGGGGGAAAAGCAGGTGATTGGCGATGGCCCGCAGCGCGAGGCCTTGCAGGTGCGTTATCCGCAGGTGAAGTTTCTTGGCTATCGGCACGGCGAGACGCTGGCCGAGGCCTATCGGCAGGCCCGCGTGCTGGTGTTTCCGTCGCGCACCGATACCTTCGGTTTGGTGATGCTGGAGGCGCTTGCCTGCGGCACGCCGGTGGCCGCCTACCCGGTGGCCGGGCCGCTGGACGTGCTGCAGCAGGGCATCAGCGGGGCGATGGGCGAGGATTTGGGTACGGCCTGTCTGGCGGCGCTGGAGCTGGACCGAGCGCGCTGCGCCGAACTGGCGGCGGCGCAGTCCTGGCGCACCTCGGCGCTGGAGTTTCTGGCGTTGCAGCCCTCGGTCGACGGCGAGCCGGCACTGGGCGAGGCGTTGGAAGTGTAGGGCGGACATGGCGCAGCCTTGTTCGCCAATCGTCTGTGGTGGACAAGCCTTCGGCATGTCCACCCTACGGGGTACAACCTACAGAATGACCTTGTCGCGCAGCTTCTCGGCGGCTTGGTTGAGCGCCAGAATCACCCGTTCCTTGTCGAAGTTCTGGATACCGTTGGTGTCCAGGTACATGGAAAAGCCGGGCAGTTCATGTTCGACATAGCTGGACGTGGCGCCGAGGTCGCGCCGGAAATCCACCACTTGGTAGATCTGCACCGGGCGGGTGAAGCCCTTGACGCTGATCTGGCCCTTGTCGCGGCACATGATCACGTCCTTGATCAGCGAGTAGGTCTCGTGGGAGATCAGGATTTCGCCGGCTTCGGCCGCGCTTTCCAGACGGCTGGCGAGGTTCACGTCGCGGCCGATGATGGTGTAGTCCATGCGCGTGTCGGCGCCGAAGTTGCCGACCGTGCAGTAACCGGTATTCAGGCCCATGCGGATCTCCAGGGGCTTGGTGATGCCCTGGGCGCGCCATTGCTGGCGCAGCACTTTCATGTGCTTGCGCATGGCGATAGCCATGGACACTGCGGCCACGGCGTCTTTCTTCGCGCCTTGGCTGGCGGGGTCGCCGAAGAACACCATCACGCTGTCGCCAATGAATTTGTCGATGGTGCCGCCGTATTTCAGGCAGATCTTCGACATTTCGTTGAGGTAGGTGTTGAGCAGATCGGTCAGGGCTTCGGCTTCCAGTTCTTCGGAGAGCTCGGTAAAGCCTTTGATGTCGGAGAAAAATACCGTGAGCTTCTTGCGCTGGGTTTCCAGGCGCACGCTCTTCTTGCCGCTGAAAATCGACTCCCAGACTTGCGGCGACAGGTACTTGGCCAGGTTGCGCGCCAGGCGGGCGGCTTTCTCCTGTTCGCGCCTGATCTCGCTGCGCACCTGCGCCAGGCGCAGGCCTTGCTGGTGCACGAAGTAGGCGGTGATGCAGATATATAGGGTGGTGAAGGCGATGCTGACCAGCGCGACCATGGCGGGCGTATTGGGGTTGACCCTGAGTTCGATCAGCACAGCGGTCAGCAAGGTGCTGCTGAGTGCGATCAGCATGGCCAGACCCATATGGCGCAGGCCGCCGATCACCAGCGAGCTGAAGGCCAGAGTCAGCAAGCACATCAGGCTGGGCACCACGGAGAACCCGAGCAGGGAGAGCGCTGCGCCGCAGTGCAGGGCATCGATAAACAGCAGGGTCAAGGTGGTTTTCTGCGGGTGGTCGCGTTTGAGGCGCAGGCTCAGGTGGTGAGCGAGGTGTGGGTAGAGCAGGGCATAGGGCACCATCCACAGGATGTTGTAGCCGAAATGCTGAGCGTAGGTGCCTGCCGCAATGCTCGCGGCGATGGCGATATACGCCAGTACGCGGGAGTAATACTCGCGCAGCGGCGGGGCCGGCAATGCGTGGAGCCGGTTCATGCTGGTTGCATTCATGCTATGGAAACGATCCCTGCTGATTTTCTGACGTCTCTGCTGGACGTCTGGAGCGTCTGCAAACCTTAGACCAGGTGTGCGACTGAGCGGGGATCATAACCAAGCGTGGCAGTAGCAGCCAAGCAGCACTGCCGAACGGCGATGCCAGGCTGGCCAGTGGTCAGCGTGACGGCTCCGTAACGGCCTGGTAGATCGAGTTCTTCGGCTGGGCGAATACGCGCCGTAGCATCGGCTCGAAGAAACTCAACGGCAGGCTGTCGAAGGTCGGATCGAAGGCCGCGGCGTCGTATTTGGCGCAGAAGTCGATGGTCGCCTGGTAGTGCGGATGGTCCTTGAATTGCTCGCGCAGGTAACGATCCATGCCCAGGTGGTGGAAGAAGTAATAGCCCTGGAAGATTCCGTGTTTCTCGACGATCCAGAGGTTCTCCGCGCTGACGAACGGTTTGAGGATGGCGGCGGCGATATCCGGGTGGTTGTAGCTGCCCAGGGTGTCGCCGATGTCATGCAGCAGGGCGCAGACCACGTATTCTTCGTCGCGCCCATCTTGGTAGGCGCGGGTCGCGGTTTGCCGCGAGTGGGTCAGGCGGTCTACCGGAAAACCGCCGAAGTCGCCATTGAGCAATTTCAGGTGGCTGAGGATGCGCTCCGGCAACTGCGCGGCATAGGCGGCGAAGTCCTGGGCGATGACTGCCCAGTCCTCGGCACTGCCGTCCTGCATATGACTGAATTGGGCTCGATCGTTCATGGCTTTTTCCCGTGGGCTAGAACTTGATGCGTCCGGTAAAGGCGTCCTTGAGCATCACCCAGTCGCCCATCAGCGAGTACAGCGGGTACTGGAAGGTCGCCGGGCGGTTCTTCTCGAAGATGAAGTGGCCGACCCAGGCAAAACCGTAACCGGCCAGCGGCATCGCCAGCAGCCACAGCCACTGCTGGCTGACGATGGCGTAAGCGAGGATGCTCAGCACCAGCAGGCTGCCGACGTAGTGTAGGCGGCGGCAGGTGGCGTTGCTGTGCTCTTGCAGGTAATAGGGGTAGAACTCGGCAAAGCTGGTGTAGCGCTCGGTGGTTTGAGTGGCCATGGCACACCTCCTGTTGTTGTTTTGGCCGCCGCGATTGAGTGGGCTGCGGTGTTTTTCCAGTCTAGGTCGAGTGTCTTGCTGGGCCAGTGACATTAAGTGCCAGTTTAGTATCCTTCGCTGCCAGGCTGACGGCTGCAGCTTTTCATGACTCGAATAAGAACAATGCCATGAGCGAACGTACTACCTCGTCGAACTGGGCTTTGGGCATCGTCCAGGCTCTGGAAATGGGCGGCGTCGACTGCCGTGCGATCTTCCCCGAACTGGGCTTGGATTACGCGGCGTTGGAAGACCCCGATGCACGCTTTCCGCAAGACGGCATGACCCGCCTGTGGCGGCGCGCGGTCGAATTGTCGGGTAACCCGGCGATTGGCCTGAACATGGCCAAGGTCGTGCGTCCGGCCTCGTTTCACGTGGTCGGTTATGCGTTGATGTCCAGCCGTACGCTGAAAGAGGGTTTTGCCCGCCTGGTGCGCTATCAGCGCATCATCGGCGAGGGCGCCGACCTGAGTTTTCGCGCCACGCCCAAGGGCTATGAGCTGATTCTGGCGATTCACGGCGACCGTTTGCCGCCGGCGCGGCAGAGTATCGAAGCCTCTTTGGCCTATGCCCTGGCCTTCTGCCGCTGGATGACCGGCAAGCCGATCCGCCCGCAGCAAATCCTTTTTCAAGGCGACCCACCCGCCGATCTGGAACCGTTCAACCAGGTGTTCCAGGCACCGCTGAAATTCAACGCCGCACACTATGCGTTGTTGTTCGAGCGCGCGGACATGGAGATGCCGCTACCGACCGCCAACGAGTCGTTGGCGCAGTTGCACGATCGCTTTGCCGGGGAGTACCTCGCGCGTTTCTCCGAGAGCCGGGTGACCCACCGTGCCCGGCAAGTGCTGTGTCGCCTGTTGCCGCAGGGCGAACCCAAGCGCGAGGCGGTGGCGCAGGCGTTGCATTTGTCGCAGCGCACCCTGCAGCGGCGTTTGCAGGAGGAGGGCACCAGCTTTCAACACCTGCTCGACGACACGCGCCGTGAATTGGCTGAGCAGTACCTCGCGCAGCCTAACCTGACGCTGCTGGAGGTCGCCTACCTGTTGGGTTTTGCCGATCCGAGCAACTTCTTTCGTGCGTTCCGCCGCTGGTTCGACTGCACCCCCGGCGAGTACCGCGCGCGTTTGTAACGGCGCGAGACCGTGAAGGGGGCGCCAACCGGCATCGACATGCTTGCCGTGCTAACCCGGATTGCATCCCGGCTACGCAGGAACTGTAGCCAATAGCCGCCTCAATGGCGCCAGAAGGCAGGCATCAGCAGCACTAACACGGTGAGGATTTCCAGGCGGCCGAGCAGCATGCCCAGGGTCAGCAGCCACTTGGCCATATCCGGCAGGCTGGAGAAGTTGCCGGCTGGACCGATGATCGGGCCCATGCCCGGGCCCACGCCGGATACCGTACTGGCGGCGCCGCTGAGTGCGGTGATCCAGTCCAGGCCGCAGAGGGTCAGGCCCAGCGCGAGCACGGCGATGGTGATGGTGAAGAAAAACGAGAAGGTCAGGATCGAGCGGACAATGTCTTCGTCCAGGCGGTGCTTGTTGTACTGCTGCTTGATCACCGCGCGCGGGTGCACCAATTGCAGCAGGTTGGCTTTCAGCAGGATGTAGGCGACCTGGAAGCGGAATACCTTCAAGCCGCCAGCGGTGGAGCCGGAGCAGCCGCCGATGAACCCCAGATAGAAGAACAGCATGCCGGCGAAGCCGCCCCACAGGGTGTAGTCGCCGAGGGCGAAGCCGGTGGTGGTCATGATCGAGGTGGTATTTACCGCGACGTGGCGCACGGCTTCCAGCCAGTGCAGCTCGGTGCTCAGGCAATACCAGGTGCCGAGCGCCAGCCAGGTGCTCAGCAAGATCGTCAGAAAGCCGCGTACCTGCTGGTCTTTGAACAGCGCACGGTAGTTGCCACGCAGGGTCGAGACATACAGCACGAACGGCAGGCTGCCGAGAATCATCACCACCACGGCCACCCAGTGCACGGCCGGTTGCGTCCAGTTGCCCAAGGACTGGTCCGAGGTGGAGAAGCCGCCGGTGGCAATCGCCGACATGGTGTGGTTGATCGCATCGAAGACGTTCATGCCCGCGCCCCAGAACGCCAGGCACCCCAGCAAACTGATGCCCACGTAGGCGGCCACCATGTATTTGGCGACCATGTGCGAGCGCGGCATGACTTTGTCCGAGCGATCCGACGATTCGGTCTGGAACAGGCGCATACCGCCGATGCGCAGCATGGGCAGGATCGCCACGGCCATGGCGATAAAGCCGATCCCGCCGAGCCAGTGCAACAACGAACGCCAGATGAGGATGCCGGGCGACATATCGTCCAGGCCGGTCAGCACGGTAGCGCCGGTGGCGGTGATGCCGGACATGCTCTCGAAGACGGCGTCGGTGTAGTCCATGTGCTGGGCCAGCATGAACGGCAGCGCGGCGAAGATGCACACCAGCAACCAGCTCGAGACCGTCAGCATGTACATGTCGCGCGGGCGCAGCTGCACGTCTTGCGGGCGGCCTTGAATGACCATGGCCAGCCCGGCAATAAACGTGATCAGGCTCGACCAGAGAAAACCGTTGAGTTCATGCGCACGCTCGAACAGCACCAAGGTCAACATCGGCACGGTCATGCTGATGGCCAGGGTGATCAGGAAGATGCCGTTGATGAACGCGATGATTCGTAAGGTCGGCACAGCCATCTAAGTTGGTTTCCACGGCGATTGATGAAGTGATTCTAGGTGGATCTGTGCAACTGCCTCGCAGTGGCTGCCGCTTAGCAGGTGGTTTTTCAACGGCCTGTCAGCGCTGCCTCAGTGTTTCCAGAACGCTCGGGTGACCAGCACCAGCACGGTGAGAATTTCCAGGCGGCCGAGCAGCATACCGATGGTCAGCAGCCATTTGGCAGAATCTGGCAGGCTGGAAAAATTACCGGCCGGGCCAATGATCGGTCCCAGGCCCGGGCCGACGTTGCACACGGCGGTGGCTGCCGCCGTCAGTGCGGTGACCCAATCCAGACCGATCAGCGCCAAACCGAGGGCGATTACGCCGATGGTGATGGTGAAGAAGAAGGAAAAGGTGATCAGCGAGCGAACGATATCTTCATCGAGGTTGTGGTTGTTGTACTGCTGTTTGATCACCGCACGCGGGTGCACCAGTTGCTGCAAGTTGGCTTTGAGCAGCACGTACGCGACCTGGAAACGGAAAATTTTCAGGCCGCCCGCGGTGGAGCCGGAGCAACCGCCGATAAAGGTCAGGTAGAAGAACAGCAATACCGCGAAGCTGCCCCACTGGGTGTAATCGCCCAGGGCGAAGCCGGTGGTGGTGACCACCGAGGTGACGTTGACGGCAACGATGCGAAAGGCGTCCAGCCAGTGGTAATCGGAGTTGAGCCACAACCAGGTGCCGAACACCAGCCAGGTCAGCAGCAGAAAACCGATGAAGCCGCGTACCTGATGGTCTTTGATCAGCGCCTTGCGATGGCCGCGCAGGGTCGCCACATACAAGGTGAAGGGCAGGCTGCCGATGATCATGAACAGCACCGCGACCCAGTGCACGGCAGGTTGCGACCAGTTGGCCAGGGATGAATCCGAGGTGGAGAAACCGCCGGTGGAAATCGATGCCATGGCGTGGTTGAGCGCCTCGAACGGGGTCATACCGGCCAGCCAGAAAGCCAGGCCGCCGAGCAGGGTAAAGCCCAGGTAGACCAGCAGGATGTATTTGGCGGCCATGTGCGAGCGCGGCATGACTTTCTCGCCCCAGTCCGAGGACTCGGTCTGGAACAGGCGCATGCCGCCGACTCGCAGCAGCGGCAGAATGGCCACGGCCATGCCGATAAAACCGATGCCGCCCAGCCAATGCAGCATCGAGCGCCAGATCAGCAGGCCCGGCGAGGCGTGGTCCAGACCGACCAGCACGGTCGAGCCGGTGGTGGTGATACCGGACATGGTCTCGAAAAACGCATCGGTGTAGCTGATGTGCTGGATCAACACCATCGGCAACGCGGCGAAGATGCACACCACCAGCCAGCTGGCAGTGGTCAGCAGATACATGTTGCGCGGGCGCAGCTGAGCGTTTTCCGGGCGGCCCGGGAGTACCAGGGCGAGGCCGGCGATTACGGTGATCAGGCTCGACCAGAGAAAGGCATCGAGGTCATCGGTGCGTTCGAAGACCAGCAGCGTGAGCATGGGAATGATCATGCTGATGGCCAGGGTAATCAGGAAAATGCCGAGGATGAAACCGATAATGCGCAGCGTCGGCAGGGCCATGAGGGCAGGCTCGGGTTGAGGGCCATAAAGGGCGCCATTCTACGCGCGCCAAAAGGCCTGTAAACCTGTGATCGGTCGGCTCTTTACAAGCGCTTGGCGCTGCATAGAATGGCCGTCAGGTGCCGGCCCTTGCCGGTTTCTGAGCCCTGTTAAATCATGTCGAATGCTAATCCTTGCCTGTCGTGTGGCGCCTGCTGCGCGCATTTTCGTGTGTCTTTCTTCTGGGGAGAGTGCCAATCGGCTGGCGGCAGTGTGCCGGATGAGCAGGTTGTGCTGATCACCCCGCACCGGGTCGCCATGCGTGGCACTGAAAGCAAGCCGACGCGTTGCGTAGCGTTGCTTGGCGAGGTCGGTCAAGGCGTGCGTTGCACCTTGTACGAGCAACGCTCCAGTACTTGTCGCGAGTTCGAGGCATCCTGGTTCAATGGCGAGCACAATCCGCACTGTGACAGCGCGCGTCTGGCTCATGGCTTGCCGCCCCTGACGCCACCGGTACAACCGAGCGTGTCACCGGAGCGTGTGGCCTAGTTTAATTAGTCAATGTCGCGGTCGAGGCTGAACCAACTCGCCCACTCGTTCGGGGCGCCGCAGTATGTGGCGCTCGCTGCGGAGAGTTTTTCCCCTTCCAAGAGCGTCACGCTCTAGAATTCCCGTTTCTTTCTTTTCAGGAGGTGGCCGATGGACGCTCTCGATGCTCTGCTCAACCGTGTTTCCGCGCCACGTTTGCGTGAGCCTGCACCGGATATCGCCCAGCGCGAGTTGTTGTTTCGTGCCGCGTTGCGCGCCCCGGATCATGCCCAATTGCGGCCGTGGCGTTTTCTGACCGTTGAGGGCGCGGCGCGTGAGCGCTTGGGTGAGCTGTTTGCCGAGACCCTGCTCGCGGATTCTGCCAGCGTCAGCGAGGAGGCACTGACCAAGGCGCGTGCCATGCCCTTGCGTGCGCCGTTGGTGGTGGTGGCTATCGCGCATGTGCAGGCGCATTTCAAGGTGCCGGCGCAGGAGCAGGTGATCGCAGCCGGCTGCGCGGCCCACGCCATTCTGCTGGCGGCGCATGCCCAGGGGCTTGGCGCGGTATGGCGCACCGGCGAGCTGGCCTATAACGCCAGGGTCGCGGCGGGGCTGGGATTATCCGCTGAAGAGCAGATCATCGGCTTCCTCTACCTCGGTACGGCAGAGCGCGAGTTGCGCATTCCCGCGCAGGTGGACCTGGCCGACTTCGTCAGTGCCTGGCCGGCTGCGTAGGCTGGGTTAGACGCGTGTGCAGTGCTCCGCGCCAGCAGCCGAAACTGGCGCGGCGTAACGCAGCCTACGAGGGTGTACCAAGCACTGTCTTGTGTCACCGCCAAGCCGAGAAGAACCTCACTAGCTGTGGGCCTTCAGCGGTAGCAGCAGGCTGGCACTGAAGCCGCCTTCGGGTTGATTACGCAATTCCAGGCGCCCGCCATGGCGTTCGGCGGCGCGTCGGGTGATCGCCAGCCCCAAACCGTGGCCGGCGGCGTTTTGCCCCGGCGCCCGGAAAAACGGCTCGCCCAGGCGCGCCAGGTGTTCTTCGGCGACTCCGCTGCCGTGGTCGCGCACGCTCAGGCGTACCTCGTCAGCCTGGCGCTCGACCCGGAGTTCGATCGGTTGTCCGGCCGGGTTGAAGCGCAGGGCGTTGCGCAGCAGGTTGTCCAGCGCCCGTTCCAGCATGTCCGGCCAGCCGTACAGGCTCAATCCAGGTTCCAGGTTGATCACGACTTTTTGTTCAGGCGCGCCGAGCTGTGCGTCTTCTTGCAGCTTGCGCAGTAGCGCCGCCAAGTCGATCGGCTGTGCTGCACCAGGGTCGGCATCGAGACGAGCGAGAGCGAGGATCTCGCTGATCAGGGCTTCCAGGCGGTCGCATTCCAGGGTCAGGCGTGGCCAAAATTTCTCCTGCTCGCTGGACTCGGCGCGTTCGGCCAGGGCCAGGGCGATACGCAAGCGTGCCAGCGGCGAGCGCAGTTCGTGGGAAACATCGCGCAGTAACTGGCGCTGGCTGCCGATCAACCCTTGCAGGCGTGCGCCCATGCGGTTGAAGTCGTTGGCCAGCACGCCAAACTCGTCACGTCGGTTGGCCAGGCGCGCCAGGCTGTGCTGCTGATAAGCGGTTTGCCCGAGGTCATGCACGGCGCCGCGCAGGCGGTTCAGTGGGCGGGTGATGGACAGCGTCAGCAGCAGGCTGAACAGGCTCAGCACCACCAGGGCGATGGCCAGCGCGCTGAGTGGCCAAAGTAGGCTGCCACGGTGCCAGGCGGCCAGTTCCGGGTGGGGAATGCGGTAGATGAACAGGTAGGTCTCGCCCGTCTGCGGGCTGCTGTAGTCCTCGTTCAGGCGGCGCCAGGGCAGGCGTTTGTCATTTGTTTGACGTGCTTCGAAGGCCGCCGCACGCGGCGAAAAGGTGCCTTTGACCAAGGCTTGGCCGTTGTCGCCAATCACCTGTACATGGATGCGAAAGTCCTTCTTGCGCTGCTCCAGAAATGCTTGGGCTGCGTGTGTGCCGTGTTCTTCGTAGCGCTGGGTCCACGTCTCGGCCAGGCCATCCAGGGCGGGGTGTTGGCTGAGAATCCAGGCATCCTGATTCAGTGCCCGCCCAAGCAACATGGAGAGCCCGGCAACCAGGGCAATGGCCAGCCAGAAACTGGCAAAGATGCGCCAGAACAATGAACGCACAGTGACTCCTTGTTAACGGCAACACCCACCAAGCGCGTGGCTTGATGGGTGGGTGATTGCGGCGTGAGTGGCTTATTCGGCCTTGGTCGCTTGCTGAGCTTTCCAGGCGTTGAAGGCTTCGCGTTCGGCGCGACGTTCCTGCATTTTCTTCAGTTGCGCATCGAAGGCTGTTTGCTGTTCGGGTTTGAGCAGTGCGCGGATGGCGCTTTGCTGCTTGTCCTTGGCGGCTTTCAGCTCGTCCTGCATGGCTTTCTGTTCGGCCGCCGGCAGTTTGTCGAGGTAGCGTTTAGTGATCTCGTGGCGGCTTTTCATCTGCTCGCCCATCAGTGTGCGGATTTCGCGGTGTTGCTCTTTGCTCAGGTCGAGCTCCTTGAACATTCGCGAACCATGCTCGCCGTGACCGCCGCCGTGGCGTGGGCCGCCTTCGGGCATGGCCATGGCCAGGGTTGGCAGGGTCAGGGCGAGCAGTGCAGCGGTGAGAGTCTTGCGCATGGTGTATCTCCTTGTCTCGAAACCGGCCTGTGCCGGATGTGCCCAGTCTAGGGCGGTCAAGGTCAAGGGCAGTCAGGCAAGGGTAAAGCTTGGGTAAAGGGCGTGGGTGAGCCGCTTTACTCAGGCGCTGTAGTAGTAGCCACGGCTGCGCAGGGCGAGGATGCGCGGGCGGCCGTCCGGGTGCGGGCCGAGCTTTTTGCGCAGGTTGCTGACATGCATGTCCAGGCTGCGGTCATAGAGGGTCAGCTTGCGGCCCAGGGCTAACTGGGCCAGCTCTTGTTTATCCACCGGCTCGCCAGGTTGGCGCAGCAGGGTTTCCAGAATGCGGCTTTCGGAGAGGGTGAGAATGATTTCATGCTCGCCGATAGCCACCACGCCGCGCGCTTGGCTGAAACACAGGTCGCCGAGCTCCAGTTGGCTGGACGTCGCCGGCGGCAGGCTGCGGCGCAACACCGCGCGCAGGCGGGCGGTGAGTTCGCGCGGATCACACGGCTTGGCCAGGTAATCGTCAGCACCCAGTTCCAGGCCGAGAATCCGGTCCAACGGTTCGCCGCGGGCAGACAACATCAATACCGGCAACTCGGGATGGTCGTGGCGCAACTGTTTGAGCAGTTCCAGGCCACTGCCGTCAGGCAGCATCACGTCGAGCACCACTGCATCGGGCGTGTGGCCTGCCAGCGCGCGGCGGGCACTGTGGCCGTCGTGGCAGGCGCTGACCTGGAAACCTTCCTGGGTCAGCCAGTTGGCCAGCAGCTCACACAATTCGACATCGTCGTCGATTAATAGAAGGGCGCTCATGCCAGTTTCAATTGATCCATTCACGCCGCGAACGACGGTTGCCGCGCAACATTGCGCCAACCATGACGCCCAATAGCCCGGCGCCGGCACCCACGGCGAACCACATCTGTTGCTCGCTGAACAGGCGCTCTGGCGCTTCGGCCTGAGCTTTTTTCAGCTGCAGTTTGAGGCGCTGGTTGTCTTGGCGCAGACGCAACAATTGCGCGCTTTCGCGCTCGCCATTAGCGGCTTGCAGCTCGGCGTTGAGTGTTTCGCGCTGCTGCTCGCTGGTTGCCAGGCGTTGTTCCAGGTCATCGATTTGCGCTTGCTCCGAGGTTGTCGCCACGGCTTGTGGCAGGCTTTCTTCGGCATGCAGATAAGCGGGTAGCAGCAACGCAGCAAACAGCAAAGACAACGGGCCTGGGCGCATCGGAACTCCTATTTCCTACTTTTTTGTGGGGTACGCAGCACGTGTGTGCAGGCTTATGGCAGCACCCGCTTGAACGGTTTTACCAGCACCGAGGCATACACGCCGGCGGCACGATAAGGGTCGGCGTCGGCCCAGCTTTGCGCGGCATTCAGCGATTCGAATTCAGCCACGATCAGGCTGCCGGAGAAGCCTGCTGGGCCTGGATCGTTACTGTCGACGGCGGGGTGAGGGCCGGCCAGGATCAGGCGGCCTTCGTTTTTCAGTTGCTCCAGCCGCGCGAGGTGAGCGGGGCGAGCGGCCAAGCGGTTTTCCAGAGAGTTTTCGACATCGGTGGCGATAATGGCGTAGAGCATCTCTATCCTTATAAAGGTCGGTGCGACAGTCTGTATGGATGAAACTGCAACGCAGAAAAGCAGTACAGACTCGCAAAGTCGAGGAATTGTTGTGTGACGGCAGCGAGAATCCGCATGTGGCGGCATAATAACAAACATAAATGACCGGGAAAGCGCGCCTTATGAATGTTGATCTGCACTGTCACAGCACTGCTTCGGACGGCGCGCTGGCGCCCGCTGTGGTGGTGGCGCGGGCGCACGAACGCGGGGTCAGGCTACTCGCTCTGACGGATCACGACACCCTCGAAGGGCTTGATGAGGCGCGAGCAGCGGCGCAGGCGCTGGATATGCAACTGGTCAATGGCATCGAGCTGTCGTGTACCTGGGGGGGCGCGACCATCCACGTACTTGGTTATGCCTTCGCCAGCGAGGCACCCGCGTTATTGCAGTCGATTGCCGAACTGCATGAAGGTCGCTGGCTGCGTGCTGCCGAAATCAGCAAGCGCCTGGAGGGCAAGGGCATGCCCGGCGCCCTGGAGGGCGCGCGAGCGGTGCAGCAGGAGTTGGGCGACAGCGGCAATGCGCCGGCGCGTCCGCATTTTGCCGAGTTCATGGTGCGCGCCGGGCATGTCAAAGACCGCGCCGAGGCGTTTCGCAAGTGGCTGGGCTCGGGCAAGTTGGGCGACGTCAAACAGCATTGGCCGACGTTGCCACAGGCGGTTGCTACCTTGCAGCAAGCCGGTGCCTGGATCAGTCTGGCGCACCCGTGGCAGTACGACTTTACTCGTAGTAAGCGGCGCAAGTTGATCGCCGACTTTGCGGCGGCGGGTGGGCATGCCTTGGAAGTGGTCAACGGCATGCAACCAGCCGAGCAGGTTGGTGGTCTGGCGATTCTGGCGCGCGAATTCGGTCTGCTGGCCAGCGCCGGCAGTGACTTCCATGCACCAGGCGACTGGTCTGAGCTGGGCATGTACCGCCCGGTACCGGAAGACCTCTCGCCTCTTTGGGCGCGTTTTCAACATGTCCAGCAGCCTACAGCGATCTGAACAGGGAATTAGCGTGAGTCAATTTTTCCAGATTCATCCGGAAAACCCACAGCTGCGCCTGATCAAACAGGCCGTGGAGATCATCAAGGCCGGTGGCGTGGTTATCTACCCGACCGATTCGTCCTATGCCCTCGGTTGCCGCATCGGCGACAAGAACGCACTGGAGCGGATTCGCCGCCTACGGCAGTTGGACGATAAACATAATTTCACCCTGGTGTGCCGCGACCTGTCGCAGTTGAGCTTGTTCGCCAAGGTCGATACCGGGGCTTTTCGTCTGCTCAAGACGCACACCCCAGGGCCGTATACGTTCATCCTCAATGCCACCCGCGAAGTGCCGCGCATGGTCTTGCACCCTAAGCGCCGTACCATCGGCTTGCGTGTGCCGGGCCACCCGATTGCCCAGGCGCTGCTGGAAGAGCTCGGCGAGCCGCTGATGAGTGTCAGCCTGATCATGCCGGGTGAGGCTTTGCCGATGAGTGATCCGTATGAAATGCGCCAGATGCTCGAGCATCAGGTCGACCTGATCATTGATGGCGGTTTCGGTGGCTTGGAGGCTTCAACCGTGGTCAGCCTGGCCGAAGAGGAGCCCGAAGTGATCCGCGTTGGCTGCGGCGATCCCTCGCCGTTCAGCGATGCCTGAGGTTTGCGCCGGGCGTATTAGCTAGCGCTCTGCTACAGAATCAACACCACCAGCAGCGCCACCAACAGAATGATGATCACATCGTTGCCGCTCAAGGCGCCCGCTGCGGGTAGCGCGTCGATGCGTTGGGCGAGGGTGGCAACTTCGGCCGGGGTCAGCGCGTCGACCCGGCTGCTGGCCAGCGCCGCGGGAACATCCATGACCTGCAGTTTTTCCTGCACGCTGGCGCGGTTGAGGAACTCGCTGACTTTATCGCGGTTTGCCTGGGTGTTCTGTTCGCTGAGCACGTCTTGGGTGCTGATCATCCCGGCCTGCGCCGCGGTGTTTGGCAGGGGAATCAGGCATACGCTCAGGACGATGAGGGCGAGGGTGAGCACGGGGATTTTCATAGCAGGCTCCCAGAAGGCTTCTGATCCCGTGCATTGCGCGCGGGGCTGCCGTCGGTGATCGGTGCACAGTGCGCCCTGTCTGCCGGCGTAAGCATTTAGACTGGCTGCCCGGTGGCGCGGTTCCGTCGCCGTTTTTCCCGCGATGGGTGCCTGCCTCGCTATACTCGCCCTCCAATGACTTGTTTAGGTAACCCGGTTTGAGCCTTGTTGACTCTGAGCGCCGCGTGCTTTCCGGCATGCGCCCCAGCGGCCGTTTGCACCTCGGCCATTACCACGGCGTGTTGAAGAGCTGGATCAAGTTGCAACACACCTACGAATGCTTCTTCTGCATCGTCGACTGGCATGCGTTGACCACCGACTACGCGGAAGTCGGCCAAGTGTCTCAGCATGTCATGGACATGGCGGTGGATTGGCTGGCTGCTGGCGTCAGTCCGAGTTCGGCGACGCTGTTCATCCAGTCGCAGGTCCCGGAACACGCCGAGTTGCATGTGCTGCTGTCGATGATCTGTCCGCTCAGCTGGCTGGAGCGCGTGCCGTCTTACAAAGAGCAGCAGGATCAGCAGCACGGCAAGGACCTCGCCACCTACGGTTTTCTCGGTTACCCCTTGTTGCAGGCGGCGGATATCCTGCTGTACCGCGCCGGTGTCGTACCGGTTGGCGCCGATCAACTGGCGCATATCGAATTCGCCCGCGAAGTTGCGCGGAGATTCAACCATCTGTACGGGCGTGAGCCAGGTTTTGAAGGCAAGGCCGAAGCGGCCATCGTCAAGCTCGGCAAGAAAACCGCCACGCTCTACAACAGCTTGCGCAGGGCCTATCAAGAGCAGGGTGATGGCGAGGCGCTGGAAACCGCGCGCGCACTGCTCAAAGATCAGCAGACCATCACCTTGGGCGACAAGGAACGGCTATTCGGTTACCTCGACGGCGGCGGTAAAGTGTTGCTGCCCGAGCCGCAGGCGCTGCTCAGCGAGGCGCCGAAGCTGCCGGGGCTGGATGGCGGCAAGATGTCCAAGTCCAACAACAATGCGATTTTTTTGCGTGACAGCGCCGCTGACATCGAGGACAAGGTCAAGCGCATGCCGACCGACCCCGCGCGCGGGCACCGCAACGATCCCGGTGACCCCAGCGCTTGTCCGGTATGGCCATTGCACGAGTTGTACTCCAGCGAAGCCACCCGTGAGTGGGCTCGGCAAGGCTGCAAAAGTGCGGGGATTGGCTGTCTGGAGTGCAAGGGGCCGTTGATCGAGGCGTTGCAGCAGGAGTTGAAACCCTTGCAGGCACGGGCTGCGGACTATCAGGACAACCCCGACCTGGTGCGCCGTATCCTCGCCGAGGGCGCCGACCGTGCGCGCGTTGAGGCGCGCGAAACACTGGCCGAGGTGCGTCTGGCCTTGGGTTTGAATTACCGCTGAGCAGGCTTTACGAGGCTACGCATGCACACTTCACCGCCCCACGAGCCCGCCGACAGCCAGGCTGGAGCCCAGCAAGAGTTACCGTTTGCCTTGGTGTATGGCCAGGCGGTAACCGAGCTGCCGCTGGATTTGTATATTCCGCCGGATGCACTGGAAGTCTTCCTCGAAGCATTCGAGGGGCCACTCGACCTGCTGCTCTACCTGATTCGCAAACAGAACATCGACGTGCTGGATATCCCGGTGGCGGAAATCACCCGCCAGTACATGGGCTATGTCGAGCTGATGCAGTCGGTGCGCCTGGAACTGGCCGCCGAATACCTGGTGATGGCGGCCATGCTCGCCGAGATCAAGTCGCGCATGCTGTTGCCGCGGTCCAGTGAGGCCGAAGCCGAGGAAGACGATCCGCGCGCCGAGCTGATTCGGCGCTTGCAGGAATACGAGCGCTACAAGGCGGCGGCGGAAGGCATCGACGGCCTCAGCCGGGTCGGCCGTGACCTCACCGTGCCGCGCCTGGATGCGCCCGAAGCGCGAGCGCGCAAGCTGCTGCCGGATGTCAGCCTGGAAGAAGTGCTGCTGTCGATGGCCGAAGTATTGCGCCGCGCCGACATGTTCGAAAGCCATCAGGTGACTCGCGAGGCGCTGTCGACCCGCGAGCGCATGAGCGACGTGCTGGAACGTCTCAAAGGCGGGGCTTTCGTACCGTTTGTCAGCCTGTTCAGCGCTGAAGAGGGCAAGCTCGGGGTGGTGGTGACCTTTATGGCGGTGCTCGAGTTGATCAAGGAATCCCTGGTCGAACTGGTGCAAAATGAGGCTTTCGGGCCAATCCATGTGCGTGCGCGGGCTGAATAAGCATGAACCTTAACGAACCTCGTGAGCTGGCCAGTCTGCTTGAAGCCTTCCTGCTGGCTTCCGGTAAGCCGCAATCACTGGAGCGTCTGTACGAACTCTTCGAGGAGGCCGAACGGCCGGAGCCAGCGGTCTTCAAGAAGGCCCTGACGCATCTGGGCAAGTCCTGTGAAGGGCGCGCCTTCGAGCTTATCGAAGTGGCATCCGGTTACCGTCTGCAAGTGCGTGAGCGCTTCGCCCCCTGGGTCGGCCGGTTGTGGGAGGAGCGCCCGCAGCGCTATTCGCGCGCGATGCTGGAAACCCTGGCGCTGATTGCCTACCGTCAGCCGATTACCCGCGGCGAGATCGAGGATGTGCGCGGTGTGGCGGTCAACAGCCATATCGTCAAAACCCTGCTGGAGCGCGAGTGGATTCGCGTAGTGGGCTACCGCGATGTACCGGGCAAGCCGGCGATGTTCGCCACCACCAAGGCCTTTCTCGACCACTTCAACCTGAAAAGCCTTGATGAGTTACCGCCACTGGCCGCCTTGCGCGAGCTGGAGCCCGAACCGCTGCTGGCGTTTGACGATGAGCTGGCGGCGCCGCCCAGCTTGCAGGCGCGCGCCGATCTGGCTTTGGCCGATGAGCCGGCGGTGCAAGCGAGCGAGGAAACCAGCTTCAGCAGCCTGCTGGCCGAGCTGGATTCGATGGAGCAGGGGTTGAAAACCGATTTCGACGACCTGCCGGAAGAAGATGAGGGCCACGCCGAGGCCGGTGAGGCGCTGTCGGAAGTCGACGAAGAGGATGCGACGCGGCACTGACTGTGGTGGTTGTCGCGACGCAGCCCGGTATTCTCGTTACAGGCGCAAAGTGAGGGACGGTATGGCTGGGGTAAAAGATCCCTGCATCAGCATCTGCAAGTTCGAGCGTGAGATCTGTGTCGGCTGCGGACGCAGCAAGGCCGAGATCAAGGCGTGGAAGGCTTTGGATAAGCCCGCACGGCGCGCGGTATTGGCTGAGGCGGACCTGCGTTTGCTGGGGTTGGCTGCCACCGGTCGGCGTAAAGGCTGACGGGCGCCCGTCAGCCGACTAGGCTGAAGCCGTGCGTGCGGCTTGCGATACGCGTATGATGCCCGCCCCTTCGACGACGTGCCGTCGTCAATCACCAGAGACAACACCGGGAGGTGCCCAGATGAGTGAATCCGAAGAATACAGCCCAGCAGGCGAAAAACTGCAGAAAGTCATGGCGCGCATGGGCTTGGCCTCGCGCCGTGAAATCGAAGCCTGGATCAGTGCTGGCCGTGTCAAGGTCAATGGCGCGGTCGCCAGCTTGGGTCAGCGCGTCGATCTGCATGACGCCATCGCCATCGACGGCCGTCTGATCAAGCGCGAAGAGGCTGCCGAGTCCGTGCGCCGCGTGATCATCTATAACAAGCCGGATGGCGAGATCTGCACCCGCGACGACCCGGAAGGTCGGCCGACGGTGTTCGACCGCCTGCCACGGCCCAAAGAGGGGCGCTGGATCAATATCGGTCGCCTCGACATCAACACCACTGGCTTGCTGATGTTCACCACCGACGGTGAGCTGGCCAATCGCTTGATGCACCCGTCGTACCAGATGGACCGTGAATACGCGGTGCGCGTGCGCGGCGAAGTCGACGAAGAGATGATCGAGCGGCTGAAAGCCGGCGTGATGCTCGAAGACGGCCCGGCGAAGTTCACCGATATCAAGGAAGCGCCGGGTGGCGAAGGCTTCAACCACTGGTATCACTGCGTGGTGATGGAAGGCCGCAACCGTGAAGTGCGTCGCTTGTGGGAATCCCAGGGGTTGGTGGTCAGCCGTTTGAAGCGCGTGCGCTTCGGTCCGGTGTTTTTGACCTCTGACCTGACCATGGGCCGTTGGCGCGAAATGGGCCAGCGTGAGGTCGACATTCTCAGTGAGGAGGTTGGTCTCAAGCCGATTGCCTTGCCGGACATGAAAGAGAAGACCCGCGACAAGCTTGACCGCTTGCAGCGCAAATCGGCCAAGCCGGTCGGTCGTGGTGAGCGTCCGCAGCGTACTCTGCGTCCGAGTCATGGCGGCCCGGTAACCGGCGAACAGGTGCGTTCGGAGCGTGCTCCGCGTGGCGAAGGTGGTGAGCGTGTGCAGCGCACGCCACGCGCTCCGCGTGCGGACCAAGGCCGTGGTGAGTCGGGTCGTGGTGGCCAGGGCAAAGGCACGCCTGTTGCCGAGCGGCCGCAGGATGTGAACAAAAAACGTCCGAGCAAGCCTCGTCAGGAGCGTCCGGGTATCGAGTTGACCGAACGGCCCTCGCGCAAGCCGGCCGGTGCACCGGTCAAGCGTCGTAGCCAGCCGGCCGCCGAAGGCCAGCGTCCAGGCTTCGGTCGCGGTCCGCGTAAGCCGCAGTAGGCAGTAGGTTGGTCAAAGAAAAAGCTATGTCCCAGTTACGTGTTGCAGGAGAAACCGCGCTTTTGTGGGAGCGGATTTATCCGCGAAAATCTTTGAAAACTGAAGATATTTCGCGGCTAAAGCCGCTCCCACGTGACGGCGGTCTGCATCAACAGTTAACGGGTACAGCGCCAAAGAAAAGGGGCTCGATTGAGCCCCTTTTTGCTGTCTGGTGGTTTTAGCCGGCCATGGTCAGGCGATTGCGCCCGTCGCGTTTGGCTACATACAGCGCGTTGTCGGCACGGCGCAGCAAGCTTTCCGCCGATTCGCCAGGCAGTAGCGTGGCGCAACCAAGGCTGATCGACAGTTCGATCGGCCGCCCTTGGGCCAGGCATTGCAGTTCCAGTACGGCATGACGCAGGCGTTCGCCGACCATGCTTGCGGCGTCGCGGCAGGTGCCCGAGAGCAGTACCAGAAATTCTTCGCCGCCGTAGCGGAACACCATGTCGACATTGCGCAGCTGGACTTTCAGGGTGTCGGCGACGGCTTTCAGCACTTCGTCGCCGGCGCTATGGCCGTGTTGATCGTTGATCGCCTTGAAGTGATCGAGGTCAAGCATCAGCAGTGACAGCGGTTGCAGGTTGCGGCGCGCCAGTTCGACTTCGCGTTGCAGCACCTGATCCATGGCGATGCGGTTGCCGGTGTCGGTCAATGGGTCGCGCAGTGCGCTTTGGATCGCGGCGCGGTAGAGCAGGGCGTTGCGCAACGGGAACAGCAGGCTGGCCAGCAGCGACTCCAGCTGGCCGAGTTCCTCGTCATTGAAGCGGTGTTTACGCCGAAAAATCAGCTCGCCGAGGTATTCGCCCTCATGGCTCAGGCGATAGGCGGCTGAGTGATTGGCGCGGGCGCCCAGGTCCAGGCGCAGGTCGCTGATCGGATACTGATAGGCCAGGGCATCCAATGGCACCAGGCGCTGTACCTGTGCAAAAAACAGCTTGAGGATGCGCTCGGCGTCCAGGCTGGTTTGCAGCTGCATGCCAAGTTGCTGGCGCAGTTGCGCCAGGCTGACGGGCTGCAAAGACTGCGCTCGCGTGCTGGAAAAACCCAGGCGCTGCAGTTTGGCTGCATCGAAATCGATGGTGTTGGTTTGGCTAGGGGGGACCATGAACACTAAACCTCTGGCGCTTTAATGCGGCAACAGGCGGGTTAGAGCGAATATCGTGCCAGAGGGTTCATTGCGCGGAAAATTTATTTGAAGTCAGTCACTTACCGATGATGGAGAGCGGCTAATGGCCAGTATTTGCCGCTGCCCCGGTAATATGACCGGCAATTTGCTGCCGGTCATGGGTTTCCCGCCAATTTATTGCCGCGTTGCCGCGTTGCCGCTGCTTACTGTGCGTCGAATGCCTGTCCGTTGACGCCGCTGCTGTCGGGGCCCATCAGGTACAAATACACCGGCATGATTGCCTCGGGTAGCGGGTTGTTCGCCGGATTTTCCCCCGGGTAAGCCTGGGCGCGCATATCGGTGCGGGTGGCGCCCGGGTTGACGCTGTTGGCGCGCACGTTGCTGATGCCGTCGACTTCATCGGCCAGCACCTGCATCAAGCCTTCGGTGGCGAATTTCGATACCGCGTACGCGCCCCAGTAGGCGCGGGCTTTGCGGCCGACACTGCTGGAGGTGAAGACCACCGAGGCATCGCTGGAGAGTTTCAGCAGCGGCAGCAGGGTGCTGGTCAGCATGAACATGGCGTTGACGTTGATGTGCATCACGCGCATGAAATTGTCGCCGGAGAGCTGCTCCAGTGGCGTGCGCGGGCCAATGATCGAGGCGTTGTGCAGCAGGCCGTCGAGTTTGCCGAACTCGCTTTCAATCATTGCCGCCAGTTCGTCGTACTGGTGCGGCAGGGCGGTTTCCAGGTTGAAGGGGATTACCGCAGGTTGCGGGTGCCCAGCGGCTTCAATGGCGTCGTAGACCCGGCTCAGGTGCTCTTCGGTTTTGCCCAGTAGCAATACGGTCGCGCCATGGGCGGCAAAGGTTTGCGCGGCAGCGGCACCAATTCCGCGGCCGGCGCCGGTAACCAGAATCACCCGGCCTTTGAGCAGGTCGGGGCGGGCGGAATAGTCGATCATTGTCAGGTCTCTTGGAAGGATGGGTGAAGGCTGCTCTGGTCGTGGCCTAAGAGCTGCACAAGGCGCGGTCGAGCACGGCACGCAGTTCGAGCGGGTGGTCGACTACCACGTCGGCGCCCCAGAGCCTGGGGTTGTCGTCCGGGTGGATATAGCCGTAGGTGACGGCTGCGGTCTGGGTGCCGGCGGCGCGGCCGGACTCGATATCGCGCAGGTCGTCGCCGACGAACAGCACGCTGGCCGGGTCGAGGCCCAGTTGCTTGCAGGCGAGAATCATCGGTTCCGGATCGGGTTTGCTGTGGGTCACGTGGTCCGGGCAGATCAGGATGGCCGAGCGTTCGGCCAGACCAAGCTGCTGCATGATCGGCTCGGCGTAGCGCAGCGGTTTGTTGGTGACCACACCCCAGATCAGGTTGGCCTGTTCGATATCGGCCAGCAAGGCCTCGATGCCATCGAATGGGTGGGTCAGCACGGCGCAGTGGTGCTGGTAGCGTTCGAGGAACTCCAGGCGCAGCGCTTCGAACGCTTCGGCCTCGGGGTCCATGGCGAACGTGCTGGCGACCATGGCGCGTGCGCCGCCGGACACCTGGTCGCGGATCAACTTGGCATCGATTGGCGCCAGGCCGCGCTCGGCGCGCATCGCCTGGCAGATGGCGATAAAGTCCGGTGCGCTGTCGAGCAGCGTACCGTCCATGTCGAAAAGCACTGCGCGCAAGCGCATTGGGCGTGTCATTGGTTATTTCCCTCGCTGCGCTGGAGTCTGTTTTGGCACGCCCTAGCCCTCCTTGAGGGTCTGGACCATGTAGTTGACGTCGACATCCGCTTCCAGTTTGTAGCGCTTGGTCAGCGGGTTGTAGGTCAGGCCGATGATGTCTTTGACCTGCAGGCCGGCGGCACGGCTCCAGGCGCCCAGTTCCGAGGGGCGAATGAATTTCTTGAAGTCGTGGGTGCCGCGCGGCAGCAGGCGCAGCAGGTATTCGGCGCCGATCACCGCGAACATATAGGCCTTGGGGTTGCGGTTGATGGTCGAGAGGAACACTTGGCCGCCCGGCTTGACCAGGGCGTGGCAGGCGCGGATCACCGACGCCGGGTCCGGTACGTGCTCAAGCATTTCCAGGCAGGTGACCACGTCGAACTGCTCGGGCATTTCGGCGGCGATGGCTTCGGCGGTGATCTGCCGGTATTCCACCGAGACGCCGGACTCCAGTTGGTGCAGCTGGGCCACGGCCAGTGGCGCCTCGCCCATGTCGATGCCGGTCACCGTGGCGCCGCGCTGGGCCATGGCTTCACTGAGAATGCCGCCGCCGCAGCCGATATCGAGCACCTTCTTGCCGGCCAGGCCGACGCGCTCGTCGATCCAGTTGACCCGCAACGGGTTGATGTCGTGCAGCGGTTTGAACTCGCTTTCGCGGTCCCACCAGCGATGGGCGAGGGCTTCGAATTTGGCGATTTCGGCGTGATCGACGTTGCTCATATTTTTCCCTGGATAAAACAGCAAACGGGAGGCCAGAGGCGCGAAGCACTCATGTTGCCAGTTTCACCGTGTTGAGTGGGCGCCTCTCGGCGCGCCAATGTATGTCAGTTTGTCGCAGTGCCTGCGGCTGTTTAGATATTAGCGCTGGGCGATTTTCGCCCCCCAGGCGCGGGCGTTGGCAACGATCCGCTGCTCGTCCAGGCGGGTCAGTGTGCCGGCGTCGAGCAGGTGTTTGCCGCCTACCCAGACATGCTCGACGCAGGAGCGGTTGCTGGCGTAGATCAATTGCGACACCGGATCGTAGACCGGTTGCTGCGCCAGGCCGGATAAATCGAAGGCGACGATGTCGGCGGCTTTGCCCAGCTCCAGCGAGCCGACCTGTACGTCCAGGCCGAGCGCGCGGGCGCCATTGAGGGTTGCCATGCGCAGCGCGCGGTGGGCGTCCAGGGCGGTGGCGGAGCCGGCTACGGCCTTGGCCAGTAGGGCGGCGGTGCGGGTTTCGCCGAGCAGATCCAGGTCGTTGTTGCTCGCCGCGCCGTCGGTGCCGATGGCGACGTTGACCCCGGCCTGCCAGAGCCTTTCCACCGGGCAGAAGCCGCTGGCCAGCTTGAGGTTGGATTCCGGGCAGTGAATCACGCTGGTGTTACTGGCGACCAACAGCGCCAGGTCCTCGTCGTCGATTTGAGTCATGTGCACCGCCTGGAAGCGCGGGCCGAGCAGGCCGAGGCGCGCCAGGCGGGCCAGTGGGCGTTCGCCGCGTTGTTCCAGGCTCTGCTGCACTTCGAAGGCGGTTTCCTGCACATGCATATGAATGCCGGCATCCAGCTCCTCGGCGAGTATGCGGATGTTTTCCAGCTTGTCGTCGCTCACCGTGTAGGGCGCATGCGGGCCGAAGGCGACGGTTAGACGTGGGTGATGCTTGAGGTCGTCGAACAGCGCCAGGCCTTTGCGCAGGGCTTCGTCGGCATCGCGGGCACCGGGGATCGGGAAGTCCAGCACGGGGATGGTGATCTGTGCGCGAATACCGCTCTTGTGCACCCGTTCGCTGGCTATTTCCGGGAAGAAGTACATGTCCGAGAAGCAGGTGATGCCGCCTTTGAGTTGCTCGGCGATGGCTAGCTCGGTGCCGTCCTGAACGAACTGCTCGTTGACCCATTTGGCCTCGGCCGGCCAGATGTGCTGCTCCAGCCAGGTCATCAGCGGCAAATCGTCGGCCAGGCCGCGAAATAATGTCATGGCCGCATGGCCGTGGGCGTTGATCAGGCCGGGCGTGAGTAGGTGGTCGGGCAGCTCGCGGACCTCCAGGGCGGCATGCTTGAGCGCTTCGGCGCGTGGCGCGATCAGGGCAATGCGTCCGTCGCGGATGCCCAGGCCGTGCTCGTGCAGCACCACTCCGGCAGGCTCGACTGGCACCAGCCAGGTGGGCAGCAGCAGGAGGTCGAGTGGGGCTTCGGGCATGGCGGGGCTTCCGGCGGGCTTAAAGGCGCGAGTTTATAGGGGAACGTGGCGCGCTTGAAGCCGAAAACGCCATTGCGGGCGGCGGGCATTTCATTCGGGCTAAGCTTTGCCAGGCTTGATGCCTGCCGCATGTGCGTATAATCCGCGGCTTTTCGTTTCTGGGTGCGAGGTGTGTCATGCGCGAGCAATTGCTAGCGGCAGAGAAGGTAAAGGCCATTGAATGGCGAGATGGCGCTCTGCATCTGCTCGATCAGCGTGTGCTGCCGTTCGAGGAAACCTGGCATGCCTACCATTCGGCGGCGGCTGTAGCCGAGGCCATTCGCGCAATGGTGGTGCGCGGCGCGCCGGCTATCGGTATCAGCGCGGCCTATGGCGTGGTGCTCGGCGTGCGCGTGCGCATGGCTGAAGGCGGCGATTGGCGCGCGGCGCTGGAGGCGGATTTTCAGGTGCTCGCCGACTCGCGACCGACTGCGGTCAATCTGTTCTGGGCGCTCAACCGCATGCGTGAGCGTTTGCAGCGCCTCAAGGTGGATGAAAATCCGATCATGGCGTTGGAGGCGGAGGCCATTGGCATCCATCAGAGTGATCGCGAGGCCAATCTGACCATGGCGCAGCTGGGCGTCGATCTGATTCGCAAGCACCAGGGCAATCTGCAAAACCTGTTAACCCATTGCAATACCGGCGCCCTGGCCACCGGCGGCTTCGGTACGGCGTTGGGGGTCATTCGCGCCGCTTATCTGGACGGTCTGGTCGAGCGTGTTTACGCCGATGAAACCCGCCCTTGGTTGCAGGGCTCGCGCCTGACCGCCTGGGAGCTGGCCAACGAAGGTATTCCGGTGAGCCTGAATGCCGACTCGGCGGCGGCGCACCTGATGAAAACCCGTGGTATCACCTGGGTCATCGTCGGCGCGGACCGCATCACCGCCAATGGCGATGTGGCCAACAAGATCGGCACTTACCAGTTGGCGGTGAATGCCATGCACCACGGCGTGCGTTTCATGGTGGTGGCGCCCAGTTCGACCATCGACATGGCCCTGGAAAGTGGCGACGACATCCCGATCGAAGAGCGCGATGGTCGTGAGTTGCTGGAGCTCAATGGCCAGCGAGTGGCGGCCGGCGTGGAAGCGGTCAACCCGGTGTTCGACGTGACGCCGGCGGACTTGATCGACTTTATCGTCACCGAAAAGGGCGTGGTCGAGCGTCCGGACACGGCGAAAATGACCCAATTGATGTGCCGCAAGCGCTTGCATTGACGCCCTTGCCTACAGCCGAGCGGCTGCTGGTCGGGGATAGGTGCGGGGCAGTGATTGTGGTAAGCTCCGGCAGTTTTCAGGGGCACCGGTTGCGGTCGCCCCAACTGCGCAGATACATGGCATAACTCATTGATTTGTAGTGAGTCGCTGCTGGCCTGTGGCCTGTACGGCTGGTTGCGTAACTCAAGTTCGGATAACTGAGGTTCTGAGGCAAGGCGCAGCGACGAGTCATAGCAAGCTATGGCGAGAAGCGGCAACGCAGTATCGGGCCGCAGGGGCCGAAATTGACTAACTGAACTAGCCACACAGGCCACTCAGGCCGCAACGGCACGCTTCGCTTCATTCAGGACGAATGGCGCGGAGTTTCACCAGAAAAAGGAACCAGGCTACTCATGGGCGAACTGGCCAAAGAAATCCTCCCGGTCAATATTGAAGACGAACTCAAGCAGTCCTACCTCGATTACGCGATGAGCGTGATCGTCGGGCGAGCGCTGCCGGATGCACGTGACGGCTTGAAGCCCGTGCACCGTCGTGTGCTCTTTGCCATGAGTGAGTTGGGTAACGACTGGAACAAGGCATACAAGAAGTCCGCCCGTGTGGTCGGTGACGTGATCGGTAAGTACCACCCGCACGGTGATACTGCGGTGTACGACACCATCGTGCGGATGGCCCAGCCATTCTCCCTGCGTTACCTGCTGGTTGACGGTCAAGGCAACTTCGGCTCGGTGGACGGCGATAACGCGGCCGCCATGCGTTACACCGAAGTGCGCATGACCAAGCTGGCCCACGAGCTGCTGGCCGACCTGCACAAAGAAACCGTGGACTGGGTGCCGAACTACGACGGCACCGAGATGATCCCGGCGGTCATGCCGACCAAGATCCCCAACCTGCTGGTCAACGGTTCCAGTGGTATCGCCGTGGGCATGGCCACCAACATTCCGCCGCACAACCTCACCGAAGTGATCAATGGCTGCCTGGCGTTGATCGACAACGCCGAGCTGACGGTCGATGAGCTGATGCAGTACATCCCCGGCCCGGATTTCCCGACAGCGGCGATCATCAACGGTCACGCCGGCATCATCGAGGCGTATCGCACCGGTCGTGGGCGCATCCACATGCGTGCCCGGGCAATCATCGAAGACATCGACAAGGTTGGCGGTCGTCAGCAGATCATCGTCAGCGAGCTGCCGTATCAGCTGAACAAGGCGCGCCTGATCGAGAAGATCGCCGAGCTGGTTAAAGAGAAGAAACTCGAAGGCATCACCGAGCTGCGCGACGAGTCCGACAAGGATGGCATGCGTATCGTCATCGAGCTGCGGCGTGGTGAAGTGCCGGAAGTGGTGCTCAATAACCTCTACGCGCAGACCCAGATGCAGAGCGTGTTCGGCATCAACGTGGTGGCGCTGATCGACGGCCAGCCGAAAGTCCTGAATCTCAAGGACATGCTCGAAGCCTTTATCCTGCACCGCCGCGAAGTGGTCACCCGGCGCACCGTGTTCGAACTGCGCAAGGCCCGCGAGCGTGGTCATATCCTTGAAGGCCAGGCGGTTGCGCTGTCCAACATCGATCCGGTGATCGCCCTGATCAAGGCCTCGCCGACGCCGGCCGAAGCCAAGGAAGCGCTGATCTCCACGCCGTGGGAATCGAGCGCCGTGGAAGCGATGGTCGAGCGTGCCGGCGCCGACGCCTGCCGCCCGGAAGACTTGCCGCCGCAGTACGGTCTGCGCGATGGCAAGTACTACCTGTCGCCGGAGCAGGCGCAAGCCATCCTCGAGCTGCGCCTGCACCGGTTGACCGGTCTGGAGCACGAGAAGCTGCTGGCCGAGTACAAGGAAATCCTTACCCAGATCGGCGAGCTGATCCATATTCTGACCAGCGCCGTGCGTCTGATGGAGGTCATCCGCGAAGAGCTGGAAGGCGTCAAGGCCGAGTTCGGCGATGCTCGCCGCACCGAGATTCTCGATACCCGCCTGGACCTGACCCTGGCCGACCTGATTACCGAGGAGGAGCGCGTCGTCACCATCTCCCACGGTGGTTATGCCAAATCGCAGCCGTTGCACGCCTACCAGGCGCAGCGTCGCGGCGGCAAGGGCAAATCGGCCACCGGGGTCAAGGATGAGGACTACATCGAGCACCTGCTGGTCGCCAACAGCCACGCCACGCTGCTGCTGTTCTCCAGCAAGGGCAAGGTGTACTGGCTGAAGACCTACGAAATTCCGGAAGCCTCGCGCGCGGCCCGCGGTCGTCCGCTGGTCAACCTGCTGCCGCTGGATGAAGGCGAGCGTATCACCGCCATGCTGCAGATCGATCTGGAAGCCTTGCGTCAGCAAGCGCCGGAAGGCGACGAGCAGGACGATATCGAAGGCGTGGTGGTTGAGTCTGAAGAAATCGAAGACCTGGCCGAAGGCGATGGCGCCGACGACGAGACCCCGGATGAGCCGACCGGTGCCTACATCTTTATGACCACGGCCAAAGGTACGGTGAAGAAAACTCCGTTGGTGCAGTTCAGTCGGCCGCGCAGCTCCGGTCTGATTGCCCTGAAGCTGGACGAGGACGACACCCTGATCGCTGCGGCCGTGACTGACGGTGCGCGCGAAGTGATGATGTTCTCCGATGGCGGCAAGGTCATCCGCTTCAAGGAAAGCAAGGTCCGCACCATGGGCCGTACCGCCCGCGGCGTGCGCGGCATGCGCCTGCTGGAAGGTCAGCGGATCATTTCCATGCTGATTCCTGAGTCCGATGCGCAGATTCTCACCGCCTCCGAGCGCGGTTATGGCAAACGCACCGCCATGGCCGAGTTCCCGCGTCGCGGCCGTGGTGGTCAGGGCGTGATTGCCATGGTCAGCAATGAGCGTAACGGCAAGCTGGTTGGCGCGGTGCAGGTGCTCGAAGGTGAGGAGATCATGTTGATTTCCGACCAGGGCACCTTGGTTCGCACCCGCGTCGGCGAAGTCTCCAGCCTGGGGCGTAATACCCAGGGCGTGACCCTGATCAAGCTGGCCAAGGATGAAACCCTGGTGGGCCTGGAGCGGGTGCAGGAGCCGTCTGCCGAAGACGACGAAGAGTTGCTGGAAGGCGAAGAGGGTGTCGAGGTCGCAGTCGAGGATGCAGGCGATGCGCCCGAGGCCGCAGTCGACGGTAGCCCGATCAGCGAAGAGTGATCTGTCGGGGCGAGTGCGCTCGCTCCTGACGGCGTAGGATTTGGCGGCTGTTCGTAGGGTGGACATGCCGAAGGCTTGTCCACCAGCGGTGGATCACCAAGGCGCAAGTGAAGGGATTATGGGGCTTGGTTATCAGGGCCTGTAGGCATTGATTTTGAGAGAGACAGACGTGAGCAAGCGAGCCTTTAACTTCTGCGCCGGCCCAGCCGCGCTTCCTGAAGCTGTTCTGCAACGCGCCCAGGCGGAGCTCCTCGATTGGCAGGGTAAAGGCCTGTCGGTGATGGAGATGAGCCACCGCAGCGACGAGTACATGGCTATCGCCGCCAAGGCCGAGCAGGATCTGCGTGATTTGCTCAGCATCCCTTCCGACTACAAGGTGCTGTTCCTGCAAGGTGGCGCCAGCCAGCAGTTTGCCGAGATCCCGCTGAACCTGCTGCCCGAAGATGGCGTGGCCGATTACATCGACACCGGTATCTGGTCGAAGAAAAGCATTGAAGAGGCGCGTCGCTACGGCAACATCAACGTCGCCGCCAGCGCCAAGCCCTACGACTACTTCGCCATTCCGGGGCAGAACGAGTGGCAGTTGTCGAAAGACGCCGCTTACCTGCACTACGCTAGCAACGAAACTATCGGCGGCCTGCAATTCGACTGGACCCCCGAGGTCGGTGATGTGCCGCTGGTCGTGGATATGTCTTCCGACATTCTTTCGCGCCCGATCGATGTGTCGAAGTTCGGCCTGATCTACGCCGGTGCGCAGAAGAACATCGGCCCCAGCGGCCTGGTGGTGACCATCGTCCGTGAAGACCTGCTCGGCCGCGCCCGCAGCGTCTGCCCGACCATGCTCAACTACAAGATCGCGGCCGACAACGGTTCGATGTACAACACCCCAGCGACTTTCTCATGGTACCTCTCGGGCCTGGTGTTCGAGTGGCTGAAAGAGCAGGGCGGCATCGCGGCGATGGAGCAGCGCAACCGCGCGAAGAAAGAGCTGCTGTATGGGGCTATCGACAAGAGCGAGCTGTACAGCAACCCGATCGCGATTAATGCGCGCTCCTGGATGAACGTGCCGTTCCGTCTGGCCGACGAGAAACTGGACAAGCCGTTCCTTGCCGGTGCCGACGCCCGCGGCCTGCTCAACCTCAAGGGCCACCGTTCGGTCGGCGGCATGCGCGCCTCGATCTATAACGCTGTGGGTCTGGACGCCGTTGAGGCGCTGGTGGCCTATATGGCCGAGTTCGAGAAGGAGCACGGCTGATGGCGGATGTAATCTCCGAGCAAGAACTGCAAGCCCTGCGTGTGCGTATCGACAGCCTCGACGAGAAAATCCTCGAGCTGATCAGCGACCGCGCGCGCTGCGCCGAAGAAGTCGCCAGGGTCAAGATGAAGGCTTTGCCGGCAGGCGAGAAACCGGTGTTCTACCGCCCCGAGCGTGAGGCTCAGGTGCTCAAGCGTGTCATGGAGCGCAACCAGGGGCCGCTGGGTAACGAGGAGATGGCGCGGCTGTTCCGTGAAATCATGTCGTCCTGCCTGGCCCTGGAAAATCCGCTCAAGGTCGCCTATCTCGGCCCTGAGGGAACCTTTACCCAGGCCGCGGCGATGAAGCATTTCGGCCACGCGGTGATCAGCCAGCCGATGGCGGCGATCGACGAAGTATTCCGTGAAGTCGCCGCCGGCGCGGTGAATTTCGGCGTGGTGCCGGTGGAGAACTCCACCGAGGGTGCTGTCAACCACACCCTGGATAGCTTCCTCGAACACGACATGGTGATCTGCGGCGAGGTCGAGCTGCGCATCCACCATCACCTGCTGGTCGGTGAAACCACCAAGACCGACAAAATCACCCGCATCTATTCCCACGCCCAGTCGCTGGCGCAGTGTCGCAAGTGGCTGGACGCCCACTACCCGAATGTCGAGCGGGTAGCGGTGTCGAGCAACGCCGATGCGGCCAAGCGGGTGAAAAGCGAGTGGAACAGTGCGGCAATTGCCGGCGACATGGCGGCTGGCCTGTATGGCCTGACCAAGCTGGCGGAAAAAATCGAAGACCGCCCGGACAATTCCACGCGCTTCCTGATCATCGGTAGCCAGGAAGTGCCGCCAACCGGCGACGACAAGACCTCGGTCATCGTTTCCATGCGCAACAAGCCGGGCGCGCTGCATGAGCTGCTGGTGCCGTTCCACAACAACGGCATCGACCTGACCCGCATCGAAACCCGCCCGTCGCGCAGCGGCAAGTGGACCTACGTGTTCTTTATCGACTTCGTTGGCCACCACCGCGACCCGCTGATCAAGGATGTGCTGGAGAAGATCAATCAGGAAGCTGTGGCGCTCAAGGTGCTAGGTTCCTATCCGAAGGCGGTTCTCTAACAACTGTTTTCTCTAACTCCTGGCCAAGCGCTTCTAGCGCCTTTCCCTTAGGGGGTGAGGGCAGCGTAAGTAGCCTGTATCAAGGAGGGCAAGGATGCCGTCTCGACATACGCCACTGCCGCCGTGGCACAAACAGCGGGCCCGTGAGTTGCGTGGCGAGGCAACGGATGCCGAGGCGTGCCTTTGGTATTACCTGCGTGCAGGGCGATTGGCGGGCATAAAATTTCGCAGGCAGCACCCTATGCCACCTTATATTGTTGATTTCTATAGTGATGCGGCAAGGTTGGTGATTGAGCTGGACGGCTCGCAGCATTGTGAAGAAGCCGACGCTCAGCGGACATTGAGCCTTGAGGCGCAAGGGGTTATGGTGCTGCGCTTTTGGAATGATCAGGTACTCAGGCAAGCGGTGCCTGTGCTGGAGGAGATTTATCGGGTGGCGCATGAGCGTGTGGCGCTTTTTCGGGGTGATTAGTGGCCTGCGCGTCCCTCACCCCCGGCCCCTCTCCCGGAGGGAGAGGGGAGGCAAGCACTGCGATGCTCAACTTGCATTTCGTCAGCCAATTTTTAACTGATTTAGCGCGACCCGAAAACACCGCTATCCAGCTCCCCCTCTAGGGAGTGCCAGGGATTGCAGTGGCTAAAGTAGGTTTTAGTGGCTATGCAGCTCGTTTGTCTCCTCTTTCTGAAGAGCGCCAGGGGTTGCAGTGGCTGAAGTAGGTTTCAATGGTTATGCAGCTCACTTGCTTCCTCTCTCTGGAGAGTATCGGGGGTTGAAGTGGGTTTCAGCGGTTATGCCGTCCCGCTTGTCTCCCCTCTCCCTAGGGAGAGGGGCCGGGGGTGAGGGCCGGGCGCGACACAGAACTCGCATCGAGTGGCTCCTGGCGTGCGACTCAGGGCAAAAGAATTGGCAGGATCGAAGAGGTAAACAATGAGTTGCGATTTCCTGAGCCTGGCTCAGCCGGGCGTGCAAAAATTATCGCCCTATGTGCCGGGTAAGCCCGTGGATGAGCTGGCGCGTGAGCTGGACCTCGATCCGGCGTCCATCGTCAAACTGGCCAGCAACGAGAACCCGCTGGGCCCGAGCCCGAAAGCGCTGGAAGCGATCCGCGCCGAGCTGGCGGAGCTCACGCGTTACCCGGACGGCAATGGTTTCGAGCTGAAAAGCCGTCTGGCTGAGCGCTACAGCGTGCAGGCCGATCAGGTCACCCTGGGCAATGGTTCCAACGACATCCTCGAGTTGGTGGCCCGTGCCTACCTGGCGCCTGGCCTGAATGCGGTGTTCAGTGCACATGCCTTCGCCGTCTACCCGATTGCCACCCAGGCGGTGGGCGCCCAGGGCAAGGTTGTGCCGGCGCAAGACTATGGCCACGACCTGGAAGCCATGCTGGCCGCCATCGACGGCAACACCCGCGTGGTGTTCATCGCCAACCCGAATAACCCGACCGGCACCTGGTTCGGCCCGCAGGCGCTGAGCGATTTCCTCGCGCGCGTGCCGCAGAATGTACTGGTGGTGCTGGATGAGGCGTACATCGAATACGCCGAAGGCAGCGAGTTGCCGGACGGCCTCGATTACCTGGCGCAACATGCCAACCTGCTGGTGTCGCGCACGTTCTCCAAGGCCTATGGTCTGGCGGCGCTACGCGTTGGTTATGCGATCAGTTCGGCGCAGATCGCCGATGTGCTCAACCGCGTGCGCCAGCCGTTCAACGTCAACAGCCTGGCCCTGGCCGCTGCCTGTGCCGCGCTGGAGGACATCGATTACCTGGCGCGCAGTCGTCAGGTCAATGATGCCGGCATGGCGCAGCTGGAAGCCGGTTGCCGTGCCCTGGGCTTGCGCTGGATTCCCTCCAAAGGCAACTTCCTCTGCATCGATTTTGCCCGTGACACCACGGCGATCAACCAGGCCTTGCTGCGTGCCGGAGTGATCGTGCGTCCGGTGGCCGGCTATGGCATGCCCGACTACCTGCGTGTGTCCATTGGCTTGCCAGAAGAAAATGCCCGGTTCCTGGCGGTACTGGCCCAGGTGCTGAGCGCGTGAGTGCAGGCAAGCAAGCTGTCACCAAGGTGCAACCCGGGCAGCCTATGATCGGCCGCCTTGTGGTGATCGGTCTCGGCCTGATCGGTGGCTCCTTTGCCAAGGGTCTGCGCGAGCGCGGTCTGTGCCGCGAAGTGGTGGGGGTCGATCTCGATCCCGAGTCGCGGCGCATGGCGGTCGAGCTGGGAGTGGTGGATCGCTGCGAAGAGCAGTTGGCCGCCGCCTGTCAGGGCGCCGAGGTGATTCAGCTGGCGGTGCCTATCCTGGCCATGGAGAAACTGCTCGTTGAGCTGGCCAAACTGGACCTGGGTGACGCCGTGCTGACTGATGTCGGCAGTGCCAAGGGCAACGTAGTACGCGCCGCGCGCCTGGCCTTCGGGGGTATGCCGGCGCGCTTCGTGCCTGGGCACCCGATTGCCGGCTCCGAGCAGAGTGGTGTCGAGGCGGCCAATGGCGAATTGTTCCGTCGGCATAAAGTGATCCTGACGCCGCTTGAGCAGTCCGACCCGCATGCCGTGGCGTTGGTCGACCGCTTGTGGTGCGAACTGGGTGCGGATGTCGAGCACATGCAGGTCGAACACCATGATCAGGTGCTCGCCGCGACCAGCCACTTGCCGCATCTATTGGCATTTGGTCTGGTCGATTCGCTGGCCAAACGCAGCGAAAATCTGGAGATATTCCGTTATGCCGCCGGCGGTTTTCGCGATTTTACGCGGATTGCCGGCAGCGATCCGGTGATGTGGCACGATATCTTCCTCGCCAATCGCGAGGCCGTGCTACGCACCCTGGACGTATTTCGCGACGACCTCGACGCCTTGCGCGACGCGGTCGACGCAGGGGATGGGCATCAACTGCTGGGCGTGTTTACCCGCGCCCGCGTGGCCCGCGAGCATTTCAGCAAAATTCTGGCCCGACGGGCCTATGTGGACGCTATGCACTCGAACGATGATCTGGTTTTTCTGGCTAATCCTGGTGGCAAACTCTCCGGGCGAATTCGCGTACCTGGCGATAAATCCATCTCACACCGCTCGATCATGCTCGGCTCGCTGGCCGAAGGCACTACGGAGGTCGAGGGCTTCCTCGAGGGTGAAGATGCCCTGGCGACGCTCCAGGCGTTCCGCGACATGGGCGTGGTCATCGAAGGTCCGCACCACGGCCGCGTGACCATCCACGGCGTTGGCCTGCATGGCCTGCAAGCACCACCCGGACCGATCTATTTGGGCAACTCGGGCACCTCGATGCGCTTGCTGTCAGGGTTGTTGGCGGGGCAGCCGTTCGACGCCACATTGACCGGCGATGCTTCGCTGTCGAAGCGGCCGATGAATCGAGTGGCCAAGCCTTTGCGCGAAATGGGTGCGGTGATCGAGACCGGCCCGGAAGGCCGTCCGCCGTTGACCATTCGGGGTGGGCAGCGCCTGAGCGGCATGCGTTATGACATGCCGATGGCCAGTGCCCAGGTTAAATCCTGCCTGCTGCTGGCTGGCCTGTACGCCTCCGGTGAAACCTCGGTGACCGAGCCGGCACCAACCCGTGACCACACTGAGCGCATGTTGCGTGGCTTCGGCTACCCGGTAGCGGTCGATGGCAGCACGGCGCGCGTCGAGTCGGGCCACAAACTGAGCGCAACGCATATTGAAGTTCCGGCGGATATCTCCTCGGCAGCCTTCTTCCTGGTCGCCGGCAGCATTGCCGAAGACTCCGAGTTGCTGCTGGAGCACGTCGGTATCAACCCGACCCGCACCGGCGTGATCGATATTCTCAAACTGATGGGCGGCGATATCACCCTGGAAAACCAGCGCATCGTGGGCGGTGAGCCGGTAGCGGACATTCGTGTACGTTCGGCCCAGCTCAAAGGCATCGATATCCCGGAAGACCTGGTGCCGCTGGCTATCGACGAGTTTCCGGTGCTGTTCGTCGCCGCCTCCTGCGCGCAAGGCCGTACCGTGCTGCGTGGCGCCGAAGAGCTACGCGTGAAAGAGTCCGACCGCATTCAGGTGATGGCCGACGGCCTGCTGGCGTTGGGCGTCAAGGTTGAGCCGACGCCGGATGGCATCATCATCGACGGCGGTGCCATCGGCGGTGGCGAAGTGCACAGCCATGGTGATCACCGTATCGCCATGTCCTTCAGTGTGGCCTCGCTGCGCGCCACCGCGCCGATTCGTATTCACGACTGCGCCAACGTCGCGACCTCCTTCCCGAACTTCCTCGCCCTGGCCGCGCAGGTTGGTATCCGGGTGAGCGAGGAGGGCAAGTCATGAGCGCTCTTGCTCCGGTGATCACCATTGATGGGCCGAGCGGTTCGGGCAAAGGCACGGTGGCCGGGTTACTGGCGAAGAAGCTCGGCTGGAGCCTGCTCGATTCGGGCGCCTTGTACCGCTTGCTGGCGTTCGCGGCGCGTAACCATGGGGTTGACCTGACCAACGAAGAAGCCATGAAGGTGCTCGCTGCGCACTTAGATGTGCAGTTCGTCGTCGGCGTTGACGGCCAGGGGCAGCGTATTATTCTGGAAGGTGAGGAAGTGACCGATGCTATCCGCAACGAGCGGGTCGGCGCCGGTGCTTCATTGGTGGCGGCGTTGCCCGCCGTGCGCGAAGCGCTGTTGCAGCGTCAGCGGGCGTTTCAGGAAATGCCCGGGTTGGTGGCCGACGGCCGCGATATGGGCACCGTAGTTTTCCCGGATGCGCCTCTGAAGGTATTTCTGACCGCCAGCGCCGAGGAGCGCGCCCGGCGGCGTTACTTGCAGTTGAAGGCAAAGGGCGATGATGTTAATCTCGCGAGTCTTCTCGACGAGATTCGCGAGCGCGATGAGCGCGATACCCAGCGTGCAGTGGCCCCACTCAAACCGGCGGCCGATGCGATTCAGCTGGATTCCACCGAGCTCTCGATCGATCAAGTGCTGGAACGAATTCTGAGTGAGGTCGCCAATCGCGATCTCGCCGGATGACAAGAGCTACAGCTGCTTAAGCTGACCAGCTCGCAAGGAGGCATTCGGGAGACCAGTCCTAGTCCCGGAGGCCTCTTTTTATATGAACGTACCCACATTGTCTGGAATGTGGTTTGGGCAGATTCCCTGCCCTGAATCAACAGGAATCAACATGAGCGAAAGCTTTGCAGAACTTTTTGAAGAAAGCCTAAAAACCCTCGACATGCAGCCGGGCGCCATCATCACCGGTATCGTGGTCGACATCGACGGTGACTGGGTTACCGTTCATGCCGGTCTGAAGTCCGAGGGCGTCATCCCGCTCGAGCAGTTCTATAACGATGCTGGCGAGCTGACCATCAAGGTCGGTGACGAAGTCCACGTTGCGCTGGACGCGGTTGAAGATGGCTTTGGTGAAACCAAGCTGTCCCGCGAAAAAGCCAAGCGCGCTGAGTGCTGGATCGTTCTGGAAGCAGCTTTCGCCGCTGAGGAAGTGGTCAAGGGCGTTATCAACGGTAAGGTTAAAGGCGGCTTCACAGTCGACGTTAACGGCATCCGTGCGTTCCTGCCAGGTTCCTTGGTCGATGTCCGTCCGGTGCGTGATACCACCCACCTGGAAGGCAAAGAGCTCGAGTTCAAGGTCATCAAGCTGGACCAGAAGCGCAACAACGTTGTCGTTTCCCGTCGTAGCGTCCTGGAAGCCGAGAACAGCGCTGAGCGCGAAGCTCTGCTGGAATCCTTGCAGGAAGGCCAACAAGTCAAAGGTATCGTCAAGAACCTCACCGACTACGGCGCATTCGTGGATCTGGGCGGCGTCGATGGCCTGCTGCACATCACCGACATGGCCTGGAAGCGTATCAAGCACCCGTCCGAGATCGTCAACGTTGGCGACGAGATCGATGTCAAGGTTCTGAAGTACGATCGCGAGCGTAACCGCGTATCCCTGGGCCTGAAGCAACTGGGCGAAGACCCATGGGTTGCTATCAAGGCGCGTTACCCGGAAAGCACCCGCGTTGTCGCGCGTGTAACCAACCTGACCGACTACGGCTGCTTCGCAGAGCTGGAAGAGGGCGTGGAAGGCCTGGTGCACGTATCCGAAATGGATTGGACCAACAAGAACATCCACCCGTCGAAAGTCGTTCAGGTTGGCGACGAAGTGGAAGTCATGGTTCTGGATATCGATGAAGAGCGTCGTCGTATCTCCCTGGGTATCAAGCAGTGCAAAACTAACCCGTGGGAAGATTTCTCGGGTCAGTTCAACAAGGGCGACAAGATCTCCGGCACCATCAAGTCGATCACCGATTTCGGTATCTTCATTGGTCTGGATGGCGGCATCGACGGCCTCGTTCATCTGTCCGACATCTCCTGGAACGAAGTAGGCGAAGAAGCTGTACGCCGCTTCAAGAAGGGCGACGAGCTGGAAACTGTGATCCTTTCCGTTGATCCGGAGCGTGAGCGCATTTCCCTGGGTATCAAGCAACTGGAAGAAGACCCGTTCTCCGACTACGTTGCTGTTAACGATAAAGGCACCATCGTGCGCGGTATCGTTAAAGAAGTTGACGCCAAAGGCGCCATCATCACCCTGGCCGATGGCATCGAAGCGACCCTGAAAGCCTCCGAAATCAGCCGTGACCGCGTTGAAGACGCGCGCAACGTGTTGAAAGAAGGCGAAGAAGTAGAAGCCAAGATCATCAGCGTTGACCGTAAGAGCCGCGTAATCAGCTTGTCGGTCAAGTCGAAAGACGTTGAAGACGAGAAAGAAGCCATCAAAGAAATGCGTAAGCAGGAAGTTGAAACTTCCGGTCCGACCACCATTGGTGATCTGATTCGTGCGCAAATGGAAAACCAGAACTAAGTTCGGGTAATCCAGAAAAGGGGCGACTTCGGTCGCCCTTTTTTGTGCCCGCAATTTGCTGCCGTTCCACGTTGTGGGGGCTCCGCCTGTAGAGCCGCTGCGTGGCCCGGCTGCAATCCTCCCTGTAGGAGGGGCTTCAGCTGCGAGCTCAAACATTCCCTAATCCAGACAACGGCTTACGCATGCGAGGGCGATCCCTTCTAGGTAATCCGCCGGTTGCTGCACAATTTCCTAACGCCTTGTTTTTTAGACTGTTCAAAAGCTGATCAGCATGCTAAAACCGTTCTATCGAGTGATCTAGCCACTTGAAAAAGAAGGGAAAACCATGACTAAGTCGGAGTTGATCGAGCGGATTGTCACCCATCAGGGGCAGCTCTCGAACAAAGATGTCGAGCTGGCAATCAAGACCATGCTGGAACAAATGTCCCAGGCATTGGCCACTGGCGACCGCATCGAGATCCGCGGCTTCGGCAGCTTCTCCCTGCACTACCGCGCACCGCGCGTAGGACGCAACCCGAAAACCGGCCAGTCGGTACGTCTGGACGGCAAATTCGTCCCGCACTTCAAGCCGGGAAAAGAGTTGCGTGATCGAGTGAACGAAGACGAGTAATCCCGAATAAGACGTTTCTTACCCTGTTTCTCACAGGAAATGTCTGCACGGCTAGTGGGCCCGGGAACAAATTATCAAGATTGCAGTCTTTTTCTCCCTAGGCATTCGGATACGGCCTGCTGTCAGCCCCTCATAGGTTGTGAGCCCCCACAAGGAGCAGCGTGGAAAGTAATCGCACAACGCGATAGTCATTTCTAAACGGATCTCTGCCGACGCATGCCTGAACAATCGCCCAAAACCTCCTACAGTACCGATGAAATCGACCTCGTCGAATTGCTTCGGTCGCTTTTCAAACAGAAATTCCTGATTTTATTTATTACTTGCCTGATTACATTGGCAGCGGCTGCTTATGCTTTTTTGGCGACGCCGTATTACCAGGTGCAGAGTGTGCTGAGGCCTGTGGATCGGGGTAGTTTGGATGAGTTGAATGGTACCGGTGTCTACGAGCTGACGCCGAGCGAGGCGCTGCTGCGTGTGGCTTCCAGCCTTTCATCCTATGAGCGCCGCCTGGCATTTTTTCGCGATAACCAAGCACTTTTTACCAGTCTGGTTGAGTCAGATCGTCCATTAGAGCAAGTGTTTGAGGCGTTCAACGGCTCGGCATTTACCATGTTGCAGGCCGACCCCAAAAAGCCTAATAACCTGAGCGAGTTTGTCGGTATATCGTTGACGTACCCTGAAGGGGTGAATGGGGTTGAGGTCGTCAATGGGCTAGTAGCCAATGTGCTTGAAGTCGAGCGTGAGCGAGTTGCCTCGGACTTAAAGGTGCTGATATCTAATCGGCTATTTAGCCTGGAAAAGAAAATTGAGGCCGCGCGCGCTAGCTACGATGCAAGCAAGCAGGCAGAAATAGCCAACTTGCTTGAGCAAGATGCCTTGAAAAAAGCTCAGTTGAAAGACGAGCTGCTTGCCTTACGTGCTGAGTTGAAAACTCACCGCGAGAGCCGAGTCAAGCTGCTTGATGAGGCTGCCCGCATAGCCGAGTCATTAGGCATCCAAAAGCCCACCACCCCTTCGGCGATGGGCGATGTGCAGGGCAGCGGCCAGGTGGTGCGTACGGAAGTCAATAGCCGAGAAATCCCGCTCTACTTTATGGGCACAGAGGCCTTGCGAGCAGAGAGGCAGGCGCTAAACGAGCGCCTATCGGACGACTTCAGTGAGCCGCGGATTGCCGAGATCGAAAAAGAGCTGACGCTCCTGAGCCACAATCGGCAAGTTGAAATTCTTGGCCAGCGTCAGAATGAGGACTTGTATCTCAAGAACCTGGCGGAGTGGCGTCAGGAGGCGGCTCAGCTCAAAGGCATCGCATTCGATACCTCTGCTTTAAAGCTGGTTCGCATCGATCAAGTGGCGCTTGAGCCGCGCTCGGCAGTCAAACCCAAGAAGGTGTTGATCATCGTTTTGGGCGTAGTTGCAGGCTTGATGATTGGTGTGTTTGCCGCCTTGTTGCGCAATATTTTCCGCTCTAGAGACGTTGCGTCTGCTTGAGCGGTGTGTATGGCTGTTCGCAAACACCGCGCTTGTAGGGATACGAGGCGAATAGTGGCACTTACCTTTTAATTGAGAGGTTGATCACGATTTTATTGTCTGGAAAACGACGCAGATGCGATGTGTGTCACGGCGCTTTTTCCAGCAAACTGACCACAAGTCGCTGTCAAGACTTGTAATGTCACTCGCAGCTGGCACAATGCTGCGAAACCTCCTACAGGCTTCTGCGAAGAGGCCTTTGCTTCTTAGCTTTTGATAGGGCTGAGAAGTAGGCGCCGCCCTGAGCGCGGCTCTACCCTGTAACGTGCCAGTGACACACCTTTATAAGACGGACCTTAGTCGTGAATGCGATCTCTCCTGCTGCTCATCAAACCCCTAGCGATGAAATCGACTTGGTGGCGTTAGTTCATGCGCTCTGGGCGCAAAAAATACTCATTGCTCTTGTAACGCTACTGGTTGGTGCGGTGGCGGCTGCTTATGCTTTTCAGGTGACCCCCGAGTATCAGGTGCAAAGCATGTTGCGCCCTGCGGCAGTCAAGGACCTCGATGCATTGAATCGCACCGAGGTGTACGAGCTGGCGCCTGAGGAAGCCATCCGCAGGGTGGGGGCAGCGCTGGAGTCTTATGACCGTCGCCTGGAGTTCTTTCGGGCCAACCAAGGGCTGTTCGAAGCCTTGCGGGAGCCTGGCCGGAGTCTTGAGCAAACGTTCGAAAGCTTTAACCAGCAAGCATTCAAAATGCTCCAGCCCGACCCGAAGAAAACTGCGGGCCTGAGTAACTATGTGGGCATTCAATTGACCTACCCGAAGGGCGTCGATGGCGTCGCTCTAGTCAACGGATTGGTTGGATTTGCGTTAGCGTCCGAGCGCGAGCGCATTGCGGCCGATTTGCAGACCATCATCCAGAATCGCTTGAATCAACTGGATTCGAAAATTGCAGCGGCCCGGGCCAGCTATGACGTCAGCAAGGAGGCCAGAATCGCCAAATTGCTTGAAGCCGATAGCCTCACGCGTGCCCAGTTGCAGGATGAGTTGAAGGCTTTACGTCAGCAGCTAAAAACGCGCCGCGATAACCGCATTACACAGCTGGATGAAGCGATTCGCATTGCTAAATCCCTGGGTATCGACAAGCCCACCACACCATCTGCATTGGGTGAGGGGGAGCGCGTCGCTCAAGGCAGCGTTATTCGCACTGAGGTCAACAACCAGCAGATACCGCTGTATTTCATGGGCAGTGAGGCTTTGGAGGCGGAGCGTAATGCACTGCTGCAACGCCGTTCCGATGATTTCACCGAGCCACGTATCGCGCAGATCGCCAAAGAGCTGCTGTTGCTCGAAAATAATCGGCAGGTTGAAGTGCTGAGCCAGCGTGAAAATGAAGACTTGTTTCTCAAGGACCTGGCCATCTGGCGTGAGGACGCGGCTCGCTTGCGCAACCTCCAGCTCGACGTGCTCGATCTCAAACTGGCGTCTATCGATCAGGCTGCTATCGAGCCCTTGCGTCCCGTCAAACCCCGGAAAGTGCTGATTCTGGCTTTGGGCCTGATGCTCGGCGGGATGTTGGGTGTATTTGTTGCCATGTTGCGCAGTTTTCTACGCCCCAAGTCTCACCCACTCAACTCGGCTGTTTAAACTTGGCACTTCTGTTCATGAGTAATTAAGGGCGGCATGCGTTTACACGCAATGGATTGCGCCTGGCAGCACTGCATATGTCGGCCATCGTTAACAGGCCATTGAAAAATGTAGGCGAGGCAGCCGAGACAAGGCAAAAACGGCCGAAAAAGCGCAGTTTACGTGGTGTAAATGAGC
>DELY01000012.1:65504-89987 GCA_002354655.1 Pseudomonas sp. UBA2684
GGCCGCTTTTAACGCCGTATCGGCAACGTAGGTAGTTTTTCAACGGCCTGTTAATGGACTAACGCGGATTAACACTATGGATTACCCCAACATTCTGCATCATGGCGCCAAGGACGGCGTGACTGGCTCCTGCCACCAATTACTGATGGATGGCCAGCATAGCCTGCTGATCGACTGTGGCCTGTTCCAGGGTGCGGAAACCTCACCTGAAGGCAAATCCGGTGCCGAGCGCCTGGCCATCGAATTCCCCCTGGACTCGATCGAGGCTCTGATCGCCACGCACGTGCACATCGATCATGTTGGGCGCATTCCCTACCTGCTGGCCGCAGGCTTCAAGGGGCCAATTCTCTGCAGCGAGCCCTCTGCCAAACTGTTACCCATCGTACTGGAAGATGCCTTCAAACTCGGTTTCAGTCGCGATCAAAAACAGGTCGAGCGCTACATCAAGTTGATTGAGCAACGCATCATCGCTTTGCCCTACAAAACCTGGTTCACCCTGCAAGACACCGAGAGCCTGAACTGCCGCATCCGCCTGCAACGCGCCGGGCATATCCTTGGCTCGGCCTATGTGGAAATCGACCTGCGCTATCCCCAGTCTGGCGAGAAGAAGCGCATCGTCTTCTCCGGCGACTTAGGCGCGCCACATGCCCCGCTGTTGCCAGCACCCAAGCCGCCCTACCGCGCCGACATCCTGGTGATCGAAAGTACTTACGGCGACCGCCTGCACGAAGACCGTCGTAGTCGTCGCCAGCGTTTGGAAAACGTCATCGAACAAGCCCTGGCCGATAACGGCACGGTACTGATACCCGCCTTCAGCATCGGTCGCACCCAGGAACTGCTCTACGAACTGGAAGACATCATCCACCGCAAACTCAATGCCGATGGAAAAAAAGGGCAAAGAAGCAGAGCGGCTTTTAATTCCCCTCTACCAGTAAGGGGCATGAGTAGGGATGCAGGGGCCAGAGTTGCTCTTAGTTCCCCTCTCCCTCCGGGAGAGGGGCTAGGGGTGAGGGACGGGGTTCATAGAGGAAGAAAGGACAACCCCCCAAACAATGCCGCCCCAACCATCAACTGGCCCCAACTCCCCATCATCCTCGACTCGCCCTTGGCCAGCCGCTTCACCCAGGTCTACCGCGACCTGAAGCCCTTCTGGGACAACGAAGCACTGCAGCGCGTCAAGCAAGGCCGCAACCCGTTGGGCTTCGAGCAACTGCTGACCGTCGACAGCCACCAAGCGCACCTGGCGATGGTGCGCCACCTGACGGAAACCGCTCGTCCGGCCATCGTCATTGCCGGGAACGGAATGTGCAGCAGTGGTCGAATTGTCAATTACCTGAAGGCCATGCTGCATGACGCGCGGCACAATGTACTCTTCGTCGGTTACCAGGCCCAAGGCACCCCAGGTCGGACCATCCAAGGCTATGGCCCGCGTGGTGGCTATGTGGAACTGGACGGGCAGCGCTATGACATTCGCGCCCAAGTCCATACCATAGGCGGCTATTCGGCCCATGCGGACCAGAAAGGATTGGTGAATTTTGTTACGCGGATGCGTGAGTGGCCGTCAGAGGTAAGGATTGTGCACGGCGAGCCGGGCGCGAAAAACATGTTGGCTAAGCGTCTCCAAGATACCTATGCGGATAAAGGGTTACCTCTACAGGTAACCATCCCAAGCTAAATACTCGATCAATATTGAGACGAAAATCTAACCGGAGTTTTACCTGATGTCAGGCATGAAGCAGGCGAGTGTCGCCAAATTCAAGAGCAAAGAAGCCATCATTGGCATCGTTGGCCTAGGCTATGTCGGCCTTCCTCTGATGCTGCGTTACAACGCTATCGGCTTCCGTGTGCTGGGCATTGATATCGATGAAGGCAAAGTCTCTAAGCTGAATGCGGGTCAGAGCTATATCGAACACATTCCCTGCGAAAAAATTGCTGGCGCCCGTCAGAGTGGTTTTGAAGCGACCGCCGATTTTCAACGTGTCAGCGAGTGTGATGCGCTTATCCTCTGTGTGCCGACGCCGCTGAACAAATACCGCGAGCCGGATATGAGCTTCGTGATCAATACCACCGAGGCCATCAAGCCTTACCTGCGCGAAGGCCAAGTGGTTTCGCTGGAAAGCACCACTTATCCGGGCACTACTGAAGAAGAGTTGTTACCCCGTGTAGAAGAGGGGGGGCTACGTGTAGGTGAGAGCATCTTTCTGGTCTATTCCCCGGAGCGGGAAGATCCGGGCAATCCCGATTTCGAAACCCGTACCATCCCGAAAGTCATTGGCGGGCATACTCCAGCCTGCTTGGAGGTTGGTATTGCTCTATATGAGCAGGCGATTGACCAGGTCGTAGCGGTGAGTTCGACCAAGGCCGCTGAAATGACCAAGCTGCTGGAAAATATCCACCGCGCAGTGAATATCGGTTTGGTCAACGAAATGAAGATCGTTGCCGATCGCATGGGCATCGATATCTTCGAGGTGGTCGATGCTGCTGCCACTAAGCCGTTTGGATTCACCCCTTACTACCCCGGCCCCGGTTTGGGTGGCCACTGCATCCCGATCGACCCCTTCTATCTGACCTGGAAAGCCCGTGAGTATGGCCTGCACACTCGCTTTATCGAGCTGTCTGGTGAGGTCAACCAGGCTATGCCGGAATACGTTGTCGGTAAGCTTATGGACGGCTTGAACGAGAACGGCAAAGCCCTCAAGGGAAGCAAGGTGTTGGTGCTGGGCATTGCCTACAAGAAGAATGTCGATGACATGCGCGAGTCGCCTTCGGTGGAAATCATGGAGCTGCTCGAAGCCAAAGGCAGTTTAGTGGCTTATAGCGACCCACATGTACCGGTCTTCCCGAAAATGCGTGAACACCACTTCAATTTGTCCAGCGAACCACTGACGGCTGAAGCGCTTGCCAGTTTCGATGCGGTTGTACTCGCCACCGACCATGACAAGTTCGACTATGAACTGATTCGCCAGCATGCGCGCTTGATCATTGATAGCCGTGGTAAGTACCGCGCACCTGAAGCCCATATCATCAAAGCCTGATTCGCTGGAGTCGCACTTTTGAAACGTTTTGCTCTGATCGGCGCAGCCGGTTATATCGCTCCGCGCCACATGCGCGCAATCAAAGACACTGGAAACGAACTGGTGTCTGCTTATGACATCAATGATTCCGTTGGTATTATCGACAGCATTTCTCCGCAAAGTGAGTTCTTCACCGAATTCGAGCGCTTCACCGAACATGCCTGGACGTTGAAGCGTAACCCAGGCACTGCATTGGATTATGTTGCAGTCTGCTCGCCTAACTACCTGCACCATGCTCATATCGCTGCTGGCTTGCGTTTAGGTTGCGACGTGATTTGTGAAAAGCCGTTGGTACCAACCCCGGCGATACTCGATGAGTTGGCCCTGGTCGAGCAGGAAACTGGCAAACGCGTTTACAACATCCTGCAACTTCGGCACCACAAGGCAATCCTTGACCTCAAGGATAAGGTTGCCCGTGAAGCCAGCGAGCACAAATACGATGTAGAACTCACCTACATTACCTCACGCGGCAAGTGGTACATGGAGAGCTGGAAAGGCGATCCGCGTAAATCCTTCGGCGTGGCCACCAATATTGGTGTGCACTTCTACGACATGTTGCACTTCATATTCGGTAAGCTGCAGCGCAACGTTGTGCATTTCACCAGTGAATACAAGGCAGCGGGTTATCTCGAATACGAGAAAGCTCGCGTACGCTGGTTCCTGTCCATCGATGCCAACGACCTGCCTGAGTCGGTCAAAGGCAAAAAACCTACCTACCGCTCGATTACCGTGAATGGTGAGGAGATGGAATTCTCCGAAGGCTTCACTGACCTGCACACCACCAGCTATCAGGAGATTCTCGCGGGTCGTGGTTATGGCATTGAAGACGCGCGCCATTGTGTGGAGACCGTGAACACTATCCGCTCTTCTGCCATTGTTAGCCCGCAAAACGAGGAGGGGCATCCCTTCCTTGCTCGGCTCACTTGAGACTTGTAGGAGTCAGCTTGCTGGCGATCAGAGCAATTGAGCAACAGGACCTCATATGACTCACTACCAACATTCAAGCGCCATCGTCGATGAGGGCGCGCAGATCGGCGACGGTTCGCGTGTCTGGCATTTCGTGCATGTCTGTGGCGGAGCCCGCATAGGGAAGGGCGTGTCCCTCGGCCAAAACGTCTTCGTCGGCAACCAGGTGGTGATAGGCGATAGCTGCAAGGTGCAGAACAACGTCTCGGTGTATGACAACGTGACCCTTGAAGAGGGTGTGTTCTGCGGCCCGAGCATGGTTTTCACCAACGTCTATAACCCTCGCTCGTTGATTGAGAGAAAGGATCAGTATCGCGATACGTTGGTGAAAAAAGGCGCCACACTTGGTGCTAATTGCACCATCGTCTGCGGCGTGACCATCGGCGAGTTCGCCTTCGTTGGGGCCGGTGCGGTAGTCAACAAGAACGTTCCAGCCTATGCCCTGATGGTGGGGGTACCGGCACGCCAGATCGGCTGGATGAGTGAGTTTGGCGAGCAGTTGGCATTGCCGGTAACCGGGGAGGGCGAGGTTGCCTGTCAGCACACCAATGCTCGCTATGTACTGAGCGGCAACACCCTGAGCAAAGTGGACGTGCAATAAATGATTGAATTCATCGACCTGAAAACTCAGCAAGCTCGTATCAAGGATAAGATCGACGCCGGCATCCAGCGCGTCCTAGCTCATGGCCAGTACATCCTTGGTCCGGAAGTCGCCGAGCTGGAAGAGAAGCTTGCCGCCTTTACCGGTGCCAAATATTGCATTACCTGCGCCAACGGCACCGATGCTCTGCAGATCGCGCAGATGGCTTTAGGGATTGGCCCTGGTGATGAAGTCATCACCCCAGGGTTCACCTATATCGCTACCGCTGAAACCGTTGCTCTGCTGGGCGCCAAACCGGTCTACGTGGATATCGATCCTCGTACATACAACCTTGACCCGAGCCTGCTGGAAGCGGCTATCACCCCGCGCACCAAGGCGATAATCCCGGTTTCACTGTATGGCCAATGCGCTGACTTCGATGCCATCAACGCAATTGCTGCCAAGCACGGTATTCCGGTGATCGAGGATGCCGCACAGAGTTTTGGTGCTACTTACAAGGGCAAGCGCTCTTGTAACCTGACCACTATCGCCTGCACCAGCTTCTTCCCTAGCAAGCCGTTGGGTTGTTATGGCGACGGTGGTGCAATTTTCACCAATGACGATGAGTTGGCAAAAGTGCTGCGCCAGATCGCTCGGCATGGTCAAGATCGTCGCTATCACCATATTCGAGTGGGTGTGAATAGCCGCCTGGATACCCTACAGGCGGCCATTCTACTGCCCAAATTGGAGATATTCGAAGACGAAATTACTTTGCGCAAGCAAGCCGCAGCTCGCTACAACGAGCTACTGCTGCCTAGCGGAGGCGATGTCTTCGTTGCGAACGGGGCATCCGGAATCATTGCCATCCCCCACATCGAGCCTCACAACACCAGTGTTTACGCCCAGTACACCATTCGTATCCATGATCGCGAGTCGGTTCAGGAAAAACTGAACAAGGCCGGTATCCCCACAGCTGTGCATTACCCGATTCCGTTGAATAAACAGCCGGCTGTGGCTGACAGGGCTGCTAGTTTGCCGGTAGGTGATGAGGTGGCGGAACAGGTGATGAGTCTGCCTATGCATCCGTATATGGATGCTGAAGTGACAAAGAAAATCGTGCAGAGCCTGGTTTAATAGAATGAAAATTATCGTAACAGGTGGCGCCGGCTTCATCGGCTCGGCGGTCATCCGCCACATTATTGGCAACACTGACGACAGTGTGGTCAACCTTGACAAATTGACCTATGCCGGCAATCTCGAATCGCTGGTCGAAGTCAGCGGCAGCGAACGTTACGTTTTTGAAGAAGTAGATATCTGCGACCGTGCAGCGCTAGAGCGGGTGTTTCGCGATCAGCAACCGGATGCGGTAATGCACCTGGCGGCAGAGTCCCACGTTGATCGTTCCATCGATGGGCCGTCCGCTTTCATCGAAACCAACATCGTCGGTACCTACATCCTGCTGGAAGCCACTCGTCAGTACTGGCAAGGCCTGAATGACGCGCGCAAGGCCGCTTTCCGCTTCCACCACATCTCCACCGACGAGGTGTACGGCGACCTGGAAGACCCCGAAGAGCTGTTCACCGAAACCACACCTTACGCGCCAAGCTCGCCTTATTCGGCGAGCAAGGCCAGCTCCGATCATTTGGTACGCGCCTGGCGCCGCACCTACGGCCTACCGACCGTGGTCACCAACTGTTCGAACAACTACGGGCCGTATCACTTCCCCGAAAAGCTCATCCCGCTGATGATCCTCAACGCTCTGGAGGGCAAGGCGCTACCGGTGTATGGCAAAGGTAACCAGGTACGCGACTGGCTCTATGTGGAGGACCACGCCCGCGCCTTGTACAGAGTGGTGACTGAGGGAAAAGTGGGGGATACATACAATATCGGCGGCCACAACGAGCAGCAGAACATTGAGGTTGTGCACACCCTTTGTGAGTTACTCGATGAGTTGCGCCCCGATTCACCTTACTGCCCGCATGCCTCACTGATCACGCATGTCCAGGATCGCCCTGGCCACGATCTGCGTTACGCCATTGACGCCAGCAAGATTCAGCGAGAGCTGGGCTGGCTGCCAGAGGAAACCTTCGAATCCGGTATCCGCAAGACTGTCGAGTGGTACCTGAACAATCTGCAATGGTGCCGCCGCGTGCAGGATGGCAGTTATCAACGTGAACGCCTAGGCACTCCGGCATAAGGACTGGCATACATGAAAGGCATCATCCTCGCCGGTGGCTCCGGCACCCGGTTGTACCCCATTACTAAAGGCGTGTCCAAGCAGTTACTGCCGATCTACGACAAGCCCATGGTGTATTACCCGCTGTCGGTGCTTATGCTCGCCGGCATCCGCGATATCCTGTTGATCAGCACCCCAGACGACATCGGTGGTTTTCAGCGCCTGCTGGGCGATGGCCGCGAGTTCGGTGTTCAGCTCAGCTATGCCGTACAGCCTAGCCCCGATGGACTGGCACAAGCTTTCATCATCGGTGAAGAGTTTATTGGCGGAGATTCGGTCTGCTTGGTGCTGGGCGACAATATCTTCTACGGCCAGGGTTTCGGCCCTTTACTGCGGGATGCCGCCAGCCGCAGCAAAGGTGCCACCGTGTTCGGTTACCACGTCAAGGATCCGGAGCGTTTTGGTGTGGTTGAGTTCGATGCCGATAAGCGTGCCGTTTCCATCGAGGAAAAACCGCTCAAGCCAAAGTCTCACTATGCAGTGACTGGCCTGTATTTCTATGACAACGACGTAGTCGAGATCGCCAAGCAGGTAAAGCCCTCAGATCGCGGCGAGTTGGAAATCACCAGCATCAACCAAGCCTATCTGGAGCGTGGTGACCTCAACGTCCAACTACTCGGCCGCGGATTCGCCTGGCTCGACACCGGCACCCATGAAAGCCTGCTGGAAGCCGCTCACTTTGTTGAAACCATCGAGAAACGCCAAGGCTATAAAGTAGCTTGCTTGGAAGAGATCGCTTTTTACAACAATTGGCTCAGTGCCAACGATCTGCAACGAATCGGAAAAGCCTTAAGTAAGAACGGCTACGGTCAATATCTCCTGTCCTTGATAAAATGAAGATTCTCCATATCGCAGAACCTCAGACGTTTACAAAGTCATTCTTTCAGCTTGTCGAGAAGGAGTTTGAGCATACTCAGCATTGCATATTGAGTCATGCATCCGCTGAGGAATGGCCAAAAAATTTGAATATAAAAAGTAAAAATTTAACTGGGGCTGCCTGGTTTCTGAGTTTCACTCGGGCTGCACATCAAGCGGATAAAATAATTATCCATGGCCTTTGGGATTTTTATGCGATAGTTCTGCTCTTCTTGCAGCCCTGGGTTTTAAAGAAGTGCTATTGGATGATATGGGGCGGAGATTTATATGATTACAAGTTTGGTTGTAAGAGCTGGAAATGGTGGTTGAGGAACTATTTCAAGCGACCTGTAATTAAGCGCATGGGGCACTTGATTACGTATGTCGAAGGGGATGTGGAGTTCGCACGTAATTGGTATGGAGCCACAGGCAAATACCATGAGTGCATTATGTACACCAGCAACATATATCGAGAGTACGCGATAAAAAGCGAGCCGCATGGGACGATCAATATTCAGGTCGGTAACTCGGCAGACTCAAGCAATAACCACCTAGAGATTCTTGAGAGGCTCGCCCCGTTTCGTGATCAAGATATCGCGATTTATGCCCCTTTGTCCTACGGGAATCAGGAGTATGCTCAATCGGTGATCAACATGGGGAGAGATCGGTTTGGGGATAAATTCAAGCCGCTAACCAACTTTATGCCGTTTGATCAGTATTTGGATTTTCTTGGGAAAATTGATATTGCCATTTTCAATCACAAGCGCCAGCAGGCTATGGGTAATATCATTACTCTCTTGGGGTTGGGCAAGAAGGTTTACATGAGAAGTGATATTACCCCTTGGCTGATGTTCAAAAAAAAGGGGGTAAAAGTCTACGAGAATTCAGAGATTGAACTGAGCTCAATAGATGAGCGCTCCATGATATGTAATCGAGAAGCAATAAAAAGTAATTTCTCAGAAGCAGTAGTAATTAATCAACTCAAGAAAATATTTGAGGGGTAAATCCATGGCTTACTACTCAGATGAGCAACTCAAGCAGATGGGCTTTCGGTACCTTGGCAGAAATGTCAAAGTAAGCGATAAGGCAAGCATCTATAATGCCGATCAAATTGAGATTGGCGATAACTCCAGAATTGATGATTTTTGTGTAATTTCAGGCAAGGTTCGAATTGGTAACTTCTGTCACATAACCCCGATGTGTCTGGTGGCTGGCGGAGTTCCCGGTATATTTTTTTCTGATTTCTGCACGCTGGCATATGGGGTGAAGGTCTTTTCCCAGTCAGATGACTATAGCGGCGAAACGCTGACTAATTCTTTAGTTCCTCGTAAATTTAAGAGAGAAACTTTCGAAGAAGTAACATTTGGTAAGCATGTCATCGTTGGTGCGGGCTCTATAATATTTCCAGGGGTTCGTGTTGCTGAAGGTTGCTCTGTCGGAGCTATGACATTAGTCAATAAAAGCACCCTGCCGTGGGGTATCTACGTAGGCAACCCAGCACGTAGGGTCAAGGAAAGAAAACAAGACCTACTTGCGCTGGAACAAAAATATTTAGAAGAGATTTCCAATGATTTCATTTAATAAGCCGCCCTACACCGGTAACGAAGATCAGTACGTCCTTGCTGCCATGCGCAGCCCGAAAATCTCGGGTGATGGTGAGTTCAGCAAGCGCTGCCAGGCGTGGTTCGAGGACAAGTTAGGGTGCCAAAAAGCACTTCTGACACCCTCCTGCACGCACGCGCTAGAGATGGCTGCGTTACTGATCGATGTGCAAGCGGGCGATGAAATCATCATGCCCAGTTACACCTTTGTCAGTACAGCCAATGCCTTTGTCTTGCGTGGGGCGAAGATCGTTTTCGTCGATATCCGCCCGGATACCATGAATATTGATGAAAACCTGATCGAAGCGGCGATTACACCAAAAACCAAAGCCATCGTTCCTGTTCATTATGCTGGCGTCGCCTGCGAGATGGACACCATCATGGATATCGCCTCCCGTCACCAGCTTTTTGTCATTGAAGATGCTGCTCAAGGCATGATGGCTACTTACAAAGGTCGCCCTTTGGGCAGTATCGGCCATATGGGGGCCTTCAGCTTCCATGAAACCAAGAACTATACCAGTGGTGGCGAAGGTGGCTTGCTGATCATCAGCGATGAACGTTTTATTAGTCGCGCCGAAATCATCCGGGAAAAAGGCACTAACCGCAGTCAGTTTTTCCGCGGAATGGTAGACAAATACAGTTGGGTCGATATTGGTAGCAGCTATCTGCCCTGTGATATTCAGGCAGCCTTCCTGTGGGGGCAATTAGAAAAGTCTGAAGAAATCAATCAAAACCGCTTACAGCTTTGGCAGGCTTACTACGAGGCACTACGTCCATTAGCCATCGATGGAAAAATCACGCTGCCGTCAATACCGGAAGGCTGTATTCATAACGCACACATGTTCTACCTGAAAGTCAGCGATCTCAATGAGCGAACACTCTTGCTTGAACATTTGAAGAAGTGTGGAGTATATGGTGTTTTTCACTATGTCCCACTTCATTCAGCTATCGCTGGCCCACAATTCAGTCGGTTCCACGGTGAAGATCGCTATACAACCCAAGACAGCGAACGATTGATCCGTCTACCTATCTGGTATGGCTTACAAGAGAATGAGAGAAAGCAGGTTATCGATTCGGTCCTAGAGTTTTTCGCTTGAACGCAAGAAAAATCGCCGCTTTTACCGTTGGTCCCGTAGGGGGGGCGGTTTTAGGTTTTATTACTCTACCGATCATTACCTGGTTCTATTCGGCCGAGGATATCGGACGAATAGCCATGCTCCAGGTGGTTTCCAGTTTCTGCGTTCTGCTATTCAGTCTGGGGTTGGATCAGGCCTATGTACGTGATTATCACGAATCGGTGCGTAAGCCTGCGCTGCTCAAGGCTGCCTTGTTACCGGGGTTGCTATTGCTTGTTATGGGCTTGGCGTTTTGCTTCGTGGTGCCTGGTTTTATTTCCAAAGCTCTTTTTTCCGTGGACAGCGTACAGATCAGCATTCTGGTTGCATTGTGCTTTCTGGCTGCATTTGTTTCGCGTTTCTTATCCCTGATTCTGCGCATGCAGGAAAGGGGATTGGCTTTTTCCATGAGCCAAGTCTTGCCAAAGGTTTTGTTTCTCTCCGTAATTGGCGTTTATGTCCTTTTCTCATTCGGCTTCGATCTTCTTCATCTGGTAATCGCCCATACGCTGTCAATCACGGCTGTTACTCTGATATATGTCTGGAATACCCGTCAGGAGTGGTTTGTAGCATTAAGTCAAAGAGTAGATACCGAAAAGCTGAAAGCCATGCTGCGCTTTGGAGCACCTCTGATAATGGGCGGAGCCGCCTTCTGGGGGTTGACGGCTATGGACAAGGTTTTTTTGCGTAGCCTCTCCAATTTCGAAGAGCTGGGTATCTATTCGGTGGCATCCAGTTTTGCTGCGGCAGCTGTTGTTTTTCAGAGTATCTTCTCGACTATTTGGGCGCCGACTGTTTACAAATGGGCAGCAGAAGGCATCAATACTGAAAAAATCGATCAGGTTACAGAGTACGTACTAGTTGCAGTCGTTATCCTGTTCTCGCTGGCCGGACTCTTTTCTTGGGGCATCACCTATTTGTTACCGCCCTCGTACGAAAGCGTTCAGTATATTCTGGTGGCCTGCATGGCTTACCCGTTGTTCTACACCCTTTCGGAAGCAACGGGAGTCGGCTTGGGTATTGCTCGTAAAAGCACCTATGCGGTGATGGCTTCGATTATCGCAGTCGTGGTCAACTTAGTAGGTAATTATTTGCTTATCCCTATATATGGAGCAGCAGGGGCAGCTATATCGACAGCCTTCGCTTTTTGGATATTCTTTATTGCGCGTACAGAGTTTTCGAGTTTGGTGTGGCGCCGATTGCCACGAGTTAAACTCTATAGCATGACTTTGATCTGTTTGGTGGTTTCAATTTGTTTTGCTCTTATAGGAGAAAAGCTTCATTTGGTATTTATCGGCATGTGGGGGGCGATCTCCTTTCTCGCGATTTTTATATTTAGTAAGTCTCTAAAGAAAGGAGTGAGTAAGTTAAGGCTTTGGGTTAGTGGGAGAGTGTAATAGGCTTGGTGCTGCTCAATAACAAGAAGTTAGAGTAATGCAGATGGTTTTTTAAAGTTCTTAGATTTAATTGCTCTTGAATAATGCTTGTGCAGAGCAAGGGGTTTAAAAATGCTCATTGAGCTGTTGCTGCTGTAATTAAGAGTCGTGAGATAAAATATGTACGTATATGCGTCGCTTTTCTTCTTGATGGTCGGAATTTTGCTCGTTGCGCGAAAATTACCTAAGCGACAGTCTTCTGTTTTGATATGTATTGTGTTTGCGAGCTTGATATTGTTCGCAGGACTTCGCGGCCTGGTTGGTTCTGATACTTTATCATATCTCCGTGCTTATGAGAATTTGTCGGACTCTGATTATTTACTACATTTATTTAGTAGTATGGAGCCGCTATTTGTGCTTTTTCTTGCGGGACATAAATATTTATTTGATAACAGTTTTCTCTATCTTCTTATGATGTCGGTGTTTCAGGCTTTCTTGCTTTGGAAAGTGTGTGAGCATAGTTCGAATAAACATCTTTTTTTAGTGGCATATGTTTTGCTTTTTTACTTAAATTTTCATTTCAATATTGCTAGGTCTGCGATTGCAACTATGTTATTTCTGTATTCGTTATGTGGTAAGTCTCGTTCGGTTGGGCTTTTAGCTGCGGTTCTGGCTCCAGGATTTCATGTTTCTGTCTTATTTTTTTATCCTTTGCTTCTTCCTCGTTTGGGATTGAAATATTTTTTTCTAATTGTGCTTTCTTGTTTTGCTGCTGCTGCTGTCTTCTATCAAGAAATATATAATTTTTCTCTAAAATTTCAATTTTATGCAGATTATTTGCGAAATGCTAAGTCAGGGGTTTCAGTATATGGTTTGTTGATAGTTGCTAATGTTGTTGCTTCTGTTTTTTTGTTTTCTAGAGCCAATTTTTTGTTTTTTGGTAGTTCCATATTTTTGATTGTCTCGGTTGTGCTTTATGGGTATCACCCTATCGCTTATAGGCTTATAACAATTGCTCTTTTGTTGTATTTGTTTTTCTTGTTGGAGACTCTTTCTTGTGTAAGGCATTCGTGGGGTTATATATTTTTTTGGGCTCCGGTGATTTTGACATTTGGTGTTTTGGTGCACGGGGTAGCGAACGAAGCTGAAATATTGAATGAAAGAATAAATTCTGGAGAGCCTCTTGAAGAGGCATTGAATTCAACTTACATCCCTTATGAGTTTTATTGGGATGATAGATTTTTGGAGAATAAGTGAACAGTATTTGTCGGTTTTTTGATGTGGGTTATTTACAGGGATTTGACTTTGCAATTAGTTTGTTGGTCTGTTTCTATAATAGAGATAAGCATTGAGGTGGTCATGAAGGTTGTTGCTGTAGCCGGTGCTATTCCATAGTTTGTTAAGACGGCCGCGGTCAGCCGTATTGTTGGAAAAACAGCTTGATGTTCGGAAGTCATGGTGCATGTTGGACATCACTTTGATGCGATCATGCCTGATTTTTTCAGATTGATATTGCCAGGTGCCGCTTTATTTTTGAAGCTAGAAATGATTGGCGGTGTTAAAAATGGGTTGCCACTTTTATCTTCGCACTGCTAGTAATTTTTTAGCATAATAAGCGAATTTTATTTTTAGTGAGGGGTTGTTTTTGTTTCCCCCAAAAGTAGCTGTCGGAGGTTAGGGTGATTAGTTTTTTGATGCCGGTAAAAAATGAGGCTAAATACATCAAGGGGGCTCTTGATTCTATAGTCAATATTTCCTTTGCTCCGGTCGAGGTGATTGTAGTCGATGATGGGTCAAACGACGGGACTCCTGAGCTTGTAGAGTCATTTGGCTATTCATCAGTAAAGGTTTTTAGAACCGGTGGAATTGGCAAGGCGGCTGCCTTTAGTTTGGCTTATGAAAAGGCTAGTGGAGATTATTTTATATTGACTGCGGGTGATGATTATATTATTCCGGATGTGGTGGAGGCTAGGGTTGCACCTCTTCGTCAGGTGATGGCCACTGACCCGGCAATCAGTTTGTGTAAATTAAAGTCTTTCTCTGATAACGAAAAGTATGATGGCATGGTTTTGCCAAAAAATAAGAATCTAGGGTTGGAGTCTGGTGGATGCATGGCCTTCAATAAAGCATTTGGTGAGTTGGCATTTCCAATTCCTTCAATGCTGGCTAATGAGGATAGCTGGCTGGTTCTGCATGCACGTTTTTCTCGCATTATTAAGTTTCATGTCCCTCTCGTTGGTCTGCTTTATAGGATTCATCAAAATAACAGTTACCAGAGAGGGGTTGCTTTTGATGTGGTGAACTCCCAGATGTGGGTGAGGCAAAGGGCCGCATTTTATTTTTTTGAGAAACATGGTTCTAAATTGTCTGATACGCAGATTCGAGCGCTTTTATTTGAGTTTTCTGTCCATATTTTTAGATACTTAGGGGCGTCGGTTTTTCTTCTGCTGGTTCCACATGTTTCATTTTCAATAAAGGTTAAGGCGCTATTTCATTCAAATTCTCCTCTTTATTCGTTGCGCGAAAGATTCTACAAGTTTTTTTCTGGAAGATAGCTTGGATGAGAACCTTTTAATATTTTCTTGGTGAGTAAATGCCTTTGGTCAGAGTCGTTATTTATCAATATTTGGTCAAGGTTCTGATCGCTCAAGGACACAATGTCGAGGTTGTGATAGCTGGGCCAAAATATTCTGAAGCTAAAATTCTGAATGGCTGTATAGCATGGAGATGTGCGGAAGGATTTCTTGAGTTCAGCATGCCTGTGATATGTGTGCCTTACACTCAAACGGTGCTGGTGGAGCAGAGGATTTACTATTGAATTACCTATTCTTCGTGCTGGATGGGATTTTTCGTTCAGTCAAATTGGTAGTGATTATCAGCTGGATACTCCACGTACGCTTATGATGCTTTTCGGGTGCCCGGAGGTGGGTGTTTGAAGTTGTTATGACTTTGTTGTAATGAGTAGTCTTCGGATTGGATGGGGGCTATTTTTATTGCTATTTCGACCATAACTAAAAGCTTGCCACGATACGAGTCTATAATAATGGTGTTCTGGCTAGAGCGATCAGATATTTATTTGCATCTGTCGATGAGGTTTAAAGCTAATGATTCTATGTATGAGCAGCCTCCTGTGTGTGGTATCTTTTACCAAGGCCTTTGTGAGTAAAGAGGTGTGTCATGTTTGATGATAAGGTTTTATTGATAACAGGTGGCACGGGGTCTTTCGGCAATGCCGTTCTCAAGCGTTTCCTCGACACCGATATCGCTGAAATTCGTATTTTCAGTCGTGACGAGAAGAAACAAGATGACATGCGCAAGCGTTACTCCAGTTCCAAACTGAAGTTTTATATCGGTGATGTGCGCGATTACCAGGGCGTGTTGAATGCCACTCGTGGTGTTGATTACATTTTCCATGCTGCTGCGCTCAAGCAGGTGCCCTCCTGTGAGTTCCACCCGATGGAAGCCGTCAAGACCAATGTGATTGGCACTGAAAACGTGCTGGAAGCGGCTATCCAGAATGGTGTCCATCGCGTTGTCTGCCTGAGCACTGACAAGGCTGTTTACCCCATCAATGCCATGGGCATCTCCAAGGCGATGATGGAGAAGGTCATGGTCGCCAAGTCACGCAATGCAGATGATGACAAGACGGTCATCTGCGGCACCCGGTACGGTAACGTCATGGCCTCGCGTGGCTCGGTGATCCCGTTGTTTATCGAGCAGATTCGTGCCGGTAAGCCGCTGACGCTGACTGACCCGAACATGACCCGCTTTATGATGACGTTGGCCGACGCCGTAGATCTGGTGTTGTACGCATTCGAGCATGGCAACAACGGTGACCTGTTCGTGCAGAAGGCACCGGCTGCCACAGTGGAGACTCTGGCTCGGGCGCTGACACTGATGCTCGACAAGCCTGAGCACCCGATTCAGGTGATCGGCACTCGGCATGGCGAGAAGCTATTTGAAGCGCTGCTCAGCCGTGAAGAAATGGCCTGTGCCGAAGACAGGGGCGCTTACTATCGCGTACCGCCGGATTTGCGTGACCTTAATTACGCTAAGTTTGTCGAGCAGGGTGAGGAGAGGATTTCGCACATGGAAGACTATAACTCGCACAACACCGAGCGCTTGGATGTCGAGGGTATGCAACGCCTACTGCTCAAGCTGGATTTCATGCGTGCTATTCAGCGTGGTGAGCACGCTACTCCGGAGGAATGATCGATGAAAGTGCTGATTACCGGTGCCAACGGTTTTGTCGGCCGGAATCTCATCGCGCATCTAGGAGAACGATCAGATATCGAGGTGTTGTGCTTCACCCGACATGATCGGCTAGACACACTCTCGGCTCTTGTAGAGCGGGTTGACTTTGTGTTTCACCTAGCTGGTGTCAATCGCCCGCAAGACCCACAGGAGTTTCAACGCGGAAATACCGATCTGACTCGCAAGCTGTGTGAGGCTATTGAGGCCAGTGGCCGGAAAATTCCTCTGTTGTACACCTCATCCAGTCAGGCCGAGTTGGACAACCCATATGGCAGTAGCAAGCGAGGCGCGGAGGAGGCGCTGCTCGATCTGGCAAACAGGTATGGTTCTGTTGTGCACCTTTTCCGCTTACCCAATGTGTTCGGCAAGTGGGCTCGTCCGAATTACAACTCGGCTGTGGCGACCTTTTGTCACAACATTGCTCGCGACCTACCTATCCAGATCAACGACCCCCAGGCGTGCATCACCCTGGTTTATATCGATGATGTGATTGCCCATTTCATTGCTGTACTGGAGGGGCGGCTGTTCGGTCACCCCTTCGTAACGGTCGATCCGCAATACAGCATTACGGTTGGCGAACTGGCAGAGCAACTGCGCACCTTCCGCGACAGCCGTGGCACGTTGATTACCGAGGCAGTCGGCACTGGCTTGGTGCGCGCTTTGTACTCAACGTACCTTAGTTATTTGCTGCCCGAACGCTTCACTTATGAAGTGCCGAAGTATAGTGATCCGCGTGGCGTGTTCGTTGAGATGCTAAAAACCCGCGACTCAGGTCAGTTTTCCTATTTCACGGCACATCCGGGTATTACCCGGGGTGGCCACTATCATCACTCCAAGACGGAGAAATTCCTCGTTATCAAGGGCAAGGCTTGCTTCCGCTTCCGTCATATCGCTACTGGCGAGTTCCATGAGCTGTTCACCACGGGAGAGCAACCGGAAATAGTCGAAACCGTACCCGGTTGGACCCATGACATTACTAATGTCGGTGACGAAGAAATGATTGTGATGCTCTGGGCTAACGAGATTTTCGATCGCGAACACCCGGATACCTATGCGCGCCCCGTTGGTACCGAGGCATAAACGCATCTTTGAAGAGAATTGCAATGAAGAAGCTGAAAGTTGTCACCGTGGTGGGGACCCGTCCGGAAATTATCCGCTTGTCACGGGTTATGGCCAAACTGGATCAGTACTGCGAGCATGTGTTGGTCCACACCGGCCAGAATTATGATTACGAACTGAACGAGATATTCTTCCAGGATCTCGGTATCCGGAAACCAGACCATTTTCTTAACGCCGCCGGTGCGACAGGTGCCGAGACTATCGGCAATGTAATCATTGCCGTGGATCGTGTGCTGGCCGAAGTACAACCCGAGGCCTTGCTGGTGTTGGGCGATACCAACAGCTGCATGGCGGTGATTCCAGCCAAGCGTCGCAAGATCCCGACTTTTCATATGGAAGCTGGCAACCGCTGTTTCGACATGCGTGTGCCGGAAGAAATCAACCGTCGCATCGTCGACCATACAGCCGATATCAACCTGACCTACAGCACCATCGCCCGTGACTATCTCTTGCGGGAAGGGCTACCGCCGGACATGGTGATCAAGACCGGCAGCCCGATGTTCGAGGTGCTCAATCATTACCGTGATGGTATCGAGGCTTCGGATGTGCTGGAGCGTTTGGGGTTAGAGGCAGGGAAGTTTTTCGTGGTCAGTGCTCACCGCGAAGAGAACGTCGATTCCGACCAGAACTTTCTCAAACTGGTGGATGTGCTCAACACAGTGGCAGCACATTATGGTTACCCGGTGATTATCTCCACCCACCCGCGTACACAGAAGCGAGTGGAGGTAATGGGGGTGACGTTTCACGACAACGTGCGTTTACTCAAGCCAATGGGTTTCAAGGATTACAACAAGCTGCAGCTCACGGCGAAGGCGGTGCTGTCAGACAGTGGAACGATCAATGAAGAATCCTCGATTCTCAACTTCCCGGCGTTGAATATCCGCGAAGCGCATGAGCGCCCGGAAGGCATGGAGGAGGCCGCTGCGATGATGGTTGGGCTGGAGGTCGAGCGAGTCATGCAGGGATTGCAGATACTGGAGTGTCAAGCACGCGGAGAGGAACGCAGCCTGCGCATGGTAACCGACTACAGCATGTCTAACGTTGCTGAAAAAGTGGTGCGGATCATTCACAGCTATCGCGATTATGTGATGCGCAATGTCTGGAAACGGAACGACTGAGCCTTCGCATGCCTGAGCAAAAATTGAAGGTTCTGATCGTCAGCCAGTATTTCTGGCCGGAAAACATGCGCATCAACGATCTCGTCGAGGGATTGATTCAGCGTGGGCACGAAGTCACTGTTTTGACTGGCTGGCCCAATTATCCGGAAGGACGCGTATTCGAGGATTACCGCCGGTCGCCCGAGCAATACACTGAGTATCGGGGGGCAAAGATCGTGCGGGTGCCATTCATTCCACGCGGCAAGCGCAGCATCACGCTTATCCTGAACTACGTGTCGTTCTTCGTTAGTGGCTCTGTGTTGGGTAGCTGGAAGCTGCGCGGGAATAGGTACGACGCGATCTTCGTCTATGCGGTATCGCCGATTATGTCGGCTATCCCCGCACTTGTGATTGGTAAGTTGAAAAAGGTACCTGTGTTTATCTGGGTGCTTGACTTATGGCCAGAGACATTAAAAGCGGTTGGTGTATTGAGCAATGCACGCCTGCTCGCTCTAGTGGGCAAAGTTGTGTCCTGGATATACAACAGAGCCGACTATTTACTCCTTCAGTCGAAAGCGTTTTCCGCCAGTGTGAAGCAATATTGCACGCGTAAGATGCCCTTCGAGCGGTTGGTGTATTTCCCAAGCTGGGCTGAGGATGGCTTTTCTAGCCTGCCGGCGGAGGGGTCGCCGCTGATCGAGCGTGACGTTCGCTCTTTTACAGTTTTGTTCGCCGGAAACTTGGGTGATGCTCAGGACTTTCCCGCCATTCTCGATGTGGCCGAGGGCTTGCGCGGCGAACTGCCCATACGCTGGGTTATTGTTGGCGACGGTAGGATGAGCGAGTGGCTTGAGCAGCAGGTCATCGAGCGAGGGTTGGACAATGTATTTCTGCTGGGGCGCCACCCACTTGAAGCAATGCCTGCTCTGTTCGCAACAGCCGATGCGCTATTGGTTTCGTTAAAGACTAACGAAGTATTTGAAAAAACCATTCCCGGCAAGGTACAGGCTTACTTGGCATCCGGTAAGCCGATCTTGGGCATGATCGATGGTGAGGCAGCCCGCGTCATCGAAGAGGCCGATGCAGGTCTGGCCTGTCGCTCGGGAGATCGTCGGGGGTTTGCCAGAATCGTCAGCCAGATGGCGCAGATGAGCCCATTACAGCGGGAGACTAAGGGCGCCTCAGGTAAACGTTACTACGAAGAGCATTTTTCTAAAGCAAAGCTTTTTTCGAGTTTGGAGGGCTTGTTTCGCCAGGCTACTCTCAGGGGCAAAAATTGACGCTAAAAACAGTGCTTTTAACTGGCAGTACAGGATTCGTCGGACACCCCTTGCTTTTGCGCATGTCTACTGATGGTTTTCGTGTGGTGGCGTGCTCGAGAACGCCTATATCGGCGTTGCCTGTTGACGCGGTCAATCCATCTATTACTGCTCTCGATGGCACCACCGACTGGAAAGTTGCTTTGGCAGGCGTAGAAGTGGTCATCCACAGCGCCGCCCGCGTGCATGTCATGCACGATACGTCTTCCGACCCGCTCGCCGAGTTCCGCAAGGTCAATGTCGAGGGCACCTTGAACCTCGCTCGTCAGGCGGCGGCTGCGGGTGTACGCCGCTTTGTCTTTATCAGCTCGATCAAGGTCAATGGCGAGGGCACGCCTGTGGGTGTGCCTTACCTTGCCGATGCACAGCCGGCGCCTGCTGATCCGTATGGCATTTCCAAAATGGAAGCCGAGCAAGGTTTACGGGCCTTGGCGGCTGAAACCGCTATGGAGGTGGTGATTGTTCGCCCGGTGTTGGTGTATGGGCCGGGGGTGAAAGCCAATTTCTTGAGCATGATGCGCTGGCTGCATAAAGGCGTGCCTTTGCCGTTTGGGGCTATCCACAACCGGCGCAGCTTGGTTGCCTTGGATAACCTGGTGGACCTGATCGTGACCTGTATTGATCATCCCGCCGCCGCCAACCAGACCTTTCTGGTCAGCGATGGCGAGGATCTTTCGACTACCGAATTATTGCGCCGTATGGGCGTTGCCCTGGGCAGGCCGGCACGCCTGTTACCGATACCGAGCTGGATGTTGGAAGCAGGGGCGGCGTTGTTGGGTAAACAGGCGCTTTCCCAGCGTTTGTGTGGCTCGCTGCAGGTCGATATCAGCAAGACACGTGAGTTACTCAACTGGACACCGCCGGTCAGCGTTGATGAGGCGCTGCGCAAAACGGCCAAGCATTTTCTGGAACAGCAAAGCACATGAGCATCTGGTGGTTATTGCCGGCGGTGGCCGGCGTTGCGCTTTTTATGACTGGCGCGTTGCGTCGTTATGCCTTGGCTCGCAGTTTGATCGATATTCCCAATGCTCGCAGCTCGCACTCGGTGCCGACGCCGCGTGGTGGTGGTGTGGCGATTGTCGTGAGCTTTTTGCTGGCCTTGCCGTTGATGGCCGCTATGGGCTTGGTCGCCTGGCCTCTGGTCTGGGCATTGTTGGGCTCAGGTGCTGGTATCGCTGCGTTGGGTTTTCTCGACGATCACGGTCATATCGCCGCGCGCTGGCGTTTGCTTGGGCATTTTGCTGCCGCTATCTGGGCGCTGTTCTGGCTGGGCGGTTTGCCACCCGTGAATGTGCTTGGTTTTACCCTTGAGCTGGGTTGGCTTGGCCATGTGCTGGCAGCGGTGTATCTGGTGTGGCTGCTCAATCTGTATAACTTTATGGACGGCATCGATGGTATCGCCAGTGTCGAGGCGATCTGTGTGTGTCTGGGCGGTGCGTTGTTGTTTATGGTGCTGGGCTTCGCAGGCTCAGCTCAATCTACGGGAATGTTTGCGGTGTTGCTGCTGGCGGCTGCGGTGGCGGGGTTTCTGTTCTGGAATTTCCCGCCAGCACGCATCTTCATGGGCGATGCAGGCAGTGGCTTCCTGGGTATCACGCTGGGCATCTTGTCGCTGCAGGCCGCCTGGGTAGCGCCGCAGCTGCTGTGGAGTTGGTTGATTTTGCTGGGTGTGTTTATCGTCGATGCCACTTTTACCTTGCTGCGCCGTCTACTGCGTGGCGATAAAGTGTATGAGGCTCATCGCAGCCACGCCTATCAGTATGCTTCGCGGCGGTTTGGCCGGCATTTGCCGGTGACACTGGCTGTAGCGGGCCTGAATCTTATCTGGCTGTTGCCCATTGCGCTGTGGGTCGGCCTGGGTGGCCTGGATGGCTTCGCCGGTGTGCTGATTGCTTATGCGCCGTTGGTTGGCTTGGCGGTGAAGTTCAAGGCTGGCGAGTTGGAGTAGGACTATTGATCCGGCCCTTAATGTCTTGATTTGCGTAGGGTGGGTGGGGCCGCCTAGGTTAGGCCGCAGGCCGTAACCCACCGACCGGCCCGCCGGGCCGGCCACAGGGATTGCTGATGACATCCATGGTGGGTTACGCCGCTACGCGGCTAACCTGCGCGGCCCGACCCACCCTACGACTGCGGACTGCCGGCTGACCGTGCAAACTTCAGCGGGCCGGATCAATAAGGTTTCAGCTTCGGCGTGGCGGACCGGGCTTGGCTAATCCAGTCTATGGGGTTGTAGGCTTCTGTTCGCCCTGCGACTGCGAGCGCGGCAAAAGCTTCGCGGGCAAGCCCGCTCCTACAGGTTTGTGCTGCTCAGGGGTTTCTGTGGCAGTTATTCAGTGATGGCTTGGGAACGTTGAGGAGTTGTTGTGTTAAGACTTGCTGAGAAGTTGCGCAGTCGTCTGGTCAGCTTGCCGCGACGTCATAAGCGACTGATTCAGGTAACCATGGATGTGGTGCTTGTCTGGGTGGCGCTTTGGTTGGCATTTGTTGTGCGCCTGGGGGATAGCAAGGCTATCGAGCCCCTTAGTGGTCATGCCTGGTTATTTGGGCTGGCGCCGATCATCGCCATTCCGTTGTTTATTCGCTTTGGCATGTACCGTGCCGTGATGCGCTATTTCGGTAACGATGCGCTGCTGGCTATCGCTAAGGCCGTTACGCTGTCGGCGCTATTACTGGCGCTGGCCGTCTATTGGCACCAGGAGGCGCCCAAGCTTATCCCGCGCTCGATGGTGTTCAACTATTGGTGGCTGAGTCTGGTGCTGGTCGGCGGGTTACGGCTGGTGATGCGCCAGTACTTTATGGGCGATTGGTTTTCTGCCGATCAGCCAACCAAGCTGCAAGGGCGTGATGCCGGTTTGCCGAAAGTGGCGGTGTATGGCGCAGGGGCGGCGGGTAACCAGTTGGTTGCCGCGTTGCGCTTGGGCCGGGCGATGCGCCCCGTTGCCTTTATCGACGATGACCCGAATATTGCTAATCGGGTGATCGCCGGGCTGCGTGTCTACACCGCTAAGCATATTCAGCAAATGATCAATGAAACGGCTGCGGACGAGATATTGATGGCGATTCCGTCGGCCAGTCGTGCGCGTCGGCGCGAGGTGCTGGAGTTGCTTGAGCAGTACCCGCTGCATGTTCGCAGCGTGCCGGGTTTTATGGATCTGGCCAGTGGCCGGGTCAAGGTCGAGGATGTTCAGGAAGTCGACATCGCCGATCTGCTTGGGCGCGATGCGGTGCCGCCGCAAAAGACCTTGTTCGAACGCTGTATCCGTGGCCAGGTGGTGATGGTCACCGGTGCCGGTGGTTCGATTGGTTCAGAGTTGTGCCGGCAGATTGTCGCGACCGGACCAACCACGTTGTTGCTGTTCGAGCACAGCGAATTCAATCTCTACAGCATTCACACCGAGCTGGAGCAACGTATTCGGCGTGAGTCGCTGCCAGTACGTTTGGTGCCGATCTTAGGTTCTATCCGCAATGCCGTGCGTTTGTTGGATGTGATGCGCACTTGGTCGGTCAATACGGTTTATCACGCGGCCGCCTACAAGCATGTGCCGATGGTCGAGCACAATATTGCCGAAGGCGTGTTGAACAATGTGCTGGGTTCCACGTTTACCGCCCAGGCGGCGGTGAAGGCTGGGGTCGAGCACTTTGTGTTGATTTCCACGGACAAGGCCGTGCGCCCGACCAACGTTATGGGCAGCACCAAGCGGTTGGCCGAGATGGTGTTGCAGGCCTTGAGCGCTGAGTCTGCGCCGGTGTTGTTTGGCGATGGCGAGAGTGTGCATCAGGTCAATAAGACCCGCTTCACCATGGTGCGCTTTGGCAATGTGCTGGGGTCTTCTGGCTCGGTGATTCCGCGTTTTTATGAGCAGATTCGTAAAGGCGGGCCCGTCACGGTGACGCACCCGAACATTACCCGCTATTTCATGACGATCCCCGAGGCTGCTCAGCTGGTTATCCAGGCGGGTGCCATGGGGCAGGGCGGTGATGTGTTCGTGCTGGACATGGGGCAGCCGGTGAAGATCATCGAGTTGGCGGAGAAGATGATTCACCTCAGCGGCCTGGGCATTCGCTCAGAGAAGAATCCGCACGGTGATATCGCTATCGAATTCACCGGTTTGCGCCCGGGCGAAAAACTCTACGAAGAGCTGTTGATCGGCGATAACGTTAGCCCGACCGAGCATCCGATGATCATGCGGGCCAATGAGGAACATCTGTCTTGGGAGGCGTTCAAGGCGGTATTGGCGGATCTACTCGGGGCCGTCGAGCGCGATGACTACGACCGCGTGCGGCAGTTGCTGCGCGAAACCGTGAGCGGTTATACCCCGGAAGGCGAAATCGTCGATTGGATCCATCAGCAGCGCCGGATCAAGCCTTAGCTGGCGCGTCGTGTGGTGTCGCCTCTGCTGCCTGCTTGGGGTGTTCGTCAGCCGGCAGGCACGTGCAGGTGGTCGCATGCTGAATAGTCACCTTGGGAGCGCGCCATGATCTGGCAGCTCGCGGCAGATGCGGTGCTCTCGCTGCATCTGTTGTTCATTGTGTTTGTGCTGCTCGGCGGCCTGTTGGTACTGCGCTGGCGCTGCTGGGTGTGGTTGCACGTGCCTGCGGCGATCTGGGGTGTGGTGGTCGAGTTGCTGCATTTGCAATGCCCACTGACACCGCTCGAGAACAGTTTGCGCCAGGCCGCCGGGCAAGCCGGTTATGGCGGTGGTTTTGTCGAGCATTACCTGATCCCGATCATCTATCCCGCCGGGCTGACGCCGCAGATTCAGCTGTGGCTGGGGGCCTTCGTTCTTGTGCTGAATGTGCTGATTTATAGCGTCTTGTTACTGCGTTTAAAGCGTGGACGTTCATGAGCGAGGGCCATGCCCGCGAAGCGCATCGCGGGCATGGCCCGCTC
>DELY01000012.1:90062-91854 GCA_002354655.1 Pseudomonas sp. UBA2684
CGGGCATGGCCCGCTCCTACAGGTTTCCTGTTGTCACTGGCCTCCGCGTCGGCAGTTTGCCCTGGTCATTCAGGAGCCTGATGGTACGTGGGGATGATTATTTCCTTCGCTACACTGCGGCCCATCTACCACAGCACTACAAGGCGACCTCTGTATGCAAAATCGCATGATGATTACCGGCGCGGGTTCGGGTTTGGGTCGTGAAATCGCTCTGCGATGGGCTCGTGAGGGCTGGCGCTTGGCGCTGTCCGATGTCAACGAGCCGGGCTTGCTCGAGACCTTGCAGTTGGTGCGCGCAGCGGGTGGCGACGGTTTTACCCAGCGCTGCGATGTGCGCGACTACAGTCAATTGACGGCATTGGCGCAGGCGTGCGAGGAGAAATTCGGCGGCATCGATGTGATCGTCAACAACGCCGGTGTGGCCTCCGGTGGTTTCTTCAGCGAGCTGTCGCTGGAAGATTGGGATTGGCAGATCGCGATCAACCTGATGGGCGTGGTCAAGGGCTGCAAGGCCTTTCTGCCGCTGCTGGAGCGCAGCAAGGGCAAGATCGTCAACATCGCCTCGATGGCGGCGTTGATGCAGGGCCCGGCGATGAGCAACTACAACGTGGCCAAGGCTGGCGTGGTGGCATTGTCGGAAAGCTTGTTGATCGAGCTGAAGATGCAGGAAGTTGGTGTGCATGTGGTTTGCCCGTCGTTCTTCCAGACCAATCTGCTGGATTCGTTCCGTGGCCCGACCCCGGCGATGAAGGCCCAGGTCGGCAAGCTGCTGGAAAGCTCGCCGATCAATGCGGCGGATATCGCCGACTACATCTACCAGGAAATCGCCAAGGGCGAGTTCATGATCCTGCCGCACGAGCAGGGCCGTATGGCCTGGGCGTTGAAGCAGAAGAACCCGCAGTTGCTGTACAACGAAATGACCAGCATGGCCGACAAAATGCGCGGTAAAGCCAAGCAAGGCTGACGCATTGCCGCTGCCTCTGCGTCCCTTGCCAGCGAGGGACGTACGCGCAATTAAGCTGACCTTTTGGTCAAAAATGTGCCTGCCAGGCTTGTCCCAGGCAGGGCGCGGCGTTAGGGTTGCTGGCCCGGCCTGTCAGCCGTCTTGACCTTGGACTCTTTGTGAAAGCGATCCCTCGGGCGACCTTGTTGTTGGCCCTGGTGTTGGCGGCGATCAACCTTCGTCCCGGCATCACCTCCCTGGCGCCGCTGATCGAGCGGATTGCCAACGAACTCTCCCTGAGTCGCAGTCTGATCAGCCTGACCACCGCGCTGCCGGTGCTGTGCATGGGGCTGTTGGCGCCGGTCGCGCCGCGTCTCGCATTACGCCTGGGTTTGGAACGCACCATCGCTATGTGTTTGGCGGTCATCGCGCTGGCGTTGCTGTTGCGTCTGGCCGGGCAGACCAGCTCGGTGTTGATTGGCAGTGCGGTGTTGCTTGGCGCTGCGATTGCCGTGGCCGGGCCATTGTTGTCCGGTTTTATCAAACGCCATTTCGCCGGGCGGATGGGCCAAGTAGTCGGTTGGTATTCCCTGAGCATGGCGGTGGGTGGCGCTGGCGGGGCGGTATTGACGGCGCCGGCCACCCAACTGTTCGGTGACGACTGGACCCTCGGCCTGGCGGTCTGGGCATTGCCGGCAATTATAGGGGTGCTGTTGTGGGGCTGGCTGCCGAGCCGTCCGGAGCAGGACACGTCTGCCGAGGGGCAGGGTGGGCTGCCTTGGCGACAGCCTCGGGCGTGGTTGATCAGCGGCTTCTTTGCGATTCAGGGTGCGGATTCCACGCCATTCG
>DELY01000053.1:0-84475 GCA_002354655.1 Pseudomonas sp. UBA2684
TAAACCTATTTCAGGACTAGACATGGAGAAAAACCGATGAACATGCCGTCCTTGCGTGCGCAGCACTGGCTGATCTTTGCCGCCATTGGCGCGCTGTTCTTCGCCTGCGGCACCTGGTTGGTGCGCCTGGCGCAGCCGGCCGAGCCGTTGCCAGGGCTGCGCGAATGGCAGGCCGAGGTGTTCACGCCGTTGGCCGATGAGCGTTTGACCCTGGCCCGGCTGACGGCCGCGGCCGCCGGCCAGCTGTGGTTGCAGCCGCGTCTGGACGGTGCGCGCTTGCTGTATCGGGCCGAGTGGCAGACGGGTGACCAGCCGTGGGCGCTGGAGGCGGAACTGGCGCTGACTCAGGCCGAGCGCGCCAGCCTGCTGAGCGCGTTTGGTGCCAGTGTGCAAGCCGGCGAGCAGTCGCTCGGTGAGCAATTGTTGGCTCAGTTGGGCAGTCACCAGATTGCCAGCCTGAGTCTCACGCCACTGCACGATGTCGCCGCCGAACGCCTGATCAGCAGCCTCGGGGCGCCGCGTCTGCGCCTGGCGCTGGGCGGCGGCCAGGCCTGGGTGTATCCCGATCTGGGGCTGACAGCGCACACGGATGGCGAGCGGCTGCGCCTGTTGCATGCCGTGCCGCGTGAGGCGCAGCAGCGCTAGGCTTGTTCTCTGGGGCGGTGCGCGCGAGTATGCCGAGGCCATAACCAGACACGGAGGCGGCTATGCCCATCGCTCAACGTTACCTGCTCGGGTTGGCGGCGTTTCTCGGGTATCTGTACATCGCGTTGCTGGTCTGCAAACCCTACCCGCTGAGCTGGTTGCTCAAACCGCTGCCGATGCTGCTGTTTGCCTGGTTGGTCTGGCGCAGCCCGGGTGGGGTCGGTGGTCGTTGCCTGGCGGTGGGTTTTATCGCGGCGGCAGCGGGGGATTTCTTTCTCGATTACGGCAATCGCGACGGCCTGTTCATCCAGGCGCTGCTGGCTTTTCTGTTGACCCAGGTGGCGTTCATCGGCGGTTTTCTCCAGCTCGGCCATGGCCGGCCGTGGCGTTGCTGGTGGAGCTTGCCGGTGATCGTCTATACCGCGTCGATGACGGCCTGGATGCTGCCGGGAACAGGTACGTTGCAGGTGCCGGTGGCGCTGTATTTTCTGGGTCTGCTGGGCATGGCGCTAGCGGCGGTGCGCGTCGCAGAGCGGCCAGGGCGCCTGTGGGCGGGTGCGCTGCTGTTTCTGTTGGCGGATTCGCTGATCGGGGTGAACAAGTTCATCCAGCCGTTTCCGTACGCGGTGCCGGTGATCGTGACGTTGTACTTCACCGGCCAGTTGCTGATTGCCTGGGGCCTGCTCAGGCTTTCAGCCAGTCCGGCCACCAGTCCGGGCGTGTCGGTTGCAGCTGATTGATGTAGTGGCTGCCGCCGAGTTGGCGCATCTGTTGACGAATCCAACTGGCGCGCCGGCTGACATAGCCGCTCGGGCGGCTGGCGCTCCATTCCCGCGGGTTCGGCAGCACGGCCGCCAGCAAACTGGCTTGCTGAGCCGACAGGTAAGGCGCGCCAACCTTGAAGTGATGCCGCGCCGCGGCTTCGGCGCCGAACACGCCAGCGTCCCATTCGACGCTGTTGAGGTACACCTCGAGAATCCGCTGCTTGGGCCAGAGCAGTTCGATCAGCGCGGTGAACCAGACTTCGGCGCCTTTGCGCAGCCAGCTGCGCCCCGACCAGAGGAACAGGTTTTTCGCTACCTGCTGGCTCAAGGTGCTGGCGCCGCGCACCGAGCCGCCTTGCTGATTGTGCGCCAGCGCGGCCTGGATCGCCGCGACATCGAAGCCCCAGTGTTCGGCGAACTTCTGGTCCTCGCCGGCGATCACTGCGATTTTCAAATCGTCCGACAGCTCATCCCAAGGGCGCCAATTGCGTTGCAGGTCGATCGGTTGGCCGTCGATCCAGGATTCGATCTTGCGCTCGACCATCAGCGCCGTGCCGGGCGGCGGCAGCCAACGGAACACGAGCACCAGCAGAGCCGAGCCGGCCATCAGCCAAAGCAGCAGTTTGAACAGGCGACGGCGAATGGATCGGAACATGCGAGCTTGGCCGGGTTGAGTTTGCGCGCCATTATAGCGGTCGATTCCCGCTTGTCTGGAGTGATGCATGGCGCGTCTGTGGTTGTTGTTGTCGGCCTTCGCCGGTTTTAGCGGGGTCGGCCTGGGTGCTTTCGCCGCGCATGGCTTGAAAAACACGCTCAGCGCGGAGTACCTCGCGGTGTTCCAGACCGGCACGCACTATCAATTGATCCATGCGTTGGCGCTGTTCGGCGTCGCCCTGCTGGCGTTGCAAGCGCCCGGACGCCTGGTGAACCTGGCTGGCGGCTTGTTTGCCCTGGGTATCGCGCTGTTCTGCGGCAGCCTGTACCTGCTCACCCTCAGCGGTATCGGCATGCTCGGCATCATCACGCCATTCGGCGGCCTGGCGTTCTTGGCAGGCTGGTTCTGCCTCGGTCTGGCCGCTTGGCGCTTAAGCTGACTCGGGCGTCAGAAAGCTGGACGAATGGCGCCCTTTAGCCTTGGTCATCGCCCGTGATCGGGCTAGAATGCCGGCCCTCTTTCCAGTTGTGATCGCTCCGTCATGCGCATTCAGTTGAACGGTGAATCATTCGAACTGCCCGATGGCCAGACTGTCGCGGATTTGATCGGCCGTCTGGACCTGGCTGGGCGCCGCGTGGCGGTCGAGCTCAACCTGGATATCGTGCCGCGCAGCCAGCACGCCGCCACCGCGCTTCGCGACGGTGATCGGATCGAAGTGGTGCACGCCATTGGTGGCGGCTGATCGGGCCGTTGAACATTATTGCGTTCGGCCAGGCCGCGTTGGACTCCGTGCGAAAATGCTCACGTACAGCCGTACGCGCGGTCTTTTCGTTGGATTGCAGTGCGCCCGACCGTCGCCCGCTACAGTTGCCAAAGCCTGTTGTCAGGCGTCCAGCTAGGAGTCTCCGATGAGCCACGTTCGCAGCGACAAGCCCTTTACTCTGGCCGGCCGTACCTATCAGTCGCGCCTGCTGGTGGGCACCGGTAAGTACAAGGACCTCGAGGAAACCCGCGCGGCCATCGAGGCTTCGGGCGCGGAGATCGTCACCGTGGCGGTGCGCCGCACCAATATCGGGCAGAACCCCGGCGAGCCGAACCTGCTGGATGTGATCAGCCCTGACAAGTACACCATCCTGCCCAACACCGCCGGCTGCTACGACGCCGCCGAAGCGGTGCGCACCTGCCGCCTGGCCCGCGAGCTGCTCGACGGCCACAAGCTGGTCAAGCTGGAAGTGCTGGCCGACCAGAAGACCCTGTTCCCCAACGTGATCGAAACCCTCAAGGCCGCCGAAGTGCTGGTCAAGGACGGTTTCGACGTGATGGTCTACACCAGCGACGACCCGATCATCGCCCGCGAGCTGGCGGCCATGGGCTGCATCGCGGTGATGCCGCTGGCCGGGCTGATCGGCACCGGGCTGGGCATCTGCAACCCGTACAACCTGCGCATCATCCTCGAAGAGGCGAGCGTGCCGGTGTTGGTCGATGCCGGGGTCGGCACCGCGTCGGACGCCACCATCGCCATGGAGTTGGGCTGTGAGGCGGTGCTGATGAACAGCGCCATCGCCCATGCGCAGAACCCGATTCTGATGGGCGAGGCGATGAAGCACGCGATCATCGCCGGGCGCATGGCCTACCTGGCCGGGCGCATGCCGAAGAAACTCTATGCCAGTGCCTCGTCGCCGCTGGATGGCCTGATCTAGATCGAGAGGAGCCTGCCGAGCTTGACGCGGTTCTACTGCGGAAAGCCGGGTCGGTCATTTTTCCCGCTTTTTCTCGTCAAATAGCAGGCTTTTCTCCTCGAAAACTGAAAATTGCCTCAATCCGGACTTCCCTTCGTAGCGAACGGTCAAGTCCGGCAGGCTCCTGATAACGAGCACAGCATGACTGAATCGCAGCAACAGCCCGAGCCGGCTGAAGACACCTCCAAGCACCGCGCCATCAAGAGTTTTGTGATGCGCGCCGGGCGCATGACCGAAGGCCAGCAACGCGGCCTCGATCAGGGCTGGCCGAAGTTCGGCCTGGAGCTGGAGGCCGGTGCCGCGGATTTCGACGCGGTATTTGCTCGCCGTGCGCCGCGCACCCTGGAGATCGGCTTCGGCATGGGTCATTCCCTGTTGGAGATGGCGGCAGCGGCGCCGGAGCAGGACTTTATCGGCGTCGAGGTGCACAAACCGGGCGTTGGCGCGCTGCTCAACGGCCTGATGACGCAGAACCTCAGCAACGTGCGGGTGTACAGCTGCGATGCCCTGGAAGTGCTGCGTCAATGCGTGGCCGACGCCAGCCTCGACCGTCTGCTGCTGTTCTTTCCCGACCCGTGGCACAAGTCGCGGCACCACAAGCGGCGTATCGTCCAGCCGGCCTTCGCCGAACTGGTGCGGCAGAAGCTGAAGATTGGCGGCGTGCTGCACATGGCCACCGATTGGGAGGCCTATGCCGAGTACATGCTGGAAGTGATGAACGTAGCGCCGGGTTACACCAACCTGGCCGCCGATGGGCGTTGTGTCGAGCGCCCCAGCGAGCGCCCGACCACCAAGTTCGAGCGGCGTGGCGAGCGCCTCGGCCACGGCGTGTGGGACCTGAAGTTCCAGCGCAGCGTATAAGCACCTGCTGATGCGCGCGCCAGCGAGGCCTTTCGCTGGCATAGGCTGGGCTTGCGCCCACCCCATACGGCATAGCGAGATTCCGCACGCGGAGGCAACAGGTTTCACGCGCTGAACTATCGGCGCGGCACGGCGCACAGCCGCCACAGGGACGAGATTGCAGAAGATCGGGACCACCCGGCGCCAGGACGGCTCCTCACCGCAAGACGGCATCAATAAAGCTCGGCCTCTTCCGGTCGGCGTACAAAAAAATAGTGGCGTGCGATGCGGTGCGCCGCGAGGAGAACGCTGTGTTGAGAACATCTTCAATTCTGCTGCTGGCGGCCATTGCGTTGCAGGCGCAGGCCAAGGTCGACACGGTTCAGGCCGCGCGCCTGGGCCAGGACCTGACCCCGCTGGGCGGTGAGCGCGCCGGCAATGCCGCCGGCACCATTCCGGCCTGGGACGGTGGCCTGGCGCAACCGCCGGCCAACTACCAACCCGGCATGCACCACCCTGACCCCTATGCCGGCGACCTGCCGCTGTACCAGGTCAACAGCCAGAACCTCGCGCAACACCAGGCGCAGTTGCCGGCCGGCATACAGGCCTTGCTGGAGCAGAATCCCGACTACGCTCTGCGCGTCTACCCGACCCGCCGCAGTGCCGCGGCGCCGCAGCGAATCTATGACGCCACTCGCTTCAACGCCTTGAACGCCGAGTTGATCTCCGGCGGCAACGGCGTGGCCGGGGTCGCCGCCGGGGTGCCTTTCCCGCTGCCGCAAAACGGCCAGCAAGCCATCTGGAACCACATCATGCGTTACCGTGGCGACCAGATCAGTTTTGTCACCAACCAGGCCGCGGTGCTGGCCAACGGCGCCTACAACCTGCTCAAGCTGGAACGCGACATCTACTTCCTCTATGGCCGCGCAGGCGTCAGCCCGCAGGACCTGGACAACACCCTGTTCTACTACAAGTACAAGGTGGTCGCGCCGGCCAAGCTGGCCGGTTCGGCGCTGGTGGTGCAGGAAACCCTCGATCAGGTGCTGGCGATCCGCAAGGCCTGGCGTTTCAACCGTGGCGAACGCCGCGTGCGGCGCCTGCCGATGCTGGCCTACGACACCCTGCAACCGGACACCAACGGCATGGCCACCGCCGACGTGGTCGACTCCTATAACGGCGCGCCGGATCGCTACGAGTGGAACTTGCTCGGCAAGCAGGAAATGCTGGTGCCGTACAACAGCTACGCGGTGCACCAGAAAGACCTCCCCTACGAGCGCATCCTGCAACGCAACACGGTCAACCCCGAGTTGCTGCGCTATGAGCTGCACCGCGTCTGGGTGGTCGAGGCCGAGCTGCGCAAGGGCTTCAGTCATCCGTACGCCAAGCGCCGCTTCTACCTTGACGAGGACAGCTGGCAAATCCTCGCGGTCGATCTGTACGACAAGGATGGCGAGTTGAGCGGGCTGCAAGAAAGCCACCCGATCAGCTACTACGACGTGCCGATGTTTGGCAGCACCCTGGAGACCATCTACGACTTCAAGGGCAGCCGCTACTTTGTCGATGGCCTGGATAACAACGAGCCGATGTATGACTTCAACGCGCCGTTGACGCCGCGCGACTTCACCCCGCAGGCCCTGCGCCGCGCGGGTAACTAAGCCCGCTCCGGCGCTGGCCGGCGGCCAGCGCCGAAGGCATACGGCGGCGCGTCATGATCGCTCGGCGCTGCGGCGTCCGGTAAAAAACCGAGGTGCAGCCGTTCGGCGCTGTTTAAGCGCCTCAGAACGAGGCGAGGATGCGCCCGAGCACGGCCATCGCCTGCTCGCTCTGCGCGTTCCACGGGTGGCCGTAGTTCAGCCGTGCGCAGTTACCGAAGCGCCGCGTGGCGGAAAAGATCGGCCCCGGCGCGAGGCTGATGCCCTGGGCCAGAGCCAGCTGGAACAACTGCAGCGAGTCGACCTGCTCGGGGAATTCGAACCAGAGAAAATAGCCGCCGTCGGGCCGCGTCACCCGCGTGCTGGCCGGGAAATGCCGCGCCGCCGAGGCGAGCATCGAGGCCTGCTGAGTCTCCAGGGCGTGGCGCAGCTTGCGCAGGTGGCGGTCGTAGCCGCCGTGTTGCAGGTAGTCGGCCAGTGCCGCCTGGGCCGGCACCGACGGCGAAATGGTGGTCATCAGCTGGAGCCGGGCGATCTGTTCGGCGTAGCGCCCGCCGGCCACCCAGCCAACCCGGTAGCCCGGCGCGAGGCACTTGGAGAATGAGCCGCAGTGCATCACCAGGCCGTCGCGGTCGAAGCTCTTCACCGGTTTGGGCGGCTGCGCGGAGAAATACAGCTCGGCGTACACGTCGTCCTCGATCAGCGGCACCTGATGCTGTTGCAACAACTCATAGAGCGCGCGCTTTTTCGCTTCGCTCATGCTCGCGCCAAGCGGGTTCTGCAAGCTGCTCATAAACCAGCAGGCCTTGATCGGCAGCCGCTCGAGGCTGGCGGCGAGGCTGTCCAGGTCGATGCCTTCGCGCGGGTGCATGGGGATCTCCAGTGCCTTGAGCTGGAGCCGTTCGAGGACTTGCAGGGTGGCGTAGAACGCCGGTGCTTCGATGGCCACCAGGTCGCCCGGCTGCGTCACGCATTGCAGGCAGAGGTTGAGCGCTTCCATGGCACCATTGCTGATCACCAGCTCCTCCAGCGCCAGCATGACCCCGCTGACCCTATAGCGCAGGGCGATCTGTCGGCGCAGGTTGGGGTTGCCCTCGGTCATGTCGGCGATTACCGCATGGGCCGGCATGCCGCGCAGGCTGTGGGCCATGGAGCGGGCCAGACGCTGCAGCGGGAACAGCGCCGGGCTGGGGAACGCCGAGCCGAAGGGCACGGTATCGGGGTCTTTCAGCGAGCCGAGCACCGAGAACACCAACTCGCTGACATCCACGGCGGTGGTCTCGGCCTGGCGCGTGCCGATTTCCGGCTCGGGCAACGGGCGTTGTGCATGTTCGCGGACGAAATAGCCCGAGCGCGCGCGTGCCAGAATCAGGCCGCGGCGCTCCAGCAGGTAATAGGCCTGAAACACCGTCGACGGGCTGACCCGGTAAGTGCGACTGGCATGCCGCACCGAGGGGATTTTTTCGCCCGGCGCGAGCACGCCGCTGCGGATCAGCGCGGCGATTTCATCGGCAAACTGCTCATAGCGCTTCATCGTGCCAGGGCCCGTGGCGGCTGCAGAGAGAGCACCATACTCTACTGGCTGGGCAGCGTGCATGCGACCCGCTTCAGCGCTGCGCGGGGGCGACGAAGGTGCTGGTGGCGCTGACGCGGTGGTGCGGCTCGTCCAGCTCAATCAGCTCGAAACGCAGGGTGTAGGGTGACGGCGCGGCCAGCTCGGCGGTCAGCGCCACGCTGACCGGCAGATCGAGGATTTCCCCCGCGGCCAGGCGCAGCTCACGTGTGCCCTGCAAGGTGAAGGGGCCAGCGTCGGCCAGTGCCAGGGCATAACGGCGCGTCTGCTGGGTTTTATTGATGACCTTGAGGCTGTAGATGTTCTCGATCTGCCCCAGTGGGTTCTCGCGGAACAGGCCGCGGTCTTTGCTCACGTCCAGCGACAGCAGTGGCCGGGTGTCCAGCGCCCAGACGAAGGCCGCGAGCATCAGCAGCAACATGGCGGCGTAGCTGAGCAGTTGCGGGCGCAGCCATTGCGTCTTGCCGCCCGCCAGGGCGCGCTCGGAGGTGTAGCGCACCAGGCCGCGGGCATAGCCCATCTTGTCCATCACCGTGTCGCAGGCGTCGATGCAGGCGCCACAACTGATGCAGTCCAGTTGCAGGCCGTCGCGGATGTCGATGCCGGTCGGGCAGACCTGCACGCACAGGGTGCAATCGGTGCAGTCGCCCAGGCCCTGGGCCCGGTAGTCGGCCGTTTTCTTGCGCGGGCCTCGGCCCTCGCCGCGCGCGCTGTCATAGGTCACCAGCAGGGTGCTGTCGTCGAACATCACGCTCTGGAAACGCGAGTAAGGGCACATGTGCAGGCAGATTTTTTCGCGCAGCCAGCCGGCGTTGAGGTAGGTGGCGGCGGTGAAGAACAGCAGCCAGAACGCTGTGGTCAGCCCCAGTTGCAAGCTGAGCAGCTCGCGCAGCAGTTCGCGAATCGGCGTGAAGTAGCCAACGAAGGCCAGTGCCGTGGCCAGGCTCACCGCCAGCCACAGGCCATGCTTGGCGGCGCGGCGCAGCAGCTTGTTCGTTGACCAGGGCGCGGCATCCAGCTTGATCCGCTGGTTACGGTCGCCCTCGGTGATTTTCTCTGCCCACATGAACACCCAGGTCCACACGCTTTGCGGGCAGGTGTAACCGCACCAGACGCGGCCGGCGAATACGGTGATAAAGAACAGGCCAAAGGCGCAGATGATCAACAGTGCCGAGAGCAGGATGAAATCCTGCGGCCAGAAGGTCGCGCCGAAAATATAGAACTTGCCGGCGGCCAGGTCCCACAGCACCGCCTGGCGCTCGCCCCAGTTCAGCCAGGCGGTGCCGAAGAACAACAGGAACAGCGCGCCTGCACCGTACAGGCGCAGGCTGCGGAACAGTCCGGTGAAGCTGCGGGTATGGATGGCGCCACCGGCTTGTGCGGGTGTCAGGCGCACGGACGTGCGCGGGTCGATCGTCTCGACGAGTGTGGCGGGAATGCGCTCGGTCATACAGTTCGCCCCATCTGGCATGGTCAGGCGGGGTGCATGATCGAGGTTCGGCGGTGCCGATAACAGACTCAGATTTTCAAATAAAAAGCGGATCAGATGCCGCGTCCCGCACCGCTCATCCCAGGCCGTGCGCAGGTTCGGCGTACCTCGCCGATAGCGATGACCCGCAGGGCGCGTTACGTGTGTTGATGCACTAGTTGCGATCCGCCAGCACGCCGATCAGGAAGAACACCAATAGCAGCACCGGCGCCAGGGTGTAGTTGTTGAAGTGACCGAGGCCCTGGGCCAGCCAGGGGGTGATGAAGACCATCGCCAGGCCGTAACCGACCGCGCAGACCAGCACGAAGATCAGCGTGCGGAAGAAGAAGTTCAGGCCGCCAATCGAGCGTTGCACCCAGGCATTGATGCCGGGGCCGAACAGCACGAACAGGGTGGCCATGATCGCCAGGGAAATGTCGTACAGGTGGCCACGGCTCCAGCGCGACAGGGTGGCAATCAGGTCGAAGAGCAGATCCATGCGGGGTCCTTAGCGCAGCGGGCGCACAAGCAGCCGATCAAGGCAGAAAATGTTGCAGCAGGTCGTTGAGAAACAGCTGGCCTTCGCGGGTGGCGGCCAGGCGTGCCGGGTCGCTGTGCAGCAGGCCACGGCTGAGCGCTTCGGCGCGGGCGTCGGCCAGCAGGCTCAGCGGCAGGCCGGTGCGCTGAGTGAACAGCTCACTGGCGACGCCGTCCGTGAGGCGCAGCACATTCATCAGAAATTCGAAGGGTAATTCGTCCTGGCTCAGTGCGCGCTCGCCGGCGGTAAAGCGTTTGCCGGCAGCCAGGTAGTCTTTCGGCAGGCGGGTTTTCCAGCTGCGGCTGATCGTTCCATCCGGGCGGCTCAGCTTGGCGTGGGCGCCGGCGCCGATGCCGAGGAAGTCGCCGAAGGTCCAGTAATTCAGGTTGTGCCGCGCCGCCTTGCCGGGCTGGGCGTAGGCCGATACCTCGTATTGCGCGTAGCCGTGCGCGGCGAGCAGCGCCTGGCCGGCTTCCTGGATGTCCCAGAGGATGTCATCTTCCGGCAGCGTCGGTGGCTGGTTCCAGAACACCGTGTTCGGCTCCAGGGTCAGCTGGTACCAGGACAGGTGCGTCGGTGCTTGGGCGATGGCGATGCGCAGGTCGTCCAAGGCGTCGTCGATGGACTGCTCGGGCAGGCCGTGCATCAGGTCCAGGTTGAAGTTGTCGAAACCGGCGGCACGCGCCATGTCGGCCGCGCGGATCGCCTCGTCGCCATCGTGGATGCGACCCAGGGCCTTGAGCTTGGCGGCTTGGAAGCTCTGCACGCCGATCGACAGGCGATTGATGCCGAGGCTGCGGTAGGCGGCGAACTTGGCCTGCTCGAAGGTGCCGGGGTTGGCCTCCAGGGTGATCTCGATATCCGCCGCGAACGGCACGCGGCGCTCCACGCCTGCCAGCAGGCGGCCGAGGGCCTTGGCCGAGAACAGGCTGGGGGTGCCACCGCCGAAAAAGATCGACGTCAGCGGGCGGCCATAGACCTGGGGCAGCTCTTCATCGAGGTCGGCGAGCAGGGCGTCGATGTATTCTTCTTCCGGTAGCGTCGGCCCGGCGGCGTGGGAGTTGAAGTCGCAGTACGGGCACTTCTTCACGCACCAGGGAATATGGATATACAGCGCCAGTGGCGGTAGCTCGAACGCACTGTGGTGCCCCGCGCCCTCTGGGAGAGGGATCGGGGTTGAGGACGGCTGGTTCATGTCAGGCCCAGTCGTTGCTTCAGCAGCGCCATGGCGCGGGCGCGGTGGCTCAGCTGGTTCTTCTCGGCGGGTGCCAGCTCGGCGCTGGAGCATTGGCGTTCCTCGACCCAGAACAGCGGGTCGTAGCCGAAACCGTGGGCGCCCCGCGCGGCATGCAGGATGCGTCCGTGCCAGAGGCCTTCGCAGAGAATCGGCAACGGGTCGTCGGCATGGCGCACCAGTGCCAGGGCGCAGACGAACTGCGCGCCGCGCTGCGCGTCCGGCAGGTCTTTCAGCACCTCTAGGAGTTTCGCGTTGTTCGCCGCATCGCCCTGGCCATCGGCATAGCGCGCCGAGTAGATGCCCGGCGCGCCGCCGAGAAAGTCCACCGCCAGGCCGGAGTCGTCGGCCAGCGCTGGCAGGCCGGAGACGCGTGCGGCGTGGCGCGCCTTGAGAATCGCGTTCTCGACGAACGACAGGCCGGTCTCTTCCGGCTCCACGCTGCTGAACTCGCCGATCGAGCGCACGCGCACCGCGGCGCCGAGCATGGCCTGGAGTTCCTTGAGTTTGCCGGCGTTATGGCTGGCCAGTACGAGTTCGCTGATCATTCGTCGGGGAAGAATTCCTGGTTGAAGTCGACGCTGTGGGCGACGCCGTCGCTGGCGCGCACCGTGATGGTGAAGCGCAGCACTTCCCGCGATTCGAAGGGGAACTGTGCCAGGTAGTAGATCGCCGTGCCTTCTTTGACCTGCTTGAAGTTCAGCGGGTAGTTGCGCCCGAGCAGGTTCTTCACTGCGCCGCTGACGCTGGCGTTGCTCGGCTGGCCGGCCTTGAGCACGGAGATGTTCACCACGCCCTGGGTCTTGCTGCGGACCAGGCCGTTGGCGGCGGCGATATCCGGTTGCAGGAAGCCGGAATTGAAGGCGATGTAGTGTACGTCCAGGTCGCCAAAGCTCTGCTTGCGCTCGGCAAGCGCCGGCAAGCTCAGGCACAGGGCGATAAACAGTAAGGCAATGCGACGCATGATGGTTCTCCTGATGAATCGACCTGAACGGCCGCCAGCTCAGTTGGCGATTGTCACGTCGTGGGCGGTGCGACCGCTGATCCGGTAGATGCCGATCTCACCTAATAGATTAGGCCAGATACGGCTGGCCCAGCCGTGGCGATGGTCGCGATCCACAGCCAGGCGATCCAGCACCTTGGCGTCTTGCGCGCGGCACAGGCGCTCGAAGTCGTCGAAGGTGCAGAAGTGGATGTTCGGCGTGTTGTACCAGGTGTAGGGCAAGAAGTCGGAAACCGGCATGCGCCCCTTGCTCGTCAGGTACCAGCGGCAGCGCCAGTGGGCGAAGTTGGGGAAGGTGATGATGCAGGTCTTGCCGACCCGCAGCATCTCCGCCAGCACTTTGTCCGGGAAATGCAGGGCCTGCAGCGACTGAGTCATCACCACCACATCGAAGCTGTTGCTGGCGAAGTTGCCGAGGCCCTTGTCGAGGTTCTGCTCGATGACGTTGACGCCCTTGCTCACGCATTGGGCAATATTGTCGGGGTCGATTTCCAGGCCGTAGCCAAACACCTGCTTGTGCTCCGCCAGCCAGGCCAGCAGTTCGCCATTGCCGCAGCCGAGGTCGAGCACCCGGCTGCCGGCGGGTATCCAGTCTTGGATGATGTCCAGATCGGCTCTCATGCGTGCCTCATACTGCGATTCGATTCATATAGCTGCTGAAGGCCTGCAAGTAGCGCGGGATCGGCATCAGGAAGGCGTCGTGGCCCTGCGGCGCGTCGATTTCCAGGTAGCACACGTTCTTGCGCGCGGCCGTCAGCGCATCGACGATTTCCCGCGAGCGCGCGGGCGAGAAGCGCCAGTCGGTGGTGAAGGACATCACGCAGAAATCCGCCGTGACATGCGCCAGGGTCTTGGCCAAGTCGTCAGCGCACGCGGCCGCCGGGTCGAAGTAATCCAGCGCCTTGGTCATCAGCAGGTAGGTGTTGGCGTCGAAACGCCCGGAAAACTCCTCGCCCTGGTAGCGCAGGTAGCTTTCCACCTGAAATTCGACGCTGTGGAAGTCGTAGTTGAGTTTTTCGCTTTTCAGGCCACGGCCGAATTTCTCGCCCATGGCGTCGTCCGACAGGTAGGTGATGTGGCCGACCATGCGCGCCAGCATCAGCCCTCGCTTGGGAATCACGCCCTGTTCCTGGAAGTGCCCGCCGTGGAATTCCGGGTCGGTGAGGATCGCCTGGCGCGCCACTTCGTTGAAGGCGATGTTCTGCGCCGAGAGCTTGGGCGCCGAGGCGATGGCTAGGCAATGGCGCACGCGCTCGGGGTAGCTGATGGTCCATTGCAGGGCCTGCATGCCGCCGAGGCTGCCGCCAACTACCGCGGCCCATTGCGCGATGCCGAGGGCGTCGGCCAGACGGGCCTGGCTGTGCACCCAGTCTTCCACGGTCATCACCGGGAAATCCGCGCCGAACGGTTTGCCGGTGGCCGGGTTGAGGCTGGATGGCCCGGTCGAGCCGTTGCAGCCACCGAGATTGTTGAGGCTGACGACGAAGAATTTGTTGGTGTCGATCGGTTTGCCCGGGCCGATGCAGCTGTCCCACCAGCCGGGCTTGCGCTCGTCCGCGCTGTGGTAGCCGGCGGCGTGGTGGTGGCCGGACAGGGCGTGGCAGATCAGCACGGCATTGCTCGCCGTGGCATTCAGCTCGCCGTAGGTTTCGTAGATCAGTTGGTAGTCGGCCAGGCTGCGCCCGCAGGCCAGCGCCAGGGGTTCAGCGAAATGCAGCACCTGGGGCGTTACCAGGCCAACAGAGTCTTGGGGAAAGGCAGTCGGCATCGACCCTGCTCGTAATAAAGGAAAAGGAAGTGCAAAAGAAAGAGCAGCAGTCTAAAGAGCGCCGCCCCAGGCGGCAAGAACAGTGCTTGGCTCAGTCAGGGACGCATTGCTTGATTTGCAGGGCCCATTCAGGAATATCGGCATCGGCGGCGTAGGTCTTGCAAAGATGCCCTTGGCGAGTGCGGAACAGTAGGCGAGGACTGTGATCGTTTACGGAGTTATCGTAGATGTATAGCCGATCTACCAGTGAAGCCAGTTCAACGCAGTTTGCTATGGATTTTGTATAGCGCGAGACAATTTTGCTGATGGGGACTTCATGTCCGCCGTCCATGTAGCGGTAGGTAATTCGATAGGCGTTGATGGCCGGGTGTGAGGTGCTGACGAAGAAAACCCTGACAAAGAAGCCCGCATCGACCGCGCGTTGAATGAAATCAAGCTTGTTCTGCGTGGATAGCACGGTTTCAAATGCAAGGCTGCGCCTGTCATTTAGGCATTGCTCGCGCAAGTCTTCGGATTTTTTCGCTGCTTGTCTGAACGCTTCTTCTGAGTTCCAGCCTCCGAACTCGTCTTGGGCGATTTCGTCCGGATTGACGAATGTGCAGCCGGACAACCAGTGATGCTCTCTCAGCGTTTCAGTGATTGAGGTTTTGCCGGAGCCATTAGGTCCGGCGAAAACGATCAGCTTGGGTTTGCTTTCAGGCATTGTGGGGTGTGCGAGTCGCCGCGCTTTTCTTCTTGGCTTTGATTGCTTGAGTCAGTGCTTCAGTGAGCTGGCTATCTACTCGCGCCACTCTGTTATGGGCGAGTTGACGAACCTGTGACATCAGGTTCGAGAGCTGCGTGTCGCTGGGATCGTCCTGCGAGGTAATCAGACTGAAGTGGCTTTTCATCACAATAAGCCTCCTACTTGTGGCTCTAGATTTGCAGCATATGGGGTTCGTTGCTGAAAGCCAACTGGCTATTCGCCGACGCTGTGCGGCCGTGCGGCGCCTGGCAGGCTGACCACTTTGCCTTGGCGCTGGATCGGCGCGGGGCGGCGCAGGACGCGCAGCATTTCGTTGGCTTGGGTCAGTTGCTGCTCCAGCTCGTCGCTGTAGCGCCCCAATTGCTGGCTGCGCTGGCGCGTCTGTTGGGTTTCCTGGGCCAGGGCCTTGAGCCGCAGCATGTGGGTTTCCAGCAATTGCTTGTGTTCCAGGGTGTGCTGCATCAGTGGCATCAACGCGTCGCTGGCCCATTGTTCGGCTTCCAGACGCAGGCGCTGGTGCAGGCCGATGACTTCCTGCACCAGGGTGGCGAAGAAGCGCTTGGTCAGGCTGCGCTGCTCGGTCAGCAGGGTTTTCAGGTGCAGGCGGAACTGATCGGCTTTGCCCTGCTGCTGCTTGAGTTCGCGCAAGTAGCGGGCGATGTTGAACTGCGGCGCATCGACGCCGTGCAGCGGGTTCTCTTCGTTGTGCCGGCGATAGATGGCGGCGACCATCTTGTTGGCCATCTGGGCTTCCTGCTCCAGGCTGTGCAGGTCGCTTTCCACCGCGCGGAAGAAGTGCAGGATGGCCTGGTTGATGCCCAGGGTGGTCCAGCTGCCGGTGAGGTTACGGCGCACTCTGTGCAGGTGCTCTTCCAGGCGTTCCGGGCGCGCCGCCGCCCGCAGCAGATCGCCTTGGCGCTTGAGCAGGCGCTGGTTGGTCTTCAGCCCGAGCAGGCGTTTGTGGTGCTGGCTGTGGTCTTCCTTGGTCTTGGCGGTCAGCTCAAATAGCATCTGGCCGTTGTCGTGCTGGTGGTTGCTGAGCAGCGCTTGCTGTTCGTTGACCTTCTCCAGGCGCAGGTTGAGCACATGCTGGCTGTTTTGCAGCAGCGCCAACACCTGGGTGACCACGCGGTCCTCGATCAGCCGTTCCTTCTGCGTGACGATACGCTCGCAGAGCAGGTTTTCCAGGTTGCTCATCTGGCTGCGGATCAGCAGTTCCTGGTCTTTGCGCACCTTGGCCAGCAAGGCTTGCTTGGCCGACAGCGGCAATACATCTTCGGGTTTGATACCGAGCTGTTTGGCGGTGGTTTTCTGGATTTGCTGAATCGCGTTCTGCACGAAGGCTTCGCCGGCGAGGTCGTCCCACAGCACGTCGATCTTGTTCAGTACGGCGAACAGGCTGGTCTGGGTGTCTTCGTCGAGTTGGCGGATATGTTGCTGCCAGACCGCCATGTCGCTGGCGGTGACCCCGGTATCGGCGGACAGCAGGAAGATGATCGCCTGGGCGTTGGGCAGCATCGACAGGGTCAGTTCCGGCTCGCTGCCGAGGGCATTCAGGCCGGGCGTGTCGAGAATGCGCAGACCCTGGCGCAGCAGCGGGTGATCGAAGTTGACCATGGCGTGGCGCCAGGCCGGTACCAGCACCTGACCGGGCTTGCCGGTGCCTTCCAGCATGTCCGGGTGGAAGCCCAGCTGAATCGCCTGTTCGACGGGCATCGGTTTGGTTTTCGCCACCTGGGTGAACGCCTGGACCATATTGTCCGGGTCGCTCAGGTCCAGCGGAATGTTCACCCAGTGCCGGGGGATGCGCTTGAATTGCGACACGCTGGCTTCGGCCACACGGGTCTCGATCGGCAGCAGGCGGATATAGGAGCGTTCCGAGCGCGGATCGAAGAACAGCTCGGTGGGGCACATGGTGGTGCGTCCGGCCTGCGAGGGCAGCATGCGCTGGCCGTATTCGGAGAAGAACAGGCTGTTGATCAGCTCGGTCTTGCCACGGGAAAATTCGCCGACGAAGGCCAGGGTGATGTGATCGGTGCGCAACAGGCGCAGGGCGCGTTCGAGTTTGGCTTCCACCGCGTCGGAATTCAGCCGGTTGTTCACCAGCCAGCTGCGGTAGCGGGTGATCTCGCGCATCAGCTCGCGCTTCCAGGTGACGTAGGCGTCGACCTGTTGACTGAGACGTTCCATGCTCATCCTGCGTTCCTCTCGGTAGCGCGTCCGTTGGGTGACCTTGGCGTAGCGCTCGCCCAGGTGCTCTAGGTGGTCCGCTGACTGTCCGTGGTACGCGGCTCCACGCCCAATAATCGCGCATCGGGCTATCGCGCATTATGCGGTGCGGATTAGCCGCGTCAATTGGCCATCATCAGTGTCCCGCCTTATGGTCTGTCAAACAGACCCAACGGTCAGGTTCAGCGCTGTCGGCAACTGCTGCGGTTGTTTGATGCGCACGCGCTTCTGCCGGCGTTGCTGGCGCTTTCCAGGCTCCCCCTGGCGTTTGCCGACGGCAAACGCCAGGGGGAGAAAGGCCAGCAACAGACCCGTGTCCCGGCGGTAAAACCCCATCAGATCGCCAGGCTGAGGCCTTTGAGCATGCCGGCCATCACCGCCAGGTTGCGAATCACCAGCATGTCGATCAGGTTGAGCAGGAGGAAGGCGACGATGGGCGACAGGTCCAGCCCGCCCATGCTTGGCAGGATGCGGCGGATCGGCATCAGCAAGGGCTCGCAGATCTGGTTGACCAGCTCGACGCCAGGGTTGTGGCTGCCCTGGGCGACCCAGGAGAGGATCACGCTGATGATCAGGGCGAAGAAGAACACCTTGAGGAACAGCGCGGTGACGCCAATGATCGACCAGACCAGCAGCTGTAACGGGTTGTCGAGGCCGTAGCCCATCAGCATCAGAGTCAGCGCCATCAGCAGCAACTGCACCAGAATGGCTAGCACCAGCGAGGCCAGGTCGAGGCCGGCGAAGCTGGGAATGACTTTACGCAGCGGCTTCAGCAGCGGGTGGGTGGCGCGCACGATGAACTGGCTGAGCGGGTTGTAGAAGTCCGCGCGGACCAGTTGCAGTATGAAGCGCAGCAACACGATCAGCAGGTACAGGCTGCCGATGGTTTGCAGGATATAAATAGCCGCAGTGTTCAATCCAATCATCTTCTAGCTCCTATTGGCCCAGTTGTTCGGCCAGTTCAGCCGAGCGGTGGGCAGCCGCATTCAATGCCTGTTCGACCAGCGCCGCGAAGCCGCCAGCCTGGAATGTGTTGATGGCCGCTTCGGTGGTACCGGCCGGCGAGGTGACGCGGCGGCGCAGTTCACTGGCATCGACATCGCTGGCCACGGCCATACGTGCGGCACCGAGGGCCGTGTGCAGGGTCAGCTGGGCAGCGGTGGCACGCGGCAGGCCGAGTTTTTCGCCGGCGGCGGTCATCGCTTCGATCATCAGGAAGAAATACGCCGGGCCGCTGCCGGACACCGCCGTGACCGCATCGAGCAACTGCTCTTGGTCCAGCCACAGGGCCAGGCCAACGGCGCTGAGCAGTTGCTCGGCCTGCTGGCGCTGCTCGCTGGAGACATGCGCATTGGCGTACAGGCCACTGACGCCCTGGCGCAGCAGCGCAGGGGTATTGGGCATGCAACGCACGATGGCGCAGACGTTCGGTCGGGCCGCACTGGACTGCGGGGCGAGCCAGCGCTCCAGGCTGGCGCAGCTGATGCCGGCCGCGATGGAAACGATCAGCTGACCGGCATGGACATGTGCGGCGAGGTCCAGGCACATGTCTTTCATTGCTTGCGGCTTGACGGCGAGGACGATGACATCGGCACCCTGGATGGCTTCGGCATTGCTGGCAAAGGTGTCGATCGCGTATTCCGCGGCGATCTTCGCGCGTTGTTCGGCGCCACGGTCGCTGGCACGGATGGCACTGGCTGCCACGCCTTGTGCGCGCAGGCCGCCGATCAGGCTGGCTGCCATATTGCCAGCGCCGATAAAGGCAATGCGGGGAGTGGTCATTACGGGCTTCCTTTATAGAGTCGTGGGCATGCAGGGCTTAGGCATAGTCGCGGGTGCCAAACAGGGCGGTACCGATCCTGACCCAAGTCGCCCCTTCGGCGATGGCCGCTTCCAGATCATGGCTCATGCCCATGGACAGGGTGTCGAGGCCGAGGTGCAGCTGTTCTTGCAGTTCACGCAAGCGGGCAAACGCCGCGCGTTGTGCGGCCTGATCCTCGCTCGGTTCGGGAATTGTCATCAATCCGCGCAGCTTGAGGTTGGGCAGTTGTGTAACCGCCTGTGCCAGTGCCGGCAGCTCTTGCGGGCTACAGCCCGATTTGCTGGCTTCACCGCTGACGTTCACCTGCAGGCAGATATTCAGCGCCGGTAAGTGCGCCGGGCGTTGTGCGGACAGGCGTTCGGCGACCTTCAGGCGATCGACCGAGTGCACCCAGGCGAAATGCTCGGCAATGGCACGGGTCTTGTTCGATTGAATGGGGCCGATGAAATGCCAAATCAATGGCAAATCGCTCAATTCGAGCTGTTTTTCCAAGGCTTCCTGCAGGTAGTTTTCGCCGAAATCGTGCACGCCGGCGGCATGCGCTTGGCGAATCGCGAGCGCCGGTTTGGTTTTGCTCACCGCGAGCAGGCCAATCGTCGCATTATCTCGCGCAGAGGCTTGCGCCGCCTCACGGATGCGCGCTCCGACCTTTGCAATATTCTCTGCTATCGTGGACATTACTTGCGCCAGCCGCCTAGGTCTGCGGCATTCTACCTGCTTGCTTGTCATTAGGGAGTCCCATGGATATCACCGAGTTGCTTGCCTTCAGCGCCAAGCAAGGCGCGTCGGACCTGCACCTCTCTGCTGGTCTGCCGCCGATGATTCGGGTCGACGGCGATGTGCGCCGAATCAACTTGCCGGCCCTGGATCACAAGCAGGTGCATGCGCTGATCTACGACATCATGAATGACAAGCAGCGCAAGGATTTCGAGGAGTTCCTCGAGACCGACTTCTCTTTCGAAGTGCCTGGCGTCGCGCGTTTCCGGGTCAACGCCTTCAACCAGAACCGCGGTGCCGGCGCGGTATTCCGTACCATTCCGTCCAAGGTGCTGAGCATGGAAGACCTCGGCATGGGCGAGGTGTTCCGCAAGATCACCGACGTGCCGCGCGGCCTGGTGCTGGTGACCGGGCCAACCGGTTCGGGCAAGTCGACCACCCTGGCGGCGATGCTCGACTACCTCAACAGCACCAAGTACCACCATATTCTGACCATCGAAGACCCCATCGAATTCGTACACGAGTCGAAGAAGTGCCTGGTCAACCAGCGCGAGGTGCACCGCGACACCCTGGGCTTCTCCGAAGCGCTGCGCTCGGCCTTGCGCGAAGACCCGGACATCATTCTGGTCGGCGAGATGCGTGACCTGGAAACCATCCGCCTGGCGCTGACCGCCGCGGAAACCGGCCACTTGGTCTTCGGTACCCTGCACACCACCTCGGCAGCCAAGACCATTGACCGGGTGGTCGACGTGTTCCCGGCCGAAGAGAAATCCATGGTCCGCTCGATGCTCTCGGAATCCTTGCAGTCGGTGATTTCGCAAACCCTGATCAAGAAGATCGGTGGTGGCCGCGTGGCGGCGCACGAGATCATGATAGGCACGCCGGCGATCCGTAACCTGATCCGCGAAGACAAGGTCGCGCAGATGTACTCGGCTATCCAGACCGGCGGTTCGCTGGGCATGCAGACCCTCGATTCCTGCCTCAAGGGTCTGGTGGCGAAGGGCTTGATCACCCGCGAAAATGCCCGCGAGAAATCCAAGACCCCGGAAAATTTCTAATTGTCTTCGGCCCGCCGTCCGGCGGGCTGGGGATTCGAACCGCTGGCGAGACGCGCCCCAGCAGTTGGCCATTGGTTAAGCGCGTACTGGTGATGGGCGAGACAACGCATGGAATTCGAGAAACTGCTGCGCCTGATGGTGGAGAAAGGCGGCTCCGACTTGTTCATTACCGCTGGCGTGCCGCCGTCGATGAAGGTCAACGGCAAGATCATGCCCGTCACCAAGACGCCGATGTCGCCGGAGCAAACCCGGGAAACCGTGCATTCGGTGATGAACGAGCAGCAGCGCCGCGACTTCACCGAAAACCACGAGTGCAACTTCGCCATCAGCGCCCGCGGTGTCGGGCGCTTTCGCGTCAGTGCGTTCTACCAGCGCAACCTGGCCGGTATGGTGCTCCGGCGCATCGAGACCAACATCCCGACGCTGGACGACCTCAAGCTGCCGGAAATCCTCAAGAAACTGGCGCTGACCAAGCGTGGCCTGGTGCTGTTTGTCGGCGCCACCGGCACCGGTAAATCCACTTCGCTGGCGGCGATGATCGGCTACCGCAACAGGAACAGCAGCGGCCACATCATCTCCATCGAAGACCCGATCGAATATATCCACCAGCACCAGAGCTGCATCGTCACCCAGCGCGAAGTCGGCATCGACACCGAGTCGTTCGAGGTGGCGCTGAAGAACACCCTGCGCCAGGCGCCGGATGTGATCCTTATCGGTGAGGTGCGCACCCGCGAGACCATGGACCATGCCGTGGCCTTCGCCGAAACCGGTCACCTGTGTCTGGCTACCTTGCACGCCAACAACGCCAACCAGGCGCTGGACCGGATCATCAACTTCTTCCCCGCCGACCGGCAGAATCAGGTGTGGATGGACCTGTCGCTCAACCTCAAGGCCATCGTTGCCCAGCAGCTGATTCCCACTCCGGATGGCAAGGGTCGCCGTGCGGTGATCGAGGTGCTGATCAATACCCCGCTGGCCGCCGACTTGATCCGCAAGGGCGATGTGCATGAACTCAAGGCGCTGATGAAGCGTTCCACCGAGCAGGGCATGCAGACCTTCGATCAGGCGCTGTACAACCTCTACAGCCAGGGCGAAATCACCTATGAAGATGCCTTGTTGTATGCCGACTCGGCGAACGACCTGCGTCTGATGATCAAGCTGGGTTCGGAAACCGACGGCGATCATCTGTCGAGCATGTCCCAGGGCTTGTCGCTGGAAGTCAGCGAGGAAAATCCGGGTCGGCGTTTCCGCTAACCCCCGCGCTGCGCGCGGTGTTGTGGCGAATACGCTTACCGGCCTTGTGCGCGACGGCTTGTGCCTGGCCGTTGCGCTGCGCCCCGGCCCGCGCTTGACTCATCAGTTGCGGAATCAACGGGCCTTCCGGCAGGTTCTTCCAGAACCGTACCGGCAGACTATTCTCCAGCACGCTGCGGTTCAGGCGCGCCGGGTTGAAGGTGCTGCCGTAGTAAGCCAGCCATAACGCTTCGCCTTCATCGTCCTGCGCGCGCGCCAGGCGTTGCCAGTCCACGGGGCAGGGTTTGGCGTAGTGCAGCTGCTGGCCATCGCAGTACACGCCGTCCTCCGGCGTGGCGATTAACCAACTGTGCTGGCCCATGCGCTCGGCGAAATGCGCCGAAGCGCTGGCCAGAATGTCGTGGGCCGGCTCATGCCACGCCACGAACTGCGGAGGCCCGGCGGCGGCAGTGCGCGGGTGGAAGCGCAAAAAAGCGTGCAGATGATGGGCCTCACGGCGTACCGATTTGAGGCGTTTGTGCAACTCACTGCCATCGCTGTCGCCGGGCAACATGGCCGCAAGGTCGCCCTGGGCCACTCGCCAGAGGATGCGGTAGAGCAGGCTCCAGCGGTTGTCGACGCGAAATTCTGCGGCGCTTTGCAGCTGTTCGAGCAGTTGCCGTGGAATGCGCGGTGTCCTGTCTGGCGGGGTAACTGCTAGCGGCAGCGTAGGCTCATCGAACAGGCCGCTGTTGTCCTCATCGCTCGACCAACTGATCTGGTGCGGTGCAACGGCCTGTTGTAACAGTTCGCGCGCGTGCTGGCGCCAGCCGGCGAAACTGCCGTCGAAACGGATGCAGTGCATTACCAGAGTGCCATCTGTGCGGGGCTTTCGCTGAGTTGCTGGCGTAGCAGCAGGGATTCGCTGGTCGCCTGCAATGGGCGGTAATCCTGGGTGATGATGAAGGGTTTGGCTTTTTCCAGGGCGCAGCGCAGGCGTGTGAGGTCATCGAAGCGGATGCGCTTTTGCCGCCTCAACGCGACCAGGCGCTTGGCGCTCAGCACGCCAATACCTGGGATGCGCGCGATCATGCTCGGTTCAGCACGGTTGAGGTCAACCGGGAAATGCTCGCGGTTGTTCAGCGCCCAGGCCAGCTTGGGGTCGATATCCAACGCCAGGTTGCCGGGGCCGCTGAGCAGTTCGCCGGCCTCGAAGCCGTAACCGCGCATCAGAAAATCCGCTTGGTACAGGCGGTGTTCGCGCAGCAGCGGCGGCGCTTCGAAGGGCAGGCTTTTGGGGCTTTGCGGGATCGGGCTGAAGGCCGAATAGTAGACGCGGCGCAAGCGATAGCTGCCATACAGCGCCTGGGCGGTGTGCAGGATGGTGCTGTCGTCGGTGGCGTCGGCGCCGACGATCATCTGTGTGCTTTGTCCGGCGGGGGCGAAGCGCGGCGAACCTTTCTCCTCCCTGGCTTGGCTTTCGCCTTGGTGGATCGAGTGCATGGCCTGTTTGATGGTGAGCACCTGTTTTTCCGGCGCCAGGCGAATCAGGCTGCTTTCGGTTGGCAGTTCGATGTTCACGCTGAGGCGGTCGGCGTACCGGCCCGCCTCGGCAATCAGCAGGGGGGCGGCGTCGGGGATGGTCTTCAGGTGGATATAGCCGCGAAACTCGTGCTCTTCGCGCAGCAGTTTGGCCACGCGGATCAACTGCTCCATGGTGTAGTCGGCCGAGCGAATGATCCCGGAGCTGAGGAACAATCCGCTGATGCAATTGCGCGCGTAGAAATCCAGGGTCAGGGTCACCACCTCTTCCGGGGTGAAGCGCGCCCTCGGTACGTCGCTAGAGCGGCGATTGACGCAGTATTGGCAGTCGTACAGGCAGAAGTTGGTCAAGAGGATTTTCAGCAACGCCACGCAGCGGCCGTCGGGGGTGAAGCTGTGACAGATGCCCATGCCATTGGTGGCGCCGAGGCCGCTCTTGCCCTTGGAGCTGCGCGTCGGTGCGCCGCTGCTGGCGCAGGACACGTCGTACTTGGCGGCGTCGGCGAGTACGGTGAGCTTGTCGATCAGTTGCATGGGTAGATCCAGTTAACTGTTTATATATACAGTATTGTGGATTGCCCGGCCGGCTTCAAGCGGTTCGTTGCGTAAAGCCTGCCGACGGATTTCCCCTCCACTGGAAACCTCGCGTAGATTGAGGCGTCAGATAGATCTCATGCCAGCAGGAGGCAGACATGCAGCGACAAGATACCCATAGCAAACTCATCGGTTACTTACTGTGGATCTTCGGATTTCTCGGGGCGCACCGCTTCTATTACGGCAAGCCGGTCACCGGAACCATCTGGTTTTTCACCCTCGGTTTGTTGTTCGTCGGCTGGATCATTGACCTGTTCTTGATCCCGGCGATGGACCGCGAGGCAGACCTGCGCTTTACCGCCGGCGAAACCGACTACAACGTCGCCTGGATTCTGCTGACCTTCCTCGGCATTTTCGGTGTGCACCGCATGTACCAGGGCAAGTGGATCACGGGAATCATCTACCTGTTCACCGGCGGCCTGTTCCTGATCGGCGTGCTCTACGATTTCTGGACGCTGAATACCCAGGTGTCGCTGAAGAACGCGGCGCGCGGGTAAACCGCTGCGGGTGGGCAAGGCTGTGCCATGCCCACCCCGGAGGTTTCTGCGAGTAGGGCGGGGATGCCGAAGGCTTGTCCGCCGCAATCACGCGCAATCCATGCAAAAGCCCGCCGATTGGCGGGCTTTTGCATGGGCGTATGGTTCAGGCCTGGTAGCTGATATGCCCGTCGACCAGGGTGTAGCGCACGGCGCCGGGCAGGCAGTGGTCGATGAAGGGGCAGTTGGCGCCTTTGGAATACCAGCGCTCGCCCGCCACGGTCGACGCTTGCGGATCGAACAGCAGAATATCCGCGGGCGCGCCAGCCGCCAGGCGTCCGGCCGGCAGGCGCAGGGCGTTGGCCGGGCCGCTGCTGAGACGGGCAAGCAGGGTGGGCAGGTCGAGCAGGCCGTCCTGCACCAGGCTCATGGCCAGCGGCAGCAGCAGTTGTACGCTGCTGATGCCCGGCTCGGTGGCGCCGAACGGCGCCAGTTTGGCATCGCGCTCATGGGGCTGGTGGTGGCTGGCAATCGCCGCGATCACTCCGCTCTTCACTGCGTCGCGCAGGCCGTCGCGGTCGGCGCGGGTGCGCAGCGGCGGTTGCACGTGATACAGGCTGGAGAAGTCGATCAGCGCCTCGTCGGTGAGGATCAACTGGTACAAGGCCACATCGGCGCTGACCGGCAGGCCGCGTGCCTGGGCGGCAGCAATCAGCTCGGCGCCACGGGCACTGGTCAGCTGGCTGAAGTGCGCGCGCACGCCGGTTTGTTCGACCAGCAGCAGGTCGCGGGCCAGGGCCACGGTCTCGGCGGTTTCCGGAATGCCCGGCAGGCCGAGGAAGCTGGCGGTGGCGCCTTCGTGAGCCAGACCGCCTTCGGCCAGGTCATGGTCCTGGGAGTGGAAGATCACCGTCAGGTCGAAGGTCGCCGCATATTCCAGGGCGCGGCGCAGGGTACGTACGTTGCGAAAGCTGTCCAGGCCGTTGCCGAAGGCCACGCAGCCGGCGTCGCGCAGCGCCACCAGCTCCGCCAGTTGTTCGCCTTCCAGGCCCTTGCTCAGCGCGCCGATGGGGAACACTTTGGTGTGCCCGGCTTCGCGGGCGCGGTCGAGAATCAGCTCGGCTACCGCCGGGGTGTCCAGCACCGGCTTGGTGAACGGCGGGCAGCACAGGCTGGTGACGCCGCCGGCCGCCGCAGCCAGGGTTTCCGTGGCAATGCTGCCTTTACGGCTGTAACCCGGTTCGCGCAGGGCGACGTTGAGGTCGACCAGTCCGGGGGCGGCGACCAGACCGTTGGCGTCGATGGTTTGCTCGGCGACGAAGCCGGCCGGGGCTTGGCCGATAGCGGCAATTTTGCCGCCTTCGACATAGATATCGGCGAGCTGATCGAGGCTGCTGTTGGGGTCGATCACTCGGGCTCCGAGGATACGGATACGCATCAGTTCTGCTCCTCGGCATCTTGATTGAGTTGGCGCTGGGCGGTCTGCCCGCTCATGGCCATGGACAGCACGGCCATGCGGATGGCGATGCCGTAGGTGACCTGGTTGAGAATCACCGATTGCGGGCCGTCGGCCACCGCCGACTCGATCTCCACGCCGCGATTGATCGGCCCCGGGTGCATGACCAGGGCGTCCGGCTTGGCCAGCTTGAGGCGTTCTTCGGTGAGGCCGAACAGGCGGTAGAACTCGCCTTCACTGGGCAGCAGGCCGCCGGTCATGCGCTCGCGCTGCAGGCGCAGCATGATCACCACGTCGACGTCTTTGAGGCCTGCCGCCATGTCGCTGTAGACCGTCACACCGTACTGCTCGATACCCACCGGCAATAGGGTTTTCGGCGCGATCACGCGGATGTCCGGGCAGCCGAGGGTCTTCAGCGCGAGCATGTTCGAGCGCGCCACCCGTGAGTGCAGGATGTCGCCGACGATGGCCACCGAGAGGTTTTCGAAGCTGCCCTTGTGCCGGCGGATGGTCAGCATGTCGAGCATGCCTTGAGTCGGGTGAGCATGGCGGCCGTCGCCGCCGTTGATGATCGCCAGGTTCGGGCACACGTGCTCGGCAATAAAGTGCGCCGCGCCGGAGTCGGCGTGGCGCACCACGAAGATGTCGGCGGCCATGGCTTCGAGGTTACGCAGGGTGTCGAATAGCGTCTCGCCCTTGCTGGTGGAGCTGGTCGACACGTTCAGGGTGATGACGTCGGCAGACAGGCGCTGGGCGGCCAGTTCGAAGGTGGTGCGGGTGCGCGTGGAGTTCTCGAAGAACACGTTGCACACGGTCTTGCCGCGCAGCAGCGGGACTTTCTTCACCGCGCGTGCGCCGACTTCGAGGAAGGAGTCGGCGGTGTCGAGGATTTCCGTCAGCAGCTCGCGCGGCAGGCCGTCGAGCGAGAGGAAGTGGCGCAGTTGGCCTTGGTCGTTCAGCTGCAGCGGGCGCCTGGCGGCTATGGTCGTCATCTGGCGAGTCTCAGTGGGCAAGCGTCTGGAGTTCGAGGGTCAGCGGCGTGGGGCCGGTCAATTTTACCCGCTGATCACTGGCCAGCGACAGGGTGGCGCCAACCACGTCCGGGCGGATCGGCAGCTCGCGGGCATTCAGGTCGAGCAGGCTGACCAGGGTTACGCTGGCCGGGCGGCCATAGTCGAACAGCTCATTGAGCGCGGCGCGGATGGTGCGGCCGCTCATCAGCACGTCGTCGATCAGTACCAGGTGCTGGCCTTCGATCTCGAAGGGTAGTTCGGACGGTTGCACCTGCGGGTGCAGGCCGTTCTGGGTGAAGTCGTCCCGGTAAAAGGACACATCGAGAATGCCCAGCGCGTCCTGGCGACCTAGCGCTTCCAGCAGCGCCTGAGCGACCCAGACGCCGCCAGTGCGGATGCCGATAAAGCGCGGTTCGCCGATCTGCCGTTGGTTGAGGTGGTCGATCAGTTCCGCGGCCATCTGCGGCAGCAAGTCGGCGGGGTTGGGTAGACGCATTGCAAACTCCTTGTGTGCAGGTCGTGTGAAAACCGCGGCGCATCGGTGATGCGGGGTTTTTAGCCGCCCCGTGATGTGGTTATCGACTCGGGCTGTTGTCGGCCAGCCAGCCTTCGAGCAGCAGGGCGGCGGCCAGCGCGTCGACCGGGCGTTCGCGGTAACCGCTGTTCTGCCCGTGCTGCAAGCGTTCGCCTTTGGCGGCGTAGGTGGTCAGGCGTTCATCGTGGGTGTGTACGGGCAGGTTGAAGCGGCCGTTTAGGCGGCGGGCGAATTTTTCCGCGCGCTCGCTCATCTCGCTAGGCGTGCCGTCCATGTGCAATGGCAGGCCGACGACGATGGCATCGGGTTGCCATTCGTTGACCAGCGCCTCGACCTTTTGCCAGTCGGGCACGCCGTTTTGCGCTTTCAGTACGCAGAGTTCGCGGGCCTGGCCGGTGATGACCTGGCCGACCGCCACGCCGATCTGTTTGCTGCCGTAATCGAAGCCGAGCAACAGGCGCAGCGGCTTTGCCTTCGCGTCGGCCATCAGGCGTGCCCGGCTTGCGAAGTGAGCAGGCTGAGGTTGATGCCTAGACGCGCAGCGGCGGCATTCAGGCGCTGGTCGAAGGGCAGGTCAAAGAGAATGGTGTTATCCGCGGGGCAGGTCAGCCAGGCATTGTCGGTCAGCTCGTTTTCCAGCTGGCCGGCTTCCCAGCCGGCATAACCCAGGGCGATCAGGTATTTTTCCGGACCAATGCCGTCGGCGATGGCGAACAGCACGTCTTGCGATGTGGACAAGCCCAGTTCGCCCAGTTCCAGGGTCGCCTGAAACTGCGGACCGGCCGGGTGCAGGACAAAGCCGCGGTCGGTCTGTACCGGGCCGCCGGAGAAAATCGGCAGGCTTTGGCAGCGCGCGGGCGGCTCGGTTTCAGGGCGCAGTTGCTCGAGCACATCGGCCAGGTTGAGGCCGTTCGGGCGGTTGATCACCAGGCCCATGGCGCCTTGTTCGTTGTGCTCGATCAGGTAGGTGACGGTCTGCGCAAAATGCGGATCGGCCATGTGTGGCATGGCAATCAGGAAGTGATGCTTGAGGTAGCTGGGGCTGGCGTCTTTCATGCCCGTTAGCTTAAAGCCTGTGGCCTGAGCCGGGAAGCCAAACCGCTAATCGGTGCTGCGGTTTGCCAGGCATGGCCGGCTAGTTGCTCGACAGGCGGTCGCCGCGCTCGAACCGCCAAGTGCGGATGATTTCCAGGCGGTCGACATCGGCCAGGTCGCCGGTAAAGGGCGCGAAGGGTGCGGCGAGGCGCACGATACGCTGTGCTGCCTGGTCGAGCAGGCTATGGCCGGAGGATTCGAGTACCTGGACTTCATATAAGGTGCCGTCGCGGTTGATCGACACCAGCAAGCGCAGGTTGCCATAAATCTGTTGGCGGCGAGCGTCGTCCGGGTAGTTGAGGTTGCCGATGCGTTCGACCTTCTTGCGCCACTCGTCCTTATACCAGGCGCCTTTGTCGCGCATGGTCGAGGCGGCGTTGAGGCGGTGGATCTTCGGGCGTTTGGCGTATTGCTGAATGTCCTGAGCCAGTTCGGCTTCCAGGCTGGCAATTTCTGCCGATAACTGCGCGCTGTCGAACACCGGTGCCGGACGCACTTGTGGGACTGGCTTGCTTTCTTCGCGCTTGACTGGGGTTTTTTGCGGCTGCGGGGCGCGGGTGGCGACGGCGGCTTTTGGGGCTTCCTGGCGAACCGCGGGTTGTTGCGGGGCGGCCGGCGGGGTCACGCGTTTGACTTGGGTGTCCTGGAATAGCGCCTGCTCGGTGGTCTTGGGCGCGGCCTTGTGTTCCAGGGTGCCGCTACCTTGCTGGTTGTCTTGGGCGAGGAAGTCGGCCTCTTTGGGCTTCTCCTCACTCTTGAAGGTCGACAGGGTGATTTCCAGGGTTTTGCTGATCTGACTGGGCTCGGCCAGGGTGAAGCCCAGGCCGAGGATTAGTGCGGCATGCAGCGCCGCCGCGAGGAACAGGGTGAAGCCCAGGCGATCCGCCGGGCGGACGCCGGTGGGGAGCGAATCGGGTGGGGTAGCGGCTGCGTTCATCGTGTTCGGGGTCAGCTCAGGTTGCCGCGCAGTCTGCCGAGGGCTCATGCAAAAGTCTATGAAGCACTGCGCGCATTGAGCTTCTCGGCAATCTTATCCATCAAGCGTTCGCCGATGCGCGTATCGAAGGCCGCATCGATCTCGCGGATGCAGGTCGGGCTGGTCACGTTGATCTCGGTCAGGTGCTCGCCAATCACGTCCAGACCAACGAACAGCAGGCCTTTCTCGCGCAGGCTCGGACCGACTGCGGCGGCAATCTCGCGGTCGCGCTCGCTCAATGGTCGCGCTTCGCCGCGGCCACCTGCGGCCAGGTTGCCACGGGTCTCGCCGGCAGCCGGGATGCGCGCTAGGCAGTATGGCACCGGCTCGCCGTCAATCATCAGAATGCGCTTGTCGCCGTCCTTGATCGCCGGCAGATAGCCTTGCGCCATGATCTGCTGGGTATCGTGGGCGGTAAGGGTCTCGAGAATCACCGAGAGGTTGGGGTCGCCCTCGCGGTGGCGAAATATCATCGATCCGCCCATGCCATCGAGGGGTTTGAGAATGATGTCACGCTGCTCTTTGGCAAACTCGCGCAGAATGTCGGATCGACGGCTGACCAGGGTCGGCGGTGTGTACTGGGGAAACTGGGTAGCAAAGAATTTTTCGTTGCAGTCGCGCAGGCTCTGCGGCCGATTGACCACCAGCACGCCGGCTTGCTCGGCTTGTTCCAGCAGATAGGTGGAGTAGACGAACTCGTTGTCGAAGGGCGGGTCCTTGCGCATCAGGATCACGTCCAGCTCGCTCAACGGCATGTCCTGCTCGTCGCCTAGCTCGAACCAGCGTTGCGGGTCGTTGAACACCTTGAGTGCACAGGTGCGCGCGCGGGCCTGGCCCTTGGCCTGGTAGAGATCCTTCTGCTCCATATAGAAGAGGGTCCAGCCGCGTGCCTGGGCGGCCAGCAACATGGCCAGCGAGCTGTCTTTCTTGAAGGCGATCTGGGCGATGGGGTCCATGACTATGCCGAGGCGAACGCTCATGGGGATTCTCCGTGAAGGGCGGCAACTAAAGGGGGCCGAGGCGGCGTGTGGCGCCAGGGTGGCGCTGAGCGGCCGGGTGGTCAAGGAAAAAACCTTGCCCTTCCGCGGCTTATAGCTTGCATGTAGAGAGTGTGCTAAAAAGGCCCGACGATTGGGTTGCAGCCCATCGGTGGCAGGGCCTCAGGCGCACTGATATAACGCAAAAATAACGACTCACCGAGGCGATGGTAGGGCAAACATGGAACAGCATTCCGAAGGTTTGAGGGTGATGGTGATCGACGACTCTAAAACGATTCGTCGTACCGCAGAAACCCTACTAAAGAAGGTGGGTTGCGAGGTGATTACCGCGGTAGACGGCTTCGATGCTTTGGCAAAGATTGCCGATACCCACCCGAGTATCATTTTTGTCGACATCATGATGCCGCGGCTCGATGGCTATCAAACCTGTGCCCTGATCAAGAATAACAGTGCTTTCAAATCCACCCCGGTGATCATGCTGTCCTCTAAGGACGGTTTGTTCGACAAGGCCAAGGGTCGCATCGTCGGCTCCGATCAGTACCTGACCAAGCCCTTCAGCAAAGAAGAGCTGCTCGGTGCGATCAAGGCGCATGTGCCCGACTTTACCCCGGTGGAACAAGCATCCTGACGTCTGGCTGGACAGCCTTAGACGCCTCTTCATGTATTGGGAAACACCATGGCTCGAATTCTGATTGTTGATGACTCGCCGACCGAGATGTACAAATTGACTGCCATGCTGGAAAAGCACGGTCATCAAGTGCTCAAGGCGGAAAATGGCGCGGACGGCGTTGCTCTGGCGCGCCAGGAAAAGCCCGATGCGGTACTGATGGACATCGTCATGCCTGGCCTCAACGGCTTTCAGGCGACCCGTCAGCTGACCAAAGATGCGGACACCAGCCACATCCCGGTGATCATCGTCACCACCAAAGATCAAGAAACCGACAAGGTCTGGGGCAAGCGCCAAGGCGCGAAAGACTACCTGACCAAGCCGGTCGACGAAGAGACACTGCTGAAAACCCTGAATGCGGTATTGGCCGGCTGATAATGCCGTGCAGGTCCGTAATTAAATAAGAAGAAGGCCACGGTTGGCATGTCGGACGCGCAGACTCCCTTTCAAACCCTCCTCGGAATCGACCAGCGTTGTCGATTGCTGGCGGCTGGCCTGCCTTCGCAGCAGTCGGCTGTACAGACCTGGAGCGGTATTGGTTTTCGCATGGGCGAGCGCTTGTTCGTCGCGCCGATGGGTGAGGTCGGCGAAGTGCTGCATGAGCCGCGTCATACCTTGTTGCCCGGCGTGAAAAACTGGGTCAAGGGTGTGGCTAACGTGCGTGGCCGGTTGCTGCCGGTGATGGATCTGTGTGGTTTCTTCGGCAATGAGCTGTCGCCACTGCGCAAGCAACGGCGGGTGCTGGTGGTCGATCACCAGGATGTATTCGCCGGCCTCACGGTCGATGAAGTGTTCGGCATGCAGCATTTCCCAGTGGACACCTTCTCCGAGCAGCTGCCGCCGCTCGAGGCGTCCATTCAGCCATTCATTCACGGTGTCTTTCAACGCGAGCAGCCCTGGTTGGTGTTCAGCCCACATGCGCTGGCCCAGCATCCGGGGTTTCTCGATGTGGCGTATTAACAGCTTTTCGGTTGGGTCGGCTTTGCCGGCCTTTTGGCGTTACATGGGAACCGTAGTGCGGTCGGTCCAGGCGGGGGCCAGTTAATGAAAAAACTAAATACAGGCAATCTATTCGCGGGTACGCGCAGCAGTACGCTGATCGCAGGACTGTTTATCGTCCTGATCGTTTCCATCGTGCTGTTGTTCGCCAACTTCGCCTACATCAACACCCAATCGAACTACGATACGGAATACATCAGCCACTCCGGTGAGCTGCGGGTTCTGTCCCAGCGTATCGCCAAGAACGCCACCGAAGCGGCGGCGGGCACCTCGGAGGCGTTTGGGTTGTTGCGCGATGCGCGCAACGACTTCCAGACCCGTTGGGGCTACCTGACCGACGGTAACGAAGAGGGCGGCGTGCCGCCTGCTCCGGAAGCTGTGCAAGCGCAGATGGCTGCCGTGCAGCAGGATTGGGACAGCCTGCGGCAGAATACCGATGCCATTCTGGCCAGCGAACAAACCGTTCTTTCCCTGCACCAGGTAGCCGCCACGTTGGCGGAAACCATTCCGCAGTTGCAGGTCGAGTACGAAGAAGTGGTCGACATCCTGCTGGAAAGCGGCGCGCCCGCGGCCCAGGTTTCGGTCGCTCAGCGTCAGTCGCTGCTCGCCGAACGTATCCTTGGTTCGGTGAACAAGGTGCTCGCCGGTGACGACGATTCGGTACAGGCCGCCGACATGTTCGGTCGCGACGCCAGTCTGTTTGGTCGCGTACTGGCAGCGATGCTCGAAGGCAACGCGGCGATGGAAATCGCCCAGGTGAACGACGAGGAAGCCCTCGAACGTTTGGCGGAAATTTCCGAACTCTTCGAATTCGTTTCTGGCTCGGTGGACGAGATTCTCGAAACCTCGCCGGAACTGTTCCAGGTGCGCGAGTCGGCCAACGGCATCTTCAGCGTGTCGCAGACCCTGCTGGACAAGGCCTCGGAGCTGGCTTCCGGCTTCGAAGACCTGGCCGACGGTCGTGCCCTGAATACCCTGATCGGCTATGTGCTGGGCGCTCTGGCCTTGGGCTCGATCATCCTCATTGGTATCGTCATGGTGCGTGAAACCAACCGCCGCCTGAGCGAGACCGCCGAGAAGAACGAACGTAACCAGGCGGCCATTCTGCGTCTGCTCGATGAAATCGCCGACCTCGCCGACGGTGACTTGACCGTGGCCGCGACGGTAACCGAAGACTTCACCGGCGCCATCGCTGACTCCATCAACTACTCCATCGACCAGCTGCGTGATCTGGTCGCAACGATCAACCTGACCGCCGTTCAGGTGGCGGGTGCCGCCCAGGAAACCCAGGCCACGGCGATGCACCTGGCTGAGGCTTCCGAGCACCAGGCCCAGGAAATTGCCGGCGCATCGGCGGCGATCAACGAAATGGCCGTGTCGATTGACCAGGTATCGGCGAACGCCTCGGAATCCTCCGCGGTAGCGGAACGTTCCGTAGCCATCGCCAACAAAGGCAACGAAGTGGTGCACAACACCATCACCGGCATGGATAACATCCGTGAGCAGATCCAGGACACCTCGAAGCGGATCAAGCGCCTCGGTGAATCGTCCCAGGAGATTGGTGACATCGTTAGCCTGATTAACGACATTGCCGACCAGACCAACATCCTCGCACTGAACGCCGCGATCCAGGCCTCCATGGCCGGTGACGCAGGCCGAGGCTTCGCCGTGGTAGCGGACGAAGTACAGCGCCTTGCTGAACGTTCCTCTGCCGCAACCAAGCAGATCGAGGCGCTGGTTAAGACGATTCAGACCGACACCAACGAAGCGGTTATCTCGATGGAGCAAACCACCTCCGAAGTGGTGCGCGGTGCTCGTCTGGCGCAGGACGCCGGGGTGGCCCTGGAAGAGATCGAGAAGGTATCCAAGACCCTCGCGGCCTTGATCCAGAACATCTCCAACGCGGCGCGTCAGCAGGCTTCGTCGGCCGGTCACATCTCCAACACCATGAACGTGATCCAGGAGATCACCTCGCAGACTTCATCTGGTACCACCGCCACCGCCAAGAGCATTGGTAACTTGGCCAAGATGGCCAGTGAGATGCGTAAGTCGGTGTCCGGCTTTACCTTGCCGGACGGGGAGCAGGCTTAAGCGAGCGCGGCACGGCGGTCCGTAAGGGGCGCCAGCCGAAGCCCATGGCCATGAGCGAGGGGCACACCATGCAGTCAGGCGTCTGGGCCTTGCAACCCTTGGTGGACATGTCCGCCGCGGAGTTTCGTGCTTGGCAGGCGTTGCTCGAAGAGCGTACTGGAGTGGTTATCAGTGAGCAGCGTCGGGCGTTTCTGCAGACCAACCTGAGTGCGCGCATGCGTGAGCTGGGGGTGGCGGATTACGCCAGCTATTACAGCCAGGTGACCAATGGCCCACGCGGTGCGGTGGAGTGGTCGACCTTGCTGGATCGTTTGACCGTGCAGGAAACCCGTTTTTTCCGCCATCGACCGTCTTTCGAAGTGCTCGAAAGCTACCTGCGCGAGCGTCTGGCGCAAGGTCTGCAACGGCCGTTGGAGTTGTGGAGTGTGGGCTGTTCAAGCGGTGAAGAGCCGTATTCGCTGGCGATCAGCGCCGCTGAAGTATTGCGCGATACCGAGCAGCCCGAGCACTTTGGCGTGACCGGCACTGACATCAGCCTGAACGCCCTGAGCAAGGCGCGCGATGGCCAGTATGGTGCGCGCAAGTTGGAACAGATGGACACAGACCTGTGTCAGCGCTATTTCGCGACCCAGGCCGATGGACGCTTCAAAGTAGTGCCGAGCCTGGCGGCGCGTGTGTGTTGCGCCAAGCTTAATGTGCTGGAACTGGCGAAGGCGCCAATGTCCGGTATGGATGTCATTTTTTGTCAGAACTTGCTGATCTATTTTCGTCGCTGGCGTCGCCGCGAGATCCTCAATCGCCTGGCCGAGCGCCTGGCACCGGGTGGTCTGCTGGTGGTGGGGGTCGGTGAAGTGGTCGGTTGGCAGCACCCGGAGTTGCTCCCGGTGGCCGACGAGCGAGTGCTGGCGTTTACCCGCAAGGGATAGCAGGCCGTTGAAAAATGTAGGCGAGGCAGCCAGTGCAAGGCGCAACGACCAACGGGAGTAACAGCCGAAGGGCGAGCGCCAGCGAGTCAAAACAGGCGAGGACGCGACTGGGGTCGCATTCGACTTTACGAGCGGTAAATGGGGCTCGCATCCGAGCCTGCTTTTAACGCAGCGATGGCAACGCAGGTAGTTTTTCAACAGCCTGATAAGGCAGAGCCAAGTATATGAGTGGAGTGGCTATGGGTGATCGGCACGACTATGTCGCCCTGGAGTGGGTCAAAGGCGAAATCGCGGAAACCCTGAAGCAGGCGCGCCAAGCCCTGGAGGCGTTCGTCGAGAACCCGCAGGATCCGACGCGCATGCGCTTCTGCCTGACCTACGTGCACCAGGTTCACGGCACTCTGCAGATGGTGGAGTTCTACGGCGCAGCGTTGCTCGCCGAAGAGATGGAGCACCTGGCCCAGGCGCTGATGGAAGGCCGCGTGACCAACCAGGGCGAAGCCCTGGAAGTGTTGATGCAGGCGATTCTGCAGCTGCCGGTGTACCTCGACCGCATCCAGACTGCGCGGCGCGACCTGCCGATGGTGGTACTGCCGCTGCTCAACGATCTACGTGCGGCCCGTGGCGAGAAGCTGCTGTCGGAAACCAGCCTGTTCTCCCCCGATATGTCCGGGCGCATGCCGGCGTTGTCCGTCGAGTCCCTGGCCGAGCTGCGCACGGCGGAACTGCCGGTGCTGCTGCGCAAGCTGCGGCAGATGCTGCAAATGGCCTTGGTCGGGGTGATCCGCAACCAGGACCTGGCGACCAACCTGGGTTACATGGCGCGGGTGTTTGCGCGCCTGGAAAACCTTTGTAAAGACGCGCCGCTTGGGCCGTTGTGGCAGATCGCCTCGGGCCTCGTCGAGGGGTTGGCCAATGGCAGCGTGGTCAACGGCACGTCGATGCGCACCCTGTTGCGTCAGGTCGACAAAGAGCTCAAGCGACTGTCGGAACAAGGTGCGGATGGGATTAACCAGGCCGCGCCCGATGAACTGACCAAGAATCTGCTGTTCTATGTGGCCAAGGCGCCCGCGCAGTCGCCACGTATCCGCACCCTGAAAGAGCAATACCGCCTCGACGACGCCCTGCCGGACAACGAGGTGGTCGACGAAGAGCGGGCCCGCCTGGCCGGGCCGGACCGCGATGCCATGCGTTCGGTGGTCGGTGCCCTCTGCGAAGAGTTGGTGCGGGTCAAGGACAGCCTCGATCTGTTCGTACGCAGCGATCGTCAGCAGGTCAGCGATCTGGAGACCTTGCTGGCGCCGCTCAAGCAAATCGCCGACACCCTGGCGGTTCTGGGTTTTGCCCAGCCGCGCAAAGTCATCGTCGACCAGATCGACGTGGTGCATGGCCTGTCCCTGGGCAAGCAAGAGCCAAGCGATGCGGTGTTGATGGATGTCGCGGGGGCGCTGTTGTATGTCGAGGCGACCCTGGCCGGAATGGTCGGCCCTGCGGAAGACGGGGGCCGCGAAGAGAGCCACCTGCCGACCACCGATGTCGCGCAGATTCACCAGCTGGTGATCAAGGAAGCGCGCAACGGCCTGGAGCAGGCCAAAGACGCGATCATCGAATTTATCGCCTCGCAGTGGAACCACGAACACCTGGCCCGTGTGCCCGAGCTGTTGACCCAGGTGCGTGGCGGTCTGGCGATGATTCCGCTGGCGCGTGCCGCGGAACTGTTGAATGCCTGCAACCGCTATATCCAGGAACAGCTGCTGGCGCGCAAGGCCGTGCCGAATTGGCAGAGCCTCGACACCCTGGCCGATGCGATCACCAGCGTCGAGTACTACCTGGAACGCTTAGCCGAAGATCACGCCACCCAGGGTGACCTGATTCTCGACGTGGCTGAGGAAAGCCTGGAGAGCCTGGGCTATCCGCTGAAAGAAAAACCTTCGATTCTTGACCGCGTCGAGCCGTTGCCGGAGCCTCCGGCACCGCTTGCCGATCCCCTGCATGACATCGAAGTGTTGGCCGACGAACCGCTCGACAGTGAGTGGTCGAGCGACGCGCTGGACGATTCCACGCCAGCGCTCAGCCTTGAGCCGGCAGACGAACTGAGTAGCGCATTTGCCGAGTTGGACGGTACGGCCGCCGAGCCGGTGGTGTCGTCACTCGTCACTGACCCGTCGCTGGAAACCGATCTGCAAGCGCTTGACTTCAGCGTCGAGTTGCCGGATGACGCCCCCCTGCCAATGCTGGAGTTCAGCGAAGAGCCGGGCCTGCCGTTCAGTGGCGAAGAGCTGCAACTGGACGAGCTGAGTCTGGACGAACTGAACAGCCCGGCCAATTGGGATGAAGCCGAACTGGCATCGTTGGAGCTGCCGGACATCGAGTTGCCGAGTGCGCCGGAAATTTTTGCCGAGCCGCTGGCACCGGTGGAAAAACCGCTGTCGATGGCCGATGTGATGGCCGCGCCGGTGCAAGCGATCAACCCTCCGGCGCATGACGTGCCGCCGAGTTTACTGCCGCCACCGGCCGACGAAGAGCCGATTGATGACGAGTTGCTGGAAGTCTTCATCGAGGAAGCCGGCGAAGTGCTGGAAACCATTGCCGAGTACTTGCCGCAATGGTCCGTAAACCCTGATAACAAAGAGGCCCTGAGCGAAGTGCGCCGCGCCTTCCACACCCTCAAGGGCAGTGGTCGGATGGTCCGTGCACTGGTGATCGGCGAGCTGGCCTGGTCGATCGAAAACCTCTTCAACCGCTTGCTCGATCGCAGCATCCAGCCGAGTGCCGAGGTGCAGCAGGTGGTTGACGACGTCGTCGCGCTGATGCCGGCGTTGGTTGACGAGTTTGCTGCCAAGGCCCAGCGCCAGCGCGACGATGTCGACCTGCTGGCCGCGGCCGCCCACGCCCTGGCGAAAGGCCAACACCTCCCAAAATCTGACGCCCCGGCTGCATCGGTAGCCGAGCCTGCGGGCGAACTTGAGGCTGCCGCAGCTGTGGATGACGACGCCGAAGTGCTCGATGGCGAGCTCCTCGACAGCGAGCCTCTCGATGGCGAGCCCCTCGATCCGCAGCTGTTGGAGATTTTCCGCAACGAGGCGGAAACCCATCTCGATACCCTGGTGGGTTTCCTTACCGATTGCGCCCAGGAACTGCCGCAACCGGTTACCGACGACTTGCAACGTGCCCTGCATACGCTCAAGGGCAGCGCCTACATGGCCGGTATTCTGCCGGTGGCGGAGATTGCCGCACCGCTGGAAAAACTGGTCAAAGAATTTAAAACCAACCTGATCCCCATGGATCTGGCTGAAGCCGAACTGTTGAGCAGCGCCGAGAAACTCTTCCGGCTTGGCTTGGGCCAATTGGAAAACCGGCCGCTGGCGCCGTTGCCTGGCGCGGTAGAGTTCCTCGAACGTGCGCACAAGCTGCACCAGGAACGTCTGGAAACCGCGGAAAACAACCGTAAAGGTGAGCAGGGCGAAACCCGCGATCCGCAACTGATTGGTATTTTCCTCGCCGAAGGCATGGACATTCTGCTGGACGCCGAAGATTTGCTGCGCCGTTGGCGCGAGCATCCGTCGGAGCGCCAGGAGCTCAGTGCCCTGCTGGACGAGTTGACGACCCTTGGGCGCGGCGCGGAAATGGCCGAACTGCCGCAGATCGACGAGCTCTGCGAAGCCTTGCTTGACCTCTACGGCGCCGTCGAAGAGGGCAGCCTGGCCGTCAGCGAGCGCTTCTTCAGCGAAGCCGAACAGGCCCATGAAGCGCTGATCAGCATGATGGATCAGGTCGCCGCCGGGTTGCAGGTCAGCGCTGAGCCGGCGCGTGTCGAAGCGCTGCGCGCCCTGCTCGGTGAGGCGCTGGATCCTCGTGCCCTGGCGCTATTGTCCAGCGACGGCCAGGCCGGACTGGAGATTGTCGAGCTGGATGAGGCCACGGCGGCACTCGAACGGCATCAATGGTTGCGCGAGACGGCGGCTGAAGCGTCAAGCGATCTCGACGTGCAAGTCGCCGAAGAGGCGCCGAGCCAGGCATTCGAAGGCTTCTCGTCCGAGGCCGAGTCGACCGGCCCCGCCACCGTCTACGAGGCGCTGGATGAGGAGATGGTGACGATCTTCCTCGAAGAGGCGGTGGATATTCTGGAAAGTGCTGGCCAGTCGCTTGAGCGCTGGTTGGCCGAGCCTGACAACAAGGCCGCCCTGTCGTCGCTGCAGCGTGACCTGCATACCCTCAAGGGTGGCGCGCGCATGGCCGAGATTCGCCCGATTGGCGACCTGGCCCATGAGCTGGAATCCTTGTACGAGGGCTTGGTGGATCGGCGCTACAGCCATTCCCCGCAACTCGCCGGCCTGCTGCAACAAAGCCACGACTGCCTGGCGCTGCTGCTTGAACAGCTGCAAAGCCGCGCCGAGCTGCATCAGCCGTTGGCGCTGATCGAGGCGATTCGAAATTTCCGCCAAGGTGGGGCGCAGAGCTTGTCTGCCGCCGTGGCGCAGCCCGAGACTGATTTCGAAGCCGAAGCCGAAGCCGAAGCCGAAGCCGAAGCCGAAGCCGAAGCCGAAGCCGAAGCCGAACTTGCGCTTGAAGAGCCGCAAGACCTTGCGGCGCTGCCCTTGGCGCAGGTCGACGATGAAGCGATCGTTGACGAACCCGCACAGGCATATGAGGTCGAGCCGCTGACCGCCCTGGCGGCGCACGTCGCGGCCGATGCCGTCGATCCTGCGGCGCCGACGGCCGAGGATAGTCCGCCATCGGCAGTGCCTGTGGTCGAGGAGGAGCGCGACGAAGAGTTGGTAGAAATCTTCCTCGAAGAAGGTTTCGACATCATCGACAGTTCCGGCGCCGCGTTGCAGCGTTGGATGGACGACGTCGACAACAGCCTTGAACTGGAAGCCCTGCAACGCGACCTGCATACCCTCAAGGGCGGTGCGCGGATGGCGGAGATCCGCGAGATCGGCGATCTCGCGCATGAACTGGAATTCCTCTACGAAGGGCTGTGCGGGGGGCGTTTGCGGGCCAGTCAGGCCTTGTTCGGTCTGCTTCAGGCCTGCCACGATCGCCTGGCCGAGATGCTCGACGCGGTGCGCGGCAAGCGTCCGGTACCGAGTGGCGACGCGCTGATCGAGACGATCAAACGCTTCCGCGCCAACCCCGATGAACAACTGAGCATGCCGTCCGCGGTGCAGCTCAAGGCGGCGCTCGCCAGCCAGAATGAGGATGACGCCGAGTCGGACATCCTCGATATTTTCCTGGAAGAGGCCGACGACCTGCTGGAGTCCATGGAGGCCGCTATCGGCCGTCTGGAGGACGGCCGCGAGGATGGCGGTGCACTCGATGATTTGCTGCGCATCCTGCACACCCTCAAAGGCGGTGCTCGCCTGGCTGGGCAGAAACGCCTGGGTGATTTGAGCCACGATTTGGAATCGCACCTGACGGACGCCCAGCAGCAAGGCGCGCCGTGGCCGGAAAGCTTGTTCCTCGACGTGCAGTCCGGTTTCGAAGGGCTGCAGAAGGAGCTCGACCAACTGCGCCAGCGCCTGCACGACAGCCTGGCTGCGGAAAGCGCGGAGCCGGTGCAGGGCGAGGCCGTTGTGGCGCCGACGCAATTACCGAGCCTGGCCGCGCCGATTATTGCCGCCAGTGATCGGCCGACTCACGAACTAGTAGCCAAGGTGCTGCCGTTCGTCCGTCGTGCCGAAGAGGCGGCCCAGGAAGCCGCGTCCCGCCGAGCTCCGCAAGAGCTGGTCAAGGTGCCGGCGGAGTTGCTTGAGGGTCTGGTTAATCTGGCGGGTGAAACCTCGATTTTCCGCGGTCGGGTCGAGCAGCAGGTCAGCGACTTCGGTTTCACCCTGAGCGAGATGGAAGCCACCATCGACCGCGTGCGCGATCAGTTGCGGCGCCTGGATATCGAAACCCAGGCGCAGATTCTCAGCCGCTACCAGGCCGAGGCCGAACGCGCCGGCTATGAAGATTTCGACCCGTTGGAAATGGACCGTCACTCGCAGTTGCAGCAACTGTCGCGCGCGCTGTTCGAGTCGGCCTCCGACTTGCTCGACCTGAAGGAAACCCTGGCCACGCGTAACCGCGATGCGGAAACCTTGTTACTGCAACAGGCGCGGGTCAACACCGAATTGCAAGAAGGCCTGATGCGCACCCGCATGGTGCCGTTCGACCGTCTGGTGCCGCGCTTGCGTCGTATCGTGCGCCAGGTGGCGGGCGAACTGGGCAAGCAAGTCGAATTCGTCGTCGGCAACGCCGAGGGCGAGATGGACCGTACCGTGCTGGAGCGTATCGTCGCGCCGCTGGAGCATATGCTGCGTAACGCGGTCGATCATGGCATCGAGCCGGCGGCAGTGCGTCGCGCTGCCGGCAAGACCGAGCAGGGCACCATCCGCCTGAGCCTGGGTCGCGAGGGCGGCGATATCGTCCTCAGCCTGGCCGACGACGGTGGCGGCATTAAGCTCGAGGCGGTCAAACGCAAGGCCATCGAACGCGGCCTGATGGATGCCGACTCGGACCTGACCGATCACGAAGTGCTGCAGTTCATCCTCGAAGCGGGGTTCTCCACCGCCGAACAGGTGACGCAGATTTCCGGGCGGGGCGTCGGCATGGACGTGGTGCACTCCGAGGTCAAGCAACTCGGCGGCTCGATGAGTATCGACTCGACGCCCGGCGTCGGCACCACCTTCCTGATTCGTCTGCCGTTCACCGTGTCGGTCAACCGTGCGCTGATGGTGCTGTCCGGCGAAGACCTGTACGCCATTCCGCTGAACACCATCGAAGGCATCGTGCGGGTTTCGCCGTACGAGCTGGAAGCTTACTACGCACCCGATGCGCCGCGTTTCGAGTACGCCGGGCAAGCCTATGAGTTGCGCTACCTGGGCGACCTGTTGAACAACGGTCAGCAGCCCAAACTGGTCGGTCAGAGCCTGCCGTTACCGGTGATCCTGGTGCGCTCCAGCGAGCACGCGGTGGCGGTGCAGGTCGACTCGCTGGCCGGCTCGCGGGAAATCGTGGTGAAGAGCCTCGGCCCGCAGTTCGCCGGGGTGCACGGTATCTCCGGTGCGACCATCCTCGGTGACGGCCGCGTGGTGGTGATTCTCGACCTGCTGGCGACCATTCGCGTGTTGCACGCGCACTTGCTCAACCAGTTGCAGCCGCGTCTGGCCGGGCATACGGCGACGGCGGCGGAAATCGAAGCGGATCGGCCGACCCTGGTCATGGTGGTCGACGACTCGGTCACCGTGCGCAAGGTCACCAGCCGTCTGCTCGAACGTAACGGGATGAACGTGCTGACGGCCAAGGATGGGGTGGATGCCATCTCGCAGTTACAGGAGCACAAGCCCGACATCATGTTGTTGGATATCGAGATGCCGCGCATGGACGGTTTCGAAGTCGCCACTCTGGTGCGCCACGACGAGCACCTGAAAGACCTGCCGATCATCATGATCACCTCGCGTACCGGTGAGAAGCACCGTGAGCGGGCCATGGCCATCGGGGTCAACGAGTACCTCGGCAAGCCGTATCAGGAGTCGTTGTTGCTCGAAACTATTTCGCAACTGGTGGATCGCCACCCGGCCAAACGGACATGACTGAAAAAAGCGCGGCACGTATCGCAGTGATTGCCGACACCTCGTTGCAGCGCCATGTGCTGCAACAGGCGTTGACCGGCAGCGGCTATCAAGTGGTGCTCAACAGCGACCCGGCGCGTCTGGATGAAGCAATGCTGTGCGCCTGCGAAACCGATTTGTGGTTGGTCGACCTGGCGCAGTCGGACGACTCGCCGCTGGTCGATAACCTTATGGAGCGCGCCTTGGCCCCGGTGCTGTTCGGTGAGGGGCATGCCCCCGAGCGGCACTCCGAGAATTACCCACGCTGGGAGCGGCGGCTGTTCGGCAAGTTGAAAAAACTGGTCGGCGACCCGTCGCAAGCGGTAGGCCCGAGCTTGCAGGCGTTGCTTGCCGAGGCGCAGCGCCCATCGCGCCTGGACTTGCCGCAAGTGCTGGCGGATACGCCATTGGTGGCGGGTGAGCCTGCCCGCCAAGTCTGGCTGTTGGCGGCTTCGCTCGGCGGCCCGGCGGCGGTAAAAGCCTTTCTCGATGCTCTGCCGGGCGGTTTGCCGGTGGGTTTTATCTATGCCCAGCATATCGACGCCAGCTTCGAGTCGGCGTTGCCGCAAGCAGTCGGTCGGCACAGCCAGTGGCACGTCAACCCGGCCCGGCATGGCGATCCGGTGCGCTGCGGCGAAGTGGTGGTGGCACCGATCAGCCGCGAATTGGGCTTTAGCGACGAAGGCACGATGCAGGTCAGCGAGCGTGCCTGGCCTGAGCCCTACAGCCCGTCGATCGATCAGATGATGCTCAACCTGGCGCAGCACTACGCCGGGCTCTGCGGGGTCATCGCGTTCAGCGGCATGGGCAGCGATGGCAGCGCCGCGGCCGCTTATGTGCGGCGCCAGGGCGGCACAATCTGGACCCAGCGCGGCGATACATGCGCCAGTCCGAGCATGCCGGACAGCCTGCGTGAGGGTGGTTACAGCAGTTACAGCGCCGACCCGCGCGAGCTGGCCGAGGCATTGGTCAATCACTTGGCCGAGCAATGCAGTTGATGGTGATGTCCGTTCCCTCATCTGGCGCTGCGTGGGCGCCGGGCATGAGGCCGGTGTCGCCAGGCGCTTTTCAGGTTAATTCGGGTCGAGCCCCGCATAGGATGTTTTCATGAGCCAAGCCGTAGCCACCCCGAATACTGTCAGCAGCCTGACCGGCCTGTTGGTGCCGCTGGCCGACCGTACCCTGTTGCTGCCCAACGTGGCGGTTGCCGAGTTGATTCCCTACCGCGCCCCGCAAGTCAGCACCGGCATGCCTGCCTGGTTTCTCGGCCAGATCGCCTGGCGTGACCTGCGCTTGCCATTGCTGTCGTTCGAAGCGGCTTCCGACGGCCAGGCGCAGATCGGTGCCGGTGCACGGGTGGCGGTGATCAATGCCCTCGGTGGTCGGCCCAAGGTCAAGTTCATCGCTCTGCTGGTGCAAGGCATTCCCCGCTCGTTGAAAGTCGGTGCCGACCTGCTGCGCGCCGATGCGCCCTTGGCCCCGCTGGAGCTGGATGCGGTGAGCATCGGCGACGATGTGCTGAAGATCCCCGATCTGATCGGTTTAGAGCAGAAGCTCGCGGATGCCGGATTGATCTGAGGGTAGGGCGGGTTAGGCGCGCCGGCCTCTACGCGATTACCTGGGCCCACCATCGGCCGCGAGCCGAACTCCGCTGCGCTGGGTTACGCGGCGCCCGATCATCTGTGTCGAGTGCACGCTCGCTATGCAGCGCCGCTAACCCAGCCTACAGATCCCCCCACAATTGCTGTGCCACGCTAAGCGCGACAACCGGCGCGGTTTCCGTGCGCAGCACCCGGGGACCGAGGCGTGCGGCATGAAATCCCTGATGTGTTGCCTGTTCGACTTCGGCATCGGTCAAACCGCCCTCGGGACCGATCAGAAAGGCCAGGGACTGCGGTTGTGCGTGGCTGGTCAGGGGCTTGGCGACCGGATGCAGCACCAGCTTCAACTCGGCCTGCACCTGATGCAGCCAGTCGTTCAGGCTGATCGGTGGCTGAATAGTGGGCAGCACCGAACGTCCACACTGCTCGCAGGCGCTGATCGCCACTTGGCGCCAGTGGGCCATGCGTTTATCGGCGCGCTCGTCTTTCAGGCGCACTTCGCAGCGCTCGCTGACAATCGGGCTGATCGTATTGGCGCCTAACTCGGTAGCTTTCTGGATCGCCCAGTCCATCCGTTCGCCGCGCGACAGGCCCTGGCCTAGATGGGTATGCAGGGGTGATTCGGCCTGGCCGGCAAACGCTTCGCGCAACTCGACCCGCACATTCTTCTTGCCCACCTCGATCAGCTCGCCGAGAAACTCCTGGCCACTGCCGTCGAACAATTGCACGGCATCACCGACGGCATGCCGCAATACGCGGCCGATATAGTGCGCCTGGGCTTCCGGCAGCTCGTGCTGGCCAAGGGAAAGCGGGGCGTTGATAAAAAAGCGGGATAGGCGCATGGGCATCACTACAGGCGGCAAAGTCGAAGCGGGAAAGCTTAATGCTTTTGACGTGGGTAGGGTGGATAACGCTGTGCTTATCCACCACGACGGCTGCGGGGGAGTCTGAATGACTATCGGTGGAAAACGCTTCGCGGTTTTCCACCCTACGTTCAACCCGGATCGCGAAAACCCGGGAAGCGCGTATTGCCCTGGGCCACGCTGATCGAGGTGCGGGTCGCCAGGTCGATGCCTTCGCTCGCCACCTCGGCGAGGAAATCGATCTGCTCGGGGCTGATCACGTAGGGCGGCAGGAAATACACCACGCTGCCCAGCGGCCGTAGCAGCGCGCCGCGCTCGAGGGCGTGCTGATAGACCTTGAGGCCGCGGCGTTCCTGCCAGGGGTAGGCCGTCTTGCTGGCTTTGTCCTGGACCATTTCGATGGCCAGGGCCATGCCGGTCTGGCGCACCTCGGCGACATGTGGGTGCTCGACCAGGTGTGCGGTGGCGCTGGCCATGCGTGCGGCGAGTGCCTTGTTCGCCTCGATCACGTTGTCCTGCTCGAAGATGTCCAGGGTCGCCAGTGCGGCGGCACACGCCAGCGGGTTGCCGGTGTAGCTGTGCGAGTGGAGGAAGGCGCGCAGGCTGTCGTACTCGGCGTAGAACGCCTGGTAGACCTGGTTGGTGGTCAGGCAGGCTGCCAGCGGCAGGTAACCGCCGGTGAGGGCTTTCGACAAGCAGAGGAAGTCCGGGGTAATGCCGGCCTGTTCGCAGGCGAACATCGTCCCGCTACGACCGAAGCCGACGGCGATCTCGTCGAGGATCAGGTGTACGCCGTAGCGGTCGCAGGCCTCGCGCAGCAGCGTCAGGTAGATCGGGTGGTACATGCGCATGCCGCCAGCGCCTTGAATCAGCGGCTCGACGATCACCGCCGCGACTTCGTGGGCATGCTCGGCGAGGGTCTGTTCCATGTGCGCGAACATCGTCCGCGAGTGCGCTTCCCAGCTGACGCCTTCGGGACGGAAGTAGCAGTCCGGGCTCGGCACCTTGAGGGTGTCGAGCAACAGCGCTTTGTAGGTGTCGGTGAACAGCGCGACATCGCCCACCGACATGGCCGCGACGGTTTCGCCGTGGTAGCTGTTGGACAGGGTGACGAAGCGTTTTTTCTCGGGTTGGCCGACGTTGAGCCAGTAGTGGAAGCTCATCTTCAGCGCGACTTCGATGCACGAAGAGCCGTTGTCGGCGTAGAACACCCGATCCAGGCCAGCCGGCGTCAGCTTGACCAGGCGCTCGGATAACTCGATCACCGGGGCATGGCTGAAGCCGGCGAGGATCACGTGCTCCAGCTGGTCGACCTGATCCTTGATGCGTTGGTTGATGCGTGGGTTGGCGTGACCGAAGACATTGACCCACCAGGAGCTGACGGCGTCGAGGTAACGCTTGCCGTCGAAGTCTTCCAGCCACACGCCTTCGCCGCGTTTGATCGGCACCAACGGCAACTGCTCGTGGTCTTTCATCTGGGTGCAGGGGTGCCAAAGCACAGCCAGGTCACGTTGCATCCAGTGGTCGTTCAGGCTCATCTAGGCTCTCTCCATCATCTGCGGCAAGCCTATCAGATGCGCTTACGCGGGTGCGCGCCACAGCGGCCACGATAATCCGCACAGGAGAAATCGGCGGAGGGCCATCTATCCGCTCTAGAATGCCGCTGGTAGGCTGGCTGCTGAACTTATCGAGGGCGCGCTAGCCTAATTTCTCTGGTGGAAATATCTGGCTTTAATATCGAGCTGATCGATGATTAAAAGCGGAAATTTCCGCTTTTAATCGATAGGTTTGTCGCTAGTCTTGTTTCCATCGTTTTTACGGAACGCATCTCGATGCAATTGCGCAATTCCTCCGCCCGCTATGGTGCGGTTAGTATTTTCCTGCATTGGTTGGTGGCTGTTGCGGTGTTCGGTCTGTTCGGCCTTGGCTATTGGATGGTCGGCCTGGATTACTACAGCAGCTGGTATACAACGGCGCCGGACATTCACAAGAGCCTCGGCATTTTACTGTTCGTGGTGATGCTCGGGCGCATGCTCTGGCGCTGGCTCAGCCCGCTGCCGGCCAGCCTGCCGAATCATGGCCGGCTGACCCGCCTGGGCAGCAAGTTCGGCCATGCCTTCCTGTACGTCGGCTTGTTTGTGCTGATGCTCTCCGGCTACCTGATATCCACCGCCGATGGCCGCGCTATCGAGGTATTCGGCTGGTTTAGCGTGCCGGCCACCCTCACCAGCATTCCCGACCAGGAAGACATTGCCGGCCTGGTGCACGAGTACCTGGCCTGGGCCCTGGTTATTGTTGCCGGCCTGCATGGCCTGGCAGCGCTGAAGCACCACGTTATCGACCGCGACCGTACCCTGGCGCGGATGCTCGGCCGCTAGCAGGCCGTTTTGTTCCTGGTGCGTGGAATGGTCCACGTGCCGACCCGTACACCCTCATAAGGAGAATGCCCATGTTGAAGAAAACCCTCGCCGCACTGGCACTCGGTTCCGTTCTGTTCGGCGCCGGCCAGGCAATGGCTGCCGACTACGCGATCGACAAAAAAGGCCAGCACGCGTTCGTCAATTTCAAGATCAGCCACCTCGGCTACAGCTGGCTGTACGGCACGTTCAAGGACTTCGACGGCAGCTTCAGCTTCGACGACAAGAACCCCGAGGCGAGCAAGGTCAGCGTGACGCTGAACACCACCAGCGTCGACACCAACCATGCCGAGCGCGACAAGCACATTCGCAGCGCTGACTTCCTCAACGTCAGCAAAAATCCGACCGCCACCTTTGAGTCCACCTCGGTGAAGTCCACCGGCGAAGGCGCTGCCGATATCACCGGCAACCTGACCCTCAACGGCGTTACCAAACCAGTAGTCATCGCCGCCAAGTTCATTGGTCAGGGTGATGATCCGTGGGGTGGCTACCGCGCGGGTTTTGAAGGCAGCACCACACTGAAGCTGAAAGACTTCGACATCCAGAAAGACCTCGGCCCGGCTTCCCAGGAAGTAGAGCTGATCATCTCGGTGGAAGGCGTGCGCAAGTAGGATGGGGCGGGCGGCGCTCCGCTGAGCGCAGCGATACCCATGTCGATGGCGTGATCCACAGCGCTGACTCTGCACAAACAAAAACGCCGCCCAATGGGCGGCGTTTTTGTATCCGGCTAGCTGACTAGGACTCTTCGCGGTTACGCGTCAGCAGGGCCGGCTTCTCGCCGCGCGGCCGGGCGTTCGACAGTTCGTCGAGTTGCTCCGGCGTCGGGAAGCGGTCCAGGCGCGAGCCCTTGTGCACGATCACCGGCTGCTTGTCGCGCGGGCTTTTCACGGCGGCTTCCTGGCGTGGCAGCTCGTCGCGGTTCAGCGAGGTGGTGCGGGTATCGCGCGGCGGACGCGCCCGACCGGAGCCGTTACGGCCCTGGCCGCCTTGGCCACCAGCGCCCTGACGACGGCCTTGTGCACCCGCGCCAGCACTTGCGCCGCTGCCATTGCTGCGCGGGGGTTTAGCCGGGCGCGCGCCTTGGCCAACGCCATTGCTGGCGCTCGGGCCGGAAGCAGGCGCACCGGGCCGACGGCCACGGTTCTGCTGCTTGTTCTGGTTCGGGCTGACATAGTCGGCACGGTTGCCGAAATTATCGATTTCATCATCGCGGAACTCGTCCGGCGCGCGATCCGGAGGCAAGGCAGGCACCGCCGGCGCGGCAGCACGGGCCGTGCCACGTGGCTGTTGCGTGCGGCCGCCCTGGGGCTTGGCGCGACCGTGGTCCTTGCCGGTGTCTTTGCCCTTGTCCTTGCGGCCGCCACCGTGGCGTTCGCCGCTGGGGCTGCCGCCGCGCGGTGGGCGTGGCTTCTGCGGCTCACGCACTTCCGGACGCTCCGCTTCGACCTTGCTGGCGTCGAAACCGAGCAGATCGCCATCGGGGATCTTCTGCTTGGTCATCCGTTCGATGCCCTTAAGCAGCTTTTCTTCGTCCGGCGCGACCAGCGAGATCGCTTCGCCGCTACGCCCGGCCCGGCCGGTACGGCCGATGCGGTGCACGTAGTCTTCCTCGACGTTGGGCAGCTCGAAGTTGACTACATGCGGCAACTGGTCGATGTCCAGGCCGCGTGCGGCGATGTCGGTGGCGACCAGGATGCGCACCTGGTTCGCCTTGAAATCGGCCAGGGCCTTGGTGCGTGCGTTCTGACTCTTGTTGCCGTGAATCGCCACGGCCGGCAAGCCATGCTTGTCGAGGTATTCGGCCAGGCGGTTGGCACCGTGCTTGGTGCGGGTGAACACCAGCACCTGTTCCCAGGCGCCGGCGGTAATCAGGTGGGCGAGCAGGGCGCGTTTGTGGCTGGCCGCTAAGCGGAATACGCGCTGTTCGATGCGCTCGACCGTGGTGTTCGGCGGCGTGACTTCGATGCGTTCCGGGTTGTGCAACAGTTTGCCGGCCAGGTCGGTGATGTCTTTCGAGAAGGTCGCCGAGAACAGCAGGTTCTGGCGTTTGCTCGGCAGGCGCGCGAGGACCTTCTTCACGTCATGGATAAAGCCCATGTCGAGCATGCGGTCGGCTTCGTCGAGCACCAGGATTTCCACGTGCGACAGGTCGACGCTGCCTTGTCCGGCGAGGTCGAGCAGGCGGCCGGGGCAGGCCACCAGGACGTCGACGCCCTTGGCCAGGGCTTGCACCTGGGGGTTGATGCCAACGCCGCCGAACACGCAGGCGCTGACGAATTTCAAATCGCGGGCATACAGCTTGAAGCTGTCATGCACCTGGGCGGCCAGCTCGCGGGTTGGGGTCAACACCAGCACGCGCGGTTGTTTCGGGCCATGGCGGTGCTCGCGATCCGGGTGACCGTTGGGGAACAGTCGCTCGAGGATCGGCAGGGCAAAACCACCTGTCTTACCTGTACCCGTCTGGGCCGCCACCATCAGGTCGCGACCTTGCAACGCGGCGGGGATGGCCCGCTGTTGCACCGGAGTGGGTTGGGTGTAGCCGGCGGATTCGACCGCACGGACTAATGCCTCGGAGAGACCGAGGGAGGCAAAGGACATGTGTAATCCTGTCTAGTGAGGGCGCAGCCCTATGGGGTGTATTGCCTGGCTTGAATCGCGCGTGGGGCGCGCAATCCCGTCCGGTACTACTGGCCTCTGGGGCTAGCATCCGGGCGCAAGCCTGGCGGGAAGGCCGGAGTATAACAGAGCGCAGCTATTGCGCAGCTGTCGGCTGCTTAACGGTTTAGCGCAGGTCGGCGGTCGGTGGCGCCGCACGTTGCGCGCTATAGCGCGCGATCAGGGCGGCGTAGGCCGGCTCGCGCTTGAAACGGCGCAATGCCTGGCTGAAACGTTGGGCCAATGGGGCCAGCCCGGCATCGCGGCGCAGGCCGAGGTAGAGCGCGTCGCGGCTGACGACGCGCGGATGGTGGGCGATCGCGTCGTCCAGGCCCATCTGCGCGATCAGGAAGTGCCCGCCGCGTTTGTCGTTGATCACCAGGTCGACGCGGTCACGCAGCAGCTTGCCGAAATTGGCCGCATGGCTCGGCGCCGGTTCGCGGGTAAACAGCTCGGACTCGCGAAATTCCGGGTTGGCATACCAGTAGCCGGCGGAAACCCCGACCTTCAGCCCTTGCAGGTCCTTGAGGCGCTGGTAGGGGTAGGGCCGCGCCTTGGCGTAGAACAGCACGAACTCGACCTGCGACATCGGCTCGTCGGGGAAAACGATCGTGGCCTGGCGTTCCTCGGTGCGGAAAATATCCAGAATCGCGTCGGCCTGGCCTTGTTCCAGCGCTGCCAGGCAACGCTTCCACGGCAGCAGTTGCCACTCGGCTTCGACGCCCAGGCGTTGCAGGACGATGTGCGCGGTGTCGTAGTCGAGGCCGCGCAGTTCGCCGTTTTCTTCATAGATGTACGGCGCCCAGGCTTCGCTGACGATGCGCAGGGGCTGAGCCTGCGCAGCGAGGCTCAGGCCGATCAGGAATAGTGCGACGAGTATTTGACGCTTGAATAATGGCATATCGCCAGGTTATCCAGGCTCACCCGCTTTGAGTAGTGACTCATGGGTCGCATGTCGGTGTTGTGTGATGCAGATCGCAAAAAACGCGTCGCGGCATGCGGCGGCGCCAGGGTCTTGGCTGGCGCCGCCGTCGGTGGTCTTACTTGGCTAGCCGGTAGCACGGCACGTAGGCGCTGTTGCCCGGCAGCTTCATGCGGTGCTGGTCGACGAATGCCTGCAGGAGCAGATCCAGCGGTTGCAGGATGTCGCGGTCGCCGTTGATGTCATAAGGGCCGTGCTGTTCGATCAGGCGGATGCCCTGGTCTTTGACGTTGCCGGCGACGATGCCGGAGAACGCACGGCGCAAATGCGCGGCCAACTCATGCACGGGCTGGTTACGCGTCAGCTTGAGGCTGGCCATGTTGGCGTGGGTCGGGGCGAAGGGGTGCTGGAAGCTTTCGTCGATCTTCAGCAGCCAGTTGAAGTGGAAGGCGTCATCGTGCTCGCGGCGGAACTGCTTGACCGCCTTGATGCCCTGGGCCATTTCCTGCGCCACCCGCTCCGGGTCGTCGAGGATGATCGTGTAACGCTGCTGGGCGGTCTCGCCGAGGGTCGCGCCGATGAACTCGTGCAACTGCTGCAAGTACGGCGCAGCGCGCTTCGGCCCCGTGAGGATCAGCGGGAAGGGCAGGTTCTGGTTGTCCGGGTGCATGAGGATGCCGAGGAAATACAGCAGCTCTTCGGCCGTACCGGCGCCGCCCGGAAAGATGATGATGCCGTGGCCGACGCGCACGAAGGCTTCCAGGCGCTTTTCGATGTCCGGCAGGATCACCAGCTCGTTGACGATCGGGTTGGGCGCTTCGGCGGCGATGATCCCCGGCTCGGTCAGACCCAGGTAGCGGCCGCGGACATTACGCTGCTTGGCATGCGAGATGGTCGCGCCTTTCATCGGCCCCTTCATCACCCCCGGGCCGCAGCCGGTACAGATGTCCAGGCCGCGCAGGCCCAGTTCGTGGCCGACTTTCTTGGTGTATTTGTATTCTTCGCTGCTGATCGAGTGGCCGCCCCAGCACACCACGATCTTCGGCTCCACGCCGGCGCGCAGGGTGCGGGCGTTGCGCAGCAGGTGAAACACGTAGTCGGTGATGCCCTGCGAGCTGCCGAAATCGACCCGCTGGTTTTCCAGCTCGCTCTGCGTGTAGACGATGTCGCGCAGGGCGCTGAACAGCATCTCGCGGGTGCTGGCGATCATCTCGCCGTCGACGAAGGCATCGGCGGGCGCATTCAGCAGCTCCAGGCGAATGCCGCGATCCTGTTGATGAATGCGGATCTCGAAGTCCGGGTAGGCTTCCAGGATGGTCTTGGCGTTATCGCTGTGCGAGCCGGTATTGAGGATCGCCAGGGCGCACTGGCGGAACAGCCCGTACACGCTGCCGGAGCCGGTTTCGCGCAGCTGCTGCACTTCGCGTTGCGAAAGGGTTTCCAGGCTGCCTTTGGGCGAGACTGAGGCGTTGGTGGTTTTTCGTGCGGTCATGTGGCGCTCCATGAAGGTGATACCGCGCAAGCCGTGCTCGAGGAGCCTGGCGGCCTGTGTCCGTGGCCGAAGAAGTGCTTGCTGCGGGTGTGGCGCGAGGGCGTCGTGGCGCTGAGCCTAACAGCCTGGGTGCCGGCTTTCGCGTCGCGCGTTGTGACCAGCCGGCGCTGGACAAGTGCCGCGACCCGCAACGCGCGGGTGCGGCATGCGCCGTGCAATAGCTCTGGCGCGGCACTCAGCGTGGCAGCTTGAGGTTATTCCAGATCGCCAGGCTCGGCTCGGCCTGGTTCAGGGTGTAGAAGTGCAGCCCTGGCGCGCCGCCTTGCAGCAGACGTTCGCACATCTCGCTGATCACCTGCTCGCCATAGGCCTGGATGCTCTCGATGTCGTCACCGTAAGCCTCCAGTTGCTTGCGCACCCAGCGTGGAATTTCCGCGCCGCAGGCGTCGGAGAAGCGCGCCAGCTTGCTGTAGTTGGTGATCGGCATGATGCCGGGCACCACCGGGATATTCACCCCGAGTTTCTGCACGCGCTCGACGAAGTAGAAGTAGCTGTCGGCGTTGAAGAAGTACTGGGTGATCGCACTGTCGGCGCCGGCCCGGGCCTTGCGCACGAAATTGGCGATATCGTCCTCGAAATTGCGTGCCTGCGGATGCATCTCCGGGTAAGCGGCGATTTCGATATGGAAGTGGTCGCCGCTCTCTTGGCGAATGAAGCTGACCAGTTCGTTGGCGTAGCGCAGCTCGCCGCTGGCCATGCCCATGCCGGACGGCAGGTCGCCACGCAGGGCGACGATGCGTTTGATCCCGGCGTTCTGGTACAGGGCCAGCAGCTCGCGCAGCTCGGCCTTGCTGTCACCGACGCAGGACAGGTGCGGTGCGGTCGGCACCTTGATCTCGCCATCGAGTTGCAGCACGGTGTTCAGCGTGCGGTCGCGGGTGGAACCACCGGCACCGTAGGTGCAGGAGAAGAAATCCGGATTGTAGCTGGCCAGTTGGCGCGCCACGTTCAGCAGTTTTTCGTGCCCGGCTTCGGTCTTGGTCGGAAAGAACTCGAAGCTGTAACGGCGTTCTTGGGACATAAAGAGTTTCCACGTTCGTAGGGTGGACGTGCGCAGCTTGTCCACCGTCATGCTCAAGAAGGTGGACAAGCCTTCGGCATGTCCACCCTACGCCTCGGTTGCTTAGTAGCGGTAAGCGTGCGGCTTGAACGGGCCTTCCACGGTTACGCCGATGTACTCGGCCTGGGTCTTGGTCAGTTGGGTGACGACGCCGCCGAAGCCTTTGACCATTTCCAGGGCCACTTCTTCGTCGAGCTTCTTCGGCAGCACTTCCACGGTCAGGCGCTCGGCCTTCTGTGCCGGGCTCAGGTCGGCGTACTTCTGGCCGAACAGGAAGATCTGCGCCAGCACCTGGTTGGCGAACGAACCGTCCATGATCCGGCTCGGGTGGCCAGTGGCGTTGCCCAGGTTCACCAGGCGGCCTTCGGCCAGCAGGATCAGGTAGTCGTCGTTGTGCGGATCGAAGCTGCCGGCACCGCTGCGGTGGATCTTGTGCACCTGCGGCTTGACCTCTTCCCAGGCCCAGTGCTTGCGCATGAATGCGGTGTCGATCTCGTTGTCGAAGTGGCCGATGTTGCACACCACGGCGCGCTTCTTCAGCGCTTTGAGCATGTTGGCGTCGCAGACGTTGACGTTACCGGTGGTGGTCACCAGCAGGTCGATCTTGCCCAGCAGCTGAGTGTCGATGCTGGCTTCGCTGCCGTCGTTGATGCCGTCGATGAACGGCGAAACCACCTCAAAGCCGTCCATGCACGCTTGCATGGCGCAGATCGGGTCGACTTCGGTGACGCGCACGATCATGCCTTCCTGACGCAGCGACTGCGCCGAGCCCTTGCCGACGTCGCCGTAACCGATGACCAGCGCTTGCTTGCCGGACAGCAGGTGGTCGGTGCCGCGCTTGATCGCGTCGCTCAGGCTGTGACGGCAGCCGTATTTGTTGTCGTTCTTGCTCTTGGTCACCGAGTCGTTGACGTTGATCGCCGGGATCTTCAGCTCGCCCTTGGCCAGCATGTCCAGCAGGCGGTGTACGCCGGTGGTGGTTTCTTCGGTAACGCCGTGGATGCGCGCAAGCATCTGCGGGTATTTCTTGTGCAGGATCTCGGTCAGGTCGCCGCCGTCGTCGAGGATCATGTTGGCATCCCACGGCTGGCCATCCTTGAGGATGGTCTGCTCGATGCACCACTCGTACTCTGCTTCGGTCTCGCCCTTCCAGGCGAATACCGGGATGCCGGCGGCGGCGATGGCGGCAGCGGCTTGGTCTTGAGTCGAGAAGATGTTGCACGACGACCAGCGCACTTCGGCACCCAGCGCGGTCAGGGTTTCGATCAGCACGGCGGTCTGGATGGTCATGTGGATGCAGCCGATGATCTTCGCGCCCTTGAGCGGCTGCTCGCCGGCGTATTTGCGGCGCAGGCCCATCAGGGCGGGCATTTCCGATTCGGCGATGATGGTTTCGCGGCGGCCCCAGGCAGCCAGGGAAATATCGGCGACTTTAAAGTCGGTAAAACCGGCAGGCGTCAGTACAGCGCTCATAAATGAGTTCTCCATTCGTTTGTGTCGAATGGGCGCCGTTGATGCGTTTGGTTAACGCCCCATCCGAGCCTGACAAATCCCTGGGTGACAGGGTCTGCTGCAGCGCCCCTCGGACAGGTGGCGGGAGCGACCGGAGCGGAGCCGGTCGTTTGAAGCTTGCGGATTATAGCCATGCCGGCGCCTAAGCCCAAGGTTTTCCGTCGGCCAATTGGCCGTGCCGCCAGCCTTGCGGGCGGCACGGTCATGGCATTTTTCAGGGGCCTGACACAAGCTGCCGCACTCATCCCCTGGGTTCTGGAGTTGCCATGACTGTCGCCTACTGGTGTGTGTTGATCGCCTTGTTCTTGCCTTATCTGTCCACCGTCACGGCCAAGGCCGTCAGCGGCGGCTTTAGCCCGAAGCACAACCATGACCCGCGCGCCTTGCTGGCCAGCCTCGAAGGGCTGGGGCGGCGGGCGAATAATGCCCAGCTCAACAGTTTCGAGGTCACCCCGGCATTTGCGGCGGCAGTGATCATCGCCCACCTGGCCGGTGGCGCCGAACAGGCTTTACTCGACCAGCTGGCGATCGCGTTCATCATCAGCCGCCTGGCGTATTTCATCTGTTACCTGGCCGACTGGGCGCCCTTGCGCTCGTTGGTCTGGTTCGCCGGCATGGGGCTGATCATCAGCCTGTTTGCGGTGTCGGCGTGACCCGAAAGCGTTTGTGACCGGCCGGTCATTGCCCCGTTGTGGTGCATTTTGCGGGGCGAAGGCGGCCCACAGGCGCCTTGGGCCTGGCCGTGTTTTTGCTTGGGCCTGGGCATTTGGCGGGGATTTCCCGCCTAGCCTGCCCAGGAGCCTGCCATGTCCGCCACCCTGTTTTTCGACCGCCTGCTGCGCACCGTCGGTCTGCGTACCCTGAATCAGCAGTTCCTGTTTTCTTACGCGCTGATGTTCGTCCTCGCGGTCACCGCTTCGGTGGCGCTGTACCTGAGCATGTCGGTGTCGCCGGAGACCATCAGCGTCGCTGGCGCGCAGCGCATGCTCAGCCAGAAGATGACCAAGGAAGCCCTGCTGCTGCGCGAGCAGGTGATCGCCCGTGGCGCCCTCGACGCGACCATGGCGCAATTCGACCAGGCCCATCGCGACCTGCTCGGCGGCAACTCGGCGCGCAATATCAGCGCCATCCAGGCTGCGGATATCCAGGCGCAGATGGCTCAGGTCGGCCACCTCTGGCAACGCTTTCGCGCCCAGCTGGAGCGTCTGGCGAATGGCGATGCGAGGGTCGAGCTGGCCGGCCTGGAGCAGCAGTCGAGCGAGCTGCTGCGCGAGACCAACAAGGCGGTCGGATTGATGGCCGCGCATGCCGAGCGCATGCAGCGTACGCAGATGTGGCTGGCCTTTGCCTGTGTGCTGGGCATCCTGCTGCTGGTGGTGCTTGGCCGCCAGTTCGGCCTGCGTCCGCTGATGGGTAACCTGCAGGCGGTGCAGGGCGCGCTGACCCGCGTTGGCGCTGGCGACTTTACCCAGGCGCTGGCTGGGCAGCACCAGGACAACGAGATCGGCCGCATCTTCAGCGGCTACAACCGCATGCAGGAGCAAGTGCGCAGCCTGCTCGCCGAGGTCAAGGAAACCGGTGGGCGTACCGGCCGGCATGTCGACGAGGTGGTGGCGGCGGCGCAGGCGGCGGGCGGCGGCGTACGGCGCCAGCACGAAGACCTCGACCAGGTGGCCACGGCGATGAACGAAATGAGCGCGACGGTGGCCGAGGTGGCGCGGCATGCCGCCCACGCCGCGGAGTCGGCGCGCGGGGCAGACGCATTCGCGCAAACCGGACAGAGCGCGGTGCGCCGCAGCGCCGAGCTGGTGGCGGCGCTGTCCGCGCAGTTGCAGCGCAGTGGCGATCAGGTGCAGCGCCTGGAGCACGAGACGGCCGGGGTCGGCAAGGTGCTGGAGGTGATCACCGGGATCGCCGAGCAGACCAACCTGCTGGCGTTGAACGCGGCCATCGAAGCGGCACGGGCCGGCGAGGCCGGGCGCGGATTCGCCGTGGTCGCCGACGAAGTGCGCACCCTGGCCAGCCGCACCCAGCAGTCGACCGGGGAAATCCAGGCGATCATCCAGCGCTTGCAGGGCGGCGCCCGCGAGGCCGTGTCGGCCATGCAGCAGAGCGCCACGCTGGCCCACGACAATCTGGCGCATATCCAGGAGGCCACCGAGGTGCTGGCCAGCATCGTCGGCGCGGTGGACAGCATCAACGCCATGAACGCGCAGATCGCCACTGCCGCCGAGGAGCAATGCCAGGTGGCGCAGGATATCGACCAGCGCGTGACGCATATTTCCAGCCTGGCCGAGCAGACCCATGGCGACGCGGAAACGGTGATGCAGGCCAGTGCGCAGATCCAGGGCGAGGTGCAGCAACTCAATCACCACCTCGGCCGCTTCCGCACCTGAGTGCGGCGCGTCACCGGTCGCGTCGGACATGTTTGCTCATGCTCGGCGCTTGGCCTCGGCCGGCGGAGTGAGGATACTGGCGGCCTTTTTCAGCGTGCCCTGAGACCGATGAAACCTACACGCCTTGCCCTCGCCGCCTTTGCCTGCCTGACCCTTGCCGCTTGCGGCGGGGTCGACCCGAACTCGCCGATGGGCCAGCGCCAGGCGATTTTCAAACAGATGCTCAACACCAGCGAAGACCTCGGCGGCATGCTGCGCGGGCGGCTGGCATTCAGCGCGCCGCGCTTCGTCGCCGGCTCTGCCGAGTTGGATCAGCTGTCGCGCACGCCGTGGCAACACTTTCCGCAAATCAAGGATGAGGGCGACAGCCGCGCCAAGGACGATGTTTGGCAACGTCAGTTGCGGTTCCAGGAGCTGGCACGCGAGCTGGAAGGCGCCACCGCCGCGCTGGTCGTGGCGAGCGCCGCGAGCCCGCTGCACAGCGCCGAGCTGGTGGCGCCCATGCAGCGGGTAGAAAACAGCTGCAAGGCTTGCCACGAAGAGTTTCGCGCCTACTGAGCACGCGTGATCAGCGGTTCAACTGATCTTCGGCCTGCTTCAGCTCTTCACGCGCCTCGGCCAGTTTGGCCTGGCGCGTGGCGATCTTCTCGGCATCGCCTTTGGCCATGGCTTCGCGCAGGTCGACCTCGCGCTCGCTGACTTCCTGTGCGGCGCCGCGCACCTGCTCTTGCCGCTCCTGGCGCAGCGACTCATCGCTGCAATTCGCGACTACCTCACTCAGGGCTTTTTCCAGGCCGGCTTGCTGGCGGCTGTTGCCGTGCTGGCGGGCTTCTTCGAGCTGTACGTTGATGGCTTGGCGTTTGGCCGCGCAGCCGGTCAGCGGGGTATCGGCTTGTGCGGCGAATGTCGCGCTGCCGAGCAAGGCGCTGGCGAGCGCCAGGCCGGTAAAGATCGATTGCTGGACCATAGGTCACTCCATTGAGAGAGGGAAACACTGATTTGGACGCGCTAAAGCTTACTGTCTTAGCGGTCCATAGGTGGGCTTTTTGATCTTCCAGTCAGGTATTTAGCAGGCCGTTGAAAAACTACCTGTGTTGCCGATACGGCGTTAAAAACAGGCTCAGAATGCTCATTTACAGCACGTAAACTGCGCTTGATTCGCTGCGCTCACCCTGCGGGCCAGCCATTGGCTGTTACTCCGCTACGCTGCGTTTCTCGCCTGTTTTTGTCGGGGGCGCGTAGCCTTGTCTCGGCTGCCTCGCCTACGTTTTTCAACGGACTGTTAGTGGTGTCTGTTCAGAAACCATCGATCTGCGCGGCGTGTAGCTGAGCGCTCAAGGCCTGTACTTCCGGGTGTTGGAAAAACGCGTGCAATTGCGCCGCCCGGCTCGGGCCGATGCCCGCTTCGTCTTGCCAGTCCTGCACGCTGCGTTGCGCCAGCTCGGCCCAGGAGTCGGCGAGCGCCGCGCCGCCGGTTGGCGGTAGGCCGAGCGCGCGTAGCCAGTCGCCGAAGGGACGTTGCCGGGCCAGGGCGAAACTCTGCCTCAGCGCGGCCGCGCTACGCGAGCCGAAACCGGGAATGTCGCGCAGTTGGGCTTCGGACAGATTCAACCAGTCGAGCAGGTTGTCGAGCTGTTGCGCCGCGAGCAGTTTGTCCCAGGTGCCGGGGCCGACGCCGGGCAGGGCCAGCCCGTCGTTACTGCTAAGCCAGGCCAGGCGTGCGCGAAATTGGCTGGTGCAGGCGGGCGTTGCGCGCCAGCAGCTCAGCGAGTGGTACTCGCTGGCGTGCGGCGTCGGCAATTCGCTGCGCTCGTGGGTGCGCCAGACCACGCTGTCGAGTTTCGGAATGGTCAACCCGGCGAGGCGGATGGCGACTTGATCGCCTGGGCGAATATCCAAGGCCTGCCAGCGTTGCAGCGAGCCGACGCTGACGTATTGAATGCGGCGGTCGTCGAGCATGACCGGTTGCAAGCGCAACACCGGGGTGATGCGGCCGCTGCGGCCGATCTTGAAATCCACCGCCTGGACCACCGCCAGCGCCTGACTGGCCGGGTATTTCCAGGCCGCCGCCCAGTGCGGTGGCTCGGCCTGCCAGCGCTCGGCGGCCGGTCGCGTGCCCTGGCGCAACACCACGCCATCGCTGGCAAAGGGCAACGGCTCGCGGTACCAGCGCTCGCGCCAGGCGCTGGCCTCGGCGACGTGCGTGATCGGCTGGCTGAAGCGCAGGCTGTCGCTAAAGCCAAGCGCGTCGAGTTGGCGTAAACGTTCCGGCATCTCGGCCGGGCCGTCCGGCCAGTCCCAGACGAACAGGCCGATGCCGGCGGCTTGCGGGGCCTCAAGGGCCTGGCGGGCCATCAGTCCGGCAACCGTGCTGCGCGCGCCGCCGCCGCCGGAGACGGCTTGCACGTGTGCGTCCAAGCGCCAATAGAGTTCGCCTTGCAGGGTCAGGTCGCGTTGGCTGGCGAGGGTCTGCGGGATGGCCGAAAGGCGTCGGGCGTTGTGCGTCCAGTCCTGACCGCGCTGTCCGTCGCCGCGGCTGATGGCCTGGTGCAGGCGACCCTTACGGTAGACCAGGGTGACCGCCACGCCGTCGACCTTGGGTTGAATCCACAGGTCGTGGCGCGGTTTGATCCAGCCTTTGACCGCCGCGCTGTCCGCCAGCTTGCGCAGCCCGGTTTGCGCCACCGGGTGCGCTACGCCGCCGGCGCTGCTGGCCAGTGGGTCAGGCGCTGCGCTGGGGCTTTCGGCAAAGCACTGACGCCACTGCTCCAGGCGTGCGCGGGCTTGGTCGTAGAGTTCATCGGCGACCAGCGACACACCTTGGCGGTGGTAGGCGTCGTCCCAGCTGGCGAGTTGCCCGGAGAGGGCGGCGATTTCCGTCGCGGCGCGTGGCGCCGGCCAGTCGGGGCAGGGTGCTGCCCAGGCATCGAGGGTGAGCGGGAAGAGCAGTGGCGCGAGCCAGCGTTGCATGCGGAGCATCCTTGCTCGGGAAATAACGCCTAGAGCCTAGTCGCTGGATTGGACTTTAGCCCGCCAATCGGTGAAGTCCACCACGCAAAAGCCCCGCACTTGGCGGGGCTTTTGTGGTGGCGGCGAAGCTTACAGACCGGCGGCGGCGCGCAGGTCGGCGACCTTGTCGGTCTTTTCCCAGGTGAAGGTGGTGAAGGTGTCGTCGCCGACAGTCTTCTGCTCCGGGGTGCGGCCGAAGTGGCCGTAGGCCGCGGTTTCCTGGTACATCGGGTGCAACAGGTCGAGCATCTTGGTGATGGCGTACGGGCGCAGGTCGAATACCTCGCGCACCAGCTGGATGATCTTGTCTTCGGCGATCTTGTGGGTGCCGAAGGTGTTGATCGAGATCGAGGTCGGTTGAGCCACGCCGATGGCGTAGGAGACCTGGATTTCGCAGCGCTCGGCCAGGCCGGCGGCAACGATGTTCTTGGCTACGTAACGGCCGGCGTAGGCAGCCGAACGGTCAACCTTGGAGGGGTCCTTGCCGGAGAACGCGCCGCCGCCGTGACGGGCCATGCCGCCGTAGGAGTCGACGATGATCTTGCGCCCGGTCAGGCCGCAGTCGCCCACCGGGCCACCGATGACGAAGTTACCGGTCGGGTTGATGTGGAACTGCGTGCCTTTGTGCAGCAGTTCGGCCGGCAGGGCGTGCTTGATGATCAGCTCCATCACGCCTTCGCGCAGGTCGGCCAGCGACACTTCCGGGTTGTGCTGAGTGGACAGCACCACGGCGTCGATGCCGACCACCTTGCCGTTTTCATACTGGCAGGTGACCTGGCTCTTGGCATCGGGGCGCAGCCAGGTCAGCAGACCGGACTTGCGCGCTTCGGCCTGGCGCTGCACCAGAGCGTGGGAGAAACGGATCGGTGCGGGCATCAACACGTCGGTTTCGTTGCTGGCGTAGCCGAACATCAGGCCCTGGTCGCCGGCACCCTGGTCTTCCGGCTTGGCGCGGTCGACACCCTGGTTGATGTCCGGAGACTGCTTGCCAATGATGTTCATCACGCCGCAGGTGGCGCCGTCGAAGCCGACGTCGGAGCTGGTGTAGCCGATGTCACAGATCACGTCGCGGACGATCTGTTCCAGGTCGACCCAGGCGCTGGTGGTGACTTCGCCGGCGACGATGGCCACGCCGGTCTTGACCAGGGTTTCCACGGCCACACGGGCGTGTTTGTCCTGGGCGATGATGGCGTCCAGCACTGCATCGGAAATCTGGTCGGCGATCTTGTCCGGATGGCCTTCGGACACGGATTCGGAGGTGAAGAGAGAATATTCGCTCATCTATCGGTTTTCCTGTTTTACCGGTGGGTGAGAGTGGCCCGCAGGCCGCTGTGTTCATCTGGCTTGGCAAAGTGCCGCACCTGAATCTGGAAACCATTACGTAAACCGACGTACTGGCTTTCGCCAGACGCCAGGCCCGCGGCGACGGCCCAGCGGGCCAGGTCGTCCTGTTCAAACCCCAGCCAGAGATCGCCACAGGCCTGCCTGGCCCAACTCTGGTTGTGGCTGCACAACTCGGTGATCACCAGGCTGCCACCGGGTTTGACCCGCAGCGCTAGGTGTTTCAGGGCCTCGGCCGGGGCGGCGAAATGGTGCAGGACCATGTTCAGCACCACGCAGTCGGCGGCCGGGTAGTCGTCGTTCAAGGCATCGGCAAGGTGCAGGGCGACGTTGCCCAGGCCTTCCTGCTCGCAGCGCATGCGCGCCAGTTCGAGCATCGCCGGGCTGTTGTCCAGCGCCGTGACCCGATGGAAGCGCCGTGCCAGGTCTGGCAGGAAGCCACCGTCGCCGGGGCCGACTTCCAGTGCCGTGGCCTGGGTGGCGAAGCCCTGCGCATCGAGCAGGGCCAGTACGCTGTCGCGGTACTGCGGCAGCCCGGCGATCAGGTCCTGCTGGGCCTGGAAGCTCGCGGCGCTGCGGGCGAAGAAATCCTGGCTGGTCGCGGCGCGTTGCTGGTGCACCTCGGCAATCCGTGCCTGCACGTCCGCCGGCAGGTGCAGCGCATCGATCTCATCGAGCAACGCGGCATGCAGGGTGCCGCCGAGCAACTCGCCCTGGGCCAGCGCGCGGCGATAGAAGATCGCATTGCCTTCGCGGCGCGTCGCCACCAGGCCCGCCTGGGCCAGCACCTTGAGGTGGTGGCTCATGCCCGACTGGCCGATGGCGAAAATCTGCGCCAACTCCAGCACGCCGAACGAGTCGTTGGCCAGCGCGCGCAGCACGGTCAGGCGCAGCGGATCACCGCCGGCCTTGCACAGGGCGGCCAACTCGTCGGCTGGCTCAAAACGCAACTGGGGCACGCGCATATTCATAGGGGGCGCAGTCTAGTCGGTCATTTTTCATACAGCAACAGCAATATCAAAAAGTTTTGATATTGCTGTTGCTGGGCGATGAACGAGTCGTGCATGTCGATCGATTGCCCAGAAAACATTGGCCCTGCGACCATCTGTCATTGCCCCGACAGGCTCCGCTGGGCGAAAATGGCCGCCTTTTTCGACCCCCAGTTGCCCAAGCAGCCCGTAGGAGATTCAGTGATGCCCAGCCGTCGTGAGCGAGCCAATGCCATTCGTGCCCTGAGCATGGATGCCGTGCAGAAAGCCAACAGCGGCCACCCGGGTGCCCCGATGGGCATGGCGGACATCGCCGAAGTGCTGTGGCGCGACTACCTCAAGCACAACCCGAGCAACCCGAGCTTCGCCGACCGTGACCGCTTCGTGCTGTCCAACGGCCACGGCTCGATGCTGATCTACTCGCTGCTGCACCTGACCGGCTACGACCTCGGCATCGAAGACCTCAAGCAGTTCCGCCAGCTGCACAGCCGCACCCCGGGCCACCCGGAATACGGCTACACCCCGGGCGTCGAGACCACCACCGGCCCACTGGGCCAGGGCATCGCCAACGCCGTGGGTTTTGCCCTCGCCGAGAAAGTGCTGGGCGCGCAGTTCAACCGCGACGGCCACCAGATCGTTGACCACTTCACCTACGCCTTCCTCGGCGACGGTTGCATGATGGAAGGCATCAGCCATGAAGTCTGCTCGCTGGCCGGCACCCTGGGTCTGGGCAAGCTGATCGCCTTCTACGACGACAACGGCATCTCCATCGATGGCGAAGTCGAAGGCTGGTTCACCGATGACACGCCGAAGCGCTTCGAAGCCTACGGCTGGCAGGTGATCCGCAATGTCGACGGCCACGATGCCGACGAAATCAAGATCGCCATCGACACCGCGCGCAAGAGCGCGCAGCCGACCCTGATCTGCTGCAAGACCACCATCGGCTTCGGTTCGCCGAACAAGCAGGGCAAGGAAGAGTGCCACGGCGCGCCGCTGGGCAATGACGAAATCGCCCTGACCCGCGCCACCCTGGGCTGGAACCACGGCCCGTTCGAAATTCCGGCCGATATCTACGCCGAGTGGGACGCCAAGCAAGCTGGTGCCGCCGCCGAAGCTGCCTGGAACGACAAGTTCGCTGCCTACGCCGCCGCCTACCCGGAGCTGGCCAGCGAGTTCAAACGCCGTGTCGCCGGTGAGCTGCCCGCCGATTTCGCTGCCAAAGCCGCCGCCTATATTCAGGAAGTGGCCGAGAAGGGCGAAACCATCGCCAGCCGCAAGGCCAGCCAGAATGCCCTGAACGCCTTCGGCCCACTGCTGCCGGAATTCCTCGGTGGTTCGGCGGACCTCGCCGGTTCCAACCTGACCCTGTGGAAAGGCTGCAAGGGCGTCTCCGCCGAAGATGCTTCCGGCAACTATATGTTCTACGGCGTGCGCGAGTTCGGCATGAGCGCGATCATGAACGGCGTGGCCCTGCACGGCGGCTTCGTGCCGTACGGCGCGACCTTCCTGATCTTTATGGAATACGCGCGCAACGCCGTGCGCATGGCCTCGCTGATGAAGCAGCGCGTGCTGTTCGTGTTTACCCACGACTCCATCGGTCTCGGCGAAGACGGCCCGACCCACCAGCCGATCGAGCAACTGGCCAGCCTGCGTGGCACGCCGAACCTCGACACCTGGCGCCCCTGCGACGCCGTGGAATCGGCGGTGGCCTGGAAGCACGCCATCGAGCGCGCCGACGGCCCGTCCGCGCTGATCTTCAGCCGGCAGAACCTGCCGCACCAGTCGCGTAGCGCTCAGCAGTTGGCCGATGTCGCCCGCGGCGGCTATGTATTGAAGGACTGCGCCGGCGAGCCGGAGCTGATTCTGATCGCCACCGGTTCGGAAATTGGCCTGGCCATGCAGGCTGCCGCCAAGCTGGACGAGCAGGGCCGCAAGGTGCGCGTGGTGTCGATGCCGTCGACCAGCGTGTTCGATCAGCAGGACGCCGGCTACAAACAGGCCGTGCTGCCGGTACAAGTGGGTGCGCGGATCGCCATCGAAGCCTCGCATGCTGACTACTGGTACAAGTACGTTGGTCTGGAAGGTCGCATCATCGGCATGACCACCTTCGGTGAGTCGGCCCCGGCCCCGGCGCTGTTCGAGGAGTTCGGCTTTACCGTCGAGAACATCCTGGAAACCGCCGCCGAGCTGCTGGACGCCTGACTCCGTAGGATGGTGTTGAGCGAAGCGATACCCATCAATCGGCTGTGATGGGTATCGCAAAGCTCAGGCTACGCGCCCCGCCCCATCCTACGATCGTTCCCCATCGAGATCGCCATGTCCAAGCGTCCCTATCGAATCGCCCTCAACGGCTACGGCCGTATCGGCCGCTGCGTGCTGCGTGCGTTGCATGAGCGCGGTGCCGGGGCGCAGCTGGAAATCGTTGCGCTGAACGACCTGGCCGACCAGGCCAGCATCGAATACCTGACCCGCTTCGACTCCACCCACGGGCGTTTTCCCGGCGAGGTGAAGGTCGACGGCGATTGCCTGCATATCAATGGCGACTGCGTGCAGGTGCTGCGCCAGGCGACGCCGGAAGGCGTCGATTGGGCCGCGCTGGATATCGACCTGCTGCTCGAATGCTCTGGCCAATACACCAGTCGCGCCGATGCGCAGCGCTTTATCGATGCTGGCGCGCCACGCCTGCTGTTGTCGCAACCGATGGCCAGCGAGGCGGATATCGACGCCACGGTGGTCTACGGGGTCAATCAGGATTGCCTGAGCGGCCGCGAGCAGCTGGTGTCGAACGCCTCCTGCACCACCAACTGCGGTGTGCCGTTGCTCAAACTGCTGAATGAAGCGGTGGGCCTGGAGTACGTCTCCATCACCACCATCCACTCGGCGATGAACGACCAGCCGGTGATCGACGCCTATCACCACGAAGACCTGCGCCGTACGCGCTCGGCCTTTCAGTCGGTAATTCCGGTGTCCACCGGTCTGGCTCGCGGCATCGAACGCCTGCTGCCGGAACTCAGCGGGCGCATCCAGGCCAAAGCTATTCGCGTGCCGACGGTGAATGTCTCCTGCCTGGATATCTGCCTGCTGACGTCCCGCGATACCAGTGCCGAAGAGATCAACGCGGTGTTGCGTCAGGCGGCCGAGAGTGGCCCGCTAAAAGGCCTGCTGGCCTACACCGAGCTGCCGCACGCCAGCTGCGACTTCAACCACGACCCGCATTCGGCCATTGTCGACGGCAGCCAGACCCGCGTGTCCGGCCCGCGTCTGGTCAATCTGCTGGCCTGGTTCGACAACGAGTGGGGCTTTGCCAACCGTATGCTCGATGTCGCCGAACATTTCCTTTCCCTGACTAATCCTGTTTCCGCGAAGGACTGATTGCCATGACCGTTCTGAAGATGACCGACCTCGACCTCGCCGGTAAGCGCGTGCTGATCCGCGAAGACCTCAACGTGCCGGTAAAAGACGGCGTGGTGAAGAGCGACGCGCGCATCCTCGCCTCCCTGCCGACCATCAAACTGGCCCTGGAGAAGGGCGCGGCGGTGATGGTCTGCTCGCACCTGGGGCGCCCGACTGAAGGCGAGTTCAGCGAAGAGAACAGCCTCAAGCCAGTCGCCGACTACCTGAGCAAGGCCCTGGGTCGCGATGTACCGCTGGTGGCAGATTATCTGAACGGTGTCGAGCTCAAGGCCGGCGAGATCGTGCTGTTCGAGAACGTGCGCTTCAACAAGGGCGAGAAGAAGAACAGCGACGAGCTGGCTCAGCAGTACGCTGCGCTGTGCGACGTATTCGTCATGGACGCCTTCGGCACCGCCCACCGCGCCGAGGGCTCGACCCATGGCGTGGCCAAGTTCGCCAAGGTTGCCGCTGCCGGCCCTCTGCTGGCCGCCGAACTGGATGCCTTGGGCAAGGCGCTGGGTAACCCGGCCAAGCCGATGGCGGCGATTGTTGCCGGCTCCAAGGTGTCGACCAAGCTCGACGTGCTCAACAGCCTAAGCCAGATCTGCGATCAACTGATCGTCGGCGGTGGTATTGCCAACACCTTCCTGGCTGCCGCCGGCTACCCGGTTGGCAAGTCGCTGTACGAAGCCGACCTGGTTGATACCGCCAAAGCCATCGCGGCCAAGGTCAGCGTGCCGTTGCCGGTCGACGTAGTGGTGGCCAAGGCCTTCGCCGAAGACGCCGAAGCCACCGTCAAGCTGGTCGCCGATGTGGCTGAAGACGACATGATTCTGGATATCGGCCCGCAGACTGCCACGCAGTTCGCCGAGCTGCTGAAATCCTCCAAGACCATTCTGTGGAACGGCCCGGTTGGCGTGTTCGAATTCGACCAGTTTGGCAACGGCACCCAGGTGCTGGCTCAGGCCATCGCCGAAAGCCCGGCGTTCTCCATCGCGGGCGGTGGCGACACCCTGGCGGCCATCGACAAATACGGCGTTGGCGCGCAGATCAGCTATATCTCCACCGGCGGCGGCGCGTTCCTCGAGTTCGTCGAGGGCAAGGTGCTGCCGGCCGTGGAAGTATTGGAACAGCGCGCCAAGGCGTGAACAGCCTGATCAGGGAGCGAGCCTCGATGTTGAAACGGACTACGCTGATGGCGCTGTTGAGTCTGCTTGGCGCTTGCGCCAGCCAGCCGCCAGCGTCGGATAACTGGACGCGCTGGGTCTGCGACAGCCAGACCGAAGTGCTCTGGCGTTTCGCCGACAGCAGCCGTGAGTCCATCGATGTGCGCCTGGGCGGCGGCGATATCGTCTATCGCCTGAGCCAGGAGCCCGCTGGCTCGGGTGCGCTGTACAGCGACGGTATGCTGTCCTTTCACAGCAAGGGCGAAGAAGGGCTGGTCTACTGGACGGCTAACGATGACCTGATCGGCCGTGGTTGCAAGGTACCCTGACAACGACTTGAATGCAGGCCAGGTTCACCCCCGGTCTGAATGACTTGAATAGCGCCTGCCCCTGCGGCAGGCTTGCACGATTAACGAGCCCCACCGGGAGAAAGAACACCATGGCACTTATCAGCATGCGCCAGATGCTCGACCACGCCGCCGAATTCGGCTACGGCGTGCCGGCCTTCAACGTCAACAACCTCGAGCAAATGCGCGCGATCATGGAAGCGGCCGACAAGACCGACTCTCCGGTGATCGTCCAGGCTTCCGCCGGTGCGCGCAAATACGCTGGCGCGCCGTTCCTGCGCCACCTGATCCTGGCCGCCATCGAAGAATTCCCGCATATCCCGGTGTGCATGCACCAGGACCACGGCACCAGCCCTGACGTCTGCCAGCGCTCGATTCAACTGGGCTTCAGCTCGGTGATGATGGACGGCTCGCTGAAAGAAGACGGCAAGACCCCGGCCGACTACGACTACAACGTCGCTGTCACCCAGCAGACCGTGGCGTTTGCCCACGCCTGCGGTGTGTCGGTTGAAGGTGAGCTGGGTTGCCTGGGCAGCCTGGAAACCGGCATGGCCGGCGAAGAAGACGGCGTTGGTGCCGAAGGCGTGCTCGATCACAGCCAGATGCTCACCGACCCGGAAGAAGCCGCTGACTTCGTCAAACGCACCCAGGTCGATGCCCTGGCCATCGCCATCGGCACCAGTCACGGCGCGTACAAGTTCACCAAGCCGCCAACCGGTGACATCCTCGCCATCGACCGTATCAAGGAAATCCACAAGCGCATCCCCAATACTCACCTGGTGATGCACGGATCGAGCTCGGTACCGCAAGAGTGGCTGGCGATCATCAACCAGTACGGCGGCGACATCAAAGAAACCTACGGCGTGCCGGTCGAGGAAATCGTCGAAGGCATCAAGTACGGCGTGCGCAAGGTCAATATCGACACCGACCTGCGTCTGGCCTCCACCGGTGCCATGCGTCGTCTGATGGCCACCAACCCGAGCGAGTTCGACCCGCGCAAATTCTTCGGTGCCACCGTCACCGCCATGCGCGATATCTGCATCGCCCGTTACGAAGCCTTCGGCACCGCCGGCAACGCCTCGAAGATCAAGCCGATCTCCCTGGAAGGCATGTTCCAGCGTTATGCCAAGGGTGAGCTGGCCGCCAAGGTCAACTAAGTCGTAGGCGAGAATATTCAGCCCACCGCCCGGTGGGCTGAAGCCCAACTTACCCATGTGCTGTGCCCATTGCGGGTCGCATAAGGCGCTGTACCGCAGCAACAGTTAGCCGGTACAGAGCCTTTGTTTGGCTTCTGCGCCCGTCTGCACCGCCTCGTCGTGGGCGCCGTCAGTTGCCGTCCAGGTAAAACAATGTAAAACACCCGCCCTCTGCTGGTGGCTGGTGTGGGTCATACTTTGCGGCACAGTCGTTCCAGGATGCCGCTCGCCATGCCCAGCAAGTCCCGCCCCCTGTTGCTGTTTGTCCTCGCGGTGTTGGTCGCGACGGTCGTTGGCAGCATCATTCAGACCCAGTTCAACCTCGCGGCCTTGCAGGCCATCGGTGCGCCGATGCCGCTCGATGTGCGCTTGCGCACCACCGGCCAGGATTTGCTCGGCTTCAGCCCGACCCTCGGGTTGTTGGTGACCTTGGGGTTTGCGCTCGCGATTCCCGCTGCGGTGTGGCTCAGTCGCCCTTTGCCGGCGGCGCGCTTGGCAATTTTCGTCGTCGCCGGGGCGCTCGCCGTGCTGCTGGCAATGATGCTGGCCAATGCGTTGGCGCCCATGCCGACGCTGATCGGTGCCAACCGCAGCGTCGCCGGCACCCTGGGCTTGATGGCCAGCGGCAGCCTCGGCGCGCTGTGTTTCGCCGTGCTGAGTCGTCGCCCGTAACGCTAACGTCCGATGTTGGCCTACCTGCCATCTGCCCAGAAGGTCCCTGTCTTATGTTGAAAACCACCATCAGTCTGCTGACCGCGGGCCTGCTGTTAAGCCCGTTGGCGCAGGCCATGGATTACCGCATCGAAACTGTCACCGAAGGTCTGGAACACCCCTGGTCGCTGGCCTTTCTGCCGGATGGACGGATGCTGGTCACCGAGCGGGTTGGCCGCCTGCGCATCATCGAGGCGGACGGCAGCCTCAACCCGCAGCCGGTCGGCGGCGTGCCGCAGGCCTTTATTGCGGCGCAGGCCGGTCTGATGGAGGTGGCGCTCGATCCGGCGTTCGCCAGCAACCAGCAGCTGTACCTGAGCTATGCCTACGGCACGGCGGACGCCAACAACACACGGCTGGCGCGTGCGCGGCTGGTCGATGGGCAGTTGCACGATGTGCAGATCCTGTTCAGCGCGCAGCCGGCCAAAGCCGGGGCCGCACACTACGGCGGGCGCATGGCTTTTCTGGCGGACGACACCCTGGTGCTGACCTTGGGCGATGGCTTCGACCTGCGCGAGCAGGCCCAGAACCCGAGCAACCATATCGGCAAACTGGTGCGCCTCAATCGCGATGGCTCGGTGCCGGCGGACAACCCGCTGGTCGGCCAGGCCGGCGCCGCGGCGGAAATCTACAGCCTCGGTCACCGCAATGTGCAGGGCATCGTCTACGACGCGCAGTTGCAGCGTCTCTACAGCCACGAACACGGCCCCCGCGGCGGCGACGAGTTGAACCTGATCGAGGCCGGCAACAACTACGGCTGGCCGCTGATCTCCTACGGGGTCGACTACACCGGCGCGCGCATCACGCCCTACAGCGAGCTGCCGGGCTACCAGCAGCCGCTGCTGCACTGGACGCCCTCGGTGGCGCCTGCCAGCCTCGCGCTGTATACCGGTGAGCTATTCCCCGACTGGCACGGCGACCTGTTCGCCGCCACCCTGGCCGAACGCAGCGTGCGGCGTATCCGTGTGCAGGACGGCAAGCTGGCTGGCCAGGAGGTGTTGTTCGAGGAACTGGAGGAGCGTATCCGCGACGTGCGCAGCGGCCCCGACGGGGCGCTTTACCTGCTCACCGACAACGCCGAAGGTCGCCTGCTGCGAGTCTTGCCGACGGAGTGATAGGGCCGCAGGCAGTGGCTGCGGCATACTGCGCAGCCCGCCCCCGAGTGCACCGCGCCGCCATCATGATTCCGCTGACCTTTCTCCAAGGCTACCCCGCCGCATTGCAGGAGCAGATCCGTCAACTGATTGCCCAGGACCGCCTGGGCGACTACCTGGCGCAGCGTTATGCCGGCAAACACAGCGTGCAGAACGACAAGGCCTTGTACGCCTACACCGTGGCGCTCAAGCAGGAACACCTGAAGAACGCGCCGGCCATCGATAAAGTGCTGTTCGACAACCGCCTCGACCTGACCCACCGCGCGCTGGGCCTGCATACGGCGATTTCGCGGGTGCAAGGCGGCAAGCTCAAGGCGAAGAAGGAAATCCGCGTCGCCGCGTTGTTCAAGGACGCCGCGCCGGAGTTTCTGCAAATGATCGTCGTGCATGAGCTGGCGCACCTGAAGGAAGCCGAGCACAACAAGGCCTTCTACAAACTTTGCGAATACATGCTGCCCGGCTACCACCAGCTGGAATTCGACTTGCGCGTGTACCTGACCTGGCGCGAGCTGCAAGCGCGCAAGCGGGTTAGCGGCGGCTAAGCGCTACTGCGGCGGGTCGCGCAGCAGCAGGTTGAGTTGATCGACCACCTCGGCCCAGTCGGCGTCTTCGAGTATTTCTTCGCGTAGAAAAGCCGCCTGGCCGCGGCTCCAGAACGGCGCGTCGGCGAGCTTGCAGGCTTGCGGCAGCGGCGTGTGCTCGCGGATAAAACGCTCGATGCTGGTCGAGTCGGCAGGCAGGCCGAGCTGTTTGAACAGCGCCGTCAGGTCGTGCACGGGGTTTTCCATGGTTCTGTACCCACAGGGTTGATGGCACAAGGGAGGGCGGATCGCCGCCCGGATCATCCTAGATAGACTAGCGCAGACGCTGGAAACGCTGGGCGCTGCTAATCTGCACTCACTCGACAATCAGGTCCTGACAGCATGCATTCGGTCGTTCTGCGCGGTGTGCTCGCGGTGTGGCTGACCTTGCTGGTCGGCAGTGCCGCGTCGGCACGTGAGCTGCTCGCGGTTGGCACCAGCTTTCCGCGGGTGTTCGAGCGCACACCTGCGGGGCAATACAGCGGCTTGGCCACCCGTGTGCTGAGCGTGACGCTCACGCAGCTCGGCCACAGCGTGCGCTTCGAGTTGTACCCGTGGGCGCGGGCGCAACGGATGGTCGAGCTGGGCCAGGCCGACATTCTTATCGGGCCCTATAAAAGCCCGGCGCGCGAGGCGCGGTTCGCCTTTGCCGCGCAGGCGTTCTACCGCGACCGCATCGTCTTCTACCGGCGCAGCGACAGCCTGCTGCACTGGTCGGGCGATTACCGCCAGCTGCGCGGACGGCGCGTTGGCGTGGTGCGGGCCTGGGCCTATGGCACGCGCTTCGATGACGCCCGCGCAGGGCTGGATCTGGTCACCGTGGAAGGCGTCGAGAATGGCTTGAAGATGCTCAGCATGGGTCGTCTGGCGTTGCTCGCGAGCAATCAGCGCAACACCCAGCCGGTGCTCCAGGCATTGGGCTTGAACGACGAAATCGTTCAACTGGAGACCTTGATCGACACCCAGGACGGCTACTTCGCCTTTCCCCGGCAGAGCAGCCACCGGTCATTGCGCGAGGATTTCGATCGGGTGTTTCAGCAGATGATCGAACAGGGCCAGCTGGCGCAACTCGCCGCCCAGTGGCAGGTGGAAATACCCTGAGCGCGAGCTGTTAGCAGACCCGCAACACCGCGAAGGTCTGCGTGCTGCCGCCGACCTGCACCGCGACCTCGTCGCCCTCCGCGCAGCCGATCAAGCGCTGGCCAAGGGGCGCGCGCGGGCTGATCACCAGCACCTCCTGGGCGTCCCACTGGACCTTCAAGCCGGCGCCGTCCGGGCCGAGGAACAGGCATTGTTCGGCCCCCTGGGCATCGCTCAACCAGACCAGCGCCGTCAACTGAATCCCCCGCTGGGCATCGAACGGGCGTAGCGTCAGCTGCTGCCAGGCGCTTAGGCTCTGACGGATTTCTTCCACGCGACGGGCCTGCCCAGCGGCCAGGTAGGAGGCTTCCAGGCCGAGGGTGTCGTATTTGTTTTCGGCGATATTTTCTTCGTGGGTGGCCGTCTCGTAGGCCGTCAACGCCGCGCGCTCGGCCTGTGCCAGGTTGGCCTGCAGCCTGTCGATGATCAGTTGGTGCAACGGTGCTTTGTTCAAGGGGCTGTTCGCCTGGCGCGGGTTAGAGGACGGATTATCGGCGATTGGCGCGCGCATGTGCAGCAACCGCTAATGGCGTCGGCCGCGGCATGTTGGGCGGCCAGTCAGCCGTGGCAACCAGGGGCCGGCTTAGCGTGTTGGCGGTTGACCATTCGCCGCCGCGCGAGGCTGCGCATTAGGACGGCGGTGTCGGTGTTTTGGCGTTTCAATGCGTCTAAATCTTGACCGTTTATCCACGGTAAAAGCCGCGCCGTAGAGGCTTGGCTTGGCTACACTGCGGAGCATGTTGGGTGGGAGAACATGATGGACGCAAGCCAGTCGGATTACGCGGTGTATCGGCAGTTGGTCAGCCAGTTGATGTGTGACGAGGAGCAGTTGCCGAGCCTGCCCACCCTGACCCTGGAAATTCGTCGGGCGCTGGCCATGCCGGAAGTGAGCATGGCGCGCCTGAGTAAGCTGGTCGGCAAGGACCCGGCGCTCAGCGCCTTGCTGATGAAGTATGCCTCCAGCGCCTTGCTGCGCACCCGCGTGGCGCCCAAGACCTTGCAGGAAGTGTTGCAGGTGCTGGGCATGCGCCAGGTCGACCGGGTGGTGATGGTGCACAGCGTCAAGAGCCTGTTCACCCTGCACAGTGCCGGGCACAAGCAGCTGTTTATGGAGGCCTGGCAGCGCCTGACGCTGAAGGCGAGCATCTGCGCCTTTCTTGCCCGCACGGTCGGGCATGTGCCGGCGGACCATGCGGTGCTGGCCAGCCTGCTCAGCGAAGTCGGCTCGCTGGCGGTGCTGTCGGCGTTCAAGGACGCCAGCCTGATCCCGACGCCTGCGCGTTACCACGAGCTGTGCCGCGCTTACAGCAAATCGTTGGGGGTGATCCTGCTGAAGAAATGGCGGGTAGACGAGGAGTACGTGCACATCATCCGCGAAGTCGGCAACTGGACGCTGCCCGGCGCGCGGCAGATCGAGTTGCTCGACCTGGTCAACCTGAGTCTGTACCACGCCATCAGGGACACCAACGCCGCCGCCGAGCTGCCGCCGCTGTCCAGCCTGAGCGCCTATGCCAAGTTGGCCGCCCCGCATAACGAGCTGGCGGCGGATGGCTGCCTGCGTCTGGTCGGTGAGCACTGGGACGACATCTATGCGCTGGCCGCCGCCCTGCGTTAACAGACCGTTGAAAAACTACCTGGGTTGCCGATACGGCGTTAAAAACGGCCTGTCGATCCTCAGGCTTGGCTGCGACCCTTGAGCAAATGCGCGGCCAGGGTGCGCAGCGGGCCGAGCTGACGGCAGATCAGCGCCAGTTGCGTCTGCACCAGGCGGTGTTGGTCGTCGAGCTCCTCCGGCACTTGCTCCAGGCGGCTGGCGAGCTGTTCTTCGACGTCGCTGTGAATCGCCACGGGGCGCTCCTCGGTCAGGCTCAGGGCGATGTCGTCAAGGCTCGCGGCCAGGCTGGCGGCGCTGTCCAGCAAGTGGCGCGGCTCCTCGCTCAGGAGCATTTCACCGCGGTGCGCGCCGAGCCCCGAGAGGTAACTCAGCAGCGTGTGCGAGAGCACCAGGAAGCGAAAGCCGATGTCCGCCTCCTTACGAAAATGCCCCGGCTCCATGAGCATATTGCCGAGCGTGGTGGACAGCGCCGCGTCGGCGTTGTGCGCGTTGCGCCGGGCCAGGCGGTAGGCCAGGTCGTCGCGCTTGCCGCTGGCGTATTGCTGGATGATCTGGCGCAGGTAGGTGCTGTTGCAGCTCAGGGTGTTAGCGACCACCCGGTTGAGCCGGCGGCCTTGCCAGTCCGGCAGGATCAGGAACACCGCGAGGCCGGCGATCAGGCTGCCGAGCAGGGTGTCGATCAGGCGCGGCACGATCAGCCCGTAACCATCGCCGACCTGGTTGAAGCAGAACAGCACCAGCAGGGTGATCGCCGCCGTGGCCAGGGTGTAGCGGCTGCTGCGCGTGGCGAAAAAGAACACCCCGGCCGCCACGGCGAGGAAGGCCTGGATCAGCGGGTTGGGAAACAGGTCGATCAGCGCCCAGCCGAGCACCAGGCCGAGCACCGTGCCGCTGATCCGTTGCACCAGCTTCATGCGCGTGGCGCCGTAGTTGGGCTGGCAGACGAACACCGTGGTCAGCAGAATCCAGTAGCCCTGATCCGGGTGAATCCAGTGCAGCACGCCGTAGCCTGCCGCCAGGGCGATGGACAGGCGCAGGGCGTGGCGAAACAGCAGCGAGGTCGGCGTCAGTTGCAGGCGCAGGCGTTCCCAGACGTCTTTGAGCGACTGCGGCTCGCGGTCGAGCAGGCTGCTGTCCTGTTGCTCGGCCATGGCATCGGGGTTGCTGGCATTGCCAAGCAACTGGTCGAGGGTGGCGAGGTTGCCGGTCAGCGCTTGCAGCGAGCGCAACAGGTGGCGCCAGGCCGGGTTGCTTTGCCGGCGCAGGTGCTCCAGCGAGGCGCGCAGGTCGTCCAGCGCCTGGCTGCACAGCTCGCGGTACTCGAACGGTTGGCGCAATTCGATGGCCTGGGCCAGGCGCTGACAGGCTTCGCCATGCAGGCGCAGCAGGCGTTGGCAGCGGAACAGCACGTCGCTGTGGAAGAACGCTTCGGCCAGCTCGTTATACGGGTAGTGCGAGGAGCTGGCGCGCTCGTGGATGTCCTGGGCGAGAAAATACAGCTTCAGGTAACGGCTGACCTTCGGCCCCGGCCGGCCATTGCCGACGCGGTGCAGGATGATTTCCTTGGTCGCGTTCAGCGCCGCCACCACCCGGCCGTTCTGCTTGGCCAGGGCCAACCGGCGTTGTTCCACGTCGAGTTGGCGCAGTGGCTCGAACAGCGCGGCCTTGAGCTTGAGGTACTGGCCCAACTCGCGGAACAGCCGGGCCAGGCTGTGCTGCACCGGCTGGTGGGCGAACAGCGCGTTCCAGATCACCGAAAGCACCCCATACCAGGCGGCGCCGGCTACCAGCAGCAAGGGCTCCAACCACAGGGCGGCGCTGCCGCCGCGCTGCTCGACGCCGATCATGCTGTAGATCGCCAGGATCAGCGTCGCCCAGCCGAGGGTGGCGAAGCGCTCGCCGAGGGCGCCGAGCATGGTCAGGGCGAAGCTCGACAGGGCCAGGGCGCTGACGAACAACCAGGGGTAGGGAAAGAGGAATTCGACCGTGTAGGCCGCGGCGGTGAAACAGCCGAGGGTCACCAGCAGCGCGCCGAGGCGGCCCTGCCAGCTGTCGTCGGTCTCCGCCAGGGCGCTGGCGATCACCCCGAGAAACAGCGGGATCAGCGCCTGTATCCAGCCCTGCGACCAGCACAGCAGCAGGCTACCGCTGAGGGCGATGAACACCCGCAGGCTGTAGCTGAACTTGTCCAGCGCCCATAGGCGGCGCAGGGAATGGCTGAGGGAGCGGGACGGCATCGGGGCAACCTTGTTCGGCAACGATAGTGAGCAGACTAACGGACTATTCGGACGCCGGACATTCCCCAATCGGCACGTTTCGCCGCGTCCACGACGCTGCCCGGCTGCGGCAAAGCCGATGGACTATTCTGTAGTCAGGCAGCCGCGCTTTGCCGCTTGCGCTTGCCCCCATGGCGGCTGCCGTGGAGAGGGCCGTGAAGGTTTCGCTGATACGCCGCTTGCTCCTCGCGCTGGCCTTGTTGCTATTGCCGGCGGGGCTGACAGCGGCACCGGCGACGGTGGTTGAGTTACGCGTCGACGGGGCGATCGGCCCGGCCAGCGCCGATTACATCGTGCGCGGCCTGGCCCGTGCGGTGGAAGACGGCGCGCAATTGGTGGTGCTGAGCATCGACACCCCCGGCGGTCTGGATACCTCGATGCGCGCCATCATCAAGGCGATTCTCGCCAGTCCGATTCCGGTGGCCAGTTTTGTCGCCCCCAGCGGCGCGCGGGCCGCCAGCGCCGGCACCTACATCCTCTACGCCAGCCATATCGCGGCGATGGCGCCCGGCACCAACCTCGGCGCGGCCACCCCGGTGGCGATTGGCGGTATGCCCGGAACGCCGCAACCGTCGCCGGAAAAGCCCGATAAAGCCGACAAGGCCGAAGGCGAGGCCGACCCCGCCCCGACCGACACCTTGAGCAAGAAGCAAATCAACGATGCCGCCGCCTACATCCGTGGCCTGGCGCAACTGCGCGGGCGCAACGTCGAGTGGGCCGAGCAGGCGGTGCGCGAAGCGGTCAGCCTGGCCGCTGAAGATGCGTTGAAGCTCAAGGTGGTCGATTACCTGGCGGCCGACCTGGCCGACCTGCTCAAGCAACTGCACGGCAAAACCTTCACCGCCGCCGGCGTTGAGGTCACCCTGGACACCAAGGGGGCCGTACTGATCCGCCACTCGCCGGATTGGCGCACGCAGTTGCTGGCGGTGATCACCAACCCCAGCGTGGCATTGCTGTTGATGATGATCGGCGTGTACGGGCTGTTCTTCGAGTTTTCCAACCCGGGCACCGGCATCGGCGGGGTGCTCGGCGGCATCTGCCTGATCCTCGCGCTGTACGCCCTGCAATTGCTACCGGTGAATTATGCCGGCATGGCCTTGATCATCCTCGGTATCGCCTTTATCGCGGCCGAGGCGTTCATGCCCAGTTTCGGCGTGATCGGTATCGGCGGAGTAGTGGCGTTCATCTTCGGCGCGCTGATTCTGATCGACACCGAGGTGCCCGGCTTCGGCATTCCGCTGCCAGTGATCGTGACCTTGGCGCTGGCCAGCGGCGTGTTGATTTTCGCCATCGTCAGCATGGCCCTGCGCGCCAGGCAGCAGGCCCTGGTCGGTGGCGACACGGAGCTGGTCGGCAGCCTGGTTCGGGTCGCCGCGGTGCAGCCGAGCAACCCGTTGGGCGGCTGGGTGCAACTGCAAGGGGAGAACTGGCAAGTGCTCAGCCAGGCGCCATTGCAACCCGGCCAACAGGTGCGGGTGCTGGCGCGCAAGGGCTTGCTGCTGGACGTCGCGGCGGTTGAGCCGGCACCGCCGCGAGGAGATTAGCCATGGCTTTTCAACTGAGTTTTGCCGCCCTGACGCTGCTGTTGATCGCCTTGCTGTTCTCGGCGTTTCGCATCTTCCGCGAGTACGAGCGTGGCGTGGTGTTCCAGCTCGGGCGTTTCTGGCGGGTCAAGGGCCCGGGGTTGGTGATCATCATTCCGGGCATTCAACAGGTGGTGCGCGTCGATCTGCGCACCGTGGTGCTGGATGTGCCGCCGCAGGACGTGATCACCCGCGACAACGTCTCGGTCAAGGTCAACGCGGTGATCTATTTCCGTGTACTCGACGCGCAGCGCGCGATCATTCAGGTCGAAAACTTCCTCACCGCCACCAGCCAGCTGGCGCAGACCACCCTGCGTGCGGTGCTCGGCAAACATGAGCTGGACGAGTTGCTCGCCGAGCGCGAGCGGCTCAACGCCGACATCCAGCAGGTGCTCGATGCGCAGACCGATGCCTGGGGCATCAAGGTGGCGAACGTCGAGATCAAGCACGTCGACCTCAACGAGTCGATGATTCGCGCCATCGCCAAGCAGGCCGAGGCCGAGCGTGAGCGGCGGGCCAAGGTGATCCACGCCGAGGGCGAATTGCAGGCCTCGGAAAAACTCATGCAGGCCGCCGAGATGCTTGGCCGTCAGCCCGGCGCCATGCAACTGCGCTATATGCAGACCCTGAGCAATATCGCCGGCGACAAGAGCTCGACCATCGTCTTCCCGCTGCCCATCGAGATGTTGCAGGGCCTCGCCGAGCCGAAGCGCTAGCGCCGCCGCTGCCGGTAACGCTGTCCTTGTAATCCCCGTGCATTCAGTTCTAAGTTGGCGCCACGTTGCCGCGGCCGAGCCAGGCTGTGGCGTTGCACCAGCGGCGGCAGGCTCTTGGCCTGCCTGCCGATCCGGCGTCCAGGAGATGACGATGCGTGAACTGTACGAACTGCGCGGGGCCGACCCCGAGCTGCTGTTTTCCCCGTATTGCTGGCGTGTGCGCCTGGCCCTGCACCACAAGGACCTAGCGTTCGTCAGCCGGCCGCTGCGCTTCAGCGACAAGCAGCCCCTGTTGGCGTGTTCGGGGCAGCAACTGGTGCCGGTGCTGTGCGACGGCGAGGCGGTGGTGCACGACAGCCTGGCGATCTTCCAGTACCTGGACCTCAGCTACCCGGAGCGCCCTCTGCTGGGCAGCGGGGTGGCGCTTGAGCGCGCCCGTCTGGTCGAGCGCCTGGTGTTTCAGGCGGTGCGCATGCCGCTGTTGAAAATCCTCCTGCCACGGGTGTTCGCGCTGATCGATCCGGCGGACCGCGAGTATTTTCGCAGCAGTCGCGAAAAAGCCCTGGGCACGACCTTGGAAGCCTTTGCCGACCCGGCGGCCGGCACCGAACAGTTCCGTGTGGCGATTGCGCCCCTGCAAACCTGGCTGAGCGAGCAGCCATACCTGGATGGCGCTGAGCCCGGCGGCAGCGATTACCTGGTGGCCGGCCTGTTTCTCTGGGCCTGGTGCCTGGGTGAACAGCCCTGGGCGGCGGGCACGGCGGTGGACGGCTGGTTCCAGCGCATTCTCGCGACTTATCAGGCGCAGCACGGGCCGGTGAAGCGCGCCTAGGGTTGCCGCGCATGCACGGATTTCAGGGAATTCCCCTGAAATTCGCGGGTAATTCAGGTGGGCTGTGGCGTCGGGTTTCCTAAACTTTCCTATGCCCACTCACCGGTCTGCCCGGAGGTTGTTATGCGCATCGGCGTGCCCAAGGAAATCAAGAACCATGAATACCGTGTCGGCCTGACGCCGCAATCGGTGGCCGAACTAAGCGCCCTCGGCCACGAACTGTGGGTCGAGACCCAGGCCGGTGCTGCCATCGGTTTCAGCGATGCCGATTACCAGGCCGCCGGCGCGCAGATTGCCGCCAGTGGCGAGGCGCTGTTCGCCACGGCGCAACTGATCGTCAAGGTCAAGGAACCGCTGGCGGTGGAGCGCGCGCGGCTGCGTCCGCAGCACACCCTGTTCACCTATTTGCACCTGGCGCCGGATCGCCCGCAGACCGACGAACTGATGGCCAGCGGCGCCACCTGCATCGCCTATGAAACCGTCACCGACGACCATGGCCGGCTACCGCTGCTGGCGCCGATGTCCGAGGTGGCCGGGCGCATGTCGATCCAGGCCGGCGCTAATTGCCTGGAAAAAGCCAAGGGCGGTCGCGGCGTGCTGCTCGGCGGGGTGCCGGGCGTGGCGCCGGGCAAGGTGGTGATTCTCGGCGGTGGCGTGGTCGGTAGTCATGCCCTGGCCATGGCGGTGGGCCTGGGCGCGGATGTCACGGTGCTGGACAAGAGCGTCGATGCGCTGCGCCGGCTGGATGCGCAATACGGCAACCGCATCACCACGCTGTATTCGACCCGCGCGGCCTTGCGCGAGCAGATACTGGCGGCGGATCTGGTGATTGGCGGCGTGCTGATTCCCGGCGCCGCAGCGCCCAAGCTGATCAGCGCCGAGATGGTCCGGCAGATGCAGCCGGGCGCGGTGCTGGTGGACGTCGCCATCGACCAGGGCGGCTGCGCGGAAACCTCGAAGGCCACCACCCACGCCGAGCCGACCTATGTGGTCGACGACGTGGTGCACTATTGCGTGGCCAATATGCCCGGCGCGGTGGCGCGCACCTCGACCCTGGCGCTGAACAACGCCACCCTGCCGTTCGTGATCGCCCTGGCGGAAAAGGGCACCCGGCGGGCCCTGGAAGAAGACCCGCACCTGTGCAACGGCTTGAACGTGGCCAAAGGCGTGATCACCTGCGGCAGTGTGGCGGAGGCCCACGGTTTGCCGTTCCAGTCAGCCACCAGCGTGCTGGAGCATTTGCAGGGCACCCACAACGTGCGTTGAGAACGGCGGCGCATCGCGCTTGCTGCTCGTCGCCGGCCGCGTCATGGCGTTGTTCAGAAACGTAGGGCGTACATGGCGAAGCCTTGTCCGCCAGGGTGTTTGTTTTGGTGGACAAGCCTGCGGCATGTCCACCCTACGCCTTAGGAATGGCGGCGCATCGCGCTTGCTGCTCGTCGCCGGCCGGGTCATGGCGTTGCTCAGAACTGTAGGGCGTACATGGCGAAGCCTTGTCCGCCATGGTGTTTTTTTTGGTGGACAAGCCTGCGGCATGTCCACCCTACGCCTTAGGAATGGCGGTGCCTCGCAACCTGCTGCTCGGCGCCGGCCGCGTCATGGCGTTGTTCAGAAACGTCGGGCATACATGGCGAAGCCTTGCCCGCCAGGGTGTTTGTTTTGGTGGACAAGCCTGCGGCATGTCCACCCTACGCCGTAGGAATGGCGGTGCCTCGCGACTTTCTGCTCGGCGCCGGCCGCGTCATGGCGTTGTTCAGAAACGTAGGGCGTACATGGCGAAGCCTTGTCCGCCATGCTGTCTGTCTTGGTGGACAAGCCTGCGGCATGTCCACCCTACGCTGTAGGAATGGCGGTGCCTCGCAACCTGCTGCTCGGCGCCGGCCGCGCCATGGTGTTGCTCAGAACTGTAGGGCGTACATGGCGAAGCCTTGTCCGCCAGGGTGTTTGTTTTGGATGTCCACCCGGTTTTTAGCGCGGCGGGCGGCGGAGGTTAAAACATGGCGTATGCGTTGTTAGGACGTCGCGACTTATTGCTCGGTGCCGGTAGCGCCATGCTGTTGTTCAGCGCGCCGGGCGCCTTCGCCGAGCGGTTGCTGACGCCGGCGCAAACGCTCGGGCCGTTTTACCCCGACGCGTTGCCGTTGGATCGCGACAACGACCTGCTGATTGTCGACGACCACCTGACCCCGGCCAGCGGCACCGTGGTGCATTTGCATGGGCAGATCGTCGATCCGCGCGGCACGCCGCTCAAGGGCGCCCTGGTGGAAATCTGGCAGGTCGACGCCAACGGCATCTACCTGCACAGCCGTGGCGGCGCGCGCAGTCGGCGCGACCCGAACTTCCAGGGTTATGGCCGTTTTCTCACCGCCAGTTCGGGCGAATACCGCTTTCGCACCATTCGCCCGGTGAGCTATCCGGGGCGCACGCCGCATATCCATGTTGCCGTGACCTTGCCTGGCCAGCCGCGTTTCGCCACTCAGTGCTACATCCGTGGCGAGCCGCGCAACCTGCGCGACGGCATCCTCAATGCGCTGGCCGATCCACGCGCGCGCGAGCTGCTGATCGTGCCTTTTGCGCCGCTCGCCAACTCGGCGCTCGGCGAGCAGGTGGCGCGTTTCGATATCGTCCTCGGGCTCACTCCCGCGTCCTGAGCATGGGTAGCGGCCTTGGCCGCGATGAGCGCCGCTGGCCGTTGCGCCGCAGCCCAGTCATACGGTTTGGCCATGCCCTGGTGGGCGTCTCAGAGCGGCCAGAACAGCAGCAGCAAAGGCACGCTGACCAGCACCACGAGAATCTCCAGGGGCAGGCCGAGCTGCCAGTAATCGCCAAAGCGAAAGCCGCCGGGGCTGAGAATCAGGGTGTTGTTCTGGTGGCCGATGGGCGTCAGGAACGAGCAGGAGGCGCCAATCGCCACGGCCATCAACAAGGCGTCCGGGCTGACCCCGAGCTGGCTGGCCGCGCTCAGCGCGATGGGGCACATCACCGCGGCAGTGGCGGCATTGTTCATGAAGTCCGAGAGGGTCATGGTCACCACCAGCAACAGGGTGAGCACGATCACCGGGTGGCCCTGGGCGATATTCTCCATCAGCACCCGCGCCAGCAAATCCGCCGCGCCGCTGGTGGACATGGCACCTGCCACCGGAATCAGAGCACCGAGCAGAACGATCACCGGCCAGTCGATGGCTTCGTAAATCGCGCGCAGCGGCACCACGCGCAGCACCATGAACGCCAACACGCCGAGGGCGAACGCCACCGCCGCCGAGAGCACGCCAAAGGCGGCGGTGATCACCGCCAGCAGCATCACGCTTAGCGCAATGGTCGCCTGGCGCGGGTTGGGGATGCTGATGTCGCGGCTGGCCAGCGGCACGCAGGCATAGTCGGCGGCGAACTCGGCGATATCGTCCGGCGCGCCCTGCATCAGCAACACGTCCCCAGTCTGGATCGGCGTCGAACGCAGGCGTTTGATCGAACGATGACCTTGCCGCGAGATCGCCAGCATGTTGATCGCATAGCGGCTGCGCAGGCGCGTATCGCTGGCGCTGCGGCCGATCAGGTTGGACTCGGGCAGTGCCAGCAGCTCTTGCAGCACACTGGATTCGGCGTCCGGGTCTTTCTTGGCGCTGCTCTTTTCCTCGGCGGCATTGTCCGTGGCCGCTGCTGGCGCGCTGTCGGCAGTGGTTGCGGTGGTTGGTTCGGCGGCCTCCAGTTCGACCGGTGGCGGTACGTCGGCTTCCAGTTTCAGACCCAGGCTGACGAGCGCGGCGCCAAGCGATTCCGGGTCCGCTTCGATGACCAGCACATCGTCGACCTGGAGCACCCGACGCGGGTTGGGCGCAGAGACGCGGAACTTGTTGCGCACCATGCCGACGATTTGCGCATCGGCCTCATCCAGCAGCAGCTCGACTTCACGCAGGGTTTTACCCACCGCCTTGGCGCCGTCTTTGACCCGCGCCTCGGTCAGGTACGTGCCGGTGTCGAAACTGGCGGCGTTGGCCACTTCGCGCTTGGGCACCAGGCGCCAGCCGAGCAGCGCGATAAACAGCACGCCACTCAGCGCCACGGCGACCCCCACCGGGCTGAAGTCGAACATGGCGAACGGCCCGGCGCCGCTTTGCGCGCGGAAGCTGGAAACGATCAGATTGGGCGGCGTGCCGATCAACGTGGTCATGCCGCCGAGGATGGTGCCGAAGGCCAGCGGCATCAGCACGCGGCCGGGCGGCAGGCCTTGTTTGGCGGCGATCTGCAAGGCAATCGGCATCAGCAGGGCGAGGGCGCCGACGTTGTTCATAAAGGCCGAGAGCAACGCGCCGAGACCCGTCAGTGCGGCAATCGCCACCATCGGCCCGGCGTTGGCCGGCAATACCCGTTTGGCCAGGGCATCCACCGCGCCGGTGATCTGCAAGCCGTAACTCAACACCAAGACGCAGGCGACGGTGATCACCGCCGGGTGGCCGAAACCGGCGAAGGCATCCTTGTCCGGTACCAGGCCGACGATCACGCATGCCAACAGCGCGCCCAGGGCGACGATGTCATGCCGCCAGCGCCCCCAGATAAACAGCACCACGGTGGCGGCCAGAATGGCGAAGATCAAACCTTGGTCTTGGGTCATGGGGGCAGACGATCCTTGTACGAAACAGCGGGAGGAGGGCGGCGCAGGCGAGCACCCCAATACGTTGTAGCAGAGCGCCGGCGGCGCCGTCAGTTCCACTGCCGGTAACGGCAGTACGCCGCCCAGGTCGTTGAAAAACCAAGGGTCTGTTGCCGAGACAAGGCAAGAACAGGCGAGAAACGCAGCGTAGCGG
>DELY01000053.1:84558-84899 GCA_002354655.1 Pseudomonas sp. UBA2684
AGGCGAGAAACGCAGCGTAGCGGCGTACCAACCCATGGTGTTGTAGCGGCGCAACGCAGGCGAGCCAGTGATCAACGCTGTCTTGGCAACGCCCGGCCTGCGCCAGCCACGCGGATTACACGTACTGCGCGGCGGCGTAGCCCGAGGCCCAGGCCCATTGGAAGTTGAAACCGCCGAGGTGGCCGCTGACATCCAGCACCTCGCCGATGAAATACAGCCCCGGCGCTTTCAGCGATTCCAGGGTTTTCGACGACACTTCGCGGGTATCGATGCCGCCCAGAGTCACTTCGGCGGTGCGGTAACCCTCGGTGCCGGCGGGCACCACCTGCCAGTCGGCGAGC
>DELY01000053.1:85001-88293 GCA_002354655.1 Pseudomonas sp. UBA2684
CCCCCCTGCCAGTCGGCGAGCGTCTCGGCAATCGCCTTGAGCTCGCCTGGGGTGTACTGCTTCATCGGCTTGGAGGCGAACCAGCTGTCGGCCAGCAACCCGGCCATCTTCTTGGTGAACAGCTCGGCGAGCAGGGTTTTCAACTCGCTGTTCGGCCGCTCCTGCTGCTGGGCGGTCAGCCATTCGGGCAGATCGATGTGTGGCAGCAGATTGATGCTGATGGCATCGCCCGGTTGCCAGAACGAAGAAATCTGCAAGATCGCCGGGCCGCTCAGGCCGCGGTGAGTAAACAGAATGTTCTCGCGGAAACTCTGGCCGTTGCAGCTCACCAGGCAGTCTTCCACCGAGGTGCCGGAGAGTTCCGTGCACAGGGTTTTCAATTGCGGGTCGGTGATGGTGAACGGCACCAGCCCGGCGCGGGTCGGCAGCAGGCTGTGGCCGAACTGCTTGGCCACCTGATAACCAAAGCCGGTCGCGCCGAGGGTCGGGATCGACAAGCCGCCAGTGGCGATCACCAGCGACTCGCAGCGCAGCGCGCCGGCACTGGTCTGCAACTGGTAACCGCTGTCCAGCTTGGCGATCTCGCTGACCGAGGTGTCCAGGCGCAGCTCGACACCGGCTTCGTCGCACTCGCTGAGCAGCAGACCGAGGATGTCGCTGGCCTTGTGATCGCAGAACAACTGGCCGAGCTTCTTCTCGTGGTACGGCACGCCATGCTTGGCCACCAAGCCGATAAAGTCCCACTGGGTGTAGCGCGCCAGGGCGGATTTGCAGAAATGCGGGTTCTGCGAAAGAAAGTTGCTCGGTTCGCAATACATATTGGTGAAATTACAGCGCCCACCGCCGGACATGAGAATCTTCTTGCCGGCTTTATTGGCATGGTCGAGCAGCAGCACACGACGCCCACGCCCGGCAGCCGTCAACGCACACATAAGCCCGGCGGCGCCGGCGCCGATGATGACAACCTGGGGAGTGAGCACAGCAACTTCCTCGACACGTGACCAGCGCCGACCGCGCGGCGCAAAACTGCGCGCATCTTACCCGAAGGCGCCGCCTCGGTGAGACGCGCGCGTCGACCACTGGCAACGCCAACTGCGCGCCTGGCGGCGAGCAGGGGGAATCAGGGGAACAGTTTTCTAGTGGTTGTGGTGAGCAGCAGCACTGTCGGAACAGGCGGCCCCTGCAGCGGAACAAGGCCGATAACAATCATGATCTGCGTGATCGATTGAACGCTTGGCCCCCGCTGCGCGAACTACAGAATGGCCAGGGCGATAAAGCCAAAAACAGGCCGAATATACGAATGCAACCGCGCTGCCGACAGTGGCAAAGGAAAAGCGTTACTCACTGCTTGTGGGGAGAGTCCATATACCAATTGTTATGTTTACCAAACGCCAAGAGTATCAAGCAATTCTTCGTGCCCATCTAGCAGGGCTGAATTTTTAATTATTTTTGGGTTGATGCCGTATTTTTGGCATATTGCGATAGTGCTCGAAACAAAGGGTTCGCTTGCAAATGGAGAGATGTATATTTCTTCGATTAACTCTTCGACGTTTATCGCTATAGATTCCGCTTTTGGCTCAAAACCACCAAGGGTCTTATAGTCAATTTCTGGAATGGTAAATAGCCTCACTTCGTTTTCATGGCAAAAGGATGCGCGTTTTAGCAAGGGTGATAAGTGTCCATCAATTAAACAGTCTTTTGGTGAAATATTTTGACCATGAAAATCTAGGTATTTTACGGCTCCAACTTGCACAAGCAGATTTTGATCAACTGACTCTATCGATTTTTTAAGTGAGTCTATGCTGGTTTTGACAGCAATTCCTTTACCGTTTTCTGAGTACAATCTCCACATGGCTTCCGATTCATGTAGGTTTCTGTGCCAGCAGTTTACAGTTATTCCTTTTGCTATTGTTTTATATGCTTCTTTAATGAAGTCGTTCTGCGAGTCAAGTCTCGTGCGAAGTTGCGAAAGTAATTCTTCGCCGATAGTGTTGATGGTTCCTGATTTCCTTGAGTTTTCGGCCAGCTCTGTTAGCTGTGAATATACGGTCTCAAGCTCTTTATAAGATGATCCAAGAACCGTAGCCAAAGCTTCAAATGCAACTTTAGGTAGGTAGCCCTCAAAAGGGTCAGACTTGGCGTAATAGGAAAGCGGCGCAAAGTAAAGCGATTTTACTTCTAGTAAATTTATGAGCTTGTCTATAGACATATAGCGCCATAGGGAATGCTGGCCTGTAATACTTGAACCCAGTTTTACTGTTGCCATTCGAATCACCCCATGACTTAGTGGGAAACATAACGTTAAGTTAAGGGGCGGGCTTTAGCCCGTCCCAGTGAGCGCAGCGAACGATTTAAACCAGTAGTTAGGTCTCATCTGAAGCCGTAATTTTCCCAAGCAGACTCTCTATTTTTTCTGCTTTAAAGTAGTAAACTACACCCCTAACAAGCCAGGCAAAAGAGATTATAGTTGCAATAATAAAGAGAGCTTTCCATACATCACCAGCGACATTAAATGTCTCTTTAAAGTCGGCGGTTGATAGTGCAGCCACAAGAGAGATAAATACGCCAAGGGCTGCTTGCCACCCTGTGGATTTTTCAACGAATTCAATATGCGTGGTGATTAGAATTCTAAGCCGGTCAACCGTTATTACCACTACGTCTTGGGACACGTTTCTGTGAACCTTACCAACTTCTACTTTGCTGTTCGTGTACTTGGGGGTGGACATCACACCACCTCCAGCATGAACTGAATATTCACGGAGTAAATTCGATTCGCGTAATGGACGAAAGCAAGAAAAAGAATATCTTTCCGTTCTTCTCCTTCTCCGAGCGTCAGTACAAGCATTGGATCTCCGCTTGATGTGGCGCCCGGTCTTCTCCAATTAAAGAAAGTAATAAGTCCACGCTCATCATCATCTGGATCTGGACTCCCCTCAATACGTCTGAGGGGCTTTTCTTCCGAATCGTCGTCAGAAGAGAATTTAATTCTGAAAGAAACATCATCCCCGAGAACGCTAAACTCAATTATCGCGTCATCTTCCGGCATCTGAAGATATGATGCTTGATGCACCACCTCGTATTTTCCGATCTTCATACATCCCTCATGTTGTGCATATGTCTATCTTGGACCTAACGTCTGGTTAAGGGGCGGGCTTTAGCCCGTCCCAGCGAGCGATCTGAAGACTGTAATGGACTCCCCCCACGCCACCGTTCTATACCCAGAACAGTGGTGACTGATTGTTGGGAGAGGCGTTATGAAGCGTATTGCAGTTGATCTGGCCAAGTCCGTATA
>DELY01000032.1:0-7888 GCA_002354655.1 Pseudomonas sp. UBA2684
CGAGTCAGCGTGGAATCCGCACACCACATCCAGATCCGACGCCGGGTTGCTCTCCAACCCTTCGATTTTCACCATCGCAAAGCGGAACAACTGCCTGAACCAGGTGCGCACTTTCTCCGCAGTGGTGAATGCCCTGCGCTGCTCGATGCGAGCGAGCACGGCCAGCAAGTCGGGACGGCGAATATCGAAGATGGATACGGAGCCCAGCGCCGGCAACACGTCCTTGTCGAAGATGCGCTGGATCTGCGAGAGAGTGCTTTGCCTGCCTTCCTTGAGTTCCAGCTTACGGTGTCCAAGCCACTGCAGATATACCGTCTTGAAGCTGTTCTCCGTCGAGAAACGGACAGCCCGACGTTTTTGCTTACGATCGATCTTGGGATTGATGCATTTCGCCGCCAGGGCGCGGGCCTCATCGCGCAGCGCACGTGCCTCCCGGAGACTGACCTCTGGATAGGTGCCCAGGGACATCCGTTTCTGTTTGGTAGCCCAGTAATATCTGAAGTGCCAGGACTTGCCACCCGTGGCAGATACCGCCAGGGAAAGGCCATCGAAGTCAGCGAGGGTATAGTCTTTGCCAGTCGCCCGGGCCTGCCGGACAGCGACGTTTGTGAGTGCCATGGTATAGCTCCTGAACATGGGTCAGGGCTAGATGCTTGTCTCGCAGGCCACGCTCCTCCAGCAACAATCCGGAAACCACGCCCCCCTATAGATGGACTTAAAAATGGACTTAAAAGCCCTGGCTGGGGGTGGTTTCCAGTGGATTTCACTGGAACGAAAAAAGGACCTTTCGGTCCTTTTTCAATTACTTACAGACTTCGGTGGACGTCTGTAGATCATAATTTGGAGCGGGAAACGAGACTCGAACTCGCGACCCCGACCTTGGCAAGGTCGTGCTCTACCAACTGAGCTATTCCCGCGTTACAACTTACTGCATGAAGCAAAATGGCGTCCCCTAGGGGACTCGAACCCCTGTTACCGCCGTGAAAGGGCGGTGTCCTAGGCCACTAGACGAAGGGGACCTGGAACTTTTCAACGAACAGTCTGGTTGCTGTTCGATATCAGCGCCGCTCGAAGGCCACGCTTTGAAACCTGGAGCGGGAAACGAGACTCGAACTCGCGACCCCGACCTTGGCAAGGTCGTGCTCTACCAACTGAGCTATTCCCGCATGTACAGCGCACTTATAAAAAGTGGCGTCCCCTAGGGGACTCGAACCCCTGTTACCGCCGTGAAAGGGCGGTGTCCTAGGCCACTAGACGAAGGGGACGCAGCCCGGAACTTACGACACGCTTTTCCGGCTTCCTCTACTTTGCCGCTAGGCATTGCTTCAGAAGTGGCGCGCATTCTATGGAGCCTGGAAAGGATCGTCAACCTCTCTGTAATTTTTTTTTAAAATCAAAGACTTCAGACCAGAATGTGAGGCTGCTCTACCAGCCCCGCAGCTAAGGCACTACACTCGGTCGAAAAACCAGCACTCGAGAGGTTGTAACGATGTCCCCGCTCGTGATTACTCTGCTGATTGTCGGTGGTATCGTCATTTTGATTGCGATTGCCTACATCAATCACATGGTCGAAAACAACAAGCTGGAAAAGGCTCGCTTAAAGGCCGACCTGAATGATCGTATTCGCCGCCTGAGCGATATCTGCGACTCCATGCCTGGGCAGTTGATGACGCCCGAATTGAAACTCCTGCTCAGCCGCCTGCAACTGCATTTCAGCGAGCGTATGCTGCCATTGGACAAAAGCCATACTGGCACCAAGGCGCGTATCGAAGAGTTGCGCAAGCTGATCGCCCAGGGCGAATCGATTCCAGTACGCAACCCACCGCAGCCTATTCTCACCGAAGTCAAAGCCAAGGAAGTGCGCTTCCAACTGGAAAACCTGCACGGCCAGATCACCCGTTGCGCCCAGGACGCGGTTCTGTCGGCCAACGAAGCCAAACACTGGGTCAAACATATTCGCCACATGCTGGTGCAACTGCACATCGAATTCTTCGGTAACCTCGGCCAACAGGCGTTGCAAAACAATCAGCCGGGGCAGGCGCGACTGGCCTTCGAGCGCGGCGTGCAATACCTGCGCAAACAGCCCGACCCCAGCCACTACCAAAGCGCACTCAACACATTGGAGCGTCAGCTCGCCCAGGCTAACGCCCTTCTGGTAGATATGGGCAAGCCGGTAACCGATGCCTCCAGCGAGCTAACGGAAGGCCTGAAATCCCTGGAAGGCGATGACGACTGGAAGAAGAAGAACATTTACGACTGAACCCGCCCGCTCTTGGCATCTGCGCATTCCCTATCAGACGAGGACATCCGATGAGCCTGACTGTTTACGGCGCTCCGCTCTCTCCCTTCGTGCGTAAAGTACGCCTGTTCCTGGCTGAAAAAGGTCTGGACTATCAACTGGAAATCATTCTGCCCTTCGGCCAGCCGGCCTGGTACCAAGCGCTCAATCCCCTGGGGCGTATTCCGGCGATGAAAGACGATGATTTCAGCCTCGCCGACTCCAGCGTGATCTGCCAATACCTGGAAGACAAACACCCGGAACTCTCTCCATTGCTTGGCCGCACTGCCGAACAGCGGGCCCGCGTACGCTGGCTGGAGAAATATGCCGACTATGAACTGGCGCCGCTGAGCACCTTTACCGTATTTCGCAACCGCGCACTGAAACCGAGCATGGGCCAACCGTGCGATGAAAGCGCCGTGCAAACCGCGCTGACAGAGAAACTGCCGCCCCACTTTGATTACCTGGAAAACACCCTGGGTAACGCCGAGTATTTCGTTGGCGACAGCCTGACCCTCGCCGATCTGGCGTTCGCCAGCCAGATGGTGAACATGGAACACGGTGACGAACAACTGGACGCACAACGCTGGCCAAATCTGGCCGGACTCTACCAACGCATGAAAGCGCGCCCGGCCTTGCAGGCCATACTGCCTGGCGAACAGAAAACACTCGCCAAAATGAACGCCAAGCCCTAGTTCCTTGACTTAGCGACCTGAACGGGGCGGTTCAGGTCGATGTTCAACAGTCGCTCAAGCGTAGAAAAATCGCTGCCAACTGCTCGATTCCGGCCTGATCGGCCGCGCTGAAACGCCCCAGCAGCGGGCTATCCAAGTCCAGCACACCAATCAGCCGACCGTCTTTCAGCAAGGGCACCACCAACTCGCTATTCGAGGCGCTGTCGCAAGCGATATGCCCAGCGAACGCATGCACATCCTCGACTCGCTGCGTTTGCCGGGTGGCCGCCGCCGCGCCGCACACACCCCGAGCGAAGGGGATACGCACGCAGGCCACCTTGCCCTGAAACGGCCCCAGCACCAGCTCCTCGCCACGCGCGAAGTAGAAACCGGCCCAGTTGAGGTCGCTCAACTCCTGATACAGAAACGCGGAAAACTGCGCGGCATTGGCGATACAGTCGCGCTCATCGGCCAACAACGCCTGCAACTGCGCCGCCAACAGTGCGTAACCCTGCAGGCCAACACCCGCCTGTTGCACATCGATCATGTCGGGCTCTCCAACAGTTGCACGCCGACCCACTGACGCGCGAACTGATAGGCACAGCGGCCGTTGCGGTTACCGCGCCCCAGCGCCCAGCGGATTGCGGCCTTTTCCAGCTCCTCGCTCCACTGCCAGTGCAACCCGGCTTGTGCCGCCTGCACGTCGATCCAGTGGCGCACCACATCGAGGAAATGTTCCTGGGTAAACGGGTAAAACGACAGCCACAGACCAAAGCGGTCGGACAAGGCGATCTTGTCTTCAACCGCCTCGTTCGGGTGCAACTCACCGTCGATCATCTGCCAGTTCTGGTTATCGCTGTGCTTCTCAGGCAGCAAATGGCGACGATTGGAGGTGGCATAGAGCAACACATTTTCCGGCGCGCGCTCCAGCGAGCCGTCCAGCACGCTCTTCAGCACGCGGTAGTCGCCCTCACCCGCCTCGAACGACAGGTCATCGCAAAACAGCACAAAACGTTGCGGCAGCTTGACCAGCAACTCGACCACACGCGGCAGATCGGCCAGGTGATCGCGCTCGATCTCGATCAGCCGCAACCCGGCCGTGGCGTGCTCCGCCAGCAAGGCACGGACCAGCGACGACTTGCCCGTGCCACGGGCACCCCAGAGCAATGCATGGTTGGCCGGCAAGCCCTGCACGAACTGACGGGTATTGCGCGCCAACTGTTCGCGCTGGGTATCCACGCCGATCAAATCACTCAGGTGCAAATCGAGGGTGATGGTCAATGGCTGCAGAAAACCGCCACGCCCCTCGCGGTGCCAGCGAGCCGCCAGGCTCTGTTGCCAGTCAACGGCACAGCGCGGAGCGGGCAATAGCGGTTCGAGGCGGGTAAGTACGCTCTCGGCGCGCTGTAAAAAAGCATTCAAATGGGAATCCACGACGTGCTCCTGGCTGGTGAAACCGACCAATCGCCCCTGCCGACAGACGAAACAGATGGGCTATGCTTGGCAGGCGAACGGACACGAGACAGCCCCGTACTTATGGATATATCGCTCACCCAACGCCTGTCGTTCAAACAGGCCGGTTTGACCGTATTGGTGGCGTTTATCCTCGGCACTGCGCTCAGCTTGATGCAAGTGGGCATCGATTATGCCAGCGAAGACGCCTCCATCAACCGCGAGATTCGCGCCCTGATGGAGATCAGCCACAATCCAGCCGCCCGCATCGCCTACAACATCGACGCCGAACTGGCCCAGGAACTGGTGCTGGGGCTGCTGCGCTCGCCTGCGGTGATCAGCGCGCAGATTATCGACAATAGCAACATGACCCTGGCCAGCGTCGCGCGGCCACCCAGCGAAAGCCGCTATCGCTTGTTCAGCGATTTTCTCTTCGGCGAGCGCCGCCAGTTCGAAACGCCGTTGTTCGTCAGCCACTCGCCGCAGGAAGCCCTCGGCCTGCTGCGCCTGGAGGTCGACACCTACGCATTCGGCAGCCACTTCCTCCGCCGCGCCATGCTCACCATGCTGGCCGGTTTTGCCCGCAGCCTGCTGCTCTCGCTGATTCTCCTGGTGCTGTTCTATTTCATGCTGACCAAACCGTTGGTCGAGGTAATCCGCGCCCTCAGCGCACGTGATTTACGCAGCCCCAACCGCAGCCAATTGCCCTGCCCGCCGGGCCATGAGCGCGATGAAATCGGCATTCTGGTCGATGTCACCAACCAGCAACTCTCCAGCATCGCCACTGAAATCGAACAACGCCGCGAAGCGGAAGATCGCCTGACCCAATACCTGAGCGAGCTGGAAAATATCGTCTCGGCGCGCACCGCCGAACTGGAAGCCACTAACGCACGCCTGATCGACTCCAACCATGAACTGGAACAGGCCCGGCGCATTGCCCTGGAAATGGCCCAGGCCCGCTCAGCGTTCCTGGCCAACATGAGCCATGAGATCCGCACGCCATTGAACGGCCTACTGGGCATGCTCGCGCTGTCGCTGGACGGGCCGCTGAACAGCGAACAGCGCCAGCAACTGTCGATTGCCCACGACTCCGGCAAGGTGTTGGTGGAGTTGCTCAACGACATTCTCGACCTGTCGAAATTCGAGGCAGGGCAACTCGAACTGGAGAAAATCCCGTTCGACCTCGGCGCCCTGGTCGAAGACACCGCCAACCTGCTCTCGCAGAACGCCGCCGCCAGCGTCGAACTGACCTGCCTGGTCGATCCACACCTGCCAGCGCAACTGCTCGGCGATCCGACTCGGGTGCGCCAGATCGTCAGCAACCTGCTGTCCAACGCCTTGAAATTCACCCGCTTCGGCCGCGTCGACATTCGCGTCAGCCCCCACTCGAACGGTGTGCTGATCGCCGTACGCGATACGGGCATCGGCATCGCCGAAGAAGCCCAGGCGCGTATATTCCAGCCCTTTGCCCAAGCTGGCGCCGGCATCGCCCGGCAGTTTGGCGGCACTGGTCTGGGCCTGGCGCTGACCCGTCGCCTGTGCGAAGCCATGCACGGCCAACTCAGCCTGCAATCCCGAGAGGGCTTCGGCAGCCAGTTTTGCGCCGAACTGCCATTGCCTAGCCACAGCCCCGCAGCCCCCCTACCGACATTGAGCGGACGCGTGGTTGCCCTGAGCTCCGCGCAGTCCGGCCTGAGCGAACTGCTCGACAACCTGCTGCCTATCTGGGGCCTGGACTATCGGCGTCTGGATACCGATGCCAGCCTGCTGGGCGTCGCGGCCGACCTGCTGATCAGCGATTGCCCGGAGTGTCTACTCGGCCTGCGCCCGGCCAGCGGCGTACCGATTCTGCTGGTCAGCGCTTATGGTAACTTCCTCAACGCCGAGCAAATGCAGACCCTGGCGCCGCTGGAGCAATTGCCCCGGCCACTGTCGCGCCAGGCCTTGCTGCAAGCCCTGCGCCGCGGCCTGAAGCTGCAAATGGACAGCGGCGCTACGAGCAACCCTGCCGAGCAACGCATTCCACGTCAGGCACGGGTTCTGCTGGTGGAGGACAACCCGGTCAACCAACTGGTGGCCAAAGGCATGTTGGGCAAACTCGGCTGCGAGGTGCTCCTGGCCAACCATGGCGGCGAAGCCTTGAGCCAGCTTGAGCTGCACGACGTCGATCTGGTGCTGATGGACTGCAATATGCCGGTGATGGACGGTTACGAGGCCAGTCGACGCATCCGCCAGAGCGGACGCAGCTCGGAACTGCCGATCATCGCCTTGACCGCCAACGCCTTGCCGGACGAACGCGAGCGCTGCCGCGCCGCCGGTATGAACGATTACCTGGCCAAACCCTTCCGCTGCGAAGAGCTCGCCGCCCTGCTCGACCAATGGCTGCCGATTAGCGCAACGCCATAAAGCGTTCGAGTAGTTGGCCCACATGCCCGCGCAGCTCGGCCAACTCGTCCAGATCGACAGCATGCTCGCAGAGCAGTTGGTTTTTCAGCGGCAGCACCTGCTCGCGCAATGCACTGCCTGCCACCGTCAACGCCAGATGCACCTCGCGCTCGTCCATCAGCGAGCGCTGACGCTGCAGCAAGCCCATTTGCTGCAAGCGCTTGAGCAAGGGCGTCAGGGTGCCGGAATCGAGCAGCAAACGCTCGCCCAAGGCTTTCACCGTGGGCTGTGCGGGCGGTGCGCTCTGCCACTCCCAAAGCACCAGCATCACCAGGTACTGCGGGTAGGTCAGGTGCAACTGATCGAGCATCGGCTTATAGGCGCGAATCACCGCCCGCGAAGCGGCATACAGCTTGAAACACAACTGGTTGTCCAAGTGCAGCGCGGCGTCCGACGCGAAGGATGCTTGACTCATTTGAGCAATGCTTCGATCTCGGCAGTCAGGTCTTCGGGCTTGGTGGTCGGCGCGAAACGCTTGATCTGCTGGCCATCGGCGCTGATCAGAAACTTGGTGAAGTTCCACTTCACGCCCTGACTACCGAGCAAGCCCGGTGCACGTTTCTTCAGGTTGACGAACAGCGGATGGGCAGCAGCGCCATTGACATCGACCTTTTTGAACAGTGGGAAGCTCACGCCAAAATTCAGTTCGCAGAACTCGGAAATCGCCCCTTCGTTGCCCGGTTCCTGCTTGCCGAACTGGTTACACGGGAAGCCCAGCACCACCAAGCCCTGATCCTTGTACTGCTGCCACAGGCTTTCCAGGCCTTTGTACTGCGGAGTGAAACCACACTTACTGGCGGTATTGACCACCAGCACGGCTTTGCCGCCGAAGTCGGCCAGGGTTTTCTGCTCGCCCTTGATGGTAGTCACTGGGATATCGAAGAGTGCGTTGCTCATGCTGATCGCCTTGATCGAGTGAAAGTGCCGACAACCATAGCGAGCAATTAAATTGTATGCAATTTAATTGCTGAAAAATAAGGCCCGTTGATGACGAGCCAGGAAAACCCATGACTGCCTTGTAGAGCGAATTTATTCGCGA
>DELY01000032.1:7993-62707 GCA_002354655.1 Pseudomonas sp. UBA2684
TCGCGAATAAATTCGCTCTACAAAAGCCAAGCCCTACTCGCGCGGCACCAGCTTCAGCGACACCGAGTTGATGCAGTAACGCAAACCGGTCGGCACCGGGCCATCGGGAAATACGTGACCAAGGTGGGCATCGCACTTGGCACACTTCACTTCAATGCGGTGCATGCCATGGCTGAAGTCGTCCAGGCTGGCAATCGCCTCCTTGCTGACCGGCTGGAAATAGCTCGGCCAGCCGCTGCCGGAGTCGAACTTGGCATCCGAATCGAACAACGCCGTACCGCAGCAGGCGCAGTGGTAGATACCCGGGGTTTTGCTGTCGTGATATTCGCCGGTAAAGGCCCGCTCCGTGCCACCCAACCGGCAGACGTGAAACTGGCTATCCGAGAGCTCTTCGCGCCAGGATTCCAGGGGTTTTTCGAGCTTGTCCACAGGCAGTACTCCTCAATAGAAAAAATCGCCGGGAGCGATTTTTAACGTCGCGCAGCGATGGCCAGATAGTAGGGTGGCCGCCATGGATGGCAGACCATAAAAAAGCCCGATCAGTACCTTTGCCAAGATCAGGCTGCCACGTATGATTCGACCCCAGTCTGTCACCCGCGTTACAACCTGCCAAGGTTCGCCGGATCAGCTCATGGGGCGTGGCGTTTCTTCATTTCGGGATCACTTACATGCAGTTCAGTAAATCGAACAAGCTCGCCAACGTCTGCTACGACATTCGCGGGCCCGTGCTCAAGCACGCCAAACGCCTGGAAGAGGAAGGCCATCGCATCCTCAAGCTGAATATCGGCAACCCGGCGCCGTTCGGTTTCGAAGCGCCGGAGGAAATCCTCCAGGACGTAATCCGCAACCTGTCTACCGCCCAGGGCTACAGCGACTCCAAAGGTCTGTTCAGCGCGCGCAAGGCGGTGATGCAGTATTACCAGCAAAAGCAGGTGGAAGGCGTCGGCATCGAGGACATCTACCTGGGTAATGGCGTCTCCGAGCTGATCGTCATGGCCATGCAGGCGTTGCTCAACAACGGCGACGAAGTGCTGATCCCCGCACCGGACTACCCGCTGTGGACCGCCGCTGTAGCGCTGTCCGGCGGCAAACCGGTGCACTATCTGTGCGACGAGCAGGCCGGCTGGTTTCCCGATATTGCCGACATGCGCGCCAAGATCACCCCGAACACCAAGGCGCTGGTGCTGATCAACCCGAACAACCCGACCGGCGCGGTGTACTCGCGCGAGGTGTTGCTGGACATCGTCGAACTGGCGCGCCAGCACAACCTGGTGCTGTTCTCCGACGAGATCTACGACAAGATCCTTTACGACGGCGCCGAGCACATCTGCACCGCCTCGCTGGCTCCGGACGTGCTCTGCCTGACCTTCAACGGCCTGTCGAAATCCTACCGCGTAGCCGGTTTCCGTTCCGGCTGGGTGGCGATCTCCGGGCCGAAACACCGCGCGCAGAGTTATATCGAAGGCATCGACATCCTCGCCAATATGCGCCTGTGCGCCAACGTGCCGAGCCAGCATGCGATCCAGACCGCCCTCGGCGGCTATCAGAGCATCAACGATCTGGTGCTGCCCAACGGCCGCCTGCTGGAGCAGCGCAACCGTACCTGGGAACTGCTCAACGACATTCCCGGGGTCAGCTGCGTCAAACCGATGGGCGCGCTGTATGCATTCCCGAAGATCGACCCGAAAATCTGCCCGATCCACAACGATGAAAAATTCGTCCTCGACCTGCTGCTCTCGGAAAAACTGCTGATCGTCCAAGGTACGGCGTTCAACTGGCCATGGCCGGACCACTTCCGCGTGGTCACCCTGCCGCGGATCGACGATCTCGAGCAGGCAATCGGGCGCATCGGCAGCTTCCTCAAGACTTATCGCCAGTAACCGGAGATCGCCATGGACCAGGCCAAACGTTATCTGCTCACCGGCGCCAGTTCCGGCATTGGCGCCGCCCTGGCCCGCGAACTGGCTGGCAAAGGCTATGACCTGGCCCTCGCGGCGCGCCGCGAAGACCACCTGCACCTGCTGGCGGCCGAGCTGAAAGCACGCTTTGGCCGCAACATCGTCGTTTTGCCACTGGATGTCACCGACTATGCCGCCTGCCAGGATGCCGTGGGCCTGGCGGCAAACGCCCTGGGCGGTCTCGACGGAGTAATCGCCAACGCAGGTATCGCCCTCACCGGCAAAGCTGGTGGCGGCCACTTCGAGCGCGCCCGACTGACCCTGGAAACCAACCTGATCGGCGCGATTGCCTGCCTGGATGCCGCCGCTGCGCTGTTCCGTCAGCAAGGCCACGGTCACCTGGTCGCCGTTGCCTCGGTCGCCGGCAAACGCGGCCTGCCGCACACCGCCGCCTACTCGGCGAGCAAGGCCGGCTTGATCAGCTACATGGAATCCACACGCACCGAACTGCTCGGCAAAGGCATCGACACCAGCCTGATCCTGCCCGGCTTCATCGACACACCACTGAACCGCGAGATGGCCAGTCGCCCGTTTCTGATCGACGTCGAACGCGGCGCCGCGCTGATTGCCAAACACATCGACAAGCGCCACGTCAGCGCCTACGTACCGGGCTGGCCCTGGGCGGTTCTCGGACGCCTGCTGCCGCTGTTACCCACTTCGATAATTGCCAAGTTCTGACACCATGGATCTGCAGATCGACGATTTCTACAAAGATACGGCCGGCGCCCTGCTGCTGCTCTACCAAGCCTTCCCACGCAAAATGGCGCTGTATGTGGAAGACCTGATCGGCCGTGAAGAGCCGGACGAGTTCGGCCTGCCGAGCAAACGCCACCAGAGCTGCCTGGGCGCACTGCTGTGGCTGGCCGAAGAAGGCTATGTGCGCTTCGACTCGACGATTGCCTACGACGCCCTGGACCAAGCCGTGCTCACCGAGAAAGGCTTTCTGCGCCTGAGCCGCAGCGTGCCCCACGCCCTGAAGGAAGGCGAAGCACTGCCGCCCAGCGTGCGCCGCGTGCACGCTACCCTGGCGTTTCAACTGCGCGAAGCGCTGGCACACCAGCATGGCGAACGCCTCGCCCGCCTGACCCGTTTACTCTTCGAAAGCGCTCTAGCCGGGGCAAGCGACACAGTTTGAAATAGTCCCTCGGTTGAAGAGCCGGGGGCGCGCCCTTATATAGCCCGCATAACCAGCATGTCTTTTCCCGTGAGGAGTAGTTTCACACCATGATGCGCATTTTGCTGTTCCTGGCTACCAACTTGGCGGTGTTGATCATCGCCAGTATCACTCTCAAACTCTTGGGAGTAGACCGCTTCACCGGCCAGAACTATGGCAGCCTGCTGATTTTCTGTGCGGTGTTCGGTTTTGCCGGCTCGTTGATTTCGCTGTTCATCTCCAAATGGATGGCGAAGATGAGCACCGGCACCGAGATCATCAGCCAACCGCGCACCCGCCACGAACAATGGCTGCTGCAAACCGTTGAAGAATTGTCCCGCGAAGCCGGGATCAAGATGCCGGAAGTGGGCATCTTCCCGGCTTACGAATCCAACGCCTTCGCCACCGGCTGGAACAAGAACGACGCCCTGGTGGCGGTCAGCCAGGGCCTGCTGGAGCGCTTCTCGCCGGATGAGGTGCGCGCCGTACTGGCCCACGAAATCGGCCACGTGGCCAACGGCGACATGGTCACCCTGGCGCTGATCCAGGGCGTGGTGAACACCTTCGTAATGTTCTTCGCACGGATCTTCGGTAACTTCGTCGACAAGGTGATCCTGAAGAACGAAGGCGGCCACGGCATCGGTTATTTCGTCGCGACCATCTTCGCCGAACTGGTGCTGGGCATCCTCGCCAGCATCATCGTCATGTGGTTCTCGCGCAAACGCGAGTTCAAGGCCGACGAAGCCGGCGCACGCCTGGCCGGCACCGGCGCAATGATCGCCGCCCTGCAACGCCTGCGCGCAGAACAGGGCGTACCGGTGCAGATGCCCGACAGCCTGACCGCCTTTGGCATCAACGGCGGCCTGAAGAACGGCCTGGCAGGCCTGCTGATGACTCACCCGCCGCTGGAAGCGCGTATCGAAGCCCTGCGTCAGCGCGGCTAAGCCACCCAGTAGCAGCAAAAAGGCGACCTTCGGGTCGCCTTTTTTATGGGTTCTGTGCCCGTTAACTGTTGCGACGGCCCAGCGCCTTATGGGCGCGGCTTGAATCGCCAAGGAGCAGCGACTTTCGCGGATAAATCACCCAGGCGCCGTTAGCCGCCAGCGCGTTAAACCCGCGCCCCGAGTCGATACACCCGCTCATCCAGGCGCTGCAAGCCGCGCTGAAGAAACTTGTCGTTCTCACCCAACACCTCACGCGCCTCGAGCAACGCCAGTTGCCACTGCTCAGCGAACAACGACTGCACCTCGCGCTCGCTTACCGCGAATGGCGGCCCCTGCATCTGCGCTTGCTCGTAGTCGAGCGTCACCAGCAATCCCTGGCAATCCGGCGGCAGCACACGGCGCAGGTGCGCGGCATAGCGAACGCGCATCTCGGCAGGCAAGGCAATCAATGCGGCGCGGTCATAGAACACCCGGCAATCGCTCAACTGCTGCGCCGTCAGGGCGAAGAAGTCGCCGCAGTAGATCTCCAGCGATCCGCTGCGGTAGACCTTGAACGCTCCCTCCCGACTCATCTGCGCCTGCAGTTGATGCTCACGAAAGAAGTCCTCGATCGCCTTCTGCGCCACCTCGACGCCCAGCACGCGCCAGCCCTGCGCCGCCAGCCAGGCCAAATCCAGGCTTTTCCCGCACAACGGCACTAGCACCCGCGCCTCGCCGGGCACCCCCAACGCAGGCCAATGTCGTTGCAGATACGGGTTGACCTCCTGGGCATGGAAGCCGATTTCGTTGCGCGCCCACCGCGCCTGCCAAAACGTCGCGTGCATAGCCACTCCTGAAATTTCCACTGGGCAATCCTGACCTAAACTGCCCGCTATGCCTATTTCCCAGTGAGCCGCCCATGACCAGGATGACCCTTGCCACGCTGCTCCTCATCAGCAGCCTGTTCGCCCCTTGCCAGGCAGCGCAACTGGGCACCATCCGCCTCGACACCAGCCAGGAAGAGCCCTATCAAATCCTGCTCGACGGCCAGCTCAGCGGGCTGTCGATCGATGTGCTGGACTGTATTTTCCAGCGACTCGAACAGCCGCACAGCATCCAGCTGACCTCCTGGAAGCGCGCCAAACAAAATGTCAGCACGCATATTGCCGAAGGCTTTTTCAGCTCTGCACCCGATGCCGAAAGTGATGCCTTCGCCCAGCTCTCGGCACCGCTGCTGATCGAAAAATGGTACTGGTATGCCCTCGATGCCCAGGTTCTCAACCGGCCACCGTGGGACCCGCAACTGCGCATTGGCGGCGTGCTTGGCAGCAACACCCTGGCCTGGCTGGAAACCCGTGGTATCCACGTGCAGCAGAAGGTGCCCAAACTCGAACAACTGATCCAGCTGCTGCAACGCGGACGCATCGACCTGATCCTCGCCGATCAGAGCGCGATGGACAGCGCCAGTCGCGACCTCAACTTGCAACGCCAGCTGCAGCAGCGCTTCGTCCGCTACACTCCATTGGGCGTGTATTTTTCCCGCGCATTCCTCACCCAGCACCCGGGTTTCATCCAGGACTTCAACGAACAGGTGCAGAACTGTGCGCCTGCCAGTTCGCCGCTGATCGCCCTGGAGCAGCAATATCTCAAGCAACTGGTGCAGTTGCACCTGCGTCGCTGGGGCGGCCAGGAGGTATTGTTCAAGGCGCTGCGCGAAGCCGCTCGACAGCCGTTGAGCGAAGCAGCCATCAAGCGGCTCGACCAGCAATGGATGACTGAATACCTGCGCCGCCAGCAGCCTTTTATCGACAGCGTTCGCCAGCAGCCGGCCTCGGTTTTCCTGCAAGGCGTGCACCAGCAATATCAACCGCTGTTCAACGAACTGTTCCTCACCGATAGCCGTGGCGTGACCGCCGGCATGAGCCGTGCGACCAGCGATTACTGGCAGGGAGACGAAGCCAAATTCAACATCGCGCGCACACTGCCCGCCGAGCAACTGCTGATCGAATCCATCGCCTACGATGGCTCGACACAAAGCTTCCAGGCCCAGATCAGTGCCCCGCTGCACGACCCAGGTGACGGCAGCTTGCTCGGCGTGCTGACCTTCGGCGTCAATATCGAAGCGGCTTTTGGTGACAGCCAGCCTTAATCCATCGAAGCAAGCGATGAAATAGCCCAACTATCCCTGTTTGATTCTCCTGAATGGCTGATCGAATATCGTGTTCATTCGCCAGGAGTTGACCATGCTACCCAGCCTCTTTATCTCGCACGGCTCGCCGATGCTCGCCCTCGAACCCGGTGCCAGCGGCCCGGCCCTGGCGCGCCTGGCCGCCGAACTGCCGAAACCACGAGCCATTGTGCTGGTCTCCGCGCACTGGGAAAGCCGTGACCTACGCGTCGCCAGTGCGCCCCAGCCGGAGACCTGGCACGATTTCCGGGGTTTCCCGGCGGCGCTCTATGCCGTGCAATACCCCGCTTCCGGCCACCCACAATTGGCCAGCGAGGTGGCCGCACGCCTCAACAACGCCGGCTTGCCTGCGCAGCTCGACCCCGAGCGTCCGCTGGATCACGGTGCCTGGGTGCCGCTGTCACTGATGTACCCGCAAGCCGATATTCCGGTGGTGCAAGTGTCGCTACCCAGCCACCAGGGTCCAGCCCTGCAAAGCCAAGTCGGACGCGCCCTCGCCAGCCTGCGTGAGCAAGGCATATTGCTGATCGGCTCAGGCAGCATCACCCACAACCTGGGCGAACTGGATTGGCACGCGGGCCCCGAGGCGATCGAGCCCTGGGCGCAGGCGTTTCGCGACTGGATCGTCGCCAAGCTGACCAGCGACGATCAAGCCGCGCTGCATGACTACCGCCACCTGGCCCCCGCCGCCATCCGCAACCACCCCAGCGACGAACACCTGCTGCCGCTGTTCTTCGCCCGCGGCGCTGGCGGGCAGTTCAAGGTCGAACACAGCGGCTTCACCTACGGCGCACTGGGGATGGATATCTACAGCTTCACGTGAGCCCACGCAGATACAAAAAAGCCCCGCATCACGACGATGCGGGGCTTTTTTATACAGCGCGAATCAATCTTCGCGATAACGACGCAGCTTCAGTGGCTTGCCACCAACGCGGGTGTCTTTCAGCTTGGTCAGCAGACGCTCAAGGCCCTCTTCCGGCAGCTCGACCAGGCTGAAGCTCTCGCGCACCTGGATGCGACCGATGGCTTCACGCACCAGACCACCTTCATTGAGGATGGCACCCAGCAGGTTCTTCGCGGCGATACCGTCACGCGCGCCCAGCGCGGTACGGCAACGGGCACGGCCTTCGGCCAGCGGGACCGGCGCGCGACGCTCGCGACTGCCTTCGCGCTCGGAACGCTCACCACGTTCGCTGCGCTCGCTACGTTCACGCGGGCCGCTGCTGCTTGGCACCAGCGGCTGGTCGCGCTCGACTTCAGCCAGGGTCAGCGCTTGGCCATTGGTGGCCTTGCGCAGCAGGGCCGCGGCCAGGGCGCGCGGGCTGCAACCGATGTCGGCAGTCAGACGATCAAGCAGATCACCGTGGCTGGCTTCGGCATCGGCCACCAGCGGCGCCAGGCTGTTGGTGAGTTTCTTGATGCGCGCATCCAGCACTTGCTGAGCGTTCGGCAACTTGACCTCACCGACTTTCTGCCCCGTCACGCGCTCGATCACTTGCAGCATGCGACGCTCGCGCGGGGTCACCAGCAGCAAGGCGCGACCGGTACGCCCGGCACGGCCGGTACGCCCGATACGGTGCACATAGGATTCCGGATCGTAGGGCATGTCCACGTTCATCACGTGGGTGATACGCGGTACGTCGAGGCCACGAGCGGCCACGTCGGTGGCGATGACGATGTCCAGACGGCCATCTTTCAGCGACTCGATCACCCGCTCACGCTGGTTTTGCGCGATATCGCCGTTCAGCGCGGCAGCCTTGTAGCCCTTGGCTTCCAGCGCGGCGGCCAGATCCAGGGTGGCTTGCTTGGTACGCACGAAACCGATCAGCGCGTCGAATTCCTCGACTTCCAGCAGACGCAGTACGGCGGCGTGCTTCTGGTCGGCGTGGACCATCAGGTGCGCCTGCTCGATGGCAGTCACGGTCTGGGTTTTAGTTTCGATCTTGACGTGCTTGGGGTCGCGCAGGTGTTTTTCCGCGATGGCACGGATCGAATGCGGCAAGGTAGCCGAGAACAGCACACTCTGACGGCTTTCCGGCATGGCCTTGAAGATCACTTCGAGGTCGTCCATGAAGCCCAGCTTGAGCATCTCGTCCGCTTCGTCGAGGACCAGGTGCTGAATGGTCGACAGCACTTTCTCGTCGCGACGCAGGTGATCAACCAGACGACCTGGGGTGGCGACGACGATTTGTGCGCCATTACGGATGGCCTTGAGCTGCGGGCCCATCGGCGCGCCGCCGTATACGGCAATCACATTTACGCCCGGCATTTGCTTGGCGTAGGTTTCAAATGCGGTGGCGACCTGCAATGCCAGCTCACGGGTCGGCGCAAGGATCAGTGCTTGTGGCTGACGCTTGGTCGGATCGATACGGCTGAGGATTGGCAGAGCGAAAGCAGCGGTTTTACCGGTGCCGGTCTGTGCCTGGCCGATCATGTCGTGGCCGGCGAGGATCACTGGAATCGCTTGAATCTGAATAGCCGACGGCTCTTCATAGCCAGTAGCGATTACAGCAGCGAGAACATTGGGATGAAGTTCGAGTGCGGCGAAGCCGCCGATTTCCTGGGTCATGGGTCTGCCTCTAGTGCATCCGCAAAGACCCATGTTCCAAAGCTGCGCATGCCGTGTAAGACCCGAGAGTCACCCTGGCAGCCATGTCGGCGGGGATTTGCGAAAACGTGTGATAAATGAATCGTCAAGGATAGTCCGCAAAACGGACTAACTGCCAAAGTTAACCTTCGGGCGAGTTGTGCTACCTGAACGTGGCCAAGAATTGACCGGCGCGCACTATACCGGAAAACCTGGCCGATGTGCTGGTTTTCCCTGAATTAAACACCTGCACCGCTAAACGGTCATCCTCTGATAGCCTGCAACCACCCGCCCCGATTGACGTGGACAAGCCCGAGCGTGGGCACTATACCCTTCACGTCTTTTCTCCTGCGCAAGGACTTCTGCCATGACTCAAAGCACCAGCGGCCGCGTAAGCCGTGAGAAACGAGGCCAGATCATGTTGATCGGCCTGGACCGTGCCGCCAAACGCAATGCGTTCGACCTCGACCTGCTGAATGACCTGTGCCTGGCCTATGGCGAATACGAACGCGACAACGAGGCGCGCGTGGCGCTGGTCTTCGCCCATGGCGAACACTTCACCGCTGGGCTGGACCTGGCCAATGTCGCCGCCCATTTTGCCGCCGGCTGGCAGATCCCCGCGGGCGGTTGCGACCCCTGGGGCGTGTTCGGCGGGCCGCGGGTGAGCAAGCCGGTGATCGTCGCGGCCAAGGGCTACTGCTACACCATCGGCATCGAGCTGATGCTCGCCTCGGACATCAACCTGTGCGCCAGCAACACCCGCTTCGCGCAGATGGAAGTGCAGCGCGGTATTTTTCCATTCGGCGGCGCGACTCTGCGCATGCACCAGACCGCTGGCTGGGGCAACGCCATGCGCTGGTTACTCACCGGCGATGAGTTCGATGCCCACGAAGCCTATCGCCTGGGTTTGGTGCAAGGCGTGCTGGCCAGCGAAGAGTTGATGCCCAAAGCCCTGTGGATGGCCGAGCGCATCGCTGCCCAAGCACCGCTCGGCGTGCAAGCCACGCTGGCCTCGGCGCGCCAGGCCGTGCGTGACGGCGAAGCGGCCGCCGCCGCCAACTTGCACCCCACCGTGACCCGCCTGATGGCCAGCGCAGATGCCCAGGAAGGCGTACGCGCCATGCTCGAACGCCGCCCCGGCGAGTTTAAAGGCCGCTAAGGCCGTGGCGCAGAAATAACGATCAGGGGACGCGTGCGCGCTGGTTCGTGGCGCCGCCAACCCGGCAAGTGCTTTTATTCTGAGACGGCACACTACGCCGGTTCAACTGGCCGGGCGCAAGACTTCGATCAGCGATTGCAGGGAGTAACCCAGGCGCGGCGCCAACGCCGCACTGCGGCGGCGCAGCGCATCCAGATCGAGCGATTGATCGAGATCCGCCGGCACCAGCAACACCACGTTGCCCTCCTTCACCGGGCACTCCCAGTAATGCCGATGGTAGAGGCCACGCAGCAGCGCGGCGCCGAGCGGCTTGCCGTCGTTACCGGCCCATTGATTGATGATCAGCCAACCGCCTGGATTGAGCTGCTGACGACAACTTTCGAGAAAACGCCAGGCCAAATGGCCGACGCCAGGGCCATGGTCGGTGTACAGGTCGACGAAGATCAGGTCGGCGGTTTCCGCCGTCTCCAGCAGTTCCAGCGCATCGCCGATGCGGATGGTCAGGCGTGGATCGTCGTCCAGACCGAGAAACTGCATAGCCAGACGCGGCACATCGGCACGCAATTCGATGGTTTCAACATCGTCGAGCGTCAGGATCTTCAGGCATGCCTGGGTCAGATTGCCAGCGCCCAGGCCAAGAAACAGCGCGCTCTCCGGTGCTGGGTGGCATAACGCACCGAGGAACATGGCGCGGGTGTAGTCGTACTCCAACCAGCTCGGGTCGGCGGTGAACACGCAGCTTTGCTCGATCGAATCGCCGAATTCGAGGAAGCGGTAATCGCCGATCTCGACCACGCGGATCACACCAAACGCGTCCTGCACTTCAGCGAGCAAGACTTCTTCTTTCATCTCATCCACCGGGGGTAAACCTGGCATCCACCACTCTCCACCATGACATCCCCGACCACGCGACGCCCGGGAAAGGCGCCGATTGTCATTGAAGCGCAAGGCCTGGGTCACGCAATAATTTGCCTGCGCAAGATTCGCCCGGGCAACCTAACGCGCCACAACAAAAACAACAGGCATCTCGAGGTTTCAAACTATGTACGCCATCATCGGCGCGGGTCCCATGGGCCTGTGTACAGCACGGCAACTGCACAAGCATGGCATCGATTTCGTCGGTTTCGAGCTGCACAGCGATGTCGGCGGGCTGTGGGACATCGATAACCCGCACAGCACCATGTACGACTCGGCGCACCTGATTTCCTCCAAGGGCACCACCGAGTTCAGCGAGTTTCCGATGCGCGACGAAGTGGCGCCCTACCCGCACCACAGTGAGATGCGCCGGTATTTCCGCGACTACGCCACGCAGTTCGGCCTGTATCAACACTATCAATTCAACACCCGCGTGCTTGCCGTGCAGCGCCTGGAGAAAGGTTGGAAACTCACCAGCGAACACAACGGCGCACCACGCGAGTGGCTGTTCGATGGGGTATTGATTGCCAACGGCACCCTGCACACCCCCAATCGACCCAAGCTCCCCGGCACCTTCAGCGGTGAGTTGCTGCATTCCAGCGATTACCGCTCAGCGGCGAGTTTCGACGGCAAGCGCGTACTGATCGTCGGCTGCGGCAACTCCGCCTGCGACATCGCCGTGGATGCCGTGCACCGTGCCGCCTCGGTCGATCTGTCGACGCGCCGGGGTTATTACTTCCTGCCCAAGTTCACCCTCGGCCGGCCCACCGACACCCTGGGCGGCGCGATCAAATTGCCACGCCCGTTCAAGCAGTTTCTCGACGGCCTGCTGGTGCGCGCCCTGGTCGGCAAACCCTCGAACTACGGCCTGCCCGACCCGGATTACAAACTCTACGAATCACACCCGGTAATGAACTCCCTGGTGCTGCATTACCTGGGGCATGGCGATATCAAGGCGCGCCGCGACGTCGCCACGGTCGACGGCTTGCAGGTGACTTTCAGCGATGGCGAGCAGGCCGAGTACGACCTGATTCTGCAAGGCACCGGCTACAGGCTCGACTACCCGTTCATCGACCGCGCCCACCTCAACTGGCCGGCCAGCGCCGGCGCACCACAGCTGTACCTCAACGTGTTCCATCCCGAGTACGACGACCTGTTCATGATGGGCATGGTCGAAGCCTCGGGCCTCGGCTGGCAGGGCCGCGACGAGCAGGCCGAGCTGGTGGCGTTGTGCATTCGCCGGCAGCTCGACGGCCACCCTGCGGCCAAATGCTTCCGTGAGCACGTGCGCGCCCACGCCAGCCAGCGCCTGGACGGCGGCTATGCCTATCTGCAACTGGAGCGCATGGCCTACTACGTTCATAAAGACAGCTACCGCCGAGCCATCCGCCAACACCGCGCCGAGCTCACGCTGAAGCCCACTCCTGCCGCTGCGCCCAAGGAAAACCGCGATGCCAGCCGTCAATCTTGAGTTCTCGCCCAGCGCGATGATCGCCTTGAACGCAATCATCGCGCTGATGATGTTCGGCGTGTCGCTGGAACTGCGTGCCGACGACTTCAGCCGCATCCTGCGCGCGCCCAAGGCTCCGCTGATCGGCATGTTCGTGCAGTTTTTCCTGCTGCCGGCGTCCACCTGCCTGCTCACCACACTGCTGCCGATCGACCCGAGCCTGGCCCTCGGCCTGATCCTGGTCGCCACCTGCCCGAGCGGCACCTTCTCCAACATCATGACCTGGCTGGGCCGCGGCAATGTCGCGGTGTCGGCCAGTGTCACCGCCGTGTCGAGCCTCAGCGCCGGGCTGCTGACGCCGCTCAACTTCGCCCTCTACGCCGGACTCAACCCCAACACCCGCGCACTGCTGAGCGAAATCAGCATCGACCCGCTCGAGCTGTTGGCCATGGTCCTGCTGGTACTGGTGCTGCCGATGGTACTCGGCATGTGGCTGGGCAAGCGGCGCCCGCAGCTGGCGCAGACACTGGAAAAACCACTGCGCCACTTCTCTCTACTGGTGATGCTGGCCTTCGTCGGCGGCGCTCTGATGAAGAATCTCGAGCAATTCATCGAGCACTTCCATCTGTTCTTCTGGCTGGTGGTGGCCCTCAACAGCATGGCGCTGCTGCTCGGCTACCTGTGCGCACGCCTGTGGCGCCTGCCCGCGGCCGAAGTGCGCGCGGTGACCCTGGAGACCGGCATTCACAATTCCGGCCTCGGCATGGCGTTGATCTTCACCTTCTTCCCGCAGGCCGGCGGCATGCTGCTGATCGCCGCCTTCTGGGGCTGCTGGCAACTGCTTTCCGGGCTGGCCCTGGCGCTGTTCTGGTCGCGCCGCGTGCCCCAGGCCGAGACCCGCGCCGCCCTCGGCGAGGCGCCCTCGCAATGACCGTCACGCTGATTACCGGGGCCGCCAGCGGCCTCGGCTGGCAACTGGCGCGCGCCTGCCATGCACGCGGCGATCGGCTGCTGCTCAGCGACATCGACGCCGCGGGCCTGGCTGTCCGGGTCGCCACACTCGCCGATCCGCACGTCGTGGGCATCGCCGGCGACATCACCGAGCCGGCCCTACATGAGCGCCTGCTCAGCGCCTGTGAGGAACGCTTCGGCCGCCTCGACCTGCTGATCAACAACGCCGGCATCACCCACCGCTCGCCGACAACGCGCACCCAGCCGAGGGTCTTTCGCCAGGTCATGGCGGTGGATTACCACGCGCCGCTGGAGTTGACCCTCGGCGCCCTGCCGCTGCTGCGCCAGAGCCAGGGACAGATCGTCGCCATCGGCTCCATGGCCGGTTGGATGCCGGTGCTCGGCCGCGCCGGATACTGCGCGGCGAAAGCCGCCCTGGCGCAGGGCTTCGAAGTGCTGCGTGCCGAGGTGGCGGGCGATGGTATCGGCCTGCTGATGGTCTACCCGAGTTTTCTCGACACGCCCATCGAGCAACATGCCCTCGGCGGCGACGGCCAACCGGCGCGGCATGCGCGCTCGACGGTCGGCCAGGTACGCGGCGCCGACTGGATGGCCGCGCGCATCCTCCAGGCCCAGGAAAAGCGCCAGCAGCGGCTGTTCCCCGATCGCGGCAGTTGGTTGGCCAGCCTGCTCTGGCGCCTCGCCCCGGCCCTGTATTACCGGCAGATGAGCCGCCGCTTCGCCACGGAGCTGGGCTGATGGAATGGGCCTGGATCGCCCTCGGCGTTTTTATCCTGCTGGCGTACACCCTGGAAGCCATTACCGGCTTCGGCAGCATCGTCATCGCCCTGTCGCTCGGTGCCCTGCTGCTGCCGATTGAGCAGCTGCTGCCGATTCTGGTGGCGCTGAATATCTGCATGAGCGGCTACCTCAGCTGGCGCCACCGGCGGCTGATTGAACGGCGTCTGCTGCTGAACATGATCCTGCCGGGCATGCTGCTCGGCACCCTGCTCGGCTACGCGCTGCTGCCCTGGCTGGATGCCGGCTTGACCAAGCAACTGTTCGGCCTGCTCGTGCTGTGGTTCGCAGGCCGGGAACTGTGGCATCTGCGTCATGCGGTTGCGCGGCCACCGCGGCCGTTGTGGCTCACGCGCCTGATTACGCTCGGCGCCGGTATCAGTCACGGCCTGTTCGCCTCCGGCGGGCCATTGCTGGTGTACGCCCTGGCCGGCACCACGCTGGACAAGGCGCGCCTGCGCGCCACCCTGATCAGCGTCTGGTTCACCCTCAACAGCCTGCTGACCCTGGCGTTTCTCCTCGACGGCCGTCTGCTGCCGGCGCTGCCGCAGGTCGCCGCTTATGCGCCGTTGCTGCTGCTCGGCGTGTGGCTGGGCGAACGCCTGCATCGGCGGGTCAGCGAGCGGCATTTTCGTTTGGCGATCTACCTGTTACTGCTGGTCACCGGCGCCCTGCTGCTCTGGCCGCGCTAACCTGCAAGCATGCAGCGCCTCTATCGCGGCTATCGGCTTGAAGCGCCGGGCTGATCGGTTACCATGCCCTTCTGCCTAACCTGTATTGAGCCGAGAACCGCAATGTCGCAACCCTGGAATCCCGATAGCTGGAGAGCCAAGCCGATCCAGCAACAACCGCACTACCCCGACGCCGCTCATCTGGCCAAAGTCGAGCAGACCCTGGCCGGTTATCCGCCGCTGGTGTTCGCCGGCGAAGCCCGCGAGTTGCGCCGGCAGTTTGCCGAGGTCACCCAGGGTCGCGCGTTTCTGTTGCAGGGTGGCGATTGCGCCGAAAGCTTCGCCGAGTTCAGCGCGGCGAAAATCCGCGACACCTTCAAGGTGCTGCTGCAAATGGCCATCGTCATGACCTTCGCCGCCGGCTGCCCGGTGGTGAAAGTCGGACGCATGGCCGGGCAATTCGCCAAGCCGCGCTCGGCCAACGACGAAACCATCGACGGCGTGACCCTGCCGGCCTACCGTGGCGATATCGTCAACGGCATCGGCTTCGACACCGCCAGCCGCGTGCCGGACCCGGAGCGCCTGTTGCAGGCTTACCATCAATCCACCGCCTCGCTAAATCTGCTGCGTGCCTTTGCCCAGGGCGGCTTCGCCGACCTGCACCAGGTACACCAGTGGAACCTCGATTTCATCGCCAACTCGGCGCTGGCCGAGAAATACAGCGCGCTGGCCGACCGCATCGACGAAACCCTGGCGTTTATGCGCGCCTGCGGCATGGACAGCTCGGCGCAAGTGCGTGAAACCAGCTTCTTCACCGCCCATGAAGCGTTGCTGCTCAACTACGAAGAAGCCTTTGTGCGCCGCGACAGCCTCACCGGCGGCTTCTACGACTGCTCGGCGCATATGCTGTGGATCGGCGACCGCACCCGTCAGCTGGATGGCGCCCATGTCGAGTTTCTGCGCGGCGTCGGCAACCCGATCGGGGTCAAAGTCGGCCCCAGCATGGGCAGCGAAGACCTGATCCGCCTGATCGACATCCTCAACCCGGACAACGACCCCGGCCGCCTCAACCTGATCGTGCGCATGGGCGCGGACAAGGTCGAAGCCGGCCTGCCACGCCTGATCCAGACCGTGCAGCGCGAAGGCCGCCAGGTGCTGTGGAGCAGCGACCCGATGCACGGCAACACCATCAAGGCCTCAAGCGGCTACAAGACCCGTGACTTTGCGCAGATCCTCGCCGAAGTGAAGCAGTTCTTCGCCGTGCACCAGGCCGAGGGCAGCTACGCCGGCGGTATCCATATCGAGATGACCGGGCAGAACGTCACCGAGTGCATCGGCGGCGCGCGGCCGATCACCGAAGATGGCCTGTCGGACCGCTACCACACCCACTGCGACCCACGGATGAACGCCGATCAATCGCTGGAACTGGCCTTCCTGATCGCCGAAACCCTCAAGCAGGTGCGGCGCTAAGGCGAGAACGGTGGTGAGCACTGATAGAGCTCGCGGCTAAAGCCCCTCCTACATTCTGCGGTGACGGGCAAGCGGAGCCGCACGCAAAACCGCGCGAGTGTCGGGTGGACATGGCGCAGCCTTGTCCACCCGCACGGTGTCAGGCGCTCAGCCGTTCGCGCAAACGGCCTAGCATGCCCAATAAACTGCCGACCTTTTCCCGCTCGCGGTCTTCGCGTGGCACCTCGGCCAGGCGGGTGATCGCCTGCGCCGGTTGCGCGCGCCATAACAGCGCCTGCTCGGCGGCGGCTTTCAAGCCCTTCTCGAACAGGCCGCGACGGATCGGCTTGGGCAAATAACGGAAGATCTGCGCCTCGTTGATCAATTTGAGCAGCGCCTGAGTGTCGCAGAACGGCGTCACCACCAGGCTGAGCAGGCGCGGATGAGCCTGAGCCAGACTTTTCAGCAGCGGCGCAACTTCTTCGCCGGCCAGTTTCAGGTCGCTGACCAGCAGATCGACCGGCTCGTTGTTGAGCAGCACCAGCGCCTCGGCCAGGTTACGCACGCGCAGCAGCTTGTGCCCACCCTCGACGCAGAACTCGCCGACCGCAGCCAGGGTGTCCGGCTCATCGTCAAGCAGCAGCACGCTCAACGGCGCGGCCAGGCGGCTGCTAGTCGGCAACACCGGCGCCTGCGCCTGACGCGTGGCGATTTCCGCCGCCTGACGCAGGGTGAAGGCCATTTCCTGCTGGTCCCAGGGCTTGGTCAGGTAACGGAAGATCCCGCCGCTGTTCAATGCTTCCACCGCGGCATCCAGGTCGGAGTAGCCGGTGAGCAGGATGCGCAGGGTTTCCGGGGCGATCTCGCGGGCCTCGGCGAGCAGTTCGGCGCCACTCATCTGCGGCATGCGCTGGTCGCTGACGATGATCTGCACCGGCTCGCTTTTCAGGCGCTCCAGGGCGCGCCGCGGATCGCTCTCGGTGAGCACCTCGTACTGGCGACGAAACTGCATGGCCAGGCTGCGCAGAATGCGCTCTTCGTCGTCGACAAACAGGATGCGGATCGGTGCAGGCATCTCAGGCGCTCCGTTGTAATGCGGTGGCCAGCGCCGCGGGTTGCGGGCGTGGTAGGCGGATCAAAAAGCGCGTACCGCGCCCCGGTTCGGAGGCGACGCGAATCAGGCCGCCGTGGTCCTGGATGATCTTGAAGCTGATTGACAGGCCCAGCCCAGTGCCCTGGCCCACCGGTTTGGTGGTGAAGAACGGGTCGAATATCCGCGCCAGCACCGGCGGCGGCATGCCGCGACCGCTGTCCTGCACGGAGAGGAACACCGCCGCCTCATCGGCCCAGGTTTTCACCACAATCTGGCCGAAGCCATCGATGGCCTGGGCGGCGTTGGTGAACAGGTTGAGCAGCACCTGGTTGATCTGCGACGGCGCGCAGGGTATACGCGGCAACTCGCCGAGTTGCAGCACGGCCTCGGCCTTGTCCTTGATGCTGTTGCGGGCGATTACCAGGGCGCTGCGCACGCACTCGTTGAGATCGACCTCCTCGCTCATGGCACGGTCCAGACGGGCGAAATCCTTGAGCCCGACCACCAACTCGCCGATCTGCTCCAGGCCATACAGGGTGTCGCTGAACAGCTGCGTGAGGTCTTCGACCAGCAGCTCCGGCGCGGCGTTGTCGCGGGCGCTGGCGGCCGTATCCAGAGCCAGGGCCAGACGCGCCTCGTCGCAGGCCGGGTCGCTCAGGCAATCGGCCAACGCCGCTTGCGCCTCGGCCAACACGAACAGCGGCGCGCTGAGCTCGCGCAGCAGTTGCACGTTGTTCTTCACGTAGCCCAGCGGGGTATTCAGTTCATGGGCGACGCCGGCGACCATCTGCCCGAGCGAGGCCATCTTCTCCGATTGCACCAGTTGAGTCTGCGACTCCTTCAAGTCCACCAGCGCCTTGCGCAGCACCTGATTGCGCTGGGCGATGCGCGCCTCCATGGCCTTGAGCAGGTCGAGCACGGTGCCCAGGCCGCGGTACAGACCCTCCCCGTCGACCAGGATGAAGTCCTCGGTGATCGGGTATTGCAGCTGTCCGGTGATCTGCTTGGCGGCCTCTTCCAGGCTGGTGTCCAGGCTCACGGTCAGCGGCGCCGGGTTCATCACCTCGCTCACCGGGTGACGGCCGCGCAGGTCGCGGCCGAAACGCTGCATGAAGATGTCCTGCAAGGTGGTGCGACTGACCAGCCCAAGCGGGCGGCCCGCCGCATCGACGATAGGCAGCGAGAGAAACGCTTTGTGCTCCGGGGTCAACAAGCGATCCGCGACATCCGCGATGCTGATTGCCGGCGGCAGCCCCGCGACCGGCTTGAGCAGGCGCGCTAGAGCGCTGGCGGTGGTCATGGGTGGCACTCCCTGGCGATGGAAAGCCGCCATTCAACCAGCGCCAAGTTGCCATCGTGTGACACTTTTCACGTCTGCGCCTCACGAGCGGCAGATCGTCATCATTTGGTCATCTTGGTTTAGGCCAGTGCGCCGAAACGATTCGCGACCCAATACACCTGCACCAGGGTGAATCAGCCGCCGCCTCGCTAGTAGCAGCACTGTTCCAGAAACGCTCTGATCGAGCGCCTTTACGGCCTGCCACAGCGCTCTGGCATGGGCGCTGCACAGCAACGACGAACACATCAAGCACGGCGGGGAAGGATTTATGACCACACCACTCAAGCCCACGCTGCGCCTATGGGGTATCACGGTCGGCCTGATGGGTATCGCGGCGATCTACAGCGACGGCCTGATCAACCTCGGCGGCATGAGCCTGACCGCGGCGATGATCGCCATGGCCTGGTTCAACACCCTGATCGGCTTGATCTTCCTCGGCTTCATGGCGGTCGGTTTCGTCTACTTCAGCCTCACCGGCCACCCGCGCGCCAACGCGCCGGCGGACGCCATGCTCAGCGGCGCTTGAGTCAAATGGGTCGAGGGCTGGCATAGTTGTCGCCCTCGGTCTGTATCGGGAGCACAGCCCCATGCCTTACCAAACCCGCGTCGGCGCCCTGCTCTACCGCTTCGCCGACCTCAAGACTCTGCTGGCCAAGGCCAGCCCGGCGCGCTCCGGCGATTACCTCGCCGGCCTGGCCGCCGCCACCTACGAAGAGCGCATGGCGGCCAAGCTGGCCTTGGCCGATGTGCCACTCAAACGTTTTCTCGACGAAGCGCTGATTCCCTACGAAAGCGATGAAGTCACCCGCCTGATCATCGACCGCCACGACCAGCAGGCCTTTGCCCCGATCAGCCACCTGACGGTCGGCGACCTGCGCGACTGGCTGCTGCTCGACAGCAGCGACAGCGCTACCCTGGCCGCCGTTGCCGCGGGCATCACCCCGGAAATGGCCGCCGCCGTAAGCAAACTGATGCGTAACCAGGACCTGATCCTGGTGGCGCGCAAGTGCCGGGTGGTCAGCGCCTTCCGTAACACCCTGGGGCTGCCGGGCCACCTCTCCGTGCGCCTGCAACCCAACCACCCGACCGACGATGTGCGCGGCATCGCCGCCAGCCTGCTCGACGGCCTGCTGTATGGCGCCGGCGACGCCACCGTGGGCATCAACCCGGCCAGCGATTCGCTGCCGACCCTGATGCGCCTGTGGCAGATGATGGACGAGGTGCGCCAGCACTTCGAGATTCCCATGCAGAGCTGCGTGCTGACCCACGTCACCACGCAGATCCAGGCCATCGAAGCCGGCGCACCGATCGACCTGGTGTTCCAGTCCATCGCCGGCAGCGAGAAGACCAACAGCAGCTTCGGCGTGTCGCTGAGTATCCTGCGCGAGGCCCATGAGGCGGCGCTGTCTCTCAAGCGCGGTACGGTCGGCGACAACTGCATGTACTTCGAGACCGGCCAAGGTAGCGCGCTGTCCGCCGGTGGCCATCACGGCGTCGACCAGCAGACCTGCGAGGCCCGCGCCTATGCCGTGGCCCGCGAATTCAAACCGCTGCTGGTCAACACCGTGGTCGGCTTTATCGGCCCGGAATACCTCTACGACGGCAAGCAGATCATCCGCGCCGGCCTGGAAGACCACTTCTGCGCCAAGCTGCTCGGTCTGCCGATGGGCTGCGACGTGTGCTACACCAACCATGCCGAAGCCGACCAGGACGACATGGACACCCTGCTGACCCTGCTCGGCGCGGCCGGAATTAACTTCATCATGGGCATTCCCGGCGCCGACGACATCATGCTCAACTACCAAAGCACTTCGTTTCACGATGCCCTATACCTGCGCAACGTCCTCGGCCTCAAGCGCGCGCCGGAGTTCGACGCCTGGCTGGCGCGCATGGCGATCACCGAGGCGTCCGGCAGGCTGCGCGAGGTTGGCCGCGGCCATCACCTGTTGCAACAACTGCCGCATGTCTGCGGCGTGGCCTGAGGGCAGCGAACATGAGCGACGACAAACCCACCCAGACCAAAACCGAGCTGGCCCAGACCAAGATAGAGCCGGCCCAGCACAATCCCTGGGACGAACTGCGCGCCCACACCTCGGCGCGCATCGCCCTCGGTCGCGTCGGCTCTAGCCTGCCGACTCGCGAGGTACTGAAGTTCGGCCTGGCCCACGCCCAGGCTCGCGATGCCGTGCACCGGCCGCTGGACTTCGCCGAGCTGAAGCAGCAACTCAAAGCCGAGGGTTTTCGCACCCTGCAAGTGCGCAGTAACGCCGAAGACCGCCAGACCTACCTGCTGCGCCCAGACTATGGCCGCCACCTGCATAACGATTGCTACGCCCGCCTGCGGCACGAACTGCCGGCGCCGGAACTGGCCATCGTCATCGCCGACGGGCTCTCCTCCAGCGCCGTGCAGCGCCACGCCCTGCCACTGCTGCAAGCCTTTCGCCAACGCTTCGACAGCGACTGGGCCAACACCCCGGTGGTGCTCGCCGAGCAGGGCCGGGTGGCGATTGGCGACGGCATCGCCGCCGCCCTGCGCGCGCGCCTGGTGATCGTGATGATCGGCGAGCGGCCGGGGCTGAGTTCGCCAGACAGCCTGGGCCTGTACATCACCTATCAAGCGCAGCCCGGCACCATGGACAGCCAGCGCAACTGCATCTCCAACGTGCGCCCCGAAGGCCTGCCCTACGCCCTCGCCGCGCACAAGCTCGCCTACCTGGCGCGTGAAGCGCTGCGCCTGCAACTCTCTGGCGTGGCGCTGAAAGACGACAGCACCTTGCAGGACGTGCCGCAACTGCCGAACTGACAAGTACGCCCAAGCGGTATAGGGTGGGAGTTCACCCCCTCAAGGAACCGAGCATGCCCTGGTATATCTGGCTACTGATCGTTCTGGTCCTCGGCTCTATCGTCGGCGGCTTGATGGTGCTGCTGCGCACCGCCAAACCGCTGCCCCTCACCGAAGAACAATTGCAGAAAGTCCGTGAACGTAAAATCGAGATGGAAGCCCAGGACGCCAAGGACTCTCGCCAGCGCTAGCGTGCTGGTTCTGTTGCTACTGGGCTGCACGCGCTTTACCGCCACGCCACTCGATGGCTGTGCGGCGCTGTTCAGCGACTTGCAACGCGACACCCAGGCCCGACAGGACGCGCAATACCATCGCTTACCCAACGTTGCCGGCCTGCGCAGCGACCGGCTGCTCGCCGCACTGGGCCGCACCGCGCAAAGCCCCCAGCAACGCCGTGCCTGGCTTGAGCGCCTGGCCGAGCGCGATGCCGAAGCCAACCAGATTGAAATCGCCCAACTGCCCGCCGCCTCGCGCCAAGCCTGGGCCAGCGAGACGCAGCAGACAGCGCTCAACGCCTGTCGCAGCGCCGAGGTCGCGCGCATTGCCGCCGATCCACAAGCGTTCGCCCGGGCAGTCGAAGCCGCACAGGTACCCGACGATTACCGCGACTGGGCCCGCGCCGCCGGCCTCTATCCGCTGTTCGATGGGGTTTTTCGCACCGGCATCGCCGCGTGGCAGCAGGCCGCACGCCAGGCCACCGCGCCCGCGGACAGCCCACATTGGTTGAGCTACCGACCGCTACGCCCGCCCACCGACGCAACATCTGCCGCGCTGCATAACGATACGCTGGGCCTGCCCCAGGCGAACGCAGATCAGCTGAGCGCCCTTTTCGCACGCCACGCGCCACGCTTGCAGATCGAACAAGCCAGCCGTAGCGATCGCATCGGCAGCCCGTATTTTCGCACCGACGGCGCACGCGACTTCAATCCTCAACAACCACGCCTCTATCAGCACACCAGCTGGAGCCTCCTGGCTGGTCGCTGGCACCTGCAGCTGGTCTATCAACTGTGGTTCAGCCAACGGCCCAAACCGCATGCGCTGGACCTGTATGGCGGCGAACTGGACGGCCTGCTCTGGCGCGTCACCCTCGACCCACAGGGCAACGCCCTGCTCTACGACAGCATCCACCCCTGTGGCTGCTGGCACAGCTTTTACCTGCCCGCAGATTCGCCGCTGCAATTTCGCCAACCGGCGACGGCAGAAGCCCGCCTGGCCAAGCGCCTGGCATTTACCGGCGACCAGGCGCCAACGCTGTGGTTGAGTGCTGGCGAGCACCGCCTGGATTGGGTCGATGCGCGCCGCTCGGCCTACCCGGCGCAGCTTTACCAACGCACATCGCTCGACCAGCTGCGTCAACTGCCACACCCGCAGGGCCAGCGCAGCCTGTACGCCAGCGATGGTTTGGTGCCCGGCACTGAACGCCTGGAACGCTGGCTGCTGTGGCCATCCGGCGTTGTCTCGCCCGGCGCCATGCGCCAGTGGGGTCGCCATGCCACGGCCTTTATCGGCCGCGCGCAGTTCGACGATCCGCACCTGCTCGAACGCTATTTCAGCGTGCCTTGAGCGCCTGCTGGCCGCGCCACTACACTGCGCCCCTGCACAAGGAGGCGCCATGCCGCTGCATTTGCGACTGCTGTTACCGGCTTTCGGCCTGGCCATGGGCTTCGCCCTGGGCTTTATCCAACCACTGGGCCTGCTGCTCGGCGCGGCGTTTATCGCCCTGCTGCTGTTTGCCCAGCGGGTTTTGTCGCCGCCGCCCTGGTGGGGCCTGAGCCTGCTCGCCAGCATCGCCCTCGCCGCTCACCTACTGCCAGGTTTCAGGCCGTGGCCGCTGTGGTCGCCGCGCTTGCTCAGCGTCGATGCGCCGCCCTATGCCTTACGCCTGTCCTGGGACAAGTTATTGCTGGGCTTGACCCTGCTGGCCTGGTGGCTCGGGCAAACGCACGCGAGCCGCACAGACACTCGGCGCGCCTGGGGCGTGGCGCTACTGACGCTGCTGGGCATACCACTGCTGGCGCTGGCCTTGGGTGTGGTTGGCTGGCAAGTAAAATGGCCGGAAGGATTGGCATTGTGGCTGGCGGTCAATCTCGGCGTCAGCGTGTTGGCCGAAGAGCTGCTGTTTCGCGGTTTGCTGCAAACCCGCCTGATCGGCTGGCTCGGTGTATGGCCGGGGATTTTGATCGGCGCGCTGTTGTTCGGCGCGGTGCATATCCCCTTCAGCCCCTTATTTGCCGTGGTTGCCGGCATGGCCGGCCTGGGTTACGGGCTGGTCTTCCACTACAGCGGTCGGCTGAGCCTGGCGATCGCCCTGCACGGCGCGGTCAATCTGCTACATCTGTTGTTATTGAGCTATCCACTGCGCTTGGCCTGACCGTGATCTGCCGGCCCGCGAAGATGCTCGACAGCCTGCCATTACTGCGCAATTGCTCCAGCAAAGCAGCGAACTGCGCGGCGCTGATCGGCGCGCCAGGGCGAACCAGCGTGTGATGCAGATAACGCTGATCGACCTGCTCGGCGATCAGCAACTGTCCGGCATATTGGCGATGGCGCTCGAGAAAATCGGCGATGTAGGAACGGGTCACCAAGGCAATGTCCGCTCGCCGCCGCAGCACCATCAGCAGGTTGCTGTCGTGGGAGTGCGTCAGGGTGGCGTTGAACTGCGTGTTGAGGTAGTCCGTGTCGGCGTTGAAATCGGCGAAACCGTAGTGATAGCCGTGATAGAGGGCCAGGCGCTTGCCGCTCAGCTGTTTGAAATAGTCTTGGCCGCGCCCCGACTCGGCTCGGGCGACAAACACTTCCGCATCTTCCAGGCCCATGTCGACCCGACTGTGCGCGATGGACTGCCAACCCCAGGCCGGATTTTCGAAAATCGCCAAGTCGATCCGCCCTTGTTCGAAATCACGAAAACGCCGTGGGATCGAGGTCGGCAGGACAACGAAACGAAACTCCTGTTGCAGCTGATTCAGGGCGTCGACCAACTGCGGCAGCAAGGCGCGCGCCTGCGCGTTATCCGACTTGAACACATAAGGAGGAAAATACGCACCGCCAACATGCACGACTTGCTCGGCAGCAAGCGGCCCAGCCAGCAACAGCCCTGCGAGTAACCCCCAAACACCTGCAACCTTACGCATAGACGGCGACATACGACACAACATCCCTATTTGCGTGTGACGCCAGCCTACCCCAGTAAATCCTGACCGAATAGAGCGATTTCAGTCATTTAGCGAACGTACTGAAGTTGCCAGGTGATAACGCGCCAGCAAATCATCCAGCTGCCCCCGGCTGTTCAGCGTAAGCAGCAACGTCGCCAAACGCTCGGCAGTCAGCGGCGCCTGCGGCCGAAACAGGGCGTGGTGCCGGTACACCTGATCGACGCGCTGCGATACCAGCAGTGCCGAACGCTGGTCGGGGTGGCGATCCTGGTAGATGCGTAGGTAGGAACGAGTAATCACTGCGATGTCCGCACGCCCGCGCAGCAACATGATCAGATTGTTGTCATGGGAATAGGTGAGCACCGCGTCGTAGGTCTGGCTGAGAAACTGCTGATTCGCATTGAAGTCGGCAAAGCCATAGTGATAGCCGCTATAGAGCGCCAGGCGCTTACCCTTGAGCTGCTCGAAATACGCTTCATCGCGCCCCGGTTGCGCCCGGGCGACATACACCTCGGCATCTTCGATTTGCAGGTCCAGCGCAGTGTGCGGCGTGTCCTGCCAGCCCCACTCTGGCGACTCGAACAGCATCAGGTCGAAACGCCCGCTCTGCAGGTCGCGGTAACGTCGCGTCACCGAGGTCGGCATCAGCACGAAGCGGTAATCGCTCTGCAGCTGATTCAACGCCAGCAACAGTTCCGGTAACAGGCCGCTGGGGGTGCGGCTCTCCGGTTTAATCACATAAGGCGGGAAATGGTAGGCGCCGACGCGAATCTGCTGCTCGGCAAAAACCGGCAGAGCGAACAACCCACACAATGCAAGCAGCAAACCTCTGAATACCACGCGCAAACGGCGCACCTCATCACCAACACCTCGCCGCGAACGGCGCCCTGTGTGTGCCAAGCGGACATTCCCTTGCCGCGACAATGCTGTCGAAAAGCCACCTGAGCCTAGCCGATCTTGCTCAAACTTCCTTGAGCACCAACGACAGCGCCTCTTCAGCCAACTGATCCAGGCTCATCGGCCCTTCCGGGCGGAACCAGGTGGTGGTCCAACTCAACGCGCCGGTCAGGAAACGCCGGAGGATAAACGGGTCGGCCTTGAAATACCCTGCTTCCTTGGCTTCGCCCAGCACGTCGAGCCACAGTTGCTCATAGGTGTCGCGCAACGCGAGGATAAAGTGCTGACTCGGCTCAGCGAGCGAGCGCCACTCATACACCAGCACCGCCATGGCCTCGCCGGTGCCGCCCATGATCGATTGCAGCTCACAACGAATCAGCGCCAGCACCCGGCCACGCAGGTCGCTGGCCTCGGCCAGCGAGGCGCGCATCAGCGCGGTGTTGTAGCGAATGGTCTCCTCCATCACCGAACGCAGAATCTCGTCCTTGCTCTTGAAGTGATGAAAGATGCTGCCGGACTGAATGCCCACAGCGCTGGCCAGGTCGCGCACCGTGGTGCGCTCGTAGCCCTTGCTGCGGAACAGATGGGCGGCGGTTTGCAGCAGCTTGCCACGCGCGCTGTCCGGGTCGGTGATCTGCCCACTGGCCACCAGATCGCGCATCACCGCCTGAGCTTGTTGATCGTCCACGCTGGTTACTCCCCATGTTCCTGTTCATTTCAGGAAATTCATCGAACGCCGCAACTTACCCAGCGTTCTCAGAAGCCTTCGGCAAGTGCTTGTCGTTATTGGTGAAATTTATGCTGCGCCAGCCAACCAAGCAAGCGCTTGGCCACACTTTAGGTTAGAAAGACTCACTGCGGGGCTTTTAAACCAAGCGCTTGCTTGGTAGCCTTCAAATCACCTTAATCCTGTGTTGCGGACCATTCCAATGACTAAAACCGTACGCATCGGCTGCGCTTCCGCCTTCTGGGGCGATACCAGCACTGCCGCCGCCCAGCTGGTACAGGGCACCGAACTGGATTACCTGGTCTTCGACTACCTGGCCGAAGTGACCATGTCGATCATGGCCGGCGCGCGGATGAAGAAGCCGGATGCCGGCTACGCCACCGACTTTGTGGAAACCCTCGCGCCGCTGCTGCAGGACATCGCTCAGAAGAATATCCGCGTAATCAGCAACGCCGGCGGGGTCAATCCCACTGCCTGCGCCGCCGCCCTAGCCGCCGCCTGCGAGCAGGCCGGGGTCAATCTGAAGATCGCCGTGCTGCATGGCGACAACCTGCAACCCAAGCTCGGTGAGCTGGCCAAGGCCGGCACCGTGGAAATGTTCAGCGGCGCGCCGTTGCCGCCCTTCTGTGTCTCGGTCAACGCCTACCTCGGTGCACCGGGCATAGTCGAAGCACTCAAGCTCGGCGCGGATATCGTCATCACCGGCCGCGTGGTCGACAGCGCCGTGGTCAGCGCCGCGCTGGTGCATGAATTCGGCTGGAGCTGGAGCGACTACGACCAGCTCGCCCAGGCCGCATTGGCCGGGCATATCATCGAATGCGGCGCGCAGTGCACCGGCGGCAACTTCACCGATTGGCAAAGCGTGCCGGACTACGAACATATCGGCTTCCCGGTAGTGGAAGTCAGCGCCGATGGCAGTTTTGTCGTGGCCAAGCCGGAGGGTGCCGGCGGCTTGGTCACGCCTTTTACCGTGGGCGAGCAGATGCTCTATGAAATCGGCGATCCACGGGCCTATTACCTGCCCGACGTGCTCTGCGATTTCACCCAGGTGCAACTCAGCCAAGTTGGCGAAAACCGCGTTGAGCTGAAAGGCGCACGTGGCCTGCCGCCAACTGATCAATACAAGGTCAGCGCCACCCACCCGGACGGTTTCCGCTGCACCGCCAGCTGCCTGATGGCTGGCATCGATGCGGTGAAGAAAGCCCAACGCGTCAGCCAGGCGATCATCAACAAAACCGAGGAAATGTTCGCCGAGCGCGGCTGGGGGCCCTACAAGGAAGTCAGCATCGAGCTGCTGGGCAGCGAAGCCACCTACGGCCCCCGTGGCCAGCGCACGGATAGCCGCGAAATCGTGGTCAAGATCGCCGTGCGCCATGCCAAGAAAGAAGCCTTGATCCTGTTCTCCCGCGAGATCGCCCAGGCCGCCACCGGCATGGCACCGGGCCTGACCGGCATAGTCGGCGGCCGCCCCACCGTTTACCCGGTGATCCGCCTATTTAGCTTCCTCGCTGACAAAAGCGCCTGCGCACTCGAAGTGGAACTCAACGGTGAGCGCACGTCCGTCGCACTGCCACAGATCGCGGTGCTGGACAGCGCGCAGATTGCGGCCGATATCGCTGCCCCGCTGCCAAGCGGCCAGGCCGATGCCTGCGTGCCGCTGGTCAAGCTGGCCGTGGCGCGCTCCGGCGACAAGGGCAACCACAGCAATATCGGCGTGATGGCCAGAAAGCCCGAGTACTTGGCCTGGATCGCCGCTGCACTGAGTGAGGGTGCCGTGGCCGAATGGATGCAGCACGCGCTTGATGCGCAAACCGGCAAGGTCAGCCGCTGGTATCTGCCCGGCAGCCACAGCCTGAATTTCTTGCTGGAGAACGCCCTCGGTGGCGGCGGCGTTGCCTCTTTGCGCATCGACCCGCAGGGCAAGGCCTTCGCTCAACAGCTACTGGAATTTCCTGTGCCGGTGCCGCAGGCCTTGGCGGCAACTTTGTAGGGTGGATGACGCTTCACCCATCCACCAGTTCCTGGTGGACAACGCTTCGCGATTGTTCACCCTACGACTAGGACGATAACAACAATGGCATACGACTCAGTCTTTAAACCCGGCCTGTTTAGCGGCCAGACCATTATGGTCACCGGCGGCGGCAGCGGCATCGGCCGTTGCACCGCCCATGAACTGGCCGCCCTCGGCGCTCATGTGGTGCTGGTCGGACGCAAGGCGGACAAGCTGGAAAAGACCGCCGGCGAAATCCGTGAGGATGGCGGCAGCGTCAGCTTCCAAGTCTGCGACATCCGCGACGAGGAATCGGTCAAGGCCATGGTCGCGGCAGTGGTCAGCGAGCGCGGGCCGATCCACCACCTGGTCAACAATGCCGGCGGCCAGTACCCCTCGCCGCTCGCTTCGATCAACCAGAAAGGCTTCGAGACCGTGGTGCGCACCAACCTGGTCGGCGGCTTTCTGGTGGCCCGCGAAGTGTTCAACCAGAGCATGAGCAAGACCGGCGGCAGCATCGTCAATATGCTCGCCGATATGTGGGGCGGCATGCCCGGCATGGGCCACTCCGGGGCGGCGCGCGCCGGTATGGAGAACTTCACCAAGACCGCCGCTGTCGAGTGGGGCCACGCCGGGGTGCGGGTCAATGCCGTAGCGCCGGGCTGGGTCGCCTCCAGCGGCATGGACACCTACGAAGGCGCGTTCAAGGCGGTGATCCCGACCCTGCGCGAGCATGTGCCGCTCAAGCGCATCGGCACAGAATCGGAAGTCTCAGCCGCCATCGTCTTTCTGCTCTCGCCGGGCGCCGCCTTTATCAGCGGCAACACGGTGCGCATCGACGGCGCCGCCAGCCAGGGCAGCCGCGCCTTCCCGCTGTTCAAGGCCAAGGCCGGGCAAAGCCAGTCTTACAACGGTTTCCATCGGGCCTACCTACCCGATGTGCTGAAAGACCAGGGAGAGTGATGCGATGCCGGTAATCCACTCCGAGATCGACGTGCATGGCGAAGACTTCGCCAACAACCGAGAGGCCATGCTCAAAGCCGTGGCCAGCTTTCGCGAAATCGAACAGAACTGCCTGAACAAGGCTGCTGAGGCCAAAGCAAAATTTGAAAAGCGCGGCCAGCTGCTACCGCGTGAGCGCCTGAACCTGCTGCTCGACCCCGGTGCACCGTTTCTCGAACTGTCGTCGCTGGCCGGCTACAAGCTGCACGACGACAAGGACGGCACCCAGGCCGGCGGCGGGATTATTTCCGGTATCGGCTATATCGCCGGGGTGCGCTGCCTGGTCACCGCCAGCAACAGCGCAATCAAGGGCGGCACCATCTCCCCCACCGGCCTGAAGAAGACCCTGCGCCTGCAGCAGATCGCCTTCGAGAACAAGCTGCCGGTGGTGGCGCTGACCGAAAGCGGCGGTGCCAACCTTAACTACGCCGCCGATATCTTTGTCGAAGGCGCACGCGGCTTTGCCAACCAGGCGCGCATGTCCGCCATGGGTCTGCCGCAGATCACTGTGGTGCACGGTTCCAGCACCGCTGGCGGGGCCTATCAGCCGGGGCTGTCGGATTACGTGGTGGTGGTACGCGGCAAGGCCAAGATGTTCCTCGCTGGCCCGCCGCTGCTGAAAGCCGCCACCGGCGAGATCGCCACCGATGAGCAACTGGGCGGTGCCGAGATGCACGCCCAGGTCGCCGGCACCGCCGAATACCTGGCGGAAAACGACGCCGATGGCGTGCGTATCGCCCGCGAAATTCTCGCCATGTTGCCGTGGAATGCCCAACTGCCAGCGCAACCAGCCAAGGCCTACAACGAGCCGCTATATCCAGTAGACGAATTACTGGGCCTGGTGCCGGCAGACGCCAAGAAGCCCTACGACGTGCGCGAAATCATCGCCCGCATCGCTGATGGCTCGGCGTTTCTCGATTTCAAGAACGAGTTCGACAACCAGACCGTCTGCGGCCACTTGCAGATCGAAGGCCAGCCCTGCGGCTTTATCGGCAACAACGGCCCGATCACCCCGCAAGGCGCGGCCAAGGCGGCGCAATTTATCCAGCTGTGCGAGCAGAGCAACACACCGATTCTGTTCTTCCACAACACCACCGGCTTTATGGTCGGCACCGAATCGGAACAGCTCGGCGTGATCAAGCACGGTTCGAAGATGATCCAGGCGGTGGCCAACGCCACGGTGCCGAAACTGACCATAGTAGTCGGTGGCTCCTACGGTGCCGGCAACTACGCCATGTGCGGCCGCGGCCTCGACCCGCGCTTTATCTTCGCCTGGCCCAACAGCAAGACCGCCGTGATGGGCGGTGCCCAGGCCGGCAAGGTGCTGCGCATCGTCACCGAGGAAAAACACCTGAAGGAAGGCAAGGAAGCCGACCCGAAGATGCTCGACATGCTGGAAACCGTCACCGCACAGAAACTCGACAGCCAATCCACCGCGCTCTACGGCACCGCCAGCCTGTGGGACGACGGCCTGATCGACCCGCGCGATACGCGCAAGCTGCTCGGCTACCTGCTGGATATCTGTGCCGAAGCCGAAGTACGCCCCCTTAAATCGAATACGTTCGGCGTAGCCCGCCTCTGACCGTAGGGCGGGTGCAACCCGCGTAACTATCACGCGGGTTGCACCCGCCCTACCTCACCCCATTTATTGAGATCGCTAGGAGAACAACAAAATGATCTTTACCCAAGAACACGAAGAGCTGCGCCGCACGGTCCGTAACTTTGTCGACCGGGAAATCAACCCGCACGTCGAGCAGTGGGAAAAGGACGGCCGCTTCCCGATCCACGAAATCTTCAAGAAAGCCGGCGACCTCGGTCTGCTGGGCATCTCCAAGCCGGAAAAATTCGGCGGCATGGGCCTGGACTACAGCTACTCGATCGTCGCGGCTGAAGAGTTCGGCACCATCATCTGCGGCGGCATCCCGATGTCCATCGGCGTGCAGACCGACATGTGCACCCCGGCTCTGGCGCGCTTCGGCTCCGATGAGCTGCGCGAAGAATTCCTCAAACCAGCGATTGCCGGCGAGATGGTCGGCTGTATCGGCGTCTCCGAAGTCGGTGCTGGCTCCGATGTGGCTGGGCTGAAAACCACCGCCAAGAAAGACGGCAGTGACTATGTGATCAACGGCAGCAAGATGTGGATCACCAACTCCCCGTCCGCTGACTTTATCTGCCTGCTGGCCAATACCAGCGACGACAAGCCGCACGTCAACAAGTCGCTGATCATGGTGCCGATGAACACCCCAGGCATTTCGGTCAGCCCGCACCTGGACAAACTCGGCATGCGCAGCTCGGAGACTGCCCAGGTGTTCTTTGACAACGTGCGCGTGCCGCAGCGCTACCGCATCGGCCATGAAGGCGCTGGTTTTATGATGCAGATGCTGCAGTTCCAGGAAGAGCGTCTGTTCGGCGCGGCCAATATGATCAAGGGCCTGGAGCACTGCATCAACGCCACCATCGACTACTGCAAGGAGCGCAAGACCTTCGGCAATGCGCTGATCGACAACCAGGTCATCCACTTCCGCATGGCCGAGCTGCAAACCGAAGTCGAGTGCCTGCGCGCCCTGGTCTATCAGGCCACCGAGCAGTACGTACGTGGCCGCGACGTAACCAACCTGGCCTCGATGGCCAAGCTCAAGGCCGGCCGCCTCGGCCGTGAAGTCACCGACAGCTGCCTGCAGTACTGGGGCGGCATGGGCTACATGTGGGAAAACCCGGTGGCCCGCGCCTACCGCGACGTGCGCCTGGTGAGCATCGGCGGCGGTGCCGACGAAATCATGCTGGGGATTATCTGCAAGCTGATGGGCATTCTGCCTGGCAAGAAAAAATAGCCTGGAGCTATTTTTAACGTCGCGTAGCGACGGCCCGAAGGGTGGCCGCCAGGGATGGCAGGCCATAAAGAAGGGCTGAACCGTAGGGTGGATCACGCTGTACCGATCCACCTTCGTGGTGGACGTGAAAAGCGACGTCCACCCTACGCGCTTCCCTTGCGAATACATCAAGGAGCCTGCCATGGCTGACCTACCGAACTGCGAAACCCTGCTGCTAAGCCTCGATGCCGGCGTGCTGCATATCACCCTTAACCGCCCGGACAGCCGCAACGCCATGAGCCTGGCCATGGTCAGCGAATTGCGCGCGGTGCTGGAAAGCCTGCGCCATGACCTAAGCGTGCGCGCCATTGTGCTGCGTGGTGCCGGTGGGCACTTCTGCGCCGGTGGCGATATCAAGGATATGGCTGGCGCGCGTGCAGCTGGTGGCGACGCCTACCGCAGCCTTAACCGCGCCTTCGGCAGCCTGCTGGAAGAAGCGCAGAACGCGCCACAGGTGCTGATTGCCGTGCTGGAAGGCGCAGTGCTCGGCGGCGGTTTCGGCCTGGCCTGCGTCTCGGATATTGCCATCTGCCAGCAGGACGCCAAGTTCGGTCTGCCGGAAACCACCTTGGGCATTCTACCGGCGCAGATTGCACCATTTGTGGTAAGGCGCATCGGCCTGACCCAGACCCGTCGCCTGGCTCTTACCGCTGCCCGCTTCAATGGCAGCGAGGCCGAACGCCTGGGCCTGGTGCATTTCAGCGAAACCGATAGCGAAGCAGTCAACGTCCGTCTGCACCAGGTACTTAGCCAGGTACGCCAGTGCGCGCCCCAGGCCAACGCCCAGACCAAGGCCCTGCTGTTGGCCGCAGAAAGCGAAACCCTCGGGCCACTGCTGGACCGCGCCGCCGAGCAGTTTGCTGCGGCGGTAACCGGTGCCGAAGGCGTCGAGGGCACCATGGCCTTTATGCAGAAACGCACGCCGAAGTGGGCCACAGAATAAGCGTAGGGCGGACATGCCGAAGGCTTGTCCGCCAGGATCGCCAGTGGTGGACAAGGCTACGCCATGTCCACCCTACAAGCGCACACCCCGATTACGACCAGCAGGAGCACACAGATGCCCGCCTTTAACAAAATCCTGATCGCCAACCGCGGGGAAATCGCCTGCCGGGTGATGCGCACCGCCCAGGACCTCGGTTACCGCACCGTGGCCGTCTACTCGGAGGCCGACGCCGGCGCACGCCATGTGCAGGAAGCAGATGAAGCGGTGTGCATCGGCCCGGCCCAGGTCAATCAGTCGTATTTGCTGATCGACAACATCATCCAGGCGGCGCAGAAAACCGGGGCCGATGCGATCCACCCCGGCTATGGTTTCCTCTCGGAAAATGCTGACTTCGCCCGCGCCTGCGAAGCCGCTGGCATCGTGTTTATCGGCCCGACTGTGGAAGCCATCCACTTGATGGGCAGCAAGCGCCTGTCGAAAATCGCCATGCTCGAAGCCGGCGTGCCGTGCATTCCCGGCTATGAAGGTGCCGCCCAGGACGACGAAACCCTGAACCGCGAAGCCCAGCGCATCGGCTACCCGCTGATGATCAAGGCCAGCGCCGGGGGCGGCGGCCGGGGCATGCGCCTGGTACATGAATCCAGTGAGCTGCTGGCGCAAATCCGCACCGCCCGCTCCGAGGCACAGAACGCCTTCGGTTCCGGCGAGCTGATTCTCGAACGCGCAGTAATCCAGCCACGCCATGTGGAAATCCAGGTGTTCGGCGACCAGCACGGCAGCATCGTCTACCTCGGCGAGCGCGACTGCTCGGTGCAGCGCCGCCACCAGAAAGTGGTCGAGGAAGCGCCCTGTCCGGTGATGACGGCCGAGCTGCGCCAGGCCATGGGCACGGCGGCAGTGAAAGCGGCCGCATCGGTCAACTACGTCGGTGCCGGCACCGTGGAGTTTCTGCTGGATCAGAGCGGTGAATTCTTCTTTCTGGAGATGAACACCCGCCTGCAGGTCGAACACCCGGTCACCGAACTGATCACCGGCCAGGATCTGGTGGCCTGGCAGATCCGTGTGGCCGAGGGCCAGCCGCTGCCGCTGAAACAGGATGAGGTCCGCCTGACCGGCCACGCCATGGAAGTACGCCTGTACGCCGAAGACGCCACGCAGAATTTCCTCCCGCAAACCGGCACCGCCTTGCGCTGGGAGCCGGCACTGCGCGAAGGCATTCGCATCGACCACGGCCTGGTCGAAGGCCAGGCGATCACGCCGTTCTACGATCCGATGCTGGCCAAGGTCATCGCCTATGGCGCGACCCGCGAGGAAGCGCGGCGCAAGCTGGTGCGCGCGGTTGAGGATTGCGTGTTGCTCGGCGTCAACGGCAACCAGCGCTTTCTCGCCAACCTGCTCAGCCACCCAGAGTTTGCCGCCGGCAATGCCACCACCGCGTTTATCGCCGAGCATTTCGCCAGCGACCCAAGCCTGAGCCCACAACCGCCCAAAGCCAGCGAATTGGCCGCAGCAGCAGCCCTGCTGTTCCAGCAATCGGCCAATGCCCGTGCGCACCAGGGCGGCCTAGCCGGTTGGCGCAACGCCGGCAGCGCGCCTTGGCGCTTTCTGCTCAAGCAGGGCGAACAGCCATTTGCCGTGGAGCTGGAAGTGCTGGGCGACGGCCCACAACCCAGCCTGCTGGCGACGATTGGCGAGCAGCAAGTCAGCCTCAAACTGCTGGCCAGCGATGGTCGCTGGGCCACCCTGGAGTTGGACGGTATTCGCCAGCGCCTGGCCTACCACCTGGCCGGCGACAACCTCTGGCTATACGGCCATAACGGCAACCTGCAACTGACCGACATCACCCACCTGCCGGTCAACAGCGCCGCCAGTGCAGGCTCGGGCAGCGTCAAGGCACCGATGGACGGCGCGATTGTCGAGGTGCTGGTCGAGGAAGGCAGCCAGGTCAGCAAGGGCCAACTGCTGGTGGTACTGGAAGCGATGAAGATGGAACACCCACTCAAGGCCAGCATCGACGGTGTGGTACGCCGCATTGGCATCAGCCGCGGCGATCAGGTGAAAAACCGCCAGCTATTGGTGGAAATCGAAGCCGCAGAGGCTTAGCCACATACTGTGGGAGGGGCTTTAGCCGCGACGGATTCGCAGCTTGTCGCGGCTAAAGCCCCTCCCACTACTCCACAAAAAACCATAACAATTCGGGAGCACGCATATGTCACTGCAAGGCAAAACCCTGTTTATCACCGGTGCCAGCCGCGGCATCGGCCGCGAAATCGCTCTGCGCGCCGCGCGCGATGGCGCCAATATCGTGATCGCAGCGAAAAGCGCCGAGCCCCATGCCAAGCTGCCCGGCACCATCCACTCGGTGGCCGCCGAAGTTGAAGCAGTCGGCGGCAAGGCTCTGGCCCTGCAAGTCGATGTACGTGACGAGAACGCGGTGAAAAACGCCATGATCCAGGCGGCCGAACACTTCGGCGGCATTGATGCGCTGATCAACAACGCCGGCGCAATCAAGCTGGTGGGCGTAGAAAAACTCGAACCCAAGCGCTTCGACCTGATGTTCCAGATCAACACCCGCGCGGTGATGGTCTGCAGCCAGGCCGCCCTGCCGTATTTGAAAGAAAGCGGCTCCGCCGCGGGTAAACAGAGCGCGGGCGGGCATATCCTCAACCTCTCGCCACCGCTGAATATGGACAGCAAGTGGTTTGCCCAGCACGGCCCCTACACCGTGACCAAGTACGGCATGAGCATGCTCACAATGGGCATGAGCGAGGAGTTCAAGAAGTACGGCATCAGCGTCAACTCGCTGTGGCCGAAAACCATGATCGCCACCGCCGCCATCGAGTTCGAACTGGGCAGCCGCGACGCCTTCAAGCGCGCCCGCAGCCCAGCCATCATGGCCGACGCCGCCCACGCCATTCTCAACAGCAGCGGCCGCAGCATCACCGGGCGCTTGCTGATCGACGAGGAAATTCTGCGTGAACAGGGTGTCAGCGAGTTCGAGCACTACCGCTTCGACCCACAAGGCGGCGCGCTGATCCCGGATCTCTTCGTCGATTGAAACCACTCCGACCGCGTCTCTAAGCACCCGCTTGTGACCCACATGGATGTGAGGAATACACGTCCCGTAGGAGCGGGGGGAACGCCTAGCGAAGCTTTTGCTTGGAGAGCTTTCGCGGGCGTGGCCCGCTCCTACACAAACAGGCTCACCAGTAGCCATTTGCCGATCTGCCTGCCGCCATGTGCACCAGGGCCATAGCGGACCGCTCAAGGCCTACCTAGAGTTGGGCTTCGCCCCCGCATAACCACCCTAAGCGCGAGAGCCATGAGCCAAGCCGACCTGATTTCCCCACTGCGTTTCCTTGCCCGCCTGCCTCAGCACCTGCCACGCGTGCCACGCATGTTGCGCGGCCTGTATTACGCCGGTATCCGTAATCGCGAGAAGAACTTGTCGCTGGCCTGGGCGCTGGAGCGCACCGCGCAACAGCACCCTGAACGCCCGGCGCTGCTGGATGAGTCGCGCAGCCTCAGTTATGCGCAGTTCAACGCCTGGGCCAATCGCCTGGCCTGGGCGTTCAAGGCCGAAGGCGTGCGCCATGGCAGCGTGGTGGCGGTGATGCTGGAAAATCGCCTGGAGCTGCTGGCGATCCTAGCCGCACTAAGCAAGCTCGGTGCGGTCGGTGCGCTGGTCAACACCACTCAGCGCGGCAAGGTGCTGGCGCACAGCCTGAATCTGGTCAAGCCGGGTTTTATGCTGATCGGCGAGGAATTGCTGACGGCCTTCACTGAAGTCGCCGAACAGCTCGATAACCCACAGACACCGCGTTACTGGGTGGCCGACCAGGACTGCCTGGAGGACGCCGGCCAGGCACCGGACGGCTGGACCAATCTGATGCAACTGGCGCGCAGCCAGGCCTGCGACAACCCGCCAGACAGCGCCAAGGTGCAGCTGAAAGACCCGTGCTTCCTAATCTACACCTCCGGCACCACCGGCCTGCCCAAGGCTTCGATCATGAGCCACGGCAAGTGGATCAAGGCTTACGGCGGCTTCGGCCATTCCGGCCTGACCCTGGGCACTCAGGACGTGCTCTACCTGACTCTACCCTGCTACCACAACAATGCCGTGACCGTGTGCTGGAGCGCGGCCATCGCTGGCGGCGCGGCCATCGCCCTGCGCCGCAAGTTCTCCGCCAGTGCCTTCTGGCCGGATGTGCAGCGCTATCAGGCCACCTGCTTCGGCTATATCGGCGAGCTGTGCCGCTACCTGCTCAATCAGCCCGAATGCGCCGCAGAGCAGAACAACAGCCTGCGCTGCATGATCGGCAACGGCCTGCGCCCGTCGATCTGGGCCGAGTTCAAGGCGCGTTTCGGGGTTGAGCAGATCACCGAGTTCTACGCCTCCAGCGAAGGCAATATCGGCTTTACCAACGTCTTCAACTTCGACAACACCGTGGGCTTCTCCCCCGCCACCTACGCCATCGTGCGCTACGACCTGGAAAACGACTGCGCCATCCGCACTGCCAAGGGCTTTCTGCAGAAGGCCGACAAGGGCGAGCCGGGTTTGCTGATCAGCGAGATCAGCGCCAAATGGCCGTTCGACGGCTACACCGACCCGGCCAAGAGCGAGGCGGCGATCCTGCGCAACGTGTTCAAGAAGGGTGATGCCTGGTTCAACAGCGGCGACCTGATGCGCGATATCGGCTGCAAGCACGCGCAGTTCGTCGACCGCCTCGGCGACACCTTCCGCTGGAAAGGCGAGAACGTCTCCACCACCGAGGTGGAAAACGTCCTCGGCGCCGTCCCCGGCGTCGAGGATGCGGTGGTGTATGGCGTGGAAATCCCTGGTACCAACGGCCGCTGCGGCATGGCCGCACTGCGTTTGCGCGAGGGTGAGAGGCTGGATGGCAAAGCGCTGGCGGCGCATCTGGACAGCGAACTGCCGGTGTATGCCGCGCCGCTGTTTATCCGCCTGCTCGACGAGGTGGAAACCACCGGCACCTTCAAATACAAGAAAAGTGACCTCAAGCAGATGGCCTACAACCCGCAAGTGGTCAGTGAACCCCTCTGGGTCAGGCTACCCGGCACGGATACGTTTCAGCCGCTGGACACGCTGCTGTTCGCGGCGATTCACGCGCAGCAATACCGTTTTTGAGCGGCTGGGGGCAATCTCAGCGCTTGAACTCGAACTGCAACTCGGCGCCTTCCACCGAATCCCAGTAGTCCTTGTCGGCCTCATTGGTGAGCAGACGGCCGCTGAGCTGGAACGGGTTGGCCACCGGTTTCCTCTCCTCGAACAGCGGCGGCAGCAGCGGCGCCAGCGCCACTTCGCCGCCGTGGTCCTCGGCATTCAGCTGCTCGGCCAGCTCAGGCGGCAGCGACAGATCCAGCTTGGTCTTCGCTTGTTCGACAGGCGGTTTGGCCACCACGGCTGGCGCCGTCGGTTCGGCATGCTTCACGGTCGGCGTGGCATGCGGTTTTACCGGCACGGTCTCGGCCTTCGGCTCAGTCGCCGGCTCGACATTGTCGCTAAGCGGTTTTTCCTCGACCGCTGCCGGCGGCGTAGCGGCGGGGGCGACCTTGGCTGGCGTCGGCTTGGTGTCGCACGCGCTGAACAAGGGAATGAGCAAGGCCAGGGCTAGGTAACGCAGTGCAGTCATGATCGGTCTGGGCAGGTGTGGCAGAAGCCGCCATGCTGGCGCGCCGCAACGCGCCTGACAAGCCCGTTGTCACTTATCGGCCTGCTCCAGTTGTTGCAAGCGTTTATCGATGTCCTGCTGCGGATAACGCTGCCGCAGCCTGTCGAGCAAGGTATCGGCTTCGGCCTGCTGGCCGCGGGCGCGCAACGCCAGCACCTCGTGTAACTCGTCCAACCAGGGCGCGGCCGTGACTTTGCTGCGCGCCAGCGGTGCACTGCTGGACGCGCGCGCCTGCTCCTCTGTCGCCACCGAATCGGCCAGAGCCGCCGCGGACTCGGCCAGAGCCGCCGCGGACTCGGCCAAGGCCTTGCGTTCCAGCGGCGCGGGGGCTGCTGGCGCCGGTGCGGCATAGCGCTGGATGGCCGGTGCAGCGGGCAGTGGGTGGTCGTAGGCAGGCGGCGCCTGCTCCAGAGTATTCAGGCTCAAGCCCAGCCCCAGGCCCAGCAGCGCGACGCTGCCCAGCGCCACCGACCAGCGCATGCGCGGCGCAGCGCCGAATAGCCAGGCGTGCAGGCGGGCCAGGGCGCTTGCTGGCGGCGTGGCCACCTGTGCGGCGGCAGCGGCCAGAATACGCGCATCCAGCGCCGCTGAAGGCTCGTCGTGATGGTGCGCACGGTAATGCTGGAGCAGTTGCTGCTCGGCGGTCGAGGGCGTGGCGTGTGGGTCTTTCATGCGGACACCTCTTCGGCGGCGGGATCAGCCAGCAGCCGACGTAACTTCTGCAACGCATAGCGCAGGCGGCTCTTCACCGTTTCCGCCGGGGTATGGGTCAACTCGGCGATCTCGTGCAGCTCCAGATCGCCATGGGCGCGCAGCAGGAACACTTCGCGCTGTTCGGCGGGCAAGTCGTCCAGTGCCGCCTGCAAACGCTGGCGGTCGCGGCTCAGGTTGAGCTGTTGCTCGGGGCCTGCCTCGCTGCTGGGCTGGTCGTGCAGCTGCGCATCGTACTCGTCCTGCAAGCCCTGCTGCTTGCCGTGCTTGCGCCAATGGTCGATCAGCCGGTTACGCGCAATCTGGTACAGCCAGGTCTTGAACAGCACCGCCTCGCGTTGCAGCGACTCGCTACGGATCAGGCTCAGCCAGGTTTCCTGGAACACCTCTTCGGCCAGCACCGGGTCGCCACACAGGCCACAGAGAAAACGGAACAGGCCGAGGCGATGGCGCTGATACAGCTGCGCGAAAGCCTCGCCATCGCCCTGGCGATAGCGGCGCAGCAACTGCGCGTCGTCATCGCCGGGAATACTCGCAACCGGATTGGCAGTCACACTCAATCGACCTTGGCAGTGTCGGGAACAGGCTGCTGAGTGTGCAGGCTCTGTGCTAATTCGACCAGCTGTACGAACTCGCCACGCAGGCCGAAACGGTCCTCGCCCTTGCCACTGCGGGCCAGCTCGGCGCTCGCCGCCAGGTCGAAGGCGCCAGTGTACTGGCCGCCCTTGAGCTGCTGGGCAAAGGCCGCCACCGCCGTGGCAAAGCGCAGGTCCTCGCTGGCGTCGGCCATGGCGGCCACCTGGCGCGGCGCCTCGATGGGGATTTCCAGCAACCGGCTGTGTGCGTGCTGCGGCGTCTTGTAGCGGATACGCAGCAAGGCCAGCTCGCCCGAGCGCGCGGCGGGTTCGGCCTTGGCCTGGTAGCGCAAGGGCTCCAACCAGCCCTGGCCGCCTGCGGGGACGATTTCATACAACGCAGTGACGCTCTGCCCGGCGCCGATTTCACCGGCATCGACTTTATCGTTACTGAAGTCCTCGCGTCGCAGCAGGCGGTTCTCGTAACCCAACAAACGGTATTCGGCGACCTGGGCGGGATTGAACTCAACCTGCACTTTCACATCCTTGACCACCACTGCCAGGGTCGAGCCGAGCTGGTCGACCAACACCTTGCGCGCTTCACGCAGGTTGTCGATATAGGCGTAGTTGCCATCGCCGGCATCGGCCAGTTGCTCCATCAGCTGCTCGTTGTAGTTGTCCGTGCCGAAACCCAGGGTAGTCAGAGAAATGCCGCTCTTGCGCTTGTCGGCGGCCAGCGCCTTGAGCGTGTCGAAATCGCTGATGCCGACATTGAAGTCACCATCGGTAGCCAGCAGGATGCGGTTGATACCGCCATCGATGAATCCTTGCTGCGCCTGGCGGTATGCCAATTGGATGCCCGACTCGCCGGCGGTCGAACCGCCGGCGCGCAGGTGCTCGATGGCCGCGCGAATCCTGGCTTTGTGCGAGCCGGCAGTGGATTCGAGCACCACACTCGACTCACCGGCATACACCACCAGGGCAACCTTGTCCTCGGCGCGCAACTGCTCGACCAGCAACTTCAGGGTGCTCTGCACCAGCGGCAGGCCTTCGCGGCGGTCCATCGAGCCGGAGACATCCACTAAAAACACCAGGTTAGCTGGCGGCAGTGATGCCACGCTACGCTCCCCACTCTTGATGGCGATGCGCAGCAGGCGGCTATTGGGGTTCCATGGCGTTTGCGCCAGCTCGGTGGCGACGCCGAATGGGCTATCCCCGCTCGGCTGCGGGTAGGCATAGGGGAAGTAGTTGACCAGTTCTTCGAGGCGCACGGCGTCGCTGGGCGGTAGCTGGCCCTGATTGAGGAAGCGCCGCACGTTGGCGTAGCTACCGGTGTCGACATCGAGGCTGAAGGTCGACATCGGCGTTGCGGCGACGGCATGCACCGGATTGGCGGCGAGCTGCTGATACTGCTCGCGGTACGCCTCACGGTAAGCCGGCGAAACGCTGTCCGCCAGGGGCGCCGCCGGCAGTGCCGCGGCGGGCCATGACGAAACGCCGTAGCGCGCCATCTCGGCTTTTTGCACAAGCGGCTGCTCGCGCGACTCGCGAGCCAGCAAGAGCGCTTCGCGCACCGGTTCAGGGGCCTGAACCCGCGGTGGTTCGGGCTGAGTCGCGTTACAGGCCGTCAACGCCAGCAGCAGACTGCCGGCGAAACCGTGCAGCAACGGCTGCGGGGATAAGGCGATAACCTTGAACATGGCACGTCTCCTCGGGGCGAAAATCTCTTCGCTTGAGTAGACGCAGTGCCTGTTCGATTCGGGTTAACGGTAGCCAGGATCTTGCTGGAGCATCGCGACCGGCAACGGGCGCCTAACCTGCGCGGCCCGATCCACTCCAGGCGAGGCCGTTCAGCCGCAAGTTGCTCGGTGTCGCAGCACTGGCAAGCCGTTTTTAACGCCGTATCGGCAACGTCGGTAGTTTTTCAACGGCCTGCTAGAACGTGCCGGTGGTTTCTTGACACAGCTGATTGGCCAGCATCCCCAAGGTCATCAACGCCCGCTCGGCTTCACGGTTCCACGGGATGCCGCAATTCAGCCGCACGCAGTGGTTGAACTGCTCGGTATTGCTGAAGATCAGCCCCGGCGCGATGCTGATGCCCTGCTGCAACGCGCGCACGTGCAGGTCTTTGGTATTGACCCGGGCCGGCAGGCTGACCCAAAGGATGAAACCGCCATTGGGCCGGGTAATCTGCGTACCCTCGGGGAAATACTGCTGCACCGCCAACTGGAAGGCGCTGAGGTTCTTGCGGTACTCCTGGCGGATATAGCGCAGGTGGCGGTCGTAGCCGCCGTTCTCCAGGTACGCGGCCACCGCCATCTGCGTCACGCTGCACGCCGAATGGGTGCTGAACGTCTGTAAGCGCTGGATTTCATCCTGATACTTGCCGGCAATCATCCAGCCGATGCGCACACCGGGTGACAGGGTTTTCGAGAAGCTTGAGCAGTACACCACCCGCCCCTCGCGGTCGTGGGCCTTGAGTGCCTTGGTCGGCCCCTGCTCGAACATCAACTCGCCGTAGATATCGTCCTCGATGATCTGGATATCGAAGTTGTCCGCCAGGCGCAGCAAGTGTTTCTGGCGCTCTTCGGGGATAGTGCCGCCCAACGGGTTGCTCAGGCGCGCCGTCAACACCAGCGCCTTGATCGGCCATTGGCTGGCCGCCAGTTGCAAGGCCTCGATACTGATGCCGGTAGTCGGGTCGCTGGGGATTTCGATGACCTTCAGGCCCAGCAAGTCAGCCAGTTGCAACAGGCCATAGTAAGTCGGCGACTCGGCAGCGATCAGGTCGCCCGGCTTGGTCAGCACCCGCAACGACATCTGCAGCGCATCGACACAGCCGTGAGTAATCACCACCTCGGAAGGGTCGACCACCACCCCGGCATCGCGCATGCGAATCGCCACCTGGCGCCGCAGCGGCTCGAACCCCGGGCTGAACATGTAACTGAACGCCCGCGCACTGTGGAAGCGGGTGACCTTGGCCAGTTGCTGGTGCAAGGCACGTACCGGCAGATAGTCGACATGCGGTACCGCCGCGCCGAGGGGAAACACCCCTTCGCGGCGCGACTCGGTGAGCACCTGATTGATGATGCTGCTGCGCGTCACCAGGCCTGGTCGTTCAACCCGGGCGATGTCCGGGGTTGGCGCAGTCAAGGCGGGAGTCTGGTGCACGTAAAAACCGGATTGCGGTCGCGCGCGGATCAACCCGAGGTCTTCCAGGTTGGCGTACGCCTGCAACACCGTGGCGTGGCTGACACTGAGCTGCGAACTCATCTTGCGCACCGATGGCACGCGCTCTCCCGGCTGGTAAACGCCACGACGAATATCTTCCGCCAATTGCTGGGCGATACGCTGGTAGAGCAACAGACTGGTCATGGCCGCCTTCTCCGAATCACTGGACCGTAACAGTAATCGAGCCATTTCGATCTGTACCGGCACAGCTTTATTGATTGTGGCCAATACAGTTGACTTGCGCCATGAACTGTAACGGTTTAATCAAAAACCATAGCGGACTGTTCAGAAGAAGCATCAGACGAGAGCCAGGCATTGCCTTAACTGTTGATGCAGAGCGCGGCCGCGTGCAGCGAAAGATCTGCAGTTTTCGAAGATTTTCGCGGATTTATCTGCAAAAGCCTGGCGGCACATGCAATACGCAATTGCGCCCTAACACATAAAAAACCCCGACCGTGTTAACGGCCGGGGTTTATCGGGGCCTAACTGGGGGCTTAGCGACTAGCGCCCAAACGGCCCTGCTCGTCGGAGAAGACAATCTCGACGCGACGATTTTGCGCGCGGCCTCTGGCCGATGCATTCTCGGCAACGGGGAAGCTTTCACCATGCCCTTCCACCTGCACGCGCTTGGCGTCGATGCCCAGATCGACCAGCACATCGGCCACGATCTGCGCCCGCGCGCGGGACAGTTCAAGGTTCTCCTGCTTATCACCACGGCTGTCGGTGTAGCCCTCGATGCGCACCACGCGACGCGGATTGAGACGGAGGAATTGCACCAACTTCAACACGGTACGGTTGGCCGAGGCCTTCAGTTCCGCGCGTCCGGCATCGAACAGCACATCGCCCAGGGTCATCACCAACCCACGCTCGGTTTCCGTGGTGGCCAAACTGACCATCTGCTCTTCCAGCCAATTGCTCTGCTCCTGCACGCTGAGCAGCTTGGCTTCGCGCAGTGCCAACTGTAGGCGTTGGCGCTCCAGTTCGAGCTTGGCCGCACGCTCCTGATTGAGACTCAGAGCGCTGTGCTGGCCGGCAATCTCGCTGTAACGCTGGCTGAGATAGGCGTAATGGCTGACGTCGTCCGCGCTCCCCCAATAGCTCGACAGACGGTCGGCACGCGCCAGGGACTCACCGGCGCGGATCACGTCTTTCGGTGCGCTGCGCAGCACATCGGGGTTTTCCTTGACGGACTGAAAACCAGTGCGCGCCGCCTCCAGCGCTTCGCCGCTGCGCTGCTGCGAGCCGGCACAACCGCTTAACAGCAACACCACTAGCGCGCCGCCAATCACCTGAGCAGGAGTATTCATTGCAAATCCCTCAACTGCAGGCGCAGACGATTGATCCGATTATTCAGCTCCGTCAGTTGATCCTGGCTTTTTTGCGTAAGCACTCGCGCCTCTGCCAGACGCGCATCCAGCTCGGCCTGCTCGGCAAGCATGCGTGCCTCCTTGAACGACTCCTCGGCCATGGCGGCTTGAGCCTGGAGCAATTTCTCCTCAGCCAGCTTCAGCTCAGCCACATGCTCATCGGCACCAACGGCCTTGGCTTGTGCCAGGGCTTGCTCGGTCAGGCGCAATTGCTCGGTCGGCGCCGGATCACTGGCGCAACCAGCCAATGCCAGCAGCGCCAATGCGACGCATAAAAATCGATTAGTCACGAAAAATTCCTACGGATTCTGGACACTTGCGGGTTGCAACTGCTGTTCCTTCCAACGCAACAAATTGCGCTGCAACAGCGTTTCCGGCAGGCCGGCAACGGACAATTCTGTCATTTTTTTCGCCAGCTGTCCGCGCAACCAAGGATCGTTGCAGGCAGAGTTGTGCGACAGGGTCAGGTACAGCCCCTCACTGGAAATCGGCGGTTCCAGCACTTGCAGATCGTCTTCCATCCCCAGGGTTTCAGCCAGGGCCAACCCCGGGTAGCGCTCGTAGAGCACATAATCGGTGCGCCCGAGCAGTAACTTCTGGAACGCCTGGGTCAAGCTGGAGACGCCCTCCAGAGTCAGATTGACCTGGGCATAGGCATCAAATTGCTGACCAAAGCTATTGCCCACCAAGGTGTCACCCGTGTGCCCTTGCAGGTCTTGCCAACCGCTGTAGGGAAACGTTTCGCCCTGGCGTACCCAGACCACGCTGGGCGTCGAGAAAAAGGCCGGATGCACGTAGTCCATGCTTTCCAGACGCGGCAGAGTCAGAAACGCACCGGCGATCAGGTCGACGCGGCCGGTGCGCACCTCATCTTGGGCGCGCGACCACGGACCGGTGTAGATCACGTCAATCACCACCCCCAACTCGTCGGCCAGGTGCTTGAGCAAATCGGCATTGGCGCCGATCAACTGCTGCGGATTTTGCGGGTCGCGCCAGAGGTATGGCGGATACTCGGGGTTGCCGGTCGCCACCAGGCGCTCGCACTTACCCTTGGCAGCGGCGGCCAGACCAGGTAACACGAGCAAACCAACCAGCAACAGCAAAGACTTTAATAGACCACGCTCAAACATTAGCGACTTCCCGGCTCAACCTTTGATGGGCATCCATGGCGCATACACGACGGGAGATGCATTCTTCATGCTAGCGTACTACCAGCTCAATAATAATTCGCGATAAGGACGCGCCATGAAAAAACTGATACTGGGCCTGATGCTGCTACTTGCAGGCATCGCCGGCACACTCTATTTCAGCCCCGCCGCACTGGTCACCAGCATGCGTCTGGTCGAGCGGCAGTTGGCCGAACTCGACAGCAAACAACTCACCGTGGGCGATCTTAGCATTCATTACTACGAGGGCGGCCCGAGCAGCGGCGAAACCTTGTTGATGGTCCATGGTTTTGGCGCCAACAAGGACAACTGGCTGCGCTTCGCCCGGCATTTCACCGCACGCTACCACGTCATCGCCCTCGACCTGCCTGGCTTTGGCGACAGCAGCAAGCCACAGGCCAGCTACGACGTCGGCACCCAGACCGAGCGCCTCGCGGCCTTCACCGCAGCGCTGAAGATCAAACGCCTGCACCTGATCGGCAACTCCATGGGTGGCCATATCACCGCCCTGTATGCCGCGCGCTACCCGCAGCAGGTGGCGTCCCTGGCGCTGTTCGACAATGGCGGCATCGACGCCCCGCGCAAGAGCGAATTTATCACCCGACTGGAGCGCGGCGACGCCAATCCACTGGTGGTAAAAGCCCCTGAAGACTTCGAACGCCTGCTGGAGTTTGTCTTCGTCGAACCGCCACCCCTACCGCGCGGGGTCAAGCATTACCTGGCGGAGCAAGCCATCGCCAACAGCGCCCACTACCAGCAGGTGTTCGAGCACTTGGTCGAGCGCTACATCCCCCTGGAGCCCGAACTGCCGAAAATCCAGGCACCGACCCTGCTGCTCTGGGGCGAGCACGACCGGGTCTTGGACGTGTCCAGCATCGAGGTCATGCAAGCGCTGCTCAAGCAGCCAAGCGTGGTCATCATGCAGGACTGCGGCCACGCCCCGATGATCGAACGCCCCCAGGAAACCGCTGCCCATTATCAGGCGTTTCTCAATGCCAGCGTGCGTGAGTGACGGCACCGTAGGGTGGCAAAAAAGGCTTTGTCTCGATTATGCGCTGCCTGAGTAGTCAGGCTTTTGCGGGGATGGTCTTGACCGCAAGCGGTTCAGGCAACGCGCTCAAGACATCACAAAGCCCCTGCACCCAACCAGCGCATGGCGCCTGTGTGCGGATCGACTGCCGCTTTTTCGCGATTAAAACCGCTTGAGGCGCTGGAGCGCAGCAACCGTTAACGAGTACAGCGCTAACAAAAAACCCGCTCAATGAGCGGGTTTTTGTGTAGCGCGGAAATCGCTGGCTTACACCAGTTTTTCCAACTCCGGAATGGCTTCGAACAGGTCAGCCACCAGGCCGTAGTCAGCCACCTGGAAGATCGGTGCCTCTTCGTCCTTGTTGATCGCAACGATCACCTTGGAGTCTTTCATGCCGGCCAGGTGCTGGATCGCGCCGGAGATACCAACGGCGATGTACAGCTGCGGCGCGACGATCTTGCCGGTCTGGCCGACCTGCATGTCGTTCGGCACGAAACCGGCGTCAACCGCGGCGCGCGAGGCACCCACGGCAGCGCCGAGCTTGTCGGCCAGGGCGTACAGGTGCTTGAAGTTGTCGCCGTTCTGCATGCCACGGCCGCCGGAAACGACGATCTTGGCAGCGGTCAGTTCCGGACGATCGGACTTGGCCAGCTCTTCGCCAACGAACGCCGATTTGCCGGCGTCAGCGCCAGTCGACACCGCTTCAACGGCAGCACTACCACCTTCGGCAGCCACCGGATCGAAACCGGTGGAACGCACGGTGATGACTTTCACGGCAGCCGAAGACTGCACGGTAGCGATGGCGTTACCGGCATAGATCGGACGCTTGAAGGTGTCGGCGCTTTCGACGGCGATGATCTCGGAGATCTGATCAACGTCCAGCTGGGCGGCAACGCGCGGCAGGATGTTCTTACCGTTGCTGGTGGCAGCCGCCAGGATGTGGCTGTAGGCAGCCGGCGAGGCACCTTGCGCCAGCTCGGCAACCAGCGGCGCAACGTTTTCCGGGAGCTGGTGAGCGAAAGCGGCGTTGTCAGCCACCAGCACCTTGGCCACGCCAGCGATCTTGGCGGCGGCTTCGGCGGCGGCGCCGCACGCGGCACCGGCAACCAGCACGTGGATGTCGCCACCGATCTTTGCAGCAGCAGCCACGGTGTTCAGCGTGGCTGGCGCCAGGGCGGCATTGGTGTGTTCAGCGATAACCAGGATAGTCATTTAGATTACCTTCGCCTCGTTCTTCAGTTTCTCGACCAGTTCAGCCACGGACTTGACCTTGATACCCGCGCTGCGAGCAGCCGGCGCTTCAACTTTCAGGGTCTTCACGGTGGAGGTGGTGGAAACGCCCAGGGCGTCCGGCGTGACCACTTCCAGCGGCTTTTTCTTGGCCTTCATGATGTTCGGCAGCGACGCGTAGCGCGGCTCGTTCAGGCGCAGGTCGGTGGTGACGATCGCCGGCAGGTTCAACGCAACGGTCTGCAGACCGCCGTCGACTTCACGGGTCACGTTGACCTTGTCGCCAGCCACTTCAACCTTGGAGGCGAAGGTGCCTTGGGCGTAGCCACTCAGCGCGGCGAGCATCTGGCCGGTCTGGTTGTTGTCGCTGTCGATCGCCTGTTTGCCCAGGATCACCAGCTGCGGCTGCTCTTTGTCGACCACAGCCTTGAGCAGCTTGGCCACGGCCAGCGAGTTCAGCTCATCGGCCGACTCAACCAGGATGGCACGGTCGGCACCGAGGGCCAGCGCGGTACGCAGCTGCTCTTGAGCAGTGGCCGGGCCGATGGTGACGACGACGATTTCGCTCGCCACGCCTTTCTCTTTCAGGCGTACCGCTTCTTCCACGGCGATTTCGCAGAAGGGGTTCATCGACATCTTGACGTTGGCAAGATCAACGCCGCTGTTGTCCGCCTTGACGCGAACCTTGACGTTGTAGTCGACCACTCGTTTGACAGCTACAAGAACCTTCATGGATTCCTCGTTACTCTCCGGTGAATAGGAATGTCGCCAAAGCGAACATGGCGGGTGATGCAAATCGGCCGGAACCGACTTTCAGCCCAGACGGCGAGCGCAAAACCGCCCGTATCTTGACCGCACGACCTAGCCTGGTCAATACAGCGAACCAGCCAGTCATCCGCGATGTAGTAGGATTCTAGCAGGCCTACAGAAAATTCAAACAAACGTTTGTATTGGCCCGCTGGGAGGGTGCAGATATAATGCGCCAGCATCGCCCAGGGAACGAGCCTGATCGTCAAATAAAATTAGAGAGCCTTGAGTAGGAGATAGCCTGTGGAACGCGAATTTATGGAGTTCGACGTCGTCATCGTCGGCGCCGGCCCTGCCGGTTTGTCCGCCGCCTGCCGACTGAAGCAGAAAGCCGCCGAAGCGGGTAAAGAAATCAGCGTCTGCGTGGTCGAGAAAGGCTCCGAAGTCGGTGCGCACATCCTCTCCGGCGCCGTATTCGAGCCGCGCGCACTGAACGAACTGTTCCCGGACTGGAAAGAACTCGGCGCACCGCTGAATACTCCGGTCAAGCGCGATGACATCTACCTGCTCAAAAATGCCGAAAAAGCCAGCAAGATCCCTGACCTGTTTGTGCCGAAAACCATGCACAACCAGGGTAACTACATCATCTCTCTGGGCAACCTGTGCCGCTGGCTGGCGCAGCAGGCGGAAAATCTCGGCGTAGAAATCTACCCAGGCTTCGCCGCTCAAGAAGCCCTGGTCAACGAAAAAGGCGCAGTCTACGGCATCCTCACCGGCGACCTCGGCGTCGACCGCGAAGGCCATCCAAAAGAGGGTTACTACACCCCAGGCATGGAACTGCGCGCCAAATACACCCTGTTCGCCGAAGGCTGCCGTGGCCATATCGGCAAGCAACTGATCAAGCAATTCAACCTCGACTCCGAGGCGGATGCCCAGCACTACGGCATCGGCATCAAGGAAATCTGGGACATCGATCCGGCCAAGCACGAACAAGGTCTGGTGGTACACACCGCCGGCTGGCCGCTGTCGCTGGTCGACAGCGAAAACACCGGCGGTTCGTTCCTCTATCACCTGGAAAACAACCAGGTAGTGGTCGGTCTGATTGTCGACCTGTCGTACAGCAACCCGCACCTGTCGCCGTTCGACGAATTCCAGCGCTACAAACACCACCCGGTGATTGCCCAGTACCTGGAAGGCGGCAAGCGCGTCGCCTATGGCGCCCGCGCCATCGCCAAGGGCGGCCTCAACTCGCTGCCGAAGATGGTGTTCAACGGTGGCGCACTGATCGGTTGCGACCTCGGCACCCTGAACTTCGCCAAGATCAAGGGCAGCCACACCGCCATGAAGTCCGGCATGCTCGCCGCTGACGCGGTGGCCGATGCGCTGTTCGCTGGTAGCGAAGGCGGCGACCAACTGACTGGTTATGTCGACGCCTTCAAGGCCAGCTGGCTGTACGACGAACTGTTCCGCAGCCGTAACTTCGGCCCAGCGATCCACAAGTTTGGCGTTCTGGGAGGCGGCGCGTTCAACTATGTCGACCAGAACATCTTCGGCGGCAAGATCCCCTTCACCCTGCACGACACCAAACCGGATTACGCCTGCTTGAAGCCGGCGGCCGACGCGCAGAAGATCAGCTACCCGAAACCGGACGGCAAACTCAGCTTCGACAAGCTCAGCTCGGTATTCCTCTCCAACACCAACCATGAAGAGGAACAACCCTGTCACCTGAAGCTCACCGACCCGAGCATTCCGTTGAGCAAGAACCTGCCGCTGTACGACGAACCGGCGCAGCGCTACTGCCCGGCCGGCGTTTACGAAATCGTCACCCAGGAAGACGGCGAGCAGAAGTTCCAGATCAACGCGCAGAACTGCGTGCACTGCAAGACCTGCGATATCAAGGACCCGGCGCAGAACATCACGTGGGTGGCCCCGGAAGGCACCGGCGGGCCGAACTACCCCAACATGTAAAAACACAAAAGGCTCCTTCGGGAGCCTTTTTCTTTGGCGATATCGTTATTGCGGTGAACTCGGTGGGTTACGCGGCGCTCGATTATCGAGGCACGCCTCACGGCATCATGCACCGCTAACCCACCCGAGATAACCGCTGTAGCGCCTACTCGGACAGAGGCAAAGACCTCAATCCGGCAGCGGTCCGATCGGAAAGAACTGCCCGCTGCTCCACACACCCAGCCAGGTCTTGCCGTCGACTTCACGCGGCACTGCCAACTCAACCAACTGGTAGAACACATTGCGATGGATCAGCGCTTCCAGGTTGCTGCGCACATGCACGTAAGGCGCAGGCTCCTGGGTCTGCGCATCCAGCTCGACCCGTAGCGGGTGCTCAGCGCCGGCAACGGCCTCTTCTTCGACATTGGTGGTGAAGCGCAGTACCTGCGCCTCGCCCTCCCCCTCGACCTGCACGCTGACCGCCACGAACGGCGCATCATCGACGGTGATGCCAACCTTCTCCACCGGCGTCACCAGGACGTAATCGTCGCCGTCGCGGCGAATGATGGTGGAGAACAGCTTGACCATCGGCTTGCGACCAATCGGCGTGCCCATGTAGTACCAGGTGCCATCACGAGCGATACGCATGTCGATATGCCCACAGAAATCCGGGTTCCACAGGTGCACAGGCGGCAGCCCTTTCTCGCTCTTGGGGATCTGTGCCAACAGATCGCTGGCCTTGCCTGGGTCGCTCATCTCGAATTCCTTACTGGCTGAGCCCGAGCAGGCTGCGGGCGTAGTCCTGCAGCGGCGGGCCGAGCAAATCTTCCGGTTTGGCATCGTAGAACGTCAGAAAGCCGCCACGGCTGCGAATGCGCGCGGTGTCGACCAGATAGTGGGTATTAGTCTCGATCAGCATCAACTGCAGCACGCTGCGGTCGGTGCCGAGGCGATCCAGCGCTTCCTGATCCTCCCACTCCTCCACCGTGCCGATACGATCATCGGCGTAGGCAAAACGGCTGTACAGCAGGTAATGCGCACCAGCGGCCCGCGCCTCGCTCATCGCCTCTTCCAGCCCTGCCGGCGCGCGTGCGCGGCGCACCATCGGGAAATACTCGACAAAGCCCTTGAAGGCCTCTTCCGCGACCACATTAGGCCGCGGGTAGGCATCGCCCGGCGGTACGAAATGGCCCTGGGCGATATAGATAAACGAGTCCTGCTGTACACGGCGCGAGGCCATGCGTTCGGTACGCCCGTGGTCGAGCACGCCCGCATCGCGCAAATGATACCCAGCGCCATCGGCCAGGTCGCTGACCTTCATGCAGCCACTCAGGGCCAGCAGCACCAGCACGACAATCAGACTACGCATCGCATTTCTCCCACGGCCGGTGACGGAAAACCGGCGAACAGCGCAGCGATGCAGAATCCACGCCAGTCACAGACCGCGCTGCCATTCCTGACGCAGCCCAGCCTGCTGCGGGCGCTCGATGGCCTCACGCACCTGGGCTAACAGGTGCGTTTTGTCAGCGCCCAGGCTGCCCTTGAGCACCAGATAATTGGAGGCGTGATCGCTGCGAAAAACTGTGTCGCGCAGTTGCAGACCTAGCAGCAAACGCTCGACCTCGACAAACAGCTGCTGCTGATTGAGCGGCTGAAAATCGGCAAAGCCTTGGCGAAAACGCACTTCGCCTTGGGGAAAGCTGACCACCAGGGTCGAGAGAAACTCCGGCTGCGCCGCATTCATCAAGCGCGCCGAGTTGTCCGCGTGCTGCTCACTCAAGACCGTGCCACCCAGGCCGTTGAGGATCATCACCGAACGGCTGATCCCCGCCTGCCCAAGCTTGTCCAGGGCGCTCAGACTGGACTCGAAGGTCTCACCCTTATTGACCCGCGCCAACACTTCGTCGTCACCCGACTCGCAGCCGACGTAGGCCATTTTCAGCCCGGCATCGGCCAGCTCCCTGAGCTCCTCGACCGATTTCTTGCGCAGGTTGCGCGGCAGGCAGTAGCTGGACACCCGCTCGACGTCGGGCAGGTGCTGGCGGATCGCCTCAAGGATGCTCAAGAGACGGCGCGTCGGCAGCACCAGGGCATCGCCATCGGCGAGAAATACCCGCTGGACGATCAGCCGCTCACCGGCACGGCGAATCTCCTCCAGCACCTGCATTTCATCGCGGGCACGGAATTTCTTCTGCTCCTGGGTATACATTTCGGTCTTAGTTAACCCTAAACAACCCAAAAACAGTGCGTGAGTGAGTGAAGGATACTGATAAATATGATTTTTTTATTGGACTATTTATAGGAAATAAAGAATCGACAACTCCCAAAAGTATCCACTGTCAGCGGTGCAGGTACGCGAAAGCCGAGTAACTAGCCCTCATTCCCCTTTAGACCAATACCGCTGCACAGTCCGAAGACCAGCCCCGAGCTCCCGAGCGATCTCTTCCTTAGTAAGCCCTTGCCGCTGCAAGCGCTTTACTGCATCACGAGTAGTATCCGCTTTTCGCCCCCGAACCCCACGAAGCGCGTCATCTTGAGCGACCGGCTCAAAACGCCCAGCACTCAGCAGTGCCCCAATCCTCTTATTACTCACCGCGATCTGCTGTTCAATGCTCAGTCCAGATTGGCGCGCTTCAACAACCAAAAGCACATCGCAGAGTCCTACTCCCAGCGCCTCACAGAGGGCAGCAAGCGTATCTATCCGCAGGAGGGCCTGGCCATTCTCAACTTTACTTAGGTTTGAAATGTGGAGGATCTCACCGCACTCAGTACGTGTTAGACCTGCCTGTAACCTCGCATCCCGGAGCACCTGCCCCAAAACCTCTTCGAACCTCATTTTTCTTGCGCTCAAAATTAAGCATCAGAACAGCTTTGACGCGCCACATCGTTAGCGAATACACTAATGATGTGGCGCTAAGCATTACCTAATAATTGTCAATACATGCCAATTAAATAATTGGGGCGATGCACTGCCAGTTGATTTCCCCGCCCAAAATCGCTCCCAAGAAATCCAGCCACCTCTCTGCTGGGTAGCTAACAAGTGAAGTCGAGGCACAAACGGTATGAGCTCTCAACAAAAAACGGTAGACGTTCTATCTACTTCGTCCTTACCCGAAAAATGGAGCTTGACCAAGCGCGGAGATCAACTCTGGATGAGCCTGACCATTGCACGCACTGTCGACAAATCGATTGCCGGCATAATCGAGACCAATGATATTCAGCAAGTCAAAGGCGCACTCTCTTCTTCCCACGAGAATGTTTTCATTAAGTCAATGCAAGTGGTAGTGCCAAGCGAATTAGGAATAACCGTTGCAGAGGTTATAGATATTATCGAAGCAAGCTCAGAAGGAAGCGTGGTGTTTCATCACCTGCGAACTATTTTCGGAGTGATACAGATTGACAGCAAAGTTGGTCTTGCGCCTGATCAGTTAGCAAATTGCAAATACAGCTCTCTCTATGAATCATCATCTTCATTAAACAGGAATGCAGGATAATAACCATGAACGAAATTAGTGAGACCCTTGATATTCTTTACGGCGATGGCATCCCAATGCATGGAGCGAAGGTTGATCAGGATGAAGCTGTAAGAATTGTTCAAGACCGATATCCTTACGCTGGATACTGCATCGTATCAGGCTGGGAATGGATTGATCTTGATGTCACTCCTAAGCAATTAGAGGAATTAACCAAAACACAACGGCAACCAGTCATTATTTACGCAAAAGATGTTATTTATGACAGTCGTCGTCGATGGGATGTCGGTGACTTCGTGCGCACCAGCCCCCTTTGCAAATTCGAGGACGGATTTATCTTCAAAACGTTTAATACGATTTATATATTACTGGGCGACGGTATAAAAAAGCGAGCATCTCTTGAAGCAATCGGGCGTATTTTCTGATACTTCTGACTGAGCTATCACGCAGTTGGATGCACTATATTGTTGGCGCTGATGGAAAATTG
>DELY01000026.1 GCA_002354655.1 Pseudomonas sp. UBA2684
AACCTATTTCAGGACTAGACACGGCCAGGGATGAACTGTTGTCGATGCGACAGCTTTTTTCACCAGTCCGACAGCCTGACCTGTGTCAGTGCCGCTGCTGCGTCAATTTCGTTAGGCTTGCAACTATTAGCGCCTGCTCCGCCACAAGCGGCTCAGGGTGCTGCAGTGGCCCCGCTTAACCGGCTGGGTGACGTTTCCCCCGATCCATCGGGAAACCCTCGGAACTTTTAACTTTCTGCCTGTGGTATTCCCTTCTATGACTCGTTTGAAAGGCTCGGATCTCCTGGCCCTCGGCTTTATGACGTTTGCGCTGTTTCTCGGCGCCGGCAACATCATTTTTCCGCCCAGCGCCGGTATGGCGGCGGGTGAAAACATCGGCCTGGCGGCGTTGGGCTTTCTGCTTACGGGCGTTGGCTTGCCGTTGTTGACCATCGTCGCCCTGGCGCGCGTGGGTGGTGGCATGGCGCTGCTCACCGCGCCGCTGGGCAAGCGCGCCGGCGTGCTGTTTGCGGTCGCGGTTTACCTGGCCATCGGCCCGCTATTTGCCACGCCGCGCACCGCAGTGGTGTCGTTCGAAATGGGTGTGGCGCCGTTCAGCGGAAACAGCAGCGCGGCGTTGCTGCTTTACACCCTGGCCTACTTTGCCGCAGTGCTATTCCTGTCCCTCAATCCTGGGCAACTGGTGGACCGCATTGGCAAGTACATCACCCCGGTGCTGTTGGCGGCGCTGTTGGTATTGGGCGGCGCTGCGCTGCTGGTTCCGGCAGGCGAGATCGGCCAGGTTTCGCCGGATTACCAGAGCGCGCCATTTGTGCAGGGTTTCTTGCAGGGCTACCTGACCATGGATACCCTCGGCGCGCTGGTGTTTGGCATCGTGATTGCCACAGCGATTCGTGACCATGGCGTGACCGATGGCAAGCTGATTACCCGTTACTCGGTAATTGCCGGCCTGATCGCTGCGGTTGGCTTGTCGTTGGTTTATCTGGCGCTGTTCTACCTCGGTGCAACCAGCCAGGGGATTGCTGGTGAAGCGCAGAATGGCGTGCAGATTCTTACCGCCTATGTGCAGCATACCTTCGGCACTGCCGGCAGCCTGCTACTGGCCGTGGTGATTACCCTGGCCTGCCTGACCACGGCTGTGGGTCTGTTGACCGCTTGCGGTGAGTTCTTCAGCAGCTTGTTGCCGGTTTCCTACCGCGCGGTGGTGATCACCTTCGGTCTGTTCAGCCTGCTGGTCGCCAACCAGGGGCTGACCCAGTTGATCAGCTTCTCGATTCCGGTACTGATCGGTTTGTACCCGCTGGCCATCGTACTGGTGGCGCTGAGTCTGCTGGATTATCTATGGTGTTCGTCAGCGCGAGTATTCCGCCCGGTGATGGCCGTGACCCTGGTGTTTGGTCTGGTTGACGGGATTGCCGCAGCTGGTGGCAAGGCCCTGATCCCGAGCTTCTTCAGCCAATTGCCATTGGCGGACCAGAGCCTCGGCTGGTTGTTGCCTGTGCTGCTGACCTTGGTCCTGGCTGTTGTGGTGGACCGCGTGCTGGGTGCGCCGAAAACCGCCGCAGCCTAAGTTCTGTTGTTTACCCCAGGCCGCTCACTGAGCGGCCTTTTTGTTGGCCAGCTGAAAGCCAGGCCTGGCTATAATCGGCGCAGGCTAACAAGGAGTCTCCATGCCGATCAGTGACTATTACCTGCCGCACCTGCTTGCCGTTATCTGGTTCGTGATCTGTTGGGGAGGCTACACCCGTTATGCGCAAGCCAAGGGGCGCACCACGCCGTGCCTGGCCAGCGTGCTGCACCTGTATCGCGAGGACTGGATGCGCCGTATGTTGCTGCGCGACAACCGCATCGCCGACGCCAATGTGATCGGCAACCTGGAGCGCAATGCGTCCTTCTTCGCCTCCAGCACCCTGATTATCCTCGCCGGTATTCTCACCGTGCTTGGCGCGTCCGATCGCGCGGTATCGCTGCTGGCTGATCTGCCATTCGTGCAGGCCGCCAGTCGCGAGATGTCTGAGGTCAAGCTGCTGTGCCTGGGGGTGGTGTTCGTCTACGCCTTCTTCACCTTCAGCTGGTGCATGCGTCAGTACAACTTCGCCGCGGTACTGGTGGGCTCGGCACCGATGATTGGCGAGCGGCATGTCACCGAACAGGAGCGCAAGGCTTTTGCAGAACGCACCGCGCGGGTGATCTCGATGGCCGCCAACCAGTTCAACCAGGGTTTGCGCGCGTATTACTTCGGCATGTCGACGCTGGCCTGGTTTATCAATCCATGGTTTTTCATGCTGGTCAGCGCAGGTGTTGTATTGGTGTTGTACCGCCGCGAGTTTCATTCCGACGTGTTGGAAGTGATGGTCTACACCCAGACTCCGGCGTTTGAGCCGAGCAAGGAGAAACACGAATGAGCTTGCCGTTTTGGTGCATCTTGATCAGCGCAGTATTGATTTTTATCGCCAAGGCTCCTGTGGCCAAGGCCATGGCGAAGGAGGGTGATGGGCATTACGACAACCATCATCCGCGTGCTCAACAGGCCCGGCTGACGGGGTTCGGCGCGCGAGCCTTGGCCGCTCACTTGAACAGTTTCGAAGCGTTCCCGTTGTTTGCCGTGGGCGTGTTGATGGCCCATGTCACGCAAACGCACGGCGTGCTGGTGGATGTGCTCGCCGTGACCTTCGTGATCGCGCGGGTGCTGTATCTGCTGTGCTATTGGGCCGATCTGCATTGGCAGCGCAGTCTGGTGTGGGTGGTGGGGTTGCTGTGCAGTCTGTTGTTGATGCTCACGCCTGCGATGTAAGCACGGCACAAACAACAAGGCCCGCATGCTGCGGGCCTTGTTATTCAAGCGAGACGGTTACTGACCTTCAACAGCATCTTTTACTTCATCACCCGCGTCTTCGACGGCGTCTGCGGCATCGTCCGCAGCGTCTTCAATTTTCTCGCCGGTGGTAGGTTCGGTACCCATCACTTCATCGGCTTTCTGCTCGATAGCATCACCCGCATCTTCAGCAGCGTCACCCATGGACTCGGCAGCTTCCGAAATAGACTCCTTAGCGGATTCCATTTTGTCTTCCGGGGTTTTCTCGCAAGCCGCAAGGCCTACTACAGCAGCGAGAAGCAGGGCATAAGTAAATGGTTTTTGCACGGTCAATACTCCTTGTAGATGTCGTTATTGCTGGGTTTCCCCAAGCATGGCTCTTTGAGCACTGTCAATTCGACGAAGTTCCCTGCGAATTGCTCGAAAGTATTCAAGACGCAGCCGCTGCGATGTGCTGCTTGAGCTGCGAAACGCTATGATGCGCGCCCTTTGTGCAGTTGTCATGGGACTGAATCGATGAGTGAAACCCTCATGTATGAGCGGGCGCAGCGCTTTTTGACGGCCTTGCGCCATTGTCAGGTGCTCGGTATGCAGGTCCACAGTGCCGATCCGCAGGGCTTGACCCTGCGTTTGCCCTACAGCCAGCACATCATCGGTAACCCGCAAACCGGGGTGATTCACGGCGGGGCGATCACCACCTTGATGGACACCACCTGCGGTATTTCCACGGTATGCGTGCTGCCTGAGTTCGAGATTTGCCCAACGCTCGATCTGCGCATCGACTACATGCACCCGGCCGAGCCGCACAAAGACGTGTTCGGTTTCGCCGAATGCTACCGGGTTACCCCCAATATCATCTTCACCCGCGGTTACGCCTACCAGGACGATCCGGCGCAACCGATCGCCCATGTCGTCGGTGCCTTTATGCGCATGGGCAAGGGCGCTCAGGGCGATAAAGGTCTCAAGCACGATATTCAAGGCGGTGGCGCATGAGCGGCCTGAACCTCAACCAGTTGGTCCGCGAGGCCCACGAAAAGAACGACTACGATTCACTGATCAGCCTGATTCCCTACGCCAAGCTGCTCGGTATCGAATGCCTACGGCTGGGCGACGACATGGTTTTTCGCCTGCCAGCGAACAAAGACAGTATCGGTAATCCGATCCTGCCGGCGATTCATGGCGGGGTGATCGCCGGTTTCATGGAGCATGCCGCCATGCTGCATCTATTGATGTTCATGGGCACCCCACATTTGCCGAAAATCATCGACTTCTCGATAGATTACCTGCGCGCCGGTCATTATCGTGACACCTATGCCCAGTGCCAGGTGTGGCGGCAAGGTCGCCGCGTCGCCAACGTGGCCATCACGGCCTGGCAAACCAAGCAAACCGAGCCGATTGCCACGGCCCGTGCGCACTTCAAGGTCGACGAGCCTTAAGCCTCGGCCTACGTATTAAGGAACTGTGAATGGATGCGTTGCTGATCCTCGGTGGCTTGCTGCTGATTCTCGCCGGCTTGGTCTGGTTGGTCATGCGGGCTTTCAGTACCAGCCTGCTGTGGGGCTGCGCCAGCCTGTTACCGCCCTTGACGTTGTTCTATGTGCTGCGCCATTGGCGCTCCGCGCGCCAGGCGGTGGGCCTCAGTGCCTTGGGTTTTATTCCGCTGATTGTCGGTTTGACCTTGCTCGCCAGCCAGGACTCGCAACGCCTGGCGGCCATTCTCAGCCTGCAGTGGCTGAAACCCGAGGTGCAGGCGCCGGCGGAGTTGGCCATCGAGTTGCACGGCGAGCTGAATGGCCAGCCGTTTGCGCCGCAACAAGGCGAGCTGATTGACGGAGTGCTCAGCCTGCGCGAAGGGCAGGATTTCTTTGCCCGGCGCGAGGTCGTGATCCGCCTGCCGCAGCCGGTGAGCGGGGCGCTGCGGCTGGATGTCCTGCCCGGCGATGCGCAGCCGTTGCCCGAGGTCGAAGTCAGTTGGTTGCTGCCCGAGCAGGAATTGCCCGAGGCGCGGCGCTTGAGCCACGGTTACACCCTGCACCTGAACTTGCAGCCGCTGGCACCGAACAAGCTGGTCGGCGATTTTCACCTGGTACTGCCGCCGCAATTCAAGACCACCCTGAGCGGCAAGGTCGAGCTGTTCAGCGATGGCCTGCGTTACCGCGATGGCCGGGTTGATCGGCATGTCGATTCGCCCGATACCGTGGCCCATGTCATCGAAGACTATTTGCAGCGGCGTTTCGCCACCCGCGCGGTGCAACTCAGCGAACTGCCGGTGTTGGCGCTGCCGGCCGAGAGCCTGGACGTGCAGGTCCAGGCGCGCATCAATGGTCAGTTGCAGCGCCTGCCGATCCTCTTGGAGAAGAGCGATGCACGGGGCTGGACGGTGCACGCGGACCGTTTCCCGGCATTGGCCGCCGTGCCCAGCGTACCGCTGGCGGGGTCGCCAGTCGCCGCCACGGCCAGTGCAGAGAGCAGCGAGCGGCAGAGCCGTCCGCTGGATCGGCGTCTGCGCTTCAGCCTGGAAGGTTTGCTGCGCAGCCCCAGCCGCTATCAAAATCTGAGCATGCGCGTGTCGACCGAGCGGGGCAGCAGCGCCGAAGGGCGTTTCCAGGGGATCGACCCCGAGGGCCGCATCATCCTGCGCCAACGGATGAGCGGGCAGGGCATGGTCAGCTACACCCTGCGGCCTGAGGAAGTCAGCAAAATCGAGCTACTGGAGCCCTGAGCGCGCTTGAGTTGCCAGCAACTACTTGAAATCCCACTGATTGCCCCCACCTGTATGACATCCGTCGCGCTGCGGCTTAGTCAACCATGTGGAGTAAGAGAGCATGAGTGTGGAAACTCAAAAAGAAACCCTGGGCTTCCAGACCGAGGTGAAGCAACTGCTGCACCTGATGATCCATTCGCTGTATTCGAACAAGGAAATCTTCCTTCGTGAGCTGATTTCCAACGCCTCCGATGCCACCGACAAACTGCGTTTCGAGGCGCTGGCCAAGCCTGAGCTGCTCGAAGGCGGCGCTGAGCTGAAGATCCGCGTCAGCTTCGATAAAGCAGCCAGGACCGTCACCCTCGAAGACAACGGCATCGGCATGAGCCGCGAGGATGCGATTACCCATCTGGGCACCATCGCCAAATCCGGCACCGCCGATTTCATGAAGCACCTGACCGGCGACCAGAAGAAGGACTCGCACCTGATCGGCCAGTTCGGCGTGGGTTTCTACTCGGCCTTTATCGTCGCCGACCAAGTGGATGTCTACAGCCGTCGCGCCGGTAGTCCGGCCAGCGAAGGGGTGCACTGGTCGAGCAAAGGCGAGGGCGAGTTCGAAGTCGCCACTGTCGACAAAGCCGAGCGCGGCACCCGCATCGTGCTGCACCTGAAAGCCGCCGAAGACGAGTTCGCCGACGGCTGGCGCCTGCGCACTATCATCAAGAAGTACTCCGACCATATCGCCTTGCCGATCGAGCTGCCGAAGGAATTCCACGGCGAAGAGAAGGACAAGCCAACAGAAGTCGAGTGGGAAACCGTCAACCGTGCCAGCGCCCTGTGGACCCGTGCGCGTACCGAGATCAAGGACGAGGAATACCAGGAGTTCTACAAGCACATCGGTCACGATTTCGAGAACCCGCTGAGCTGGAGCCACAACAAGGTCGAAGGCAAGCTGGAATACACCTCGCTGCTGTACACCCCGGCCCGCGCGCCGTTCGATCTGTATCAGCGCGAAGCGCCGCGTGGCCTGAAGCTTTATGTGCAGCGCGTGTTCGTGATGGACCAGGCCGAATCCTTCCTGCCGCTGTACCTGCGCTTTATCAAGGGTGTAGTTGACTCCAACGACCTGTCGCTGAACGTCTCCCGCGAGATCCTGCAGAAAGACCCGATCATCGACTCGATGAAGTCGGCGCTAACCAAGCGCGTGCTGGACATGCTGGAAAAACTGGCGAAGAACGAGCCCGAGCAATACCAGGGCTTCTGGAAGAACTTCGGCCAGGTGCTCAAAGAAGGCCCGGCGGAAGACTTCGCCAACAAGGAAAAGATCGCCGGCTTGTTGCGCTTTGCCTCTACCGGCAGCGACGCGGGCGAGCAGACGGTTGGCCTGGCCGATTACATCGCCCGCATGCAAGAGGGCCAGGATAAGGTCTACTACCTGACCGGCGAAACCTATGCCCAGGTGAAGAACAGCCCGCACCTGGAAGTGTTCCGTAAGAAAGGTATCGAAGTGCTGCTGCTCACCGACCGTATCGACGAGTGGCTGATGAGCTACCTGACCGAGTTCGACGGCAAGCAGTTCGTCGACGTCGCTCGCGGCGACCTGGACCTCGGCAAGCTGGATTCGGAAGAAGACAAGAAGGCCCAGGAAGAAGTCGCCAAGGCCAAAGAAGGTTCGAGCGCCTGAAAGCCGCGCTGGGCGAGCAGGTGGCCGAGGTACGGGTGTCGCATCGCCTGACCGATTCGCCGGCGATTCTGGCGATTGGCGAGCAGGACCTGGGCCTGCAGATGCGCCAGATCCTCGAAGCCAGCGGGCAGAAGGTGCCGGACTCCAAGCCGATTTTCGAGTTCAACCCCAGCCATCCGCTGATCGAGAAACTCGATGGTGAACCGGACGAAGAGCGCTTTGCCGATCTCTCGCACATCCTCTTCGACCAAGCCGCTCTGGCAGCCGGTGACAGCCTGAAAGACCCTGCGGCTTATGTGCAGCGTCTGAACAAGCTGCTGGTCGAACTCTCGGCCTGATACCTGCCGTAATGAAAAAAGCCCGCTGATGCGGGCTTTTTTCTTGGCTGTGGCGGGGTAGGCGCTACTGTTGAAGGGTTATTCATTCAACAGGAGTACGGTCGATGAAAAAGTCACTTCTACCCCTGGCGCTGATGGGCCTGGTTGGCCTTGCCGAAGCCGCCGTGGTGGTCAAGCCGGTGCCTTACGAGATTGACGGCGAAGCGTTCGAGGGCTTGCTGATCTACGACGATGCGGTAACCGCAGCGCGCCCAGGTTTGTTGATGGTGCCTAATTGGCTGTGGGTTACCGAGGATTCGGCGAAGAAGGCGGCGCGTGCGGCCGGCGACAAGTACGTGGTGTTTATGGCCGACATGTACGGCAAAGCCGTGCGGCCGACCAATGCCGATGAGGCCAAGGCCGCTGCGACCCTGGTACGCAGTGACCGACCGTTGATGCGCAAGCGTGCGCAGGCTGCCGTGGAAGTGCTCAAGGCACAAACCGCGCAGGTTGCGCTGGATGCCAGCAGGCTGGGGGCGATTGGTTTCTGCTTCGGTGGCGGCGCGGTGCTAGAACTGGCCCGCTCCGGCGCCGATCTGAAAGGCTTTGTGTCGTTTCACGGCAATCTGGATACGCCCAACCCGGCGGATGCGCAGAACATCAAGGCGCCAGTATTAGTGCTGCATGGCGCGGACGATCCGGCTGTGCCGCAGGCGCAGATCGATGGCTTTATTGCGGAAATGAAGGCGGCGAAGGCGGATTGGCAACTGGTCAGCTACGGCGGCGCGGTGCATTCGTTCACCAGTCCGGTAGCCAACGTGCCGGGGCGCAACGAATACCACCCCGTGGTGGCCGAGCGGGCGTTCACAGCCATGAACGATTTGTTCGATGAGGTGTTCACGCAGTAGCCCTGAGCCAACCGGGAAGACATGAGGTCTTCCCGGTTGAGTGGCTTACATGGCCGGTAGCACGGCGATGTCGATGATGTTGTCCGGCAGGCCGGCTACATCGCCCAGGGTGGTTGGCTTGCCGCTGGCCAGGTCGAGGGTGTGCAGGGTTTTGCCCGTCAATAGGTAGGCGGTGTTGCCGCCTTTGCCATCGCTTTGAATATCCAGCGCGGCGGCTTTCAGGCCTTCGGCGATCTTACCGACCACTTGCTGGACGCCGTCGTTTGGCGGGTTTTGCAGCATCAGGTTGCCGCTGGCGAGGTCGACGTTGTACAGCGCGGTGGCCGTGGTGCCGGCATACGCGTTGCTGTAGGCACCGGCCAGCACTTGTGCAGTCTTGCCCGCATAAGGGCCGTCAGCGGCATAGGCGACCGAGCCATCTACCACGACTTCGCCGGTTTCGACATTGACCCGGAAGCTGGTGCCGTCCGGCGCGAGCAGGCGCAGCTTATCCGCTACCGGGTTGAAGTCGATCACTGCCTGGCCACTGCCCGGCAGGCTGTTGTTCAGTTTGGCGGCAACGCTGGCAGCGCCGCTGGCCAAATCCACGGTGTACAACTGGTTATCCGCGCCCAAGGCATACAGCTTGCCGTTGGCCGGGCGGATGTCGATACCGCGTAATGGGCTGGGGCTGCTGGCCGCCATGTTGGCGCTGACTTTCAGGGTTTGTGTGTCGACCTTGAACAGCTGGCCGTCGGCGCTCAGGGCCAACAGGTTGGCGGCGCTGACGGCGCTGGCGCCCAGGCAAAGGGTGGCCGTGCTGATGGCAACAGTAAGCTGCTTGGTGAACCTGTTCATAAGAATCCTCTCTTGAGCATCTAGCATCAGTGCAAGGCTTGCCGCCTTGCAGGTGCCTCGACGAAACACCTGATAGCTATACCCATGAGTGGCGGTTTGGATGTCGCGCGCTGAAGTTTTTTTTTCAAATCCGTCTTGCGCCTGGCCGGCAGGGCGCCGGCCAGGTTCTGCTCAATTGGCTGAAGCGAGCACCGCGCGACCGATATACAGCACTTTGCCGGTTGGGCGGTTGATCGGTGAGCCGCCAACTGGCTCCAGGGTCAGCTCGAACAGTTGTCCGGCTTGCACTGCACCGATCTGCTCGGGCGTGAGCGCCAGATCCCGGCCCGGTTCGACCAGGCCCAGCGAGCGTGGCCCGATGGCGGGGTCGACCAGGGTCCAGAACTGTACCGAACGGTCTGCCGGGATCTGATCTTGCAACAGCGGTTCCAGGCGCAATGCGCCTTGGCTGTCGACATGCACGACCCAGCCCGGTTTGGCTGCTTCGCCCGGCGCTTGCAGCACCACGGTATAGCTGTTGGGTTCGATACCCGGGCGCCAGACGCCAGGCAGCAGCGCCACCACCAGGGCAATCGCCAGGGCCGCACTGGTCAGGCGCCATGCGCCAAGGTTGTTCCACCATGTCTGCCAGGTCTGTTCTTGCACGACCGCCGCTGCCGGCCCCAGCCCCAGGTTGCGCTGAATGCGCGGCCAGAGCACGGCCGATGGGGTGTGTGCGGGCAGTTGATCGCTTAGCTCCAGGAAGTGGCGTTCCCACTCCAACGCCATGCGCGCGGCGTCTTCGTCGTCTTCGAGCAGTTGGCGGACTTCAGCGCTTTCGGCTTCATCGAGCAGGCCCAGGACATATTCGCCGATCAGGGTACGGCGTTCGGCAGGCTGTTGCGGAATCATGCTTGCAAACACTCCTGCAAAGCGCGCAACCCGGCGCGGATACGGCCCTTGATGGTGCCGAGTGGGGTGGTCAGGCGAGCAGCGATCTGGTCATGGGTCAGGCCGCGGTAAAACGCCAGCAGGATTGGGTGCCGGCGCGGGCGTTCCAAGCCTTGCAGGCAGCGCCGCAGTTGCTGCTTGTCGGCTTGCTGGTCGAACAATTCGGCTGCCTGCGGGCTGTCGTCAACCACGCGTTCGATAAAATCGTCGTCCAGTTCGACCAGGCGCCCACGGCTGCGCAACTGGTTCAGTGCCCGGTAACGCAGGATGCTGTGTATCCAGGCGCGACCGCTGCCGATGGAGCGCTTGAAACGCTCGGCATTACGCCAGATTTGCACGAAGGCATCGTGCAGGCAGTCTTCCGCCTGGTCACGGCGGCCGAGCAGGGTAATCGCGAGGCCCAGCATTTGTGGTGCCTCCTGTTGGTAAAGTGCTTGAAAGGCGCGCTCATCGCGCCGGGCACACGCTTCTAAGGTGCTCTCGTAATCGAACATCGGGTCCGGCATGCAGTCTTCCTATGATCCGCCACGTTTCTGACACATCTACCGCCGCCACAGGTTATACCCGAGAGTGCGGCGGCTGGATGTGTTGCAAGTGAAACAAATTCTCTCAGCGTGGCAGTTCGATCCACACCGTTTCTCCGGGCACCGTCGGCCAGTCGCGGTTCGCCCAGCGTGCGCGGGCCTGCTCGATCAGCGCCGCCTCGCTGGCGACGAAGTTCCAATTCATCCGCCGTGGCCCCAGGGGCGTACCACCAATCAACGCCAGATGGCTGCCGCCGCAGGCGCTGAGGGTGAAGGCCTGACCTTCGGGCAGCACTGTCAGCCCGTGTAGCGGCAGTGGCTGGTCGTCGAGCAGGACTTCGCCGTCGATCAGGTACAACGCCCGCTCGGGGTGCTCGGCGGGGATCAGCAGGCTGGCGCCGGCGCTCAGTTTGAGTTCGGCGTACAGCGTGGGCGAGCGCACCGGCACTGGCGACTGCAGGCAGAATCCGCTGCCGGCGATCAGGCAGATCTGCACGCCCATGGCTTCGCTGCGTGGCAGGCTGCTGGCAGGGTGGTGGCTGTAGCTCGGCGGGCCTTGCTCGTCGGCGGCCGGCAGGGCCAGCCAGACTTGCAGACCGTGTAGCCGCGAGCCGCTTTTCAAGCTGTCGGCCGGGGTGCGTTCGACATGCGCCACGGCTTTACCGGCGGTCATCCAACTGACGTCGCCGGGCTGCACCAACTGGTCCGAGCCGAGGCTGTCCTTGTGTTGCAACTGGCCTTCGAACAGGTAGGTGAGGGTGGACAGGCCAATATGCGGGTGCTGGTTGATGTTCATGCCGCTGCCGGGCGGGTAGTGCTTTTCCAGCATGTGGTCGAAGAACACAAAAGGCCCGACGCTGCGGCAGTGTGCCGATGGCAGCGGCCGCAGGATCGGTTGCCCCGCGATATCTTCCGCGCGAGGTTGAATCAACAGCACGCCGCTCATGGCGTACGTTCGCCGAGGTGGGTGCTGACCTGCACCTCGCTGCTGGTCAGCAGTTTATGCACCGGGCATTTGTCGGCGATACGCAGCAGCTGTTGGCGTTGTGCTTCGTCCAGGGCGCCATGCAGGGTCAACTCCACGGCCAGGCGATACAGGCCCTGGCGCTCCTGGCTGTCGTCACGCTGTACCTGGACATCCACACCGCTCAGCGGCAGGCCTTTCTGTTTGGCATAGAGTGCCAGCGTCAAGGCTTTGCAGGCGCCGAGCGCGGCGTCGAATAAGTCATGCGGTTCGGGCGCCGAGCCCTCGCCGCCGAGTTCCACCGGGACATCACTGTGCAGGGTGTGCGGGCCGATATCGATGCGCTGAAGCAGGCCTTTTTCGTTGCGAATACTGATCATGAAAACTCCGGGGCGCTGAGGCCGAGTGCGTGCTACCTGAGCAGCCAGCCTAGCCCATCCCGGTTGCTTCAGACCAGCGCCGACAAGCGCACATCGGCGCCCAGCACGCGCAGCAGACGGCCGTGCTCGTCGAGGATCGGCACCGAAACGGTGAAGCAGAAAGCATCGGTGGCCGAGGAGCGGTAGACCTGGGTGATGTGGCTGCCGAGGCTGTCGGCGGCGGCCCGAAACCATGGGCGTTGGCCCCAGTTGCGGCCGCGGCAGCTGCTGCCGTCATGGCTGACATCGGCGGCAAACAGGTTCTCGGAAACCTGCACGCCGTGACGGTCGACCACGTAGAACAGCTCGAAGCGCGGGTCGCGTTTAAGCGTCTGCATCAGCAGCTGTTCGGCCTGGCCGATCTCGCCGGCCAAGCCGCTCTGCGTCGCCAGTTGCTCCACGGCGCGGCGCACTTCGCGGTGGATTTCCAGGCGGAAATCGCCGAGCCCAGCTAGCAGGCGATCGCCGTCTTCGCGAACCGCCTGGCTGTGGTGCAGCACCTGACTGGCCTTGCCAAGCAGCTCGGCGGCCACTTGGGCAATGTTTTGCACATCGCCATTGATCGAGCGCACGGCCTGGCCGATCTGTTCGGTGCCGGCAGCGATCTGTCCGACCCGGCTGTCCAGGCGGTCCATGGCTTGGCGCGTGCTGTCGAGGCCGGCGCCGACATGTTGCATGCCGGCGCGGCCGTCGGCGACCGCCTGGTGCATATCAACGCCGGCCTCGCCGAGCTGGCGCATGCCCGCGCGAAAACGCTCGATGATCCCGCCAACCTGACCGGTGGCCTCGGTGGTGTGTCCGGCCAGGCGTCTGACCTCCTCGGCCACCACGGCAAAGCCGCGACCATGCTCGCCGGCGCGGGCCGCTTCGATGGCGGCATTCAGGGCGAGCAGGTTGGTCTGCTGGGAGATGCTGGCGATCACCCCGATCACTTTGCTGACCTCGTCCAGCTGGCTGGTCAGCTGCGTGATCACCTGGTCCAGTTGCTGTTCGCGTTCGCCGATGACGTCGACCTGCTGCAACACGGTCTGGCCGCTTTGCTGGCATTGATGCAGGGTTGCGGCGACTTCCGCGGACAACTGCGCCACTTCGGCGGCCCCCGGGATCAGTTCGACATCCAGCGTCGTGGTGACCTGTTCGCTGGCGCTGGCGATCAGCTCCGAGGATTGTGCCAGCGCTTGCCCGCTGACCTGGTTGGCCGCTGCAATGTGCGCCAATTGCGGGGCGTGCGAGGCGATCCCGACGGCGGCGCCGAGGCTGGTACGGATACGTTGTTGCAGGCCGGCGCTGAAGTCGTTCAGGCGGCTCATCCAGCGATAGCTATCGGGCAGGCGCGTGGTCAGGTCATGGTGATTGAACAGGGCGTCAAGCGCGTCTTCGTCCATGGCTTTGCGGGCCGGGTTACGCAGCAACTGGAGCATGGCTTGTTCCTTCAGGGGTCTGGCTGGAACACTGCAAGCCAAGTGCCATTATCTGTGCGCCGCGTCACGCGGCGGGCGCAGGGAAATAACCGCGCACAGACGTTCCAAGCTGGTGCTTGCGCGGTCCGTGGGGGCTTTTATGGTGCCTGTCGCTTCGAGCGCCTTGGCGCGCGGGGGGCTTGTTGCGCTGCGCGGGGTGCTGAACTTGCGCCACGCTTACAGAGTCTATGCTGCTCGAACTGTCAGGAGGACGTCCCTTGCGTGTGCTTCGTTTGAGTTTTGCACTGTTTATCGGTTTGGCTGCCGGCAACGCCAGCGCCCGCGATTATCGCTACAGCGATGCTCACCTGCATTACGTCGATTTTTTCCAAGAAAGCGCCGGCATGGATGTCTTGCTCAAGCGCATGGCCGAGTCGAAGGTCGATCACGTGATGTTCTCCGGTATTCCGGTGGCGAAGAAATGGCACGAGGACGAACCCAAGCGGCCGCGCTATTACGCCGGCGATGACGCCAACGCCTACTGGTACAGCGCCACCGACACCCTGATCGCGCATGCCTACAAGCAGTTGCCGGCCGCACAGCGACAACGCTTTCACCCGTTTCTGTCGGGGTTCAACCCCAACGACAAAAACGCCGATGCGCATATCCGCCGCATGCTCGAACTCGACCCGGGGTTGTGGCAGGGCATTGGCGAGGTCTTCACCCGCCATGACGACCTCAGCGCGTTGATTCATGGCGAGGTGCCGAGGGCCAACAATGAAGCGTTGGCGCGGGTCTATCACCTGGCCGCCGAATACGATTTGCCGGTCATGCTGCACTCCAACATCACCTCCAAGCGCGAGCGCAACCCGCTGTACTTGCAGGAGCTCGAAGACCCGCTGCGCAATCATCCGCACGTGCGCTTCATCTGGGCGCATGCCGGTACCAGCATGGAAATCCATCGCCATCAGGAGAAACTGGATTTCCTCCTGGCGACCCTGCAACGCATGCTCGAGGAATATCCCAACCTGTATATCGACTTGTCCTGGACCATGCTGCGGCCCTACCTGCTGGATGAGCAGGGCAAGCCGAATGCCGAGTGGCTGCACCTGGTCAGCAGTTACCCGGCGCGCTTTATGCTCGGCTCCGACGTGGTCGGTCGTTTCGATAGCATGGGCGAGTACATGAGCGGTTTCGAGCCGTTCCTCGATGCGTTGCCGGAGGACGTGGCGCACAAGGTCGCGCGCGACAACTTCCTCAGCGTGCTACCGCGCAAGGTACAGGCCGAGCTGGCGAAGTAAGGCTGTCATTCATCTGTCACGAGGGTGTCATAGGCTCGCGCCATCCCAAACAAGGAGCGCGATATGCAATACACCCGTTTCAGTGCACTGGCGGCACTTCTGCTGATGGCTGGTCTGACGCATGCCGAAGTGCGTGTCGAAGGACCGGTGGAATACGGCGTTTTCAGCAGCCAGTATGAGGATTTCAAACCGGGCGAGCGGGTGCTGACCCGCATCAACCAGGCCATCGAGCGCAGCGAGGTAATTCCGGCCAAGCTCGGCACCAAGTTCGGCATGCGCTACAACCTGGTCGGCAAAGTGGCCAACGACACGCCGCTGACGCTGCTCTATCTGACCCCGGGTGTGGTGACCGCCGACGGCGCGCGGCATGACAAGTTCGTGGTCACGCAGACGCTGGTGCCAGGAGCGCCGCAGGATGTCATGGCATTCGAGTTCTCCGAACCGCATGAAGTGGTGGCGGGCGAGTGGCACTTCCTGGTGTTCCAAGGCGACCGCAAACTGGCCGAGCAACGCTTCCAGGTGCGCTGAACCATTGGCGCGCACCTGACTATGCTGTAGGCGGCTATGCAAGAGGGCATGCAGGTTCTGATGGTGGACGTCGCCGCCGAGGTGCGCCAGTTGTTGGTGCTCTACAGCACCTTCTTGCTCAACCACTTCGACCTGTTCGGTTTGCGCCAGGTTTGGCTGCAACTGCTCGGCAGCCCTACGCCACGCTGCCGTTCAAGACGCCGGCGCTCTACCGCATCGTCCGTCATCCGCTGTACGTCGGCTGGCTCTTTGCTTTCTGGGCGACGCCCGACATGGGCATGGCCCATGTGCTGTTCGCGCTGATGATCACGGTCTACATCCTCTCGGCGATCCAGTTGGAAGAGCGCGACCTGTGCGAGGCGCATCCGCAGTACCAGGCTTATCGTCAACAGGTGCCGATGTTGTTCCCGCGCCTGAGCAGCAAGCGCCGCAGCGAGCCACTTGAAGAACGCGCATAAGTGTTGCATTGCACCAAGGGCATCCTGTCGATGCCCTTTGGTGTTTCTGCCAAGAAGATTGCCTGCTCCCGTTTGTGAGAAAGCTAATGACCATAACGGCTTGGGAGTTTTTCTTGACGATTGACTCAAGTAGTCGGGCCGCAGTGTCGATATAGACAACAGATGTGCAACGTACCGAATTTGCCCTGTTGATATGCCCAGCCAGGGTGCCACTGCCCTTAGAAGGAAGCCCAACATGACACTGCGTAATCTCAATATCGCCCCCAGAGCCGCCTTGGGTTTTGGTCTGGTGGCGTTGTTGGTGCTTTTCCTTGGCAGTTTTGCCTTGCTACAGATGGCCAGCATGCGCGAGCAATCCGCCGAGGTGGATGAAAACTGGCTACCGGGCGTGTTGGAGCTGGGTGAATTGAGCCAAAGTATCCTGCGTTTGCGCACCATCACCCTGCGTCTGATGCTCAACCGCGATGAGCAAAGTCTGCGCGCTAACGAAGCCCGCGCGGTGCAGTTGAAAGCGGATTTATTGGCTTCCCAGGAACGCTTTGAAAGGCTGATTTCCACCCCCGAAGAGCGTGCGGTGTATCAGCGTTTTCAGACCGCCGAGCGGCTTTACCTGCAAGAGCAGGGCAAGGTCATGCAGCTTTCGCAGCAAGACTTGCTCGACGAGGCGCTGGTCGTAGTCAATGGCGAGCTGGGCCAGTATGCCGATTCGATGGCCGCAGCCCTGGCTGAATTGACCGATCTCAATCGTAGCGGCGCTACCCGCGCGGCAACGCATGCTGGTGAGGTGTTCTATAGCGCACGTACCTGGGTGCTGGTGACCATGCTGCTGGCGGGGTTGGCGACGGTGGTGCTGGCGCTGCTCTTGACGCGCAGCATCGTCACGCCGCTGAATCGCGCGCTGGAAGTGGCGGAAGTGGTGGCTGCGGGTAATCTGACTCACAACATCGTGGTCGATGGCAAAGATGAGCCGGCGCGTTTGCTGACAGCGCTGAAAACCATGCAGCAAAGCCTGCGCAGCACCATTCAGAGTATTTCCGATTCCTCCAATCAACTGGCGTCTGCTTCGGAGGAGTTGAGCGCGGTGACCGAGGATTCGACGCGTGGCCTGCATCAGCAGAACAACGAAATCGAACAAGCGGCGACCGCGGTCAATCAGATGACCACCGCTGTGGAAGAAGTGGCGCGCAATGCGGTGACCACCTCGGAGGCCTCGCGCGAGTCGAACCGCACCGCCCAGCAAGGTCGCGAGCAAGTACGCCAGACGGTCGACTCGATCAGTCACCTGGCCGACGACGTCACCGCCACCGCCGGGCAGGTCGAATTGCTGGCCGATAAGGTGCGCGACATCAGCAAAGTGCTGGACGTGATTCGTTCGATTGCCGAGCAGACCAACCTGTTGGCCCTCAACGCCGCCATCGAAGCGGCGCGTGCCGGCGATGCCGGGCGGGGCTTTGCGGTAGTGGCCGACGAGGTGCGCGCCTTGGCGCACCGTACTCAGCAGTCGACCCAGGAAATCGAGCAAATGATCAGCGGTATTCAGCAGGGCACCGATCAGGCGGTCAGTGCCATGCAAAACAGCAATACGCGGGCCCGTTCGACGCTGGATGTCGCCAAGGCCGCAGGTTTGGCGCTGGAAGAAATCGCCACGGCGATCTCGCAGATCAACGAGCGCAACCTGGTCATCGCCAGCGCCTCGGAAGAACAGGCGCAGGTGGCCCGCGAGGTTGATCGCAACCTGGTGAACATTCGCGATCTGTCCCTGCAAACCTCCGCCGGTGCCAACCAAACCAGTGCCGCCAGCCAGGAGTTGTCGCGTCTGGCGGTCGATCTGAACAGTATGGTCGGGCGCTTCAAGGTCTAGTTCGCAGGCAGGGCCGGCCGGCGCTTGCGGGCGCTGGTCTTGCGGTATCGATTGTGGTGTGTGGGCTGGCGTAGAGCGAAGCGAGACCCCACGCGCCGGCTTCTGAGCAACGCGTCTCGTGGGGACCCATCGCTGGAAATAAAAAACGGCGCCCTAGGGCGCCGTTTTTCTGTGCAGCATGGTCAGGCTTACTGGCCGGCCCAGCGCTTCAGTACCAGGGTGGCGTTGGTGCCACCGAAGCCGAAGCTGTTGCTCATTACGGTGGTGAGTTTGGCGTTCTCCACGGTCTTGAGCTGGATCGGCAGGTCGGCGATCTCTGGATCGACTTCGTCGATGTTCGCCGAGCCGGCGATGAAGTTGCCTTCCATCATCAGCATGCAGTAGATCGCTTCCTGTACGCCGGCGGCGCCCAAGGAGTGGCCGGACAGGCTCTTGGTCGAGCTGATGGCCGGTGCCTTGGCACCGAACACTTCACGTACTGCGCGGCTTTCCGCGACGTCGCCGACCGGGGTCGAGGTGCCGTGGGTGTTCAGGTAGTCGATTGGCGTGTCGACGGTGGCCAGGGCTTGCTGCATGCAGCGCACTGCGCCTTCACCGCTCGGCGCGACCATGTCATAGCCATCGGAGGTTGCGCCGTAGCCGACGATTTCCGCATAGATTTTCGCGCCACGCTTGAGGGCGTGTTCCAGTTCCTCGACCACCACCATGCCGCCACCGCCAGCGATAACGAAACCGTCACGCTTGGCGTCATAGGCGCGCGAGGCCTTTTCCGGGGTTTCGTTGTACTGGGTGGAGAGGGCGCCCATGGCGTCGAACAGGAAGCTCTGGCTCCAGTGTTCTTCTTCGCCGCCGCCAGCAAACACGATGTCTTGCTTGCCCAGTTGGATCTGCTCCATGGCGTTGCCAATGCAATGGGCGCTGGTGGCGCACGCCGAGGAGATCGAGTAGTTGACGCCCTTGATCTTGAACGGTGTGGCCAGGCAGGCGGAAACGGTGCTGCCCATGGTGCGCGGTACGCGATACGGGCCGACACGCTTGACGCCTTTCTCGCGCAGGATGTCCATGGCCTCCATCTGGTTGAAGGTGGACGCGCCGCCGGAGCCGGCGATCAAACCCACGCGTGGGTTGGAGATTTCTTCTGTGCTGAGGCCGGCATCCTTGATCGCCTGTTCCATGGACAGGTAGGCGAAGGCGGCGGCGTCGCCCATGAAGCGGTAGACCTTGCGGTCGATCAGCTCTTCCAGGTTCAGGTCGACGGAGCCGGACACTTGGCTGCGCAGGCCCATCTCGGCGTATTCCGGATTGAAACGGATACCGGCCCGACCAGCGCGAAGGTTGGCGGATACGGTTTCTTTGTCATTGCCCAGGCAAGAAACAATGCCCAGACCGGTAATCACGACGCGACGCATGGAGAAGATCCTTTAGAAACTGTCGGTGGAGGTGAACAGGCCAACCCGCAGGCCTTCGGCGCTGTAGATCTCGCGGCCATCGACGCTGACGGTGCCATCGGCGATGGCCAGAACCAGCGAGCGGGCGATGGTGCGTTTAATCTGAATGTTGTAGGTGACTTTCTTGGCGGTCGGCAGTACTTGGCCGAAGAATTTCACTTCGCCGGAACCCAGGGCACGGCCACGGCCGGGGTTGCCTTGCCAGCCGAGGTGGAAACCCACCAATTGCCACATGGCATCAAGGCCGAGGCAGCCTGGCATCACCGGGTCACCCTCGAAATGGCAAGCGAAGAACCACAGATCCGGAGTGATATCGAGTTCTGCAACGATCTCGCCTTTGCCGTACTTGCCGCCAGTTTCGCTGATGTGGGTGATGCGATCGATCATCAGCATGTTCGGCGCGGGCAGTTGCGCATTACCTGGGCCGAACAGTTCGCCGCGACTGCAGCGCAACAGGTCTTCCCGGGTGAAGGCGTTTTGTTTGGTCATGCGAGCTCCTCATTAATCCCCACGCGCCAGGGCTGGGCGAATCGTCCTGGCTGGCGCCGCACAGCATGTGCGTCTGCCAGCAGCCTAGTCATAGACTGTTGCGTTGTGGTGAAAGTCACAGCGGGTTGAGTACAGTTGTACACCCGCGCACTGCGTGTTGTCACACGAACCGGGCAAGAGGTCTTGCCGCGGTAAGCCTGAAGCATTTCAGGCATCCTCGCTACTCATCGAAGGTCGGGGTGGTAGCCAGCGTTGCAGCACGCGTTGTAGGTCAACGCGTTTGAAGGGTTTGGCCAGGTAATCGTTCATGCCGGCGTCCAGACAGGCCTCGCGGTCACCCTGTAGGGCGTTGGCGGTCAGGGCGATAATGGGCACGCCGGCGTGGCCCGCGAGTCGACGAATCTGCCGGGTGGCCTCATAGCCATCCATGATCGGCAGCCGGCAATCCATCAGGATTGCGGCAAAATCCTGTTGCTCGGCGCTATGCACTGCCTGGGCGCCGTCGCCGACCAAGAACACCTGATAACCGAGGCTGCGCAGCATGGCTTCGATCACCGTCTGGTTGACCGGGTTGTCTTCGACCAGCAGTACCTCCTGCCCCTGGCCTTGGCCGCCTTCGGGGAGGGAATGTCGCTCGATGGGTCGGCTGTGTTGAGAGAATGGCAGCGGTATTTCCAGGGTGAAGATCGAACCGCGGCCTTCCTGGCTTTGCGCGCGCAGGGTGCCGCCCATGCGCTCCGCCAGCGTCCGGGCGATTGGCAGACCGAGACCGGTGCCGCCATAGCGCCGTGAGATCGAGGTGTCGGCTTGCTGGAACGCATCGAACATATGCTCCAGGCGCTCGGGCGAGATGCCGATGCCGCTGTCGTGCACCGCGCAGCTAAACCACAGCACTTGGTTATCCAGTGCTTGCCAGTGGGTTTGCACACGGATGCTGCCGTCTTCGGTGAACTTCAGCGCGTTGCCAATCAGGTTGACCAGTATCTGCCGGATGCGCGTCGGGTCGCCCTGGACTTCCAGTTGCTCCAGGCCGTCCTGGGCCTCCAGTTTCAGCTCCAGGCCGCGCTGCTGGGCACTGTGCTGAAACACCTGTACCGAGCCCTGAATCAGCTCCAGCAGGTTGAACCCGATGCGCTCCAACTCCAGCGCGCCGCGCTCGATGCGCGAAAAATCGAGGATGTCGTTGATGACTTTCAGCAGGTGTTCGGTGGATTCGGTCGCCAGGGCGGCGTATTCGCCTTGCTCCTGGGTCATCTCGGTGGTCTCCAGCAGTTGCAGCATGCCCAGCACGCCATTCATGGGTGTGCGCAGTTCGTGACTCATCATCGCCAGGAAGTCGGATTTGGCGCGGTTTGCCTGCTCCGATTCCTCGCGCGCCTTGATCAGCAAGGCCATCGCTTGTTGCTGCTCATGGCTGGCGCGATCCAGGCCATCGGCCAGGTCGTTGATGTGCCGCGCCAGGGCGCCCAACTCGCCTTCGCCTTGTTCCGGCAGGGCGGTGCGGTAATCGCCGGCCCGAATCGCCGTCACCGCCTCGCCCATCGCGCTCAGCGGTTGCGACAGACGCCGCGCCAGGCGCCGCGCGAGAAAAAAGGTCAGCAGCAAGGCGAACAGGGCCAGCAGCGCGGCTTTGAGAAGGATGCCCTGCTGGCGGGTGTTGAACGCGTCATTGGACATGCCCACCACCACGCGGCCGAGGTAATCGCCCGTCGGTGGGGCTGGCTGCTGGGCGCTTTCCTGGAAAAAGTCGCTGGCCAGTTCGATCCGCTGTAAGCGGATCGGCGCGTGGAATATCTCGACCTGTGCGCTGCCTTGTCCTTGGCTGTTGGGTTGCTCGACGTAGATCAGGATATTGTCCGCGCGGTCGCGCACTTCGAGAAAGCGCACGTGCGCGGTGTTTAAGGTGGCCTGCAAGAGCGAGTCGAGGACCTCCAGGTTGCCGGAAATCACCCCGTATTCGGTGGCCGGCGCCAGTTGGCTGGCGATCAGCTGACCGGTTTGGTTGAGTTCTTCGCGCAGGTCCTGCAAACGCACGAAGGTGAAAAACCCGGTCAGCAGCAGGGTCAATAACAGGGCCGGACCGACGCTGATCAACTGCGTGCGGGTGTGGATGTTCCAGCCTCGGCGCAGGTTCATGGGCTTTCTCCTTCTGCCACTTGCCGCGTCAATGTGACGTCGTCGGCCAGTTCGATAGCTAATGCGCGCGCCACTTGGCGGTTGCCGAGTACTTTGAAATGGGGTGGGTAGGCACTGCTCGGCCAGCGTTGCGGCGGCTGGTCGAGCCAATGCTCAAGGCTGGCTAGCCAGTCGCTCTGGTCGCTGTAACTGCTGACCAAACTGCCCGCCCGCACGAAGCTGGCGCTGGGGCCGATCAACGCCCGTTGCTGGGCATAGCTGGTCAGCAGCAGGCTCTTGGCGGTGTGTGGGTTGAACAGGTCGGCATCGTTGAGGCCGAGCAGCAGATCGCTGCGCTGTAGCAGGGCGAGTACGGGACGATTATCGCGGCTGTCGGGCCAGGCCTGGCTGACGATCTCCAGGCCCAGCGGTGCGGCGGCGCGGCGTAGTTCGTCGAGGAGAAATTCGCTGTGTCCGTCATAGAGCACGCCGATGCGTTTGGCTTGCGGCAGCAGCAAGCGCACCAGGCGCAACTGACGCGCGGGGTCCGGGTCATTCCAGAGCAGGCTCAGGTGGGCCGGGCGCGCATCGCCGAGCAAGGCCTGTGCTTGCACACGGCCGATGCGCACGACCAGGGTCGGCGGCCCTTCGGGCGCCGCCAGTCGCCAGTCGAGGGCTTGCGGGCCGAACAGGATCAGGCGGGTGTCGCGGGCAATCCGCTCGGGCGTCGGCAGGTTTGCGAGGGGCGAAAAGCGTACCTGATCATCTGGCCGCCGTGCGGCCAAGGCGGCGCTGAACGCGCGGATTGCCGGCGTGTCTTCGACGCTGCTGAGAATGATCTCGGCGGCCTGTAGCGGCACAGTGCAGAGTAGGCAGCAGAGTAAGAGCCAGTGGCGCATCCATGGGCCTCGTGCGGGACTCTTCCGTGAAGGGTGGCAACGCATCCTAGAACTCTAGCTCCGCGCTGACATACAGCAGGTGTCGTTCGTCGTAGTTATTTTCCTGCCAGGTCAGCGGCTCATCGTCGAGGCGTTGTTGCAGCACCCCGGCCAACTCCAGCGTGGCTTGGCCTATTGCGATACGTTTGGCCAGACGCACGTCGAGGCGTTCGAAGCGGCGCTCGTTGAGTTGGTCGGCGCCATAGTAGAAGAGGGCGCTGGACCAGCCCTGGCCCCAGTCGCGCAGCCAACCGGCGGAGCCGCTGTTACGCGCGGTAAGGCGCTGGTCGAGCTTGCTGCTGGCCGTGAAGTCGACGTAGGCATAGCTCAGGCGCAGGCGGTCGGCGTGGCTGAGTTGCCAGTCGATCTGGGTCTCGGCGCCGCTGAAACGCATGTGGTTGGCATTGCTCGGGGCGAAACGGTCATTGCGCAGCGGTTCGCTGATCATGTTGCGGATTTCGTCGTAGAACAGCTTGATGTCCAGGGCGACGCCCGCTTCGGCGAACAGGCCGTTATAGCCCAGCTCACGCGAGCGCATGATTTCCTGGTCGAGATTGCCGGGGCCCTGCGAGCGGGCGAAGTAGGTCGCGCTGCTCTGGCCGAACGCCAGCGGTTGCAGGTTGCGCACGCGGTAGCGCCAGTCGACGTTGTTTTCGTACATGTCCGGTGAGCGCACGGCTTCCGAATACACCGCGCGCAGCCCGTGGCGCGCAGTAATCAGGTAGTTGACGGCGACGCGCGGGGTCAGCGAGTCGCCGGTCAATTGATCGTTTTCCAGCATGGCACCGCCTTGCAACAGCCAGTGCTCGCTTAGTTGCCATTCGAGATGGCCGAACAAACGCCAGATGTGGTTGCTCAGGGCACCGTTGAAATAGGTTTCTGAATCGGCCCGGTCATAGCGATAGCCCACACCGCTGAGCAGGCGTAGGTCGTCGGACAGGCTCAGGGTGTCTTGCAGCTCAACGTCGTAGCGGGTCTCGCGCATGCTTTGGTTGACGTCGCCGCACACCGCGTTGGTCGCGCCAGCCAATAACTGTCCTTGTACGGTGCCGGCGAGTGCCTGTTCTTGCGCCGTTCCGGCCGGCACGCTGAATGGGTTTTCGGCGAGCGCGAGCACATAGGCGGGGTTCAGGTCCCACAATTGGCCCAGCGCCGGGCTGAAGGCGATTTCTGCCTCACAGGCGCGCCAGTCCTGCACGCGCTGCCAATGCTGCGCCGAACTTTGCAGTTGCAGGCTGTGCTCGGGGCTGAAGTCGAGGGTCCAGCGCAGGGAGCCGGCATAGTCGCGGGCGCTGACGTCCGAGCCGCTGTCGCCTGGCTCGATGTTGCCGAACACCGGGCTGTAGCTGTACGGGCGCTGGTTGCTGCCTTCCTTGGCTGCCAGTTGCCAGTCCAGGCTGTGGCGGCTGTCGAGTTGCTGGCTGACGGACAGGTTGAAACGGTTGAGGCGCCGGCTGTCGCGGTAATCGCGGTCGAATTCGTTGTGATCGAAGCCCTCGTCCTGTTGCCCGGAGAGCGACAGGCGCACTGCGCCGTCGGCCCAGGCCGTGCCGTGGCGGGCGTACCAATCGTTGATACCGCGTTGGCCCTGGGTGGTTTTCAGGCGTGTGCCGCGGCTGTCGGCCGGTGTGCGGGTGAGGATATTGATCACCCCCATCAAGGCGTTGGCGCCGTAACTGACGGTGTTCGGCCCGCGAAACACTTCGATGCGCTCGATGTCTTCGATGGCCACCGGAATGTCCGTCCAATCCACTGTCGCCAGGCCGGGGTGGTAGACCGAGCGGCCATCGACCAACACTTGCAGGCGCCGCGCTTCGGTCACGTTGCTGCCGTGGTAGTTGGCCGTGGCCTGGTTGCCGTTGCGGTAGCCGACCATCATGCCGGGCACCAGGCGCAACAGCTCGGGGATGTCGCGCGCGCCGCTGGCTTTGATCAAGGCACTGTCGAGCACCGTGATGCTGCCGGGAACGGCTGCGGGCGCTTGTTTCAGGCGCGTGGCGGTGAGCACTTGGGGCATGGCCTGCGCGCCGTCGAACAGGTCTTCAGCCCACACGTCGTCGCCGGCCAGCAGGGTCAACCAAGACAGCGCCAGCAGCGACAGAGAGAGTGGGGCGCGGGGGCGGATAATCACGCAACGGCCTTGTTCGCGTTGAAAGGTTTGCATGTTAACCGAGCTGAGCGGCTTTGCCAGTCGGGGCATGCCGGCCGCATGGCATTTATGCACGGTCGCAGGGCCAGCTAAAGCTGGCCGCAGGACTGTCGCTCCGTATAATGCCCGCTGATCGCCATTGATTACGGATTGGTTATGACTGAGCAGCAACCCATCGCCGTGCTTGGCGGCGGCAGCTTCGGCACCGCGATTGCAAACCTGCTGGCGGAGAATGGCCAGCGCGTGCTGCATTGGATGCGTGACCCGGAACAGGCCGAGGCCATTCGCGTTACCCGTGAGAACCCGCGCTACCTCAAAGGGGTGAAGATTCACCTCGGCGTCGAGCCGCTGACTGATTTGTCGGCAACCTTGCAGGCCTGCCAACTGGTGTTTGTTGCCTTGCCCTCCAGCGCCCTGCGCCAGGCCTTGCAACCGGTGGCTGAGCAGCTCAGCGGTAAATTGCTGGTCAGCACGACCAAGGGCATTGAGGCGCAGAGCTTCAAACTGATGAGCCAGATCCTCGAAGAAATCGCCCCACAGGCGCGTATCGGTGTGTTGTCGGGGCCGAACCTGGCCCGGGAAGTGGCCGAGCATGCGCTGACCGCCACGGTGATCGCCAGCGAGGACGAGGCGCTCTGCCAGCAGGTGCAGGCTGCCCTGCATGGCCGTACGTTTCGCGTATACGCCAGCGGCGACCGTTTCGGCGTCGAGCTGGGCGGGGCATTGAAGAACGTCTACGCGATCATGGCCGGCATGGCCGCCGCGCTGGGCATGGGCGAAAACACCAAAAGCATGCTGATTACCCGCGCCCTGGCGGAAATGACCCGTTTTGCCGTGCACCTGGGAGCCAACCCGATGACCTTTCTCGGCCTGGCCGGAGTCGGCGACCTGATCGTCACTTGCTCGTCACCGAAAAGCCGTAATTATCAGGTCGGCTTCGCCCTCGGCGAGGGTTTGAGCCTGGACGATGCGGTAGAGCGTCTGGGAGAAGTGGCGGAAGGGGTGAACACCATTAAGGTGTTGAAGTCCAAAGCCGAGGAATTACAGGTCTACATGCCCCTGGTCGCCGGCTTGCATGCGATTGTCTTCGAGGGGCGTACGCTGGATCAGGTCATTGCCGCGCTGATGCGTGCCGAACCAAAGACCGACGTCGATTTTATTCCAGCCACGGGTTTCTGAACCCGGGGCCAATTCATAGGGAGAGTGTCATGAGCGAAGAGCATAAAGAGTTGGCGCGTGAGTCCATCCTCTTGCGGGTTCTGTGGATGCTGCTGTTTGTCATCGTGTGGCAGCTGGCCGAGCTGGTACTGGGCGCCGTGGTGCTGCTGCAACTCGTTTACCGGGTGTTTTACGGTGCACCGAGCGCCAGCCTGCTCGGGTTCGGCGACAGCCTGAGCCAGTACCTGGCGCAGATCGGCCGCTTCGGCACGTTCAACAGCGATGAGAAGCCGTGGCCGTTCGCTGATTGGCCGACCCCGCAAGCACCGCAAGGCGAGACGCCGCACAGCGTGCCGCCGGCAGCGCACCCGGTGCGCGACGAAGAACCGAAGCTGTGAGTGCAGGGCGATGAGGCTGTGGTTACTGCGTCATGGTGAAGCCGAACCGCACGCGCGTAGCGATGCCGAGCGTGTCTTGACCGCGCGCGGCCGCGAGGACGTACGCCAGGCAGCCGTGCAACTGGAGGGGCGAACGCTGAGCGCGATCCTCGCCAGCCCTTATGTGCGGGCCCAGCAAACCGCCGCTCTGGTGCGTGATGCCCTGGGCTTCACCGCGGGTATTCACACAGTGCCCTGGTTGACCCCCGACAGCGACCCACGCGAGGTATTGGTGCAACTCGACCGTTACGCTGACGGCGAGTTGCTGCTGGTGACCCATCAACCCTTGGTGGGCGCCGTGGCAGGGCTGTTGTTGCATGGGCACCGGCAGCAGCCGTTGCCTATGCAGACCGCCAGCCTGGCCGAACTGGACGGCGAGATGATCGCCGCCGGGGGCATGAATCTGCTTGCCGTGGTGCACCCACGGCGAGGCTGAAACACCACTACACACCGAAACATTTCTCCACTTGCGGCTCGCCTTTGTGCGTGGAATAGTCCAACCAAGCAATTGCTTGGTTGGCTCCACAAAAACAACAAGGGAGGAAGACCTGTGGCCGATGCTATCCGTTTGCCGCTGGACATGTTTTACGAACGCGAGGCCCGTCACCCGAACAAGCGCTATATGGTGCAGCCGCTGCCAGGCGGGCAGTTGCAGGAGCTGAGCTGGGCTGATGTCGGCGAGCAGGCGCGGCGGGCGGCCAACTGGCTGCGCAGCCGCGAATTGCCGCAAGGCAGTCGCATCGCAATCGTTTCCAAGAACTGCGCGCACTGGATCGTCAGCGACCTGGCGATCTGGATGGCTGGCCACGTGTCGGTGCCGCTGTACCCGAACCTCACCGCCGATTCAGTGCGCCAGGTGCTTGAGCATTCCGAGGCCGCGCTGTTGTTCGTCGGCAAACTGGACGATTGGCCGGGCATGGCGCCGGGCGTACCCGAAACGCTGCCGACCATCGGCCTGCCGCTGCGCCCGCAAGGCGAGTTCAGCTACCTGTGGGACGACCTGCAAGCCTGCACGCCGATCCAGGACGATCCCAAGCCTGCGGCCAATCAACTGGCCACCATCATCTACACCTCCGGCACCACCGGCACGCCGAAAGGCGTGATGCAGCACTTCAGCAACTTCGGCTTCGCCGCTGGGCATGCCATCGAGCTGTTCGGGGTCGGCGAAGACGATCGTGTGCTGTCCTACCTGCCGCTGTGCCACGTAGCCGAGCGCATGTTCGTCGAGCTGGCGTCGATTTATGGCGGGCAGACGGTGTTCTTCGCCGAGAGCCTGGACACCTTCCTTGACGACCTCAAGCGCGCGCGGCCGACCGTGATGTTCGGCGTGCCGCGCATCTGGACCAAATTCCAGATGGGCGTATACAGCAAGATGCCGGCGGAAAAGCTCGATTTCCTGCTCAAGCTGCCGATCATCGGGCGCGTTGTCGGTAAGAAGGTCCTCGCTGGTTTAGGCCTGGATGCCGTGCGCTATGCCCTGTCCGGCGCGGCGCCGGTGCCCGAGAGCCTGCTCAATTGGTACAAACGCCTTGGCCTCGAAGTGCTTGAGGTGTACGGCATGACCGAGAACTGCGGTTATTCGCATGTCTGCCGGCCGGGCAAGTTCCAGCGCGGCTGGATTGGCCAGAACAGCCCCGGCGTGGAAGTGCGCATCGCCGAGGATGGCGAAGTGCAGGTGCGCAGCGGTGCGACCATGCAAGGTTATTTCAAGGACCCGGAGAAAACCGCGGAAACCATCACCGCCGATGGTTTCCTGCGCACCGGCGACAAGGGCGAACAGGATGCCGAGGGCAACCTGCGCCTGACCGGGCGGATCAAGGAAATCTTCAAGACCAGCAAAGGCAAGTACGTGGCCCCGGCACCGATCGAGAACCGTCTGGCCGTGCATTCGCGGATCGAGCAGGTGTGTGTGGTCGGCGATGGCATGGCGCAACCGATGGCGCTGTGCGTGCTCTCCGATGTTGGCCGCCACGAGGCCGCCAATGATGCGCGGGCAGAGCTGGAAAACAGCCTGAAAACCCTGCTCGAAGAGGTCAACCAGGAACTCGACAAGCACGAGCGCTTGCAGGGCCTGGTGCTGGTCAAGGAGGTCTGGGCGGTGGACAACGGTTTCCTCACGCCTACCTTGAAGATCAAGCGCAGCGTGGTCGAAGGGACCTACGGGCCACAGTTCGCCGAGTGGGTCGAGCGCCGCGAAGCCGTGCTGTGGCACGAGTGACCGGTGCGCTGGCCGGGTGCCCTGGCGGGCGCTTGGCCAACGTCGATCTACGCTGGATTTCTCCGGGCTGCGTGCAGCGGCCTCTCTGTCGAAAGGATTTCCCATGAGCCTGTGGCGGCAAACTCCGAATATCGAGCAACTCAATGCGACCCTGAAAAACACCATTGGCGAGCAGTTGGACATTCGCTTCGAAGCGTTCGACGACGATTCCCTCCGCGCCAGCATGGTGGTCGATGCGCGCACCCATCAGCCCTACGGTTTGCTGCACGGCGGCGCCTCGGTGGTGCTGGCGGAAACCCTCGGCTCGACCGCCAGCTACCTGTGCATCGATAACCAGAAGTTCTACTGCGTCGGCCTGGAGGTGAACGCCAACCACCTGCGTGGTGTACGTAGCGGCCGGGTCACGGCGATCGCCCGCCCGGTGCACCTGGGGCGTACCACGCATGTCTGGGACATTCGCCTGAGCAGCGAGGACGGCAAGGCCAGCTGCATCTCGCGACTGACCATGGCCATCGTGCCGCTCGGCGAGAACGGCCCGGCGCAGCGCTAACAGCGCCGTTGAACAAACTAGCGAGCGATGCCATGGCCTAGAGGCTGTCCCCGTCTTGTCGGAGACGTGCTCCACGTAGAGCGGACATGCCGCAGCGCGGCTTGTCCGCCGCAAAGTTCGGTGGACAAGGCTGCGCCATGTCCCCCCTACGGGCTTAGCGTGCCGTCGGGTTGTGCATGGCTTATGGCACTAGAGCCATCATCACTGGCAGTTACAGTCATTGCCGCCGCACAGCGGCTGCCGGACAATTCGTCGGTCTCTTTCATAAGCCAGCCACCATGACTCAACCCGTGTTCTTCGCCCATGCCAATGGCTTTCCCTCGGCCACCTACGGCAAGTTGTTCAGTGCCTTGGCGCCCGAGTATGCGGTGCAGCACTTGGAGCTGCATGGCCATGACCCGCGTTTTCCGGTGAACGACAACTGGAGCAACCTGGTCGATGAGCTGCTGCATCACCTCGAACAACGCAGCGAACCGGTGTGGGGCGTCGGCCACTCCCTCGGCGGCTTGTTGCATTACCACGCCGCGCTGCTCAAGCCGCAGTTGTACCGCGGCGTGGTGATGCTCGATTCGCCGATCCTCACCCTGGCCGACCAAATCGTCATCCGTGCAGCCAAGCGTTTCGGCTTTATCGACCGCATCACCCCGGCCGGGCGCACGCTGGGCCGCCGCGAAGAGTTCGCCGACCTGGTCGAGGCGCGTCGCTACTTCGCCGGCAAGACCCTGTTCCGCCGTTTCGACCCGGAATGCCTCGACGCCTATGTGCAACACGGCCTGCACAGCACCGGCAAGAGCCTGCGCCTGCGCTTCGATCCGGCCACGGAAATCAGCATCTACCGCAGCGTGCCGCACACCAGCCCCGGCCGCCCGCAGCAGCTGCAAGTGCCGCTGGCGATGGTCCGTGGCCGCCACAGCCGTGTGGTATTGCCGCATCACGCGCGGTTGATCCGGCGCATGGCGCAAGGCGAGTACCTGACGTTGCCGGGTGGGCACATGTTCCCTCTGGAGCGCCCGCAAGACACCGCCGAGCTGTTGAAATCGCTGTTCAGCCGCTGGGCTGGCCAGCCGCGTAGCGAGGAGTCGGCATGAATCTGCCATTCGAAGAAGTGCGCCTGAGTCTGCCGCATATCGAGCTGTCTGCGCACCTCTATGGTCCGCCAGATGGGCAGCCGGTGATCGCCTTGCACGGTTGGCTGGACAATGCCGCGAGCTTCGCCCGCCTGGCGCCAAAGCTCGCGGGGTTGCGGATTGTCGCCCTGGATTTCGCCGGTCACGGTCACTCCGATCACCGCCCGGCCGGGGCTGGTTATGCGCTCTGGGATTACGTGCACGACGTGTTGCAGGTGGCCGAGCAGTTCGGTTGGCAACGCTTTTCCCTGCTCGGGCATTCGATGGGCGCCATCGTCTCGGTGATGTTGGCCGCTGCGCTGCCCGAGCGGGTCGTGCGTCTGGCGTTGATCGACGGGCTGATTCCCTACACCGGCGAGGCCGATAGCGCGCCGCAGAAATTGGCCGAAGCGCTCAAGGCGCAGATGGCCCTGGCCGGTAAACGCAAGCCGGTGTATGCCGCGTTCGAGCGGGCGGTCGAGGCGCGCATGCGCGGCGTCGGCGCGGTCAGCCGCGAGGCCGCCGAGCTGTTGGCCCAGCGCGGTTTGATGCCGGTGCCGGGTGGGTACACCTGGCGTACCGACAGCCGTTTGACCTTGCCGTCGCCGCTACGCCTGACCCATGCCCACGCCATGGCTTTCGTCCAGCGCCTGCAATGCCCGGTCAATCTGGTGATGGCGGAGCAGGGCATGCTCCTGACGCAATCGCGCTTCAGCGAGTTGCTCAGCGGTTTGCCGATCAACCTGACTCACTTGCCGGGTGGGCATCACCTGCACCTGGACGATGAAGCCGGCGCGCAGCTCGTAGCAGACTGTTTCAATCCTTTCCTGCGCTCGCCTTGACTTGCCAAAGGCAACTGGGGAAGGTGGGGCCGATTGCAAATGGAGAATCGCATGATCGACCTGTATACCGCCGCGACCCCCAATGGTCACAAAGTGTCCATCGCCCTGGAAGAGCTGCAGCTGCCCTACACCGTGCATGCATTGAGCTTTGACAAGAAAGAGCAAAAAACCGCTGCGTTTCTCACGATCAACCCCAATGGTCGTATTCCGGCCATCGTCGACCGCAACAACGACAACTTCGCCGTGTTCGAGTCCGGCGCGATTCTTATCTATCTCGCCGAACTGACCGGGCAACTGCTGCCGCAGGACGTCAAGGGGCGTTCGCAAGTGCTGCAATGGCTGATGTTCCAGATGGGCGGAGTCGGCCCGATGCAGGGCCAGGCCAACGTCTTCTTCCGCTATTTCCCGGAAAAACTGCAAGGTCCGATCGACCGTTATCAGCACGAGACCCGGCGCCTTTACGAGGTGCTCGATAGGCGTTTGGGCGAGGTCGATTACCTGGCCGGCGACTACAGCATTGCCGATATTGCGACCTATCCCTGGGTGCGTATCCACGATTGGTCGGGTGTTTCGGTCGATGGCTTACAGCACTTGCAGCGCTGGATGAAGGCGCTGGACCAACGTCCCGCTGTGCAGCGTGGGGTGTTGGTGCCGCAGCGAGAAACTGATACTGCGAATGCCGTGAAAACCGCCCAAGCGATGTTGGTACGGTGATGGGCTGCATGCGTTGGTTCAGTTTGATGGGAGCGGTGCTGGCGAGTGGTGCGGCGCTGGCGGCAGATATTCCCGGCAGCCATGACCTGGAGGTGTTGCCACGCTTTCCCGGCAGCCAGATCGTCAGTTTCAAGCAGGTCGCCGAACAGGAGCGGATCTACCCGCAAGGGGCGATTCGTCGTATCAGCGGGCGTCTGCGCTATGAACGCGAGGTGCAGGTACAGGGCGCGCTGACCTCGCTGACCTACGAGTTGCCGCGTACCCATTCGGCCACTGAAGTGTTTACCGCTGCGCGCGAAGCGATGCAGGCGCAGGATGCCGAGCTGCTCTACTGGTGCCAGGGGCGCGAGTGCGGTTCGAGTAGCCTGTGGGCCAACGCGGTGTTCGGCAACGCCACCTTGTATGGCTCCGATGATCAACAAGCCTACGTGCTGATGCGCTTGGCCGAACCACGGCAGGACAGTGTGCTGGCGCTTTACAGCATCACTCGCGGTAACCGTCGCGCCTATTTGCATGCCGAGCTGCTGGCGGCTGATGCCCCACTGGCCGAGGTGCTGCCGACGCCTGCCACCTTGCTGCGGCAACTGAAAAGCAGTGGCGAGCTGCGTTTGCCCAAACAGGCCGAGCCGAGCGAGGCCTGGACCACTCTGCTGGCGCGTAGTCTCAACCAAGACAGCACCCTGCGCGTCAGTCTGGCCGGGCCTCAGGCCGAAGCCTGGCGCGAAGCGTTGATCGCACAGCGGGTGCGTGCCGCGCGCCTGGAGTTGGGTGATGCCACGGCCTCGGGGTTGCGCATAAGCGTGCTGCGCTAGCGACCGGGTTTGCGCGCGGTCCATGGCCTTGCTGCGAGCCGCGCCGCACTGCTGCTTGAACTGGCTTGCCGGCCTCTGCGCAAGCCAGGCATTCTTCTCCGATAAATTCGCTAGGCTCCCTACCTGAAGTACGGAGCCTAGAGCCGTTTCTTTTCTTTGTTCGGAGCCGTGTGCATGCTCAATAACGACCGCTTGCTGGTGCAGATTTTGCTCCTCGGGCTACTCGGCGCGAGCCTGTGGGTGCTGGCGCCGTTCTGGTCGGCGCTGTTCTGGGCTGCGGTGCTGTCTTTCGCCAGTTGGCCGCTGATGCGCTGGCTGACACGCCTGCTGCGTGGTCGGCAAGCGGCGGCGGCAGGGCTGCTGACCCTCGGCTGGACGGTGCTGGTGGCCGTGCCGCTGGTGATGCTCGGTTTCAACCTGGCCGATCACATCAAGGATGCCACGGCCCTGGTCAAGGATTTCCAGGTCGACGGCCTGCCGCCACCCCCGGAGTGGCTGGCCGAGTTGCCGGTGGTGGGCGAGCGTTTGGTTGGCTTCTGGCAGACCATCGATCAACAGGGCGCCGCCTTCTTCGCTACCGTGCGGCCGTACTTGGGCCAGGTTGGCAACTGGCTGCTGGCGCGCAGTGCGCAGATTGGCGGCGGCATGCTGGAGTTGGCCCTGAGCCTGGTGCTGGTATTTTTCTTCTACCGCGACGGCCCGCGTTTGGCCGGGTTCGTTCACAGCGTGCTTGAGCGCCTGATCGGCGACCGTGCCGAGCACTATCTGGAGTTGGTCGCGGGCACCGTGCAGCGCGTGGTCAACGGGGTCATCGGCACTGCCGCCGCGCAGGCGATACTGGCCTACATCGGTTTCACCATCGCCGGCGTACCGGCAGCCTTGGTCCTGGGGCTGATGACGTTCGGCTTCAGCTTGATCATGGTGCCCCCACTGATCTGGGGGCCCGCGGTAGCCTGGCTGGTCTGGCAGGGCGAGGTGGGCATGGCGGTCTTCCTGGGCATCTGGGGCATGTTCGTAATCAGTGGCGTAGACAATATCCTCAAGCCGTACCTGATCAGCCGTGGCGGAAACCTGCCGCTGGTGGTGGTGTTGCTCGGGGTGTTCGGCGGCATCCTGGCCTTTGGTTTTATGGGCCTGTTCCTCGGTCCAACCCTGCTCGCGGTGGCTTACAGCCTGCTCAACGATTGGGTGGCCGACAAGGGGCCAGCAACCAACCCGCCTGTTGGCGGTTCGCCACCGGATAAGCCGTCCTAATCGCCCCCTGCGTTACCCCGATACCCCGCACTCTGCGGGGTATTTTTTTTGTTCGCCTGATGTGTTGCGTGCAGACATGGCGCATTTGGCTTTAGCCGTGAAACCCCTCGCCGCGCATGCCACGCGGTTTTTTACGGCTTCTTTACGCCCCGCGACCGCCTTGCGTCTCGTTCCTTTACGCCGACCTGCGGAGAATTTCGACTAAGCGGGAGTCCCGCATGACGGAGAGGTTCGATGAGTATTCTGGATGGCGTGTCCCTGGTCTTGGCCGCAGGCCTATTCATTTACCTGGTGTTCGCGCTGCTGCGCGCCGAACGGGCGTAGGGGGCGAGCATGCACAGTTACGATTATCTGTTGATCCTGGCGTTCTTCGCCCTGGTTCTGCTGCCTGCGCCCTTTATCGGGCGTTACCTGTACCGGGTGATGGAAGGCGAGAAAACCTGGTTGAGCCCCGTGCTGCAACCGGTCGAGCGTCTCTGCTACCGGCTTGCCGGGGTCGACAGCAAGACCGAGCAGGATTGGAAAACCTACAGCCTGGCGCTGCTGGCCTTTACCCTGGTCAGCCTGCTGACGCTGTTCGCCATCCTCCTGCTGCAAGGCGCGCTGCCGCTCAACCCGCAGCAGCTGCCGGGGCTGGAATGGAGCCTGGCGTTCAATACGGCGGTAAGTTTCGTCACCAACACCAACTGGCAGGCCTACAGCGGCGAGGCGACGCTGAGCTACTTCAGCCAGATGGTCGGCCTCGGCGTGCAGAACTTCGTCAGCCCGGCGGTTGGTCTGGCCGTGTTGGTAGTGTTCTGCCGTGGCATTGCCCGCCGTTCGAGCGCCAGTGTCGGCAACTTCTGGGTCGACCTGACTCGCGCCACGCTTTATGGCTTGCTGCCGCTGTGCCTGCTTCTGGCGCTGCTGCTGGTCTGGCAAGGCGTGCCGCAGACCTTCATGGACTACGTGCAGGCGAAAACCCTGCTCGGCGCAGACCAGTCCATCCCGCTCGGCCCTGCCGCCAGCCAGATTGCGATCAAACAGCTGGGTACCAACGGCGGCGGCTTCTTCGGCGTCAACTCGGCGCACCCGTTCGAGAATCCCACGGCCTGGAGCAACCTGTTCGAGCTGGCCTCGATCCTGCTGATTCCGGCGGCTCTGTTGTTCACCTTCGGCCACTACGTCAAGGACCTGCGTCAGAGCCGCGCGCTGCTGGCGAGCATGCTGATCCTGTTCGCCATCGGCCTGAGCGTGACCCTGTACGCCGAGTACCAGCCGAACCCGGCCTTGGCTGCATTGCCGATCGAGCAGGGCGGTTCGCTGGAAGGCAAGGAGAGCCGCTTCGGGATCGCCGGTTCAGCGCTGTGGGCGGTCACCACCACCGCAGCGTCGAATGGTTCGGTGAATGCCATGCATGACAGCTTCAGCGCCATCGGCGGGATGATTCCGCTGTTCAACATGCTGCTTGGCGAGGTGATCTTCGGCGGCGTTGGCGCTGGCCTCTACGGCATGCTGCTGTTCGTGCTGATTGCGGTATTCCTCGCCGGCCTGATGATCGGCCGCACCCCGGAATACCTCGGCAAGAAGCTCGAAGCCCGTGAAGTCCGCCTGCTGGTGGCGACCCTGCTGGTGATGCCGGTCGGGGTGTTGGTGCTCGGCGCGCTGGCCGCCAGCTTGCCTGGGCCTGCCGCCTCGGTGAGTAATCCGGGCGCCCACGGTTTCAGCCAACTGCTCTATGCCTACAGCTCCGGGACGGCCAACAACGGTTCGGCGTTCGCCGGCTTCGCTGCCAACACGGTGTACCACAACCTGATGCTCGGCCTGGCCATGCTGATCGGGCGCTTCGGCTACATCCTGCCGATCCTCGCCATCGCTGGCAGCCTGGCGGCGAAGAAGCGCGCCCCGCTGGGCAGCAACAGCTTCCCGACCCACGGCCCGCTGTTCGTCACCCTGCTGACCCTGACCATTGTGCTGGTCGGTGGCCTGACCTTCCTGCCGACACTGGCCCTGGGCCCGATTGCCGAGCACATGACTCTGTTCCAGGGCTTCTAGAACCAGTTTCAACGTCTCGCGAGCTAGAGCCAGACAAGGCGAAATCTGGCGAGAAAGCGCAGTTTACTGCTCGTAAATGAGCATTTTGAGCCTGATTTCAACGCCGTATGGCCGACGCGCAGCAGGCGTTGAAGCAGGTTCTAAGGGAGAGCCATGATGAATGCCCAGACTCAAGTAAAAAGCCCGGTGCTGAACAGCGCCCAGCAACAACCGAAAACCGCGTTCGCCGCGCTGTGGCAGCCGGCGCTGCGCCAGGCCTTCGTCAAGCTTGATCCACGCCAGCTGCTGCGCTCGCCGGTGATGCTGGTGGTGGAGCTGACCGCCGTGGTGACCACCGTGCTGTGTTTAATCCCCAACCCGCAGGTGTCTACCGGCCTGGCCGTGCAGATTGCCCTGTGGTTGTGGTTCACCGTGCTGTTTGCCAACTTCGCCGAAGCGCTTGCTGAAGGCCGGGGCAAGGCCCGTGCAGACAGTCTCAAGGCTGGCAGCCAGGGGCTCAATGCGCGCCGGCAGAAGGGCCAGCAGCTCGAGACCGTAGCGGCCAGCAGCCTGCGCCGTGGCGATATCGTCCGCGTCGAAGCTGGCGAGCTGATTCCCGGCGACGGCGAGGTGGTCGAAGGCATCGCCGCGGTCAATGAAGCGGCCATCACTGGCGAATCGGCACCGGTAATCCGCGAGTCCGGCGGCGACCGTTCGGCGGTGACCGGCAACACCCGGGTGGTCTCCGACTGGCTGCTGGTGCAGATCACCGCCAACCCGGGCGAGTCGACCCTGGACCGGATGATTGCCCTGGTCGAAGGTGCCAAACGGCAGAAGACCCCCAACGAAGTGGCGCTGGATATCCTGCTGATCGGCCTGACCCTGATCTTCCTGCTGGTGGTGGCGACCCTGCAGCCGTTCGCCCGCTATGCCGGTGGCGACCTGCCGCTGGTGTACCTGGCGGCGCTGCTGGTAACGCTGATCCCGACCACCATCGGCGGCCTGCTGTCGGCCATCGGCATCGCCGGCATGGATCGTCTGGTGCGCTTGAATGTGATCGCCAAGTCCGGCCGCGCCGTGGAAGCGGCGGGGGACGTGCACGTGCTGCTGCTGGACAAGACCGGCACCATCACCTTCGGTAACCGCCGTTGCACTGCCATGTGCAAGGCCCCAGGCATCAGCAGCAAGGAACTCAGTGACGCCGCGCTGCTGGCCTCGCTGGCCGACGACACCGCCGAAGGCAAGTCGATTGTCGAGTACCTGCGGGCCTTGAGTCCGATGCAGGAGCCTGAGCGCAGTGCGATCAAGTCCATCGCCTTTAGCGCCGAAACGCGTCTGTCGGGTGCCGACTGCAATGGCCATGTGTATCGCAAGGGCGCAGTGGATTCGGTACTCAACTACCTGAATCTAAGTCGCGATGAAGTGCCGGCGCCTCTGGCCCGCGAGATCGAGAAAATCGCCCAGAGCGGTGGCACGCCGTTGCTAGTGGCCGGCGACGGCAAGCTGCTCGGCGCGATCCACCTCAAGGACGTGGTCAAACCGGGTATTCGCGAACGCTTCGCCGAACTGCGCGCCATGGGTATCCGCACCGTGATGGTCACCGGTGACAACCCGCTGACCGCCGCGGCCATCGCCGCCGAAGCCGGTGTCGATGACCTGATCGCCGAGGCTACGCCGGAGAAGAAGCTGCAACGCATTCGCTCCGAGCAGGCCGAAGGCAAGATGGTCGCCATGTGCGGCGACGGTGCCAACGACGCCCCGGCGCTGGCCCAGGCCGACGTCGGCCTGGCGATGAACGACGGCACCCAGGCCGCCCGCGAGGCCGCCAATCTGGTCGACTTGGACAGCGACCCGACCAAGCTGCTCGACGTGGTGCAGGTCGGCAAGGAGCTGCTGGTGACCCGTGGCGCGCTGACCACCTTCTCGGTGGCCAACGACGTGGCCAAGTACTTCGCCATCCTGCCGGCGCTGTTCGCCGGCATCTACCCGCAGCTCGGCGCGCTCAACCTGATGCAGTTGCACAGCCCGCAGAGCGCGATCCTCTCGGCCATTGTGTTCAACGCGCTGATCATCGTCGCGCTGATTCCCCTGGCCCTGCGCGGCGTGCGTGTGCAGGCGCTGGACGCGGCCAGCCTGCTACGCCGCAACCTGCTGATCTACGGCCTGGGCGGCCTGCTTGCGCCCTTTGTCGGGATCAAGCTGATCGATCTGCTGCTGGTGGCGCTGGGGTTGGTGTGACGAGCCCGGGTTTTCGTCGGTTGGCGTTGAGCGTAGCGATACCCAACGAGATGACCTGGATGATGGGTATCGCTGCGCTCAACCCATCCTACGGGCTGGTGGACAAGCACAGCGTTGTCCACCCTACAAACTGGAGAAACATCATGTTCAAGCAAATCCGTCCGGCCTTTGGCGTGTTGGCCTTTATGACCCTGGTCACCGGCGTGGTCTATCCGCTCAGCGTCACCGCCTTCGCTCAGCTGGCTTTTCCGGCGCAGGCCAACGGCAGCCTGGTGCGTGACGACAGCGGCGCGGTGCGTGGCAGCGCGTTGTTGGCGCAAGCCTTCGACGGCGCCGAGTGGTTCCAGCCGCGCCCCTCGGCCGGCGCTTACGCCACCGTGGCCAGCGGTGCGAGCAACCTGGCGCCGAGCAACCCGGCGCTGGCCGAGCGTATCGCCAGCGAGGCTCAGCGCTTGCAGGCAACGGGGCAGGGCGGGGTGCCGATGGAGTTGGTGACTACCTCCGCCAGTGGCCTCGACCCGCACCTGTCGCCGGCCGCTGTGCATTTCCAGATCGCCCGTGTCGCCACCGCGCGTGGTATCCCGGTGGCCAATCTGCAGCGCCTGGTCGAACAGCTCACGCAGCAACCGTTGGTGGGGCCGGCGGTGGTCAACGTACTGGCGCTGAACCAGGCGCTGGCCGACAATCGCCGCTCTGCCGAAGCTGAGTGAGTTGTATGAGTGATGCTGCGCGTGCCGATGCCCTGCTGGCCGAGATGCCTCGTGAGGGGCGTGGGCGGCTGAAAGTCTTTCTCGGCGCGGCGCCCGGTGTGGGCAAGACCTTCGCCATGTTGCAGGCGGCGCAGGCGCAGCTGCGCCAGGGTGTCGACCTGCGCGCTGGGGTGGTGGAAACCCATGGCCGCAGCGAAACCGAGGCATTGCTCGCTGGCTTGCCGCAGCAAACGCTGAAACGCAGCGAATACCGCGGCATCCAACTGAGCGAACTGGACCTCGACGGGCTGCTGGCGAAGCCGCCGAAGCTTACCCTGGTTGATGAGCTGGCCCATAGCAATGCCCCGGGCAGCCGTCACGCCAAGCGCTGGCAGGATGTGCAGGAGCTGCTCGACGCCGGCATCAATGTCTACACCACGGTCAACGTGCAGCACCTGGAAAGTCTCAACGATCAGGTGCAGGACATCACCGGCGTGCAAGTGCGTGAAACTGTGCCCGACTGGGTGTTGCAGGAAGCCGACGAAATTCTGCTGATCGACCTGCCGCCGCGCGAGCTGCTCGAACGCCTGCGCGACGGCAAGGTGTATGTACCCGAGCAAGCGCGTGCGGCGATCGACGCCTTTTTCAGCCAGACCAACCTCACCGCGCTACGCGAGCTGGCGATGCAGACCGCCGCCGCACGGGTCGATGCCGACTTGCGCCAGGGTTACCGCCTGCTTGGCGAACAGGCGCCGAGCGTGCGCGGCCGCCTGCTGGTCGGCGTGGATGGCGACGAACAGGCCGAACGCCTGGTGCGCCACGCCAGCCGCGTCGCGCAGCGCCGCCATCTGCCCTGGAGCCTGGTGCACGTGGACACCGGCGGTGCTCGCGACGAACAAGCGCTGGCGTATTTGCAGGCGGCGCAACGGCTGGCCGAGCGCCTGGGCGGCGAAGTGGTCAGCCTGCGGGCCGGCGAGGTGGCCAGAACCTTGATCGAGCATGCCGGCGAACGCCGCGCCAGCGTGCTGCTGGTGGGGCGTAGCTGTCAGCGCGCACGCCGTCGCTGGTTCGGCAAGGGCGTGGCAGAGCGCCTGCTGCGGCATGCCCAGGGGCTCGAAATCAGTGTGCTGGATGCCCAGTCCATGGCCCGCCCGAAACCGCCGCGCGCGCGCGCGGCGCTGGTCTGGGCCGACTATGCGTTGGCCGTGTGCGCGGCCCTGTTGGCCAGCGCCTTGGCCTGGGGCGTCTCGCAGGTGCTGGAACTGCCGAATATCTCCCTGGTACTCCTCGCCGCCGTGCTGCTGGTGGCGGTGCGCACCAGCTCGGGGCCGGCGTTGGTGTGCGCGCTGCTGTCGTTTCTGGCGTACAACTTTCTGTTCATCTCGCCGACCTTCTCGCTGACCATTCAGCGTCAGGAAGACGTGCTGACCTTGCTGTTCTTCCTGCTGATGGCGGCCTTGACCGGCAACCTGGCGGCCCGCCAGCGCCGGCAATTGCGCGCGCTACGCGAGACCCAGGCGGAAACCGGGGCCTTGCTCGAACTGTCGCGCAAACTCACTGCCGCCACCGACCGGCAAGCGGTGCTCAGCGCTGCCGCGCAGCAGTTCGCCGGCTGGCATGAGCTGGAGATCAGCCTGCTGGGCCGTAGCGCCGATGGGCTGTGGAAGGTCGAGACCGGGGTCTCCCGGCAGCTCGCCGACACCGAGCGAGCTGCCGCCGACTGGGCCTGGCAGCACGATCAGGCGGCGGGTCTGGGCACCGACACGCTGCCTGGCAGCCGCTGGTGGTGGCTGCCGCTGTCCGCTGAAGAGGGGCCGCTGGCGTTGCTCGGCGTCAGCCCGAAAGACCAGCGTGCGCTGCCAGCGGCGCAGCGGCGTTTGCTTGCGGCACTGGCGCAACCGCTGGCGCAGGCGCTGTCCCGCGCGCAATTGGCCGAAGACCTGGAGGCGGCGCGCTTGCATGGCGAAACCGAACAGCTGCGCAGCGCCTTGCTTGCCTCGGTGTCGCATGACCTGCGCACACCGCTGACCGCCATGCGCGGCGCCATCGACAGCCTGCTGACCCTCGACACGCAACTCGCTGCCGGCGACCGCCGCGAGCTGCTGGAAAGCACCCGCGATGAAGCCGAGCGCCTCGACCGCTATATTCAGAATCTGCTCGACATGACCCGGCTCGGCCACGGCGGGCTGAAGCTCGCGCGCGACTGGGTGGCGCCGGTGGATATTGTTGCCAGCGCCACCCAGCGCCTGCGTCCGGTGCTGGCACCCTTGGCGCTGGAGGTGGTGACTCCGGCCGAGCTGCCGCTGCTCTATGTGCATGCGGCGCTGATCGAGCAGGCGCTGGTCAACGTACTGGAGAACGCCGCGCGTTTTTCGCCTGTGGGCGGGCGCTTGCGAGTCGTGCTGGATAGCGATGCCAGCGAGCTACGCATCGCCGTCAGCGACCAGGGGCCGGGGATTCCCGAGAGCGAGCGGGCGAAGATTTTCGATATGTTCTACACCGCCGCGCGCGGTGATCGTGGCGGTCAGGGCACCGGTCTGGGTCTGGCGATCTGTCAGGGCATGCTCGGCGCCCACGGTGGTCGGGTGAGCGTCGGCGAGGGGCTGGATGGCCGCGGTACGTGCATGACCCTGCACCTGCCGTTGCACCCACAGCCGCCGCTGGACGATGAACCCTGACTGGCCAAGTGCCGGAACGCCAGACGCCCACCCTACGCAGATGAATGAGATGACGAGCAATCAACCGACCATCCTGGTGATCGACGACGAGCCACAGATCCGCAAGTTTCTGCGCATCAGTCTGAGCGCTCAGGGCTACAAGGTGCTGGAAGGCGCCAACGGCAGCGAAGGCCTGGCCCAGGCGGCGCTCGGCAAGCCGGATCTGCTGGTGCTCGACCTCGGCCTACCGGACATGGACGGCCAGCAGGTGTTGCGTGAACTGCGCGAGTGGTCGGCAGTGCCGGTGCTGGTGCTCTCGGTGCGCGCCAGCGAGAGCGAGAAGGTGCTGGCCCTGGACGGTGGCGCCAACGACTACGTGAGCAAACCCTTTGGCATCCAGGAGTTCCTCGCCCGCGTGCGCGCGCTGCTGCGCCAGGCCGGCAACGGTGAGCCGCAACCGCCGGCGACGTTCGTCTGCGGCCCCTTGAGTGTGGATTTCGCCTACCGCCGGGTCACCCTGAACGCCGTCGAGGTCGCCCTGACGCGCAAAGAGTACGCGGTACTGGCGCAACTGGCCCGGCACGCCGGACGCGTGGTGACCCAGCAGCAACTGCTCAAGGACATCTGGGGGCCGAGCCATGGCGCAGACAGTCACTACCTGCGCGTGGTGGTCGGTCACCTGCGGCAGAAGCTCGGCGACGACCCGGCCGCGCCGCGCTTTATCGTCACCGAAGCCGGGGTCGGCTACCGCCTGCGCGACAGTTACTAAGGACGTCGCGCGGCGCACAGGGCTATTCGGATTAAGAATATTTATCAGGCGACCAACAGCAGGTCGGTCGCGTTGTTGCGCAAGGGGGGCTGACCTAGGCTGAAGCTGCGAGTGTCAAAAATGAGGCACATCATGCGCAAGTTATCAGTCCTGTTTTTAGTATTAGGCTGTTTTTTGACGGTCCTCTGGTGGTGGCAGCGCCCGCAACCGATCGCCGTGCAATTGGTGGCCGTAGAGCGTGGTCCGGTGGAGACCCTGGTCGCCAACACGCGCGCGGGTACGCTGAAGTCCTGCCGACGCTCGCGGTTGTCGTTCAACCTCGGCGGCCAGGTCAGCGAGCTGCTGGTCGACGAGGGCCAGCCGGTCAAGGAGGGCGATGTGCTCATGCGCCTGCGCCAGGATGACCGCCTGGCGCGGGTGCAGGAAGCCGAGGCGCGCCTCGACGCCCGGCGCAATGCCCGCGAACAGCAGTGCCGCACTGCCGCGTTGGGGCAACGCGACTACCGCCGGCTGCACCACCTGGCCGAGCGTCAGCTGGCCTCGGCCGACCGCCTCGACCAAGCCGAAACCAAGGCGCACCTGGCTCAGCTGGCGTGCGCGTCCAGCGAGGTGGCGATTCGCGAAGCCGAAGCCAATCTGCGCCTGCAACGCGCTTTGCTCGACCAGGCCACCTTGCGTGCGCCGTTTTCCGGCATCGTTGCGCAGATCAATGGCGAGCTGGGCGAGTTCGTCACCCCCTCGCCACCGGGCATCCCCACGCCGCCAGCGGTGGACCTGATCGACGACAGTTGCCTGTATGTGGATGCGCCCATCGACGAAGTGGATGCCGGCCGCGTGCGCATCGGCATGCCGGTGCGCATCAGCCTGGATGCCTACCGCGGCCGCCATTTCGCTGGCCAGGTGAGCCGCATCGCACCGTTTGTCCGCGAGCTGGAGAAGCAGGCGCGCACGGTCGATATCGAGGTGCGTTTCGTCCAACTGCCGGTGGATGTGGCGCTGCTCACCGGTTACAGCGCCGACGTGGAAATTCTCCTGGAGCAGAGCGCCGGTAGCCTGCGCATTCCCACCGAAACCCTGCTGGAAGGACGCCGCGTGCTGCGTTACGACCCCAGCAGCGGCAAGCTGCACGAGGTGGCGCTGAACACCGGGCTGGCCAACTGGCGCTGGACCGAGGTGCTCGATGGGGTGGCGGAGGGCGAACGGATTCTCGCCAGCCTCGATCAGGAAGGCCTCAAGGACGGCAGCACGGTGATCAGCGCGGGGACGCCGCAATGATTCGCCTGCACGGCTTGTCGCGCGGCTTTCAGGTCGGCGAGCAGCGGGTCATGGGCCTCGATCGGTTGAGCCTGGAGATCGAGGCGGGCGATTACCTGGCGGTGGTGGGGGCGTCGGGCTCGGGCAAGTCGACCCTGCTGAATATCCTCGGCTTGCTGGATGCCCCGGATGACGGCGAATACTGGCTCAACGACGAGCCCACCGCGGCGCTCAGCGAGGCGCGGCGGGCCGAGCTGCGCAGCCGCTGGATCGGTTTCGTGTTCCAGTCCTATCACCTGATTCCACGCCTGACCGCCTTGGAGAACATCGAGCTGCCGATGCTGCTCGCCGGTATCGCACCGGCGCTGCGCCGGCAGCGCAGCCGCCAGTTGGTGGAGCGCCTGGGGCTGGGCGAGCGCCTCGACCACCGGCCCGCGCAGCTGTCCGGCGGGCAGCGGCAGCGGGTCGCGATTGCCCGTTCGATGTGCATGCAGCCGACCCTGCTGCTGGCCGACGAGCCCACCGGCAACCTCGACAGCCGCGCCGGTGCCGAGGTCTTCGCCTTGCTGGAGGAGCTGAATGCCGAGGGCGTGACCCTGGTGGTGGTCACCCATGATCCGCGCCTGGCGGCGCGCGCGCGGCGGCAACTCTGCCTGTGCGATGGGCGGCGGGTCGCCGAGGCTGCTCTGGAGCCCGCCTGATGCGCGCCGCCGATGCCCTGGGGTTGTGCTGCGGCGCCTTGCGTGGGCATCGTTCGCGCAGCGCGATGTTGCTGTTGGCCATTGGCATCGGCGTGCTCGCGGTGATCCTCCTCAGCGGCCTGGGCCAGGGCGCACGCGGCTTGCTGCTCAGCGAGTTTTCCCTGCTGGGGCGTAACACCCTGATCGTGCTGCCGGGGCGCAACGAAACCACTGGTGGCATGCCGCCGATTACCGGCATGGCGCCACGCGACCTGACGGTGGAGGATGCCGCGGCCGTCGCCCGTTTACCCCAGGTGCGTCGGGTTGCGCCGTTGCTGGCCGGGCCGATGCAGGTCAGCGTCGGCAATCGCAGCCGCGAGGCCCTGGCCCTCGGCACCAACCATGAATTCTTCGTCATTCGCCAATTGTCGGTTAGCCAGGGCCAACCGCTGCCGCCGCTCGAACTGGGGCAGGCCGAGGCGGTGTGCGTGATCGGTGCCAGCCTGCGCCGCGAACTGTTCGCCGCGCGCCCGGCGCTCGGTCAGTGGTTGCGCGCCGGCGATCGGCGCTTCCGGGTCATCGGCGTGCTTGCCGAGCAGGGTGAATCCTTCGGTATGAATGTGGGCGAGATGCTGATCATTCCAGTGGCCAATGCCCAGGCCTTGTTCAACCGCGAGGGCTTGCTGCGGCTGTTCGCCGAGGTGCGCGGGCCTAGCTTCATGGCCAGCGCCCGCGAGCAGATTATCGACACCCTCAAGGCCCGCCATGAAGGCAAGGAGGACGTCACGCTGATCAGCCAGGACAGCATGCTCGCGGCTTTCGACGAGATTCTTGGGGTGCTGACCCTGGCGGTGGCCGGCATCGCCGCCATCAGCCTGGTGGTCGCCGGCATCCTGATCATGAACGTGACCTGGATCGCGGTGAGCCAGCGCACGGCAGAAATCGGCCTGCTCAAGGCCGTCGGCGCCACGGCCGGGCAGGTGCGTCTGCTGTTTCTCGGCGAGGCGGTGATGCTCGCCCTGGTGGGCGCCCTGGGCGGCCTGCTGCTGGCGGAAAGCCTGCTCTGGCTGGGCCGCCAGGCAAGCGACCTGCCGCTGTACGCGCCGTGGTGGGCGCGGCTCGGTAGCCTGGCGTTGGCGTTCGCCTGCTCGCTGCTGTTCGCCTGGCTACCCGCCAGCCGAGCGGCCGCGCTGACGCCGCTGGCGGCGTTGAACCCGGCCATGGGGGCGCGCTGATGCAGCTGCGCGATGGCCTCGGGCTGACCGCTTCGGCGCTGCTCAGCCGGCCACTGCGCAGCCTGCTGACCCTGCTTGGGGTGGCCATCGGCATTGCCGCGGTGGCGCTGCTCACCGCGATTGGCGAGGGCATGCGCGGTTACGTGCAGGAGAATTTTGCCCAGTTCGGCACGCGCAATATCTCGGTCCGCCCCGGCATGACCCGCACCGCCGGGTTGGGTGGTCTGCTCAGCAGCGTCAAGCCGTTGACCATCGCCGATGCCGATGCCCTGCGCCAGTTGCCCCATGTCGAGGTGGTGGTGCCGATGATCCAGGGCAACGGCGATGTGCAGTTCGGTGCGCGCAGCCGCAATACCGGGGTGCTCGGCGCCGGGCACCAGATGGCCCAGGCTTGGCGTTTCAAGCTGGCGCTCGGGCAGTTTCTGCCCACGCCGCGCGACGGCCGTTCGCCGCCTTACGTGGTGCTCGGGCATACCTTGCGCCAAGAGCTGTTCGGCGACGCCAACCCGCTGGGTGAACTGGTGCGGGTCGGCGGCATGCGCTTTCGGGTGATCGGGGTGATGGAAAAGAAAGGCCAGTTGCTCGGCTTCGATATCGACGATATCGCCTATATCCCGGTGGACTGGGCCGAAAATCTGTTCAACCGCACAGGGCTGGCGAAGATCAATGTGGTGTTCGGCAGCGGCACCAGCGGCCTGGCGCTGAGCGAGGCGATTCGTCAGTTGTTGATCGAGCGCCACGGCGAGGAGGATTTCAGCTTCACCACCCAGGACGACATGCTGCGCAGCCTCGACCGCATCTTCGCGTCGCTGACCCTGGCGGTGGCCGCGCTGGGCAGTATCTCGCTGCTGGTCGGGGCGGTTGGCATCCTCGCCATCATGACCACCGCCGTCGCCGAGCGCACCGCGGAGATCGGCCTGCTGCGCGCCATCGGCGCCACCCCGCAGCAGGTGCTCGGCCTGTTTCTCGGCGAGGCGCTGCTGTTATCGGTACTCGGTGGGCTGCTCGGCCTGTTGCTGATGGGGCTGTTGCTCGGCGCGCTGCACCTGAGCCTGCCTGGCCTGCCATTGAGCCTGCGACCGCTGTTTTTGCTGTTGGCGCTGTTGCTCGCGGCGTTGGTCGGCATCCTCGCCGGCATCGCCCCGGCGCGGCGCGCGGCACGCTTGCAGCCGGTGGAGGCGCTGCACAGCGACTGAGCGGCCGGTTATTGCTCGCGCTCGTATTTATCCAGGGTATCGCGGGCAATCTGCCGGCCGAGCATGATCAGTTCCGGCGCCTTGTAGAACTCGAAGAAGCGGCACACGCGCTTGGGCACGTTGATCAGGATATCCGGCGGATAGCCGGCGATCTTGTACTGCGCCAGCGAGGTTTGCATTACCTCGAAACTCTGGTTGATCAATTCGAGCAGCGAGGCTGGGCCGCTCATGTCGGCAACCCGCGAGCCGCTGGCGGATTTCGGCGCGCCGGTGCTTTCCGGCTCCGGGGCTGCCGGCGACTGTTGCGAGTCGGCGTGCGCGTGTTCCAGCCAGGGGTTGTGCTGCACCGTGTGGCTCTCGATGGCCTGGTCTTCCAGCAACAACAGTTCGTCGTCCTCGCCATTCTTGCGGCGGAACGACGGCAGGCGCGAACCGAGCGAGGCCATCAGCAGGTCGAAACGGCCCTTCAGCGCGGGTGGCCGGTCGATGACCGGCAGTTGGTAGTGCTGCTGGTTGGTCGAGTTGAGGTTGACCGCGATGATCAGGTCGCAGTGGCTGGAGACCACCGGCACGATCGGCAAGGGGTTGAGCAGGCCGCCGTCGACCAGCATGCGTTTGCCCTGAATGACCGGGGTGAACAGGCTGGGAATCGCTGCCGAGGCGCGCATGGCTTGATGCAGGCAGCCTTCCTGGAACCAGATTTCCTGCTGGTTGGTCAGGTCGGTGGCGACCGCGGTGAACGGGATATTCAACTCTTCGATGTTGATTTCACCGACGATCTCACGGATGCGCCCGAACACCTTTTCGCCGCGGATCGCGCCGAGGCGAAAGCTCACGTCGAGCAGGCGCAGCACGTCCAGGTAATCCAGGCTCTGCGTCCAGTCGCGGTATTCCTTGAGTTTGCCGGCCGCATAGATGCCGCCGACCACCGCGCCCATGGAGCAGCCGGCGATGCAGGCGATGTCGTAGCCGCGTGCTTCCAGTTCTTCGATCACCCCGATGTGCGCATAACCCCTGGCGCCACCTGAGCCCAGTACCAGCGCGACGCGCTTAGTCATCTCTTAATCCCCCGTAACGCATTGTTTTATCAACATACGCGCGCGAATCGCTGGCGCCAAGGCGGCATTTGCTAGAATCCGCGCCTGTTGTCGAGATAAGTGAGATTTCATGAGCGAGCCTATTCGTTTGACCCAGTACAGCCACGGCGCTGGCTGCGGCTGCAAGATTTCCCCGAAAGTGCTGGATGTGATCCTGGCCGGCAGCGGTGCGCAGAATCTCGACCCCAAGCTGTGGGTGGGCAATGCCTCGCGTGACGATGCTGCGGTGTATGCCATCGACGGCGAGCGCGGGGTGGTGTCGACCACCGATTTCTTCATGCCGATCGTCGACGACCCCTACGATTTTGGGCGTATCGCCGCGACCAACGCGATCAGCGACATCTACGCCATGGGCGGCGACCCGCTGATGGCCATCGCGATTCTCGGCTGGCCGGTCAACGTGCTGGCCCCGGAAGTGGCCCGTGAGGTGATTCGCGGCGGCCGCGCGGTGTGTGACGCCGCCGGTATTCCCCTGGCCGGTGGGCATTCCATCGACGCCCCGGAGCCAATCTTTGGCCTGGCAGTGACCGGGCTGGTGGAAAAGCGCCATATGAAGCGCAACGACACCGCCACCGTCGGTTGCCGGCTGTACCTGACCAAACCGCTGGGCATCGGCATTCTCACCACAGCGGAAAAAAAGGCCAAGCTGCGCGCCGAAGACATCGGCCTGGCGCGCGACTGGATGTGCACCCTGAACAAGCCCGGCAGCCGTTTCGGCAAACTGGCCGGCGTTATGGCGATGACCGATGTCACTGGCTTTGGTTTGCTTGGCCACCTGATCGAGATGGCCGACGGTAGCGGCCTGACCGCACGCATCGAGTTCGCCAAGGTGCCGCGCCTGGGCAGCGTCGAGTACTACCTGGAGCAGGGGTGTGCGCCGGGCGGCACACAGCGCAACTTCGACAGCTACGGCGAGAAGATCGCGCCGCTGCCGGAGCTGCACAAACTGCTGCTGTGCGACCCGCAGACCAGCGGCGGCCTGCTGGTGGCGGTGACCGCCGAGGGCGAGGCAGAGTTTCTCGCCGTGGCCGCTGAGCTGGGCCTGACCTTGGCGCCGATTGGCCAGTTGCATGAGCGACAGCGTTACGCCGTCGAGGTGCTGTGATGCGCGACAACACCAGCGACTATCGCCAGCTGTTTCTCAACGACACGCCGATGATGGACGCCCGCGCGCCCGTCGAGTTCGACAAAGGCGCGTTCCCCGGGGTGATCAACCTGCCGCTGATGAACGACAGCGAGCGGCAAAAAGTCGGCACCTGCTACAAACAGCAGGGGCAAGAGGCGGCCATCGGCCTGGGCCAGCAACTGGTCAGCGGCGCGCTCAAAGCCGCGCGTATCGAGGCCTGGGCGGCATTCGCCAAGGCTAACCCCGAGGGTTACCTGTATTGCTTTCGTGGCGGCCTGCGCTCGCAGATCGTTCAGCAATGGCTGAAAAGCGAGGCGGGCATCGACTACCCACGGGTGATCGGTGGGTACAAAGCGATGCGTAGCTTTCTCCTCGACACCACCGAGCAGGCGCTGACGCAGTGCGACTTCATCCTGGTGGGCGGCATGACCGGCACCGGCAAGACCGAGGTGATCGCCCAGCTCAGTCACAGCCTTGACCTCGAAGGGCATGCCAACCACCGTGGCTCCAGCTTCGGCAAGCGCGCCACCGTGCAACCGGCACAGATCAATTTTGAAAACGCCCTGGCCATCGACATCCTGAAAAAACGCGCGGCCGGTCAGCAGCAGTTCGTTCTCGAAGACGAAGGGCGGATTATCGGCAAGTGCTCGTTGCCGTTGGAGCTGCACCAGGGCATGCAGCAATTTCCCATGGTCTGGTTGGAGGACAGCCTGGCCGGGCGCGTCGAGCGTATCCTCAAGGATTACGTGATCGACCTGTGCGCCGAGTTCGTCACCCTGCATGGCGAGGAGGCGGGCTTCACGGCCTTTGCCGAGCGTTTGCAACAGAGTTTGGCGAACATCCTCAAACGCCTGGGCGGCGAACGCTATCAACGCCTGGCGGCGATCATGGATCAAGCCTTGCTGGAGCAACAAAGCCAGGGCGAGGTGGGGCTGCACCGGGCCTGGATCGAGGCACTGCTGGTGGAGTACTACGACCCGATGTACGCCTTCCAGCGTGAGAGCAAAGCCGGGCGGATCGAGTTCGTTGGCGAGCAGGCGGCGTTGCTGGAGTTTCTGCGCCAGCGCGCCGTGCGTTAGGCTCCTCGGCGCGGGCACTTTTTGACGCTCTGCTCGTCATATCAAGTCGCGAGTATCTGATCGTTTCTGCTTTTTAAGGAGTATGCGCAATGAAAGCTTGGATCTGTCTGCCAATGATGGCCCTGGTGCTGACCGGCTGTGCCGGTAAAACCGTGTATCGCGACAGCTGCGCCAATCAGTTGGACGCCGCCTGGCGCGAGCTGGACATCGCCAAAGCCGAGGGTTTTGCCGGCACGGTAAGTTACTCGAAGGCGCTGTCGCTGCTCACCGCGGCGAAAACCCAGCAGCAATTCGAGGCCTATGAAGGCTGCACCAGCAAGTCCGAGCGGGCGCATTTCTACATCCGCGAATCGCGGGCGGGCCGTTGATGCTGCTCGACTTCACCAGCCTGACGCCGCTGGACGCCTACCGTTGGTTGGCGTCCACGGTGACGCCCAGGCCAATTGCCTGGGTCTCCAGCCTGTCCCTGGAGGGTGTCAGCAACCTGGCGCCGTTCAGCTTCTTTCAGGTGATCAGCGATGAGCCACCCACCCTGATGATCAACGTTGGCAGCCGTGACGACGGCAGCCTCAAGGACACCCTGCGCAACGTACAGGCCACCGGCGAGCTGGTGATTCAATTGGTGTCGTTCGCCCAGGCTGAGGCGATGAATGCCAGCGCCGCGGTGTTGCCCCACGGTGTCAGCGAGTTCGAGCAGTGCGGCATCCCTAGCCAGCCCTCGCTCAAGGTCAAGCCACCACGCGTGCTCGGCGCACCGGTGGCGTTCGAGTGCCGCGTGGCGCAGGTGCAGCCTTATCCAGCGCAGGCGCCGAACTGCCATTTGATCTTCGCCGAAGTATTGCTTGCCCATGTCGACGATGCGGTGCTCAACGACAAGGGCCGGATCGACCCGCACAAGCTCGATGTGCTCGGCCGCCTGGGCGGCATGGCCTACAGCCGCACAAGCAACATCTTCGAGATGCAGCGCCCAGGCTGAAATGGCAACAGACCCTCGGCGTTGTCCGTCGATTCGTGCTGCGGATGCCGCAAAAGCGACGCCCACTTAGCTGAAAGCACCAAACCGCCCACCTGCTGGCTTGTCGCCAGCAGAGCAGTCCTCCTATGTTGCCGAACCGGGATGCAAGCGCCACCAGGTGACTTGGCTGTCCTCTTGGCTAGGGGGAAATATGTGGACTGTTCTGCAGCGGCGCGTTGCCAGTTTGAGCACGGCAAAAAAACTGGCCAGCGGTTTTGGTGTTGTCCTGGCGTTGACGGCGGTGGTCGCGGCCACCGGTTTCTCCGCCCTGCGTGATGTCGGCACACGCGGCGCATTGCTGGAGCGCATGAGCGCAATCAATGTCGAGGTCCTGCACATGCGCCGCAGCGAGCAGGAGTTTGCCCTGAGTGGCGATCAGCAACCCGCCGAGCGCTTGCAGCAACAGGCGCAGGCCATTCTCGAACGCAGCCAGGCGTTGCAGGCAGAGTTGCCCGCTGGCGAGCGACAAACCCTGGATGAGGTGGCGTTGGCCATCGCCGATTACCGCGCGACCTTTGTGCGTTATGTCGAACTGACCGAGACGATGGGCTTGTCCCTGGAGGCCGCACATTGGCTGGTGGTGAGCGCTTCCAACAGCCTCGACCTACTCAAGGACGGCTTGTCCGAAGACGGTGTCGATCTGCTCAAGAGCAGCCAGGGGGTCGACGGCGCCGAGGCGGTGGCGCAGGCCGGGCAACTCAGCCAGGTGCACCAGCTGTTATTGCAGGCCCTCGATCAGGCCCGTGTGCGTCTGCAACAAAGCCGCAGCTCTGCCGCTGTCGTGCAGACCGAAATCCAGGAGGCCGCCGATGCCCAGGCGCTCGCCGGCGAGCTGCGCGATGCCATGGCGGACCCGGGCTACGCCGCGGTGTTGGTGGAGGTGATCGGCAATGTCGACTCCTTCAACGAACGCCTGAAGGAATACACCGGGCTGTTACAGCAGCAGAAACAGGAATACGCGCGCCTGGTGCAGCAGGCCGAGCGCATCGTCGGCTTGGTGGACCAGGCGTATGTCCGGCAGAAGGCCGGTATGCAGAATCAGTTGCACACCAGCGGTTGGTTGATCGTGCTTGCCGCGGGGTTGGCCCTGCTGATCGGCTTGCTGGCGACGCTGGCGATCACCCTGATGATCGTACGACCGCTCAAGCAGGTGATTCTGCAAGCGCGGCAAATCGCCGAAGGCGACCTCAGCGCGCGCATCGAGGTGCAGCGCGACGATGAAATAGGCCAGCTGTTGAGCGCCATGCAAGGCATGTCGCAGAACCTGCGCGAGATGGTCGGCCGCTTGCAGGGTGGGGTGACGCAAATTTCCGCCTCGGCGCAGTCGCTTTCGGCGGTCACCGAACAGACGCGCCTGGGCATGAATGGGCAGAAAGTCGAAACCGATCAGGTGGCCACGGCGATGAGCCAGATGACCGCCACCGTGCATGAGGTGGCGCGCAATGCCGAGGCCGCCGCCACCTCGACCGAGCATGCGGATCAACGGGTCAGCAGTGGCGCCGAAGTGGTGCGCCAGACCCAGCAGCGGATCGCGCAGCTGGCGGCGGCGATGCTGACCACCACCCAAAGCATCGAGCGGCTGAGCCAGGACACCCAGCGCATCGACTCGGTGCTGGAGGTGATCAAGAGCGTCGCCGAACAGACCAACCTGCTGGCGCTCAATGCGGCCATCGAGGCGGCCCGCGCCGGCGAGCAAGGCCGCGGTTTTGCGGTGGTGGCCGACGAAGTACGAGCGCTGGCCAAACGCACTCAGCAATCCACGGCGGAAATCGAGGGCTTGATTGCCACCCTGCGCGAGGGCGCGCGCCGCTCGGTGAGCGACATGCGCGAGAGTGGCGCGCTGGTCGAGCATGTGGTGCAGGATGCCGGCCAGACCGAAGGCGCCCTGGCCGGTATCGCCGCGGCAGTGACGCAGCTCTATGCGATGAATCAACAAATTGCCGCGGCGGCCGAGCAGCAAAGTGCGGTGGCCGAGGAGATCAATCGCAGCGTCACCTCGATTCGCGATATCGCCGATCAATCCGCCATGGCCATGGATGAAACCGCCGGTTCGAGTATCCAGTTGGCGCAGTTGGGACGTGAGCTGCAAAGCATGGCAGGGCATTTTCGCTGCTGAAAGAGCCGCGTTGGCGCACAGTTTCGTGAGTAAAGGTTACATGGCGCTTTGCCCCGCTCATGCTGGCCAGTAGCATCGACGCACTTGCACAAGGAGCGAACGATGCGCACGAAACTGGATGCCTGCTTGCACGCGGTGAATCAGGTGCTGTTGGGCAAGGAGCCGCAGGTGCGTATGGCGCTGACCTGCCTGCTGGCACGCGGCCATTTGCTGATCGAAGATCTGCCGGGGATGGGCAAAACCACCCTCAGTCATGCGCTGGCCAAGGTTCTGGGCCTGAGTTTCCAGCGGATTCAGTTCACGTCCGACCTATTGCCCGGCGATATCCTCGGCACGTCGGTGTTCGACAAGGACAGCGGGCAGTTCGTCTTCCATCCGGGGCCGATCTTCGCCGAACTGGTGCTGGCTGATGAGATCAACCGCGCCACGCCGAAAAGCCAGAGCGCACTGCTCGAAGCCATGGAAGAAGGCCAGGTGACCATCGAGGGTGCGACCCGGCCATTGCCCGAGCCGTTTTTCGTCATCGCCACGCAGAACCCGGTAAGCCAGGGCGGCACCTTCGCTCTGCCGGAATCGCAACTCGACCGCTTTCTCATGCGCCTGTCGCTCGGCTACCCGGCCAAGGCGGCGGAGAAGGCCTTGCTCCTCGGCGATTCACGGCGTTCGCTGCTGCCCCGCCTGGAGGCGATTCTCGACCATACCGAGCTGGCGCTGATTCAGGCCGAGGTGCCCAAAGTGCGGGTCAGCGATGCGCTGATCGATTACGTGTTGCGCCTGGTCGAGGCTACCCGCACGCAGCCGCAGTTCGCCTGGGGCCTGTCGCCGCGCGCCAGCCTGGCGTTGTTGGCGGCGGCCCGTGCCTGGGCCTTTTTGGCCGGGCGCGACTATGTGATTCCCGAGGATGTGCAGGCGGTGCTGCCGTCGGTGGTTGGCCACCGCCTGCGTGAACGCGCCGATCCCACCGGGCATGGCGGTGGCGCTCTGGTGCAGTGGCTGTTGCGCGAGGTGCCGGCACTTTGAGGGCACTGCTCAAACTCCGTTGGAGTCGCTGGTTGGCCCGGCGGATTCCTGCGGCGACCAGCATACGCCTCACCCAGCGGCGGATTTTCATCGTCCCGACCCTGGTCGGGCTGGCGTTTGCCGCAGCGTTGCTGCTGATGCTGCTGGCGGCCATCAACTACCAGAACAGTTTGGCCTACGGCCTGACCTTTCTGCTCGCCTCGGTATTCATCGTCGCGATCCTGCACACCTACCGCAATCTGGCCGGCTTGGTCCTCAAGGCGCGCGGCGCGCGCGCGGTATTCGTCGGTGAGCAAGGGTGTTTTCAGGTGTGCCTGGAAAGCACGGCGCGGGCACACCAAGCGGTCGCGCTGGGCTGGCCGCCCACAGGCCTACAGACCCGTGACGTGCCGGCGCAGGGCGTCAGCCTGTGCGAGTTGAACCTGCCGGCGGCGCAGCGTGGGTGGCTGCGACCCGGGCGTTTACGGGTCGAGAGTCGGTTTCCGCTGGGCATTTTGGTGGCGTGGAGCTGGGTTGACCTGGATCAGGCGTTGCTGGTCTATCCGCGTCCGCTGGCAGGCGAGTTGCCGTTGTCCGCGGGCCTTAGCGATGACCCCGAAGAGCAGGGCGCGCGCGCTCATGGGCGTGGCGCCGATGACTTTCAGGGGCTGAGAAGCTACCAGCCCGGCGACTCCAAGCGCCGCCTGCACTGGAAGGCCTATTCGCGGGGGCAGGGCTTGCTGGTCAAGGACTTCGCCGCGCTGAGTGGCCGCGACCTGTGCCTGGACTTCGACGCGTTGCACGGCGATACCGAAACGCGTTTATCGCTGCTGTGCCATTGGGTGCTGGCGTTGTCCGAGCGCCAGCAGGCGTTCGCCTTGAGCCTGCCGGGCGGCGTATTGGCGCCCGACAGCGGCGACCAGCACCGCGAAGCCTGCCTGCGGGCGCTGGCGTTGCACGGGCTGCCCGCATGAGTCGCGCGGCGGCTATTCCGCGCATCAGCCTGACCTGGCTATTGGTTGCCCAGGCGTTGGTGATCATCCCGCATCTGGCGCATCTGCCGCTGTGGGTCATCGGCCTGTGGCTGGGCTGCGCAACTTGGCGCATTCAGATTTACCGCATGCGCGCGAACTACCCGCCGGGCTGGGCCAAAGCGGGCTTGATGCTGGGCGCGGGGCTCGGTGTGTTCTTTTCCCGCGGCAGCCTGGTCGGGCTGGACGCCGGCGTGGTGCTGCTGATCGCCGCGTTCATCCTCAAACTGCTGGAGATGCACACGCGCCGCGATGCCTTGGTGCTGATCTTTCTCGGCTTCTTCGCGGTGGTGACCGCCTACTTGTTCAATGACAGCTTTCTCGTTGCGCTGTTCAGCTTGTTGCCGGTGACGGCCCTGCTGGCGGCCTTGATCGGCCTGCAACAGAGTGAAATAGCGACGCGCCCATGGCCCACCGCCAGGTTGGCCGGCGGCTTGTTGGTGCAGGCCGTGCCGCTGATGCTGCTGCTGTTTATTTTCTTCCCACGGTTAGCGCCGCTGTGGTCGCTGCCGGTGCCGAACGACCGCGGCGTCACCGGCCTGTCCGATAGCATGGCGCCGGCGGATATCGCCGAGCTGAGCCGTTCCGGCGCCCTGGCATTTCGCGCCAGTTTCGACGGCGAGATGCCGCCGCGCAGCGAGCTCTACTGGCGCGCCCTGACCCTGGAGCGCTTCGACGGTCGGCGCTGGTCGCAATCCAGTTTCGCCCAGTTGCCCGTGGCCCCAGCCTGGGAAAAACGTGGCGAGCCACTGCGCTACAGCATTGTCATGCAACCCAGCGCAAAGCCCTGGTTATTCGGTTTGGATGTGGCACAAACCCCGCTCGAACAGACGCAGCAGATGAGCGACTTTCGCTTGCAACGGCGTCAGCCGGTCGAGCGTTCGCTGCTGTATCAGGTGACCTCCTGGCCGGATGCCGTGCGCGAGCCCGTTGCCAACCAGGCGGGGCTGCGTCGCGCGCTGCAATTGCCGGCGCAGGGCGACCCGCGTAGCCGTGCCTGGGCCGCCGAACTCAAGCGGCAATACCCGCAGGACGAAGCCTTGGTGCAGGCATTGCTCAGCCACTTCAACCGTGAGCCTTTCGGCTACACCCTGCGGCCGCCACGCTTGGGGTTGAACAGCATCGACGATTTTCTGTTCGAGACGCGCAATGGCTTCTGCGCGCATTACGCCGGTGCCATGACTTTTGTCCTGCGCGCGGCGGGGATTCCCGCGCGAGTGGTGGCCGGTTATCAGGGCGGTGAGTTCAACCCGGCGGGCAACTACGTGCAGGTGCGTCAGTTCGATGCGCATGCCTGGGTCGAGTACTGGCAGGCGGGTAGGGGCTGGGTGAGCGTCGACCCAACCTTCCAGGTTGCGCCCGAGCGGATCGAGTTGGGGCTGGAGGAGGCGTTGGCCGATGAGCAAAGCTTTCTCGAGGATTCGCCGTTCTCGCCGCTGCGCTACCGCCAGTTTGCCTGGCTGAACCAGCTGCGCATGAGCTGGGACAATCTCAACTACGGCTGGCAGCGCTGGGTGCTCGGTTATCAGGGCGCCCAGCAGCTTGAGCTGTTGCAGCGCTGGTTCGGCCGCATCGATGCACGCCTGCTGGGCATCAGCCTGGTGGGCGGCGGCGCTCTGTTGCTGGGCATGTTGGCGCTGTGGTTGTTCAAGCCCTGGCAGCGTGAGCGCGATGTGCAGCAGCGTTTGTTCCGGCGCTTCGAGCAGCTGCTGGCGCGGCACGCCGTTTTCCCTCAGCCTGGCGAGGGGCCGCGTGCGTATGCCGAGCGTGCCGCGCAGGCCTTGCCCGAGCAGGCGTTGGCGATCCGTACCTTCGCCGCGGCGTTCGAAGCGCAGCGTTATGCCGGCGCCGCCGCGTCGCCTGCGGTGTTGCGCCAACACCTGCTTGCCTTGCGCCGTGCACTGCCATGGCGTTTCACCCGCGCTGCGCCTGAGTCGGCGAGGCGTTACGACTAACCGCCACTTGCCGTGACCGAGCAGCGCGGTACTCTACTCTGTCAGCAACCCAGGAGGTATTTCGATGACCCGGTTTGTCGACGACCTGCGGGCTCAGGTGCTGCGCTTGCAGGTCAATCTGTACGGCTGTCGTGAGCGCTTGACTGCCGCCACCGATAGCGAGGCCCTGCATGATCTGCGCATTACCCTGCGCAAGCTACGCAGCCTGTTACGACCGTTGCAGGGGCTCGCTGCATGCGCTGCGGTGCAGCAGCGCGCGGCCGATCTCGGGCGTCTGAGCGGGCCGCTGCGTGACCTTGAAGTGCTGCTCGCGCACCTGCAGGCCACGGGCATGACAAGTGCCCTGAACGAGCGTCAGATGCGTCTGCGCGAGGGCTATGCGTTGTTGCTGGGCAGCAAACCGCTGCAGGCTGTCTTCGTCGAGCTGGACGCCTGGCCCGAACTCTGGCGGCAAAGCGAGGCCAACGGCGAACTGCGCGGTATGCGTAAGCAGGTCCGGCGTCGCCTGGCCAAGCAGCAACGGCGCTTGGCGGCGGCCTTGATCGACCCGGCGCATGATCGCCACCGGTTGCGCTTGTTGATCAAACGCGTGCGCTACAGTGCCGAGGCCTACCCGGCGCTGTCCGGGCTCTGTGCCACGGCTCAGGCTCACCTGAAAGCGGCGCAGTCGGAGCTCGGCGATTGGCACGATCACCTGCAATGGTTGGCCCGTGCCGAACTGGAGAGCGATCTCGCGCCCTGCGTGGCCGCATGGCGCAGCGCGTTGTTGGCCGCCGAGCAGCGTGCGGATCAGGCACTGTCGACGCTACAAGCGGATTTTCCGCCGGTGTCGCCTGGCTAAATCGCCGTTATCGCGGGTCAATTGACCGAACCGCCACCTTAGTTGGCTACCGCCATGCCGCGTCGATCCCCTAAGATCATTCGCGCACTTTTTTCTTGAGGTGGTTATGAGCTTTTCCGAGTTGCTCCAGGCTGTCCGCAATAACCCGCAAGCGGTGGTGATTCCTGCCGTGTGGGGGCAGGGACGTGCCAGTTTTGGTGGCCTGATGGCGGCGTTGGTCTATGAGACCATGCGTGCTCAAGTGCCAGCCGGCCGCCCGGTACGTTCGTTGGCGATCACCTTTGTCGGGCCCGCCGCGCCGGATGTGCCGGTCAGTTTCCAGGTTGAAGTGTTACGTGAAGGCAAGGCGGTCAGTCAGGTGCTGGGCCGTGCCCTGCAAAACGGTGAGGTCGTCACCTTGGTGCAGGGCAGTTTCGGTGCGGCGCGCGAATCGGTGATCACGGTGGCCGCTGAGCCGGCGCCGCAGATCGCGCCGGTCGAGGCATGCCAGGAGCTGCCCTATATTCGCAATGTCACCCCGGAATTCACCCGTTACCTGGCGATGCGCTGGGGCATCGGTGGTATGCCGTTCACCAATAACACCTCGCGGGAGATGGGTGGCTGGGTGCGTTTGCGCGATGAGAGTGAGGCGCAGCCGGTCAACGAGGCGCATCTGTTGACCTTGGTCGACGCCTGGCCGCCGGCGGTGTTGCCGCATTTGCGTTCGCCGGCCCCCGGCAGTTCGTTGACCTGGACCATCGAATTTATGCAGCCGCTAGCCGAGTTGAGTACCCTCGACTGGTGCCTCTATCGCGCGCAGATCGAACATGCCCGCGACGGCTATGGGCATATCGCCGCGGCATTGTGGACGCCCACCGGCGAGTTGCTGGCGCTCAGTCGGCAAACCGTGACGGTGTTTGGTTAACCCGCAGTTAGTGGGTCATTTGCGCCGGTGGCGCTCGCGCCAAGCCCGCCACCAGGCGCCGCTGAGCACGAAGCGTGGAAAGGTCACGAACTGCTCCAACAGCAGACGCTGCCAGGTCTCACGCTTGTCGTGCGCCTCCAGCCGGTGTCCGTAGGCTTGCAAGGCAAGTGCCGCGACCAGGCCGATGATGCCCAGCACCAGCGGCAGAAAACTCATCTGCCACAGACCGCTCAGGAGCAACAGGCTGGCGACGATGAACAACGGCACGGCCATCAAGTGCAACAACAGGTTGGTCGGGTGGGTGTGGTTGGCGCGGTACTGTTGCCGCTGCCGGGCACGAAGGTTCGGGTGGGGGTTGGCCATGCTGCAATCCTCGCTAGAGTGCCGGCAGTCTAATTTCGCCTCTGCGCCCTGACGAATTGGCCTTGGCTATGGCCGGTATAGCGATAAACACAGGTTCTTGTTCACGCGAGCGCCAGCTCTGGCAGGTTGAAAAACGCACGTGCGCAAGCGGTGCTGTGCGCCGCCAGGCTTTCAGGGCTTTCGCCGCGGTGCAAGGCGACTTCCCTCAGCACCTCGCCCAAGAACGCCGGCTCGTTACGTCCGCTTTTCGGTTTGGGACGCAGGCTGCGTGGCAGCAGAAATGGCGAGTCGCTTTCCAGCATCAAGCGGCCCGCCGGGATTTCCCGCACCAATGGCTGCAAGTGTGTGCCGCGACGCTCGTCGCAGATCCAGCCGGTGATGCCGATATGCAGGTCGAGATCGAGGTAGTTGAACAGGGCGCGCTGCTCCCCGGTGAAACAGTGCACCACCGCAGCCGGCAAGCGATCGCGGTAGTCTCGCAGAATTTCCAGCAGGCGCTGATCGGCGTCGCGCTCATGCAGAAACACCGGCATCTGTAACTCGACCGCCAGGGCCAACTGCTCCTCGAGGGCTTTCTCCTGCTGGGCGCGGGGCGAAAAGTCGCGGTTGAAATCGAGGCCGCATTCACCGACGGCCCGCACCTCGGGTTCGGCCAGCAAGGCCTTGAGTTGGCTGGCGCTGTCCGCGTTCCAGTGGCTGGCATCGTGGGGGTGGATACCGGCTGTGCTGAACAGGCGTTGGCCATGCTCATCCAGTTGCCGGCACAGTTGCAGCGCGTGTTCGCTTTCCGTCTGACTGGTGCCGGTCAGCAACAATTGGCAGACACCCGCAGCGAAGGCGCGGGCGAGCAGTGCTTCACGCTGTTCGGCGAAGCTTGGGTGAGTCAGATTGACGCCGATGTCGATGAGTTGCATGGTGCTACCTACTGACTGAAGCAGGGCAGCATAGCAGAGCTTTTTTGTTTTAAATAAAGTCAATAAATACAGGTAGTTGAAGAATCTTTGTGATGTTGGATAAGAGCTCAGGCTGGCTTCCTGTGGCGGGCTGTGCGAACCTCCGCGCCCCGCGTGCTCCGGGAACTTGTCGAGCGCACCCGTACTCTCAGTCGATCAGCTACGCCCAGGGCGAGCCGACCCTGCCTTGGAGCTTCGATGTCGCGACCGTTGCTTGTGCTGTGCCTGCTGCTGTTGCTGCCGTTGTCGGCTGCTGCGCGTTTGGCTGGGCCGCCGGAAGTTGGTCAGGCGACGCTGGCGCGCGATCTGGCAAACATTCGCAACAGTGGCGAATTGCGCGTGTTGGTCAACCAGAGCCGCAACAGCTCGGGTGAAGTCAAAGGTCAGAGCATCGGCGTGGAATACCATCGCCTGCGAGCGTTCGAACAGTACCTCAACCGCAATGCCCGCGATGGGCGTGCCCTCAAGTTGAAAATTATCCCTAAAGCCAAAGACCAGTTGCTCGGCGCCCTGCAGCGCGGTGAGGGCGATTTGGTGGCGCCTGGCGAGCTGCTCAATGTGCGTGGTGCCGGCAACCTCAGTGCCAGTGCGGCGATCCGCAGCAATGTGCCGTTGATCATTGTCGCGCGGCAAGGTGACCGGCGTTATCAGCATCTGGAGCAGATGGCGGGTCGCAGCCTGGCATTGCCGGCGGGCAGCGCGGCCGGCGAAGCGTTGCGCCTGGTCAATCAGCAATTGATTCTGCGCAAGTTACCGCCGATCGTCATCGAATGGGTCGACCCCAGTCTGGCGGTCGAGGATGTGCTGGAGATGGTGCAGGCCGGGATTTTCAGCATGACGGCGGTGGAACAGCCAATTGCCGAGCGGTGGGTCAAGGTCATGCCGAAACTGCGCCTGGAGCGGCATCTGTTGTTGGCCGATGACGGCGACATGCGCTGGTATGTGCGCCGCGATACGCCGATGTTGGGTGCCAGCATCGACCGTTTCTTCACGACCTACCGCAGCCCGTCCGATCAGGATGCGGCCTTCCAGCGCGTCTATCGGCGGTTGTACAAAGTGCATTACCCGCTCGGGCGGGCCGAGCGCCAGCGTCTGGAAAAGGTGCGTCCGGTGTTGCAGCGGTATGCCGCGCAGCATGACTTCGACTGGTTGACCCTGGCGGCCGTGGCGTTCAAGGAGTCCACCTTGAATCCCGCTGCGCGTGGCGCTGGCGGCGCTACCGGGTTGATGCAGGTCACCCCGGCGGCCGCACGCAGTGTCGGCGTGAGCAATATCGCGGCGCTGGAGAACAATGTGCAAGCCAGTGCCAAGTACTTGGCGAAGATTCGTCGTTCCTATTTCAATAGTCCGCAGCTCAATGAGCGCGAGCGCATGGCGTTCGTGCTGGCGGGTTACAACATGGGGCCGCAGCGTGTGCAAAGCATGCGTGCCGAAGCCCGGCGCCGTGGCCTGAACCCTAATCAGTGGTTCTTTCAGGTGGAGCGGATCGCCATGGAGCAGGTCGGCATGGGCGTGGTCAGCTATGTAAACAGCGTAAATAAGTACTACCTTGCATATGACCGCGAGCGTTATTTGCTTGAACCGCAGGAAGCAGCGCTGAATGCACGGAAGTAATCTATTTATGTGATATGAATAAGCGGTTTTATCGGCTTTTAATATCTGTTTATTGATTTAATCTGCGCGTCATCACATCAATACACCCACAAGGACTGCTGCACATGAACACTCTGATCAACTCTGTAGTTGCTACTCAAGCGGGTTACGGCCTGACCATTCTGCGCATCATCGCCGGGGTGACCTTTGCCGCGCATGGTTCGCAAAAGCTGTTCGGCTGGTTTGGCGGCCACGGTCTGGTTGGCGTCGGCCAGTGGATGGAAAGCATCGGCCTGGCGCCGGGCTACCTGATGGCGCTGATGGCCGGCAGTGCCGAGTTTTTCGGCGGCGTGGCGCTGATCATCGGCTTGCTGGTGCGCCCGGCTGCAGCGGTATTGGCGGTGACCATGCTGGTGGCGATCGTTACCGTGCATTTGAGTCATGGCTTCTTCATGAGCAACAACGGTTACGAGTTCGCCCTGGTGCTGATGGCGATGAGCCTGGCGGTGCTGGTCGAGGGCGCCGGCAAGCTGTCGCTGGACAAGCAAATCGCCAGCTAAGCGGTGTGACTGAACAGAAGGCCCGCCCTGTGCGGGCCTTCTGCGTTTCAGGGTTTGTTGTTGTTGCGGGCGGAGGCCAGTTGTTCGGCCGCATCCAGGCGCAGACGCTCGTGTTCATCGAAGCGTTCCTCGGCCAGTTGTTCGATGGCCGCGGTCTTGTCGCTGGCGCTCAGGCCGGGGTTGGCATCAATTTCGGCTTTTGCCGTGAGGTAGCTGTTCAGGCGTTGCGCCCAGGCATGTCGCTGCTGGTCAAGGGCCTCCAGGCGTTGCGTAGCCTCCGCGCCAACCAGTTGCTGGCGCAGCTGACGGACTTGCGTCGGGCTGCCGCCGTTAGCCTGTAAGCGAGCCGTTTGCTGGCGCAGTTCGTTTTGCAGCTGCGGCAGCACGCTGTCTTGCAGGTCTTCGGGCAAGTTGTTGCGCAACGCATCGACTGCCGCAGCCTTGTCGGCGCTGTCTAGACGGGCGTCGTGCTGAATTGCCAGGCGTTGCAGGGTGAACTGGTTGTAGGCTTCTTCGCGAGCAAAGAAGGCCTGATGCGCCTCGTTGCTGAAGATCCTCGCGCGCAAGGCCTGCACCGTCGCCTCGCGCTGGCGCAGGGCCTCCAGGTCGGCCATTTGCGGCAGGTCGCGCTCCAGCAGCACCAGTTCGCGTTTGTAGTCGAGGTAGTGGTCGAGTAAGGCCTGCGCTTGATCGCGGGCCGGCGCCTGCAACTGGCTGGCGATATACGCCTGCAAGCGTTCCACGCTGGTGCGCAGCGGTTCTTCGCCGGCAGCGGCGAGGAAGTAATCGAAAATCCGCCGAATATCCTCGCTGACGATCAAGTCACCGGCGGCGTCGACGCGAAACACCCCATCGATCTGGGTGCCGCTGAATGAGGGCGGCAGTGCTTTAACTTGGCTGGGCAGGTGGGTATTGGCGGCTGCCGCAACGGCTTGCGCAGGCTGCGACGTAGGTGGCGCGGGCGCTGGGGCCGGCGGCTTGTATGCCAGCGTTGCGGGAATGTCCACCGGTTGCAGGTAGAGCATCACGGCGACGCAGGCAACGAAGACTAGGGGCGATAACAACAGGAGTTTTTTCACAGGCACTCTTTATCGGCGACGCTGACGGTGTGAGGTTGGCAGAGCAGGGGCCCGCAAGGACCCCTGTGCCGTGCGTTACAGACCGTCGTTTTTCAGGCGATTGGCATGCTGGCGATAGACCGTTACCGGGTCTGTCTCGAACAGGCTGGTCAGGCCGAGGGTCTGGTTGACCTCGTCGAGGTGATTCATCCGGTAGTTGTCGCGGATCACCTTGCCCAGGTGCGAGCTGCAGCGGCCGACCAGGCCGTCGTTGGCTTCACCGTTGAAGGTCAGTGCACTGGCCCCGAGCAGCAGGTCGCTGGGGTCGAGGATATTGGTCACCGGGCTGGTGCCGCTCCAGGAGTAATAGCGCACGCCGCCGACGCTGTAGGCGCCTTCGCCACATGCGGTGGTCGGCAGGCCTTGCGGGTATTTGGCGTTGAACACCGCCGCGCCTTGGCTGTTCAGCGACTCCAGAGCGCCGAGGGCATTTTGCGGGCTGGTACTGGAGCTGCCGGAGAGGAAATTGATCAATGTGCCCAGGCCGTTGACGATCCCGGCGAGCAGTACTTCACCAGCCGAGCCGGGCGGTACATTGCGGATGAAGTCGGCGGTGGCCGAGCCTTTGTGCGGTGCGCCGACGCTGGTTGCCGAGGCGATCAGGTTGGGGCTGACGGCCGCCACATAGCGGATCGTCGGACCGCCGTGGCTGTGTCCGATCAGGTTGACCTTGGGCTTGCCACTGATTGCGACGATTTCTTCGACCTGTTCGAGCAGCTCTTCGCCACGCGCTTCCGAGGTGTTTAGCTGGCTGACTTCGGTGATGTAGACGTTGGCTGCGGATTCCACGCCATTC
>DELY01000033.1 GCA_002354655.1 Pseudomonas sp. UBA2684
CGAGTCAGCGTGGAATCCGCAATCACTTCAGCAGTTTTAGCTAAGCGGCTCAGTCTCTGTCGATATGCAAAAGGGCCAAGCGGCCCTTTTGTGCTGAAGCGCTCAACACTGCATATAGCGCAGTACGGATTCGCAGATCACCTGCTTATGTCGCTGTTTGACTTCATCCGCCGATAGGTCGATCTGAAAGATCGAGCCGAAGGTATGTCGATTCGAGACCCGGTAAAAGCAGAACGAGCTGATCAACATGTGGATATCCAGTGGGTTCAAGCCACTCCGAAAAATTCCTTGCGCTTCACCGCGCCGAAGAATGTCGTCAATCGCTTGCAGCACCGAATTGTTCAGCGAGGGAATCAGCTCGGACTGCATCACGTGCTGGCCGTAATGAATGTTCTCGATGCTGACGATACGCACAAAATCAACATTCCGATCATGGTGGTCGAAGGTGAACTCGACCAGTCGGCTAATCGCCTCGCTGGGCGCCAATTCGTCCAGGTGCAGTTTGCCTTCGGTATTGCGGATATCGCCGTAGAGTTTCTCCAGAACCGCCAAGTAGAGAAGTTCCTTGCTGGCGAAATAGTAGTAGATCATCCGTTTTGAGGTTTGCGTGCGCTCTGCGATCGAATCCACCCGCGCGCCGGAAAGCCCCAACTGGACGAACTCGGCAATCGCAGCCTGGAGAATACTCTCGCGGGTTTTCTCCGGATTGTTTTTGCGCCCTTTGCGCGGCGCCTCGGCGACCGCTTCATCGAGGGTAACGGCAGAATTGCTCATAGCAGGCTCACCGACATATAAAAAGTGCGCGGATTATCGTCCGCGCGGCACAACGAAGAAAGGCTGAGCGCCTCCATGACCGCGCGCCAGCCTGATAAACCGTCAACACGCGTGACCTGATAACTACTCGCGTACATGCGCCTATAACTGCACGCGCTTGCCTGCACCGCTGCGCGCTTTGGCCATGGCCGCCAGCCGCACTGCAACGTTGGCCGCGCCGTAGCCGACGTACCCATTCTTACGTTGGATGATTTCGAAGAAGAAGCGCTCTTCGAACGCCTCGGTATACACATGGAACAACTCGCCGCCTTGTGCGTCGCGGTCATACAGCACATTGAAATAGGCTAACTCGCTCAAGAACTCGTCATCGAAATCAAAGCGCGCAGCAAGGTCGTCATAGTAGTTGAGTGGTATATCCAGCAACGGCACTCCCGCCTCCTTGGCCCGTGCGACTTCCTTGAAGATGTCGGCGCACGAAAAGGCGATATGGTGGACGCCCGAGCCCCGGTAGCTGGATAACGCATGGGCAATTGCCGTATTGCGATTCTCCGAGATGTTCAGCGGCAAACGTACCGAGCTGCAGCGGCTGCGTAACGCTCGGCTTTTCACCAGACCATAAGGGTCGGGCAGCACCACCTCGTCGTCGGCCTCAAAGTCCAGCAGGCTTTTGTAGAACAGTACCCAGCTGTCCAGAGCGTCGGCTGGCAGGGCCAACGCCATGTGGTCGATGCGCTCCAGCCCGCCCGTGACGGCGGCGCTCGCATCGAGGCTGAAGTCGGTGTCGTAGATGCTCTGCCCCTCGCTACCTGGGTCGACCAGGTAGATCAGGCTGCCATCCGGCGCACGCATTGCCGGAATCTCCCGCTCATTCGGCCCAACCAGGCCACGATACGGCTGCCCGCGGTAGTCGCAGGCCCGCTGCAAGGCCGATGCTCCGTCTTTGACCCGCAATGCGGTCGCGCACAGCGAGGGGCCATGCGCTTCATAGAAGCTGTGGGCGAAGGAATAGGGTTCGGCGTTGAGAACAATATTGATATCGCCCTGACGCAACAGACTGACAGCCTTCGAGCGATGCTGGCCGGCCCGGGCAAATCCCAGGCGTTCCAGCCAGCCGGACAGTTTGGCGCCTATGGCCTCGTCGACGGCAAACTCAAGGAATTCGACACCGTCGTAACGCCCTGCCGGTGGCGGCGCGAAGAGGATATCCAGGTTGGCTGGCGACGTATCTTTCTCCAGCACCTTGCGGGTCTTTTCTTCCAGATACAGCAACGAGCGCAAGCCATCGGCGGCATTCGCCCGTGGCGGTGCAGCGCGGAAACCATCGTTGAACACCTCCAGTGACAACGGGCCGCTATAACCGGTGCGGATGATCGGCGCCAGGAAGCCGGCCAGATCGAACTCGCCCTGCCCCGGGAAACAGCGAAAATGCCGACTCCACTCCAGCACATCCATAGCCAGGATTGGCGCATCGGCCATTTGCACGAAGAAGATCTTCTCGCCGGGAATGTCCGCGATGGCACTGGGATCGCCTTTCAGCGACAAGGTATGGAAGCTGTCGAGAATCACGCCCAGTGCCGCATGATCGGCCTGACGCACCAGATTCCAGACCTGCTGATAGGTGTTGACGTGGCGCCCCCACGCAAGGGCCTCATAACCGATGCGCAAACCACGAGCGCCGGCATGCTCGGCGAGCAAACGCAGGTCGTCGACCAGAATCTCTTCATCACCCAGCGAGTCGGCGGCGACGTTGCTGCACACCAGCACCAGATCGGTGCCAAGCTCCTGCATCAGGTCGAACTTGCGCTCGGCACGGTCGATGTTGCGCGGCAGACGATCACGGCGGCAGCCTTCAAAATCACGAAATGGCTGGAACAAGGTAATGGTAATGCCCAGGTCCGCGCACATCTTGCGGATATCGCGCGGGCTACCGTCGTAGTAGAGCAAGTCGTTTTCGAAGATCTCCACGCCATCAAAACCGGCGGCGGCAATCGCTTCGAGTTTTTCCGGCAGGGTACCGCTCAACGAAACGGTGGCAATTGAACGCTGCATACTTCAGCTCCTGGTTATTGGCGCCGGCTCTGCGCGCAGCGGCACGTGGGGGTGCGCTTGGTAATGTGGCAACGAGCCAATGGCGTGGCTCGATCAGCACGTCACGCGAGGAACCAAGCGCAGATCAGGGTGAAATGATTATTGGCGTGTCGACTCTGCAGGGCAAACCAAAGTGTACGAACTAGTTAGTTTTGTGTTCGATTATCGAACGCAAGACCTGTCAGCGAATTGACGATAAGCCGATCACTGCGCACCATCACTACACATTGCAGGCAACCACTGCGTGACCGCGCGTCACCTGCCTCTGCCACCTGGCGTGCTGCAATCAAACCCGTCCACCCCAACGTCACGCCATAACAATTTCAAGAATCGGGTACACGCACATGATCACATTCAACGCTTTATCAGCCTGCTCGCACCATTCCAGCGCCCGTCTTGCCCGTGCGGCCAGAAGCACTGCCGCTGGCGCCGCCCCTCATGCCTGCCTCCGACGACAGTTCAGCCAAGGCTGATCAGCCGCTTAGCGCTATCGAAAATCAACCGCCGCCGCGTGCCAACCAGCATTTGGCCGATGGTTGCCGGCTTTCAGGCCCCGCAAACCTCGTTGCGTCAACACCGGTCACTCATGATCGGCGCCAACACAACAGCTACCGCGATCACGCAGCGATCACGCGCTGCACAGCAGTAGCGTCGACGGGCAACTGAGAGCAGTCCTAGTCCCGCCTGGCGGTCAACTCCACCGGGCACAGAACGGATGGCTGCACGAACATGATCCACTCCCAAAGCACTCACACCGCCCCTGCACCACACCTCGGCAACGGCGGCATTGGCGACAAAATCCGCGGCGCCATGGCGGTCGGTAAAACCCGCTGGGGCATGCTCGCCCTGGTGTTCTTTGCCACCACCTTGAACTATATAGACCGTGCGGCACTCGGCGTCATGCAGCCTATTCTGGCCAAAGAGATGGGCTGGACGGCGATGGATTACGCCAACATCAACTTCTGGTTCCAGGTCGGCTACGCTGTCGGCTTTCTGTTGCAAGGGCGCTTCATCGACAGGGTTGGCGTAAAACGCGCGTTCTTCCTCGCCGTTTTGCTGTGGAGCCTGGCAACCGGCGCTCATGGCCTGGCCACCTCCGCGGTCGGCTTCATGCTCTGTCGCTTCATCCTCGGTTTGACCGAAGCCGCCAACTACCCCGCCTGCGTCAAAACCACGCGCATCTGGTTCCCCGCCGGCGAACGGGCGATCGCCACCGGTATTTTCAATGCCGGCACCAACGTCGGCGCCATGCTGACGCCAGCGCTGTTGCCGTTGATTCTCGCAGTCTGGGGCTGGCAAGCAGCGTTCCTCGGCATGGCCGCGCTGGGCCTGGTCTGGCTGCTGTTTTGGGCGTTGAAATACTACAACCCGGAGGAGCACCCGAACGTCAAACAGAGCGAGCTGGATTACATCCAACAAGAAGCCGAGCCCGAGCCCACCAAGGTTGCCCTGTCGCGCATCCTGCGCATGCGCGGCACCTGGGCATTCGCCCTCGCCTACTCGATTACCGCGCCGGTGTTCTGGTTTTACCTGTACTGGTTGCCGCCGTTCCTCAACCAGCAATACGACCTCGGCATCAGCGTCACCCAGATGGGTATTCCACTGATTCTGATCTGGCTGACTGCCGACTTCGGCAGTATCGGCGGCGGCATTCTCTCCTCCTGGCTGATCGGCCGTGGCGTGCGCGCGACCACTGCCCGTCTGGCGTCCATGCTGGTGTTCGCCTGCACCATCGTCAGCGTGATCTTCGCCGCGAACGCCAGCGGCTTATGGGTTGCGGTGCTGGCCATCTCGCTGGCAGTCGGCGCGCACCAGGCCTGGACCGCGAACATCTGGAGCCTGGTCATGGATTACACGCCCAAGCACATGATGAGCACGGTATTCGGCTTCGGCGGCATGTGCGCCGCTGTTGGCGGCATGTTCATGACGCAGATCGTCGGCTACGTGCTGACCGTTACCAACAATAACTACGCCGTACTGTTCACCATGATTCCGGCCATGTACTTCATCGCCCTGGTCTGGTTGTTTTTCATGGCGCCACGCAAGATCGAAACGGTCGACGCGCAGGCGTAATCGACTGGCAGAAAAAAGCCCATCCTGGTGATGGGCTGTTTTCTGGCTGAGTATCGGCCAACGACAGGTTATTCAAGCGCCGCGATTCTGCCAGGCCGCCGCTAAACCGCTGAGACAAATCACCAGGATACCGAGCAGCGCCAACGTACCCGGCGTGTGCGAAAACACCACAAAGCCCAGCAGCCCGGCGAAGACAATCTGCCCGTAACCGAATGGTGCCAGCAACGCCGGTGGGGCATGGCGAAAGGCCTGGGTCAGGAACAGGTGGGCGCACATGCCACAGCCGCCCAGCGCCAGCATCAACACGCCATGGCTCAGATTCGGCAGCTGCCAGAAGAATGGCACCAGCGCGCTCATCGCCAGGGTATTGAACAACCCGGCAAAGAAGTTGCTGGTGGTCGCACTGTCGATTTCGCTGAGTTTGCGCGTGAGCAATTGATAAAAGCTGAAGCACAAGGCCGAACCGAACGGCAGCAATACCGCTGGGGTGAACAGTTCGCCACCTGGGTGGACGATGATCAGCACACCGACGAAGCCGGCCAATACCGCAATCCATTGACCGCGACTGACAGACTCGCCCAGCAGTGGCAGCGACAGCGCAGTGACCAATAACGGCGTGAGAAAGTTGACTGCGGTGGCTTCCGCCAGCGGAATGAACAACAGCCCGGTGGTGAACAGCAGACTGGTGCCCAACAGACACAGCGCGCGCAGCACCTGTAACCCCGGCCGCTTGCTGCGCAACACGCGCAAGCCCGACTGCGGCAGGAAAATCCCCGCCATCAGCACGGTGTGCACCAGATAACGCGCCCACACCACCATGATCACCGGGTAGAAACCCGACAAGTATTTTGACAGTGCATCGTGGCTGGCAAACAGAAAGGTCGCCAAGACCACCAATAAAATGCCTTTGAGCGGCTGGCTGGCACCGGATAACGTCGAGTTGGCTGTACTCATCGGTTTCTCATGGGCAGGCAAAACAGCAATTAAACTAATAAATAGGCGGCTAACTATGCGCGGCGCAGTCTACCCCCGCTCGCTTAAGCGCACCAGCGCAGTATAGAACCGAGTTCCATCCCTCATCGCGGCGCAGGTGTTCGGCGCAACCACCTGCACATCGGGCCGGCTGTCTGGCTCAGAGCAAACCGAGCAGATTGCGGGTTTTATCCAACGCCATCTGTGCCCGCTGCAACGCAGTGACGCCCTGCTCTAGCAACTGCCGCGTCGGAATTTCCAGGCTCAAGGGAATGTCGGCCGGCAAGCCCCGCAACAGCCCCAACAGGTCACAATCGCCGTCGCCTGGAAAGCGCCGTTCATTGCGCGCCTGGCGCAGTATTTCGTCCATATCGCTCGGCCGCGGCCCCGCCACATCGCACAGCTGCGCATAACGCAGGCGCGCCGGCGGTAATGCGATCAGGTCGTCAAGGTGCGAAGCGGAACGGTCGAAGTGGAACGCATCGACCAACACGCACCCGTTGGTGCAATTAGCCGCGGCCACAATACGGGCGGCCTGCACGAGGTTGCGCGCATCGGTCCAGGGCATGAACTCCAGGTGTGGATGCAGGCCATAGGGCGCCGCCAACTCGCAGAGCGCGGCAAAGTTATCGGTCAGGCGCGCTTCGTCGGCATCGTTACCGGCGACCAGCAGTTCGCTCGCACCAAAGTCCGCGCCCACGGCGAGCACCGCGTCAAAATCAATCACCCGGGTCTGCGGTTTCAGCCGCAAGATTTCCACATCGAGCACTGCAACACCGCTATCGCGCAAACGCTGCTGGGTGCGTCGGCGTAGGTCGGCATCGGCCACCAAGGGGAAATGCTGCTCCTCGGGCGTCGCCGGTATCAGGCGCAGGCCGACGTGGCTGTAGCCGGCACGCGCAGCGACTTCCACCATCTCCGGCGGCGACAATTCGAGGACCGTCAGGGCGGCAAGGGAAAGGCTTCGTTCACTCATAATCATCACTTCGCAGCGTTATAGATCGCCCGATTGGGCATATTCAAACGGTTCTCAGATAACCTCAGGCGCACAGGCGCGGCCGCTCTCCGCCGCCTTGCGGATGGCCTCGATCAACGCCAGCGTACGCCCGGCATCGGCGGCGCTGACCAGCGGCGCAACTGCGCCACGGGCCACCTGCAGGAAATGCTGCAATTGGCGCCGCAACGCCTCCTCATGGGGGTACGTCTCCTGCACGTGCAGCAGCGGCTGGTGCCAACCCGCGCCCGACTCGGCATAGTGCCAACGCTTGAGTTGCGGAATGCTCAAAGCGCCCCGGGTGCCGGCCAGCAGGTAGCACGGCTGGTCGGCCTGATTCGGGTAAATCGGGTTTTCGCCCGAGTCCAGCTCCCAGCTCCAGGGCGCGGCTACTGCATCAGAACCGGTCAAACTGCCGAGCGCGCCATTGTCGAATTGCAGCAGCACCGCCGCGCTGTCTTCATTGGCAAAACCGCGCACGCTGTTGCTGGTAAAGGCCTGCACCTGACGAACCTCGCCGCACAAGTGGCGCAGCAGGTCGAGGTCGTGGATCAGGTTGGTCAGCAACATGCCCGCACCGGCTTCGCGGCGCCAGGGAATGTCGAAATAGCTGTCCGGCTTCTGCACTTGCCATAACGCAGTGACGCTGGTCAGCCGCCCTAGCGCGCCGCTGCTGAGCAACTCATGGGCACGCGCGATCAACGGATTGTGCCGTCGATGATGGCCAACCAACACCGGCACAGCGCTGGCGGTTGACGCCGCAACCAACTCACGCACCTCATCCAGGTGCACTCCCACGGGTTTTTCCAGCAGCACCGGCACCCCGGCGGCGATGCACGCCAGCGCCGTGCTGACATGCAAGCTGTTGGGGTTGGCGACGATCACCGCCTCAGGCTTGCTCTGCTCCAGCATCTGCTGGTGATCGGTGAAATACGGCACGCCGCATGCGGCGGCGAACTCGGCCGCCTGCAGCCCTGGATCGCAGACGGCGCATAACGTGGCGTCGTCGAGCGTGCGCAGGTGGTGGTAATGCTGACGGCCCATGACGCCGGCGCCGATCAGGGCAATACGCAGAGGTTGATTCACAGCAGCGGTCCTCCTTTGGTGTTCAGGCGTGATGCATTCAGGTGATGAAACCAGGTTCCGAAATCAATCTATTGGATAATTTAGAACTCGGTTCTATTTTTATGCAAGAAAAAATAGACGGCCGACTGCCGGCCGCCGAAACGGCGACAGGCCACGCATACACAGGACAAGGACAGACTAAGGCGCAGAACGCACGCCAGGCGAAAGCCTGGAGGCTAGGCAAGCCGCGGGGTTGCCCCCGCGCTATTCAGACGAACAATTCGGAGGCCAAACTGGCGGCCGACAACTCTTGCGCGGCGCTCAACAGCAGCGGCGCAAGCGCATGCATGCGCTCCAGCGGCAGGCGCGCGCTGGGGCCGGCCACACTGAGCACGCCAATCGCGCGCGCTTCTTGCGGGTGCTGGACCACGGCGGCAATTGCCGAGGTGCCCACCGAGGCGCTTTCCACGACCCAGGCATAACCCTGCTGCCGCGCCAACGCCAAGCGCGCCAGCAGCTCATCAGTGGAGCGTGGGGCATTGGGGCCGAATGCCACGGGGTCGGCAATCCCCTGTTGCTCAACCAACGCCAGCGCCTCGCTATCGCTGAGGCTGGCCAACCAGGCGTGCCCGGACGCGGTATAGAACAGCGGGGCATCGCGGCCCATGTCCGGGTCGTAACGCAACCCCGAGCGAGCCCCCTGGGATTTGGCAATCCAGGTCTGCCGCTCGCCGTCGATCACCCCAAGCCGCACCAGCTCACCGGTTTCCTGGGCCAGTCGATCGAGAATCGGCTGAACAATATCGGCGCCGCTGCTCGCCAGGTAGCGAAAGCCCAATGCAACCAATTTGGTCGACAGGCGATAACGGCTGGTTTGCGGATCCTGGCGCACGTAACCGAGGCGAATCAGCTCGGCGAGCATGCGGTGGGTGGCGCTTTTCGGGATGTCCAACTGCTCGGCCAGCGACTGCATGGGCAAGCCACGGGCGTCACTGGTGAGGCTCTCAAGCAGGCGCAAAGCGCGTTCTATCTGACTACCAGCCATGGGGCGGTTCCTGAGTAAATTTGCGCGATTCTAAAAGACATCCCGTGGACACGGAACCTGGAAGCGCTTCAGGGCGCATGCGCATCCGCCAAATGCCGCCGCCACACGGCCACACCGGAGACCCTAGCGCAAGCCTGCTCGGCGCGTGACGACTAATAGCTAGTAGCCCGACAGCGGTACGACCTTGATACTTCGAACCGATAATTTTAATGTACTAACCGGTTCGTTCTTGTTCGATTATCGAACAGAAGCGCCTTTAACGAATTGAAATGCCCAGGGGCCCGGCCCACTATTCCCAGCACGCATGAAGCGATGCGCCACTGTTGCCTACGTTGTCAGGCGCATAACGCTTCAGCACAACGAACCAATAAATATAAAAAGGTCGATTGTCATGTCACAGCCAATGCCAGCGTGTGCGTCTGCACACCACGTGGCCACCCCGGCGACTCACCGCGCGCAGCGCACGTCGCCTGCACAGGTGCCACGCCAGCCTGGCCGTATGCCTACGGCCGCCACCGCCGCCTCGCCATTGCTCATCGCATATCGCTGCGCCGCCGTCGTTTCTGCGGCGCTTGGTCGTGCACGGCAGACGTGCTGAGCCCTCTCGCCATGGTTGGCCTCTAACACCGCTGTTCCCCGCTGGAGCGATAGCATGAAAAAAACAGAAAAAATGCTGGTAGGCGAGCGCACCTTCAGCGTGCTGCTGGTGCTTTTCAGCCTGGCCGTGATGTACCTGGCTTATCAGATCGCCGGCTTTAGCTCGATCAACTCCGCTGGCGCATTTCCGCTCGGCGTCAGCCTGGTCATGCTGCTCTCCGCCGCAACGGTACTGCTCGATCTGCGCAAGAAGAGCGCACCGGACACCCAAGGCTGGTTCGATTCGCTCAAGCAGTTCACCGGCCAACATTTCCCCAAGCGCACCTTGATCTTCGCCGGCCTGGCGATTGCCTACCTCATGGCCATTCAGTGGATCAGCTTCTACCTCAGTACCTTCCTGTTTCTGGTGTTGTCCATGGTTTACCTGCGCAACGGGCGGATCGTCGGTGCACTGCTCACGGCTGGGTTGTTGGTCGTCTTGATCTACCTGCTGTTCACCCTGGCGTTCAGCGTCTATCTGCCTTAACAGGACTATCGAAATGAGCGAGACATTTGCCTACCTGTTCATGGCCTGGAGTGATCCGCAGCTGCTGATGCTGACGGCTCTGGGCACCTTCGCCGGCATCTACATCGGCGCGATCCCGGGCCTGTCGGTGACCATGGCGGTCTCCATCCTGGTGTCCTTCACCTTCGCCTGGGACGTCAATGACGCCCTGGCGCTGATCGTCGGCATCTTTATCGGCGGCGTCTACGGCGGCTCCCGCAGCGCCATCCTGCTGAACATCCCCGGCGCGCCCTCCTCGGTCGCCACCGCGTTCGACGGCTACCCGCTGGCCCAGCAAGGCGAAGCCGGCCGCGCCATCGGCCTGAGTACGGTGATGTCGGTGATCGGCGGCCTGATCGGCACCCTGGTGCTGGCCAGCGCCGCACCGGTGATCGGCGATCTGGCCCTGCGCTTTGCGCCACGCGACTACTTCCTGGTTGCCGCCATCGGTTTATTGCTGGTGGGCAGCCTGTCCGAAGGCTCGCTGGCCAAAGGCATTTTCGCCGCCGCCCTGGGCGCGGTGATCGGCATGGTCGGCATGGACCCGGTAACCGCCGAAGGGCGCTTCACCATGGGCCAAATCGACCTGATGGGCGGCATTCACTATGTCGTGCTGATGATCGGCCTGTTCGGTGTTGCCGAAGCCTTCTATCAACTGCACAACCTCGACAGCCCACCGGTGCGGCAGAAGGTCGACAAGATCATCCCGTCGCTGGCCATGGTGTTGAAGTTTCTGCCGCTGTCGATCCGCACCTCGTTGATTGGGGTGATCGTCGGTGTATTGCCCGGCGTGGGGGGCGACATCGCCGCGCTGATGGCCTACGACCATGCCAAGCGCACGGTGAAGAACCCAACCCAGCCATTCGGCCAAGGTGCCTATGAAGGCCTGGTCGCCCCGGAAACCGCCAACAGCGCGGCGGTCGGTGGCGCCTACGTGCCGATGCTGACCCTCGGCATGCCCGGCGATGCGGTCACCGCGGTGATCATCGGCGCCCTGGTAATCCATGGCCTCAACCCCGGCCCGATGCTGATGGTGGAGAACCCGCACATTTTCTGGTTCACCGTCGGCAACCTGGCCTTGGCCAACATCTTCCTGCTGATCTTCGGCCTGATGGGCATCAAGCTGTTCGCCAAACTGGTCGAAATACCCAAGGCCATGCTCATCCCGCTGATCCTCGTGCTGTGCGTAGTCGGCACCTACTCGATCAACAGCAGCATGACCGAAGTCTACTGGATGCTCGGCTTCGGTCTGCTCGGTTACCTGCTGAAGATATTCGGCTTCCAGATGGGCCCGATCATCCTCGGCGCCATCCTCGGTCCGCTGATGGACACCTCCTATCGCCAGGCCATGTCCTCGGCCGGCGACAACCCGCTTGAGCTGTTGGGCGGGCTGGTCAGCAGCCCACTGTCGCTGATCCTGGGCACCGCCCTGGTGTTGATCCTACTGAGCAACACGCCGCTGTTCGGCTGGCTGAAACGTAAACGCAAAGCGGCATCGTTGCACTCCTGAGTCACCTTGCAGCAAGGCATGCCCCGGCCCACGGGGACCAACAAAAACAACCAGATGGAGATTCTCCACATGCTTAAAACCCTATTCGCCAGCGTCGCCGTGTCCTTGAGCGCCCTGACCCTGGCTTTGCCTGCGCATGCCGATTACCCGGAGCGCAGCATCCAGGCGGTGATTCCCTGGGGCCCGGGCGGCGCCACCGACAACGTGATGCGCAGCCTGTCGCCCTACGTGGAAAAAGAGCTCGGCGGCAAAATGATCCTCAACAACCGCCCCGGCGGCACCGCCGTGATCGGCAGCAGTTATGTGCTGCAACAACGCCCGAATGGCTACACCGTGCTGCTCGGCGCGGAAAACCCGCAGCTGTACCCGGTATTGGGTGTGGCCAAGTTCGATTACAGCGACTTCTATCCGGTCAACATCATCGGCCAGAACGTCGTGGTGATCGCGGCGAATGCCGACAGCCCGTGGAACTCCATGGCCGAATTGCTCGCCGATGCCAAAGCCAACCCGGACACCCTGCGCATGGGCAGCACCGGCGCCGGCGGCCTGCCGAGCACCGTGCACGCGATGATCAATGCCGTGGGTGAACTGAAAGTGCGCGAAGTGACCTTCGGCGGCGACGGCCCTGGGATTACTGCCTTGATGGGCAAACACATCGACTTCATGCCGTTGAGCCTGGCAGCCGCCAAGGAAATGGTCCGCACCGGCAAACTCAAGGCCCTGGCCGTACTGGCCAGCGAGGAAGTGCCGGAACTGCCAGGTGTCGAGCCCATCACCACGGCCCTGCCGGACATCGCCGAGTACCTGCCATGGGGTCCGTTCTGGGGCGCCTTCGTGCACAAGGACACCCCGGATGACATCAAACAGAAACTCACCGACGCCTATGCCAAGGCCGTGGCCAACCCCGAGTTCCAGGGCTTTTTGAAAAATTACGGCGCGCAAAGCCTGAACCTCAACGGTGCCGAAGCCGAAGCCTTCCTTAGCCGCTGGCAGTCGGTCACCACCTGGTCGATGTACAAGGCCAAAGCCATCGAGATCTCCCCGGACTCGGTCGGCATCGCCAAGCCGTAAATCTAAAGCGGTCGGGCAAGCCACATCCCATGCGGCTTGCCCAACGCCAGCGATACACCGCAATAACGCCAAACACCGGTTAATCCCCTGCTTTTTTCAAGCATCCGCTCACGCGGAGGGGACTTTTCATGCCAACGATTTAACCAAGCAGAGGGATAACAACAATGACTCGTCTGAATAGAACCCGCCGTCCAGCCTTGCTTCCCAGCGCCATCGCCCTAGCGCTGGCCGCGGCCGCGGCCAGCCTGCCTTTGGCCAGCCACGCCGCCGGCTTCGTCG
>DELY01000035.1 GCA_002354655.1 Pseudomonas sp. UBA2684
TGTTCGTCGGTGGCGAAGGCCACGGGGTCGCCTTTGCGCTGGGGAATCAGGATCGAGGTGATTTCATCGACAAAGCGCCCGGCCGCGATGGCGGCCACGGCCTTCTGCTGCGAGGCGGCGGCGAAGGCGTCCTGCGCTTCGCGGCTGATTTCGTACTTGTCGACTAGGTTCTCGGCGGTGATGCCCATGTGGTAGTCGTTGAAGGCGTCCCGCAGGCCGTCGGTGATCATCGTGTCGACCAGTTGGGCGTGGCCCATGCGCAGGCCGGTGCGCGCGCCGGGCATGACGTAGGGCGCCAGGCTCATGTTTTCCATGCCGCCGGCGATGATCACCTCGGCATCGCCGCAGCGGATCGCCTGGGCGCCCAGGTGCAGGGCTTTCAGGCCCGAGCCGCAGACCTTGTTGAGGGTCAGCGCCGGCACCGCATGCGGCAGACCGGCGAGGATCGCCGCCTGGCGCGCCGGGTTCTGCCCGGAGCCTGCGGTGAGCACCTGGCCGAGAATCACTTCGTCGACCTGCGCGCCGTCCAGGCCGGTCTGTTCCAGCAGGCGGCGGATCACCGCTGCGCCCAGTTCCGGTGCCGGGATATTCGCCAGCGCACCCTGAAAGCTGCCGATAGCGGTGCGGGTGGCGGCGACGATGACGACGTCGTGCATGTGCGTTCTCCTGTCCAGGGCAAGCATTTAAAAGGTCATTTCCGCAACATCGTCCGGGACGATCAGGCGGCCTGCCGTTTTCGCGACAATTTCCTCGATGCTGACGCCCGGTGCGCGTTCGCGGAGGATGAAGGCACCGTCCGCGATCTCCAGGTAGGCCAGATCGGTCAGCACCTTGCGGATGCAGCCGGCGCCGGTCAGCGGCAACGAGCAGCGCGGCAGCAGCTTGGATTCACCGTCCTTGGAGGCGTGGGTCATGGTCACGATAATGTTCTCGGCCCCCGCCACCAGATCCATCGCGCCGCCCATGCCTTTGATCAGCTTGCCAGGGATCATCCACGACGCGATGTTGCCGGCGACATCCACCTCGAAGGCACCCAGCACCGTGAGATCGACATGACCGCCGCGAATCATCGCGAAAGACGCGGCCGAATCGAAGATCGAAGCACCACGGCGCGTGGTCACCGTCTGCTTGCCGGCGTTGATCATATCGGCGTCCACCTCGGCCTCGGTAGGGAACGCGCCCATCCCGAGCAGGCCGTTTTCCGACTGCAGCATTACGTCGATGCCTTCCGGGACGTAGTTGGCCACCAGGGTGGGAATACCGATACCCAAGTTGACGTAATAACCATCTTGCAGCTCGCGCGCAACGCGCTGAGCCATCTGCTCGCGGGACAGAGCCATAGTACGAAACCTCTTGAACGTGGGGGGCGACGAATCAGGCGCTGACGGTGCGTTTCTCGATGCGTTTCTCAAAACGCCCCAGGATCACGCGGTCGACAAAGATGCCCGGGGTGTGGATCTGGCTCGGCTCCAGCTCGCCCGGCTCGACGATTTCCTCCACTTCGACCACGGTGATACGCCCGGCGGCGGCGGCCAGCGGGTTGAAATTCTGCGCGGTATGGCGATAGACGACGTTGCCGAAATGGTCGGCTTTCCAGCCCTTGACGATGGCAAAGTCGCCGGTGATGGCGCGCTCAAGGATAAAGTGGCGACCATCGAAGGTGCGGGTTTCCTTACCGTCGGCCACGGGGGTGCCATAACCGGTTGCGGTGTAGAACGCCGGAATCCCGGCTCCGCCGGCACGCAATTTTTCTGCGAGCGTGCCTTGTGGGGTCAACTCGACCTCCAGCTCGCCATTCAGCAGTTGCTGCTCGAACAGCGCATTTTCGCCGACATACGAGGCGACCATCTTGCGGATCTGGCGCTCTTCAAGCAGCAACCCAAGACCAAAGCCGTCGACTCCGCAGTTGTTGGACACCACGGTCAGCTCACGTGTGCCGCGCCGCCGAATTTCCGCGATAAGGTTCTCCGGAATGCCGCACAGACCGAATCCGCCGGCCAGCACCGTCATGCCATCCGCCAGACCGGCAAGTGCCTCTGCATAACTGCCTACGCGTTTATCGAGCCCTGCCATGCACCGTACCTCTTGTATTTATTAAGGCGGCAGCCAGGCTGCCGGGAAGCGGATCACAGCTTCACCGGCCAGGACTAATTTGTTAAGTTTGTTTTTCTAATCCATTAATAAACAATTCAAATTAATGACCATCAAACAACTGCGCGCCTTTTTCACCGTCGCCCAAACCCTCAGCTTCGCCCAGGCCGGCGAACGCCTGCACCTGTCGCAACCAGCGCTGAGCCTGGCGATCAAGAGCTTGGAGGAATCCCTCGGAGGCCCGCTGTTGGTGCGCACCACGCGCAGCGTCAGCCTGACGGCAGAGGGCGAAACCCTGCTACCGCTGGCGCGCCGCCTGCTGACCGACTGGGACAACACCGAAGAACTGCTGCGTCAGCACTTCACCTTGCAGTTGGGCAAGGTGTCGATCGCCGCCATGCCCTCCTTCGCCGGCAACCTCTTGCCGGTCGCCCTCAAGGAGTTTCGCAGCCGCCATCCACGGGTCAATGTGACGGTGCATGACGTGATCAACGAACAGGTGCTGGAGATGGTGCGCAACGGGCGCGTCGAACTGGGCATCCTGTTTGAACCGGACGCCCTCGACGGGTTGTGCTTCACGCCGTTTTACAACGACCGCTTCGTCGCGGTGGTGCCCGCCGACTCGGAACTGGCGAGCCGCCAGCAGATCAGTTGGCAGCAATTGCTGACCCAGAGCTTTATCACCTTGCAGCGCCCCTCGGCTCTGCGCCTGCTCCTCGAGGACGCCGTCAGCGCACAACTCGGCGGGCTGCCGGTGGCATTCGAGAGTCATCAGTTGGTCACGGTCGGCCGCATGGTCGCCAACGGTCTGGGCGTCAGCGCCGTACCGAGCCTGTGCATCCGCCAGATGGAAGAGATCGGCGCGCGTTGCGTAACGCTGGTGGAGCCGATAGTCGAGCGCCGGGTTGGCCTGCTGCGGCTTGCCGACCAACAACTGTCGAGTGCGGCACAAGGCCTGTGCGACGTGCTGGAAAAGAACATCGACCTGTTTACCGCGTCATTGCTCGACCCGCAGTAACCGCAGCGGTTACCAGCCCAGGGTTTCTTTAAGGAAGGGAATGGTCAGTTTGCGTTGGGCTTGCAGAGAGGCCTGGTCCAGGCGCTCGAGCAACTCAAACAGCGCACTCATGCTGCGCTCGCCACGGGTCAGGATAAAGCGCCCGACGTCATCGCCCAGGTGCAGGCCGCGCCGTGACGCGCGCAATTGCAGCGCGCGCAACTTGTCTTCATCGGACAGCGATTGCAGCTGGAAGACCAGCGCCAAGGTCAGCCGCGACTGCAAATCGGCCAGTTTCACCGGCAGCTCGCGCGGCGAAGTGCTGGCCGCCAGCAGCAAGCGTCGCCCGCTGTCGCGCAGGCGGTTGAACAGGTGAAACAACGCCTCTTCCCACTCCCCGCGCCCGGCCACCGCATCCACATCGTCGAGGCAGACCAGCTCGCACTGCTCCAGGTTATCCAGCAACGCCGGACCGAACTCGACCACGTCGGCCAACGGCAGGTACACCGCCGGCTCACCACGCTGCTCGAAGCGCAAACACGCGGCTTGCAACAGATGACTACGGCCCACGCCCTCGCCGCCCCACAGGTAGATCAGGCTTTCCGTCCAGCCCGCATCCGCCTCACACAGGCGCTCGACATAGCCGAGCGCCGCAGCGTTGGCACCGGGGTAGTAATTGGCAAAGGTGGCGTCATCGCGCAGACGCACACCGAGCGGCAGTTGAATGGGTGTCATGCAGGGCTGTGCGGCTCGTCAGGGCCGTCGGGAGACTCTTGATAAAGGTCAGAAAGTTTATAGAAATCATGGGCATGACGCACTAAAACCATAATCACCGCGGCAACCGGCAGGGCCAGCAGCACACCACTGAAGCCAAACAGCTGACCGCCGGCCATGATCGCGAAGATTACCGCGACCGGGTGCAGGCCGATGCGATCGCCGACCAGCCATGGCGTCAGCAGCATGCCTTCGAGCATCTGCCCGACAATAAATACCGCGGCAATCGCCAGCAATGGGTAGAAATCGCCGCCGAACTGGAACAGCCCGGCGGTCAAGGCCGCGCCAATCCCCACGACCACGCCCAGGTACGGCACGATGCTGGCCAGGCCGGCGAGCACACCGATCAACAAGCCCAACTCCAGGCCGATCAGCATCAGCCCGGCGGCATACATCACCCCCAGCGCCAGCATCACCAACAGCTGCCCGCGCAGGAAAGCCCCGAGCACTTCATGGCACTCGCCGACCAATTGCACCACCAACCCTTCACGACTGCGCGGCAACAGGCCACGCAGCTTGGCGACCATCAGGTCCCAGTCGCGCATCAGGTAAAAGCTCACCACCGGTATCAGCAGCAAGTTGGCCAGCCAGCCCATCAGCGCCATGCTTGAGGCGGTGAATTTCGACAGCAGCACCCCGACGATATCGGTGGTTTTTCCCAAGTGTTCGGAAAAGGCCGCCTTCAACTGATCGAAGCGCCAGAAGCCATCGGCCAGACCCAACTTCGCCTGTACCCACGGCAAGGCCTCGTGTTGAGCCCAGTCGAGCATCTGCGGCGCCAGCTCGTAAAGGCGCATCAATTGCTTGCCCAGCATCGGCACCAGCACCAGCAGCAAGATCGCCATGAGCAGGCTGAATAGCGCGAAGACCACCACCACTCCCCAGGTCCGCGAGAGCTTCCACCGCTCCAGGCGATCCACCAGCGGGTCACCCAGATAGGCCAGCAGCACACCAATCAGGAACGGCGAAAGGATCGGGTGCAGCAGGTACAGCAACCAGCCGAGCAGTAACAGCCCAGCTATCCATAGCCAGCGAGGTGAATCGATCATGCCCAGCCCTCAATGTACGCAACAGACGGTTAGCGACGCCCAACCCTAAACGCCCGCCACAACGTGAAAAAAGAAACCGCTGCCAGTGTGCAGCGGTTTCTTTACCAACAACGATGAATAGCGCTGCGCCGCAGTCTACCAGCGAAAGCGCAGCACATCCGTGCGCGGCAGCACTTGCGGCGCCGGCTCAGCGGCCGGCTGCCCAGCGGGGGCCTGACTGGCGTCGACCGGTGCGGCTTCGGCTGGCGCCTCCTGCAGGCGCGCCAAAGCCAATTGCGCGCGCAGTTGTTCGGCGCTGGCGTTGACCCGATAGGTCAGACGATCCCCTTCGACCTTGCGCAATTGCGCGCCGAACGGTTCGAGAATCCGCTGTAACTCGGCATAGCGCGTCAGATCGGCGCCCTGCACTTCCAGGGTCAGGCTGGATGCCGCGCCCGGCGCGACCACAAAACGCGGCGCCAGGCGCTCGCTCACCGCCAGCAGCACGGCATCGGCCAATGCCGCCTGATCGGCGCCTTGGACCTTGCCCTGCTCACGGGCATCGCCCAGCCACAAGCGCCATTCGGCTTGCCACTGGCCACTCTCTTCACGGGCATGCACCGCCAGCAGGGCATCGGCCGCGTAACGCTCGGACGCCGTACGCAATGCGCTGGGGTCAGTGGCCTGCAAATTTTCCGGGGTCGCCAGCAATTGCTCGCTCAGGTCGGCCAACGGCAAGCGCAGCGGTAAGCCGCGGTGCTGCGCCGCCTGACGCAACGGCGCGGCGCTGCCTTGGCCATCGCCGACCATGTTCGAGCCGCTGCTGGCGTCGTTCAGCCACCAGGCCAGGATCGCCGGGCGGTTGGCGCCCCACAGCGCCAGACCGGCCTGGCGCAGGCTGCGGTCGGTGCTGACCGGGTCGAAGTCGACCAGCAGGCTGTCATCTTCATAGCCGTACTGGCTGACGATCTGTTGCGGGTCCTTGCGCAGCTCGGCCAGCGCCGCGCTCTGCGCCGCCTCGCGACTGCCGGTCAGGCGCAGCACCAGGGTCTCCAGCGCGCCCTGCAAAGCGGCATTGCGCGCTTCCGGTTGCTGGCTGGCAACGGGTTCGCGCACCTGATACAGGTCACTCACCGTCGCCGCGAAGCCGGGCACACTGAACAACCACAGACACACAACAAGCAGGCGAACGATCGGGCGCATTGAAGAGGTTCTCGACGGACGGAAGGCGACGCGCAGCAGCCTGACAGGCCACACGCACAGGCTTATACCTTAAACAGCCGCCCGCGCCCCGGCAACCACAGCGCCACGCGGGTGGTCGCTGCCTGGCAAGCCTGATAAAATCGCGCGCCTTCGCAGACCGAGCGCTTGCGCGCCGGTGCACATCCGATTTTCCCTTAAAGGCCTGGATCTATGAGCAAGCAACCCTCCATCAGCTACAAGGACGCAGGTGTAGACATCGACGCGGGCGAAGCCCTGGTCGAACGCATCAAAGGCGTGGCCAAGCGCACCGCCCGTCCGGAAGTCATGGGTGGCCTGGGCGGCTTTGGCGCGCTCTGCGAGATCCCGGCCGGTTACAAGCAGCCGGTACTGGTGTCCGGCACCGACGGCGTCGGCACCAAGCTGCGCCTGGCGCTGAACCTGAACAAACACGACAGCATCGGCCAGGATCTGGTCGCCATGTGCGTCAACGACCTGGTCGTCTGTGGCGCCGAGCCGCTGTTCTTCCTCGACTACTACGCCACCGGCAAACTCAACGTTGACATCGCGGCCACCGTGGTCACCGGCATCGGCGCCGGTTGCGAACTGGCCGGCTGCTCGCTGGTCGGCGGTGAAACCGCGGAAATGCCAGGCATGTACGAAGGCGAAGACTACGACCTGGCCGGTTTCTGCGTCGGCGTGGTGGAAAAAGCCGAAATCATCGACGGTTCGAAAGTCGCCAGCGGCGACGCGCTGATCGCTCTGCCGTCCTCCGGCCCGCACTCCAATGGCTACTCGCTGATCCGCAAGATCATCGAAGTCGCGGGTGCCGACATCGAAACCACCGAGGTCGATGGCAAGCCACTGACCGACCTGCTGATGGCGCCGACGCGCATCTACGTCAAGCCGCTGCTCAAGCTGATCAAGGACACCGGCGCAGTCAAAGCCATGGCCCACATCACCGGTGGCGGCCTGCTCGACAACATCCCACGCGTCCTGCCGGAAGGCGCCCAAGCGGTAGTCGACGTGGCCAGCTGGACCCGCCCGGCGGTCTTCGATTGGCTGCAGGCGCAAGGCAATGTCGACGAGACCGAGATGCACCGCGTGCTCAACTGTGGCGTCGGCATGGTCATCTGCGTTGCCCATGATCAGGTTGAACTCACCCTCGAAACCCTGCGCGCCTCGGGCGAGCAGCCGTGGGTGATTGGCCAGATCGCCGCCGCAGCCGAAGGCGCCGAGCGTGTCGTGCTGAATAACCTGAAAAGCCACTGATGCCGACATCCTGCAATGTGGTGGTGCTGCTCTCAGGCACAGGCAGCAACCTGCAGGCATTGATCGACAGCTTGGCCGCTGCTGAGACGCCCGCCCGTATCTGCGCGGTGATTTCCAACCGCGCCGAAGCGTACGGCTTGCAGCGCGCAACGGCGGCCGGTATCGCCACACGGACCCTCGATCACCGCCAGTTCGACGGCCGCGAAGCCTTCGACACGGCGCTGCTCGAGACCATCGATGGCTTCGAGCCACAGCTGGTGGTGCTGGCCGGTTTCATGCGCATCCTCAGCCCAGGCTTCGTCCGCCACTACAGCGGGCGCCTGCTGAACATCCATCCCTCGCTGCTGCCCAAATACAAAGGCCTGCACACCCATCAGCGGGCGCTGGACGCGGGCGACAGCGAGCACGGCTGCAGCGTGCACTTCGTTACCGAGGAACTCGATGGTGGCCCCCTGGTCGTACAAGCTGTAGTCCCGGTACAGCCGCACGACACGCCGGACAGCCTGGCCAAGCGCGTTCATCAACAAGAACACCTGATCTATCCGCTGGCCGTGCGCTGGTTTGCCGAAGGCCGCTTGCGCCTTGGCGAGCAAGGCGCAATGCTGGATGGCCAATCGTTGCCGAGTACCGGCCACACGATCCGAACTTAGGAGACACCATGCGTCGCGCCTTACTGTTCGCTCTCGCTTTATTCAGCCTGCCGGCCCTTGCCGCAGAGCTGAAACCGTTTTCCGCCAGCTACACCGCTGACTGGAAGCAACTGCCCATCAGCGGCACCGCCGAACGCGGCTTGCAGGCACTCGACGATGGCCGTTGGCAGCTCAGCTTCGAAGCCTCCATGCTGGTTGCCAGCCTGAGCGAAGAAAGTACCTTTCGCGTCGAAAATGGCGCCTTCCTGCCGCTGACCTACCGCTTCGAGCGCAGCGGCCTGGGCAAGGGCAAGGAAATCGAACAGGACTTCGACTGGAGCGCGAAACAGGTGATCGGCAACGACCGCGGCAACCCCGTGCGCTTTCCGCTCAACCGTGGCCTGCAAGACAAATCGACCTACCAGTTGGCCCTGCAATACGACGTGGCCGCCGGCAAGCAAAGCATGAGCTACCAAGTGGTCGATGGCGACGAAATCGAAACCTACGACTTTCGCGTGCTCGGCGAAGAGGTCGTGCGCACCAAGGCCGGCCTGATCGATGCGATCAAGGTCGAGCGCGTACGCGACCCGACCCAAAGCAGCCGCAAGACCGTGCTGTGGTTCGCCAAGGACTGGAGCCACCTGCTGGTACGCCTGCATCAGGTGGAAAAAGACGGCAAGGAATACCAGATCATGCTCAAAGACGGCACGGTCGACGGCAAACCGGTGCAAGGCCGCCGCGACTGAGCGAGCCAGCACTTGAAAAGCCGGGCCATGCCCGGCTTTTTACTGCCTGCCATTCGCGGCTACGCTTGTCTGTATCTCCCGACGTGGGGCCGACGATGAACGAACGCTACCAACCCCTGGCCTGCGACCTGTACGACTACCTTGAGATCGCCTGCCTGCACCATTACCAGCTGTTTATCGAGCAGGTCGACGGCGACAGCCTCGAAGCCGAGGCGCTGACCACCGAAACCACACCGAGCAAGGAAGAATTCCTCATCGTCCGCAGCGCCAGCGGCGAACAGCGCCTGCGCCTCGATCAGCTGAGCGCCATCACCCCGCTGAACGCAGGCGCCAGTTTTGGCCGGGTACTGCTGGTTAACCGCAAATGCTGACCGCCAGGCGCCGTGCGCGAGCGGGGTAGCAGGGACCTTGGTCGCGCGCTCGTTGCTCTGCGCCCAGCTCACGTAACTGGCGCGGCACCATGAAAAAGCCGGGCATTGCCCGGCTCGTCAACGCGATTGGCGTTCACCACATCAGGTCATCAGGCACCTGATAGGCCGCGTATGGATCGTCGGCATCCGGGGCCTCGGTCGGCGTATTGAGCAGCACCACCCGGCGCGGGTCGCGCTCCTGGATCTTCAGCGCCGCCTCGCGCGGGATAACTTCGTAACCGCCGCCGCTGCGCACGATGGCCAGCGAGCCACGGCTGAGCTTGTCGCGCATCAGGGTGTTCACCGACAGGCGCTTGACCTTCTTGTCGTCGACGAAGTTGTAGTAATCCTCGGTGGTCAGTTTGGGCAGACGGGACACCTCGATCAGTTGCTTGACCTGCGCGGCGCGGGCCTTCTGCTCGATTTTTTCCTGCTGCTGGCGGTTCAACTCCTGGTCGCGGGCCACTTTCTCGGCCATCGCCTGCTGCGCGGCGAGCTTTTGCGACTCATCTTTTTCGACCTGGCCTTTATGCTCCAGGCGCTGTTGCTTCTGCTTTTCCTTGCCGACCTGCTTGGCCTGCTTTTCGTTGACCAGCCCGGCTTTGAGCAACTGATCGCGTAGTGAAAGACTCATAACTACCTGCGTCGGACGAATGAATGTGAGGTGTAGGGTGGAACATGCGCAGCTTGCCCACCGGATGGCATAAAGGCGGACAAGGCTGCGCCCTCTCCGCCCTACGAATCAGCCGCAGCTGAGTATGTTCTTTTCCTGTCGTTTGGCTTCGCCCCAGAGCGCATCCAGCTCTTCCAGGCTGCAATCTTCGATGGGCCGACCGGCTTCGCGCAATGCCTGCTCGATAAAACGAAAGCGCCGCTCGAACTTGCCATTGGCCGCACGCAGGGCCGACTCCGGGTCGACTTTAAGGTGCCGGGCAAGATTGGTCACCACAAACAACAGGTCGCCGAGCTCTTCGGCTATCGCCTGTGGGTCGTTCTCGCTCATGGCCTCGAGCACTTCGTCCAGTTCTTCGCGCACCTTGTCCACCACCGGCAAGGCTGCGGGCCAGTCGAAACCAACCTGCGCGGTGCGCTTCTGCAATTTCACCGCGCGGCTCAACGCCGGCAAGGTATTGGGTACATCGTCCAGCAGCGACAACTGCTCGGGAGCTGCCGCTTTCTCGGCGCGCTCTTCCGCTTTCAGCTCTTCCCAGCGCTGCTTGACCGCCGCCTCGGCCAACTGGCTGGCATCGGCTACGCCGTACAGATCGCCATCCGGGAACACGTGCGGATGCCGACGCAGCAATTTGCGGGTGATGCCGTCGACCACCTGGGCGAACTCGAAGCGCCCTTCCTCGCGTGCCAGCTGGCTGTAATACACCACCTGAAACAGCAGGTCACCCAACTCGCCCGGCAGGTGCTCGAAGTCGCCGCGCTCGATGGCATCGGCCACCTCGTACGCCTCCTCGATGGTGTGCGGCACGATGCTCGCGTAGCTCTGTTTGAGGTCCCACGGGCAGCCATGCTGCGGGTCGCGCAGGCGGGCCATCAGGTGCAGCAGGTCGTCGAGTTGGTACATGACAGGTTCCGGTTAATACGTATTGCGCATCGTAGGTCGTAGGATGGGTTAGCGGCGCGGGGCACGAATTTCGCCGCCATGATAAAACCAGCGTACCGCGTAACCCATCGAACCAATGCCGCGCCATATGCCGATGATGGGTTACGGCGCACCAGGCTCAGCGCTCGCTACCCTAACGGTGGCATGCGCCAGACCCATCCTACGCCCTACAACAGTCGATCCCGAGCGTCGCGACTCAGGAGACCCGGTGACGACGGGCCTCGATGATATTGGGCAACTGCGAGATACGCCCGAGCAGCCGACCCAGGGCATCGAGCCCGGGAATCTCCACGGTCAATGACATCGACGCGGTGTTGTCTTCCTTGTTCGAACGGGTGTTGACTGCCAGCACGTTGAGCTTTTCGTTGAGCAGCACCTGGGTCACGTCACGCAGCAGACCGGAGCGGTCGTAGGCGCGAATGATGATGTCCACCGGGTAGGTCTGCACCGGCACCGGTCCCCAGCTGACCTGAATGATCCGCTCCGGCTCGCGGCCGCCCAGTTGCAGCACTGCCGCGCAATCCTGACGGTGGATACTGACGCCACGCCCGAGGGTGATGTAGCCGACAATCGGGTCGCCCGGCAGCGGCTTGCAGCAACCGGCCATCTGCGTCAACAGGTTGCCGACGCCCTGAATCTGAATATCGCCGCGCCGGCCCGGCTTGAAGCCCAACGCCTTGCGCGGAATCAACTCGAGCTGCTCGCTGCCGCGCTCCGGCTCGACCAGTTGCTGAGCCAGGTTGACCAGGTGCGCCAGGCGCAGGTCGCCGGCACCGAGGGAGGCGAACAGGTCTTCGCTGGTCTTCAGGTTGGCCTTGTCGGCCAGCTTGTCGAAGTCCACGTGCGGCAACGCCAGGCGGCCCAACTCACGCTCGAGCAATGCCTTGCCGGCGGCGACGTTCTGGTCGCGATCCTGCAACTTGAACCAGTGCACGATCTTCGCCCGCGCCCGCGAGGTGGTGACATAACCGAGGTTGGAGTTCAGCCAGTCGCGGCTCGGCGTGCCGTGCTTGCTGGTGATGATCTCCACCTGCTCGCCGGTTTGCAGGCTGTAGCTGAGCGGCACGATGCGCCCGTTGATCTTCGCGCCACGGCAGTTGTGGCCAATCTCGGTGTGCACGCGGTAGGCGAAGTCCAGCGGCGTAGCGCCTTTCGGCAGGTCGATGGCGTGACCGTCCGGGGTGAACACATACACCCGATCCGGCTCGATATCCACGCGCAGCTGCTCGGCCAGGCCGCCGATGTCGCCGAGTTCCTCGTGCCATTCGAGCACCTGGCGCAGCCAGGAAATCTTCTCTTCGTAATGGTTGGAGCCGGATTTGACGTCAGTGCCCTTGTAACGCCAATGCGCGCACACGCCCAGCTCGGCTTCCTCGTGCATGGCGTGGGTGCGGATCTGTACTTCCAGCACCTTGCCTTCCGGGCCGAGCACGGCGGTGTGCAGCGAGCGGTAGCCATTTTCCTTGGGGTTGGCGATGTAGTCGTCGAACTCCTTGGGGATGTGCCGCCACAGGGTATGCACGATGCCCAGCGCGGTGTAGCAGTCGCGCATTTCCGGCACCAGCACGCGCACCGCACGCACGTCGTAGATCTGGCTGAATTGCAGGCCCTTGCGCTGCATCTTGCGCCAGATCGAATAGATGTGCTTCGCCCGCCCGCTGATATCGGCCTTGACCCCGGTGGCTTCCAGCTCCTGGCGCAGGTGGCTCATCACCTCATTGATGTACTGCTCGCGATCCAGCCGGCGCTCGTGCAGCAGCTTGGCGATCTGCTTGTACTGTTCGGGCTCCAGGTAGCGGAAGGACAGGTCTTCCAGCTCCCACTTGATATGGCCGATGCCCAGGCGATGGGCCAGCGGCGCATAGATGTCGAAAACTTCGCGGGCTACGCGCTGACGCTTCTCGTCGTCAGCGTGCTTGACCGCACGGATTGCGCAGGTGCGCTCGGCCAGCTTGATCAGGGCCACGCGTACGTCGTCGACCATGGCGATCAGCATCTTGCGCAGGTTTTCCACCTGCGCCTGCGAGCCGAGGACCAGGGAGTCGCGCGGATTCAGGCTGGCGCTGATCGCCGCCATGCGCAGCACACCCTCGATCAGCTTGGCCACCACCGGACCGAAGCGCTGGTGCACCGCGGCCAGGGTGACCTTGCCCTCGCGCACGCCACGGTAGATCACGGCGGCGACCAGCGAATCCTGATCGAGTTTGAGGTCGGCGAGGATCTCGGCGATTTCCAGACCGGCGCGGAAACTCGACGCGCCTTCGGACCACAGATTCTGCGCGGCATTGGCCTGCTGTTCGGCCTCGCGGGCGAACTCGCAGGCATCGCGCAGGGCATCGTGATCCAGCGCCGGGTCGACGCTGAGCACATGCGTCAGCCAGGCCTCAAGGTTGATGCTGCCGTCATCGTTGATCGGCTGGTGCGCTCTCACCTGAACCATCTTGCTTACCTTCCCTACGGTGCGCGGCATGCACACCGAACAGTCGCCGCCTTCTATGAGCCGGTCGGTTTAACCACGTAAGGCGCAATCCCTATGCACCCCTGCTGCACTGAGATAAGGGCGGAGCCGGATAAAACCAAGCACCCTGCCGCCGTATCCCAGCGCGTTTATCTACTGCCTGACAAACAGCGCCATCGCTTCAACGTGCGCGGTTTGCGGAAACATATCGAGGATACCGGCCCGCTCCAGCCGATAACCTTGCGCCAGCAACTCGCCGCTGTCACGCGCCAGCGTGGTCGGGTTGCATGACACATACAGCACCCGTTCAGCACCCAGCGCCGCCACCTGTTTGACCGCCTGCAACGCGCCGTCACGTGGCGGATCGAGCAACACGGCGGCAAAACCGCCCTGCGCCCAGTCGGCTTCGGCCAGCGGGTTGGACAGATCGGCCTGGAAAAAGTGCACGTTGCTCAGGCCGTTGCTCTGCGCATTCTGGGTGGCCCGCTCGACCATCGTCTGCACCCCTTCGACCGCCACCACCTCGCGCACCTGACGCGCCAGCGGCAAGGCAAAATTGCCCAGGCCACAGAACAGATCCAGCACCCGTTCGTGCGCCTGCGGTGCCAACCAGTCTAGCGCCTGCGCGACCATTGCCTCGTTGACCGGCGCGTTGACCTGGACAAAATCACCGGGGCGATACGCCAGCTGCAACCCCCAGCTGTCGAGCCGATAGCCCAGGGTATGGGCCGGCTCGAATGGCTGCGGCTCGCCTATGCCATGCAGCCAGAGTTGCGCGGCCTGGGCCACGCAGAACGCCTGCAAGCGCGCCAGGTCGGCCTCGCTAAGGGCCGCGGTATGGCGCACCAGCAGCGCACTGGCACTGCCATTGAACAACTCGACGTGGCCGATGGCCTGCGGCTTGTCCAGGCTGCGCAGCACTGCCGGCAATTGCTGCAAGATCGGCTGCAAGGGCTGTACCAGAACCGCGCAATCGGCGATGGCGACGATCTCCTGACTGGCGGCCGCACGAAAGCCGACGTCCAGGTGCTTGGCTTTGACATCCCAACGCACGGCGATGCGGGCCCGGCGGCGGTAGGCAAACTCCGGGCCGACCAGCGGCGCGGCCCAGACCTCGGGCTGCAAGTTGGCCAGGCGCTGGAGCTGCTCGCTGAGCATGCGCTGTTTCAGGGCGAGCTGATCGCCGTGGGGCATGTGCTGCACGCTGCAACCACCGCAGGTGCGCGCGTGCGCGCAGGGCTCGACGCGGCGTTCGGCACTGGCGCGCAAAACCCGCTCGCCGCGCGCTTCGACCACCTGGCTGCGGGCGCCAAGCACACGGGCTTCGACCTGCTCGCCAGGCAAGGCGCCACTGACGAACCAGGTGCGCCCGTCCAGGAAGGCGATGCCGCGCCCGTCGTTGGCCAGGCGCTCGATCGTCAGCAGTTGCTTCTTGCCCACCGGAATGGGCGTTGCGCGCGTACCGCCGCTGGGCTGGAAACGCAGACCGCTGGGTTTCTTAGCCATCAGTGATCCGGCGTGTCGTACACGCCCGTGGACAGGTAACGGTCGCCGCGGTCGCAGATGATCGCGACCATCACGGCGTTCTCCACTTCCGCGGACAGGCGCAGCATCGCCGCCACCGAGCCACCGGAAGAAACGCCACAGAAAATGCCTTCTTCCCGGGCCAGTCGCCGCATCACATCCTCGGCCTCGCGCTGCGCCATGTCGATGATCCGGTCAACGCGCTCGGCCTGGTAGATCTTCGGCAGGTACTCCTGCGGCCAGCGGCGGATGCCGGGAATCGCCGCGCCTTCCATCGGCTGCAAACCGACGATCTGCACCTGTGCGCTCTGCTCCTTGAGGTAGCGTGACACGCCCATGATGGTGCCGGTGGTGCCCATGGAGCTGATGAAATGGGTGATCTGCCCCGCGGTCTGCCGCCAGATTTCCGGGCCGGTGCCGACGTAATGCGCCTCGGGGTTATCGCCGTTGGCGAACTGATCGAGCACCTTGCCACGACCGCCGCGTTGCAGGCTTTCCGCCAGGTCGCGGGCACCTTCCATGCCTTCCTCGCGCGACACCAACACCAGCTCGGCACCATAGGCGGTCATCGCCGCCTTGCGCTCGGCGCTCATGTTGTCGGGCATGATCAGGATCATCTTGTAGCCCTTGATCGCCGCCGCCATCGCCAGGGCGATGCCGGTGTTGCCGGAGGTGGCTTCGATCAGGGTATCGCCCGGCTGAATATCGCCGCGCAGCTCGGCACGGGTGATCATCGACAGCGCTGGGCGATCTTTTACCGAGCCGGCCGGATTGTTACCTTCCAGCTTCACCAGCAAGGTGTTGGAGGTGTTACCCGGCAGGCGCTGCAAACGCACCAGCGGGGTGTTGCCGACGCAATCGGCAATGGTGGGGTATTGCAGAGTCATGGCGTCGATCGAGTCCGGACGGCAAGAGGGGCACCTATGATACCGGCAAACCGCCTACGGCCATAACCGCATGCTGCTGCGCAGCGCCCTCATGCCTCGGCAGGCAGCGCGGGCAAATAGAGGTGCATACGCAAACCCGGCTCGGCGTTTTCCGCGACGATCCGCCCACCCTGCCCGGTGACGGCGCTACGGGCGATACTCAGGCCCAGGCCAAAACCACCGTCGCCTGGCCGCGCGCCGTCCAGCCGACTGAACGGCAGGAAAATCCGTTGCAGGTGCTGCGCGGCCACCCCGGGCCCCTGATCCTCCAGCCACAGGTGCCAGTCGGCGCCCTCGCGTCGCCCGGCGAGGCGAACCACGCCGCCGGTCGGCGAGAAACGAATGGCGTTGCGCAGGATGTTCTCCAGCGCCTGTGCCAAAGCATTCAGGTTGCAGTACAGCCAACAGTCCGCCTCGACCGCGTAGACCAAACGCTGCGCCGACCAGGCACTTTCGAAGCAGGCGTTCTCCCGCAACACATCCCACAGCGCCGCCAGTTGCACCGGCTCCGGCGCCAGCCGCGGCCGCTCGGTATCCAACCAGGCCAACTCCAGGGTGTCGCCGACCAATTGCTGCATCAGCTGCACCTCGTGCAGCACCCGCTGACTCAGCTGCACGCTGTCCAGGCCACTCTCGCTGGCCACGCGCAGGCGACTCAGCGGCGTGCGCAGTTCATGCGACACATCGCGCAGCAACTGACGCTGCAACGCGACCGTACCTTGCAGGCGCTCGGCCATGTGGTCGAAAGCGCGGGCCAACTCGCCCAGTTCGTCGCGGCGTTGCGCCACCACGCCGGCGCGGGCCGACAGGTCGTCGGCGTGCAAGGCATTGGCCTGCTCGCGCAGGCGCACCAGTGGCGCAATCAGCACCCAATACAGGCCCACGCAGAACAACAACGCCAACACACCGGGCAATAGCGCACGCGTCAACAGCAGCAACGGCCCACGGTAGGCCCAGGGACGAAAGCGCTCCGGCAACTGGATTACCAGATGGCCAGCCTTGTCGGTGAACGGGATGTCGATATACGGCAGCGTCGACGAGCGCCGGCTCATGGGCCAATCGAGCTGACGCATAAAGGTCAGGCGCTCGCGCTGCGCATCGCGCAGCGGCTGGCTGCCGAGCGGTTGCAACTGTTTGTCCAACAACAACGCCTCGCTCGCCTCGCGCGCAGCCAGGGCCTGCAGAAAGCGCTCGGCGCCGGGCGGCCCGCCGGCACGCCAGGCCTGCTCCGCTTCATCGGCATACGCCTGCAACTGCTGCTTGGCCGAGCTGGATAAATAAGAGGTGTGCAACTCGACCCGCTGGCTCCAGAACCAGCTCAGGGAAATCAGCAGCAAGGTGAAGGTGACCAGCAGCAGCGCCAGCTTCCAGAACAGCGAATGCAGCCCGGGCAGCGCCACCTCAGGCCTCCTCTCGGCTGAGCAGATAACCTTTGCCCCACACCGTATCCAGGCGCAGGCCAGTCTCGCCGAGCGCCTGCAATTTGCGGCGGATGTGGCTGACATGCATGTCCAGGCTGCGGTCGTGCACCGAATAGCCGCGACGCAACGCCTGCTGGTAGAGAAACGGTTTGCTCAATGCCTCGTCCAGGCTGCGCGAAAGCAATTCAAGCACGCGGTATTCGCTCGGCGTCAGCCCTGCCCACTGGCCGGCAAAACGCACATCGGCGCGGCCTTCATCGAACTGCAAACGGGTGTCTTGCGGCGGCGGCAACTGGCCGCGGCGCTCATAGGCCACACGCCGCAGAATCGCCTCGATGCGCACGCTCAACTCGCCAAGGCTGAACGGTTTGGGCAAGTAATCGTCGGCGCCCTGGCTGAAACCGGCGATGCGGTCCTGCTCGGCGCCCAGGGCCGACATCAGAATCACCGGCACGCCCCGCCGTTTACGCAACTGCTGCAAGGCATCCAGCCCGTTGGTGCCGGGCAGCAGAATATCCATCAGAACCAGGTCGAAATCCTCCTGCTCGGCCAGTTGCAAGCCCTGGCGCCCGTCATGACTGAGGGTCACCGCAAAACCGCTGCCCTGCAGGTGCGCCTGCACATGCGCGGCGAGCAGCGGATCGTCCTCGACGGCGAGGATGCGGGCGGCGGGCAAATGGCTAACGAACATGGGTGAACACCGAAAAGCAAATGCGAACAATTCTACCTATTAATCGCGCCGCACTCACCTACAGATTCTCCGCCCTCGAATCGCTACACTGCCCAGACGTCAACGCGGGAGGAAGCGAGTGTTCAAGGATCTAGGCATCAAAGGCCGCGTATTAATGCTCACCCTGCTGCCCACCAGCCTGTTGGCGCTGGTGCTCGGCGGCTATTTCACCTGGGTCCAGCTGTCGGGGTTGCAGGCGCAACTGTTGCAACGCGGACAGATGATTGCCGAACAGCTGGCCCCGCTGGCCGCCCCGGCGCTGCAACACAACGATGCCGGGCTGCTGCAACGCATCGCCACGCAAGCCCTGGAACAGCCGGACGTACGCGCCGTCAGCTTCCTCGCCAGCGAACGCACGCGGCTGGCCCACGCCGGCCCGAGCATGCTCAACCAGGTGCCGAACAACGACAGCGCGCTGCCGGCGCAACGCAGCAGCCAGGACGCCACGCGCTTTCTCTTGCCGGTACTGGAACAGCACCTGAGCCTAACCGGCGAAGCCATCGCGCAGCCAAGCGAGCGCCTGCTCGGCTGGGTCGAACTGGAACTCTCGCACCACAGCACCCTGCTCAGCGGCTACCGCAGCCTGTTCACCAGCCTGCTGCTGATCGCCGCCGGCCTGATCGTCACCGCGCTGCTCGCCATGCGCATGAGCCGCAGCATCAACGAGCCGCTGCGGCGCATCAAAAACAGCGTCGCCCAGCTCAAGGATGGCCACCTGGAAACCCGCCTGCCGCCGCTCGGCAGCCACGAACTGGATGAATTGGCGTCGGGCATCAACCGCATGGCCGAGTCCCTGCAAAACGCCCAGGAAGAGCTGCAACACAGCATCGACCAGGCCACCGAAGACGTACGCCAGAACCTGGAAACCATCGAAATCCAGAACATCGAGCTGGATTTCGCGCGCAAGGAAGCCCTGGAAGCCAGCCGGATCAAATCCGAATTCCTCGCCAACATGAGCCACGAGATCCGCACGCCGCTCAACGGCATTCTCGGTTTCACCAACCTGCTGCAAAAGAGCGAGCTGAGCCCGCGCCAACAGGATTACCTGGGCACCATCGAAAAATCCGCCGACAGCCTGCTGGCGATCATCAACGAAATCCTCGATTTCTCGAAGATCGAGGCCGGCAAGCTGGTACTGGAAAATATCCCGTTCAACCTGCGCGACCTGCTCCAGGACACCCTGACCATCCTCGCCCCGGCCGCCCACGAAAAGCAGCTGGAGTTGCTCTGCCTGGCCTACCGCGACACGCCGCTGTCGCTGGTCGGCGACCCGCTGCGGCTCAAGCAGGTGCTGACCAACCTGGTGAGCAACGCGATCAAATTCACTCGCGAAGGCAGCATCGTCATGCGCGCCATGCTCGAAGACGAGAGCGCCGACCGCGCGCAACTGCGCATCAGCGTGCAGGACACCGGCATCGGCCTGTCCGAAGAAGACCTGCGCGCCCTGTTCCAGGCGTTTAGCCAGGCCGACAATTCGCTGTCGCGCCAGGCCGGCGGCACTGGCCTGGGCCTGGTGATTTCCAAGCGCCTGATCGAACAGATGGGCGGCGAGATCGGCGTCGACAGCACCCCCGGCGAAGGCTCGGAGTTCTGGGTCAGCATCAGCTTGCCGAAAGCCCGGGATGACGCCGAGGACCTGCCGCGCCCGCCGCTGCTGGGGCGCCGCGCGGTGATCCTGGAAAGCCACGAACTGGCACGTCAGGCCCTGCAACACCAGTTGGAGGATTGCGGTTTGCAGGTCAGCGCCTTCGATACGCTCGACAGCCTGCTCGAAACGGTCGCCGCCGCGCGCCACAGCGGCCAACCGGTCAGCCTGGCCGTGCTCGGCGTCACCGCCCAGCAACTGCCACCGGAGCGGCTCGGTCAACGGCTCTGGGACCTCGACCGTCTCGCCTGCAAAACCGTGGTGCTCTGCCCCACCACCGAGCAAGCGCTCTATCATCAAGTGATGCCCGACGCGCACAGCCAGCTGCAAGCCAAGCCCGCCTGCACGCGCAAGCTGCAACGCGCACTGGCCGATCTGATCAGCCCACGCCAGCCACGCAGCGAAGCCACCCAACCCACCCCAAGCCGGCCACCACGGATACTCTGCGTCGACGACAATCCGGCCAACCTGCTGCTGGTGCAAACCCTGCTGGATGACATGGGCGCCAGGGTCAATATTGCCGACAGCGGCTACGAAGCCCTGGAGAAAGCCCGTCTGGAGAGCTTCGACCTGATCTTCATGGATGTGCAGATGCCCGGCATGGACGGCCGGCAAACCACCGAAGCGATTCGCCAATGGGAGAGCGAACACGGCCAGCCACCGGTGCCAATCGTCGCCCTGACCGCCCACGCCCTGGCCAACGAAAAGCGCGCCCTGCTGCAAAGCGGCCTCGACGACTACTTGACCAAACCCATCAGCGAGCGGCAATTGGCCCAGGTGGTGCTCAAGTGGACCGGCCTGGCGCTGCGCAATCACGGCCCGGAACGCCCCAGCGAAGGCACCGAAACAGGCAATGTGCTGAACGTGTTGGACGCCGCAGAAGGCCTGCGCCTGGCCGCCGGCAAAGCCGACCTGGCCGCCGACATGCTGAACATGCTGCTGGCTGGCTTGCCGGCAGATCGCCAGGCCATCCAGCAGGCGCGCGCCGCCGGCGAGCGCAACGCGCTGATCGAACGCGTGCATCGCCTGCATGGCGCCACCCGCTATTGCGGGGTGCCACAACTACGGGCCGCCTGCCAGCGCAGCGAAACCCTGCTGAAACAGGACGACCCTGCTGCGCACAACGCATTGGATGAACTGGACGCGGCGATTGAACGACTGGCCAACGCGTTGCAGGTCAGCGCCTGAAAAATGCAGGCTGCGGCCGACGCTGCGCTGGTCAATCCGCGGCATGCCGCGCGTGATAGCATTTGCGCTGATCTGGAGGAACCATGGCCGAACACGACTTTCGCTACAACCTGCTCAACCCCGAACACACCCTGATCGAATGCCGCGCCCTGGCGCCGGGCCGCTATCAGGTCACCGGCAACGGCGGCTCGATCCACAGCGGCGACAGCCTGCTGGTGACCCTCAAAGGCAGTCGTGACCTGAGCATGCGCTTGCAGGTCGAGAAAGTACGCCACCTGATCAACCCCGCCGGGCAATGGGTCGCGGTTGCCCACGGCCCGGTGTTCGGCGAGCTGGCGATTTTCAACTGGCAAGTCAATTGCGACGGCTGCGCCGCGCAGCTGGATTTTGAATTCGCCGTCGATGCCGCCCTCGGCAAAAAAGCCCAGGCGCCGGCAGCCGAGGCACGGATCAACGAACTGGGCTGGCGCAGCCTGAAAGGTCGCCATTTGTGCCCCACTTGCCAGAAGGAAGCCCCATGAAGCACGCCATCGCCATGGGCCTGCTCGCCAGCAGCCTGCTCGGTTGCGCCAGCGCGCCCACGCAACTGGAAACCGAACGCACCTATCAGGTGGAATGGATCGGCGAACGCCCGCTGATCGACCGCAGCCACCTGACCATCACCCTCGGCGAAGACGGCCGCGCCTATGGCAACGCCGGCTGCAACCACTGGTTCGCCAGCTACACCCTGAGCGGCGACACACTCAGCTTCGGCGCCGCCGGTAGCACCCGCAAAATGTGCGCGCCAGCCTTGATGGAGCAGGAGGCGCGCTTCCTCGACAGCCTGGGCAAAGTCGTACGCTGGGACATCTCGCCAATCGAGCAACTGCGCCTCTGGCCCACCACAGGCAAGCCGCTACGCCTGTGGCCGGAAGAAGGCTAATCGAACTCGCGAAAGGACTCTTGAGTCGCACTGCATCGCGCCAGGCGCCGGGCGACCACATAACGTAGGCTGGGTTAGCGGCGCCCGCCACTATCGTGCGGACGACACACCTGCCGAACGCCGCGTAACCCAGCACAGCCTAACGCCACTCTACGGGCTCCGCTCCGATCCCGCCTAGGGCGCGAACAGCTCCAGCTGTTCATGCCGCCCGCGCAGGTCATGCAGACGCACGCCAACCCCCAGCAAACGCACCGGCTTATTGCCGCGAGCAAACGCCGCGCCCAACAATACCCGGTAACTGTCCAGGTCGCGGCGCGCCCCAGCCTGTTCCAGGGTGGTCTGGGTGAAGTCATGGAATTTGACTTTAACGAAGGGCTTGTCCGCTCGATAACTGCTGTCCAGCCGTGCCATACGCGTTGCCAACTCGTCCAGTAGCTGCGGCAGCTGCTCCAGGCAGGCCGGCAAATCCGGCAAATCCTGGTTGTAGGTGGTTTCCACGCTGACCGACTGACGGCGACTGTCGGTCTGCACCGCCCGCTCGTCGAGGCCACGGGCCAGGCCCCAGAGGCGTTCGCCGAAGCTGCCGAACTCTTTTACCAGGGCCAGCTTGCTCCAGGCGCGCAGGTCATCGCAGGTGCGAATCCGCAAACGCGCCAACTTGTCCGCCGTCACCTTGCCGACGCCATGCAACTTGCTCACCGGCAAGGCGGCCACGAACGCCTCGACCTGATCCGGCGTGATGACGAACAGCCCGTTGGGCTTTTTCCAATCACTGGCGATCTTCGCCAAAAACTTGTTTGGCGCCACCCCCGCCGACACGGTGATATGCAACTCCTGCGACACCCGGCGGCGGATATCCTGGGCAATCCGCGTGGCACTGCCGTCAAAGTGCAGGCTCTGCGACACGTCGAGGAAAGCCTCATCCAACGACAGCGGCTCGATCACCTCGGTGTAATCGCGAAAGATCGTCTGAATCTCGCGGGAGACGGCCTTGTATACGTCCATTCGCGGCTTGACGATCAGCAAGTCCGGGCACAGCTTCAACGCATGCCCGGACGCCATCGCCGACCGCACGCCATAGGCACGCGCCTCGTAGTTGCAGGTGGCGATCACCCCACGCCGGTCCGCCGCGCCGCCCACAGCCAGGGGCTTGAGTGCCAGACTAGGGTCGTCACGCATCTCGATGGCGGCATAGAAACAGTCGCAGTCGACATGGATAATTTTTCTGACGCTCATCATCCGCAACCTGGAACCCGCCGCCGCTTACTGCTCGGCCGCCTGACTCGGCGGTACCGGCTCAGCTGTTTCCGGCTCGGGTTTATCCATATAAGCCTGAATCACCAAAATCACGATCAGCATAAAGGCCGCCAGCGGCAGCAATTTCATCTTCTTCGGCACCTCGGCACCGCACGCTGGACACGTCGACGCCTCATTCGCTAACTGGGCACCGCACGCTTTACATTTAAGCCCCATGACTGTTCACCCGTCGCTGTATTGAATAGCCGCGGACTCTAGCCCAACAGCAGGCCGATGGGCTATGCCAACGCACACAGCCTCACCTCAGCCGATAAATATCTGCCTTTTTCAGCCACTCGCTTATTTCGGTGAAACCCCCGCCTGGCAGGGCTTGACGCTCAACCGCAGCTAGCGCCTAACGCTAAGCGCCTGAACGAACAACAGTTTTTCAGAAACTAAAGGTTGACAGCCAAACGTTTGCCGCTAGAATTGGCGCCGCGGGATGGAGCAGTCTGGTAGCTCGTCGGGCTCATAACCCGAAGGTCGTTGGTTCAAATCCAGCTCCCGCAACCAGTTTCATAAAAAGGCCACTCAGCTGAGTGGCCTTTTTTTATGCCTGCTGTTTTGATTTAAGTATTTGATTAAAAAGTAGAAATCGATTGACAGAAACCTTCATCCGTATAGAATTGGCGTCGCGGGATGGAGCAGTCTGGTAGCTCGTCGGGCTCATAACCCGAAGGTCGTCGGTTCAAATCCGGCTCCCGCAACCAGATACTCAAAAAGGCCACTCAATCGAGTGGCCTTTTTGTTTTGGCCGTCGCAATGGTCCGACTCAGTCAACCTTAACCGTTGCCAGGCTAACCTGAAGCTGTTTAAAACAAACAGTGCTGGAGCTGCATCCATCATGTCCTGGAAAAATACCGAACAGCGCTACGGCAGCCTATCGATTGCCTTGCATTGGCTGATGCTGGTGTTGATCGCCGGTGTCTATGCCTGCATCGAACTGAAGGGCAACTTCCCCAAAGGCAGCGACACCCGCGAACTGCTCAAGCAATGGCACTTCATGCTCGGCCTGGCGGTATTCGCTCTGGTTTGGCTGCGCCTGCTGGCCCGCGTCATCGCCCCTACCCCGCGGATCGAGCCGGCGCTGCCGACCTGGCAAGCACTGCCCGGCCAGTTGATGCACCTGGCGCTGTATGCCCTGATGATCGGTACGCCGCTGGCCGGCTGGTTGATTCTGAGCGCAGCGGGTAAACCCATCCCGTTCTTCGGCCTCGAACTGCCCGCACTGCTCGGCAAGAACCCCGATCTCGCCGGCACCATCAAGGAATGGCATGAGTGGGCCGGAGTCGCCGGTTACTGGTTGATTGGTCTGCATGCGCTCGCGGGCCTGCTCCATCACTTTATAAGCCGCGACAACACACTGACACGCATTCTGCCAGGCAAAGACTGAACACCAGAGCAAACAGCGCGCCGGCCACCGGCAATAATCGTGGCGTACGTCAGCTGGCTGCGCCTGACGCTGGTCAATCCCGTCATCCACCGCTAGAATTGCGCACTTTTTGATCAGAGGCGCCTTCAGCGCCCGTCATCCAAAGCCTGAGGTTCGCCGCATGACCACCCCCGCCACGCCGAAAGTCGGATTCGTTTCACTCGGGTGCCCCAAAGCCCTGGTGGACTCCGAACGCATCCTGACCCAGCTGCGCATGGAAGGTTACGAAGTCGTCTCCACGTATCAGGACGCCGACGTCGTGGTGGTCAACACCTGCGGCTTTATCGACAGCGCCAAGGCCGAGTCGCTGGAAGTGATCGGTGAAGCCCTCGCCGAGAACGGCAAGGTCATCGTCACCGGCTGCATGGGCGTGGAAGAAAGCGCCATTCGTAACGTGCACCCGAGCGTGCTGTCGGTCACCGGCCCGCAGCAGTACGAGCAGGTGCTGAATGCCGTGCATGAAGTAGTGCCGCCCAATACCGAGCACAACCCGCTGATCGACCTAGTGCCGCCGCAAGGCATCAAGCTGACCCCGCGCCATTACGCTTACCTGAAGATTTCCGAAGGCTGCAACCACAGTTGCAGCTTCTGCATCATTCCGTCGATGCGCGGCAAGCTGGTCAGCCGCCCAGTCGGCGACGTGCTCAGCGAGGCCGAGCGCCTGGTCAAAGCCGGCGTGAAAGAGCTACTGGTGATTTCCCAGGACACCAGCGCCTACGGCGTCGACGTGAAGTACAAGACCGACTTCTGGAACGGCCAGCCGGTGAAAACCCGCATGACCGAAATGTGCGAGGCACTTTCCAGCATGGGCATCTGGGTGCGCCTGCACTACGTCTACCCGTACCCGCACGTCGACGAGCTGATCCCGTTGATGGCCGCCGGCAAGATCCTGCCGTACCTGGACATCCCGTTCCAGCACGCCAGCCCGAAAGTGCTGAAAGCCATGAAGCGTCCAGCCTTCGAAGACAAGACCCTGGCCCGGATCAAGAACTGGCGCGCGATCTGCCCGCAGCTGACCATCCGTTCGACCTTTATCGTCGGCTTCCCCGGCGAGACCGAAGAAGACTTCCAGTACCTGCTCGACTGGCTGAGCGAAGCGCAACTCGACCGCGTCGGTTGCTTCCAGTACTCGCCGGTGGAAGGCGCACCGGCCAACCTGCTCGACAACCACGTGCCGGACGATGTCAAACAGGACCGCTGGGACCGCTTCATGGCGCATCAGCAAGCCATCAGCGCCGCACGCCTGCAATTGAGGATCGGCACAGAAGTCGACGTCCTGATCGATGAAGTCGACGACCAGGGCGCCGTCGCGCGCTCCTACGCGGACGCCCCGGAAATCGACGGCAGCGTGTTTATCGACAGCACCGAGGTCAAACCCGGCGACAAAGTCCGCGTACGCATCGTCGATGCCGACGAATACGACATGTGGGCCGAGCTGATCTAAGTCCCGCCCGGCTTAAAAAGCCCCGCATTGCGGGGCTTTTTTCGTCCAGCCCCCACACTCTCGCCAAACATCGCACCTCGGCATGACTGCCGCAGGCACACACCACTCCGCGCAGACACCTGCGTAGCAGCGGCCAAGCCTGGCCGCTCTATACTGAACACACAGCCCTCAGCCAGCCTGCGCCATGTCCACCCGGCAAGCTCCCCTCAAGGTTTACTACGACGGTGCCTGTCCGCGCTGTATCGCCGATCGCCGCCGCTACGAAAAACTCCGCACCCGCAGCGACGACTCGGTGCAATGGCTGGACATCACCGGGCAAGAGGAACAACTACGCCAGGCCGGTATCGACCCCTACCAGGCCCTCACCGAACTGCACGTGCAGGACAGCCAAGGCCGCATCCACCGCGAGCTCGACGCCTATATCCTGTTGCTGTCGCGCGCCCCGCTACTCCAGCCACTGGCCTGGCTGATCGGCTTGCCGGGGCTGAAACCGCTGTTGTCCTGGGCTTACAAACGCTGGGTGCTGCGGCGGCTGCGGCGCGCAGGACGACTGTAGCGTCATGCTTGAGACGGCACACGCTTGTGGGCCCGGATTGATCCGCGAAAACCGTCGACCACTGGGCATCTTTCGCGGCTAACGCCGCTTCCATGAGACGCGAAACTGCAGCACAGTTAACGGCTACCGAGTCCACCTCATACCAAGGAAGGCATCATGAAAAAAGCAGCTTTACCCCTGATCGTGCTGATCGCATTTACCGCGTACACGCTGTTTGTCATGGCGCAGACGGAGCAATCGCTGATTCAGTTTGGCATGCAACTCATGTCGAGCCCGGACACCGCCCAGGTTGTCATTGACCTGTATATCCTCGCGGCCCTGGCGTGCATCTGGATGTATCACGACAACAAAGCGAGCGGCAGATCCAGCGCCGCCATCCTTCCCTACCTCCTGATCACCGCCGTATTCGTTTCCGTGGGGCCGCTGCTGTATCTGTCGGTGAAGGGCCTGAGAAAACAGCGCGGGTAACCCGCAGGCTCGTCAAAACCTATCTGCATAACACACCGCCGAACTCGGTGGCGCCCGACGCTCCAGTTCTTCCTCGAGAAACTCCGCCAGCACCTGAGCGTTATTCAGCTGCGTATCGCGCGCGGCGAACAACAGAGTCAGCGGGCCATTCTCGGCAATGTGCAGCAGACCTTGCCAATACGCCGGGTGGGCGGCGAGCTCCTGGCGGTAGTGCTGACGAAATTCGGCGAACCGCTCGGGCGTGTGGCAGAACTGTCGACGCAGCTCGCTGGACGGCGCCACCTCGCGCAGCCAGGCCGTCAGCTGCAACGTTGCCTTGCTGCAACCGCGCGGCCACAGCCGGTCGACCAATACCCGTTGGCCGTCCGTTGCAGACCAGTCCTCGTATACCCGCTTGCACTGGATCATCTCCGCCCCGCCCTTGTGATCACCCATAGGCCTCGGTAACGTGGCCGCTCTTGCCAGGAGAGCCTCGATGCACGCTAGCCGCACCTTATTGTTTGCCCTGTTGCCGCTGTTTGCCAGTTGCCAGGTGTTCAGCGACAAACCCGCCGACGATTCCGCCAAACACACCCGCCTGCAAGGTGAACTCAGCCGGGATGCCGGACAACTGCTGTTCCGCCCCTGCCAGGAGCAGCGGCGCTTTGTGATCAGCAACGATGGCGCCACCGGCATCATGCGCGAAACCGCCGAGCTGTTGCGCGACGGCCCAGGCCCGCTGTTTGCCGATGTGCGCGGGCGCTTGGCGGCGAGCCAGAAAGCCGGCGTCGATGGGCAACTGACACTCAGCCAGGTGTATCGCCTGCAGCGCGAAGGTCACGCCTGCGACGACCTCAACTTCAAACGCACCACCCTGCGCGCCGGCGGGCACGAGCCTGGCTGGAACGTGACCGTCAGCAACCAAGGCCTGATCCTCAACCGCCCCGACCAGCAACCGCTGGCGCTGCCCTATCTGGAAGAGCAACTGCCGGAAGGCCGCTTCAACCTGACCAGCGAGGCCAATGGCCAACGTGTCGAGCTGTGGGTCGCACCGCAGCGCTGCGTCGACAGCATGAGCGGCACCGTGCAGCACCTGTCGGCCGAGCTGCGCTTGAACGGTGAAGTGATGCGTGGCTGCGCCTACCTGGGTGGCGCGCGCAACGAGTAGCCCGAAGAAGGTACTCCCCCTGCAAGGCGGACTGCGGCCCACCACGCCCCCTACACACCTGAATACAGTTTGCCGCCGCAGCGGCGCGGCGCTCACCTACGCTGAACTCAATACAGCGATGGAGGCGTCTTATGCTACGCATTGCAATCAATGGCTACGGGCGAATTGGCCGCGCACTGCTGCGAGCCTTGTTCGAGCGGGGACTGGAGCAGAAGATCCACCTGGTCGCGATCAATGACCTCGGCGAGGCGGCCACCCTCGCCCACCTGACACGTTTCGATTCGACCTTCGGGCGTTTTCCCGGAAATATCGGCCAGCGCGACGACCTGCTGCAAGTGAATGGCCAATCGATTCACCTGTTGCGCGAGCGCGAGGTGATCGACCTGCCCTGGAACCGCCTCGGCATCGACCTGGTGCTGGAGTGTTCGGGCAAGCTGAAAAAACGCGCGCACATCGAACAGCACCTGACCGCCGGCGCCCCGCGCGTGCTGCTCTCGCATCCACTCGAAAGCGCCGACCTGACGGTGGTCTACGGCGTCAACCATCAACTGCTCGGCAGCCAACAGATCGTCTCCAATGCCTCCTGCACCACCAACTGTCTGGCGCCCCTGGCCATGGTGCTGCATCAGGCCGTGGGGATTCGCCAGGGCCTGATCAACACCGTGCACGCCTACACCAACGACCAGAACCTGCTCGATAAAACCCATAGCGACCTGTATCGCGCCCGCGCCGCAGCGCTGTCGATGATTCCCACCAGCACCGGTGCGGCGAAGACCATCGGCCTGGTCCTGCCGGAACTGGCCGGACGCCTGGATGGTTTGTCCGTACGGGTGCCGACCGCGAACGTCTCCCTGCTCGACCTGACCTTCAGCGCGCAACGCCCGAGCAGCCGCGAGGCGATCAACGCGGCCTTGCAGCTGGGCGCGCAGCAACTGCCACCGGGGGTGATGGAGTGCAACGAACTGCCGCTGGTCTCCAGCGATTTCAACGGCTACCCCGCGTCCTGCGTGGTCGATCTGAACCACACCCGCGTGCAGGGCGAACTGGTCAAGGTGCTGGCCTGGTACGACAACGAATGGGGCTTCGCCAACCGCATGCTGGACGTGCTCGTGGCGTGGTTGAAACCCTGACAGCACATATAGCTAGGTCTAGGGCGCGGTTCAGCCGCGCGGCGTGATCTCGACAGCGCAAGCCCAAACCGGCGCCACGATCAGATGGTAATCGCGCGTATAATCGCCGCCTCGTAACTGTTGCCGGGTTGCCTCCGGCCCTGAGAGTGAACCGTCCCATGCTGCGCATTACCGAATTGAAACTGCCGCTCGACCACCCCGAAGACGCCCTGCGACCTGCGCTGATCGCGCGCCTGGGGATCGACGCCAGCGAGCTGCTCGCCTTCACCCTGTTCAAGCGCAGCTACGACGCGCGCAAGAAATCCAGCGAGCTGCACTTCATCTACACCATCGATTTCGAGGTCCGCGACGAGGCCGCGCTGCTGGCCCGACTGGCTGACGATCGGCATGTCGGCAGCGCCCCGGACATCGCCTACAAACCGGTCGGTACGGCACCCGCCGGTATCGAAGAGCGCCCGCTGGTGGTCGGTTTCGGCCCATGCGGCATCTTCGCCGCGCTGATCCTCGCCCAGGCAGGCTTGAAGCCCATCGTCCTCGAACGCGGCAAGGAAGTACGCCAGCGCACCAAGGACACCTGGGGCCTGTGGCGCAAGAACGTGCTCGACCCGGAGTCCAACGTGCAGTTTGGCGAAGGCGGCGCCGGCACCTTCTCCGACGGCAAGCTGTACAGTCAGATCAAGGATCCCAAACACCTGGGCCGCAAGGTGCTGCACGAGTTCGTCAAAGCCGGCGCGCCGGAGGAAATTCTCTACGTCAGCAAGCCGCATATCGGCACCTTCCGCCTGACCGGCGTGGTCGCCACCATGCGCGAGGAAATCAAAGCGCTGGGCGGCGAAGTGCGCTTCGAGCAACGGGTCAGCGATGTGCTGATCGAGGACGGTCAACTGCACGGCGTGGTGCTGGCGAGCGGCGAACAGCTGCTCAGCCGCCATGTGATCCTCGCCCTCGGCCACAGCTCGCGCGACACCTTCCGCGTGCTGCACAGCCGCGGCGTCTTCATGGAGGCCAAGCCGTTCTCCGTGGGCTTTCGCATCGAACACCCGCAGGGGCTGATCGACCGCGCACGCCTGGGCAAGTATGCCGGCCACCCGAAACTGGGCGCGGCCGACTACAAGCTGGTGCACCACGCCAAGAATGGCCGCTCGGTCTACAGCTTCTGCATGTGCCCCGGCGGTACGGTGGTCGCCGCCACCTCCGAACTGCACCGCGTGGTGACCAACGGCATGAGCCAGTACTCGCGCAACGAGCGCAACGCCAACGCCGGCATCGTCGTCGGCATCACCCCGGAGCAGGATTATCCGGGCGGCCCGCTGGCCGGCGTGGAATTGCAGGAACGCCTGGAGTCGCAGGCCTATATCCTCGGCGGCGGCACCTACGAGGCGCCTGGGCAACTGGTCGGCGACTTTATCGCCGGCAAGCCTTCGACGGCCCTGGGCAGCGTCGAGCCGTCCTACAAGCCGGGGGTGAAACTCGGCGATCTAGCCGCGGCGCTGCCGGACTTCGCCATCGCGGCAATCCGCGAGGCGCTGCCGGCCTTCGACAAGCAGATCAAGGGTTTCGCCCTGCACGACGCGGTGCTCACCGGCATCGAGACACGCACCTCCTCGCCGCTGCGCATCACCCGTGGCGCGGATCTGCAAAGCCTCAACGTCAAAGGGCTGTTCCCGGCCGGTGAAGGCGCGGGCTATGCCGGCGGGATTCTTTCCGCCGGAGTCGACGGCATTCGCGTGGCCGAAGCGCTGATTCTCGACATGTTGGGCACGCAAAACAGCTAAACCAGGGTGCCCTGCTTTCAGGGCGCCACCCCCTTAAAGGGCTGACAGTAACTTCGCCAACCCCTGCTGTTGAAATTGCTCGCGGACAAAATCAATAAACACCCGGGTCTTTTGCGGCAGCAATTTCTGCCCGGCGAAGTAGATCGAAATCGCCCCTGCGTCCACATACCAATCCGGCAGTACGCGCTGCACCGTGCCCCGCCGCAGATACGTCTGGGCATGCCCGGTACTCACCAGAGCGATGCCCAAGCCAGCCTCGGCAGCCACACAGGCAGCCTCTGGATCGCTGAACGTCATGCGGGTTTTCATCTCCACCGAGGCCAGCAAGCCCTCTCGATTACGCAATGTCCAAGGACGCACGCGCCCAGTTTGTGGTGAGCGAATCAAGATGCCGGCGTGCTGGGGAAGATCAGCGGGTGAATCCAACGGCGCGGCCTGTTCAAGGTACTGCGGCGCCGCCAGCAACACGCGATGTGCCGGCGCCAATTCGCGTGCCACAACACCTTGGGGAATATCAAACCCGCCGCCAATAGCGGCATCAAAACCCTCGGCGACCAGATCAACCTGGCGGTTGTCAAAGTGCCAATCCGGCATGATGCTCGGATAACGCCGCAGGAACTCTCCCAATAGCGGCACCATATATTCACGACCGAAAGACAAGCCCATGCTTACCTTCAAGGTGCCCGCGGGCTGGCTGCGCAGGCTGGTAAGGTTACCCATGGCCAATTGCAGAGCACTCAAGCCCCCCGCCGCATCAGCCAGAAAATACTCCCCTGCCTCGGTAAGGCTGAGCTTGCGCGTACTGCGGTGGAACAGCCGCACGTCGAGGCTGGCTTCTAGACGCGCCACATTCTTGCCGACTGCGGCCGGCGTCAACCCCAGGCGCCGCGCCGCTTCAGCAAAGCTGCCGGCCTGGGCACTACGGATAAAACATTCGATGCAGTTGAGGGTGTCCATCGGCTATTCCTGCGCGGCAATTCGATAGTATTTGGATCGAAAGCATATGCGCATTACTGGCTTATTAGAAACCAATCCGAAGCAGATACTCACTCCAACACCAAGAAGTACCGAGACACCCACTTACTTGTACGGAGATCGACATGACTAACACCACCCTGCCCCTCAATAGCAAAGTTGCCTTTATTCAAGGCGGTTCCCGTGGCATTGGCGCCGCCATCGCCAAACGCCTGGCTCGTGAGGGTGCCGCTGTTGCCCTGACCTACAGCCAGAGCGCTCAGCACGCCGAAGCACTGGTGAAGGAAATCCAGGCTGCCGGTGGCAAAGCCCTCGCCATTCAGGCCGACAGTGCGAGCGAAAGCGCTATTCGCGGCGCCATTCAACAGACCCTGAGCACCTTTGGCCAACTGGATATTCTGGTGAACAACGCCGGCGTACTGGCCATCGCGCCGATTGAACAGATGAGCATCGAAGACATCGACCGCACGCTGTCCATCAACGTCCGCAGCGTGGTGATCGCCAGCCAGGAAGCATCCAAACACCTCAGCGATGGTGGCCGCATCATCAACATCGGCAGCACCAATGCCGAGCGCATGCCCTTTGCCGGTGGCGCTGTGTATGCCATGAGCAAAGCCGCGCTGGTTGGCCTTACCAAAGGGCTGGCGCGCGACTTGGGTGGCCGCGGCATCACGGTGAACAACCTGCAACCAGGCCCGGTAGATACCGAGATGAACCCAGAAAGCAGCGAGTTTGCGGACAGCCTGAAGCAGCTGATGGCCATCAACCGCTACGGTCGTGCCGAAGAAATTGCCAGCTTCGTAGCTTATCTGGCGGGTCCAGAAGCAGGCTATATCACCGGTTCCAGCCTGATGATTGATGGTGGTTTTTCCGCCTGAAAACCGGACGTACTGAAAACTCCGGCAGCTTAGGCAGCCGGAGTTTTTGGCGTGGCAGATAACAAACAGTGGTACGCCGTAAGCCGTCAGACATCTGCTGGAGCTGAGCCGCCAACTCGACATAAGACAGATGACTCAAGGGACGACCGGTGCTCGAAAATCAGTGCGCAGAGGGTGTCGGTATCAGCAGCCCCGCTGTAGGCAAATCATCCGACAAAGCGACGCCCCGCTCCGCACAATCGGCCACGGCGGCAATCAAGCCGCTCAGGTCGAAACCCTGTTCACTGAGCCAGGCCGGGTTGTAGTAGGTGTCAGCATAGCGCTCGCCGCCATCGCAGAGAATCGCCACCACCGAGCCGGACTCGTCCGCCGCGACCATACGCTGCGCCACCAGCAACGCGCCGATCAGGTTGGTGCCGCTGGAGCCACCCACTCGCCGACCTCGGAAATCGCCGTGGAGCCGCTGGAGGCCTTGATCACCGGCGCGCCGGGTTTGAGCCAGCCATTGCACAGCGCATAGAGAAACAACGAACGCGCCAGGCGGTGCTTGAGGCTGCCGGTGGGATGGCTGGACTCGTCCTTGAAATACAGTTCGATACCCGGCAAGCCGGGCAACGCCAGCGGTATCAGGTGGGTATCGGCGCTACGCTGGAAATCCGTCTCAATGATGCGGATCGCTTCGCGAGCCCCTCGAATCGCTCAGGCTTACCTCTTCAATCCAGTACGCCCGCCGGCGAGGCGGGGAGCGTCGTACGCCACTGGCTGAGCAAAACCCCGGCAAAGACCACAGCGGCCGCCAGCATCTGCCAGAAGCTCAGCCGCTCACCGAGCAGCAGCGCAGCGAAAATCAGGGTGAATACCGGAATCAGGTTGATAAAGCCGGTGGCCTGGCTCGCCGGCAACTGGCTGACGCCATAGTTGTACAGCCCGTAAGCACCGACCGTCACCACCACGCCCAGATACACCACCGACCCCAGGCCTAACGCCGTGATCTCGTCCGGTAGCGGCGCACTGAGCAGCGCCAGCGGTAAAAAGAACAGGCTGCCGATAAACGCCTGCATCGCCGTGAGGATAAACGCCGAATAGCGCGCCGACAGGTGCTTGAGCAGCAGGGTGTAACCCATGGCGCAGAGCATCGCGAGAAATTCGTAGAAGTTGCCGAGCAAGGGATTCACCGCATGCTCATCGGCGCTGCCGGCCAGGCTCAGCCAGACCGCACCGACCATCGCCAACAGAAAACCGGCCAGGGTGGTGCGGGTAATTCGCTCGCGGAGAAAGACAAAGGCGCCCATCGCCACCAACAGCGGCAGCAACGCGGTAATCATGCCCGCCTGCGAGGCGCTGGTGTTTTGTAGCGCCAAGGCTTCGAAGATGAAATACAGACAGGGTTCGCAAGCCGCCAGGCCGAGCAGGTATTTCCAGTCGCCGCCGCGGTACTCGATGCGCCCACGCCAGCGCCAGGCCAGCAGAAACACCATACTGCCAAGTAGCATGCGGCCGAAGATCACCCACAGCGGCGGTAATTCGGCAAAGGCCAACTTGAGGGCAATAAAGGAACTGCCCCATAGCGCCATCGCCACCACCAGGCAGATTACCGCCCCACCTCTACCCTGCCCGTGCATGCTCGGTTCCCTGCAAAAACTCCAGTGTAGAGAGGCTCAGGCAGCGGCGACAGGTACAGTCAGGCGCACGAACTGTGTGCGGCGCAAGAGCGAGGGTGAACCGTAGGCTGGGTTAGCCGCGTACACGGTGGCCCGAGCAAACCGTCAACTCTGACGCGGGGTAACCCGGCGCAGCGCCACAATGGTGGGTTACGGCGCGCACGAATTACCGGTATCGGCAAACACCCTGGATGCGCGCCTAACCCACCCTACGGACTCCAGCCATCGACCTGGCGACCGCCGCTTACTGCTCCCACGGCTTGCCGCGCGTTTGCTCGCTCAGGCGCAGCTTCTGCTGCAAGGCGGCCTTGGCCAGCATGTGCGCGCTGACCGGGGCGGTAATGAAGAGGAACAGGGTGATCAGCAACTCATGCAGGCTGATGCCGTCGCCACGGCTGCCGAAGTAGATCAGCGAGGCGATGACCATGCCGCCGACCCCGAGGGTGGTGGCCTTGGTCGGGCCATGCAGGCGCATGAAGAAATCCGGCAGGCGGTACAGGCCAATCGCACCGACCAGGGCAAACAGGCTGCCGAGCAGCAGAAACAGGGCGATCAGCGCTTCGATCCAAGTAGTCATCAGAGTTCCTTATTCGATGATGTCGCCACGCAGCAGGTACTTGGCCACCGCCACGGTACCGATAAAACCCATCACCGCGATCAGTAGCGCCGCCTCGAAATACAGGTCGGAACCGAGCCAGATGCCGAACAGCACCAGCAAGGCGATGGCGTTGATGTACAGGGTATCCAGGGCGAGGATGCGGTCCGGCATATCCGGGCCCTTGATCAGGCGTGCCAGCGTCAGCATCAGGGCCAGGCCCATGATCGCCAGGCACAGCGGAATCACGTAGCCGAGCATGTGAATACCTCCAGCAGCGGTGCTTCGTAGCGGGCCTTGATGTCGGCCACCAGGGCCACCTCGTCCGCCACATCGAGGCCATGCACCAACAGCATCTTGCGGTCGTCGCTGAGGTCGGCGGACACCGTGCCCGGGGTCAGGGAAATGATGCTGGCGAGCATGGTCAGGGCCAGTTCGTCTTCCAGTAGCATGGGAATCTCGACGAAGGCCGGGCGCAGCTTGGCGCTCGGCCCGAGAATCAGCTTGGCCACCTGTAGATTGGCGATGACGATATCGCCCAGCACCTTGAGGAAGAACAGGCACAGCTTGAACGGCTTGTGCACGCGCGGCGGGTTGATCCAGAACACTTGCGTGACCAGCGGAATCAACCAGCCCAGCAACGCCCCGAGCAACCAGTGGCCGAAGCTGAAATCGTTCACCAAGAGCAGCCAGACCAGCAGCAGACAGAGGCTCAGCAGCGGGTGCGGCAACCAACGACGCGCACTCATGGGGCACCTCCAGGCAACACGATCTGCCGATACAGTTGCAGGTCATGCAGTTGGCTGACCGTGGCATCGACATACGCCAACAGCGGCGACGCCAACCCGACCAGCAGTGGGCTGAGCAGCAGCAAGGCGGCGCAAGCCGACAACCGCCCGTAATCCAGTTCAGCGCTGTCCAGCTGGCTCAGCCCCACGCGCCAGAACAAGGTGCTACCCGCCCGGCTGAGCGCGATCAAGGTGAGCAAACCGCCGCCCAAGATCACCGGCCAGAGGAACAGCGCCTGCAAGCCCGGCTCCACCGCGCGCAGCAACAGCAGCTTGCCGATAAACCCGGAGAGCGGCGGCAAGCCGGCTACGGCAATCGCCCCGATAAAGAACAGACCGCCCAACAGGTGCGGGTTCTGCAACGCCGGGCCCTGCACCAGCTGCGCCTGCTTTACCCCACGCTGACGGGCGATCAGGTCGGCCAGGAGGAACAGGCCGCCGGCGATCCAGGTGCTGTGAATCAAGTAGAACAATGCGGCCGAGAGCGCTGCGGGAGTGCCCAGCGCGATACCGGCGAGCAGCGTACCGACCGAGACCACCACCAGATAAGCCAGCAAGCCTTGCAGGGTACTGGCGGCCAGCGCGCCGATCACGCCCAAGCCAACGGTCAGCAAGGCCAGTGGCCAGAGCCAGTCCTCGGCCATATTGGCCAGGGTGCCGGCGTCATCGCCGAAGATCAGCGTGTACACCCGCAAGATCGAATACAGGCCCACCTTGGTCATAATCGCGAACAGGGCGGCCACCGGCGCCGAGGCCGAGGCGTAAGCCCTGGGCAACCAGAAATACAGTGGCAAAAACGCCGCCTTCAAACCGAACACCACCAGCAACAGCAAACCAGCGGCGCCCAGCAGCGGGGCCTGATCGGCATTCGCGGCGGCCACGCGCACGGCCATGTCGGCCATGTTCAGGGTGCCGGTGATGCCGTAGAGCACCCCCACGGCCAGCAGGAAAAACGCCGAGCCGACCAGGTTAAGCACCACATAGTGCAAACCGGCACGCACCCGTTCGGCACCGCCGCCATGCAGCAATAACGAGTAGGAGGCGATCAGCAGAATTTCGAAGAACACGAACAGGTTGAACAAGTCGCCGGTGAGGAAGGCACCGTTGATGCCCATCAACTGGAACTGGAACAGCGCATGGAAGTTGCGCCCCCGCTCGTCGTCGCCACGCACCGCATACAGCAAGGCGAAAAACGCCAGCACCGAAGTGACCATCAGCAGCAGCGCGCTCAACCGATCGAGCAGCAGGATGATGCCGAACGGCGGCTGCCAGTTGCCCAGGGCATACACCTGCAAGTCGCCTTGATCGGCTTGCCACATCAGCCAGACACTCAGTGGCACCAGCAACGCGGTTGCCGTCAACGACAAGATGCGCTTGTTCGCCATGCTCAGCCTGGCGCCAAACAGCAGCAGGCTGCCGATAAACATCGGCAGCAACACTGGCAGGATCAACCCGTGATTCATTGGGCGGGCTCCCGGCCATCGACGTGGTCGGTGTGCGTTTCACCCACGCTGCGCAGGGCCAACACCACGACGAAAGCGGTCATCGCAAAACCGATGACGATCGCCGTGAGCACCAGCGCCTGCGGCAGCGGGTCGCCGTATTCGGCACTCTTGCCAATCACCGAGGCGACGCCGGTCTGCAAGCGCCCCATGGCGAACAGGAACAGGTTGACCGCATAGGAAATCAGCGTCAGGCCCATCACCACCGGAAAGGTGCGCGCCCGTAACAGCAGGTACACCCCGCTGGCGGTGAGAATGCCCAGGGCAGCGGCGAACAATGCTTCCATCTCAAAGTACCTCTTGTCCGGCCTTGTCCTGGGTCAACTTACCCAGGTTGGCGAGAATCAGCAGGGTCGCACCGACAACGGTCAGGTACACCCCCAGGTCAAACAGCATGGCGGTGGCCAGTTCGATCTCGCCCACCAGCGGAATCTCGAAGTGCCCGAAGGCCGAAGTCAGGAACGGTCGCTCGAACAGCCAGCTGCCCAGACCGGTCAGCCCGGCGATCAAGACACCGGCGCCAGCCATGCGGTGATAATTGAGCGGCAGGCGCGACTGCGTCCACTGCACGCCGCTGGCGACGTACTGCAGGATCAGCGCAACGGCGGTGACCAGTCCGGCGATAAAGCCGCCACCGGGCAGGTTGTGGCCGCGCAGGAAGATAAACACCGAGATCAGCAGGGCCATCGGCAGCAACACCCGCGACAGGGTCGCCAGAATCAGGGGATGGCGATCGCGCGCCCAACTGCGGCCCTGGGCGTCGGTATGCGGCTGAAACAGCCGTAAACCATCGAGCATCGCGTAGATCCCCACGCCCGCAATCGCCAGCACGCTGATTTCGCCCAGGGTATCGAAGCCGCGGAAGTCCACCAGAATCACGTTGACCACGTTGGTGCCGCCACCGCCGGGCACGCTGTTTTCCAGGAAGAAGCTGGAAATGCTGTCGTAGGGGCGCGTCAGCACGGCGAACACCAGCATCGCCACCATCACCCCGCTGCCCACGGCCAGGATGAAATCGCGCAGGCCGCGGATACTGCTCGACTCGCTGCGCGTCTGTGCCGGCAGGAAGAACAGGGCGAGCATCAACAGGATGATGGTCACCACCTCGACCGACAATTGGGTCAACGCCAGGTCGGGGGCGGAGTAGCGGGCAAAGGCCAGGGCCACCATCAGGCCGACCACGCTGAGCATCAACAGCGACACCAGGCGCTGACGATGGAACACCACGGTGACCAACGCCGCCAGGGCCATGATGCCCAGGCCCAACGCGGTGATACCGTCGATGGCGGTCAAGGCCACTGGTCCGGTGACTTGTGGCAAAGGGCCGAGCCCCAGCGTCACCACCACCAGCGCGGCACCCAGCAGCAGCGACAGGTAGCGCTGCAACGACGCGTTTTCCAGCCCGCGGGTGATCGCCACGCAACCGCGCACCAGCACCACCATGGCGCGCTCGAACAGCAGGTTGGCGTCCATGCTCGGCAACCCGGCATACCAGCGAAACAGCGGTTGCCGGCAGGTGTACACGAGAATGCCGCCGAACAGCGCGACGAAACTCATCATCAACGGCAAGTTAAAGCCATGCCAGATCGACAGGCTGTACTCGGGCAGCTCGCCGCCCAGGCTGGCCGACGCAGCCGCCGCCAGCAGCGGTGCCACGGTATAGGCCGGCACGATACCGACCAGCAAGCAGAGGAAAACCAGGATCTCCACCGGCACCTTCATGTAGCGCGGCGGCTCATGCGGCGGGAATTTCGGCAGGTTGATCGGCTCGCCGTTGAAGAACACGTCGTGAATAAAGCGCAGCGAATACGCCACCGAGAACACCCCGGCCAAGGTCGCCGCCGCCGGAATCACCCAGTTGAAACTGCCCAGCAGGTGCTGATTGAGCGTTTCGCTGAAGAACATTTCCTTGCTCAGGAAGCCATTCAGCAACGGCACCCCGGCCATCGCCGAGGCTGCCACCATGGCGAGCATCGCGGTGTGCGGCATGTACTTCCACATGCCGTTGATACGCCGCATGTCGCGGCTGCCGGTTTCGTGGTCGATAATCCCCGCCGCCATGAATAGCGAGGCCTTGAAGGTCGCGTGGTTGATGATATGGAACACCGCCGCCACCGCCCCCAGGCGCGTATCCAGACCGAACAGCAAAGTAATCAGGCCCAGGTGGCTGATGGTCGAGTAGGCCAGCAAGCCTTTCAAGTCGTGTTGGAACAAGGCCATGCCGGCACCGACCAGCAAGGTCACCAGCCCGGTGATGCTGACCAGGTAGAACCACCACTCGGAACCGGCCAGCGCCGGGTACAGCCGCGCCAGCAGGAACACCCCGGCCTTGACCATGGTCGCCGAGTGCAGATAGGCCGAAACCGGTGTCGGCGCGGCCATCGCGTGAGGCAGCCAGAAATGGAAGGGGAACTGCGCCGATTTGGTGAACACCCCGAGCAGCACCAGGATCAGTGCCAACGGATACAGTTCATGCGCGCGAATCGCATAACCGGCGGCGAGCACCTGGGACAGCTCGAAACTGCCGGCGATATGACCGACCAGCAAGATCCCCGCGAGCAACGCCAGGCCGCCGCCACCCGTGATCGCCAGGGCCATGCGCGCGCCTTTGCGGGCATCCGAGCGGGCGCTCCAGAAGCCGATCAAAAGGAACGACGAGAGGCTGGTCAGCTCCCAGAACATCAGCATCAGCAGGAGGTTTTCCGACAGCACCACGCCGAGCATGGAGCCCATGAACAGCAACAGAAAGGCAAAGAAGCGCCCCATTGGCTCCTGTTTCGACAGGTAGTAACGGGCGTAGAGAATCACCAGCAGGCCGATGCCAAGAATCAGCAAGGCGAACAGAAAGCCCAGCCCGTCCAGACGCAGGCTGAGGTTTAGCCCCAACGTCGGCAACCAGCTCAACTTGACCAGCACCAGCTCGCCCGCGAACACCGCCGATTGCTGCGACAGCAACACGATCAACGCCGCCAGCGGGGCCAGCCCTGCCGCCACGGCACAGGCCGAACGCCCCAGACGCTCGGCCAACAGAGGCAGCATGACGCCAAGAAATGGCAAGGCGATAATCAGCGCAAGCGCCATACACAAAACCCCTTCTGCAAAGCCCACCGGCCAGATCATGGCTGGCGGTTCGCGTCCAAACGGCTGCACCGGGCAAGGTCACTCGCGTTTACCTTAGCCGGCGTACCCTCTTCGATGAGCAGATCTTTGCCTGCTTGATGATCTAAGCCTTTGTCGGCACAGGATTATTTGCCGATTATCCATATCTATCGGTGCAACGTCATGGATAGAAGTATTTCTAAAAGCTCTGCGGCGGCCCGCTGCTGCCGGTCGTCGGCGGCAACCCGTCCGATTAGCGCTCATTGCAGCGGCGCGACACGCAATAAAAAGCCGGATCAGCATCAGCTGATCCGGCTACCGTTTCACTTAATGGGAAACGCGGCTGGTGCCGTTAACGCTCATGACGCGGACGCGCTCGCCAACCCGGAACACTTGGTTCTCTTCGACTTCCTGAACATACGCGCGCATCGTGCCATCGTCTTCACGCACGGTGATCTCGACGCCTTGGGTGCGGGTGATGCCCTCTTCCGCCGCGGCACCGAGCAGGCCGCCGGCCACCGCACCGATCACCGCCGCCACGGCGCTGCCGCGTCCGCCGCCGACACCACTGCCGGCCACACCACCCACCACAGCGCCAGCACCGGCGCCGATTGGAGTCTTGGTGCCCTCGATTTTCACCGGACGCAGCGACTCGATAGTCCCCATGCGCACGGTCTGCACGCTACGCGCTTCGTCACGCGAATAGCTGTCACCGGTCAGGCTGGACGCGCAACCGCCGAGAGTCAGGGCCAGCGCGGTAAACGAGGCGATGAACAGAGTGGGTTTACGCATAACGATTCCTCCAGTGGATGTCACTCCATTAGACCGCGCCCAGAGGCGCGGTGTCACGGTCATAGAGCAACAATAGCCGATGTCCGGCAATCGGTTCAGACGCGAACCTGTTGCGCCATATGCCAAACCCGGGCGATATCGGTGGTGCGCGCCTGCAATTCCTCGGATGCCGTAGCGCAAGCCTGCTCCAGGCTGATTGGTCCGGGCGCCAAGCTGAATGCCGCCTCAATGCCAACCCGATACATGCGCTGATAACCTTCGCCGAGACTGCCCGCCAGGGCAATCACCGGCACCCCGGCCGCCTGCGCCATGCGCGCCACCCCAACCGGGGTTTTGCCATGCAGGCTTTGCGCATCCAACTGGCCTTCCCCGGTGATCACCAGATCGGCACCGACCAGTGCCTCGGCCAGGCCGGACAACTCGGCAACCAACTCGATTCCCGGACGAAAGCCCGCGCGCAGAAAGGCCTTGGCCGCAAAGCCTAAGCCACCGGCCGCCCCCACGCCTGGAAACTCGCTGAAGTCCTCGCCCAGCGTACCGGCGACGATCCGCGCCAAACGCCCAAGCGCGGCATCCAGAACCTTGACTTGTGCGCTGCTGGCACCCTTCTGCGGGCCGAAAATCGCCGAAGCACCGCGCGGCCCGCACAACGGGTTATCGACATCCGCCGCCACGTCAACCTGCACATTGAGCAAGCGGGCATCGAGGCCGGACAGGTCAAGCTGATCGAGCCCGGCCAGCGCCCCACCACCTGCCACCAACTCACGCCCGTGGCTATCGAGAAAGCGCACGCCCAGCGCCTGTAGCAAGCCCGCGCCGCCATCATTGGTGGCACTGCCGCCGAGCCCGAGAATGATCCGTTGCGCGCCGGCGTCCAAGGCCGCGCGAATCAACTCACCGGTACCGTAACTGCTGGTGACGGTGGCGTCGCGCTGCTCGCGCGGCACCCAGTGCAGACCACTGGCAGCGGCCATCTCGATAACCGCGGTGGCGTCCGCCAGCCAGCCCCAGTGGGCCATGACCGGCGTACCCAGCGGGCCACGCACTTGCAGTTCGCGGCGTTCGCCGCCGGTCGCGGCCAGCACGGCATCCACCGTGCCTTCGCCACCATCGGCCATCGGCCGCAGGCACAACTCGGCCTGCGGAAACACGGCCGCCCAACCATGGGCAATGGCCGCCGCCACCTGCGGCGCACTCAAGCTTTCTTTGAAGGAGTCCGGAGCAATCACAATTTTCATAAAGCGACCTCAAAAACGCCGAGACGCCTGACGGCGCCTCGTGGTGGAGCGGGTTACAGCAGCACCAGGCTGAGCAGCCAGACGGTGAGGATACCGACCAGGCCCTGGATCAGGGTGGCGACGGTTTGCGCGCGGTAAGCGGTGGCCACGGTCATGCGGCTGAACTGGGTAACCACCCAGAAGAAGCTGTCATTGGCATGCGACACGGTCATCGCGCCGGCGCCAATCGCCATCACCGTCAACACCCGGCCCATTTCGCTGTCCAGACCCAGTTGGCCAAGCAACGGCGCGACCAATGCCGAGGTGGTGACCAGCGCCACGGTGGTCGAGCCCTGCGCGGTCTTCAGCGCAGCGGCCACGACGAACGGCATGAACAGGCCAATACCCAGCGCCGACAAGGTGGTGCCCAGGTAATCGCCCAGCGGGGTGATCTTCAGCATCGCACCGAAGGCGCCGCCAGCACCGGTGATCAGCAGAATCGGCGCGGCCGCGAGAATGCCTTCGGCAACCCGGTCATGCAGTTGCTGGCGCTTGCCTTTGCCCTTGAGCAGGGTGCACGCCAACACTAGGCCGACCAACAGCGCCACCACCGGCTGACCGAGGAAGCTCAGCAGCGCCAGCACCGTCCCTTCGCCCAGCGGCTTGCTTGGGAAGGCGGCAACGGAGCCGAGGCAGATCAGGCCAATCGGCACGAAGATCGGCGCGAATGCCTGAAAGGCGGTTGGCAGCGTGCCGTAGCGGGCTTTCAGCTCGGCGAAATCTTCCTCGGCGGGCAACGGCAGGCCATCGTCTTCCAGGGCGATGTCTTTGCCGATAAAGCGGTTGGCCCACCACATGCCGGCCATGGCGGTGACGAACGACACCAGCAGGCCGACGGCAATCACCAGGCCCAGGCTGGACTCCAGCCCCAGGTTACCGGCAGCGGCGATCGGGCCGGGAGTCGGCGGCACAAAGGTGTGGGTGGCGTACAGGCCGGTGGCCAGGGCCACGCTCATGGCCACCACGGAGATTTTCATCCGCGCGGCCAGGGCGTTTTTCAATGAGTTGAGGATGACGTAGCCGGAGTCGCAGAACACCGGAATCGACACCAGGTAGCCGATGATCGACATGGTCAGCGTGGGGAACCGCTCGCCGAGCAGCTTGATCACCGTTTCCGCCATGGTGATGGCCGCACCGCTGCGCTCGAGGATCACCCCGATGATGGTGCCCAACACGATGACGATACCGATGTAGCCGAGAATGCCGCCGAAGCCGGCGGTAATGGTTTTGACGATTTCACCCTGCGGAACTTGATAGGCGAAACCGGCGATCAGAGCAGCAGCCAGCAGAGCGAGAAACGGGTGTAATTTGAGGCGGGTGGTGGACAGCACGATAAACGCGATCAACGCCACCAGTATCAGGACCAGAGCCATGCCAGTCTCCTCGTTGTTGTTATGGGTATAGGAATGCCGAAGGGCGCAGCATTGTCACCCAGCCGCACAGGGCAAAGCCCTGTACCCACGCACCAGCGGAGGTACTTCAAGGTCAAGGCTTTATGTGCATACGCACAATAGGATTTATAGCGGGTTTTCGAGCAGCCCCAGTCCCAATGACAGCTGCAGACGCTGATCCAGTCGCGTCAGCTCGATGCCGCTGAGTTCGGCAATCCGCTCCAGGCGGTAGCGCAGGGTATTGCGGTGAATCCCCAGCGCCTGAGCGCAGGCTTGCACCTGACCGTCATGCGCGCACCACGCTTCGAGGGTTTCCCGCAGGGTGCCATGGTTGTCCTGGGCCAGCATCTGCTTCAGCGGCGCCAGCCAACCTTGCAGCAACCAACTGTTGCGTTGCGCATACAGCAGTGTCGGCAAGCGCTGTTCCTCCAGCCGCAACAGGCGCTGCGCGGGAAAACGGGCACGGCCATAGGCCTGCAAGTCACGCAGGGCCAGGCAGGCTTGGCGCAGGTCGCCAAGGTTGCGCACCGGGTCGCTGACCGCCAGACGATGCACCCCCCAGTCGCGCTCATCGGCCAGGGCCAGCCAGGCCGTGTCGTCACGCCCGGCACTCAACGGGCGGCACCACAGCAGTTCGCGCGCGCCCAACGGCGCACAGAGGTAATCGGCTTTGCTGCTCAGCGCCGTCAATAGGCGTGCCTGCCGCGGCAGCGGATCGCCCTCCTCGGTCAGCTCGAGCAAGCAGGCCTGGCGCGGCCAGCTGAGAGCCAGGCCGAGGCGCTCGGCTTCGCCACCGAGACTGGCCAATGGCAAGCCAGGATCGAACAACTGGCGCAGCCAGGCCTCCAGTTGGTGGCGCTGCCAATGTCGCTCGGCCTGCAATTGACGCTGCTCGACCAGCATCTCCGCGGCCATGCGTACCAGCTCGGCATAGGGCCGCACGGTTTCCGGCGCGCCGGTGATGCCGAGCACGCCAATCAACCGTTCGGCATGCAGCAGAGGCAGATTGACGCCGGGCTTGACCCCGCGCAGGCAGGCGGCGGCTTGCTCGTCGATCTCGACCACGCGGCGGTTGGCCAACACCAGTTGCGCGCCTTCATGACGGGTGTGCAGACGCGCCGGATCGCCGCTGCCGATGATCATGCCCTGGGCGTCCATCACATTGATGTTGTGCGGCAGGATGGCCATCGCCCGGTCGACGATATGCTGAGCCAGGGTGGAATCGAGTTCGAGCATGCGAGCGGCCTCCGAAACGAGGCCGCTATTGTAGGCAGGGGGTTGCTCAGGCGATACGCCGATTGCAGCGCTGCGACGAACGCCTGCGTCAGGGCGCCAGACGCTCGCGAATCCAGGCGCCAGCGTGCAGGCGGTAATTGAGCCGGTCATGCAGGCGACTGGAGCGCCCCTGCCAAAACTCGACGCGTTCCGGCAGCAGGCGATAACCGCCCCAATGCGGTGGACAATCCGGCGCCCCGTCGAGAAAACGTTGCTCGGTGCTTGCCAGCAGGCTTTCCAACTCGGCGCGATCGGCGATTACCCGGCTCTGCGGCGAAGCCCAGGCGCCGAGACGACTGCCCAGTGGGCGCACCTGAAAATAGGCGTCGGACTCTGCCGGAGATACTCGTTCGACGCGGCCCTCAATGCGCACCTGACGCTCCAGACTCGGCCAGAAAAACGTCATCGCCGCATACGGCTTGGCCGCCAGCTGCTGGCCTTTGGCACTGTCGTAGTTGCTGAAGAAGGTGAACCCGTGGGCATCCAAGCCCTTGAGCAAGAGCACCCGGCAATGCGGGCGGCCGTCGACATCGACGGTCGCCAGGGTCATGGCGTTCGGCTCGACGGGCGCTTGTTCGGTCTGCAGCGCATCGGCGAACCACTGCTCGAACAGGGGCAGCGGCTCATGCGGCGCCTGCGCCTCGCTCAAGCCATCGCGGGTGTAGTCGCGGCGCATATCGGCCAGGGTCTGGGTCATCGCAAGACTCTCTAGAACGGATACCGCCTAGATTACTTGGCTTGATCGGCGGCAACTACCTGCTTGCCTGCAACCGGCGCAGCCTTCGCCACTTTGATTTTCGCTGGCTTGCTGTCAACCGGCTTGGCCGAAGCTGCGGCCACCGCTGGAGCAGCGGGAGCCGGCTGGCTGTATTTAGCGATCAACGCCTTCATGGTGTCCTGCGAGGTCAGGAGCATCTCCACACGGCGGTTCAATTCCCGGCCTTGCACACTGTCGTTGGCGGCGCGCGGCATGTCCGAACCCATGCCTTTGACCATCAGGCGATCCTGCTTCAGGCCGCTCAGGCGGAAAATCGCGGTAAACGCACGCGCCCGCTCATGGCTCAGCTCACGGTTGAGGGTCGCGGCGCCACTGCTGTCGGCATGACCGATGACCAGCACGGCAATTTTCTTGTCGTTTTCCAGCAGTTTGGCCACTCGGCTGATCGGCCCGAGGGTCACTGGCAGCAGCATGTGCGGACGGTCGGGGTTGAACGAGCCGTGCACCGGCGCGGTGACCACCAACAGATTTTCCCGACGCTCCAGCTCAAAATGGCTGTCCTTGATCGCGTCCCGCACGCGCGGCTCGTAATCGTCCAACCAGGCCTGGGTGATTTTCGGGTCAGGCATGGCCACGGGCTCTGGCTTTTTCACCTTATCGGAACCGGCACAACCGGCAATCAACAGACACAGGGCGACAGCGAGAGTTTTATTAGCAAGCATCGGTTATCCACACACAAAACGATCAGAAGAAACCGGCCCAAGGCCAGCACGAACACGTAGAGCAAGCACAGTGCGCCCGGAGTTTAGCCGAGCTTCCTACAAACAATCAGCCAACACGCGCGCAAGTTGTTGCGCACGTGGGTCCATTAAGACGAACGGTCCCAGGTTATTGGTAACGAAGCCAAAGGCCACATCGCGCTGCGGGTCGGCGAAGCCGATGGAGCCGCCGGCGCCGGGGTGACCGAACGCCCGCGGGCCCATGCCGTAGGTGGCGTTGCCCACCTCGGGCTGGTCGAGCATGCAGCCCAAACCGAAACGCGTGCGGGTCAGCAGGGTCTTGTCGTCGCCCACGCAGTGCTCGCGGGTCAACTCGGCGAGCAACTCGCTTTCCAGCAAGCGGCCATCGAGCAGGCCGCTGTAGAAGCCGGCCAGGCTGCGCGCATTGCCATGGCCATTGGCCGCCGGCTGCTGCATACGCCGCCACTCCGGCTTGTTGGTGCTGGTCATGATCGACGGCGGGTTGGTGAAGGCCCGCGTGCTCATGGCGGTCGGTTCGCTCATCATGGTCTTGAGCAGGCGCTGTGCGGCGGCGTCGCCGAAGTTGCCCTTGCCGCGGGAGATCAGCGCGACCCGCTCGAACTCTGCATCGGCCAGGCCGACATGGAAATCCAGCCCCAACGGTTGAGCCGTGCGCGCCACAATGGACTCGCCCGGCCCCCGTCCCTCGACCCGTCGCAGCACTTCGCCAACCAGCCAGCCGTAGGTGATCGGCGCATAACCATGGCCCTCGCCCAATGCCCACCAGGGCTGCTCGGCGGCCAGCGCGCGGGTCATCGCCGACCAGTCATACAGCGCCTCGGCCGGCAGCATCTCGCGCAACGCCGGCAACCCGGCCTGGTGGCAGAGCAGGTGGCGCAGGGTGATTTTTTCCTTGCCGGCCGCGGCGAACTCCGGCCAGTAGCGGGCGACCGGGGCGTCCAGTTCGAGCTTGCCCTCGCCGACCAGTTGCAAGGCGGTCACGGCGGTGAAGGTCTTGGTGCAGGAAAACAGGTTGAGGATGGTGTCGCTCTGCCAGGCCTGCTGGCCATCCTTATCGGCCGTGCCGGCCCAGACATCCAGCACGGTCTCGCCGCCGACCTGCACGCACAGCGCCATGCCGCGCTCTTGCGGGTCATCGAATAACGCGGCGAACGCCTCTTTCAACGCCTCGAACTTGAGGTCGAAATAGCCCTGTATCTGCACCGCTCTGCTCCTCTGAAAATACTGCGCGAATGGTTACAGCCCCTGACGTGCGCGGTGAGCCTGGCTCGCGGCTCAGCGGACGCAGACAACGAATCGATCAGGGCGCTGGCGTATCGGCGGCAAGCGGTGCCGCGGGTTGAGCCGCGCTTATCGCGACCTCCGGTTGCGCTGCACCAGGCGGCACCGGCGACGCGGCGGCAGGCTTGAGCAGACGCTTGACAACGCCCAGGTTGGCCTTGCGCACCGCGCTGACGAAGCCGTCCCAGGGCCGGTCGGTGATCGCCACCAGACCGAGGTGACCATTCTCGCCGTCGAGCAGGCGCCCGGTGACGGGCTGATCGAGGTACTGGAACCAGTGCACGCCGACGACCTGCGGCTCCTCCAGCGCTTTCGTCAGGAAGTGCGCATAGGCCGGGCCGCGCTCTTCTTCCTTGTACACCTCGGCGACGCCGCCCCAGAACGGCCCGCGATCGCGCGAACCGAAGTGGAACTCGGTGACCAGCAAGGGTTTATCGAGCTTACGCAGGGCGGCGAAGTCATAGCCGTGCTGCGGCTCGCGGGTATAGAAGTTGAAACTCAGCACATCGCAGAACTCGGCGCAGGCACTCACCGCCTCGGGGATGCTGCTGGCGAAGCGGCCACCCAGCAACAGATGGTTCGGCGCATGCCAGTTCAGCGAATCGGCGATGGTCTTGAAATAGGTGTCGGCATACAAACGCAGAAACCGCTGCATGTCCTTTTCGATGGCCGGGAACTCGGCGCTGGGCGGCGGCGCCTGGAACCCAGGATCTTCCATTAGCTCCCAGGCTTCGAGCTTGATCCCCCACGCGCGGGACAGCCCATTCTGGTTGCGGTACTTGTCGCGCAACTGCTTGAGGAACGCACGTTTGGCCGGCACGTCGGTGGTCAGCCGTAGCGTGGCATAGGCCAAGGCATAGCGCGCCGGCGGATCGTCCGCCGGCCCGGCCCAAGCCAGCTCGTTATCGGCGAAGTAGCCGAGCAGCCATGGGTCGTCGCGGTGATCGCGCGAGGCGATGGCAATCGCGCGCTCGGCAGCCATGGCGAAACGCGGGTCGAACGGGTCGGGCATGCCGCCCCACCAGTCGAGACCGGTACTGATGGTGGCGTAGTCGCCATGAATCGACAGCGGAATGCTGTAGGGCATCCGCGCATCGTCCGCGAACGCCGGCTCGCTCCAATTGCCCAGGGTATTGAAACCCCAGGCCTGTAAACGGTCCTGGCTGTGCGCGCGCCAACGCGCCGGATCGGCAGCCTGGCCATAGGTGCGCTCAAGGTTGGCGCCGTAGAAATCGAACCAGCGGCCGTTGGCGAACGCACGGCCTTTATTTGCCCCTGTATCGCTGCGGTTGTCGCTGCTGCCGAAATGTTCGGCCAGGGCTTCGCCGGGCTGCGGCAGCGCGCTGAACATCGCCTCGCGGCCTTCGACATAGGTGCGGCTCTGCTGCGCGGTGACCGTGTTGACGCCCAGGGAATAGAAGGGATTGCCCTCGGGCGTGACCAGGAACCAACGGTCGTCGCGCTTCTCGGTGCGAAAGAAACCACTGGCCTCGAAACGCTGCCCACCCAGCCAACCGCCGAACGCATCCTGCTGCGGGCGCTCGCTCAGCCAGCGTTGCAGTTGCTGCTGCTCTTGCGCGGCGGCCTGTGTCAGGCGCTCGTCGTTTTTGACTTTCTCCGGCCAATCGCCCCGGCTGTACTGGCCGTAGGCATCGACAATGCCCTGGTAGGCGGCGGTACGCTCGGCATCGCTGCGCACGCCAAAACGGCCGAGCAGAATACTCTGCGCCGCCTGCGGCTGGGGCAGCGACAGGGTTACCGCGGTGACTTGTGCGAGGTTCAGCTCGCCGCTCACGGTTTCGGCCAGCAGCAAGCGGCGCCCCTTGTGGTTCCAGGGCATGGGCACACCGGCGCGCATGCCCTGGTCGCGTGGCGAGGTGGCCTGCAACGGTACCAACAGGGTCTGCGCCGGTCCGGCCGGCAGGGCGATGCGGGTTTTCAGACGTTTGCCGTCGGCACTGTCGATCTGCACATCGAGGGTCAGCGCCCAATCCATCGCACTTTGCAGACGCAGGCTCATGGCGCCTTGCTGCGACCAATCCCAGCTGCCGCTCTGCGGTGCGAGGCGCAGGCTCGGTTGCTCGGCAGGGTTGAAAGTGACGCGCCGCAAGATCTCGCCTTCCGGCGTGGGCTCGGCGGTGACGCTGGGCAGCACCGCATCCTGGGTGGTCACCTGCACGGCGTCCAGAGGACGCACGAAGTTGAACAGCACCTGCTTATCCTCAGCCATCGCGACGGCGGAACAGCCGAGCAGCGCCGCCAGCAGGGCTCCACTCAGTCGATTGGCTTGCAGCCTGACATTCACCTTCACGAACCACTCTCCCCCATTCGCAACATTGATCGAGCACCCACGAGCGGCATCGCTCGGAGCAGAAAAAACACGCCCGTCCATGGCCCGCGCAATAGTGCGCCGGTTACCCGACGCGCGGCAAAGCGCGTGCGCCCCGGCAAGCGCCGCCGCAACGACCGCCAGGACGGACGCGGCAAACGCCTGGGTTCTGACGCGTTCCTGCGTCACTGGGTTCCCGCTGCTGGGCAAACGGCTGTGGCTAGCTGATCTCGCGGCGAAACGGTGGCAGCGCATTGAGGATCGCCTTGCCGTAACGCTGCGTCACCACGCGCCGATCCAGCAAGGTGATGATGCCGCGATCCTCTTCGGTGCGCAGCAGCCGCCCACAGGCCTGCACCAGCCGTAGCGAGGCATCCGGCACGGCGATTTCCATAAACGGATTGCCGCCACGCGCTTCGATCCACTCGGCCAGCGCCGCCTCCACCGGATCGTCCGGCACGGCGAAGGGGATCTTGGCGATGACCACGTGCTCGCAGTAAGCGCCCGGCAAATCGACGCCTTCGGCAAAACTGGCCAGGCCGAACAACACGCTTTCCTCGCCGCTGTCGACCCGCGCCTTGTGCTTGTTCAGGGTTTCCTGCTTGGACAGGTTGCCCTGGATAAACACGCGCTTGCGCCAGTCGCGCTCCAATCCCTCGAACACGTCCTGCATCTGTTTGCGCGAGGAAAACAGCACCAGCGTACCGCGCGAGCCTTCCACCAGGCCCGGCAGGTCGCGAATGATCGCGGCGGTGTGGACCACCGCATCGCGCGGGTCGGCCTTGAGATCGGGCACCCGCAGCACGCCGGCGTCGGCATGGTGGAACGGGCTCGGCACCACGGTGGTCACGGCTACTTTGGGCAGGCCGGCGCGCATCCGATAGCGGTCGAAGGTACCCAGCGCCGTCAGGGTCGCCGACGTCACCAAGGCGCCGTAGGCGACATTCCACAGGTTGCGGCGCAGGGTCTCGGCCGCCAGGATCGGGCTGGCATTGACTTCGATATCGAACAGCGCGCCGCTCTCGGCCAAGCTCAGCCAGCGCGCCATCGGCGGGCTCGACTCGGGGTCTTCCGCGGTAAACGCCAACCACAGTTCCCAGTTGCCTTGAGCACGCGCCAACAGGCTGCCGAACAGCGGGTACCACTCCTCGGCCTGGTGGCTGGCGATGCCGATGGTGGCCTCGCCGTCCATCGCTTCTTTAAGCTTTTCGGTGACCCCGGTGAACAGGTCGGTGAGTTTGCTGAAACCTTTTTTCAGCTCCACCCCCAGTTCGCCCAGATGGGGCGGAACCACGCCTCCGATAAAGCGGTGACGTGGGCGCTCGCGCCCTTGCATGTCTTCACCAGGCTTGAACTCGGCCACCTGCTCGCAGGCGTTGAACATGAACTGCTGCTGGGTTTTGATCTCGCGCGCCAGTTCAGGCACCTGTTCGATCAAGCGCCCCAGGTCACCCGGCAACGGGTGCTGGGCCAGCAACTTGCTGAGGTTCTTCGCCGTCTGCTCCAACCAGTCGGCGGTCGAACGCAGGCGGGTGAAATGGGCGAAGTGACCAATCGCCTTGTCCGGCAGGTGATGGCCTTCGTCGAATACATAGAGGGTTTCGCGTGGGTCGGGCAGCACCGCACCGCCGCCCAAGGCCAGGTCGGCCAGCACCATATCGTGGTTGGTGACGATCACATCGACCTTGCCCATGCCTTCGCGCGCCTTGTAGAACGCGCACTGCTGGAAGTTCGGGCAGTGCCGGTTGGTGCACTGGCTGTGGTCGGTGGTCAGCTGCGACCAGCGGGTGTCTTCCAACTCTTCGGGCCAGCTGTCGCGGTCGCCGTCCCACTTGTTGCCGGCGAGCTTTTCGATCATCGCGGTAAACAGCTTCTGGCTCTGCTCATCCACGTCGATCTTGAAGCCTTCCTCCTCGAACAGCTGCGCGGTGGCGCTGTGCGCCTGGCCTTCCTGCAACAACAGGTCGAGTTTGGACAGGCACAGGTAGCGGCCACGGCCCTTGGCCAGGGCGAACGTGAAATTCAAGCCGCTGTTGCGCATCAAGTCCGGCAGGTCCTTGTGCACGATCTGCTCTTGCAGCGCCACCGTCGCCGTGGCGATGACCAAGCGTTTGCCGGCCGCCTTCGCCGTGGGAATCGCCGCCAAGCTGTAGGCCACGGTCTTGCCGGTGCCGGTGCCAGCCTCGACCGCCACCACCGCGGGTTCGCCCGCGCGCTTGCCTTCATCGTCGGTCTCGATTGCCCCCAGCACCTTGGCGATCTCGGCGATCATCAGCCGCTGACCATAGCGCGGTTTGAGCCCCTTGGCGTCGAGAAAACGGGAGTAGGCGCCCTGGATCTGGGACTTGAGTTCGGTACTGAGCATGGTGATCTGGGCGCAAAAAGGCTGGATAAATTTTCAGTGTTTGCAAACGGCCGCTATCATAGCGCGCTAATCGATCCCGCGCAGAACCGCGTACCCGCCGCGAGCGTATGCCCGCAGCAGTGCCGCGCCGCTACCTGACTGGAGTACCTGCATGACCCCTTACGCCATGACTTACGCCCTGCACCTGCTCGCCGCACTCGTCTGGGTCGGCGGCATGTTCTTCGCCTGGATGATTCTCAGACCGGCGGCCGTCAGCGCGCTGGACGCGCCGGCACGGCTGAAACTGTGGATCGAGGTGTTCCAGCGCTTCTTCTATTGGGTGTGGGCCGCCGTGCTGGTGCTGCCGATTACCGGCGTGGGCATGCTGCACCAGCGCTTTGCCGGCTTTGAAAGCGCCCCGCGCTACGTGCACATCATGATGGGCCTGTACATTGCCATGCTGGCGCTGTTTATCCGCGTACAAGCCCTGCAATTACCGGAATTGCGCCGCGCGGTAGCGGCCGAAGACTGGCCGAATGGCGGCGCCGTACTGGGACGGATTCGCCGCCTGGTGGGGATCAACCTGCTGCTGGGCTTGTTTCTGGTAAGCATTGCCGCCGCCCGCCCGAGCCTCTGAAGCGGCGGCCGGAGCGCGAGGCACGTAGGTAGTGGCGCAACAATCGCTCTAGCACAGCCACTGAAAAACTACCTACGTTGCCGATGCGTCGTTAAAAACAGGCTAAAAATGCTCATTAACTCCACTTGATTCGCTGCGCTCACCCTGCGGGCCAGCCATGGGCTGTTACTCCGCTACGCTGCGTTTCTCGCCTGTGTTTACCTCGCCTACATGTTCAACAGCCTGCTAGAAACGCACCACATTCAGCTCGCCCGCAGCACCGACGGCACCCGGCTGCCCGGCCAGACCTGGCCGGCCATCACGCGCACCGTCGACGCTGTAGAGCCAGCAGCCGGTGCTCGCACCGCCGACACCGGCGTTGCCACCGCTACCGGCTGCACCGCCGGCACCGCCGGCCAAATGCACCTGCACGCCGTCGACCGGAAAGTCTGCTGGCACTTCCAGACGCACCTGGCCGCCAGCCGCGCCTGCATGCCCATCGCCGCCGCCCTGACCATCGTGGCCGCGACTGGCCTGGCCCCAGGTACAACCGCCAGCTTTGCCATCCGCGCCATCCAGCCCCGCGTAACCGGGCACGCCCCTGCCGCCACGGACATCGACCAGCAAGGTTTGTGTCACCACGCGCTCCAGACGAATGCTCAGGGTGCGCCCCGGCAACGCTGGCGTGCTTACCGAGCCCGGCGCACCACGTGCGGTGATCTGCGCGCCAGGCGCGATCTCACCCGCCGCAACGTCTAGGCGTAGGGCCTGCTCGCTGGGAGCAATGGCGATACGCGCCTCACGCCCCAGGCGCAGCTCGGCAATACGAATGTCGGTCAACCCAGCGGGAATCAACAACGTGCCGTGGTCGGCAATTTCCAGGCGCTCGACCAGCAGCACGCTGGTAGTCGCCGGCAATCGCAGCAACGTATGCGATTCGACTTCGATTATCGCTTGCGCCAGCGCCACAGGACTGCCCAGCGCAGCCAGCAACAGCAGATTACGCATGCTCAACCTCCAGCGGCGCGACGCTCAGTGATTGCGCCTGCGGTTGCGGCAGGCCCAGCAAGTGAAAAATGCCGAACAGCATGACCTGCACACGCTCCCGCGCCGGCTGCCCACGCTCGCTCAGGCGGGCATTGAACAGCAGTAATTCCAGCCCGTGGATCAGCAGAATCAACGCACCTGCCACGTGCAGCAGCAGTGCGAACGGCTGCGCGAACGGGCTCAACAGATTGGCCAACACGACACCCCAAAACAGCGCCGTCAGCGCCTTCCCCAACCCCAGCAACGTTTTCATGTCCGCCCCTTGCCGATTTTTGTTTTGCCGCACCTTAACTGCTTAGGGGGAGTGAGGCCAGCCGCCGGAAAAACTGTGGGGGCGCAAAGGCCCCCGTTTTTCCCTGCTCGCGCGGTGACGCGATGCGGGCCTGCGCCACGAAACATCAACAGCCGCTAACGATCGACATGCAACTCAACCCGGCGATTCTGCGCCCGCCCGGCATCAGTTGCGTTATCCACCATCGGCCGACTTTCCCCAAACCCTTCCGTGCTCAGCTTGCTTGCGGCAATACCCTGGCGCAGCAGAAAGTCCGCGACACTTTTCGCGCGTCGCTCGGAAAGACCTTGGTTGTAGGCATCCGCGCCCACGCTATCGGTGTGACCGGTCACGTTGATGCCAACCGCGCTAGACGTGACCAGGCGCTTGCCGATCTCGACCAACAACGTCTCGGCTGGCGCAGTCAGCTCGGCTGAATCGAAGGCAAACAGCACATTGCCCAGGTCGCTGAGCACGATCACTTCGTCCGCAACCACCGGAGCGGGTGTGGGCGCTATGTCACTTGCGGGGTACGTCCTGAGCGGGCAACCATCATGGTGCACCCAGGTATTGGCGGGCGTGTTCGGACAACGATCACGGCGATCGAATACTCCGTCGCCGTCCGCATCACCATCTTGGGCATAACACATCAGGCCGCCGATCACCGCACCGGCTACGGCACCGCCGGCTGCCCAGGCCGAGCTTTCGATAGCGCCCAGGCCACCGCCGGCCAGACCACCAATCGCACTGCACAGGGGCCAGTTCACCTGGTTAAGCGGCGCATCTCCCATACTGGAAGTCGTCGCGCAACCAGAAAGAACACTGCTGACCAAGAGAACGGGTAAGACCACCCTTAAGCATCGAACGCTCATGGTAGGTATCTCCTGCGTCACCGGCGTTTACCGGTCAATCAGGAGTTAAGACCCGCCACTCAGGCTATACAAGCAATGGCCCCGGCCTGCTTACGCGGACCGGGGCCACTGTTGGCGTTGCTCGAGCAGAAACTGCTTTAACAGGTTGTTGAAACACTACCTGCGTTGGCTACTGCGTTAAAAACAGGCTCGGATGCGAGCCCAGTCGGAATGCTCACTTACAACCCGTAAACTCCGCTTCCTCGCCTGTTTTTGCCTTGTCTTGCCTGCCGCGCCAACGTTTTTTTTTCAACGGCCTGCTAAGGCCGCGCTTCGACTTCCGCCTCTACCCGGCGGTTGATTGCACGCCCTGCGTCGGTTGCGTTGTCGGCAACCGGCTGAGTTTCGCCATAACCCGCCGCATTGACGCGATCGCCACCCACGCCGTACTGGTTGACCAATACATCGCGCACGGCGCTGGCACGCCGCTCGGACAAACCTTGGTTGTAGGCATCGCTGCCCACGGAGTCGGTGTGACCTTCAACCACGGTGGTGGTTTGCGGGTATTGCTTCATGAAGTCCGCCAGGTTCTTGATGTCGCCATAGCTTTCTTCTTTGACTTGGGCTTTGTCGAAATCGAACTTCACGTCCAACTCGACACGTACCGCTTCGGCCGGTTCCGGGGCAACCGTCTCTTCGACGACGACTTCCTCGACCATCACTACTTCTTCCTGACCGGCGCCATGTACCCAGCAATACGCGGCTGCCATACCGGCACCCACCAAGGCACCGCCGCCCGCCCACGTTGAGCTTTCAATCGCGCCCAATGCCGCACCGCCTACGCCCCCAACTGCTGCACACATCGGCCAGTCGGTCTTCTGCAAACCGGCACAACCGGTTAAAAAACTGCTGGCCAGAATCAGGGGTACCGCTTTCCTTGTGATGCTCATATACAAGTCTCCTGTAGTCATCGGCCCAAAACCGATACTTATGGAGTAAAGACGGCAGTTGTAGAATTCGCCAGAGCAGATTGAAACGCGCGAGCATAACGATCCGTTCTAGGCCATCTCGCAGCAGCGCGTTAGTCTTTTCTGCCCTGATCGAGGATTTTCGATGATTGAACGCCTGTCTTCCCGTACCCCCCAGCAAGCCTTGGCCGCATTACTCGAACGTTATGCCCCCAAACGCCTGCTGCTGATCGGCGCCAGCGAACTGCCGGCGCTCGGCGCATTCCAGGCGGTGCATAGCGATTGCCAGATTGCCCACGCCCCGGCTGGCGCGCTGCCAGCAGAGCTGGCGGCACAGCGCTTCGACCTCGCCCTGGTGGTCGACTGCCTCGAACACCTGCCTAAACGCAGCGGGCTGGAGTTGCTGGGCGGCATCCGCAACCTCAATGCCAGCCGCATGGCCGTGCTGGTCGACCTACAAGCCTGCGCCTGGCAAGACACCGATTTCTTCGCCCTGGCCCTGCAAGTCAACGAGCGTTTCCAGCGCGGCGAACAGACCCTCAGCCTGTTCACCTACGACCTGCTCGACTACAAACAGGTGCCGGACTGGCTCAACGCCAAGTTCTGGGCCAACCCGGAGATGTTCGGGAAGTACTGGTGGTGATGAAATGAGCGCAGCTAATCACGACGCGCCACCAAGCTGCCCGTGCGCCAGCGGCAACCCGCTGCACGCATGCTGCGGGCGTTATCACGCCGGCATCCCGGCACCCAGCGCGGAAAGCCTGATGCGCTCGCGCTACAGCGCCTATGTGCTGGGCCTGATCGATTACTTGCTGGCCACCACTCTACCGGCGCAACAAGCCGGCCTGGATCGCGCAGCGATCGGCGCCTGGAGCGCGCAGAGCAGTTGGCGGGGCCTGGAGGTAGAAAGCAGCGAACTGCTCGGCGGGCAACCCGAACACGCATTCGTGACGTTTACCGCCCGCTGGCACGATGCCAGCGGCGAACATGCTCACCGCGAACGCTCTGCCTTCGTCCAGCACGACACGCGCTGGTACTTCATCGACCCCACGGTGGCCATGCACAGCGGCCGCAACGATCCCTGCCCCTGCGGCAGCGGGCAAAAGTTCAAGAAGTGCTGCGCGGGATTTGTTTGAGGCCTTCCGAAGCAGGCCTGAAGACCGATTATTCCTGCAATTTCAGGTGCGAGATGTCCGGTGCGGGGCCAGCGGGGGCGGCTTTCTCCTGGCCCATGTCGCTGCCGGCCGGGGCCAGGCTGAACTGCGAGAGATCCAGCGGCGGCGCTTGCGGCGCGGGCTTGTCGTCCTGCAAATCGTCACCGAGCGGAGCGATGCCGAAATCCGGGGCATCCACCGCGGCAAAGGCCGCCATGTACTCATCGCGCGGTGCGACATGCAAACGACCACGCGCGCTATCGGCAGGTGCTGCGGGCCTCAGCTCAGGTGCTGGTGGCGCAGCGGGCGGCGGTGCCAATGCAATGTCCTCAACCGCCTGCACCATCGCCTGCACCTCGACCAAGGCCCCTGCCCGCTCCAGGGTCGCGCGGTATTTTTCCGCACCGGCCGCATCCAGGTTGTTCTTGATCACGATGCGCCGCCCAGAGAACAGCAGGGCAATACGCTGAGCGTCGGCCTGGAACAACTTGGCCAGGTTAGTCTTGACCAGCTCCAACTGGGCACCCGGCACCAATTGCCCGGCAAAGGCGATCTCGTAACTAGCCATGGTCACACTCCTGTCCTAATCGATGCTCAGTATGGCGCAGGTTTTTTTCCGCTCACAACACGTTGCAGCCAAGCAGTTGCTTGTTACACTGGGGCGTCCTTCGGAGTATGAAATGGTTTCTCAGGCGCAAACGATAAGAATTCTCAGCCTATTGATGTTTTTGGGTCTGCTTTCAGGCCTCAGCGGATGTTCCACCTGGATGACGGGTGGTTTTGAAGACCCCGACGTCCGCCTGATTAAAGTCAATGTGATCAAGGCCAAGCTGCTCGAGCAGCGCTTCGTCCTGCGCTTTCGCATCGACAACCCCAACGACATGAGCCTGCCGGTACGCGGCCTCGACTACGTGGTCCACCTCAACGAGGTGAAACTGGCCGAGGGCGAGTCCGATGCGTGGTTCACCGTACCCGCCCATGGCCACCACGAATTCGATGTGCCAGTGCGCACCAACCTCTGGCGGCACGTGCGGCAAATCGTCAAATTGCTGGAAAAACCCGAAGAGCCGATCCGCTATCGCCTGGTCGGCGAAGTAAAAACCGGCTTGTTGTTCGGACGCAGCGTGCACATGTCGCGCAATGGCGAGATAATTCCCGGCGATTTCATCCCGGAGTAACCTCGCATGACCCAGCAACCCCACGTCCATGGCCCCGACTGCAACCACGATCACGATCACGATCACCAACATGATCATGACCACGGTCACGTGCACGGCCCACATTGCAACCATGACCATCAGGAGCCAGTGCGTAACGCCCTGAAGGATGTGGGCCGCAACGACCCGTGCCCATGCGGCAGCCAAAAGAAATTCAAGAAATGCCACGGCGCCTGACGCGCCGATGAGTAACCTCAATGTGTTTTTCCTGCTGATCGGCGGCGTGCTGGTGGTAGCGCTTGCGCTATACGCCTTGCAGCTCTGGCGCCGTGTCTGGGCGCAACAGCGCGATCATGCCCAGGTAGCCCTGGAACGCCGCACGCGCTTGGGCGGCGACTTGCAACTCCTCGCCGGCAGCCTGCTCGACGGTCAGTTGCCGTTGATCGAAGGCGCGATCCGCATCAAGGTGCTGCTCGACAACTACGACAGCGTGCTGAGCCAAGACCAGCACTGCCTGGTGTTTCATCAACTGTTCGAAGCCACCGCCCACGTGCCGACCCATGCCGATTGGCAGGCACTGGATAAAGCGGCGCGGCGCCAGCACGAGAAACACTTCAACGAATTGGAGTTACAGCACAAGGCGGCCGCCCGTACAGCCGCACGCTGGTTACTCGACGAAGGCCTGCACGCCTTGCCCAAACGCGCCTGAACCTCTTGCCAGGCGCCCTGCCGCTCTCTACCTTACGCGCGGGCCAACGGGTCAGCCGCCAGGCTTAAAAACTGGCTGACCGACGGGCTCACGCTGCTAGGCTGTTGGGCGGCGCACTTATTCATCGACCCGTCATTTTCCTGCGTTCGCAAGGAGCCCGCATGCTAGCGCGCGCGTTTCGCCCCATGACCCTTCTGAGCCTCGCCGCCGTGTTGACCGCTGGCGTGGCGCTCAGCGGTTGCCAGTCGTTTCTCAACAGCCGCTACAGCGCCAGCGTGCCCCCGGACCAAGGCATTGTCCGCGTCCAGGGCCTGGCACAGAGCGTGGTGGTGCGGCGCAATGCCCTGGGCATGCCGCTGATCGAAACCACCACCTTCCATGACGCGCTGTTCACCCTCGGCTACGTGCACGCCAGCGACCGCCTCAGCCAGATGGTCGGCCTGCGTCTGATGGCCGAAGGCCGGCTGGCGGAAATGGCCGGCCCCGGCGTGCTGGAAATGGACCGCTTCATGCGTGCGGTCAACCTGAAGAAAAGCGCCGAGGTGCTCTATAAGGAAGCCTCGCCGCGCCTGAAACGCTTCTTCGAGGTGTATGCCCGCGGCGTCAACGCCTACCTGTTCCAGTACCGCGACAAACTGCCGATGGACCTCGCCGAGTCCGGCTACCGGCCGCCCTACTGGAAACCGGAAGACTCGGTGCTGGTGTTCTGCCTGCTGAACTTTGGCCTGGCGGTCAACCTGCAAGAAGAGATCGCCGCCCTGGTACTGGAGCAGAAAGTCGGCAGCGAGCAACTCGCCTGGCTGCTGCCAACCTACCCGGACGAACCGCTGCCCTTCGAAGAGGCGGCCAAGCTCAAGGGCTTGGCTCTGCGCGGGCAAATCGCCGGCCTGGACGCAGTGAACAAGGCTGCCAGCCAGTTCGCCGACGCCCACATGCTGGGCGTTGCCGCGTCCAACAACTGGGCCATCGCCCCGCAGCGCAGCCGTAGCGGCAAGAGCCTGCTGGCCAACGACACCCACCTACCGCTGTCGATGCCCTCTGCCTGGAACTTCGTGCATATCCGCTCGCCGAAACTCCAGGCCGCCGGCGTCTCGATTGCCGGTGTGCCGGCGATAGTCGCCGGTTTCAACGGCAAACTGGGCTGGGGCATGACCATGGTCATGGGCGACAACCAGGACCTGTTTCTGGAGAAGGTCAAACGCGAAGGCGGCCGCCTGTACTACCAGGCCGATGGCAAATGGCTGGCCGCCCAGGAGCGCCAGGAAACCTTCTTCATCAAGGGCCAGCGACCGATTCGCGAAACCCTCTACGAAACCCGTCATGGCCCGCTGCTCAACTCCGTGCTGGGAGAACGCAAGCACATGCTGCAACCCATGCAGCTCAGCAGCGGCTACGGCCTGGCCTTGCAGACCACGCAATTCGAAGCGGACAAAACCCTCGACGCGTTCTTCGACCTGTCTCGCGCGCAATCGGTGGAACAGGCCTTCGAGGCCACCCGCGAAGTGCGTGCCATGCCGCTGAACATTGTCTTTGCCGACGCTCAGCACATCGGCTGGCAGGTCACCGGGCGTTTTCCCAATCGTCGCGAAGGCCTCGGCCTGCTGCCCTCGCCAGGCTGGGACAGCCGCTACGAGTGGGACGGCTTCGCCGACCCGATGCTGCACCCCTACGACCAGGACCCACAGCAAGGCTGGCTGGGCACCGCCAACCACCGCACCGTACCGCGCGGCTATGGCATGCAGCTGTCCAATTCCTGGTTCTATCCAGAACGCTATGAGCGCCTGGCGCAGCTGGCCGGCAGCGGCAAGCACGACACGCAAAGCATGATCGCCATGCAGTACGACCAGACCTCGCCGTTCGTCGCCAAGCTGCAAGCCATGTTCGAAGCGCCGGGCATGGCCGAATCACTGCAACAAGCCATCGACGCATTGCCCGAGGCGCAACCTGGCAAAGCGCGGGAAGCCTTGAGTCGGCTGATGGCCTTCGACGGCAAGCTCGCGGCCACCTCGGCGGATGCCGCGCTGTACGGCGCCTTTCTACATGAAAGCGCGCGACAGACCTTCCTCGACGAACTCGGCCCGGACACCAGCCCGGCCTGGAAAGCCCTGGTGGAAACCGCCAACAGCTCCTACTCGGCACAGGCCGATCACCTGCTCGGCCGCGACGACAGCCCATTCTGGGACGACGTGCGCACCAGCGACAAAGAGGACAAACCGGCGATCCTGGCGCGCAGCCTGGCAGCGGCCGTGACCTTTGCCGAAACCCAGCTGGGCAATGACCGCACAGCCTGGCAATGGGGCAAGCTGCATCAATACCACTGGGTCACCGAAACCACCCAACTGGCGCAGTACATGAGCGCCAGTCAGCGTGCCGGTATCAATTCACTGAAGAGCTACCTCGATCGCGGCCCCTACCCGGCGGGCGGCGACCACAGCACCTTGAACGTCTCGGCCTACCACTGGGGCCAGGACTTCGATACCTGGCTGATCCCGGCCATGCGCATCGTCGTCGACTTCGGCCGCGACGAACCGCTGATCGGCCTGAACAGCTCGGGGCAGTCCGGCAACCCGGCGAGCGCGCACTACGCCGACGGTATCGACGCCTGGCTGAAGGGGCGCTACATGAGCTTCCCGTTCCAGTCGCAGAACCTGGAAAAGGTCTACGGCAACAAGCGCCTGCTGCTGATGCCGGGGAAATGATGACCGTTCGTCGGCCGCGGATGAACCAATTCGCCGGCCCGCCGCTCAGAGCTAGTGGACTTACTCCATAGATCATCACTTTTAGGGCGCTTACTAGCGCCCTTTCTTTTGCCCACAGGATTCTCCTCGCGCACAAAAAAGCCGGGCAAATGCCCGGCCTTCTTCATCGATCGACTGCCCGCGACTCACGCCTTGGGCAGGGTCACTCCCAGTTGGCCCTGGTACTTGCCGCCGCGATCCTTGTAGGACACTTCACAGGCCTCGTCAGATTGCAGGAACAGCATCTGCGCCACACCTTCGTTGGCGTAGATCTTCGCCGGCAGCGTGGTGGTGTTGGAGAATTCCAGAGTCACGTGGCCTTCCCATTCCGGCTCCAGCGGGGTGACGTTGACGATGATGCCGCAACGCGCGTAGGTGCTCTTGCCCAGGCAAATGGTCAGCACGTCGCGGGGGATGCGGAAGAACTCCACGGTGCGCGCCAGGGCGAAGGAGTTCGGCGGAATGATGCACACATCGCTTTTGACATCGACGAAGCTTTTTTCATCGAAATTCTTCGGGTCGACGGTGGCCGAATTGATGTTGGTGAACACCTTGAATTCGTCGGCGCAACGCACGTCATAGCCGTAACTGGACACACCGTAGGAGATCAGCCGCTCGCTGCCTTCCATGCGTACCTGGCGCTCGACGAAAGGCTCGATCATGCCGTGCTCTTGGGCCATGCGACGAATCCATTTATCCGATTTGATGCTCATGGCAGGCGTCCTGAATAAGCTGGTGGTGAAAAAGTGAGCGCATCTTACCGGGGCCGGCGGTACGGTTCAAAGCCTGTTGACGGACGTTGCCGCGCAGGCGCCCATTACTCCGCTAGTCACTAAATAACAGAAAGCTGCACAGAGCATTCGCGCTTAGCGTTAAAAACGCGTATGGTGCCCCCACTGTGCTGCATGTGTCACCGCGAATCGCTACTTGATGCCTAGATTTCGATCCAAACATCGTCCGACTCCTAGTACTCGTTGCACTCAGTCCCGGCCTGGGTTTTTCCAGGGCTGTTATTAATATTGTTAGGAGACATCACATGTCGAATCGTCAGAATGGCACCGTTAAGTGGTTCAACGATGAAAAAGGCTACGGCTTCATCACCCCGCAATCCGGTGACGACCTGTTTGTACACTTCAAAGCTATCCAGAGCGATGGCTTCAAGAGCCTGAAAGAAGGCCAGCAAGTTACTTTCGTGGCCACCCGTGGTCAGAAAGGCATGCAGGCTGAGGAAGTTCAGGTTGTATAACCTGATCTAACCTAGCTGCAAAAAGAGCCCCGCCATGTGCGGGGCTTTTTTGTGGGCGCTGTCCCGTCCTGAATAAGGTTT
>DELY01000023.1:0-53709 GCA_002354655.1 Pseudomonas sp. UBA2684
GAGTCAGCGTGGAATCCGCAGACTGCTCACAAGCCAGAGGAAAAGCCAGAAAGCCGTTTACTCATCAGGCCAAAAATAAATAAGTTCAATAAAATCAAATATTTGCCAATTTAACACATGGATAAAAAGCAACTTACCCTGCGTTATTTCCCGCAATCACTTACACAGCCTGTAAGCGATGGCTTACACGTACACCAACAAAAAACCCGGCCGAAGCCGGGTTTAGCGTTCGCTCTATCGAGCTACTGAAACAAGGCATCACTCGACAGACCGTTCTTCTCCAGAATTTCCCTAAGCCGCTTGAGCGCTTCGACCTGAATCTGCCGGACGCGCTCACGGGTAAGGCCAATCTCCTGGCCAACTTCCTCCAAGGTGCAGCTTTCATGGCCGCGCAAACCAAAGCGGCGCACCACCACTTCACGTTGCTTGTCGGTCAGCTCGGACAGCCACTGATCGATACTTTGCGAAAGATCATCGTCCTGCAGCAACTCGCATGGGTCGGTAGGGCGATCATCGGTCAGGGTATCGAGCAGTGTTTTATCCGAGTCCGGACCGAGCGATACATCCACCGAAGATACCCGCTCATTCAGGCCAAGCATGCGCTTGACCTCACCCACCGGTTTTTCCAGCAGGTTGGCAATTTCTTCGGCGGAAGGTTCGTGGTCAAGTTTCTGGGTCAATTCGCGAGCGGCACGCAGGTAGACGTTGAGCTCTTTGACCACATGAATCGGTAGGCGAATGGTACGGGTCTGATTCATGATCGCCCGTTCGATGGTCTGGCGAATCCACCAGGTTGCGTAGGTCGAGAACCGAAAACCGCGCTCGGGATCGAATTTTTCGACTGCGCGGATCAACCCGAGGTTACCCTCTTCGATCAGATCCAGCAGTGACAGACCCCGATTGACGTAGCGGCGGGCAATTTTCACCACCAGGCGCAGGTTGCTCTCGATCATGCGCTTACGCCCAGCCGGATCGCCCTTCTGCGCCAGACGCGCGAAGAACACTTCCTCTTCAGGGGTAAGCAGGGGGGAAAAACCAATTTCGTTGAGGTACAGCTGAGTGGCGTCGAGCGCACGAGTGTAATCGATGTACTTGTGTTGCTTGCTGCTGGTGGAGTGTTTGGTTTTAGTGCGAGTGACAGGCGCTTCCGCCTCTTCATCCGACACATCATCCAAGACAATGCCTGGCTCCATCAGGAGCAGCTCATCGTCGACGTCAAACTCCGGCGCTTCTTTTTGATTGAGTGCCATTGTTGTTGTCCCTTGCTGAGTTCGACAGCAAGCTCTGGCGGCGCCTATTTCCGTGGCAACACCCGAGCCCGTCCCTCCCACGTGGTGGAACAGGCTAGCGACAGGTCAACGGCGTGGCAGGTATTGCAACGGATCTACAGGCTTACCCTGACGGCGAATTTCAAAATGAAGCTTCACCCGGTCGGCTCCCGTGGAACCCATCTCGGCAATCGTCTGTCCGACTTTGACCCGCTGCCCCTCCCGCACCAACAGCCTACGGTTGTGTCCGTAAGCGCTTACGTAGGTATCGCTGTGTTTGATGATCACCAACTCGCCGTAGCCCCGTAAACCACTCCCGGCGTACACCACTGATCCATCAGACGCAGCTAAAACAGGCTGGCCCAATTCTCCGGCGATATCAATGCCTTTATTCAAACTCCCGTTTGAGGAAAAACGCCCAATCACGCTACCTGCCGAAGGCCAGGCCCAGCCTGACGCAGAGCGCTGTACCGGCTGCACCGGAGTGGTCGCTGGGGTGACCTTGATCGGCGCAGGCGCTTGGGTTTGCGTCGATGCCGGCGGCGCCTGAACCGGTGCCGTTGGCCGGTTGACAGAAGCCGGTGTGCTGACCACCGGCGCCGTTGCCACCATCGGCGGACGCGTCGATTGCTGGCCGCCGAAGCGAATAACCTGGCCGACCCGAATCAAGTAAGGCGGAGCAATACCGTTATGCGCGGCCAGGGCTTTCCAATCCCACCCAAAACGAAAGGCAATCGAATAGAGGGTATCGCCACGCTGCACGACATGCTGTCCGCTGGTCACGGCTTGACGCTGATTAGCCGCTGCCGCGCGCGTGCGGTCGACCACCTGCACACCACCCGGTGGCGGGCTCGCACAGCCGCTCAGGAGCGCGCCAAGCACCAGACCACTCAACAGGCACCGAGCGCTGCGGCAGAAAACTAATGGTTGACTCACCCATCTCTCCCTTACTGGCGTCTGACTATTGGCGCGTATTGTGCCGGAATTATTCGGCACAGCCAGCGCTCTGCTGACGGCGCCCGGCCAACCATTCCAAACCGAGCACCAGCACTATGCCAGCCACAGCCAGGACTATCGCCAACACCAACTGCGGATCTTGCCCACTGATCTCGGCAAACCGTGCTGGCAGCAAATTCTCCTGCAGCAGCGGCACTTGCTGACCGTGACTGTCGGTTTGCCAGGTCAGGGTTTCCTTCCACGGCCATATCTTGTTCAGCGAGCCGAGCATCAAGCCGGTCAGAAACGCCAGAGTCAGGTCGCGCCAGCGCGCCAACAACCAGCGCAGAAAACCGGCAAAACTGACGATACCGACCAAGCAGCCGCTGGCGAATATCATCAACACCAGCAGATCCAGGTTCTTCACCGCGCCCAGCACAAACGAATACAGGCCCATCAGCACCAGAATGAAGCTGCCGGAAATACCCGGCAGAATCATCGCGCAGATAGCAATCGCGCCCGCGAAGAACAGGCTGAGCGGATCATTGCTCCACTGCATCGGCGACACCACGGTAATCCAATAGGCGAAGGCAGCGCCGAGGACAAAGCTGACCACACGAGTCCAGTTCCAGCGCTGAATTTCGCGCGACACCAAATGGGTGGAAACCAGTATCAGACCAAAAAAGAATGACCATACCGGGATCGGCTGATGCTCCAGCAGGTAAGTAATCAAGCGCGCCAGGCTGACGATGCTGGTCAGAATGCCCGCCAGCAGCACCACGAGAAACGTCGCGTTGGCGGCTTGCCAGGCGGCGGCGACACGGCCGCGCAGCAGTAATCCGAGAGCCCGTGGCACACTGGCAATCGAGCGCAGCAACTCATCGTAGATACCACTGATAAAGGCAACGGTACCCCCGGAAACGCCGGGAACGACATCGGCAGCGCCCATGGCGATGCCTTTGGCATACAACAAGAAATGATTTTTCATAGATCCATCTGGATAAAAATCAGGCTAAGGGTCCATTGAGCAATGGTACGAAACGCACGGCATCCAACACATGCCGGGAAAAGCCCTGCTCTTCGCGCACGATCAACAGCAGCTGCTGCACATCGCCGGCGCCGACCGGAATCACCAAGCGGCCACCTGGCGCCAGTTGCTCAAGCAACGCCTGAGGCACCTCGGCGGCGGCGGCCGTGACGATGATGCCGTTGTATGGCGCCAGCGCCGACCAACCTTGCCAGCCATCGCCCCAACGAAACACCACATTGCGCAGATTCAACTCGGCCAGACGCTCTTTGGCCCGCTCTTGCAGCACCTGAATACGCTCGACGGTAAACACCCGCTCGACCAGCTGCGCCAGAATCGCGGTCTGGTAACCGGAGCCGGTGCCAATTTCCAATACTTTGTCCAACGGCCCGGCCGCCAGCAGCAACTCACTCATCCGCGCGACCATATAGGGCTGCGAAATGGTCTGGTTGTGCCCAATCGGCAAGGCGGTGTCTTCGTAGGCGCGATGGGCCAGCGCCTCGTCGACGAACAGGTGACGCGGCGTACGACGAATGGCCTCCAGCACGCGGGCGTTGGACAGGCCCTCTTCATACAGACGCTGAATCAATCGTTCACGGGTTCGTTGCGACGTCATGCCAATGCCGCGGTGGTGCAACTCGTCTTGCTCACGCTTCATCAGAGCAAACCCTCCAGCCAGGGCTGCAGGCTGTTGAGGCCATCTTGAAAGGTGCGGTCCAGTTGCAGCGGAGTGACGGACACATAGCCCTGCATCACCGCATGGAAATCCGTTCCCGGCCCGCCGTCCTCGGCATCGCCGGCCACCGAAATCCAGTAGCCTTCTTTGCCGCGCGGGTTGACGACCTTGACCGGTGCCGCCGCGCGCGCACGATGGCCCAGACGCGTCAGCTGGATACCGCGAATATGCTCCAGCGGCAGATTGGGGATGTTCACGTTGAGCACGGTACGTGGCGGCAGATCGAGCTGCTCATGGGCCTCGACCAACTTGCGCGCGAAATAGGCGGCTGTCGCCAGGTTGTCCGGCAGACGCGAGAGCAAGGAGAACGCAAATGCCGGACGCGCCAGAAAACGGCCCTCCAACGCAGCCGCCACAGTCCCTGAATAGAGCACGTCATCGCCCAGGTTGGCGCCGAGGTTGATCCCCGACACCACCAGATCGGCTACATGCGGCAGCAAGCCATTGAGGCCCAGGTGCACGCAATCGGTCGGCGTACCGTTGAGGCTGATAAAGCCGTTGGGCAGCGTTTGCGGGTGCAGCGGACGATCGAGGGTCAGCGAACTGCTGGCACCACTTTTGTCCTGATCGGGAGCGATCACCGTGCAGTCGGCATAATCGGCCAACGCAGCATGCAGCGCGGCGAGGCCTGGCGCTGCCACTCCGTCATCGTTAGAAATCAGAATACGCATGGGTTATCCGTCTGCCCTGCCGGCAACAGATCGACGAGCTCGCGCACCATTACAGTGGCAAAGCATCCAGCCGGCAGGACGAATTCCAGTTGCAGAACGTCAGACTCGGGATAATGCCACGTCAAACCGCCAATGGGGAGGCGCAGGATGCGCCGTTCGTGCGCCATGCCCGCTTCGGCCAACCAGTCGGCCAAAGCCGTCTCACCTTGCGCAACGGCTTGCTCCAGCACATGCGCCGCGCCAGCGGCCGGCGATGCGCCCACGCCCCACAGTGGGCCCGTGGGGTGCAGGTCGAGAATCGCCAGGCGCGGATCGCTGCACTCCGCCTCGCCCGCCATGAAAAAGCTGCGGCTGTCGGTAAAGGCCAGCAGGTCACCAAGCAGCACCTGATTCCAGGTGCCAGCGGCTACACGCTCGGCCAGCACCTGATTGAACAGATAACTGCGCGCCGCCGAGAGCACCCGCGAACGCACATTGCGCTTCTCCGGCAGGCTCTTGTTCGCCGCAAAATGCCGGGCATGGGCGACATTGCCGCCCTCGAAGCCAAAGCGCTGCAAGCCGTAATAGTTGGGAATGCCCTGGGCCGCGATCTGCGTCAGGCGCTTGTCTAATGTCTCGCGATCCGCAACCAGCTGGGTCAGGCGCAAGGTGAAACCGTTGGCCGCATGGGCGCCGCGCTGCAGCTTACGGCTATGCCGCACCTGCTTGAGGATGCTCAGACTGGCATCTTCGGCGGCGCTCAGGTCGGGGTCGACCTTGCCCGGCAGGTGCAGGCTGAACCACTGACGGGTCAGGGCCTGACGATCCTTGAGCCCGGCGTAGCTAATCAGCTTCAGCGGCACGCCAGCGGCGCGGGCAATACGCTTGGCCGCTTCTTCGGTATTCAGCTCGCGCTTTTCCACCCACAGCCAGAGGTGTTCACCCTCGCCGGCCAGGGGAATATCCAGCACTTCATCGACTTGAAAATCTTCCGCCACGGCCTTGAGCACCGCCGTACCGCACGGCGCGCCATGGGCGCGTGGGCCCAACAGTTGCAGTTCGTTCATCGGGCGACCAACAACGCGACAGCATGCACCGCGATGCCTTCCTCGCGCCCGGTAAACCCCAGCTTCTCGGTGGTTGTGGCCTTGACGTTGACCTGATCCAGGCTCACCTGCAGGTCTTCGGCAATTCGCGCGCGCATGGTCTCGATGTGCGGCGCCATCTTCGGCGCCTGGGCGACGATGGTGGCGTCGACATTACCGACCTGCCAGCCTTTGCCGTGAATCAACCCAAGCACATGGCGCAGCAGCACACGGCTGTCGGCGCCCTTGAAGGTCGGGTCAGTGTCGGGGAAGTGTTTGCCGATATCGCCCAGCGCCGCCGCGCCGAGCAAGGCATCGCTCAAGGCATGCAGCAGCACGTCGCCATCGGAATGGGCCAACAGGCCGAACGCGTGAGGGATTTGCACGCCACCCAGGGTAATAAAGGAGCCCTCGGTAAAGCGATGCACATCGTAGCCGTGGCCAATACGCATAAGAAACAACGCCCTGAAAAAGTCAGGGCGTGATTCTAACTGAAAGCTGCCTATAGGAGCCGGCTAGCTGGCGAACCGAACGTCGTCGCCAGCGCCGGTTCAGCTCAGCAGCGCCTTGGCGTGATGACGCAGATGGTCATCGATAAAGCTGGCGATAAAGTAGTAGCTATGGTCGTAGCCCGGCTGCAGGCGCAAGGTCAACGGATGCCCGGCGGCCTGCGCCGCAGCCCTGAGGGCATCCGGCTTGAGCTGACTGTCGAGGAAGTCATCACGATCGCCCTGATCGACCAGCATCGGCAGTTTTTCCGTCGCCTCGGCGAGCAACGCGCAGGCATCCCATTCGCGCCAGCGCGAGCGCTCATCACCGAGGTAACGCGCAAACGCCTTCTCGCCCCAGGGACAGTTGCTTGGGTTACTGATCGGCGCAAAGGCCGACAGCGACTGATAACGCCCCGGGTTGCGTAGCGCACAGACCAGCGCGCCATGCCCACCCATGGAGTGACCGCTAATACCGCGTTTGTTGGATACCGGGAAGTTCGCCTCGATCAGCGCCGGCAGCTCCTGCACCACATAGTCGTACATGCGGTAATGCCGCGCCCAGGGTTCCTGAGTGGCATTCAGGTAGAAGCCCGCGCCCAGGCCGAAGTCCCAGGCCTGGTCCGGGTCATCCGGCACCTCGGCGCCGCGCGGGCTGGTGTCCGGCGCGACGATGATCAACCCCAGCTCGGCCGCCAGCTTGTGCGCGCCGGCCTTCTGCATAAAGTTTTCGTCGGTGCAGGTCAGTCCGCTCAGCCAGTACAGCACTGGCAGTTTGCCGCCCTGCTCGGCCTTCGGCGGCAGGTACACGGCAAACACCATGTCGCAGCCCAGCACCGCCGAGCGATGGCGGTAGCGCTTGTGCCAACCGCCAGCACTCTTCTGGCAGGAAATATTTTCCAGGCTCATGGCACACCTCAGAAATGGATAACGGTGCGGATGCTCTTGCCTTCATGCATCAGGTCGAACGCCTGGTTGATGTCTTCCAGCGGCATGTTGTGGGTAATAAAGGTATCCAGTGGGATTTCGCCCTTCTGCGCCTTTTCCACATAGCTCGGCAGCTCGGTGCGGCCTTTGACGCCGCCGAACGCCGAGCCGCGCCAGACGCGCCCAGTGACCAGCTGGAACGGCCGGGTGCTGATTTCCTGGCCGGCACCGGCCACACCGATAATCACCGACTCGCCCCAGCCCTTGTGCGCACACTCCAACGCCGCACGCATCAGTTGCACATTGCCGACACACTCGAAGGAGTAATCCACGCCGCCGTCGGTCATTTCGACGATGACCTCCTGAATCGGCTTGGCGAAATCCTTCGGGTTGACGAAATCGGTCGCGCCCAGCTCACGGGCCACTTCGAACTTGGCCGGATTGATGTCGACAGCGATGATGCGCGAGGCCTTGGCCATCTTCGCGCCGATGATCGCGGCCAGGCCGATGCCGCCCAGACCGAAGATCGCCACGGTGGCGCCCTCTTCCACCTTGGCGGTGTTGAGCACTGCACCGATGCCGGTGGTCACGCCGCAACCGAGCAGGCAGACCTTCTCCAGCGGCGCTTCCTTGGGGATCACCGCCAGAGAGACTTCCGGCAATACGGTGTATTCGGAAAAGGTCGAGCAGCCCATGTAGTGATAGATCGGCTCGCCTTTGTAGGAAAAGCGGCTGGTGCCATCCGGCATCAGGCCCTTGCCCTGGGTCGCGCGCACCGAACTGCACAGGTTGGTTTTGCCGGATTTGCAGAATTTGCAGGCACGGCATTCGGCGGTGTACAGCGGAATCACATGGTCGCCGACCTGCACCGAAGTCACACCCTCGCCGATGGCCTCGACGATACCGCCACCTTCATGGCCGAGAATCGCCGGGAACACGCCTTCGGAATCCTCACCGGACAGGGTGTAGGCATCGGTGTGGCACACGCCGGTGGCGACAATACGCACCAGCACTTCACCGGCCTTGGGCGGCGCGACGTCGACTTCGACGATTTGCAGCGGCTGATTGGGGGCAAAGGCTACGGCAGCACGGGACTTGATCATGGTCGCTCTCCAGCGGGTTAAAACAGTGGAACAGAGTGTAGATCAGTGCCACGAATAGAATAATCAGCTAAAAAACAAAACATTCTTGCCATACAGGGATAATCTGCCGACAAAACCACGCCGAGAAAAACTGCCATGAACCGCTGGGAAGGTTTGGATGAATTCGTTGCGGTGGCCGAATGCGGTCAATTCACCGCAGCCGCCGAGCGGCTGGGGCTGTCCTCCTCGCAGGTCAGCCGGCAGATCGCGCGCCTGGAAGAGCGTTTGCAAACCCGCCTGTTTTATCGCAGCACCCGGCGCGTAGCGCTGACCGAGGCTGGGCAGACCTTTCTGCAACATTGCCAGCGCCTGCAAGACGCGCGCGAAGAAGCGCTGCGCGCCATTGGCGACCTCGGCAGCGAACCTAAGGGCCTGCTGCGCATGACCTGCGCAGTGGCCTACGGTGAGCGCTTTATCGTGCCGTTGGTCACCGACTTCATGAGCCGCCACCCGCAGTTGCGGGTCGACATCGAGTTGAGCAATCGCCCCCTCGATCTGGTGCAGGAAGGTCTGGACATGGCCATCCGCCTGGGCCGGCTCCACGACTCGCGTCTGGTCGCCACGCGCCTGGCGCCCCGGCGCATGTACCTGTGCGCGGCACCCGACTACCTGCAACGCTATGGCCGACCGCACTCGCTGTCCGAGCTGAGCCGACACAATTGCCTGATCGGTAGCTCGGACATCTGGAGTTTTCAGCTCAACGGCCGCGAGTCGTCACCGCGGGTGCAAGGCAACTGGCGTTGCAACAGCGGCCAAGCGGTACTGGAGGCGGCGCTACGCGGCCTCGGCCTGTGCCAACTACCGGACTATTACGTGCTGGAACATTTACGCAGTGGCGCGCTGGTGTCCTTACTCGACAACCAGCAACCACCGAACACCGCCGTCTGGGCGCTTTATTCGCAACAACGGCACTTGTCGCCGAAGGTGCGCCAGTTGGTGGACTTCCTCAAAGCTGGGCTGGCTCAGCGCAGCGAATACCGCTAACGAGTCGCTGAGCTTGGCCCTCAACGCCCAGACGCGCTCGGCGGCGTGCCCGCAACAGAATGTCACAGCCGCTCAAGGAACCTCGCCAGCGAGTTGCTCGTCGTAATCTCCAAGGCCTTTTAACCCATGACCGGCCAACTGTCGCGGTCATGCTTCTAGTGCAACGAGAGGAAAACGGCTATGCAAGTACTGGTCAACAGTGACAACCATATCGAAGCTTCGCTTGCCCTGATGACGGACGTACGCAGTCGCGTAGAACACAAGATGCGGCGTTTCGAAGATCACCTGACGCGAATCGAGGTGCACCTCAACGACGAAAACGGTCACAAGCATGGCGCCCAGGACAAACGCTGTCAGGTCGAAGCACGGCTCAAGGGGCGCGATCCGGTATCCGTCACGCACAATGCCGATACCCTGCACCTGGCCATCGACGGCGCTGTCGACAAGCTCAGCACGGTGCTGGAACGCAACATCAGCAAAGCCCGCATCAGCTAACAGCAGTCCGCAGTCGTCCAGCGCTCAGGTGCTGGACGACGAATGCCGACCTCGCCACAGCCGAGCCAAGCTCTGCAAATCGTCGGGCCGGGTGACTTTCAGGTTATCCGCACGGCCTTCGATCAACCGCGGCGCGTGCCCGGCCCACTCGATGGCCGAGGCCTCGTCGGTGATCGGCACATCGGAGACCAAGGCTTCCGCCAAGGCGCGGTGCAGCAGGCCCAGGCGGAACATCTGGGGGGTAAAAGCTTGCCAGATCGATGAACGATCGACGGTCGCCAACACACGACCATCGGCCCCGGCACGTTTCAGCGTGTCGCGCGCCGGCACCGCAAGCAAACCGCCCACCGGATCATCCGCCAACTCCGCCAGCAAGCGATCCAGATCGCTGCGCGACAGATTGGGTCGCGCCGCATCGTGCACCAACACCCAATCCTGCTCATGCGCACCGAGTTCGCTCAGGCGCAACAAGCCACCCAGCACCGAATCCGCACGCTCGCGACCGCCAGCGGCACGCTCGATCCGCGCGTCGTGCGCGCACGGCAAATTCGGCCAGTAAGGGTCGTCGACCGCCAAACTAACCACCACGCCGCGCAACTGCGGGTGGTCGAGAAAGCACGCCAGGGTGTGTTCGAGAATGCTTTTACCGGCCAGTTGCAGGTACTGCTTGGGCCGATCGGCCTGCATGCGGCTGCCTACCCCGGCCGCCGGAATCAATGCCCAGAAAGCCGGCAACAGGGCGCCACTCATTCGGTCAACTGATAGAGGGTTTCACCCTCTTTAACCATGCCCAGCTCATGACGGGCACGCTCTTCGACGGTTTCCATGCCTTGCTTCAGCTCCATGACTTCCGCCTCGAGGATGCGATTGCGCTCCAGCAAGCGTTCGTTTTCGCCCTGCTGATCAGAGATCTGCTGCTTCAGATCGGTCACCTGAGCCAGGCTGCCATCGCCCACCCACAGACGATACTGCAGGCCAGCCAGCATCAGCATCAGCACAACGAACAACCAATAAGGGTTACGCATAGCAGGAACAGTATCCGGACGAAAAAGGGGCGACTCGCGCCGCCCCTCTTTTACCACGCCTTGATCGCTCACAGAAAACCTCGCGAACGCAGGCCAGGCAAGAAAAGATCAGGCGAAGCGGCAACGTATGACGGCGCATGCCAAGCCTGATCTCAATGCTGCATAGCCGAACGCAGCCGTTTTCAGCCACGGAACTCGGCACGGCCACGATACGGCGCCTTGCCTGCCAGTTGTTCTTCTATGCGCAGCAGCTGGTTGTACTTCGACACGCGGTCGGAGCGGCACAGCGAACCGGTCTTGATCTGACCAGCAGCGGTACCCACAGCCAGGTCGGCAATGGTGCTGTCTTCGGTTTCGCCCGAACGGTGCGAAATGACGGCGGTATAACCGGCGGCTTTGGCCATCTGGATGGCTTCCAGGGTTTCGGTCAGGGTGCCAATCTGGTTGAACTTGATCAGGATCGAGTTGCCGATCGACTCGTCGATGCCGCGCTTGAGGATCTTGGTGTTGGTCACGAACAGATCGTCACCAACCAGCTGAACTTTCTTACCGATCTTGTCGGTGAGGACTTTCCAGCCAGCCCAGTCGGACTCATCCATACCGTCTTCGATGGAGATGATCGGGTAACGCTCGGACAGACCGGCCAGGTAGTCGGCGAAACCTTCGGCGTTGAACACTTTTCCTTCGCCAGCCAGGTCATATTGACCGTCCTTGAAGAACTCACTGGAGGCGCAGTCCAGAGCCAGGGTGACGTCGTCGCCCAGGGTATAGCCGGCGTTGGCCACAGCTTCGGCAATAGCAGCCAAGGCGTCTTCGTTGGAGGCCAGGTTCGGCGCGAAACCGCCTTCGTCACCCACCGAAGTGCTCAGGCCGCGGGCTTTGAGCACGGCTTTGAGGTGATGGAAAATCTCGGTACCCATGCGCAGCGCGTCGGCGAAGGTCTTGGCACCGACCGGCTGGACCATGAATTCCTGGATATCGACGTTGTTATCGGCGTGCTCGCCGCCGTTGATGATGTTCATCATCGGCACCGGCATGGAGTAAACGCCCGGAGTACCGTTGAGGTTGGCGATGTGCGCATAGAGCGGCAGATCGTTGTCCTGGGCAGCGGCTTTGGCGGCGGCCAGGGACACGGCGAGAATCGCGTTGGCGCCCAACGTGCCTTTGTTCTCGGTACCGTCGAGGGCGATCATCGCCTGATCCAGGGCTTTCTGATCGATCGGGTCCTTGCCCAACAGCAGCTCGCGGATCGGCCCATTGATATTGGCGACGGCTTTCAGCACGCCCTTGCCCAGGTAACGGCTCTTGTCGCCATCACGCAGCTCCAACGCTTCGCGGGAACCGGTAGAAGCACCGGACGGCGCGCAGGCGCTGCCGATGATACCGTTATCGAGAATCACATCGGCTTCCACGGTCGGGTTGCCACGGGAGTCGAGAACCTCACGGCCTTTGATGTCGACGATCTTTGCCATTGCGTGTAGCACTCCAAAAAGTTGACGAAAAGGGTCGTACCCAGCTGCACACTCATTGCATGTCGGAGGCTAATCCAACAAGCAACATGTACCGACTATTCAATCAGATTGTATACAAACGGCACTTTACCGGAGAATTGCCGTTTCAGGCAGTCTCAATCGGCGCAAAACTTTTGATCAAGTCATCCAGCTGCTTGAGCTGAGTGAGGAACGGCTCCAGCTTGTCCAGACGCAGGGCGCAAGGGCCGTCGCATTTGGCATTGTCCGGGTCCGGATGCGCTTCCAGGAACAGACCGGCCAGCCCCTGGCTCATGCCTGCCTTGGCCAGATCGGTGACCTGGGCGCGGCGACCACCGGCGGAATCGGCGCGGCCGCCCGGCATTTGCAGGGCATGGGTCACGTCGAAGAACACCGGGTAGTTCATCTGTTTCATGATGCCGAAGCCGAGCATGTCCACTACCAGGTTGTTGTACCCGAAGCTGGAACCACGCTCGCACAGGATCAGTTGGTCATTACCCGCCTCCTCGCACTTGGCCAGGATGTGCTTCATCTCCTGCGGTGCCAGGAACTGGGCTTTCTTGATGTTGATCACCGCGCCGGTCTTGGCCATGGCCACTACCAGATCGGTCTGCCGCGAGAGAAACGCCGGCAGCTGGATAATGTCGCAGACATCGGCCACCGCCTGCGCCTGATGCGGCTCGTGCACGTCGGTGATCACCGGCACGCCAAAGGTCTTCTTCACTTCCTCGAAGAGCTTCATGCCCTCTTCCAGGCCTGGGCCACGGAACGAGGTCACGGACGAGCGGTTGGCCTTGTCGAAGCTGGCCTTGAACACGTAGGGAATGCCGAGCTTCTCGGTGACCCGCACGTACTCTTCGCAGGCACGCATGGCCAGGTCGCGCGACTCGATGACGTTGATCCCGCCGAACAGCACGAACGGCTTGTCATTGGCGATTTCGATGGCGCCAACCTTGATGATTTTCTGCGTCATATTCCTATGCCTTCCTGGCTTTCTGCGCCAAGGCGGCGTTGACGAAACCGCTGAACAGCGGATGGCCATCACGCGGCGTCGAGGTGAACTCGGGGTGGAACTGGCAGGCAACGAACCACGGATGATCCGGCGCTTCGACCACTTCAACCAACGCACCATCGCCGGAGCGACCGGTGATTTTCAGGCCGGCCTCGATCAGATTTGGCAACAAGTTGTTGTTCACTTCATAGCGATGGCGATGGCGCTCAACGATCACATCCTGGCCGTAGCAGTCACGTACATTGGAGCCGGCCATCAGTTGGCAATCCTGTGCGCCCAGACGCATGGTGCCGCCCAAGTCGGAGGCGTCGCTGCGCTGTTCGGTGGCGCCGGTAGCGTCCTGCCATTCGGTGATCAAACCGACCACTGGGTGGCCGCTGGCCGTATCGAACTCGGTGGAGTTGGCATCGCTCCAGCCCAGCACGTTACGGGCGAACTCGATCACTGCCACCTGCATGCCGAGGCAAATGCCCAGGTAGGGAATCTTGTTTTCGCGAGCGTATTTAACGGTGGTGATCTTGCCTTCCACGCCGCGCAGACCGAAGCCACCCGGCACCAGAATGGCATCCACGCCTTCGAGCAGCGCGGTGCCTTTGTTCTCGATGTCTTCGGAGTCGATATAGCGCAGGTTAACCTTGGTGCGGTTCTGGATGCCGGCATGGCTCATCGCTTCGATCAGCGATTTGTAGGCGTCCAGCAACTCCATGTACTTGCCGACCATGGCGATGGTCACTTCGTGCTCCGGGTTGAGCTTGGCATCGACCACACGATCCCACTCGGACAGATCGGCACCGCTGCATTCCAGGCCGAAACGCTCGACGACGAAATCATCCAGGCCCTGGGCATGCAGTACGCCGGGAATCTTGTAGATAGTGTCGACGTCTTCTAGGGAAATCACCGCACGTTCTTCGACGTTGGTGAACAGGGCGATCTTGCGGCGCGACGACACATCCACCGGATGGTCGGAACGGCAGATCAGCACGTCCGGCTGCAGGCCGATGGAGCGCAGCTCTTTCACCGAATGCTGGGTCGGCTTGGTCTTGGTTTCGCCAGCGGTGGCGATATACGGCACCAGGGTCAGGTGCATCAGCATGGCGCGCTTGGCACCTACTTCTACACGCAGTTGGCGGATGGCTTCGAGGAACGGTTGCGATTCGATGTCGCCCACCGTGCCGCCGATCTCGACCATGGCCACGTCGGCATCGCCGGCACCCTTGATGATGCGCCGCTTGATTTCGTCGGTGATGTGCGGGATGACCTGAATGGTCGCGCCCAGGTAATCACCCCGGCGCTCTTTGCGCAGCACATCTTCGTAGACGCGGCCGGTGGTGAAGTTGTTGTTCTGGGTCATGGTGGTGCGGATGAACCGCTCATAGTGGCCCAGATCGAGGTCGGTCTCAGCGCCGTCGTGGGTGACGAACACCTCACCGTGCTGGAACGGGCTCATGGTGCCCGGATCGACGTTGATATAAGGATCCAGCTTGAGCATCGTGACCTTCAGGCCCCGCGCCTCCAGGATGGCCGCCAATGAAGCCGAAGCGATGCCTTTCCCCAAAGAAGAAACAACACCACCCGTGACGAAGATGTAGCGCGTCATGAAAAACCCTAGAAGTCTGCGTTTAAGCGGTCTGCGCCGCCGGGGAAAGCGAAGGAAGGCCGAGGCCCCCAATTACGAAAAACGCCGTAATTGGCAAGCAATTGCTGACTCTGAGGGAGTCTGCAAAAGCTCTGATAAGACGGGAGCGTAGTCTACCGGAAAGGCCTTATCAGCTCAAACCTTGATCATTCGTCGGTGGCTGCCAACTGAACCGCCACTGGCCATCCCCAGGTCCGTCTAAACCGGGCAGGTTGGCCGCCGCCTGCAATTCGCCGCCGCGCAGCAGCAGTGGCAAACGACTGCGCACAAATACCGGCACCTGCCGCTCATTGAGCAGGCGTTTTAAATCGCGATGACCGCGCCCCGGTAGCGCCATCAGCTCCCCACCTTGGCGGTAGGCCAACCGCCACTCCCCCACTGGGAGCTGCCCGTCGATCCGCACGCTGCCATTGCCCGGCAGTTGCAGCACCTGATTGGCGTGCACACGCAGCGCGGGCAACGCCGGCGCCCGCAACCAGTCGCCCGCCAACCACCATAGCCGTTCGTCGGCTCGGCGCAGCTCGCCGCCAGCCAGACGCCAAACCGGTGCCGCCGCGCGAGTCGCATCACGCAGCGCCCGCCAACCCACCCAATGCTCGCTATCCGGCATCGGCGTGAATGCGCGTAGCCAGTAACGCAGGGCATTGCGCTGACGCGACTCGCTCAATTCCCGCAACGGCGCTACATCCAGGCTGGGCAGATTGAGCCAGGCAAATGCGTCCGGTGCTTGCGCCGACGCCAGATCCTGCTGTGCCAGCTCATCGAGCAACTGCGCCGCTTCGCTCAGGTGAGCGGCGGTACGCGCCATATTGACTGCCGCCTGCGGCCAGCGCTCAGCCAGCACCGGCAACACGCGATGCCGTAGATAATTGCGCGCGAACGCATCATCGGCATTTGACGGATCGTCCACCCAATCCAGTTGATGCGCGGCAGCGTAGGCCTGTAACTCGGCGCGCGAACAGGCCAATAAAGGCCGCAGCAAGTGCCCGGTTCCCAGCGCACGGCTCCGCGGCATGCCCGCCAACCCCTGCACACCGGCACCACGCAGCAGGCGAAAGATCAGGGTTTCCGCCTGATCGTCGCGATGTTGCGCCAGCAGCAGCACCTCACCCGGGCCCAACGCCGCGCGAAATGCCGCATAGCGCGCCTCGCGGGCCGCCCCCTCGACACTGGCGCCCGGCCGCACCTGCACAGGCACGACCTGTAGCGGCACATCCCACGCAGCGCACAACCGCTGGCAGTGCACCGGCCAGGCATCGGCAGCGCGTTGCAGACCATGATGGATATGAATAGCGGAAAGTGGCGGTAACGCCTCGCGTTGCGCGAGGCTGGCCAAAACGTGAAGCAGGACCGTGGAGTCGAGGCCACCGGAAAGCGCGATACGCCACGCCGGCGCATCACGCCAAGGAGCCAGACTTTCCAGCACCCTGGCGCTCACGCTCATTTAGGCGATGCCGTAGCTCATCAGGCGCTCATAACGACGCGACAACAGCTCGGCGGTATCGAGTTTACGCAGCATCTTCAGTTGCGCCGCCAGCTCCTGACGAACCGATTCGGCCGCAGCCGCCGGGTCGCGATGGGCGCCACCCAGTGGTTCGCCAATCACCTTGTCGACAATCCCCAAACCCTTCAGGCGTTCGGCCGTGATCCCCATGGCCTCGGCGGCGTCCGGGGCTTTCTCGGCGGTTTTCCATAGAATCGAGGCGCAACCTTCCGGCGAGATCACCGCATAGGTCGAGTACTGCAGCATGTTCAACTGATCGCACACGCCAATCGCCAGCGCCCCACCGGAACCACCCTCGCCGATAACGGTGGCGATAATCGGAGTTTTCAGGCGGGCCATCACGCGCAGATTCCAGGCAATCGCCTCACTCTGCCCACGCTCCTCGGCGTCGATGCCCGGATAGGCGCCGGGGGTGTCGATAAAGGTCAGGATCGGCATCTGGAAACGCTCGGCCATTTCCATCAGGCGACAGGCCTTGCGGTAACCCTCAGGACGCGGCATACCGAAGTTGCGGCGCACTTTCTCACGCACTTCGCGACCTTTCTGATGACCGATGACCATCACCGGCTCACCGTCCAGGCGCGTTACGCCGCCGACAATCGCCGGGTCATCGGAGAAGTGCCGATCACCGTGCAGCTCGTCGAATTCGGTGAAAATATGCTGAAGATAATCGAGGGTATAAGGGCGGCGCGGATGGCGGGCGAGCTGGGCAATTTGCCAACTGGTCAGGTTGCCGAAAATGCTTTCGGTCAGGGTGCTGCTCTTGTCCTGCAGGCGGGCGATCTCGTCGCTGATGTTCAACGAGTTGTCGTTGCCGACCAGGCGAAGTTCTTCGATCTTGGCTTGCAGGTCGGCGATCGGCTGTTCGAAATCGAGAAAGTTCGGGTTCATAGTCATCCGTCTTGCGTCGACGGCCAAGCGGCCGGGGAGCTGTATCCGTTTGGCGCCCTACATTAAGGGATCGGGCGCATTCAGGTCGACACTATAAAGTGTCGCGGCTAACACGCGAGACCGAAGCCTCACAAATCAGCGGTAGTGCAAAAAGACGTTGTCGCGGCCGAACTGGTCACGCAATGCCTGAATCAAGCTGTCTGCCGGGTCGATCCGCCAGCCTTCGCCAAACTGCAATACGGCCTTGGCATCGTCACTGCTGTAATCCAGGGTAATCGGACAAGCGCCACGGTGACGGCCACACAACTCAGCCAGCCAGCGCAGGCGATCACCTTTCAAGGCCGCACTGTCGATCTTCAACCGCAGGCTGTCGGCCAGGCCGGTACGCGCTTCTTCCAGGCTCATCACCCGCTTGGCGCGCAAGCGCAGACCACCGGAAAAGTCGTCGTTGCTCACCTCACCCTCGACCACCACCAGGGCATCGGTCTGCAACAGCGCCTGGGCGCTGTTGAAGGCTTCGGCGAACAGCGAGGCTTCGATCCGCCCGGAGCGGTCATCCAGGGTGATAAAGCCCATCTTGTCGCCCTTCTTGTTCTTCATCACCCGCAGGTTGACCACCAGGCCGGCAATCGTCTGATCGCCACGCGCCGCTTTCAGGTCAACGATGCGTTGGCGAGCAAAACGCCGCACTTCACCTTCGTACTCATCAATCGGGTGGCCGGTCAGGTACAGGCCCAGGGTGTCCTTTTCACCCTTGAGGCGCTCTTTAAGGGTCAGCTCGCGGGCGCGCAGGTGATTGCGGTAAACATCCGCCTCGGTATCGGCAAACACCCCGCCGAACAGGTCCATATGCCCGCTCTCGGCGCTGCGCGCGGTCTGCTCGGCGGCCTGCACCGCCTCCTCCATTGCGCCCAGCAATACCGCGCGATTGCGGTCGATATTGGCCTTGTAGGCTTTCAGTTCTTCATAAAAATGTGGCCCCAGACGATCCAGCGCACCGCTGCGAATCAACGCTTCGAGGGTGCGCTTGTTGATGCGCTTGAGGTCGACCCGCGAGCAGAAGTCGAACAGATCCTTGAACGGTCCTTCCTGGCGCGCCTCGACGATGGCCTCCACCGGCCCCTCGCCGACACCCTTGATCGCGCCCAAGCCGTAGACGATCCAGCCTTCGTTGTTAACCGTGAACTTGAACTCGGAGATGTTCACATCCGGCGCATCGAGGCGCAGCTTCATGCTGCGGCATTCCTCGATCAGGGTGACCACCTTGTCGGTGTTGTGCATATCCGCCGACAACACCGCCGCCATAAAGGCCGCCGAGTGGTGCGCCTTGAGCCAGGCCGTCTGATACGACAGCAAGCCATAGGCAGCAGAGTGCGACTTGTTGAAACCGTAACCGGCGAATTTCTCCACCAGATCGAAGATGTTGCCCGCCAGGTTGGCGTCAATACCGTTGCTGGCGCAGCCTTCGATAAAGCCGCCGCGCTGCTTGGCCATCTCCTCGGGCTTCTTCTTACCCATGGCGCGACGCAGCATATCCGCACCACCGAGGGTGTAGCCGGCCATGACCTGGGCAATCTGCATCACCTGTTCCTGGTACAGGATGATGCCGTAGGTCGGTTTCAGCACCGGCTCCAGGCCCGCGTACTGATAGTCCTGATGCGGGTAGGAAATCGGCTCGCGACCGTGTTTACGGTTGATAAAGTCGTCCACCATGCCCGACTGCAGCGGCCCCGGACGGAACAGGGCCACCAGGGCGATCATGTCTTCCAGGCAGTCTGGCTTGAGCTTTTTGATCAGCTCCTTCATGCCGCGCGATTCAAGCTGGAACACCGCAGTGGTCTCGGCTTTCTGCAGCATGCTGAACGTCGGTTTGTCGTCCAGCGGGATAAAGTCGATGTTCAGGTCCGGCAGGCCCTTCTTGGCCTGCTCGCGGTTGATGGTCTCCATCGCCCACTTGATGATGGTCAGGGTGCGCAGGCCGAGGAAGTCGAACTTCACCAGGCCGGCGGATTCCACGTCGTCCTTGTCGAACTGGGTCACCAGGCCGCCGCCCTCGTCATCACAGGCAATCGGCGAGAAGTCGGTAAGCTTGGTGGGCGCGATCACCACGCCACCGGCGTGCTTGCCGGTACCGCGGCAGATGCCTTCGAGCTTGAGCGACATTTCCCAGATTTCCCGGCCGTCCTCGTCGACCTTGAGGAAGTCGCGCAGCGGCTCTTCCATCTCGTAGGCTTTTTCCAGGGTCATGCCGACTTCGAAGGGAATCATCTTCGACAGGCGGTCGGCCAGACCGTAGGACTTGCCCTGGGCCCGCGCCACATCGCGCACCACCGCTTTGGCCGCCATGGTGCCGAACGTGATGATCTGGCTCACCGCGTTACGCCCGTATTTTTCGGCCACGTAATCGATCACCCGGTCGCGGCCGTCCATGCAGAAGTCGACGTCGAAGTCGGGCATGGAGACCCGTTCCGGGTTGAGGAAACGTTCGAAAAGCAGGTCATAGGCCAGCGGGTCGAGGTCGGTGATCTTCTGTACGTAGGCCACCAGCGAACCGGCACCCGACCCACGGCCTGGGCCCACCGGCACGCCGTTGTTCTTCGCCCACTTGATAAAGTCCATCACGATCAGGAAGTAACCGGGGAAACCCATCTGGATGATGATATCCAGCTCGAAATTCAGCCGGTCGATATAGACCTGGCGCTTCTCTTCGTAATTGGGCGTGGTGTCCTTCGGCCAGAGCACCGCCAGACGCTCTTCCAGGCCTTCGAAGGAAACCTGACGGAAGTATTCATCCATGGTCATGCCGGCCGGCACGGGGAAATCCGGCAGGAAGTATTTGCCCAACTGCACTTCGATATTGCAGCGTTTGGCAATCTCGATGGTGTTTTCCAGCGCTTCCGGCAGGTCACTGAACAGCTCGGCCATTTCCTCCGGGGTTTTCAGGTATTGCTGGTCGGAATAGCTGCGCAGGCGACGTGGGTCATCCAGGCTGCGGCCTTCACCGATGCACACGCGGGTTTCGTGGGCGGCGAAATCGTCCTGCTTGATAAAGCGCACATCGTTGGTCGCCACCAGTGGCGCGCCGACCTTATCGGCCAGGGCGACGGCGGCGTGCAGGTGTTCTTCATCATTGACCCGGTTGGTACGCTGCACTTCCAGGTAGAAGCGTTCGGGGAACACCGCCATCCACTCGCGCAGCAAGGCTTCGGCCGCCGCCGGTTCGCCATCGAGCAAGGCATGGCCGACTTCGCCTTCCTTCGCGCCGGACAAGGCAATCAGGCCTTCGGCCGCCTCCTTGACCCAGTCGCGCTGGATAATCACCAGGTCGTTGCTCTGCCCTTCGCTCCAGCCGCGCGACACCAGTTCGGTGAGGTTGCGATAGCCCTTGGCATTCATCGCCAGCAGGGTCAGACGCGACAGCGGGCCATCTTCCTCGGCGCTGGCCAGCCAGATGTCGGCACCGCAGATCGGCTTGATGCCACCGCCCATGGCGGCCTTATAGAACTTCACCAACGAGCACATATTGCTCATGTCGGTGACCGCCACCGCCGGCATCCCGGCCGCTGCCACTGACTTGATCAGCGGTTTGACCCGCACCAGACCGTCGACCAGGGAAAACTCGGTGTGCAGGCGCAGATGGACGAATGGAGCGGTCATGGCAGTCCTATACAAAACACAAAAACGACAAGGCCCGGATTGTACCGGGCCTTGGGTGAAACATCAGCTTAAGGCTTAACCACTTGCACAATCGGCGGCAAACCCAGCGCAGAGGCTGGGCCGCGACGCATAGCCGAACGCCACGGTACTCAGCGCTTGTCCCACACCCCAGGCTCCAGCTTGGCCTGCACTTCCGGGTACTGGCTGGCATCGAAGGTCGGCAGCTTGCCGGCCTGGCGCTGGCTGTTGTAGTCACGCGCCAACTTGATTGCCAGATTCGACAGCAGCAGGATGGCGATCAAGTTGGTGATCGCCATCAACCCCATCGAGACATCGGCCAGGTTCCATACGAACGGCAAGGAGGCCAGCGCACCGAACATCACCATGCCGAGCACGGCCAAGCGGAACACCAGCAGACCGGCCGTATGGTTATGCTCCAGGAACACCAAGCAGTTTTCGGCATAGAAATAGTTGGCGACTATCGAGGTGAAGGCAAAGAACAGAATGATCACTGCCAGGAAGTACTTGCCCCAGTCACCGACCTGACTGGTCAGGGCGTTCTGCACCAGCATGATGCCCTCACCCGACTGCGGGCCGGCCAGCAGAATAATCGCTGCCGACGCCGTGCAGATCATGATGGTGTCGATAAACACCCCGGCCATCTGCACGTAGCCCTGGGAAACCGGATGCGGCGGATACGGCGTCGCCGATGCCGCAGCATTCGGTGCCGAGCCCATACCGGCCTCGTTGGAAAACAACCCACGCTTGAAACCGTTCATGATCGCCGCGCCAATGCCACCTGCTGCGGCCTCGTGCAAGCCGAAGGCGCTCTTGACGATCAGCGCCAGTACGGCGGGGATCTCACTCAGGTTCAGCAGAATGATGCCGACCGCCACCAACAGGTAAGCGACCGCCATGAAGGGCACCGCCAGCTCGGAGAACCGCGCAATCGAGCGCAGGCCGCCAAAAATGATCAAGGCGGTCAGCACCACGATGGCAATGCCACTGGCCCACAGCGGCACATCGAAAGCACCGAGCATCGCACCACTGATGGTATTGGCCTGTACCGAGTTGAAGACGAAACCGAACGCGATGATCAGGAAAATAGAGAACAGAATGCCCATCCAACGCGCATTCAGACCTTTTTCCATGTAATAGGCCGGACCACCACGGAACTGGCCTTTCTCGTCGCGAATCTTGAACAACTGCGCCAGCGTCGCCTCGACGAACCCCGTCGCCATGCCAACCAGTGCAATCATCCACATCCAGAAAATTGCCCCCGGCCCACCCAAGGTGATGGCCACGGCCACACCCGCGACATTGCCCGTGCCGACCCGCGCCGCCAGCGAGGTGCACAAGGCCTGGAACGAGGAAATGCCCGAATCGTCGCTCTGCCGGCTGCCCTTGAGCACGCTGAAGATATGGCCGAAATGGCGCAATTGGATCAAGCCAAGGCGCGCGCTGAAATACAGGCCGCAACCGACCAGCAGCCAAATCAGCACCTTGCCCCAGATCAAACCATTGAGTACATCGACGACCTGCGTGGCCATTTCCTGCATGAGAGACTCCCGACCGCTTGTGGCGGCGTGTTCGTTGGGCCTTGCGATAAAGACCGGAGAACAGCGGTTCAGCGAAGGTGAACGCGCTGCGCGATCACACTGACCAGTGTAGCCAGCGCGAGGGGGCGGCACTGTCCTTCATTACCGCGGGGATTGGCGTACGAACTGGCGACCAAAGCGTTCAGTCAGGCGACATAACGGCGCCGGGCTCAGCGCTCCAGCAGGTTGCGCACCGGGGCGAACGAGCGCCGATGAATCGGCGTCGGCCCAAGACGGCGCAAGGCCTCAAGATGTACCGGCGTGGGGTAGCCTTTATGCCCGGCGATACCATAGCCGGGGTATTGTGCGTCCAGCAGCTGCATCTCGCGATCACGGCTGACCTTGGCCAAAATCGAGGCCGCCGCAATCGCCGGCACCTGACTATCGCCTTTGATCACGGCGGCGCTGGGCACCTGCAATTTCGGGCAACGGTTGCCATCGATCAGCGCCAGCCTGGGCGTGATACTCAAGCCTTCGACCGCGCGCTGCATGGCCAACATGGTGGCATGCAGGATGTTCAGCCGATCGATCTCTTCCACCTCGGCGCGGGCGATGCACCAGGCCAGGGCCTTTTCGCGAATCTCATCGAAGAGTTTGTCGCGGCGCGCTTCGCTGAGCTTCTTCGAGTCATTCAGACCGAGGATCGGCCGTGCCGGATCGAGAATCACCGCAGCAGTGACCACGGCCCCACAGAGCGGACCGCGGCCGACTTCATCGACCCCGGCCACCAATTCTTGCACCAAGCTGAAATCCAGGCCCAACTGCATCAGCCGCGCCCTGCCAGCGTGAGCACCGCTTGGGCCGCCTGGGCCGAGGCATCGCGGCGCAAGGCCCGGTGAATCACATCGAAACCCTCAGTCTGTACTGCGCCGCCCTCCAGCAGCGGCGCCACGACCTGGGCCAATGCTTCGGCGGTCGCAGCATCCTGAATCAGCTCCGGCACCAGCAGCCGCTCGGCCAACAAGTTGGGTAGGGAGATGTAGCGGCTTGTCACCAGACGTTTGAGAACCCGGTAAGTCAGTGGCGCGACCTTATACGCCACCACCATCGGTCGCTTGTAGAGCAACGCTTCCAGCGTGGCGGTGCCGGAGGCGATCAATACCGCATCGCAGGCAGCCAGGGCGTCATGCGATCGACCATCGAGCAGGGTTAACGGCAAATCACGCCCTACCAGCATCTGCTCCAATTGCTCGCGACGCTCGGGGCTGGCGCACGGCAGGACGAAGCGAATACCAGGGCGCAAGGCGCGTAGACGCGTCGCCGCATCGAGAAACAAGCTGCCCAGCCGCGCCACTTCACCGCCACGGCTACCGGGCAACAAGGCCACCACCGGGCCATCGAGCGGCAATCCTAATCCGTCCCTGGCCGCCACACGGTCGGCCTGCAAAGGAATCATATCGGCCAGCGGATGACCGACAAACCGTACCGGCACCTGATGGGCGTCGTAAAACTGCGCCTCGAACGGGAACAGCGTAAGCATCAGGTCGCAGGCTTCGCGGATTTTCAGCACCCGTTTCTGCCGCCACGCCCACACCGACGGGCTGACGTAATGCACGGTCTTGATCCCGGCGCGGCGTAGCTTGAGCTCAACGCCAAGATTGAAATCCGGGGCATCGATGCCGATAAACACATCTGGCTTGGCGTCGATCAGGCTGCCGATCAACCGTCGCCGACGCGACAACAACTCCGGCAGACGCCCCAGCACCTCCACCAGCCCCATCACCGCCAGGCGTTCCATAGGGAAGTAGGACGTCAGGCCCTCGGCCTGCATGCGCGGACCGCCAACGCCAATAAATTCGATATGAGGATGGTGCGCTTTCAGGGCGTGCATCAGACCCGCGCCGAGGATATCGCCCGAGGCCTCGCCAGCTACCAGCGCGACGCGCAATACACCAGCCATAACTAGCGGGTAATGCCGCGGCTAGACGCCTGAATCGAGTCGCGAAACACCGCAACCTCGGGAAATTGCGCGGAAGACTCGGCCAGCTCCAGCAGCGCCTGTTCGACCGTCAGTCCCTGGCGATACACCGTCTTATAGGCACGCCGCAGCGCCGCGATGGCCTCGGCACTGAAACCACGACGGCGCATGCCCTCGAAGTTCATGCTGCGCGCCTCGGCCGGGTTGCCGAATACCGTGACATACGCCGGCACGTCTTTACCGATCGCCGTGCCCATGCCGGAAAAGCTGTGCGCACCGATGTGGCAGAACTGATGCACCAAGGTATAACCGGACAGAATCGCCCAGTCATCCACATGCACATGACCAGCCAATGCGGTGTTGTTGACCAGGATGCAGTGGTTGGCAATCACGCTGTCATGGCCGATGTGCGCATAGGCCATGATCAGGTTGTGGTCGCCAATGGTGGTCTCGTTACGGTCCTGGACCGTGCCACGGTGAATGGTCACGCCCTCGCGGATCACATTGTGATCGCCGATCACCAGGCGCGTCGGTTCACCCTTGTATTTCAGGTCCGGCGTATCTTCGCCAACCGAAGAAAACTGATAGATATGGTTGTGCCGACCAATCTGGGTCGGGCCCTTGAGAATCACATGAGGGCCAATCACAGTACCCTCGCCTATTTCCACATCGGCCCCGACAATCGACCAAGGGCCGACGACAACGTCGTCGGCCAGCTTGGCGCTGGGATCGATAATGGCGCGAGGGTCAATCAAACTCATAGTTTGCGTTCCGCACAGATGATTTCAGCCGAGCACACTTCCTTACCGTCGACGCTGGCACGGCAGGCGAATTTCCAGATACTGCGTTTGCTGCTGAGGAACTTGGCCTCAAGGGTCAACTGATCGCCCGGCACGACCGGCTGACGGAAGCGCAGCTTGTCCGAGCCGACGAAGTAATACAACGTACCGTCGGAAGGTTTCACACCCATCATTTTGAAACCGAGAATCCCGGCCGCCTGGGCCATGGCTTCGATGATCAACACACCCGGCATGATCGGGTGCTCGGGAAAATGCCCATTGAAAAACGGCTCATTGATGCTGACATTCTTATAGGCACGAATGCACTTGCCTTCAACATCCAGTTCCGCCACCCGATCCACCAGCAGGAACGGATAACGGTGCGGCAGGTATTCGCGAATTTCGTTGATGTCCATCATGTCCAGAGAAGCCTGTAATAAAAAGAGGAGAACGCGGCAATTGCCGGCTCAGGCATCAGATGAGGCGTTCCCACTTGAGGTCACGGCAGCCAGCTGTTTTTCCAGCTGTTGCAGACGCCGCGCCATGTCATCCAGCTGACGAATCCGCGCAGCGCTTTTGCGCCACTCGGCGGCAGGCTGCATGGCGGTACCCGAGGAATAAGAGCCCGGCTCGGTGATCGAGCGGGTGACCATGGTCATCCCCGTAACGAACACTCCATCACAGACTTCGATATGTCCGACCATGCCGACGCCACCGGCGATCATGCAGTTCTTACCGATCTTGGTGCTACCAGAAATCCCGGCGCAACCGGCCATCGCGGTGTTATCGCCGATCTGCACGTTGTGCGCGATCATGATCTGGTTATCCAGCTTGACCCCATTGCCAATCAACGTATCGGACAAGGCGCCGCGGTCGATAGTGGTGTTGGCACCGATTTCGACATCATCGCCAATCCTGACCCCGCCAATTTGGGCGATTTTCTGCCAGACGCCTTTCTCGTTGGCGAAACCAAAGCCTTCGCCGCCGATCACTGCACCCGACTGAATCACCACTCGCTTGCCGATGTGCACGTCGTGATACAAGGTCACGCGCGGCGCCAACCAGCCACCCTCACCAATCACCGAACGCGCACCGACCACGCAGTGCGCCCCGACAGTGACCCCCGCCGCAATCTGCGCGCCACTCTCGATCACGGCATACGCCGCAATGCTGGCGCTCGGATCGACCTGCGCATCGACAGCGATCAACGCCGTCGGGTGCGCGCCGGCAACCGCCTGCGGTTTGCGATCGAACAGATGGGAGAGTTGCGCGTAGGCCAGATAAGGGTTGGCAACGATCAGTGCATCGCCGCTGTAAGCGTCGGCATCGGCTGCGGTCAATAACACCGCACCGGCCTGGCAATCGTTCAGGTACTTACGGTATTGCGGATTGGCCAGAAATGTCAGCTGATCAGGGCGAGCCTCCTGCAAGGTGGCTAAGCCACTGATCGCTTTATTGGCGGCGCCACGCAGGGTAGCGCCCGAGCGCTCGGCCAACTGACCGAGAGTGAAAACCGCTGCTGTCATGATCAGCGCAGCTGATTCATGCGCTCGATGACTTGGCGAGTGATGTCGAACTGAGGTTTGACATCGATCACCGCACCGCGCTCTAGAACCAAATCGAAATTGCCGCTCTTGATCACTTCTTCAACGGCTTTATCCAGGTTCGGCTTGAGCTTTTTCAGCATATCGCGATCGGCGATAGCTTTAGCCTCGTTCAGCTCCTTGGATTGGAACTGGAAGTCGCGGGCTTTTTGCTTGAACTCCAGCTCCAGACGCTCGCGCTCGGCGGTTTGCATCTTCTCGCTATCTTTGACTAGACGGTCCTGGATGCGCTTGGCATCGCTTTCCAGAGTTTTCAGTTTGTTCAGCTGCGGACCGAATTTTTTCTCGGCATCCACGGCATAGCGCTTTGCTGCATCGGATTCGAGCAGCGCCATTTGATAATTGAGCACGGCCACTTTCATCTCGGCGAACGCCGGAGTGGTCAGCAGGACAGCACTTAACAGAACCAGTTGGGTCAACTTACGCACGATGCACTCCTGCAAAAAACCATTGTCGTTGTTCAGTGATCAGACGCTTAGAACGTCTGACCGAGGGAGAACTGGAATACTTGGGTGTCGGCATCGTCCGGCTTCACAACCGGCATTGCCAAGCTAAAACTCAACGGGCCCAGCGCAGTGATCCAGGTCAAGCCAACACCGACGGAACTGGCCAGGCTGCCCATATCGATCTCGCAACTGTCGCTCAGGCGCTTCTGGCTCGAGGTGCAGTTGGTATCGAACACGTTACCGACATCCCAGAACAACGCGGTACGCAGCGAACGCTGATCTTTCACGAACGGCATCGGGAACAGCAGTTCCGCGCCACCCTGGATCAGCACGTTGCCACCGAACGGCAGCGGATCTTGGTCAGGATCGGTAAAGCGCCCGTTGGCATCGGGACCAGAAACAATTGCTCCGGCAGCATTACGCACCACACTCGGCGTACTGCGCGGCCCCAGGCTGCTGTCTTCAAAGCCACGCACCGAGTTGAACCCCCCGGCGTAATAATGCTCGTAGAACGGCAATTCAGAGGTAGAACCGTAGCTATCGCCATAGCCCAACTGGGTATGGAAACGCATGGTGTAGGTGTCGCTCAACGGCTTGAAGACCTGGCCACGGTAATCGACTTTATAGAACGACAGATCACTGCCGGGCACCGTGGTCTCGAGCACTAGGCTTTGCGAGTGACCGCGGTTGGCCAAGACGCCGCGGTTAAGGGTCGACTCGGACCAACCGACGGAAGCCTTGAAGTTCAGGTACTTGTCGCCTTCCTGATCGATAAAGTCGAAAATCTCATCGACGGTGTAAATACCGGTATTGATGGTGTCTTGTTGCGCCGTTAGGCCATAGGTCAAACGCGAGGTTTCACTGATCGGGTAACCGATGCTCACGCCACCGCCCAAGCTGTCCACCGCGTAGCTGGACACGTCGACGTCCAACTCATCGTAGTCAGTGGTGCGATAAAACGCGTTGTAACCCAGGCTGACGCCATCCGGTGTCCAGTAGGGGTCAACAAAACCGAAGTTATAGCGGCTTTGGTATTCGCTGCGGGTCAAGCCCACGCTGACTTTGTTACCAGTGCCGAGGAAGTTGTTCTGGGTGATCGAGCCGCCGAGAATCAGACCGGCGTTCTGCGCAAAACCAACGCTGGCGGTAATCGAACCGGAGGCCTGCTCTTCGACACTGTAATTGACGTCGATCTGGTCGTCGGTGCCTGGCACTTGCGGGGTTTCGACGTTGACTTCTTTGAAGAAGCCCAAACGTTCCAGGCGGGTCTTGGATTGGTCGATCAGGTAAGTCGACGCCCAGCCACCTTCCATCTGGCGCATTTCACGGCGCAGCACTTCGTCTTCCGACTTGGTGTTGCCACGGAAGTTGATGCGGTTGACGTAAGCGCGCTTGCCCGGATCGACGACGAAGGTGATCGACACCGTATCGTCTTCATCATGAGCTTCCGGCACGCCGTTGACGTTGGCGAAGGTATAGCCCTCGTTGCCCAGACGACGGGTGATCAGTTCGGACGTAGTGGTCATCACTTTGCGCGAGAACACCTGCCCTTCTTTCACCAGAAGCAGCGCCTTGATCTCATCTTCAGGGACTTTCAGATCACCGCTGAGCTTGACCTCACGCACGGTATACTTCTGCCCTTCATCGACGTTGACGGTGATGTAGACGTGCTTCTTATCCGGCGTAATGGACACCTGGGTAGACGAGATATCCATATTGATGTAGCCGCGATCCAGGTAATAGGAGCGCAGACGCTCCAAGTCGCCGGACAGTTTCTCACGCGCGTACTTGTCGTCATTCTTGAAGAAAGACAACCAGTTGGTTGTTTTCAACTCGAACAAACCCACCAGGTCTTCGTCAGGGAAAACGCTGTTGCCCACCACGTTGATGTGCTGGATGGCCGCAACAGAGCCTTCATTGATATCGATCTTCAATGCCACGCGGTTACGCGGCTGCGGAATCACTTCGGTTTCGATTTCAGCCGAGTAGCGGCCTTGAGCCACATACTGACGCTGCAATTCGTTGCGCACACCTTCAAGGGTGGCACGCTGGAAAATCTCGCCCTCGGCCAGGCCCGACTGATTGAGGCCCTTGAGCAGATCTTCACTGGTAATCGCTTTGTTGCCGTCGATTTCGATGCTGGAAATCGACGGACGCTCGACCACGGTAATAACCAGCACATCGCCATCGCGACCGAGCTGGATATCTTGAAAGAAGCCGGTTTTGAACAGTTCGCGCGTAGCTTCTACCAACGTATTGTCATCGGCCTGTTCGCCGACATTCAGCGGCAAAGCACCAAATACGCTGCCCGCAGACACCCGCTGGAGGCCATTAACGCGAATATCGGAGATGGTGAAGGACTCGGCGTGAACTTCGGCGATCATCAATGCGGCAAGCACCGCAGGTAGCAGCAGACGTTTCATGAAGTCCTTTCTTATTCCAACTGACGATAAAAAATCTGCCGCTTAAGGCGACACTTTTTTGTAAATACTGAGTGCGTAATTCAGTAGCGGTTACAAACGACTTAGATCGTTAACCAAGGCCAGCAACATCACCCCAATCACCAAGCTAATGCCAATCTGCATCCCCCAACCTTGCACCCGCTCCGACAGCGGGCGACCACGCACCCACTCGACCAGGTAAAAAAGCAGATGCCCCCCATCCAGAACTGGGATTGGCAACAGATTGAGAACCCCCAAACTTATGCTCAAGTAGGCGAGGAAATTCAGAAAATCCCCTAAACCCGACTCAGCCGAAGCGCCCGCCACTTTAGCAATGGTTATCGGCCCGCTCAAGTTTTTTACCGAGAGCTCGCCGAAGAGCATTTTCTTCAGCGAATCAAGGGTCAGCAGGCTCATTGTCCAGGTTCGACTGAGGCCTTCGCCGACCGCAGCGAGCGGCCCGAAACTGACCTCACGGAGCATCTCCGCCGGCCACTCCACGCCCTGTACACCCGCCCCCAGGTAGCCCGCACGCGCATCGCCATCCCCACGTTCGGCCAGTACCAGCGCTACATCCAGGCGTTGTCCGGCGCGATCGACCAGCAAGGACACCGGCTTGCCCGGCAACTCCCGCACGCGATCAACCAGTTGCTGCCAATCGTCGAGCACCTGGCCATTCAACGCCAACAGACGGTCGCCAACCTGCAAGCCTGCTGCCTGTGCAGGGCCTTTCGGGTCAAGTTCGGCCAAGACCGGCGCCAGCAGCGGACGCCATGGGCGAATCCCCAGCGACGCAATCGGGTCCGGATCATCGGCGCCCTTCAGCCAATCATTCAGGACTATCTGTCGCGGACTGTCAGCCGTAGAGCCTTCATCGCGTACATTTACCGCCAACGTGCCGCTTTCGCCCAGGCGCCGCACCAGTTGCAGATTGACTTCCGCCCAGCCGCTGGTCGACTCACCATTCACGGCAACGATTTCCTGGCCAACCTGCAGCCCCGCTTCCGCCGCCAGGCTGCCGGGCGCAACTGCACCGATCACCGGGCGCACCTGCTGACTACCAAGCATGGCGACTAGCCAGAAAAACAGCAGCGCCAGCAGGAAGTTGGCAATCGGCCCCGCCGCGACAATGGCGATACGCTGATGAACCGATTTGCGATTGAAGGATTGCCCAAGCTGCTCAGGCTGCACGTCGCCCTCGCGCTCATCGAGCATCTTCACGTAGCCACCCAACGGAATCGCCGCGATAACGAACTCGGTCCCCTGGCGATCATGCCAGCGCACCAGCGGCGTGCCGAAACCTACGGAAAAACGCAGCACCTTGACGCCGCAACGGCGCGCGACCCAGAAATGCCCGAACTCATGAAACGTAACCAGCACCCCCAGTGCAATCAGGGTGCCGACCACCATATACAACGCACTCATTGACCTTCTCCGCGCCGGTTATCCACGGCGATTCAGCCAGTGCCCGGCACGCTCACGCGCCTGGCGATCCGCGACCAGCACCGTATCCAGGTCTTCGACCGCAATCGCGGGCTCTGCGTTCAAGACGCTATCGATGATACTCGCGATCTCGGGAAAGCGAATGCGCCGTTCGAGAAAGGCTGCCACCGCCACCTCATTGGCCGCATTGAGCATGGCCGGCGCAGTGCCGCCCTGCTCCGCCGCTTGGCGCGCCAGACGTAAGCACGGAAACCGCTGCTCGTCAGGCGCCTGGAAATCCAATCGTGCGATGGCGAATAAATCCAGCGGCGCCACACCCGAGTCGATCCGCTGTGGCCACGCCAGCGCATGGCTGATGGGCGTGCGCATATCCGGGTTACCCAACTGCGCCAACACTGAACCGTCGACATAATCGACCAGCGAATGAATCACGCTTTGCGGATGAATCACCACCTCGACCTGAGCCGGCCGGGCATCGAACAGCCAGCAGGCCTCGATCAATTCGAGGCCTTTATTCATCATGCTCGCCGAATCCACGGAAATCTTGCGCCCCATCGACCAATTGGGGTGAGCACAGGCCTGCTCGGGCGTAACCCCAGCCAACTGCTCCAGTGGCGTTTCACGGAACGGGCCGCCGGAAGCGGTGAGCATAATCCGCCGCACCCCGACCTGCTGCAAGCCACGCGCATAGTCACCTGGCAAACACTGAAAAATTGCATTGTGCTCGCTGTCGATCGGTAACAGCACGGCACCACTTTGTCGGACGGCCTGCATAAACAGCGCGCCGGACATCACCAGCGCTTCCTTGTTGGCCAACAACACTTTCTTGCCCGCCTCGACCGCCGCCAGGGTCGGTTTTAGCCCGGCTGCACCGACAATCGCCGCCATGACTGCATCCACATCGGGATGCGCGGCCACCTCACAGAGACCTTCGTCACCGCACAATACACGGGTCGCCAGACCTGCCGCGTGCAAGCTGTCCTGTAAAGCGCGCGCCGCCGCTGCATCGGCAACCACCGCGTAACGCGGCCGGTAAAGCATGCACAACGACTCAAGTTCGACCAGCCGCGAGAAGCCAGACAGCGCGAACACCTGATAACGCTCAGGGTGACGCGCAATCACATCCAGGGTGCTGAGGCCGATGGAACCGGTCGCCCCCAACACGGTAATCTGCTGCGGCGCACTCACAGCGCACCCCAACCCGCTAGCCACAACAAGGCGGCAAACACCGGAATCGCTGCCGTCAGGCTGTCGATGCGATCCAGCACACCGCCATGCCCTGGCAGCAGATTGCTGCTGTCTTTCACCCCGGACTGGCGCTTGAACATGCTTTCAGTCAGGTCGCCGACCACCGAGATCAGCACCACCAATGCAGCGCCCGCCAACGCCAGCATGCATTCATCGAGCGCCCAACCGCGGTAGAGACCAACGCCCAGGGCAATCAACAGACTGGTGAGCAAGCCACCCACCAGCCCCTCCCAACTCTTACCCGGACTGACGTGAGGCGCCAACTTACGCTTGCCGAATGCCTTACCGGAAAAATAGGCACCGATATCGGCCGCCCAAACCAGCACCATCACCGCCAAGATCAAGCCGTTGGCCAGCGGCCACTGCTTGAACAGCACCAAGCCCTGCCACGCCGGCAACAGAATCAACAAACCGATCAGCAGCTTGACTGGCGTACTCGCCCAGTGCCGACTGCTGGCGGGATAACCAATCACCAGCAGCGTAGCCAGACACCACCAGAGCACCGCGACCAACAGCACCAACGGCGCCAGCACCGGCAACTGGTACAAGGCGAACAACAAGCCCGCCACCAGCGCCGCATAGCCGACGCGCTGCGACTGCGCCGTGAAGCCGGCCAACCGCGCCCACTCCCAGCCGCCCAGGCTGACCACCGCACCGATAAACACGGCAAACGTCGCACCGTCGAGCAGAAAAAAACCACCCAGCGCGATGGGCAGCAGCACCAACGCGGTAATCACTCGCTGTTTAAGCATTAAGCACGCGCCTCGGCTGCGACCTGTTCACTGGTTTTGCCAAAACGTCGCTGGCGCTTGGCAAAATCCGCCAAGGCCTTGCGCATGGCGTCGTGCTTGAAGTCCGGCCAGAGCACATCGGAGAAATACAGCTCGCTGTATGCCAACTGCCACAACAGGAAATTACTGATGCGGTGCTCGCCGCCCGTGCGAATACACAGATCGGGCAAGGGCAGATCGCCAGTTGCCAAACAACCTTGCAGCAATCCAGGGGTAATGTCTTCAGGCTGCAAATGCCCGCCCTGCACTTCCCGCGCGAGACGCTGCGCCGCCTGGGCAATGTCCCACTGGCCGCCATAATTGGCGGCGATCTGCAGAACAAAGCGTTTGTCGCCGGCAGTCTGCGCTTCAGCCTCACGCATGGCCGCCTGCAACTCGGGGTGAAAGCGCGAACGGTCGCCGATGATGCGCAGGCTGATGCCGTTGTCGTTGAGCTTCTTCGCCTCACGACGCAGCGCGCCGAGGAACAGCTCCATCAGCGCACCGACTTCATCCGCCGGGCGCTGCCAGTTCTCACTGGAGAAGGCGAATAGGGTGAGTACCTCGACGCCCGCCTCGGCACACACCTCAATAACCGCACGCACCGCATCGACACCTGCTTTATGCCCGGCAACACCTGGCAGCAGGCGTTTTTTCGCCCAGCGGTTGTTGCCATCCATGATGATCGCCACGTGCCGTGGCACGGCCATCAGGGTACCGTCGTTGGTCTTCTCCATGACGATATCCTGGCCGTTAAACGGCCATCAGATCCGCTTCTTTCTGCTTCACCGCCACTTCGATCTCCGCCACGAACTTATCCGTCAGCTTTTGGATATCATCCGCCGCGCGGCGCTCTTCGTCTTCGCTAATTTCCTTGTCTTTGACCAAGTCTTTCAACTGACTCAAGGCATCACGGCGAATATTGCGCACCGCCACCCGGCCATCTTCGGCCGCATCGCGCGCCTGCTTGGTAAAGCCCTTGCGGGTTTCCTCGGTGAGCGCCGGCATCGAGATCAGCAGCAGCTCGCCAAGGTTGGTCGGATTGAAGCCCAGGCCGGAGCTTTGGATCGCCTTGTCGACGGCGGCCAGCATGTTGCGCTCGAAGGCTACAACCTGCAGGGTACGCGAATCCTTGACGGTGACGTTGGCCACCTGATTCAGCGGAGTGTCCGAACCGTAGTAAGGCACCATCACGCCACCCAAAATGCTCGGGTGAGCCTGGCCGGTGCGGATACGGCTGAACGCGTGGATCAGCGATTCCAGGCTTTTCTGCATGCGCTCTTGGGTGTCTTTCTTGATCTCATTGATCATGCTTATCTTCCTCGATCAGAGTGCCTTCAGCGCCACCCACCACAACATTCAGCAGGGCGCCAGGCTTGTTCATATTGAAAACCCGCAGCGGCATATTATGGTCGCGACACAGGCAGATAGCCGTCAGGTCCATTACGCCCAGCTTGCGGTCGAGTACCTCATCGTAAGTCAGACGCTCGAACTTCTCAGCATGCGGATCCTTGAACGGATCTGCGGTGTACACACCGTCCACCTTGGTCGCCTTCAGCACCACATCGGCATCGATCTCGATCGCCCGCAGGCACGCGGCTGAGTCCGTGGTGAAGAAGGGATTGCCAGTGCCAGCGGCAAAAATCACCACCTCACCGGTTTTTAGATGACGCAGCGCCTTGCGCCGGTCGTAGTGGTCGGTGACGCCGACCATGGAAATCGCCGACATGACAATTGCCGGGATATTCGAACGCTCCAGCGCGTCGCGCATGGCCAAGGCGTTCATCACGGTCGCCAGCATGCCCATATGGTCACCGGTCACCCGATCCATGCCCGCTGCACTCAGTGCCGCACCGCGGAACAGGTTGCCGCCGCCAATCACCAGGCCGACCTGCACACCGATGCCCACCAACTGGCCGACTTCCAGGGCCATGCGATCAAGCACCTTGGGATCGATACCGAAGTCTTCGGCCCCCATCAGAGCTTCGCCGCTCAGTTTGAGCAGAATGCGTTTGTAGCGCGGTTGACGACCACTCACCTGCTGAGCCATTACCAGTCTCTCCTGCGGCGTTTGAATTCTGAACGAGCCTAGCCGGCTCGCGATTATCCAGCGCTTCGACAGCGCTCAAAGCGGTTTGTGCCAGCTCACGCATTTGGCCCGCTAAACAGCCCGCCCGCCACCCTAATTTGACAAAGAGGCCGCGCGCGTTAGCGGGCAGCCTCTTCGGGGCGACAGCGGTTAGCCGTCTTACTGCTTGCTGGCAGCCAGCTGGGCAGCCACTTCTTCAGCGAAGTTGTCGACCGGCTTCTCGATGCCTTCGCCTACCTGGAAGCGGGTGAAGGAGACGATTTCAGCACCGGCTTTCTTGGCCAGAGCACCGACCTTGATTTCCGGGTCTTTAACGAAGGCTTGCTCAACCAGACTGGCTTCAGCGAGGAACTTCTGAATGCGACCACCGACCATCTTCTCGACGATGTCAGCCGGCTTACCCTTGATCTTGTCTTCGTTGAGGCTCATGAACACGGCTTTTTCGCGCTCAACAGCTTCAGCGGACACTTCCGAAGGCAGCAGGAACTCAGGGTTGCTGGCAGCAACGTGCATGGCGATGTCTTTGGCCAGCTCGGCGTCACCGCCTTTCAGGACAACCACAACACCGATCTTGTTGCCGTGCAGGTAAGCATTGACCACGTCGCCTTCAACGCGGGCCAGACGACGAATGTTGACGTTTTCGCCAACCTTGGCCACCAGCGCTTCACGCGCAGCTTCTTGAGCGGCGATCAACGGCGCTGCGTCGGTCAGTTTGTCGGCAAAGGCTTTTTCAATGCTGCTGGTGACGAAGTTCTTGAAATCGTCCTGCAGAGCCAGGAAGTCGGTTTGCGAGTTGACTTCGAGAATCACGGCAGACTTGCCGTCGTCGGCAACCTTGACCGCGATAGCGCCTTCGGCAGCCACGTTGCCAGCCTTCTTGGCCGCCTTGATCGCGCCGGAAGCACGCATGTCGTCAATGGCTTTTTCGATGTCGCCGCCAGCCTTGGTCAAGGCTTTTTTGCAATCCATCATGCCTTCGCCAGTGCGCTCGCGCAGCTCCTTGACTAATGCTGCAGTAATTTCTGCCATTTCAAATTCCTCTTGGATAGGTTGTTAACCATTCCACCCGCCAAAACGGGCGTTCAATTCTTTAAACACACTGCCAGCGATTGCGTGAACGTAACGGCAATAACCCTGCTGACAACGGTTTTCAAGGTGGCAAAAAGGGGGCCGAGCCCCCTTTTTGCGAACTGAGTAAACGCTAAGCGCTAGTTACTCAGCCTTCAGCGGCTTCAGCGGCCGGGGCTTCTTCGACGAACTCGTCGGTGCCGCCGCCAGCGTTGCTGCGACCACGCACTACAGCGTCAGCCATGGCACCCATGTACAACTGGATGGCGCGGATGGCGTCGTCGTTGCCTGGGATGATGTAGTCAACGCCTTCCGGGCTGCTGTTGGTATCGACAATGCCGATAACCGGGATGCCCAGCTTGTTGGCTTCGGTGATGGCAATGCGCTCGTGATCAACGTCGATCACGAACAGTGCGTCCGGCAGGCCGCCCATGTCCTTGATACCACCCAGGCTGCGATCCAGTTTTTCCAGATCACGGGTGCGCATCAGGGCTTCTTTCTTGGTCAGCTTGGTGAACGTACCGTCCTGGGACTGGGTTTCCAGATCACGCAGACGCTTAATCGAAGCACGGATGGTTTTGTAGTTAGTCAGCATGCCGCCCAACCAGCGATGATCGACGAACGGGGAGTTGCAGCGAGCTGCTTCTTCACGAACGATCTTGCCAGCGGAACGCTTGGTGCCAACGAACAGGATCTTGTTTTTGCCCGAAGCCAGTTTCTCAACGAAGGACAGTGCCTCGTTGAACATCGGCAGGGTTTTTTCAAGGTTGATGATGTGGATCTTGTTACGCGCGCCGAAAATGTATTTGCCCATTTTCGGGTTCCAGTAACGGGTCTGGTGACCGAAGTGCACACCGGCCTTCAGCATATCGCGCATGTTGACTTGGGACATGATAGTTCCTTGATAAGTCGGGTTAGGCCTCCACGCATCCCAATTTCCAACCCTTGCGGGCACCCAGGAAACTGTGTCGATACGTGTGTGGGTTTAAGCTTCCGGGCAGACTGCCCCGTAAAGCGGCGCGTTTTATACCATAAAGGCGAACCAGAAGCTACACGCGGCATGCGTTCGCTCTTGCCTGGCCACCGCCGCGAGGCACTTCGCCTGAGTCGTTGCGCGTGCCGCCTGTAACCGCCTTCTCTGTTAGAATCTCGACTTTCCTTTTTTGCCCTGCGCCAATGAGCGCCGAGAGAGCCCGCATGACCGTCACCATCAAGACGCCCGAGGAAATCGAAAAAATGCGCGTAGCCGGCCGTCTGGCCGCCGACGTGCTGGAAATGATCGGTGAGCACGTCAAGCCTGGCGTGACCACCGAAGAGCTGGATCGCATCTGCCACGACTATATCGTCAACGTGCAGCAGGCCATCCCCGCGCCGCTCAACTATAAAGGCTTCCCCAAGTCGATCTGTACCTCGATCAATCACGTGGTCTGCCACGGCATTCCCAACGAGAAGCCGCTGAAAGAAGGCGATGTGCTGAACATCGACATCACCGTGATCAAGGACGGCTACCACGGCGACACCAGCAAGATGTTCATGGTCGGCAAGGTGCCGGAATGGGCCGAGCGCCTGGCCGCGATCACCCAAGAATGCATGTACAAGGGCATTCAGCTGGTCAAGCCGGGCACGCGCCTGGGCGATATCGGCGAAGTGATCCAGAAACACGCCGAAAAGAACGGTTTCTCGGTGGTGCGCGAATACTGCGGTCACGGTATCGGCGCGGTGTTCCACGAAGAGCCGCAGGTGCTGCATTACGGCCGTGCCGGCACCGGCATGGAACTGAAAGAAGGCATGACCTTCACCATCGAGCCGATGATCAACCAGGGCCGCGCGGAAACCCGCCTGCTCGGTGACGGCTGGACCGCCATCACCAAGGATCGCAAGCTCTCGGCACAGTGGGAACACACCATCCTGGTGACCGCCGATGGTTATGAAATATTCACCTTGCGCAGCGACGACACCATCCCGCGCACGTCGGCCTAATCATCGCCGCTCTCTATAAGGAAGGCTGCCGCATGCCGCAGGTAGATCCCGAATTGTTCGACCGTGGGCAGTTCCAGGCGGAGCTGGCACTCAAGGCGAGCCCTATCGCCGCCTTCAAGAAAGCCATCCGGCGCGCCCATGACGTGCTCGATGCGCGTTTCAAGGAAGGCCGCGACATACGCCGACTGGTCGAAGATCGTGCCTGGTTCAGCGACCAGATCCTGCGCGAAGCCTGGGATCGCCTGGCCTGGAGCGAAGATGCCGACATCGCCCTGCTGGCCGTCGGCGGTTATGGCCGGGGCGAATTGCACCCTTATTCGGACATCGACCTGCTGATCCTGCTGGACAACGCCGACCACGAAACCTTCCGCGAACCGATCGAGCGCTTCCTCACCCTGCTGTGGGACATCGGCCTGGAAGTCGGCCAGAGCGTGCGTTCGGTCGACGAATGCGCCGAAGAAGCACGTGCCGACCTCACCGTGATCACCAACCTGATGGAAAGCCGCACCATCGCCGGCCCCGAGCGCCTGCGCCAGCGCATGCAGGACATCACCAGCACCGAGCGGATGTGGCCGAGCAAGCACTTCTTCCTGGCCAAGCGCGAAGAACAGCGCACCCGCCACGCCAAGTACAACGACACCGAATACAACCTCGAGCCCAACGTCAAAGGCTCGCCCGGCGGCCTGCGCGACGTCCAGACCATCCTCTGGGTCGCGCGCCGGCATTTCGCCACGCTGAACCTGCACGCCATGGTCGGCCAGGGCTTCCTGCTGGAAAGCGAATACGCTCTGCTCGCCTCCAGCCAGGAATTTCTCTGGAAAGTGCGCTACGCCCTGCACATGCTCGCTGGGCGCGCCGAAGACCGCCTGCTGTTCGATCACCAGAGCAAAGTCGCCGCCCTGCTCGGCTTCGAGGAAGCCGACACCAAACGCACCATCGAACGCTTCATGCAGAAGTATTACCGCGTGGTGATGGGCATCGCCGAACTGAGCGACCTGATTACCCAACACTTCGAGGAAGAAATCCTCCGTGCCGGTGAAAACGGCCCGGCCAGCCCGCTGAACAGCCGTTTCCAGCTGCGCGACGGCTACATCGAGGTGACCCACCCGAACGTATTCAAGCGCACCCCGTTCGCCATTCTGGAAATCTTCGTGCTGATGGCCCAGCACCAGGAGATCAAAGGCGTGTGCGCCGACAGCATTCGCCTGTTACGCGACCATCGCCACCTGATCGACGACGATTTTCGCAGCGATATCCGCAACACCAGCCTGTTCATCGAGCTGTTCAAAAGCCCGCAAGGTATTCACCGCAACCTGCGCCGGATGAACCGCTACGGCATCCTCGGCCGCTACCTGCCGGAGTTCGGCCACATCGTCGGGCAGATGCAGCACGACCTGTTCCACATCTACACGGTCGATGCGCACACCCTCAACCTGATCAAGCACCTGCGCAAATTCAAGTGGCCGGAGCTGGCGGAGAAATTTCCGCTGGCCAGCAAGCTGATCGACAAGCTGCCCAAGCCCGAGCTGATCTACCTGGCCGGCCTCTACCACGACATCGGCAAGGGTCGCGGCGGCGATCACTCGGAACTCGGCGCGGTGGATGCCGAAGCCTTCTGCGTACGCCACCAACTGCCGGCCTGGGATTCGCGGCTGATCGTCTGGCTGGTGCAGCACCACCTGGTGATGTCCACCACCGCCCAGCGCAAGGACCTCTCCGACCCGCAGGTGATCCACGACTTCGCCCAGTTCGTCGGCGATCAGACGCACCTCGATTACCTCTATGTGCTCACCGTGGCCGACATCAACGCCACCAACCCGAGCCTGTGGAACTCCTGGCGCGCCAGCCTGCTGCGCCAGCTCTACACCGAAACCAAGCGCGCCCTGCGCCGCGGCCTGGAAAACCGCCTGGAGCGCGAAGAGCAGATTCGCCTGACCCAGGGCGCGGCCCTGGACATTCTAGTACGCGGCGGCACCGACCCGGATGACGCCGAACAGCTCTGGGCACAGCTGGGCGACGACTACTTCCTGCGCCATACCGCCAACGACGTGGCCTGGCACAGCGAGGCGATCCTCCAGCACCCGAATGACGGCAACCCGCTGGTGTTGATCAAGGAAACCACCCAGCGCGAGTTCGAGGGCGGCACGCAGATTTTCATCTACGCCCAGGACCAGCACGACTTCTTCGCCGTGACCGTGGCCGCCATGGCCCAGCTCAACCTGAACATTCATGACGCGCGGATTCTCACCTCGACCAGCCAGTTCACCCTCGACACCTACATCGTGCTGGAAGCCGAAGGTGGCTCGATCGGCGACAACCCGGCACGGATCAAACAGATCCGTCAGGGCCTGATCGACGCGCTGAAAAACCCCGATGAGTACCCAAGCATCATCCAGCGCCGCGTGCCGCGCCAGCTCAAGCACTTCGCCTTTGCCCCGCAGGTGACCATCCATAACGACGCGCAACGGCCGGTAACCATCCTCGAGCTGACTGCGCCAGACCGCCCCGGCTTATTGGCGCGGATCGGGCGGATTTTTGTCGACTTCGACCTGTCCCTGCAGAACGCCAAGATCGCCACCCTCGGCGAGCGCGTGGAGGACGTGTTCTTCGTCACCGACGCACACAACCAGCCGTTGTCGGACCCAGAGCTGTGCGCACGCCTGCAGGAAACCATCGTCGCGCAGCTGTCGGACGCCAACGGCGCAACGATCGAACCGAACCGGATCAGTATTTGATGAAAGCGGCGCGCCATCGGCAAGCAGCCATGCGCCGCCCGCAGTCGCTTGCAGGACCAGGAAATTGCCATGAATAACGCATTGAACCAGTTGCAGCCCTACCCGTTTGAAAAGCTCCGCGCCTTGCTTGCCGATGCCCGGCCGAACGCCGAGAAGCAGGCCATCGCCCTGTCGATCGGCGAGCCGAAACACCGCTCGCCGGCCTTTGTCGCCGAAGCGTTGAGCGCCAATCTGCAGCAATTGGCGGTGTACCCCACCACCCTGGGCATCCCGGCGCTGCGCGAAGCCATCGCCAACTGGTGCGGCCAACGCTTCAACCTGCCCAGCGGCTGGCTCGACCCGGCGCGCCATGTGCTGCCGGTCAACGGCACCCGCGAGGCGCTGTTCGCCTTCACCCAGGCCGTGGTGCAGCGCGATCAAGGTGGGTTGGTGGTCAGCCCCAACCCGTTCTACCAGATCTACGAAGGTGCGGCCCTGCTCGCCGGCGCGCAGCCGCACTACCTGCCATGCCTGGAAGAACACGGCTTCAACCCGGACTTCGACGCGGTCAGCGATGACGTCTGGCAGCGCTGCCAGATTCTCTTCCTCTGCTCGCCCGGCAACCCGACCGGTGCGCTGATCCCGCTGCCGAGGCTGAAGAAGCTGATCGCCCTGGCCGATAAATTCGACTTCGTCATCGCCGCCGACGAGTGCTACAGCGAGCTGTATTTCGACGAACAGAACCCGCCGGCCGGCCTGTTGACCGCCTGCGCAGAACTGGGCCGCAGCGATTTTGCACGTTGCGCGGTATTCCACAGCCTGTCCAAGCGCTCCAACCTGCCGGGCCTGCGGTCCGGCTTCGTCGCCGGCGACGCCGCCATTCTGCAATCTTTTCTGCTGTACCGTACCTACCACGGCTGCGCCATGCCGGTACAAACCCAGCAAGCCAGCATTGCCGCCTGGAACGACGAAGTGCACGTACGCGCCAACCGCGCGCTGTACCGCGAGAAGTTCGACGCGGTGCTGGCGATTCTCGGTGACGTACTCGATGTGCAGCGCCCGGACGGCGGCTTCTACCTCTGGGCGAAAACCCCGATGAACGACGAAACCTTTACCCGCGAGCTGTTCGCCCGCGAGCACGTCACCGTGGTGCCCGGCTCGTACCTGTCGCGCGACGTCGACGGCAACAACCCCGGCGCCGGCCGCGTGCGCATGGCCCTGGTCGCCCCGCTGGCCGAATGCGTCGAAGCCGCCGAGCGTATCCGCGCCTTTGTGAAGGGTCTGTAACCATGAGCAAAACCCTGTTTGGCATCAAAGCCTGCGACACCATGAAAAAAGCCCGCACCTGGCTCGACGAGCACGGCGTAAGCTACGCCTTTCATGATTACAAAGCCGTCGGCATCGACCGTGGCAACCTGGAAAAGTGGTGCAACGAACACGGCTGGGACACCGTCCTCAACCGCGCCGGCACCACCTTCCGCAAGCTGGACGAGGCGCAGAAAAGCAACCTCGACCAGCACAAGGCGATCGAACTGATGCTCGCCCAACCGTCGATGATCAAGCGCCCAGTGCTGGATCTCGGCGACAAGACCCTGATTGGCTTCAAGCCCGAGCGCTATGCCGCTGAACTGGCCTGAACAATCCACCTTTATTGAATTCGCGTTAAGGAAAGCAAGATGACCACTACCCTCTTCAGCCTGGCCTTCGGCGTTGGCACCCAGAACCGCCAGAACACCTGGCTGGAAGTGTTCTACGCCCAGCCGCTGCTCAACCCGGCCAGCGAACTGGTCGCCAAAGTGACAGAAAAGCTCGGTTATCAAGGCGGTAACCAGGCCATAACCATCAGCAACAGCCAGGCCGGCGACCTCGCCGAAGCCTTGAAGGGTATCGACGCCGCCCAGGCCGCGCTGCTCACCCGCCTGGCAGAAAGCCACAAGCCACTGGTCGCCACCTTCCTCGCCGAAGACAGCGCTCTGACCAGCACGCCCGAGGCCTACCTCAAGCTGCACCTGCTGTCGCACCGTCTGGTCAAGCCGCATGGCCTGAACCTGACCGGCATCTTCCCGCTGCTGCCAAACGTGGCCTGGACCAGCCAGGGCGCGGTCGATCTCGCCGAGCTGGCCGAACGCCAGCTGGAAGCGCGCCTGAAAGGCGAGTTGCTGGAAGTCTTCTCGGTGGACAAGTTCCCGAAAATGACCGACTACGTAGTGCCCGCCGGCGTGCGTATCGCCGACAGCGCGCGCATCCGCCTGGGCGCCTACGTGGGTGAAGGCACCACGGTGATGCACGAAGGCTTCGTCAACTTCAACGCCGGCACTGCCGGCCCGGGCATGATCGAAGGCCGCGTGTCCGCCGGGGTATTCGTCGGCAAGGGCTCGGACCTGGGCGGCGGCTGCTCGACCATGGGCACCCTCTCCGGCGGCGGCAATATCGTGATTTCCGTGGGCGAAGGCTGCCTGATCGGCGCCAATGCCGGCATCGGCATCCCGCTGGGCGACCGCAACACCGTGGAGTCCGGCCTGTACATCACCGCCGGCACCAAAGTGGCGCTGCTGGATGCCGACAACCAACTGGTCAAGGTGCTCAAGGCTCGCGAACTGGCCGGCCAGCCGGACCTGCTGTTCCGCCGCAACTCGCAGACCGGCGCCGTGGAATGCAAGACCCACAAGTCGGCCATCGAGCTCAACGAAGCCCTGCACGCGCATAATTGAAAAGTTGGTTTAAAGCTGCTGCGCTCGGCTATGCGGCGTTGAACTCAAGCTCGGTCGCGAGTCCGATAAAAATGCTCATGTACATTCGTACACTCCGCTTTTGACTCGCTTCGCTCGCCCTGCGGGCCAGCCTGCGGCTGTTACTGCGCTGCGTTGCGCTTGAGTTCGCCTTGCCTAGCCTTCGCTTGCGATGCTTTAAAAACAACTTTTGGGCAGCAGTTTTGTAGGATGGGTTGAGCACCGCGATACCCATCGAGCCCATTATGGGTATCGCAGCGCTCAACCCATTCCACGGTCTCGACAGCTCTCCCATGCCTATCCATTCCCCCTGGCGCGCCGACTTCCCTGGCATCCTGGCCCTCGAAGCCGAAGGTCAGACCTACCTGGACAGCGCCGCCACCGCGCAAAAACCGCAAGCGATGCTCGATGCGCTGCTCGGCTACTACGCCGGCGGTGCGGCCAATGTGCATCGCGCCCAGCATGTCCCGGGCGAACGCGCCACCCGCGCCTTCGAACAGACCCGCGATCAGCTCGCACAATGGCTGAATGCCGCCGACTCGGCGCACATCCTGTTCACCCGCGGCGCCACCGAGGCTTTCAACCTGCTGGCCTACGCACTGGAATCGGAGTTTCAGGCCGGTGACGAGATCGTCATCAGCGCCCTGGAGCACCACGCCAACCTGCTGCCTTGGCAGCAACTGGCGCAACGCCGCCAGCTCAACCTGGTGGTCTTGCCCCTCGACGGCGCGGGCCTTATCGACCTGGCTCAAGCCGCTCAACTGATCGGCCCACGCACCCGCCTGCTCGCCGTCAGCCAGCTGTCCAATGTGCTCGGTTGCTGGCAGCCGCTCGGCGAATTGCTGGCCCTGGGCAAAGCCCACGGCGCCCTGAGCGTGGTCGACGGCGCCCAGGGCGTGGTGCATGACCGCCACGACGTGCAGGCACTGGGCTGCGACTTCTACGTGTTTTCCAGCCACAAACTCTATGGACCGGATGGAGTGGGTGTGCTGTACGGCCGCAAAGCCGCGCTGCAACGCCTCAAGCACTGGCAGTTTGGCGGCGAAATGGTGCAGCAGGCCGACTACCACAGCGCAACCTTTCGCGGCGCACCCCTGGGATTCGAAGCGGGCACTCCGCCAGTTGCCGGGGTCATTGCCCTCGGCGCCGCCTTGGCATATCTGAGCGGGCTGGACCACGCCGCCGTCGCCCGCCACGAAGCGGCCTTGCACGCCGAGCTGCTGGCCGGCCTCAACGCACGCCCCGGCATTCGCCTGCTGGGCCTGCCGCAGGTGGCGCTGGTCAGCTTTATCGTCGACGACGTGCACAACGCCGACCTCGCGCACCTGCTCACCGAACAGGGTATCGCCGTGCGCGCCGGCCATCATTGCGCCATGCCGCTGCTGAACAGCCTCGGCCTGTCTGGGGCGATTCGCGTGTCACTGGGGCTGTACAACGATGGCGAAGACCTGCAGCGTTTTTTCACGGCCCTGGACAAGGCCCTGGAGTTGTTGCGATGAGCCTGCCCGCCCCGGCTCAGGAGGCGCTGCACGCCTTCACCGACTGTGCCAGCTGGGAACAACGCGCCCGCCTGCTGATGCAGTGGGGCGAACGCCTGGCCCCGCTGAGCGAGGACGAGCGCGGCGAAGCCCAGCGCGTGCATGGCTGCGAGAGTCAGGTATGGCTGGTTGCCGACGTGCAAGATGACCGCTGGCAATTTCGCGCGGCCAGCGATGCCCGGCTGCTACGCGGTTTGCTGGCGCTGCTACTGGCGCGGGTCGACGGCCTGACGGCGGCTGAACTGCTGGAGGTCGACCTGCACGACTGGTTCAGCCAACTCGGCCTGACCCGACAACTCTCTCCCTCACGCAGCAATGGCTTGAATGCGGTGTTGCAGCGCATGCGCGAGCTGGCGGATAACGCGTAGGGCGGACATGCCGCAGCGCGGCTTGTCCGCCGCAAAGCTCGGTGGACAAGGCTTCGCCATCTCCACCCTATGGGCTGCCTATTTCGATCGCTCAGCCGGGCGGCGCGCGCCGGCGACCAGTTTGTCGACGATGCGCGCCGCCGCGACCATGCCAAACGTCGCGGTGACCATCATCACCGCGCCAAAACCACCGGCGCAATCGAGCTTGACCCCTTCGCCGACAAAGCCCTTGTACTGACACACCGTGCCATCGGGCTTCGGGTAGCGCAGCTGCTCGGTGGAGTAGACGCAGGGCACACTGTAGTTGCGCCCCGGGGTGCGCGAGAAGTTGTAGTCGCGGCGCAAGGTAGAACGCACCTTGGACGCCAGCGGATCGTTCCAGGCCTTGTTGAGGTCGCCGACCTGGATCTGCGTTGGGTCGATCTGCCCGCCCGCGCCGCCGGTGGTGATCACCTGGATCTTGCGCCGCTTGCACCAGGAAATCAGCGCGGCCTTGGCGTTAACGCTGTCGATGCAGTCGATCACCGCATCGAGTTGCTCGGTGATGTACTCGGCCATGGTCTCGCGGGTGACGAAATCCGTTACGGCGTGCACCACGCAGGCCGGGTTGATGCCGCGAATGCGCGCCGCCATCACCTCGACCTTGGCCTGCCCGACCGTGCTGTCCAGCGCATGCAGCTGGCGGTTGCTGTTGCTGACGCAGACATCATCCAGATCGAACAACGAAATCTCGCCAACCCCCGAGCGCGCCAGCGCCTCGGCCGCCCAGGAACCGACGCCGCCGATGCCGACCACCGCCACGTGCGCCGCGCTCAGGCGCTCGGCACCCTCGCGGCCATACAGCCGGGCAATTCCAGCAAAGCGTTGTTCGTCGATCGGCATTTCATCACCTCAAGCACCCCGCGCACGGGCAGGCGCGCATTATAGGAAGGCCGGAGCCGTCGCCCAAGCACTGCATGCGCGCCTCGCGCCAAAGCGGATGAATGACCCTGCCTGGGGTTTACCCGGTCCAGCGGCGGTATAGTCGGCGCAGAACAACAAATGAGCCTGCCGGAGCCTGCGATGCGTAACTTCAGTTTTCACAACCCGACCAAGATTCATTTTGGCGAAGGCCAGATCGCCAAACTCGGCAAGGAAATTCCCCCGGGCAGTCGCGTACTGGTCACCCACGGCGGCGGCAGCATCTTCCAGAACGGCGTATGGGCGCAGGTCGAAGCAGCCCTGGCCGGTTTCGCCGTGAGCCGCTTTGCCGGCATCGAGGCCAACCCGCAGTTCGATACCCTGGTGCGCGCCGTGGAGCAGGCCAAGCGCGAGCAGTGCGACTTTATCCTGGCAATCGGTGGCGGCTCGGTGATCGATGGCAGCAAATTTATCGCCGCGGCACTCTGCTATGCCGGCGATCCCCTCGACCTGCTCACCGGCACCCGGATCAAGGCGGCTGTGCCGCTGGCCTGCGTACTGACCCTGGCGGCCACCGGTTCGGAGAGCAACCCGCATGGCGTGGTTACCCACGTCGCGCGCCAGGAGAAACTGCCGTTCAGCAGCGCGCTGCTCTACCCGCGCTTCGCCATCCTCGACCCGCGCACCACCTTCAGCCTGCCGGCGCGGCAAATCGGCAACGGCGTGGTCGATGCCTTCGTCCACACCATCGAACAGTACCTCACCTACCCGGCCGACGCGCCGCTGCAGGATCGCTACGCCGAAGGCCTGTTGCAGACCCTGATCGAGGAAGGCCCCAAGGCCCTGGCCGACCCCGAAGACTATGCCGTGCGCGCCAACCTGATGTGGTGCGCCACCCAGGCGCTCAACGGCCTGCTCGGCTGCGGTGTGCCGCAGGATTGGGCAACGCACATGATCGGCCATGAACTGACCGCGCTGTACCACCTCGACCACGCGCAAACCCTGGCCGTGGTGCTGCCGGCGCTGCTGGCCGAACGCCGCGCGGCGAAACGCGCCAAGCTGCTGCAATACGCCGAACGCGTGTGGCACCTGCGCGACGGCGACGAAGACGCGCGCATCGATGCGGCCATCGCCGCCACGCAAGGCTTCTTCAGCCGCATGGGCGTGCCGACCACTTTGTCCGAGCACGGCCTGGATGCCGAGGTGATTCCTCAGGTGCTGGCGCAACTGCAACGCCACCAGATGACCAGCCTCGGCGAAGGCCGCGACATCGACCTGGAGGTCAGCGAGCGGATTCTCCTGCGCGCGCTGTAGGGTCGGGCGCCGAGTGACGGCGCCGCGACCGTCTTGGTGCGAATATCCCTCGCGAAAGCTCGGTTGTGCGAACTTCCGGGGCCTTCGCTTGATCCAACCGACATTAGCCCGCGACACCCGGTAAACCGCGGTGGTGCGGCGCTATACAGTCAATCGGCGGGGGAGTAGCATGCGCGCCATCCGGCGTTCGTCGGCTCCTCTCTGTTCCCCCCATCGGAACCTGATACAGCTATGCCTTCGCGTAAATTTGGACTCAACCTGGTCGTGGTCTTGGCGATTGCCGCCCTGTTTGCCGGTATCTGGGCGCTGTATAACCGCCCGGTGAGCGCACCGGACTGGCCCGAGCAAATCTCCGGCTATTCGTTTTCGCCGTTCCGCCAGGGGCAAAACCCGCAGACCGCCACCTACCCGAGTGACGCAGAAATGCGCGCCGACCTCGAGCTGCTGGCCAAGCAGACCGACAACATCCGCACCTACTCGGTGGACGGCCCACTCGCCGAGATCCCGCGCCTGGCCGAAGAGTTCGGCCTGCGCGTGACCCTGGGTATCTGGATCAGCCCGGACCAAGAACGCAACGAACGCGAAATCGCCAAGGCCATCGAGATTGCCAACGACTCGCGCAGCGTGGTGCGCGTGGTGGTCGGTAACGAAGCGCTGTTCCGCCGCGAAATCACCACCCAGAAGCTCATCGAATACCTCGACCGGGTGCGTGCCGCGGTGAAAGTGCCGGTGACCACCTCGGAGCAGTGGCACATCTGGGAGGAATACCCGGAGCTGGCCAAGCACACCGACCTGATCGCCGCCCACGTGCTGCCGTACTGGGAGTTCGTGCCGATGCAGGACTCCACCCAGTTCGTCCTCGACCGCGCCCGCGACCTGAAAAAGCTGTTCCCGAAAAAACCGCTGCTGCTCTCCGAAGTCGGCTGGCCAAGCAACGGCCGCATGCGCGGTGGCGCCGACGCCTCGCAGGCCGACCAGGCCATCTACCTGCGCACCCTGGTCAACACGCTGAACGCCCAGGGCTACAACTACTTCGTCATCGAAGCCTTCGACCAACCCTGGAAAATCAGCGACGAAGGGGCGGTGGGCGCCTATTGGGGCGTGTACAACCTCGACCGCCAGGCGAAATTCAACTTTGAAGGCCCGGTGGTGGCCATTCCGCAATGGCGCCTGCTGGCCATCGCGTCGGTGGTCATGGCCCTGCTCGCCCTGGCCCTGCTGCTAATCGACGGCAGCGCACTGCGGCAACGCGGGCGCACCTTCCTGACCTTCGTCGCCTTCGCCGGCGGCTCGGTACTGGTGTGGATCGGCTACGACTACAGCCAGCAGTACAGCACCTGGTTCAGCGTCACCGTCGGCCTGCTACTCGGCATCGGCGCCGTTGGTGTGTTCATCGTGTTGCTGACCGAGGCCCACGAACTGGCGGAAACCGTGTGGACCCGCACCCGGCGCCGGCCGTTCCAGCCGGTATCGGCCGACAGCGCCTACCGACCGAAAGTGTCGATTCACGTGCCCTGCTACAACGAGCCGCCGGAGATGGTCAAACAGACCCTCGACGCCTTGGCCAACCTCGATTATCCGGACTTCGAAGTGCTGATCATCGACAACAACACCAAGGACCCCGCCGTGTGGGAACCGGTGCAGGCCTATTGCGAACAGCTCGGCCCGCGCTTCAAGTTCTTCCACGTGGCCCCGCTGGCCGGCTTCAAGGGCGGCGCGCTGAACTACATCCTGCCGCACACCGCGCCGGACGCCGAAGTGGTGGCGGTGATCGACTCCGACTACTGCGTCGACCGCAACTGGCTCAAGCACATGGTGCCGCACTTCGCCGACCCGAAAATCGCCGTGGTGCAGTCGCCACAGGATTACCGCGACAGCAAGGAAAGCACCTTCAAGAAGCTCTGCTATGCCGAATACAAGGGGTTCTTCCACATCGGCATGGTCACCCGCAACGACCGCAACGCGATCATCCAGCACGGCACCATGACCATGATCCGCCGCACCGTGATGGACGAATTGCAATGGGCCGACTGGACCATCTGCGAAGACGCCGAACTCGGCCTGCGCGTGTTCAAGAAGGGCTATACCGCCGCCTACGCCTACGACAGTTTCGGCAAAGGCTTGATGCCGGACACCTTTATCGACTTCAAGAAGCAGCGCTTCCGCTGGGCCTACGGCGCGATTCAGATCATGAAGGGCCATGCGCGCAGCCTGTTCCTCGGCAAGGATTCCGAACTCAAGCGCGGCCAGCGCTACCACTTCATCGCCGGCTGGCTGCCGTGGGTGGCCGATGGCCTGAATATCTTCTTCACCGCCGGGGCGTTGCTCTGGTCGGCGGCGATGATCATCGTGCCGCAACGGGTCGACCCGCCGCTGCTGATCTTCGCCATCCCGCCGCTGGCGCTGTTCGTGTTCAAAGTGGCGAAGATCGTCTTCCTCTATCAGCGCGCCGTCGGCGTCAACCTGAAGGATGCCTTCTCTGCCGCGCTGGCCGGGCTGGCGTTGTCGCACACCATCGCCAAGGCGGTGCTGTATGGCTTCTTCACCACCAGCATCCCGTTCTTCCGCACGCCGAAAATGCGCAGCAGCCACGGCATGCTAGTGGCCCTGGCGGAAGCCCGCGAAGAAGTGTTCATCATGCTCCTGCTGTGGGGCGCGGCGCTCGGCATCACCATCGTCCAGGGCCTACCCAGCGCCGACGTGAAGTTCTGGGTGGCCATGCTCCTGGTGCAGTCGTTGCCTTACCTGGCCGCACTGGTCATGGCGCTGCTCTCGTCGCTGCCCAAGCCGCAGGAACAGGCAGCGGATGAAGTAGTAGCCGTCTAGCCCACCCTACAGCCACCTGAAACAGCCTGACGGCGGCCAATGGCCGCCGTTTTGCTTTAAGATGGCGGCCTTTCCGCTTGATGCCGCTCTGGAGCCGCAATGACTGCCCTCTCCCCGACCCTGTCCCCCACCCTTGAGCTGGCCTGCGACCTGATTCGCCGCCCCTCCGTGACCCCGGTCGACGAAGGCTGCCAAGAGCTGATGATGCGCCGCCTGGCTGCCCTCGGCTTCGCGATCGAGCCGATGCGCATCGAGGAGGTGGAGAACTTCTGGGCAACCCACGGCAGCCAGGCCGGCCCCGTGCTGTGCTTCGCCGGGCACACCGACGTGGTGCCGACCGGCCCATTGCAAGCCTGGCAGCACCAGCCGTTCGACGCGCTGATCGACGAGCAAGGCATGCTCTGCGGGCGTGGCGCGGCCGACATGAAAGGCAGCCTGGCGTCGATGATCATCGCCGTCGAACGTTTCGTCGCCGCTTACCCGGCGCACAACGGGCGCATTGCCTTCCTCATCACCAGCGACGAAGAAGGCCCGGCCCACCACGGCACCAAAGCCGTAGTCGAACGCCTGGCCGCACGCGGCGAGCGCCTGGACTGGTGCATCGTCGGCGAGCCGTCGAGCACCTCGCTGGTCGGTGACGTGGTCAAGAACGGCCGCCGCGGCTCCCTCGGCGCCACCTTGACCGTGCGCGGCGTACAGGGCCACGTGGCTTACCCACACCTGGCGAAGAACCCGATCCACCTGGCCACCCCGGCCCTCGCAGAACTGGCCGCCGAGCATTGGGACAACGGCAACGCCTTCTTCCCGCCGACCAGCTTCCAGGTGTCCAACCTCAATTCCGGCACTGGCGCGACCAACGTCATCCCGGGCGAGCTGAAGGCGGTGTTCAACTTCCGCTTCTCCACCGAATCCACGGTCGAAGGCCTGCAACAGCGGGTCAACGCGATTCTCGACAAGCACGGCCTCGACTACCACGTGGAATGGGCGCTGTCCGGCCTGCCGTTCCTCACCGAGCCGGGCGCGCTACTCGACGCGGTAGCGGCCAGCATCAAGACGGTCACCGGCCGCGAGACCAAGCCCTCGACCTCCGGCGGCACTTCGGACGGACGTTTCATCGCCACCATGGGCACCCAGGTGGTGGAACTCGGCCCGGTCAACGCCACCATCCACCAGATCAATGAGCGCGTGCTGGCCAGCGACCTCGATGTACTGACCGAGATTTACTACCAGACCCTGGTCAAGCTGCTGGCATGAACATGCCTGCTGCGCACCCCGATAGCGGCGTAGGGCGCTACTCGCTCCTCGTCTGGCTATTCGCCATGTCTCGTCGCTGTGTTGCGTCCGCCGTGTTCTCGGGGCGCTCGCAACGGCCTGTGCTTGGATTTTCCGCATGCTGACCTGCCCCATCTGCCAAGGCGCCCTGAGCGCCGTCGACAACGGCGTAACCTGCCCGGCCAACCACCGCTTCGACCGCGCGCGCCAAGGCTACTTGAACCTGCTGCCGGTGCAGCACAAGAACAGCCGCGACCCCGGCGACAACGCCGCGATGGTCGACGCGCGGCGGCGCTTTCTCGACGGCGGCCACTACGCGCCGCTGGCCAAGCGCCTGGCCGAACTGGCCGCTGGCTACGCCCCGGCACACTGGCTGGATATCGGCTGCGGCGAGGGCTATTACACCGCGCAGATCGCCGACGCCCTGCCGGATGCCTGCGGCTACGCCCTGGATATTTCCCGCGAAGCGATCAAGCGCGGTTGCAAGCGCGCGCCCCAGCTCAGTTGGCTGGTGGCGAGCATGGCCCGCGTACCGCTGGCCGACGCCAGCTGCCAATTGCTCGCCAGCGTGTTCAGCCCGCTCGACTGGCAGGAAGCCATGCGCCTGCTCAGCCCCGGCGGCGGTCTGCTGCGCATGGGGCCGACCCGCGAGCACCTGATGGAGCTGCGCGAGAAGCTGTATGACGAAGTGCGCGACTACGACGACCAGAAACACCTCGAACTGATCCCCGCCGGCATGCGCCTGGCGCACAGCGAAACCCTGACCTTCCGCCTCCAACTGAGCAGCAGCGAGGCCCGCGCCGACCTGCTGGCGATGACCCCGCACGGCTGGCGCGCCAGCGCCGAACGCCGCGCCGCGGTGATCGCCGAGCCCTGCGAAGTGACGGTCGCGATACGCTACGATTGGATCGAAAAACGCTAGGGTCTGTTGCCGTTTCAGCGCAAGCCGCGTTGCTGCGCAAAATCTCGCCATGGCCGGGCGGCGCTCCGCTAGGCGTAGGACGCCGGCAATGGCCTGGGCCGGCCGCGTCTACAACAACGCGTGGCGAGATTTTCCGCGCAACCCGCAGGGCCGGGCCTGCTTTTGCGCGATACTGCGTTTCTCGACGCTCATTTGGAACAACCAAACTTCGCGTCTCGTGCCTTGCCTCGCGCCAAAGCAGGCTCCGGCACGGTCGTGATGAAACGACAACAGACCCTAGGTTCCTCAGGAAAACACCAGCATGCGCCAACCGGATATCGAGATTTACCTGAAAGATGCCGACCACCTGGCCATCGCCCAGTGGCTGAGCGAAGCGCTCGGCCCCTGCACGCCCTGGCAGCAGAAAGGCCAGACCTTCAAATGCCTCGCCGGCGACATCCCGGTGACCTGGCTGCCCAAGGCCGTCGGCAAATGGCACAGCCTGTTTCTGGAAAGCGCCGCCACGCCCTGGGCCGACGACCTGACCTGCGCTCAGGCGGCGTTTGCCGCGCTCAACGTCGAAGTACGCTGCGCCCCAGGCGGTTGGCAGGAAGAGGAAAGCGACGAACAAGCCGACCGCTGGATGCGCATCAGCGCCGATGGCGTCGAGGAAATCACCTGGCGCACCGGCTGAGCCTGCCGCCAGCTAGACGCGCCCGCGACCCCGTCATTCGCGGCCATGGGCTGAGCGCCCCTCCGCGCCGACCGAAACCGAATACACCTGCGACCCCGTAGGGTGGACATGCGCCA
>DELY01000023.1:53888-54128 GCA_002354655.1 Pseudomonas sp. UBA2684
TCGTCATTCGCGGCCATGGGCTGGGCGCCCCGCCGCGCCTGCCGAAACCGCACACACCTACGCCCCGTAGGGTGGACATGCGCCAGCTTGTCCACCGCCTCCCGCCCACCATGAGCTGGCGGACAAGCCTGCGGCATGTCCGCCCTACGCACACCTCGTCATTCGCGGCCATGGGCTGAGCGCCCCACCGCGCCTACCGAAACCGAACACACCTGCGGCCCCGTAGGGTGGACATGCGCC
>DELY01000023.1:54293-65403 GCA_002354655.1 Pseudomonas sp. UBA2684
GCATGTCCGCCCTACGCACACCTCGTCATTCGCGACCATAGGCTGGGCGCCCCGCCGCGCCTACCGAAACCGAACACACCTGCGACCTCGTAGGGTAAACATGCGCCGGCTTGTCCACCGTCTCCCGCCTACACCTGGCCTACAGTCCGCACGGCGAGCGAGCGTCGGCCAGGCCACAGAAGCAAAAAAGCCCGTCAGCGACGGGCTTTTTCGTAGCGCCAGGGCTCACACAGCGGAAACATCTTCCGCTTGCAGGCCTTTCTGGCCTTGGGTCACGGCGAACTCGACCTTCTGGCCTTCGACCAGCGAACGGTGCCCTTCGCCACGAATAGCGCGGTAATGGACGAACACGTCGGCGCCGCTTTCGCGCTGAATGAAGCCATACCCCTTGGAATCATTGAACCACTTGACGGTTCCTGTCTCACGATCAGCCATTACCACTCTCCAGCTCGCAGTTTTTATTGTCATGTAAAGACGGTTCGACGGTACGCCACAGGCCTTGAGCCCGGCATACCAACCGGTATGCCAGAGCACGTGCCGCCAACGACCGCTGACCGAGTATAAAGCAAGCTTTGTGACTGAAAAGCACTTTTTAGATACGGCAAGAAGCCCGTGGCACTAGTGCTACAGCCTGGATCGCGGAGAATTGGCAAAGCACCCGAACCGTGCAGTTTCGGCGAAGATAGCCGCCGCAGAACCCTGGCCCGGCATTGCGCCGGGCCAGGTCGAGATCAGCCGTGCTTGCGCCGGCGCCAGAGCCACAGGGCCAACACGCCGAGGGTCAGCAGTATCGGAATCAAGGCGATATTGATGAACTTCAGGCTGCGCCCCAGGGCGTCGATGTCGGCATTCAGCTGATAGCGCACATCGCGCAGTTCCTTGCGGATTTTCAGCTTTTCCTGGAGGAACTGCTGCACCGTGGCCTGCTGTTCCGGGGTCAGTTCCAACGCCTGGCTCGGGTCAGCGCTTTGCTGCAAGGCCGCGAGCTTCTGCTCGGTATCCGCCAGGCGTGCCTGTAGCGCTTCTTCCTTCTCGCGGAACTGCACCTCGGCGTCACGCTGGATCGCGTCCACTACCTCGAACGGACGGGTGAAGCGACCGCGCGAGCGCACGCTGATCAGCGCCTCGGAGCCGGCCAGGTTGTCCAGGGCGTTGATCGCGAAACCGGCGTTGTCGGCCCACGGCTGCGGGATGCGCTGACCGAAGAAGTCCTGCACCTGCACCCACATGCGGTCGGTGAGCAGGTCGGTGTCGGCCATCACGATCACGTTGATGTTGTCGGCCTGTTTGAGACCGTCCTTGCGCCCTTCGATGCCATCCGGGTAGGCGGACATGGCCGGACCGCTGATGCGGGCGGCCAGGGTGTAGCGCTCGCCGGTAGGTTCCAGCTCGCGGATCAGCTCTTCCGGATTGCTCAGCATGCCGAAGCGTTTGGCGTCGAACGGCATGGCGTATTGCGAGCTGCGGATCAGCGGAATAAAGCGGGTTTTCGCCCCCTCCAGCGGTTCGAGGATACCGGCGGTGGCCACGGTCAGGGTTTCCAGCGCAGCGGTGCTGATGTCCTCGGCATCCAGGGCGTTTTTCGGCAGGCTCAGCCAGGCCGCGTGGCGCACCGGGCGTTGGCCCTGGCCCATGCTCACCGACATGGCGTAGGAGCCATCGCCGAGCACCTTGTCCGGCACCATGCGCAGGCCCCAGGCCTTGAACAGCTGCGGCAGATCGGAGGCCTTGTCGATGACCATCTCACCGGGCATTTCGGCCTGGGTATCGGCCTCGCTGAACGGGTCGACGAAGGTCAGCAACTTGCCGCCACGCAGGACGAACTGGTCGATGGCGTACAAGGTCTGCTCGGGCAACTGCTTGGGGTGGATCAGCAGCAGCACCGAAACATTGTCGGGAATCTGGTCGACGTCGGCCTTCAGGCTTTCGATCTGGAACAGCTGGCGAATCTCCTCCATGACCATCCACGGCGGCGTCGGCTGGCGCGCCGCCATGTCGAAGCCACCGTTGACTTGCAAGCCGGAGAGTACGCCGACCACCGGCCGCTCGGGCTTGGCCAGGCTTTGCACCAAACGGCTGAGTTCGTATTCGAGGAACTCTTCCTGATCCAGGGCGAAAAACGGGATCACCTGGGTCTGGCCTTCGGCGTTCTTGCCGGCCAGGCCGAAGTAGATCGAATCGCCGCCCTGCTGCAAGGGAATACCTTGCAGGCCAAACTCGGCGGCCTGGTCTTCCTCGGCGGAGAACGGCGCCGGGTCGATGATGTTCAGCTTGAGTTTGTCGCCGGCTTCGCGCTGGTAGGCCTTGAGCATTTCCTCGACGCGCTTGGCGTAGGTGCGCAGGGCCGGTAAGTCCTTGCTGGTAGTGTCGGAATAGAAGAAGTTCAGCTCCACCGGCTCGTCCAGGTCAGCAAGAATCTGCTCGGTGCCGCTTGAGAGGGTGTAGAGCTTCTGTTCGGTCAGGTCCAGGCGTGCGCCACTGAGGCTCAGGCTAGAGAACAGGTTGAAGGCGAGAAACGCCAGGGCGATGAGTGCGAGCCCGGCGCTGGAAAGCATCAGCTTTTTCATGGGCATCCTCAGTCAGCTTTCTTCAGGTCGATAACCACCGCGGTCGCGGCCAACCAGGCGGCGATCAGGGTGAGGAAATACAGCAGGTCACGCAGGTCGATCACGCCCTTGCTGATTGCCTCGAAACGGGTCAGGAAGCTCAGCGAGGCCACGGCGTCGATCAGCCACTGCGGCGCCCAGCCGCTGAAGCCGTCGAGCACCATGGGAAAGCCGCTGACGATAAACAGGAAACACACGCTGACCGCGAGGATAAAGGCGATCACCTGGTTCTTCGCCAGCGCCGACATGCACGAGCCAATCGCCAGGTAGGCGCCAGCCAACAGCCAGCTGCCGATATAGCCGGTGGCGATGGCGCCGTTGTCCGGCTCGCCGAGGTAGTTGACCGTGATGATCATCGGGAAGGTCAGCAGCAGTGCCAAACCGGCAAATACCCAGGCGGCGAGGAACTTGCCGGTGACCGCATCGAAACGGGTGATCGGCAAGGTCATCAGTAACTCGATGGAGCCGGATTTGCGCTCCTCGGCCCACAGGCGCATGGCGATCGCCGGCACCAGAAACAGGTAGAGCCAGGGGTGGAAGTTGAAGAACGCTGACAGGTTGGCCTGACCACTCTCGAAGAAACCACCCAGGTAGAAGGTGAACACCCCGGACAGCACCAGGAAAATCACGATAAACACATAGGCCAGCGGCGTGGCGAAATAGCTCGCCAGCTCGCGTTTGAAAATCACCGGCAATTGACTCATACCACCTCCCCACGGGTCAGGCTGCGGAACACTTCATCCAACCGCCCGCGCTCGACATTCAGTTCCTTGACCCGCCAACCGCGCTGGGCGATCAGGGCATTGACCTGCGGGAAGATCACTTCCCCCGGCTTGGCCAGCACGCTCAGACCGTGTTCCAGGGCGTTTTCTTCCACCCCGGCAACCCCCGGCAACGCGGCCAGCGCCGCCTGATCCAGCGGCTCCTCGGCCACCAACGTGACCGCCTGGTGGTAACGCGAGCGACTTTCCAGCTCCAGCGGCGTGCCATCGGCGAGCAGCTTGCCGTGGGCGATCACCACCGCACGGGTGCAGACGGCCGAGACCTCTTCAAGAATGTGGGTGGAGATGATCACGATCTTGTCGTGGGCCAGGCTCTGAATCAGCTTGCGCACCTGGTGCTTCTGGTTCGGGTCGAGGCCGTCGGTGGGTTCGTCGAGGATCAGCACTTTCGGGTCATGCAGAATCGCCTGGGCCAGGCCGACGCGGCGCTTAAAGCCTTTCGAGAGCGTCTCAATAGACTGTTCAAGCACGGCCTCAAGCTCGACCTGGGCCACCGCCTTGGCCACTCGTTCGCGCTTCTCGGCGCCCTTGAAGCCACGCACCTCGGCAATAAAGCCAAGGAAGCCGCGCACCGTCATGTCGCCGTAGCACGGCGCGCCTTCGGGCAGATAACCGATCTGCCGCTGGGCCTTGAGGGTGTCTTTCTGGATATCGAAACCGAGGATGCTGGCGCTGCCGGACGTCGGCGCGAGAAAGCCGGTGAGCATCTTCATGGTGGTGGATTTGCCGGCGCCGTTCGGCCCGAGAAAACCCAGCACTTCCCCCTGTTGAACGCTGAAGGACAGGTCATCCACGGCGGTGTGCTGGGCAAAACGCTTGGTCAGGTTTTTTATTTCGATCATGGCCTCTCACCATTGCGGTAACAGGCCCTGCTCGCGACCCGTGCAGGTGCAAGCCGGGCGTTTAAATGCCGGCGGACTATAAGGAGTCGGGTGCGGACAGTGCAAGCCGGTAACGGTGAGGCATCTGCCTGCAACCCCGCCGCCGACTGCGTAGATTGGGCTGAGCCCCGCGAAGCCCAATATTGCGTTCGCGAACCGAGCGCAGCCACAAGCCAGGCCGCCGGGCGCAGTGCTACGCACACCGAGGAGCCCGGTGTAGAGACGCAGAACCGAACAACCGAGCCCCGCAGGCTGGGTTACGGCGCATCGCGTGGTGTGCGATGGCCGAGCCCGCGACAAGCGCCTAACCCAGCCTAGGGTTCGAACAACCGAGGCGTTACAAGATTTTGCCGACTCGCCAGCGATCCGGCACACTAGCCGCCCCGAGCAAATGCTCGTTTTGCATAGCCAGCAGACTTCGTATGACCCGCTCCCCGTTTCGCCGTCTCGTGTTCGGCACCCTACGCCGCCTGCTGTACCTCTGGGTACGCTCGGAAACCATCAACCAGTCGGCCTTCACCCTCAAACTCGACCGCAGCAAGCCAGTGTTCTTCGTGCTGCAACAGCCGTCGCTGAGCGACCTGGCGGTGGTCGATACCGAGTGCCGCAAAGCGGGATTGCCGCGTCCGGTGGTGCCGGTCGCAGTAGGTGAGTTGCTTGAGCCCGCCGCGTTCTTCTACCTGACCCCGGAGCCGGACTGGCTCGGCCGGCAGGACAAGCGCGGCGTCTCGCCGACCCTGGAGCGGGTGGTCAGCGCCTTGAGCCAGCATGCCGTGGACGATGCGCAAATCGTCCCGGTCAGCGTGTTCTGGGGCCAGTCGCCGGACCGTGAAACCAGCCCGTGGAAGCTGCTGTTCGCCGACAGTTGGGCAGTGACCGGACGCCTGCGCCGCCTGGTCAGCATCCTGATTCTCGGGCGCAAGACCCGCGTGCAGTTCTCCGCCCCGATCCACCTGCGCGCGCTGGTCGAACAGGACAAAGGCCACGAACGCACCCTGCGCATGGTCCACCGCATGTTGCGGGTGCACTTTCGCAACCAGAAAGCCGCGGTCATCGGCCCGGACGTGTCGCACCGGCGCAACCTGGTCAAGGGCCTGGTACACGGCCCACTGGTGCGCCAGGCGATCACCGAGGAAGCCGAGCGCGAGAAGATCAGCGTCGCGAAAGCCGAGGCGCAGGCGCTGCGCTACGGCAACGAAATCGCCTCGGACTACACCTACACGGTGATCCGCTTCCTCGAACTGGTGCTGAGCTGGTTCTGGAACAAAATCTACGACGGCATCAAGGTCAACAACATCGAAGGCGTACAGGACGTCGCCCAGGGCCATGAAGTGATCTACGTGCCCTGCCACCGCAGCCATATCGATTACCTGCTGCTGTCCTACCTCTTGTTCCGCAACGGCCTGACGCCGCCGCATATCGCCGCCGGCATCAACCTCAATATGCCGGTCATCGGTGGCCTGCTACGGCGTGGCGGCGCGTTCTTCATGCGCCGCACCTTCAAGGGCAATCCGCTGTACACCGCGGTGTTCAACGAATACCTGCACACCCTGTTCAGCAAGGGCTTTCCGGTCGAGTACTTCGTCGAAGGCGGGCGCTCGCGCACCGGGCGCATGCTGCAGCCGAAAACCGGCATGCTCGCCATCACCCTGCGCAGCTTTTTGCGCAGTAACCGCCTGCCCGTGGTGTTCGTGCCGGTATATGTCGGTTACGAGCGCGTGCTGGAAGGCCGCACCTACCTCGGCGAGCTGCGCGGCGCGAGCAAGAAGAAAGAATCGATCTTCGACATCTTCAAGGTCATCGGCGCGCTCAAGCAGCGCTTCGGCCAGGTATGGGTCAACTTCGGCGAGCCGATCAAGCTGGCCGAATTCCTCGACCGGGAACAGCCCGACTGGCGTACACAAGACCTCGCCCCGCAGTACCGGCCGAGCTGGCTGAACGAAGCCACCAACCGCCTTGGCGAACGCGTGGCCCAGCACCTCAACGAGGCCGCCGCGATCAACCCGGTCAACCTGGTGGCCCTGGCCCTGCTCTCCACCAGCAAGCTGGCGCTGGACGATCGCGCCCTGGCGCGCGTGCTCGACCTCTACCTGGCCTTGCTGCGCCGCGTGCCCTACTCGCCGCACACCACCCTGCCGGACGGCAACGGCCAGGCGCTGATCGAATACGTGCAGGGCATGAACCTGCTCGCCGAACAGAAGGATGCGCTGGGCAAGATTCTCTACCTGGACGAGCACAACGCCGTCCTGATGACCTACTACCGCAACAACGTGCTGCACATCTTCGCCCTGCCGGCACTGCTGGCGAGCTTCTTCCAGAGCAGCGCGCGGATCAGCCGCGAGCAGATCCTGCGCTACACCCGCGCGCTCTATCCCTACCTGCAATCCGAACTGTTTATCCGCTGGAGCCTGGAAGAGCTGGACGCGGTGGTCGACCAGTGGCTGGCGGCATTCCTCGAACAGGGCCTGCTCAAGTTCGAAGGCGATGTCTACGTGCGTCCGGCGCCCAGCTCGCGGCATTTCGTCCTGCTGACCCTGCTCTCGCGCGCCATCGCGCAGACCCTGCAACGCTTCTACATGGCCACCGCGCTGCTGCTCAACGCCGGGCAGAACGCCATCAGCGCCGAAGAACTGGAAGACCTCTGCACCGTGATGGCCCAGCGCCTGTCGATCCTCCACGGCCTCAACGCCCCGGAGTTTTTCGACAAGAGTCTGTTCCGTCACTTTATCCAGACCTTGCTCGACCAAGGCGTACTGCGCCAGGACGAAGCCGGCAAACTCAGCCACCACCCGCTGCTCAACGAACTCGCCGAAGGCGCCGCCAAGCGCGTGCTGCCGGCCGAGATTCGCCTGTCGATCCGCCAGGTGACGATGGATCGCAGCGAGGATGTGGTCGAGCCGCTGTAAACCCACTCTCGTAGGGCGGACATGCCGCAGGCTTGTCCGCCATGCTCACCCTAGGCCCTACCGAAACGACGTAGGGTGGATCGGGGCGCGTAGCTGGCGCTTTATCCATCCACCACATCGCGATGGCGGATGAAAAAGGCGTCATCCACCCTACAAGGTCAAAGGCTTTGTAGATAAACCCAGGATCGACCACAACCGTCCGGCAGATCACCATGGCCCCCAGCGACGACAAAACCGCCAAACCCTCCCGCGCCGAATTTCACCAAGCCAACCAAGCCCGCGCCGAAGCCGAAGCCCAGCGCCTGCTGGCGGCCAAGGCCGAACTCGGCGCACGCTGGCTCAGTTGGGTAGCCGCCGAGCTGTACACCCTGAAACCTGCCGCTTACGCGCAAATGGTGCGCCGTGAGTTGCAGCGCCTAAACAACTAGCCTCGTCTCTCCCTTGGCTCCACTCCCGGTCAGAGCTGCGGTGCAACAGCACACTTGCCTGCGCGCAACACTCCGTTAAGCTCCAGTGACTGCCTCTCCCATCGCACAAGGATGCCCACCATGCTTCGTCTGATTTCCCTGGCCGCCGGCCTTGTTCTATCCAGCAGCGCCATGGCGTTGTCCCTCGCCGACCTGAGCCAGAGCGACGCCAGCGGCGGCCTGAAAGACGCCCTCACCCAAGGCGCCAAAGTCGCCGTGCAACAACTGGGCAAACCCGGTGGCTTCAGCGACAACCCGGACGTACGCATCGAACTGCCGGGCAACCTCGGCAAAGCCGCGAAAACCATGAAGATGATGGGCATGGGCGCGCAGGTCGAGCAGCTCGAAGCGAGCATGAACAAAGCCGCCGAAGCCGCCGTACCGCAAGCCCAGGCGCTGCTGGTGGATTCGGTGAAGAAGATGACCGTGCAAGACGCCAAAAGCATCCTCGCCGGCCCGGACGATTCCGCCACCCAGTACCTGAACAAAACTAGCCGCGAGCAGATCCGCGCCAAGTTCCTGCCCATCGTCAAACAAGCCACCGACCAGGTCGGCCTGGCCCAGCAATACAACAACTTCGCCGGCCAAGCCGCGAGCTTCGGGGTGATCGACGCGAAAAGCGCGAATATCGAAAACTATGTGACCGAGCAGGCGCTGGACGGCCTGTTCACCATGATCGCCGAACAGGAAGCCAGCATCCGTGAGAATCCGGCGGGTGCAGCGACCAGTTTGGCGAAGAAGGTGTTTGGGGCGTTGTAAGGAGGGTTGGATAGATGTGAAAAAGCCAGACCGTGAGGTCTGGCTTTTTCATGCGGCAGAGAGCTAACTCACCAAGTTATATTTATTTATCAAAATACTAGACACCTAAAGCAACAAATAATAGCCACTATACAGATAGATCTATAAAACTTGTCTTATTCTCTTCCCTCTGAACAGAGTTTTGCATCACGTTACGCTCTCGTAAAAAATCCCTAACAATCGCATCAACCTTAGAAAAAATCTCTGCAGTAAAAACCTTGCCGCGATCATTTGCAATTTCCAAATATGTTCGAACCATACAACTTGGATCATTTTCAAAACCAATACTCCAACCCAAGACATTATGCACGTCGACATGCCTAGAAAACATCGAAGAAAACAACCTTGTAGCAAGTACATTCATATAATAACAATTATAGGACAAGTCCTTATCTACATAATAAGAAACTGCAGCCTTCCCATCCCTGACAGATATTTTCTTAACAACACGCATTGAACCCAAATAATCCGACACAACACCTGAGTCAGGCTCAGATTTATCTTTTAGCAAGTGATCAATAGTTGAATTTAAATCTGGTATATAGAAATATTTTAAAGCGCGATGCGCATCAATTTGACGTAAAAAACCCAACTCCTCAGACCAAGAACTCCACTTCCCCGACACAAGCTGCTCATAAAATCTATGCGCAACCACATCAGCCTTAGTCTTAATATATCGAGCTGCAAAAAACTCCTGCACGCTTGCATGAACAAAGTGGTACTTCTTACCTTCATCAACTAACAGACAAGTTATTTTCTTAATATCATCCAGAAAATTCTGGGGTTCTGCTTCAATTGAAGTTTCAGCTATGCTTTCCTGCGCAATACTGTACGCAACCTCTTTATCAATTGTGGTAATTTGTCTTCTCCGCGTAGAAAAGCAAAACGCCTCGAATATTTGCTGAACTTGCCGATCATCAAGCTTAGATTTTCTGTTTCTACGCCACCCGAGCTTAGAAGCATCATGCCTAATCAGAAGAATCTGAAACAAATCATCATAAAACTCTGCAAAATCTAGCGGTATCTTCTGAGCACTTCGATATGAAATTGCCAGCAGCGTTGCCAGGAGCGGCGTAGTTACCAGTTCCCTTATCTTAGTTGGAGAGCCTTTAACTGCAGAGTTCAAGCGCAAAGAAAACTCATTATCCTTTGTTATTTTCTTATAAAAGCCCAATAAACTATCTGACTCTAATGGCTGAATTTTGTTCGAGTAAAAATTCGTCAAATGCCGACACTCAGAATCAGGACGAGATGTCAAAACCATCTTGCAATCTTGATACCTGTACGACAAATCTTCTATTTCAGAAAGCACTCTAGTCACATTCGATGGATCGACCTCATCAAACCCGTCCAGCAAGAAAGAGACTTTTCCATCCTGAGCAAAACTTGAAAAAACCTGCTCATCCACAGGTATACCCAACACAGAGGAAAACTTTTCTTTCAATGCATCTAAAATTGTTCCAGCACCAACATTTCGAAGCTCTACAAATACAGGAATCCTGGCTCCAGACTTTATCTCCTTACCAAGAAGATAACGAAGGAGAATTGATTTACCCTGACCAACAGTACCAAATATTATATTGTGGTTATTATCAAAAGCATCAAGCCCATTCAACCTAAACGGACCTATAACAGAAGCATTATCAGTAACTATTGAAACCGGATGAAAAAAAGAACTCAAACTACATGGCCGCTCCGTATGCCAAATTGTTTTAACACGCTGCGTCTCATAAAGCTTCTTGTGCAGCTGTTTCATTTTTGCAGACGTACGAACCAACGCAATCTTTGACTTAACCTCATCTTTCGCAACAGAATACACATCCTCGATTGGTTTCTTTAACAATGCAATTGCCGCAGAAAAATCAGGCATAACTTCTCCAAAATAAAAACCTAAGTAATATCAAACCTGCGCGACTCCACGACACTTCGGATACTGCGAACACCCCCAAAATTCATTACCAATCTTCGCCCCACGTTTCGCTACCCGCTTTTGCATAACCGAGTTACAGACAGGGCAACTTGGCGCACCTGCTTGTGCCGGTACGAAGCTAGCTGTAGCCGAAGGCTTGGGTTGAGCGGTACGTGAAGAGGCGATCCAGCGATTAAGCTCAGGACCTTCCACCAAGCGGATATTGCGACCACTGGCAAAGGACTTAGCATCTGCGGTAAAGCTGCCGGAGGTCACGACAAAGCCGCCGGTGGCACCTTCTGCAGCGATCAGCCCGAAGAACTCACGCACTGCTGCAACGCCAACCTTGGTCGCGCGCCACTGCTTGCATTGCACCAGATGCTTTTCGCTGCCTTTGTGCAGAATCAGATCAATACCGCCATCCGGCCCATTGCCGCCGCTTTCCGTGACGGTAAAGCCCTGCCGGCGAAAGGCCTCGCCAACCAGTTGCTCAAACTGCTGCCAGTTTATGCCATCAACGGTTTTGCCAGTGCGTGTGGCACTTGCAACGTCGTCCAACAACTTGCGCCGCTTGGCGCGGGCGAATACCGAGCCAATCGCGCCGAAGATAAATGCCACGGGCACGATGTATTGCAGAAACATGGCGAAGGTTCGCCAGACTTGCCCGGTAATCATCTCGCCGTATTGCTTGGGATCGGTGACGGTAGGCAGTGAGCTAATGGCAACGGAATGGAAATACAGCTGCGGATTCCACGCCATTC
>DELY01000039.1 GCA_002354655.1 Pseudomonas sp. UBA2684
GAATGATCGGCTCAGTGGTTTGGTGGGTAACGATACGCTGACCGGTGGTGCGGGCAACGACACGTTGATTGGTGGTTCGGGCAACGACAGCATGTCCGGTGGCGTGGGTAACGATATGTATGAAGTGACCGACGCCAGCGACCAGGTAATCGAGGGCGCTGGCCAAGGCACTGACACTGTGTGGACCTCATTGTCGAGCTACACACTGACGGCCAACGTCGAGAACCTGATGTACGGTGCCAGCGGTAACTTCACCGGCACGGGGAATGCTTTGAGCAACATCATCCAGGGCGGTGTGGGGAATGATCGGCTCAGTGGTTTGGCGGGTAACGACACCTTGGTCGGTGGTGCGGGCAACGACACGTTGATCGGTGGTTCGGGTAACGACAGCATGTCCGGTGGCGTGGGGAATGACACCTATGAAGTGACCGACGCCGACGATCAAGTCGTCGAGGGCGCAGGCCAAGGCACTGACACCGTATGGACCTCGTTGTCGAGCTACACACTGACAGCCAACGTCGAGAACCTGATGTTCGGCGGTAGTGGCAACTTCACCGGCACGGGGAATGCGCTGAACAACACCATCCAGGGCGGTACCGGCAACGACACTCTTACTGGTGGCGCTGGCAACGACACCCTCACTGGTGGGCTCGGCAACGATATCTTGGTGTTCGGTACGAGCTTCGGCAATGACATCGTTAATGGCTTCGATGCCAACCCGGCCGGCGGGCAGGACTTGCTGAATATCGCAGCCTTCAACCTGACTGCTGGAACCTTCGCTAGCCGCGTAGCGATAGCGGATGCCGGGGCCGACGCCCTGGTGACGATCAATGGTGCCGATGGAGGCAGCATCCGCCTGGTCGGCGTAGCCGATCACACCAGCGTGACTCAAGCTGACTTCCAGTTGGCGTGAGATGTTCGAAGGCAAGGGTGTGCGGGTAATACCGCACACCCGTTTTTAATCGATCAGCTGTGGTTTTTAACCGTGAGCATATAGGCCTTGTGGCCTGTGCCAGTGCTATGGGATTGCAACCTCGTGGGGAGGATTTCCAATGAATGACAAGATCAGGATTGGCATCGTCGACGATCACCCGTTGCTGCGTCAGGGGGTGGCGGCGACCTTGAAGAAAGTGGCGGATTTCGATGTGGTCGAGCAGGGTGGTTCGGCCGACGAGGCGCGCGATATAGCGGCGCGCTGCCTGCCCGATGTGCTGTTGATGGACGTCAATATGCCCGGCGATACCTTTGCCGCGGTGCGCGCGATCAGCAAGTCGCAGCCCTCGGTGAAAATCATGATGCTGACTGTTTCGGAGTCCGAGGACGATGCCTATGCTGCGCTGGAAGGCGGTGCTCAGGGCTACGTGCTCAAGGGTGTCAGTGGGCCGGACCTGGTGCAGGCGATCCGCAACGTGGCCAAGGGCGAGACCTTCATCACGCCGGCGTTCGCCAGTCGTTTGCTGAGCCATTTCAGAAAACACGAGAGCGAGAAGCGCGGCGTCGACCTGACCCACCGCGAGGAGCAGATCATCCGTGAGGTGGCCAAGGGCCTGACCAACCGCGAGGTGGCGGCCAAGCTCAGCCTCAGCGAAAAAACCGTGAAGTACTACATGACCAATGTCATGCAGAAACTGCATGCGCGTAACCGCGTCGAAGCGGTAACGGCCGTACAACGCTATTGGGAAGCGCAGAAGAACTGGCGCCTCGATATCCACGCCCCGTGATGCGAGGCACCCGGTTCACTGTTGGCACCCTCACTCTGCGGCGAGGGTGAATTGTGCTTTGATTCGTGTGCCGCGCGCCGGGGCTGACTCGATGCTGAACGCCCCGCCAAGCGACTCCACGCGGTAACGCATGCCCACCAGGCCCAGGCGTGAACGCCCGCGGGCCTGCGCCTGTAGGTCGGCTTCTGCAATACCTCCACCCGCATCTTCGACCTGTACCGTCAGGCGGCCCGCGCGGTAATCGGCGCTGACTTGCTGCTGCTTGCCGCCCGCATGGTGGTAGGCATTGTTAAGCGCCTCCTGGACCAGGCGGTAGATACAGATCTTGTAGGGCAACGGCAGCTCTTCGGGCAGTTGGCCGAGGTTCAGGCTGACCTTGCTGTCCGTGCGCTGTTCATGGCGCTGGACCACCAGCTGCAGTTCTTCCTCCAGGCTCAAATCGTTGATTTCCGGCAAGGCCAGGCCGCGCGAGATGTTGCGTATTTCCTGCAAACTTTCCTGGGCCGCGCTGCGGATGGTCTCCAGGGCATCGCTGTCGGTGCTGCCTTGTTCGCGCAGCTCGGCCAGCTCATCGAGGCGCAGCAGAATCAGGGTCAGCAATTGCGCCGGACCATCGTGCAGATCGGCGCCCAGGCGCCGGTGAGTCAGCTCATTGATGGTCGAGAACTCCTGGTTGGCCAGGCTGATTTTGCCCTGCAGGCTGGCGTTCTGCCGGTACAGCTGCTGTTGCTCCTGCATCTGTCGACGCAGCGTGACTTGCTGGCGCTCGATAATTCGGTCGCCGCGCCGGACGATAAAGAACAGCAGCACCAACATGGCCATGGTGGCGGCGGCAATGATCGCCCAGACCTGCTGATGGATACTGCCGATCTCGTGCTCCATTTCGTAGAACTCACCGATCGCCAGAATCCGCCCGCTGCCCAACTCGCGCAGGGGTACGTAGGTTTCGTAGAGCGGCATGTCGAAGCTGCGCTCGTAGTCGTGCTCGGCATGTTCCAGCGGGCTGAGGCGGGTAACGATCTTGCCTTGCATGACCTGTTCGATCGGCTCCTGCGGGTAGTTGCGGTACACCGCCAATTTACTGGTGCTGTAGACGTTGCTGCCGTCCGGTAGCCAGATCTTCACCGAGACGATGTGCTGGTTCAGCGAGGTGTCGGCCATCAGCTTGTCGATGGCCGCGCTGCTGGTTTGCGACAGGCTGCGCGAGGTGGCCAGCTCCTGCACGAACTCGTCCAGATAGGCCTCCATATAGATCGCGGCACCTTCGCCGGCACTCTGTGCGGCAGCCAGCTTGATCTGTTGGCTGACCAGGCTGCCGACGAAGGCCATGGTCATGCCCATGATCAGCAGCGCCGCAAGCAGAAACTGGGTTGAGCGGCTGAGCCGATTCAGTTTGCCGGCAAAACGGCGCCAAGGCGTCGCCGCGACCAAAGTCTCATCCGCCATCTCGACCATCGTCGCCGAATTTGATTCGACCTTCGCATCTGTGGTCATGCGTGCCACTCCTTGATGCTCTTGATAAAGCGCTGTTGGAACGCCCAAGACGTCACGGGCTTCTCAAACACGCTAGCCCAGGATGCGCGCAGTGGTTGGTTTTTCAGCCCCGATCGCCCACCCGGCAAGCGCTTGGCAGCGTGAGGTTTCGAGTGAGTAGAGCCGTAGCTTGATAAGGACCAATGAATGGGCCTTGTAGCTATCAAGTGCGACAAAGGGTGCGGTATGCGGCGCAGGAGAGGGCGCTACGACCGATGCCACTGTCGCGTGGGAAGGAGTGCACCATGGACAGTCGTACCGGCCGCAGCGACGCGCCACAGATGCCATTCAGCGCATTCTCCCTGCGCTTTCACGGGCCACCCGCGGTCTGTTTCCGCCGCCGTGTTGCCGTGCATTTTCATCTCAATTTTTAGTTTGCCCGTATCCAGCCACGCCGTTGCACACGCTGCTGCAGTGTTGCCGTATGCATGTGGTTTTTCTGACGTTCAAGTTGATTTTTCTTCAGCATTGAGGGAACAAGAAAATGGCCACCTTAACCATCATCAAGACAGATCTGGTATTCATTCTTCAGCAAATCAAAATCGCCGAAGCGCATGCCGCCGGCACGCCGCTGCTGGATCTGGTTGGCAACCCGTTATTGCCGTGGGGCCTGCGCACCGTCGACGGCACCTACAACAACCTGGTTGCGGGACAGGAACATTACGGCTCGGCGGATCAGGTGATGCCGCGGCTGCTCGACCCTGAGTTCATCGATGCCGAAAACGGTATCGACGGCCCTGGCGCGCCTCCCGGTTTCCCCGGCTCGGGCACCCAGACGTCTTATGAGCAAACCAGCGGTTATGTGGTCGACTCGCAGCCGCGCACCATCAGCAACCTGATCGTCGACCAGAGCCTGGGCAATCCCGCGGCGGTTATCGCGGCGCTGGATTACGCCGGCTCGCAAGATTCGTTCGGCGATGCAGCGCTGGTGGCCGCTGCCAATGCCGCTGCCAGTGCGGCCGCCGCGGCTGCACTGGCGAGCAATGCGCAGGTTGCCGGCAGCGCCGCAACGCTGGCCGCCTCGACTACGGCGGCGACCAGCGCAGCCAATAGCGCCGCCGCCGCGCAAGCCACCGCGGCGGCAGATGCGCAGGCGCATGCCGATGCCGTGGCATTGTCGAATGCCGCCTTCGTGGTGCAGACCGATGCCTTCAATGCCTATATCGCCGCGCTGGCAACGCCGGATGTCGCCGACGATGGCCCCGCCCTGACCGCGTTCGTCAGCGCCGCCTCCGCCGCTAGCAATGCTGCCAGTAATGCCGCGGCATTGGGCAATGTGGCCTTGGCTTCGAGTGCCGCCGCCAGTACGGCCACCGCTGCCTCGACCGCCGCAGCTACACAGTTGGCCCTCGATACGGCCGCGCATGAGGCCGTGCTGGCCGAGGTGGTGGCCGCCGATACAGCCGCCAGCAGCGCCGCTGCCGATTTGCAGCAACTGCTCGATGGTCTGGGCATCGTCGTGGAAAACGGCACGGTGGTGATTCCCAACGTCGCCCCGGATGAAGGCCTGAGCGCGCCATTCAACTCCTGGATGACCCTGTTCGGCCAGTTCTTCGACCATGGCCTGGACCTGGTCAACAAGGGTGGCAGTGGCACCGTGTACATCCCGCTGCAACCCGACGATCCGTTGTATGTCGAGGGCTCGCACAGCAACTTCATGGTGCTGACCCGCGCCACCAATCAGCCCGGCGCCGACGGCATTCTCGGCACCGCGGACGATGTACGTGAGCACGTTAACCAGACCACGCCGTTTATCGACCAGAACCAGACCTACACCTCGAATGCCTCGCATCAGGTATTCCTGCGCGAGTACATCTTGGTCGACGGCAAGCCGGTGGCCACTGGGCATATGCTCGATGGGCAGAATGGTGGCCTGGCCACCTGGGCGGACATCAAGGCTCAGGCTCGGGAGATGCTCGGCATCGACCTGAGCGACCGTGACGTGACCAACGTGCCGCTGCTGGCCACCGACGAATATGGCCAGTTCATCCGTGGCGACAACGGCTTCGCCATGCTGATCATGCCGGGCAACCCGCCGATCGAAGTCGAGGGCAACCCGGATGCGCCGCTCAGCACGGTAGGCGCCGTGCGTACCGGGCATGCGTTCCTCGATGACATCGCGCACAACGCCGCGCCGGTGGTGGTCGGCGGGCAATTGATGGCCGATGCCGACGATGTTGCCGGCAACCCCGTGGCGGTCAACCCGCAGACCGGACGCAATCTGGAGTACGACAACGAACTGCTCGATGCACACTTCATCACCGGCGACGGCCGGGGCAACGAGAACATCGGCCTGACCGCCGTGCACCACGTATTCCACTCCGAGCACAACCGCCTGGTGGAAGCGAACAAACAGACCATCCTCGACACTGGCGATCTAGCCTTTATCAACGAATGGCTGATGATGCCGGTGACCAGCGTTCCCGGCAGTGCGGAAGGCTTGATCTGGAACGGCGAGCGGCTGTTCCAGGCGGCGCGCTTCATCAATGAAATGCAGTACCAGCATCTGGTGTTCGAAGAGTTCGCCCGCACGGTGCAGCCGTTGGTCGATCTGTTCACCTTCTCCAACACCATCGACATCGACCCGGCCATCGTCGCCGAGTTCGCCCATGTGGTGTATCGCTTCGGCCACTCGATGTTGACCGAGACGGTGGATCGGCTGGACAACAACATGCAGTCCAATGACATCGGCCTGATCGAGGCCTTCCTCAACCCCATCGAGTTCAACCAGGGCGGCGCCCTGAGTGCCGAGGAAGCGGCGGGGGCGATCATCCGTGGCATGACCCGGCAAACCGGCAACGAGATCGACGAGTTCGTTACCGAAGCGCTGCGCAACAACCTGGTCGGCCTGCCGCTGGACCTGGCGGCGATCAACATCGCCCGTGGCCGCGATACCGGCATTCCGTCGCTGAACAACGCCCGCGCGCAGTTCTATGAAATGACTGGCGACAGCCAGCTCAAGCCCTACGAGAGCTGGACCGATTTCGCCCTCAACATCAAGACGCCGGCCTCGATCATCAACTTCATCGCCGCCTATGGCACCCATGCCAGCATCACCGGCGCCACCACCCTGGAAGCTAAGCGCGACGCGGCCATGGCCCTGGTCATCGGCGGCGAGGGCGCACCGGCGGACCGCGACGCTTTCCTCAACGGCACCGGCACCTATGCCGGCAACAAGGGCGGCCTGAACCTGGTGGACTTCTGGATCGGCGGCCTGGCCGAAGCGCAGATGCCGTTTGGCGGCATGCTCGGCTCGACCTTCAACTTCGTCTTCGAAGTGCAGATGGAAAACCTGCAGAACGGCGACCGCTTCTATTACCTGAGCCGCACCCAGGGCATGAACCTGCTCAATGAGCTCGAAGGCAACACCTTCTCGGCACTGGTGATGCGCAACACTGACTTGGGCGACCCGAATGCCTCGCACCTGCCGGGTAACCTGTTCCAGTCGGTGGCGCACATCCTCGAGCTGGATATGGCACGTCAGCAGTACGCCGACCCGCTGGGCAGCAACCCGATCCTCAATGCCCTCAACCCGCTGGTGATCCGCAAGGACCTCGACGGCGACGGCGACAACGACTACCTGCGCTACACCGGTGAGGACCATGTGGTGCTCGGTGGTCGTGACAATGAGAACGACACCCTGATCGGCGGTGCCGGCGACGACACCCTGTGGGGCGATGGCGGCAACGACATCATCGAAGGCGGCTATGGCATCGACCATATCCACGGCGGTGCCGGCGACGACATCATCACCGACATCGGCGACGCCGACGTGATCCATGGCGACGATGGCCATGACGTGATCCACACCGGCCCAGGGCTCGACCTGGTGTTCGGCGGCGGTGGCCAGGACTTCATCTATGGCGGGCCGGATGGCAAGGAAATCTTCGGCGGCCGCGACAACGACTTCATCTTCAGTGGCAACGGCCCGAGCTTCATCCTCGGTAACGAAGGCGACGATTGGATGGAGGGCGGTGACGGCTTCGACACCCTGGCTGGCGATAACTCCGAGCTGTTCTTCAACAGCCCGATCATCGGTCACGATGTGATGAATGGCGGCGGCAACGACAACGACTACGACGGCGAATCCGGCGACGACATCATGTTCCAGGGCGCCGGTATCCACCGTAACGAGGGCATGTGGGGCTTCGACTGGGCGATCCACAAGAACAGCCCGGTGGGCGCCTATTCCGACCTGGCCATCCCGATCTTCACCTCGGTGGAGGCGGATATCCTGCGTGATCGTTTCGACCAGGTCGAAGGCCTGTCGGGTTGGATGCACGACGACGTGCTGCTCGGCGACGACCGCGCCGAGGGCGATGCCGCGGGTGAGAACTCGTTGTTCAACCACGAGTTGACCCAGTCCGGGGTCGACCGCATCGCCGGTCTCGAAGCCATCCTCGGCAGCGCGGTCAACCCGCGGCCCAATCCGCTGGATGCCAACGACCCGGTGGTGTTCAACGGCGGCAACATCCTCCTCGGCGGCGGCGGTAGCGACACCATCACTGGCCGTGGCGGTAACGACTACATCGACGGCGACCATTGGCTCAACGCACGCATCAGCGTGCGCAGCAAGCTCGATCCAGACGTCGAGTTGTTCAGCGTCGACAGCATGGCCGAGATCCAGGCACGGATGTTCTCCGGCGAGATCAACCCGAGCCAGTTGCATATCGTTCGGGAAATCCTCGACGGCGGCCAGGCCGCCGATATCGATACCGCAGTGTTTACCGGGGCCTTCGCCAACTACGAGGTGATCGAGAATTTCGACGGCACCTACACGGTGGTCGATAACGTCGGTACCGACGGCACTGACCTGATCCGCAATATCGAGCGCCTGCAGTTCACCGATCAGGCCATGTGGCTGGTCGATCGTCCGGCCGAAGGCAGCGTGACGATCAGCAGCCTGAACCCGGCCGAAGATCAGTTACTGACTGCCACGGCCAGCATCAGCGACCCCAACGGCATGCAGTTCGCCACGCTCAACTACGTGTGGCAGGCCGAGATCGCTGGCGTGTGGACGGCTGTCGGTAGCGGCCCGACCTTCCAGCCGGGCGATGCGCAGGTTGGCCTGGCGCTGCGTGTAGTGGTCAGCTTCACGGACGACGGCGGCAATCCGGAGTCGCTGATTTCGACGGCGACCGCGGCGGTGACTAACGTCAACGATGCACCAACCGGGCTGCCGAGCATCAACAACACCGCGCCGACCGCTGGCCAGGTGTTGATTGCCTCGACCGCGGCGCTCGCCGATGCCGATGGCCTGGCCGGTGTCGCGTTCAGCTATCAATGGCAGGCTGGCACCGGGGCGAGCTTCAGCGATATCGCCGGGGCCACCGCGCAGTCGTTCACGCCGAGCGCGGCGCAGGTCAACCAACAGGTGCGGGTGGTCATCTCCTACACCGATAACCGCGGCACGGCCGAGTCGCTCACTTCTGCCGCAACAGCCCTGGTGGTCAGCGCAATCATTCTTGGCACCTCCGCTAACGACACGCAGAGCGGGACGACTGGGGATGACCACATCCAAGGGTTGGATGGCAACGACCGTCTGAGTGGTTTAGCGGGTAACGATATCCTGGATGGTGGTGCCGGCGATGATGTACTCATTGGTGGTTCGGGTAATGACACTATGTCCGGTGGCGTGGGTGACGATACGTATGAAGTGACCGAAGCCGGCGACCAAGTAATCGAACTCGCCGGCCAAGGCACCGATACCGTGTGGGCCTCGCTGGCGAGCTACACGCTGACAGCCAACGTCGAGAACCTGATGTTCGGTGGTAGCGGCAACTTCACCGGCACGGGGAATGCGCTGAACAACACCATCCAGGGCGGTGTGGGTAATGATCGACTCAGTGGCTTGGCGGGTAACGACACGCTGACCGGTGGTGCGGGCAACGACACGCTGATTGGTGGTTCGGGCAACGACACTATGTCCGGTGGCGCGGGGAACGACACCTATGAAGTGACCGAGGCCGGCGATCAAGTAGTCGAGGGCGCAGGCCAGGGCACTGACACCGTGTGGACCTCGCTGGCGAGCTACACGCTGACGGCCAACGTCGAGAACCTGATGTACGGTGCTAGCGGCAACTTCACCGGCACGGGGAATGCGCTGAACAACACCATCCAGGGCGGTGTGGGTAATGATCGACTCAGTGGTTTGGCGGGTAACGACACGCTGACCGGTGGTGCGGGTAACGACACGCTGATTGGTGGTTCGGGTAACGACAGCATGTCAGGAGGTGTGGGTGACGATGTGTATGAAGTGACCGAAGCCGGCGACCAGGTAATCGAACTCGCCGGCCAAGGCATTGATACCGTGTGGACCTCGTTGTCGAGCTACACGCTGACGGACAATGTTGAGCGACTGATGTATGGGGCTAGCGGTAATTTCACCGGCACAGGCAATGCCCTGAATAACACCATCCAGGGTGGTGTAGGCAATGATGTGCTCAACGGCGGTGCCGGCAACGATACCCTCACTGGTGGGCTCGGCAACGATATCCTCGTGTTTGGTACAAACTTCGGCAATGACATCGTTAATGGATTCGATGCCAACCCGGCCGGAGGCCAGGACTTGCTGAATATCGCAGCCTTCAACCTGACCGCTGGAACCTTCGCTAGCCGTGTGGCGATAGCGGATGCCGGGGCCGACACCTTGGTGACGGTCAACGGTGCCGATGGAGGCAGCATCCGTTTGGTCGGTGTCACCGATCACACCAGTGTGACCATCGCCGATTTCCAACTGGCATAAAGTGGCTGCGCGGCTTTGGCACGCAGCCGCGCGTAGTTGGCTAGGGCAAGTGCCGCTCGCATTACGGTGTATCGCCAGGACGGTGGTGCACCGTCTTTTTAATCGTTTGCAAACGCACAGCCCCGATCATTAGTGACTGGGGCTTTTTCGTGGCGGTGCGGGGTTACTTGGAGAGGAACTTCATGCCGTCTTCCAGGCCCTGCAAGGTCAGCGGGTACATCTGCTCTTCCAACAGCTCGCGCATGATGTTGGTCGAGGCGGTGTAGCCCCAGGTGTCCTTGGGGTAGGGGTTGATCCAGATGAGTTTCTTGTACTTCTCCATAAAACGCTTGATCCACACGTAACCCGGCTCCTCGTTCCAGTGCTCGACGCTGCCGCCGGCCTGGGTGATCTCGTAGGGCGCCATGGCCGCGTCGCCGACGAACACCACTTTGTAGTCGGCGCCATATTTGTGCAGCAGGTCCTGGGTGGAGAAGCGTTCGGAGCTGCGGCGCAGGTTGTTCTTCCACACCGACTCGTACACGCAGTTATGGAAGTAGAAGTACTCCATGTGCTTGAACTCGGTCTTGCAGGCGCTGAACAGCTCTTCGCAAACCTTGATATGCGCGTCCATCGAACCGCCGATGTCGAATAGCAGCAACAGCTTGACCGTGTTGCGCCGCTCCGGGCGCATCTGGATGTTGAGCAGGCCGCCGTCTTTGGCGGTGTGGTCGATGGTGCCGTCCAGATCCAGCTCGTCCTGGGCGCCCTGACGGGCGAACTTACGCAGGCGGCGCAGGGCGATCTTGATGTTGCGCGTGCCCAGTTCGACCTGATCGTCGAGGTTCTTGTACTCGCGCTGGTCCCACACCTTGACCGCCTTGCCCTGGCGCTGACCGGCATCGCCGACGCGAATGCCTTCCGGGTTGAAGCCGCCGGAGCCGAACGGGCTGGTGCCGCCAGTGCCGATCCACTTGTTGCCGCCGGCGTGGCGCTCTTTCTGCTCTTCCAGGCGCTTCTTGAACTCTTCGATCAGCTTGTCGAGGCCGCCGAGGGATTCGATCTTGGCGCGTTCCTCGTCGGTCAGCGAGCGCTCGAACTCCTTGCGCAGCCATTCATCGGGGATCAGCGCCTCGATGTGCTGATTGAGATTTTCCAGGCCCTTGAAGTAGGCGCCGAACGCGCGGTCGAACTTGTCGAAATGCCGCTCGTCCTTGACCAGGATGGTGCGCGAGAGAAAGTAGAACTCGTCCATATCGGCGAACACCACGTTGTGTTTCAACGCGTTGATCAGGTCGAGCAGCTCGCGCACCGACACCGGCACCTTGGCCGCGCGCATTTCGTTAAATAGGTTGAGCAGCATATGTGCGCCCTCATGGGTATCCGTAGGGTGGGTTAGCCGCGTAGCGGCGTAACCCACCATCGATGCCGCAGGCATCGCTTTGGCCAGCCTGTCGGCCGGTTGGTGGGTTACGCTTCGCTAACCCACCCTACAAGAGCGTGGCTTAACGCGAAGCGCGGCGGCTCATAAACGCCAGGCGTTCCAGCAGCTGCACATCCTGCTCGTTCTTCACCAGGGCGCCGGCCAGGGGCGGGATGGCCTTGGTTGGGTCGCGTTCGCGCAGCACGGCTTCGCCGATATTGTCGGCCATCAGCAGCTTGAGCCAGTCGACCAGTTCGCTGGTGGAGGGCTTCTTCTTCAGGCCCGGCACCTTGCGCACGTCGAAGAACACGTCCAGCGCCTCGGCGACCAGGTCCTTCTTGATGTCCGGGTAGTGCACGTCGACGATCTTCTGCAGGGTCGCGCGATCCGGGAAGGCGATGTAGTGGAAGAAGCAGCGGCGCAGGAAGGCGTCCGGCAGTTCTTTTTCGTTGTTCGAGGTGATGATGATGATCGGGCGCTGCTTGGCCTTGATCGTCTCGTTGGTCTCGTAAACGTAGAACTCCATCTTGTCGAGTTCTTGCAGCAGGTCGTTGGGGAACTCGATATCGGCCTTGTCGATCTCGTCGATCAGCAGGATCACCCGGTCTTCCGACTCGAAGGCTTCCCACAGCTTGCCCTTCTTGATGTAGTTGCGCACGTCGTGGACTTTGTCGCTGTCCAGCTGCGAGTCGCGCAGGCGGCTGACCGCGTCGTACTCGTACAGGCCTTGGTGGGCCTTGGTGGTGGACTTGATGTGCCAGGTGATCAGGCGTGCGCCGAAGGATTCGGCCAACTGCTCGGCGAGCATGGTCTTGCCGGTGCCCGGTTCACCCTTGACCAGCAGCGGACGCTCCAGGGTAATGGCGGCGTTGACCGCAAGCTTGAGGTCGTCGGTGGCGACGTAGGACTGGGTGCCTTCGAACTTCATCGGAAAATCCTCGAACGGTAACGCCCGGGGGCAATACCCGCGGGTTCAGTATTTGAAAAGCCGACTATAACGCGCGGGCCTGGCGACTGTGAACGCAGACGCGCCATTCAGTCACTGAATGGCGGGTCACGCGTCGGTTGTCACGCTCGCCGCGACGTGTCGCGGCGCAGTGCTTGCGGCACTGGACGGCTACCCAGCGGCGTCATAGGCTTGGGAGTCCCACCTCGGCACCACCTGAACAAGGACACCGCCATGAGCCGCATTTTCGCAGACAACGCACAAGCCATCGGCAATACCCCGTTGGTCAAGATCAATCGCCTGGGCCCGGCCGGCGTGACCATCCTGGCCAAGATCGAAGGGCGCAACCCGGCGTATTCGGTGAAGTGCCGGATTGGCGCCAGCATGGTCTGGGATGCCGAAGAACGTGGCGTACTCAAACCAGGCATGACCATCGTCGAGCCGACATCCGGCAACACCGGTATCGGCCTGGCTTTCGTCGCCGCGGCGCGCGGCTACAAGTTGCTGCTGACCATGCCGGCGTCGATGAGCCTGGAGCGGCGCAAGGTCTTGAAGGCCCTGGGCGCGGAGTTGGTACTCACCGAACCGGCCAAAGGCATGAAAGGCGCCATCGAGAAGGCCGCGGAAATCGCCGCATCCGACAGCGCCACCTACTTTATGCCGCAACAGTTCAACAACCCGGCCAACCCGGCGATCCACGAGAAGACCACCGGCCCGGAAATCTGGAACGACACCGATGGCGCCGTGGATGTGCTGGTCGCCGGCGTCGGCACCGGCGGCACCATTACCGGTGTATCGCGCTACATCAAACAGACCCAGGGCAAGCCGATTCTCTCGGTGGCGGTCGAGCCCATCGGCTCGCCGGTGATCAGCCAGACCATCGCCGGTGATGAGGTCAAACCCAGCCCGCATAAAATCCAGGGCATCGGCGCCGGCTTCGTGCCCAGCAACCTCGACCTGGCGATGGTCGACCGCGTCGAGTTGGTCACCGATGACGACTCCAAGGCCATGGCCCTGCGCCTGATGCGCGAAGAGGGCATCCTCTGCGGCATCTCCTGCGGCGCAGCGATGGTGGCGGCAGTGCGTATCGCCGCGGAGCCTGGCATGCAAGGCAAAACCATCGTGGTGATCCTGCCGGACTCCGGCGAGCGTTACCTGTCGAGCATGCTGTTCAGTGACATGTTCACCGAGCAGGAGCTGACGCAGTAATACCGCTCGCTTAAGCCGCTGGAGTAGGGCGCAGGATGGGTATCGCGCAGCGTACCCATCGACCAACCCCTGCGCCTCCCCCGTGACTTCTGCGCCAGCGCCTAAGCCATCCTACGCCTTGGCTGGCAGTGTGCTCGGCGCACTGGGTCGCACCACCAGCCACAGCGCGATGGCGATCAGCACGCCGCCATACAGGTAGGCCCAGGACAGCGGCTCATCCAGCAACAACGCCCCCCACAACACGCCGAAGGGTGGAATCAGGAAGGTGGTGGTCGAGGCCTTGATCGGGCCGATGTCGGCCAGCAGGCGGAAATACAGCACATAGGCAAATGCCGTGCAGATAAAGCCCAGCCCGGCCAGGGACAGCCATACATCCAGGCCACCCCAGTTGGCTGGCGGCTGCACGATCAGTGCACCGGCGAACAATGGCATGAGGAACAAGCTGGCGCCGCACAGGCTGCTGAAGGCGGTCAGGCGATTGTCCAGGCCGCCTTGTTGGCCGATCCAGCGACGGGTGAGAAAACCGGCAAAGCCATAGCAGGTGGTGGCTACTAGGCAGGCGCCGGCGCCCAGCAACAGCGACAGATCGAACGCCACCGGCCCGGTCTGGGTGAGTATTGCCACGCCGAACAGGCCGATTGCCACCCCGGCGGCCTTGCTCAGGGTCAGAGCTTCGCTAAAGAACAACGCGCCGATCAGTACGCCCATCATCGGTGTCGTCGCATTGAAAATTGCCGAGTAGCCGGCCGGCAACACCAGCGCCGCCAGGCTATACATGGCCGACGGCAAGCCGGCGTTGATCACCCCAAGCACCAGGCATTGCTTGAGCTTGCCGCGAAAGTCCCACTGCACACGCATGATCAGCAGAATCGCCAACAGCCCGAGCATGCCCAGGCTGGCGCGGAAGAAGGCGGTCGGCATGCTGCCGAGCACCGGCGCGATAATCCGCATAAACAGAAAACTCGCGCCCCAGATGGCGGCGAGGAGTAACAGACGCAGCAGGTCGGCGAGGCGCACGACGCACTCCAAATGGCTTCAGGGGGCGAGCAGTGTTGCCGGGCGCAACGGCTAAGGCAATCCGAAAGACGCTTTTAAATCGACCGCAACGCCGCGCGGCCATCGGTTGTGATCAGCCATGGGTGGGCGCCGTGATTGCACGGATGCGCCGACGCGATTGTCGTGTGGCTGACTCAGGCAATGTGCTGGCGTGCCGCCTCGGCAATAACGCGCGGTACGCGGCGTTCGAAAAAAGTGTCGGCTGTACCTCGGCGGCTTGCGCCGCTAACCCTGCCTACGAGGTTGCTGCGCTTGCCTGCCAAGCCCAGCCTTGGTTCAGGCTAATCCGCGAAGAACCTTTATGTGGTGGCATACGCGTTAGCGCAGTGCAATATTTCGCCGCAGATAAACGTGTCAGGCCGTTGAAAAATGTAGGCGAGGCAGCCGAGACAAGGCAAAAACGGCCGAAAAAGCGCAGTTTACTGGTGTAAATGAGCATTTTGAGGCCGTTTTTAACGCCGTATCGGCAACGTAGGTAGTTTTTCAACGGCCTGCTAGCGCCAATGTTGGCTTTTCCTCGGCCCAGCCACTGGCTAAGCTCGCCACACCCTACCGATTCCTCCAGCAGAGGTTTGCCCATGGCGCAGCAATGGCCGGCCGCCGATATCGCCCGTCTGATCCTCGATGGTTTCGACGACTACCGTGAGCATTTCCGCCAGATCACCGATGGCGCCCAGGCGCGTTTCGAGCAGGCGCTCTGGCAGGAGGCGCAGCAGGCCTCGGCGGCGCGGATCAACCTGTATGAAGAAAAAGTCAGCGAGGTTGGTGAGGGCCTGCGTCGCAGCTTCACTCAAGCGCTGCTCGACGTGGCCCAGTGGCCGCTGGTGAAAAGCGCCTACATCGCGCTGATCGACCTGCGCTACGACGATGAATTGGCGGAAACCTGGTTCAACTCGATCTTCTGCGGCCTGTTCAGTCATGACCAGATCAGCGATGGCTGCATGTTTATTCATACCACTCGGCCGTCGCTGCGTAGCCAGCAGCGTGCCGCGCAAACCCGCAGCTACCGACCCGCCACAGGCTTGCCCGGTATGCTCGAAGCGATTTTCCAGGATTACCGTTTCAGTGCGCCGTTCGAGGATTTGCCGCGCGACCTCAACCGCCTGGCAAGTCAGCTGCGCGGCAACCTGCCGGATTGGGTGTGTAAGGACCCGGAGCTGACCATCGAATTGTTTTCCTCGGTGCTCTATCGCAACAAGGGCGCCTACCTGGTTGGCCGGCTGTTTACCCGCGACGAGCAGTGGCCGCTGGTGATCCCGCTGTTGCACCGCGAAGGCCAGGGCATTCAGATCGATGCACTGATTACCGACGAAGCCGAGGTGTCGATCATCTTCTCTTTCACCCGCTCGTACTTCATGGTCGATGTGGCGATTCCGGCGGAGTTCGTCGGCTTCCTCAAGCGCATCCTGCCGGGCAAGCACATCGCCGAACTGTATACCTCGATCGGCTTCTACAAACACGGCAAGTCGGAGTTCTACCGCGCGCTGATCAATCACCTGGCGACCACCGACGACAAGTTCATCATGGCCCCCGGTGTGCGCGGCATGGTCATGAGCGTGTTCACCCTGCCGGGCTTCAACACCGTGTTCAAGATCATCAAGGACCGCTTCTCGCCGTCGAAAAGTGTCGACCGCAATACGGTGATCCAGAAGTACCGGCTGGTGAAAAGTGTCGATCGCGTAGGGCGCATGGCCGATACCCAGGAGTTCGCCGACTTTCGCTTCCCCTTGAGTAAATTCGAACCTGAGTGCCTGGCCGAGCTGCTGGAGGTGGCGCCGTCGACGGTGGTGGTGGAGGGCGACAGCGTGCTGGTGCGCCACTGCTGGACCGAACGGCGCATGACCCCGCTGAACATGTACGTCGAGAGTGCCAGCGACGCGCAGGTGCGCGAGGCGCTGGAGGATTACGGCCTGGCGATCAAGCAACTGGCGGCGGCGAATATCTTCCCCGGCGACATGCTGCTGAAAAACTTCGGCGTCACCCGCCATGGTCGCGTGGTGTTCTACGACTATGACGAAATCAGTTACCTCACCGAGGTCAACTTCCGGCGCATTCCGCCGCCGCGCTATCCGGAGGACGAGATGGCCTCCGAACCCTGGTATTCAATCGCCCCGAACGACGTGTTCCCCGAAGAGTTCCCGCCGTTCCTGTTCGCCGATATGCAGCAGCGCCGCTTGTTCAGCCAGTTGCATGGTGATTTGTACGACGCCGACTACTGGAAAAGCCTGCAAGAGGCGATTCGGGCCGGCAAGGTCATCGACGTGTTTCCTTATCGGCGCAAAGCCGAGCAGGCTGAGAACTAAGGCTCTGTACCTATTAAATGTCGATGCAGACCGCCGTCACGAGGGAGTGGCTTTAGCCGCGAAAGATCTTCAGTTTTCAAAGGTTTTCGCGGATAAATTCGCTCCCGCAAAAGTACGGTTTCTCCTGCAACACGTAGTGGGGATATAGCCAAAACCAAAGTCTGTACGAACAGTCGTCGCGCCCAGATCAGGCGCGGCGAATAAGGAGCGTCCACAGTGAAAACATCGCTTAGCGCTGCCGCAGGGTTCTTACTCAGCGGCGGCGTCAGCCTGGCTCAGGCGGCTGAGCCGGCCGACCAAGTCGTCGCCGAACTGGCGCCCCTGGTCATCACCTCGCCGCGTACTAGCAGCCGCTGGCTGAGCACGCCCGCGGCAGTCACGGTGGTGCAGGCCAGCGCGGCAGCGGGCGAGCAAAACCTGGCGCTGGATCGCCTGCTGGCGTCGGTGCCGGGCGTGTTCAGCCAGAATCGCTACAACCTGGCTCAGGGCCTGCGGCCATCGATCCGCGGCTTTGGTGCGCGCGGCAACTTCGGCGTACGCGGCGTGCGCGTGCTGGTCGATGGCGTGCCATTGACCATGCCCGATGGGCAGACCGAACTGGATGGGCTCGATCTCGGCCTGGTCGAGCGCATGGAAGTGCTGCGCGGCCCGGCGTCGGTGCTCTACGGCAATGCCGCCGGCGGGGTGCTGGCGATTCAGACCCGCGAGCCGCCGGCTGAGCCTTACAGCCTGCTCGATGTCAGCGGTGGCGAGTTGGGTTACCAGCGCCTGCGTGCGGAAACGGCTGGCAGCGCTGGTAATCTCGGCGGCTTGCTGGCGTTCAACAGTACCCAGCTGGACGGCTACCGCGAGCATGGCAAGGCGGAAACCAACAGCCTGACCGGCAAACTGCGCTGGTACGGCGAGGGCGGGCGGCTGGGTGTTAGCTTCAACGCCATCGACAACCGCGCCGAAGACCCGGGCGGGTTGACCGCTGCTGAAGTCAGTGCAAACCGTGATCAGGCCGCGCCGAACAACCTGCGTTTCGATGCCGACGAATTTATCCGTCAGCAACGCCTGGCGCTGGTCTGGGATGGTTATGCCAGCGGCACCGACGACTACCAGTTGCGCAGTTATCTGGGCCGGCGCGAGTTCGGCAACCGCCTGGGATTTACCAATGGCGGGCAGACCACCTTCGAGCGAGCCTTCGCCGGCCTGGGCGGGCAATACAACCATCGCCGGGCGGTGTTCGGTCTGCCCCATACGCTGACCGTCGGTGTCGATCTGGAAAGTCAGCGTGACGACCGACGTCGCTATGACAACCTGTTGGGCGAGCGTGGCGCGCTGACCCAGCAGCAGGACGAAAGCGCCGACAGCAGCGGCCTGTTTATCCAGGATGAAATCAGCCTCAGCGACGACTGGCAGGCAACTCTCGGCCTGCGCTATGACCGTGTGCGCCTGGCGGTTAACGATCACTTCGTTACGCTCACTGATGGCGACGATTCCGGTTCGCGCAATCTGCAGGATTGGAACTACAGCCTGGGCCTCAGCTACCGGCTCGACCCACACCAGTCGCTGTACGGGCGCGTGGGCACGTCGTTCGAAACCCCCACCGTCAATGAATTGGCCAACCCGCAAGGCGCTGGCTTCAACCCGGCGCTGGCGCCGGCCCAGGCGCTGAACCGGGAGATCGGCCTGAAAGGCGAATGGCCGCGCCTGCGCTATGAGCTGGCGCTGTTCAGCATGGACCTTGAAGACGAGTTGGTGGCGTTCAGCCTGGATGGACAACCGGGGCGCAACTTCTACCGCAATGCCGGCCAATCACGCCGCGACGGCTTCGAGGCCAGTCTGGAGTGGCAGCTGCATGAGCACTGGCGACTGACCACGGCCTACGCCTACAACCGTTATCGCTTCGTCCAGTACCAGGTGGCGGGTAACGATCTGGACGGCAACCGCCTGGCCGGTATTCCGCGGCAGACCCTGTTCACCGAACTGGGCTATGAGTACCAAGATGTGTACGCCCGCTTGAATCTCAGTGCCTTCGACCGCATGTATGCCAATGACGCCAACAGCGTGCGGGTGCCGGGTTATGCATTGCTCAATCTGCGTATCGGCAAACGCCTGACCTGGAACGAGCAGACGCTGGAACCGTACCTGGGGCTCGACAACCTGTTGGATCGGCGCTACTTCGATAATGTGCGGATCAACGATGGCAATGCCCGCTATTTCGAGCCAGGGCCAGGACGCACGCTGTATCTGGGGCTTCGCGCAACGTTCTGAGGCTAGCCAAGCGCTAGCGCCTGCGGCTGTTGGCCAGTGTATTCATCTCGCTATCCCTGCACTTTTGCTGGGGTTAATCTACGCTGAAACTAGGTGCACCAAGCGCCTTGTCGAAGTTCTTGGCAGGAGGAAGTTCCATGAGCGCCAAGTTGCAAAACGCCTTACACGATCTGTTGGTTGCCCTCGGTCTGCTTGAGCGGCCGAAACTGCAACCGATTCCTGTGCGCAGCAACCCGCCGCGTGAGCCGCAAGCGCCACGCCGCCGTCGCTGACACCTCCGCAGGGTGGGCTTCAGCCCACCGCTTAGGTCAAACGCCTGCCCACTGTTCAGGCGTTTAAGTGCGGGTGGTTGCTAAACCACTCGCCGATCAGTTCACGCATTCGCTCCCCGGAAAAACTCGCAAAATGACCGCCATGCACGGTGCGCACCGGCAGTTCGCGCAGGCGCGCCAGGCTGCCGGCGTAGTGCTCCAGATTGGCGTGGTAGGCGTCCTCGATCAGCGGCCCGTCGTAGAGAATGTCGCCGGAAAATAGCGTCTGCGTGGCGGCTTCCCACAAGCTGATGCCGCCCGGCGAATGACCGGGGGTATGCAGCACCTGCAATACCCGGTCGCCCAGATCCAGCAGGTCGCCTTCCTCGATCAGGCGGGTGGCTGGTGCCGCCTTGACCCGGTATTCGGCGTAGCACAACGGGCAATCCGGGTGCGCCTCGAACATCTCGTCGCCCACAAACGCGGTGGCCAGGGTGTTGGCGCCGGTCGGCGCAGCGAGGATGTCGGCTTCGGCCGGATGCACCAAGCGCTCGGCAAACTCGTGATGGCCGGCGATATGGTCGAAGTGACAATGGCTGGCCACTGCCAACAGGGGGCGATCAGTGAGCCAGGGCAACTGCTCGCGCAAGCTGACCAGGCCGGAACCCGAGTCGATCAGCGCATCGCGCGTGCGGCCCTGGATGTGCCACATGTTGCAGCGGTAGAAGGGCCGCACGAAGGGTTCGTGGATCAGGCTGATGCCGTCGTAACGGTGTTCCACCTCGAACCACTGCTCGCGGTTGACGATTTTCATGGCAGGCAACTCTCTGCGGATTAGCCCAGTGTAGGGTGGGCCTCGGCCCACCACATGCTTCAAGCCAATTGTGCCTTGGGTACCAGCACCCAGCGGCGCAGTACGCTGTAGCTGGCGGCGGTGAGCAGAAACACCGGCAACGAGGCGCCAAACGACAGCGGCGAAACCCAGCCCCAGTAATAGGCCAGTGCCGCACCCAAGGCATAGGCGGCGAACGCGGCCGGGTTGATGCCGGCCAGGTAACGGTAGCGGCCGCCGTCTTCGCTGAGCAGGTCGTCGACATCGTAGTGAGCGCGGTGGATCAGGAAGTAGTCGGCGATCAGTACGGCAAAGGCCGGGATAAACACGCTACCGATGATCAGCAGGAAGCTCTGGAAGTTGTCGAGGATGCCGGGAATCTGCGAGCCGAGGATCGACAGTACGCCAATTGCCAAGGCCGGTTTCCAGAACGCGGTTTTCGGGCTGATATTCAGGTACGACAACGAGGCGCTGTACACGCACATGACGTTGGTGGTCATCACCGAAAGGAACACCACGATGGCCGCCGGCAGGCCGAAACCAAAGCCGGAGAGCAGCACGGCCGGGTCGTAGGTCTGCTCCTGGCCGCTCAGCACGCTGAAGCCGGAGACCGTGGCGCCGAGGCCCATGGCCAGCAGGGTGGCGGCGACGTAGCCGAGCCAGGTGCCGACCGCTGCCACGCCCTGGCTGCGGCAGTTGCGGTTGTAGTCGGCCGCCAGTGGAATCCAGGAGAACGCCGTGGCGATGACGATATCGAAAGCAATTCCAGGGGTGATTTCGTTACGCGATTGCGGCGCCATGTCGATCAGCGCGCTGAACTCGAAGTGCTGGCCCATGGCGTAGAACACCGCGCCGCAGAGCAGCAGCATGCCGACCGCCGCCCAACTCTCGACGCGCTCGATGCCCAGGTGGCCGCGCAGGGCGATCAGCAGCACCAGGGTTTCGCAGAGGATGGTGAACAGCGCCAGGTTGGAGTAACCGGTCAGGTGTTCCACCGCATAGTTCAGGCTCATGCCCGCCAGCAGTGCCTGAATCCAACTCCAGGCCAGCAGCGTCAGCAGGTTGACCAACGACGGCAGCTTGGCGCCGAGCGGGCCGTAACTGCCGCGCGCCAGCACCATGGTGGTAAGGCCGGTGCGCTGGCCCATCAAGCCGACCAGCACCAGCGGCAGGATGCCCAGGCCCGAACCGATCAGCACGATCAGCATGGCGTTGATAAACGTCAGGTCCGGCACCAGCAGCATGCCAGTAAGAATGGTGGTGACCACCACGTTGGCGCCGAGCCACAACGCGGTGGTGCCGCCGAGGCCGAGGCTGCGATGGCTCGGATCGGTGGGGGCGAGGCCGTCCTGGCCGAAGTGCTGGGTTAGGTTTTTCAACATGTGACGACTCCGATGCTTGATTATTGGTTTTAGCGGCAGTCAGTGATGTGGTGCGATCTTGTTGTTCTGTTGGCTGAGACGCCTAGCGCGGCCATACGTCCGCTGGCGCCCGGCGTATTGGGCTTCGCGGCGCTCAGCCCAACCTACGGCTGCCCTAGGAGCCTGTCGGACTTGACCGTTCGTAGCGAGGGAAAGTCCGGATCGAGTCAGTTTTGTTGATCTTTCGAGGCGAATAGCTAGCTATTTAACGAGAGAGAGCGGCAAAAATGACCGCATCCGGCTTTTCCGCAGTAGAACAGCGTTAAGTCCGACAGGCTCCTAGGGGTGGAATGGCGCGGCCTCCCTGACTTCGATCAGCAAGGGACGATCTGTCGGCGCACTGCGCAGCAGCTCGGCCAGGTGCGCATGGTCGCGTGCCAGTTCGGCCGCGCAGCCGAAGCCGCGGGCGATGGCGATGAAGTCCGGGGTGTAGATGTCGACGCCGAGCGGGGTGATGTCGCGGCGCTGCATGTAGCGCTTGATCTCGCCGTAGCCCGAGTTGTTCCACAGCAGCACGATCACCGCCACCTGGGCTTCTACCGCACTGGCCAGCTCAGGCAGGCTGAATTGCAGGCCGCCGTCGCCCATCAGGCAGATCACCGGGCGGCCCGGTTCGGCCAGTTTCGCGCCGATTGCCGCCGGCAGGCCGTAGCCGAGGGTGCCGTAGCCGGTGGAGGAGTTGAACCAGCGCCGCGCGCCGTCCAGCTCGATCAGGTGGTTGCCGCTGTACACGGTTTGCGTCGAGTCGCCGACGAAGCGTGCCTCGGGCAGGCTATTCAGCACGCTGTCGAACAGTTGGCGGTAGTGCGCCCAACCCGTGAACTCTTCGGCCAGTTGCGCCTGTACGGCCGCGGTGCGTTGCGCGCCGGGGCTGTTGTCGCGCATTTCGCCAACTGGCAGGTCGGCCAGCAACTGGCGCATGGCCAGGCGCGCGTCGCTCTGGATCGCCAGGCTCGGGGTGAAGTTGCGCAGCAGTTGTTGCGCGTCGATGTCGATGCGGATCAGTTCGCCGCCGAGCTTGAAGTTGCCGTCAAACACCACGTCATAATCGGTTTCGCCCAACTCGGTGCCAATTGCCAGTACCACGTCCGCCTCCAGCGCCAGCTGCCGCACCGGCACCAGCGATTGATTGCTGCCGAGCAGCAGCGGGTGCGCGGGCGGCAACAGGCCCTTGGCGTTGATCGTCAGGGCGGTTGGCGCATCGAGGGCCACGGCCAGGGCGCGGGCTTCGTTCTGCGCCTCGACGCAGCCGCCGCCGAGCAACAGCAACGGGCGCTTGGCGGCGCGCAGCTTGGCTGCCGCTTGACGCAGTTGCGCCACCGCCGGGGCGGGCCGCGAGACCCTTGGCTTGGCCTGCACGCGCATGTGCGCGGCGGGGGCGGTGATGATGTCCAGCGGCAGTTCGATATGCACCGGCCGTGGCCGTTCGCCTTCGAACACGGCAAAGGCGCGGGCCAGCACGCCGGGCAATTCCTCGACACTCATCAGGGTGTGGCTGAATGCCGTCACCCCAGCAGTCATTGCCCGCTGGTTGGGCAGTTCGTGTAGATAACCCTTGCCTAGCCCCAGGCGGTTGCGTTCGTTGACGCTGGAAATCACCAGCATCGGGATCGAGTCGGCATAGGCCTGGGCCATGGCGGTGAGGATGTTGGTCATCCCCGGCCCGGTGATGATGAAGCATACGCCGGGCTTGCCCGAGACGCGGGCATAGCCGTCGGCCATGAAGCCGGCGCCTTGTTCGTGGCGTGGGGTGATGTGGCGGATGCCGCTGTGCGGCAGGCCACGGTAAAGCTCGACGGTGTGCACGCCGGGGATGCCGAATACCGTGTCGACGCCCCAGGCTTCGAGTTGTTTGACGAGAAATTCGCCGCAGGTGGTCATGGGGGCTTCCTTACAAGTGTCGTCTGAATAAAACGCGATTGCGCTCGGCGCCAGGTCCGAGTCGCAACCGCCAAGGCCGGCCTCAGCGCAGAGGCCGGCGGGTCGCAGATGGTTAGGCCAGGCTGGCGCTGGTCGCCGGCTGGCGCGACAGCAGACTGATCAGCACGAAGCTGACGGCGCCTACCGCCAGGCTGTAGTAGATCGGCGTGTTGGCGTCGAGGCCGTCGCTGTACATGAAGAATGCCGCAGTCAGGCTACCCAGCAGCATGCTGACGATGGCGCCGAGGGTGCTGGCACGTTTCCAGTAGATGGCGCCGAGCAGCGGAACCAGCATGCCACCCACCAGCAGGTTGTAGGCCAGGGTCAGGGCGCTGATCACGTCGCTGACCACCAGGGCGATACCCAGTACGACGATGCCGAGCAACAGGGTGAAGATGCGGTTCTCGGTGGCACTGCCTTCTTCGCCCTGGCGCCCGCTGAACAGCGGCCACAGGTCCTGCGCGGCGGTGGTCGAGGCCGCCAGCAGGCCGGCGCTGGCGGTGGACATCAGCGCGGCCAGGGCTGCGGCGATCACCAGGCCACGGATGCCGTCCGGCAGGCTGAGCTGGACGATGCTGGCGAAGGCATTGTTGACGTTGTCCAGGTCCGGCAGCAGGACTTTGGCGGCCATGCCGATCAACGCGGCAGCCAGGCCGTAGAGGATGCAGTAGATGCCGGCAGCCGAACCGGCGACCTTGGCGACTTTCTCGCTGCGTGCGGTGAACACGCGCTGCCAGATGTCCTGGCCGATGAAAATGCCGAAAAAGTAGATCAGGAAGTAGGTGATGATGGTGTCCCAGCCGATCGCCGTCATCGAGAAGTAGCTGGCGGGCAGCTTGGCCACCAGGGCATCCCAACCGCCGGCGTCGCTGATCGACATCGGCATCAGGATGAACACCAGGCCGACGGTCATGATCAGGAACTGCACGATGTCGGTGAGGGTCAGCGACCACATGCCACCGATGGTCGAGTAGGCGACCACGATGCCGCCGCCGACCAGGATCGAGACCCAGAAGGGCAGGCCGAACAGCACCTGCATCACCGTGCCGATGGCGATGGTCGAGGTGGCGCCGATCATCAGCGCATAGACCAGCATGATCGCTGCGCTGGCGTGGCGCGCGGTCGGGTTGTAGCGCCGTTCCAGCACCTGGGTGACGGTGTAGATCTTCAGCTTGAGCAGCGGTTTGGCGAGGAACAGGCTGATGCCGATGATGCCCAGACCGAGCGCGGCGCACAGCCAGAAACCGGATAGCCCATGCACATAACCGAGGCGCACGGTGCCGATGGTCGAGGCGCCGCCGAGCACGGTGGCGGCCATGGTGCCCAGGTAGAAGCCCGGGCCGAGGTTACGCCCGGCCACCAGATAGTCTTCGCGGGTCTTGGCGCGGCGCATGCCGTACCAGCCCAGTAGCAGCATCGCCGCCACGTAAATCAGCACCACGAATATGTCCAAAGCCATGATCGGTACCCTCTGTCTCTTGTAATTGTCGTCGCCCGTCGAGCGGGCATCGGGTGGCCTGACCGAAGGCAGTCGGTCAGGCGGGGTTACAGCAGTGTTAGGCGCATCAATTGCGAAGGTTGCAGCGGCTCAGGTTCAGCGACGTTGCACGCCGGGCAGTACGCAGAGCATTTCGTAGAGCAGGTTGGCGCCGAGCAACGAGGTGTTGCCGGTGGTGTCGTAGGGCGGGGAGACCTCGACCAGATCGCCGCCGACCAGGTCCAGGCCCTGGCAGCCGCGAATGATTTCGATCGCCTGGATGGTGGTCAGACCGCCGATTTCCGGAGTGCCGGTGCCCGGCGCCCAGGCCGGGTCGATGCCGTCGATGTCGAAGGACAGGTACACCGGGCCGCCGCCGACCTTGGCGCGCACTTCTTCCATCAGCGGGGTCAGCGATTGGTGCCAGCACTCTTCGGCCTGCACCACGCGAAAGCCCTGCTTGCGGCTCCAGTTGAAGTCTTCGGCGGTGTAACCCTGGGCGCGCAGGCCGATCTGCACCACGCGGTCGCAATCGAGCAGGTCTTCTTCCACCGCGCGGCGGAAGGTGGTGCCGTGGGCGATTTTCTCGCCGAACATGTGGTCGTTCACATCGGCATGGGCGTCGATGTGCACCAGGCCGACCTTGCCGTGTTTCTTCTTGATCGCGCGCAGAATCGGCAGGGTGATGGTGTGGTCGCCGCCCAGGGTCAGCGGCAGGATGCCGTGCTCGAGAATTTCGTCGTACGACGCTTCGATGATGCGCACCGCTTCGGCCATGTTGAAGGTGTTGATCGGTACATCGCCGATGTCGGCCACGTTCAGCGAGTCGAACGGCGCGGCGCCGGTGGCCATGTTGTACGGGCGGATCATCACCGATTGGGCGCGGATTTCACGCGGGCCGAAGCGGGTGCCGGAGCGCAGCGAGGTGCCGATATCCAGCGGCACGCCGACAAAGCCGACATCGAGGGCGCGTTTTTCTTCGCTAGTCTGGATATGTGGCAGGCGCATCATGGTGGCGATGCCACCGAAGCGCGGCATTTCGTTGCCGCCCAGGGGCTGGTGCAGGATCTTGTCCACGGCTAGGCCTCAGCATTGTTGTGGTTATGAGTGGGGCCGATTCTTGGTCAGGCTGCGCGTGCGACAAATCGCTGCGGGCAAAAACTTAGTTCAGATATTTCTAAACTATCAACCGCGTCTGTAGGATGGGTGGGGCCGCCTAGGTGGGGCCGCCTAGGCGAGCCGCGCAGGTGGGGCCTAGGCCGGGCCGCGCAGGTTAGCGGCGCCGGACCGCGCACGTTAGCCGCGTAGAGGCGTAATCCATCATCTCGGCCGCATGGGTATCGCTGCGCTCAACCCATCCTACAAAGAGCACCCTGGAGCAGCAATGAGCCACGCTTTGCCCGATCTGAAACTGTTGCGCATTTTCGTCAGCGTGGTGCGTCATCAGGGTTTTGCTGCGGCGCAGCAGGAGTTGAACCTGTCGACCTCGGCGATCAGTACCTACATGAGCCAGTTGGAAGGCCAGCTCGGCCTGAGCCTGTGCCACCGTGGCCGTGGCGGTTTCAGCCTGACCAGCAAAGGCGAGCTGTTCTATCAGGAAACCCTGCGCCTGCTGGGCGAACTGGAGGGCTTCGAGCGTTATTCCGCTGCGCTCAAGGGCGAGCTGCGCGGCACCCTCAACCTCGGCGTCCTCGACTCTACTGTCAGCGATCCGGCCTTGCCGTTGGCCGAGGTGATTGGCGCCTACAGCCAGGAGCATCCGGCGGTGCACCTGCACCTCTCGGTGATGAGCCCCTACGAACTGCAACTGGCGGTGCTGGATAACCGCCTGGACCTGGCCATCGGCGCGTTCTCCACGCGCATGAATGGCCTGATCTACCAGCCGCTGTACCGCGAACAGCACTGGCTGTACTGCAGCGAGCGCCACTCGCTGTTCACCGAGCGGCGCATCCCGGCCGAGGTGATTACCCAGCAGCGCATGGTCGGGCGCGGTTACTGGAGCCAGGCCGAACTGGCGCGGCATGGCTTCAAACACAGCGCCGCCACCGTGGAGTCGATGGAAGCGCAGCTGATCCTAGTGCTCTCCGGCGCCTATGTCGGCTACCTGCCGGAGCACTATGCGCAGCCATGGGTCGAGCAGGGGCGTTTGCGCGTGTTGCTGCCGGCGACCTTCGGCTACCAGGCGCCGTTCTCCCAGATCCTGCGCCGTGGGCGTTCGCGCGAGCCGCTGTTGCAGACTTTTCGTGATCTGTTGAAGGCGCAACTCAACGCGCAATAGCCTTGCTTGCCGGGCGCTAAGCCGTAGCTGCGTAACGCGCCTGCCGGGTAAACGTGCCGGTTTGCACGGGGTTCAGGCGTTCGCGTAGACCACCAGCTCAACCAGCATCTCTTCGCGGGCCAGGCCGGCAATCACCATCGCGGCCCGATTCGGGTAGGGCGCCTGGAAATACTCGGCATAGACCGCGTTGACCGTGGCCAGGTAGCTGCGCTCGGTGACGTAGATCAGCACCTGGACCACCGCATCCATGCCGAGTCCGGCGCATTCCAGGGTGTGCTTGAGGTTGTCCAGGGTCTGCCGGGTTTGCGCTTCGATGCCGCCAGGCACGACCTGACCCTGGGTATCGATGGGGATCTGCGCGGTGTACAGGGTGCCGTTGCCGATCACCGCCCACTCCAGCGGGGCTTTGGAGGGGAACAGCTGGGTTTTGACTGCCTGTTTCATGGCTCGCTCCGATAGTGGGATAAAAAACAGGGAGGCGGCGGCTGCCGCACTCCCTCAAGCGTTGCGGGGAATTAGAGTTGCTGTTCGTCGGCCATGCGCCGGGCGATCTGCGGGGCATTCCACAGCGACGGCAGAAGAATCAGCGATACCGGCACGGCGGTGATGACGATGAAGGATTGCAGCGCGCTGATGCCACCGGAGCCGATGGAGATCAGCAATGCCGCCACCACGCCCATCATCACGCCCCAGAACACCCGAATCTCGGCACGCGGGTGGTCGGTGCCGGTCATCACCATGGAAATGGTGTAGGTCATGGAGTCGCCGGTGGTGGTGACGAAGATCACCGTGAGGATCAAAAAAAGCACCGACATCAGGTAACCCAGCGGCAACTGCGCGGTGATCGCCAGCAGCGCGCCGGGCAGGTTGAAGCCGGCGAAGGCCGCGGATACCGAGCCGGGGTTCTGTAGCTCGAAGGCCAGGCCGCTGCCGCCGACAATCGTGAACCAGAAGCAGGTGATCAGCGGTGCCACCACCGAGATGGTCAACACCAGCTCGCGCAGGGTGCGGCCACGGGAGATACGTGCGACGAACATCGCCATCAGCGGACCGTAGCCGAGGAACCAGCCCCAGAAGAACACCGTCCACCAGTCCAGCCAGGCCGGGTCGGCGCGGAAGGTGGCCATGGGAATGAAGGTGTCCAGGTAGATGCCCATGGCTTGCAGGTAGGCGTCGACGATAAAGCCGGTCGGGCCGAACAGCAGAATGAACAGCATCAGCGCCACGGCCAAGACCACGTTGATCTGGCTCAACCACTGGATGCCGCGGGCCACCCCGGACACCGCCGAGAGGGTGTAGACCGTTACCAGTACGCCGATGATGGTCAGCTGGGTGCCATAGTCGTTGCCGATGCCGAAGAGTTTCTCCAGGCCGAAGCTCACTTGCAGACCGAGGAAGCCGATCGGCCCGATGGTGCCGGCGACCACCGCCAGCACGCAGCAGGCGTCGATCAGTGCGCCGAACCAGCCGTGCATGATCTTCTCGCCGAAAAGCGGATAGAGCAGGGTGCGCGGTTTGAGCGGCAGGCCTTTATCGTAATGCAGGTGCATCAACACGATGCCGGTCAGGCTGCCGAGGATCGCCCAGGCGAGGAAGCCCCAGTGCATAAAGCTCTGCGCCAGCGCGTTGTAGGCCGCTTGTGGTGTGCCGCTGACGCCACCGTGCAGCGGTGGCGGCGAGAGGAAGTGGGCCATCGGTTCGGCGGCGGCCCAGAACACGCCGCCGCCGGCCAGCAGGGTGCACATGATCACGCAGACCCAGGTGAAGGTCGACATCTCTGGCTTGGCCAGGGCGCCGAGGCGTACCCGGCCGGTGCGGCCGAGGGCCAGGTACAGGCCGATGCCGAAGGTCAACAGCAGCAGTATCTGCCAATAGGCACCGAACAGCCTGGTCGACCAGGCGAAGGCGGTATTGACCCATTGGGTCATCAGCTCGATGTCCCACAGGGCGAGGATGGCGAAGAGCAGGACGAAGCCCCCACTCATGAGAAACACCGGGATGTCCACGCCCTGTAGCAGTTTGCTTTTCTCGCCCATGATCGGTATCCCCGTTTGGGTAGCCGGTTGCGTGCTATTCATTACAGCCTCCTGACAAGAATCTTGTATTTATGGGTTGTTCAGGACCGTTATTGAGCGGCTTCGAGCCCCTGTTCCAAGGTTCTCAGCCAGTTGAGGCCCATCACCTTGGCGGTGTCCTCGGCAGTGAAACCACGCTGCAGCAGGCCCTGGGTGATGTGCGGGAAATCGCGGCTGTCGCCGAACCAGCCGAGGGGCTTGGGCCAATCGGCATTGCTCGCCGAGCCCTCGCCATAGTCGACCTGCTTCGACCAGCGCCCGCTGCGCATCCACTCCAGCACCGACTGCGGCTGGTTCTGGCACAGGTCGGTGCCGATGCCGATATGCTCGATACCCATCAGGTCGGCGGTGCGCGCGACCATGTCGCAGAACTGCGCAAGCGTGCATGCCGAGCCGTTGTGCAGGTGGAAGGGGTACAGGCTGAAACCGAGCAGGCCACCAGAGCGGCCCAGCTCGCGCAGCACGGTTTCCGACTTGTTGCGCTTGGCCGGGTGGAAGAACGCCGGGTTGGCGTGGGAGATGATGATCGGCCGGCTCGACAGTTCGATCGCCTCCAGGGTGCTGCGCTCGGCGCTGTGCGACATGTCGATAAGCATGCCGACGCGGTTCATCTCGGCAATCGCCTGCTTGCCGAAGCGGGTGATGCCGCTGTCGTTGCCCTCGTAGCAACCGCTGGCCAGCAGGCTTTGGTTGTTGTAGGTCAGCTGCATAATCAGCAGGTTGAGCTGGCGGAACACCTCGATCAGGGCGATATCGTCCTCGATCGGCGAGCAGTTCTGTGCCCCGAAGAACACCCCGACCTTGCCCAATTGCTTGGCCCGGCGGATGTCGGCCGCGCCGGCCACCGGCATGATCAGGTCGCCGTGCTGCTCGAAGCGACGGTTCCATTCGCCGAGGCGACTCAGGGTCTCGCGGGCGTTTTCGTGGTAGACCAGGGTCGCGTGTACCGCGCTGACCCCGCCTTCGCGCAGTTGGTTGAAGATGTCGCGGTCCCAGTTGGAGTACTGCAGACCATCGATCACGATCAGCTCATCATGCATGGCGCACCTCCTCAGGCACGGATGTAGGTGGTTTTGACCACGGTGTAGAACTCGCGGGCGTACTGGCCCTGTTCGCGTGGGCCGAAGCTGGAGTTTTTGCGGCCACCAAACGGCACGTGGTAATCGGTGCCGGCGGTCGGTAGGTTGACCATCACGCAGCCGGTCTTGGCGCGCCGCTTGAAGTCGCTGGCGACTTTTAGCGACTGGGTCATGATCCCGGCGGTAAGGCCGAAGTCGGTGTCGTTGAGGGTGGCCAGGGCCTGCTCGTAGTCAGCGACCTTGATCACGCAGGCGATCGGGCCGAACACCTCGTCGCGGTTGATCTGCATGTCGTTGCGGGTGTCGACGAACAGCGCCGGGCGCATATAGAAGCCCTCGTATTCTTCCTCGATGCGTTCGCCACCGCAGGCCAGGCGAGCCCCCTCGGCCTTGGCCTGCTCGATGTAGCGCAAGTTCTGCTCGAGCTGCTTGCCGTCGATCACCGCGCCGATCTGCACGCCCTCGCGCAGCGGGTAGCCGACCTTGAGTTGGCCCATACGCTCGATCAGGGCCGCAACGAAGCGGTCGTGCACCCCGGCGGTGACGATCAACCGCGAGGAGGCGGTGCACTTCTGCCCGGTGCCGAAGAACGCGCCGTTCAGCGCACAGTCCACGGCCTGCTCTAGGTCGGCATCGTCGAGCACGATCAGGGCGTTCTTGCTGCCCATCTCCAACTGGCAGCGGACGAAGTTGGCGGCGGTGGCGCTGGCGACCTTGCGCCCGGTCTGCACCGAGCCGGTAAAGCTCAGCGCGTTGATCTTGGACGAATGAATCAGCGCGTCGCCAACCGTGGCCCCGCTGCCCATGACCAGGTTGAAGGTGCCGGCCGGCAGGCCCTGGCGGGCGATGATCTCGGTCAGCGACCAGGCACTGGCCGGTACCGCGTTGGCCGGTTTGAACACCACGGCGTTACCGAAGGCCAGGGCCGGGGCGATCTTCCAGGCGGCGGTGGCCATGGGGAAGTTCCACGGGGTGATGATGGCGACCACGCCCACCGGCTCGCGGCGCGTTTCGATTTCCACGCCAGGGCGTACCGAATCGGCGGTCTCGCCCATCTGCCGCAGCACTTCGGCGGCGTAATACTGGAAGAACTGGCCGGAGCGATAAACTTCACCTGTGCCCTCGGCGAGGGTTTTGCCTTCCTCCCGCGCAAGCTGCTCGCCCAACTCGGCCTTGCGGGCGATCAATTCGTCGCCGATGGCCATCAGCACCTGATAGCGTTGTTCGAGACCGCTGCACTGCCACGCGGCCTGCCCGGCGTGGGCCGCGACGAGGGCCTGCTCGACTTGCTCGGCGTCGGCCTGGGCGTACCGGCCGAGCACGTCCTGAATGTTCGCCGGGCTGACGTTGGTCACCGTGGTGGCGCCCGTGACCCACTCACCCTGGATGTAGTTGCGGAAAATATCAGTGGACATATGCACCTCCTCTCAAGCTGTAGCCGAATGGTAGGTGCGCTCCGAAATAAACTAAAATTAATAGTAAATATTGTTTGATAAGGAAAACTTACCATGCTGCCCGAGCTGAAGATCGCCCAACTGCGGCATTTCGTCTGGGTCGCCGAGCTGCAGGGTTTCCACGCTGCGGCGGAGAAGGCGCACCGCACCCAGCCGGCGATTTCCCTGTCGATCCGCGACCTGGAAGGCAAGCTCGGTCAGGCCGTGTTCGAGAAGCGCAACGCGCGGGCGGCACGACCGGAGCTAACACCCTTCGGCTTGCAATTCATGGCTTACGCCAAGGAGCTGATTGCCCACCACGATCGGGTGGTCAACGACATGTACCTGATCGCCCAGCACAAGTCCGGGCACCTGCGCATCGCCTCGGTGCCCTCGATCGCCAGCCGTTTGCTACCGGGCATCCTCACCCGCTTTATCGGCGATGCCACCGACCTGCACGTGAGCCTGTTCGACGACAGCTCCGAAGCGGTGTTGGCGATGGTCGAAAACCAGCAGGTGGATTTCGGCATCGCCAGCCTGTGGGAGGCGGACAGCGACATCCGCTTCACCCCCATCTGGGAGGACAGCGTCGGGGTGGTTTGCCACCGCAACCACCGCCTGGCCGGCGAGGCGCAACTGAGTTGGCAGCAACTGCGCGGCGAGCGCCTGATCGCCAATGGCACCTCGCGCTTGCTGGCCGGCACCGAGGCCGAAGAACTGGTCGACGGCTCGCAGTTCTATATGTCCAACATGATTTCCCTCCTGGCCATGCTCGACGCCGGCATGGGCATCACCACCCTGCCGCGCTTCGCCTTTCCACCGGAATATAGCCAGCTGCGCTTCATCCCCCTGAGCGACCCTCTGGTGACGCGCGACATTGGCATCGTGTGCCTGGCCAACCGTTCGCTGCCGGTGGCGGCCCAGGCATTGTTCGAATTCATTCTGCGGGACAATGAATTGAATCCGAGTACGGCTGAAAGCGCCTCGTCCTGATCGAGGTGGCGATGTAGATAAGTTTCACTTATCAGCTGATAGGGCGATCTGAATTGCTCCAGGCGCGGCGCTGCACCACCATCGGCGGCAGAAAACAACAATCCGCCGCTCCCCCCTCAAGGCCCTTGGTTGGCCGAGTTGTCGGGTGCAGTGCGCCAGTCGAGGGCCAGCCCATGAGCATTCCTTCCCCTATCGATATCGCCAGTGGCGAGGCCCAGGCCTTGCGTCTGCGTCCCCCCCATGTGGTGATGGACCTGGAGCGTCTCGGCAGTCTGCACCAGAGCCGCCTGAGCTTTATGCGCAGCCTGGTGCGCAAGATCATGCGCGAGGGCTGGCGCATCGAGCCGCGGCGTTTCGAGCTGGATGCCGAGGGCTACGGCACGGTGATCTACCGGGTACAGACCGCCGGCGACCGCTTCAGCTTCGTGCTGTTCTCCCAGTACCTGGCCCCGGACAAGCGCAACGACAGGGTGATCGCCAGCGAGTGGGACCTGACCATGGCCCTGTGTGAGGGCGAGGTGGATGACGATTATGTCGAGTACCTGCGCCGCAACGTTCCGTTGCAGGAAGCCGGGCGCCTGGACGCGCGGGTCATGGTGCTGTCGCGGGCCAATCGCAGTGTGCGCAACTTCGACAGCGTGGTGGCGGCCCTGAGCGCCGGCGAGCAGCCTGCGGTCGAGCAGATCGCCCGGGTCGGCTACCTATACCGCACCACTGCGGTCTATGGCAGCGGCAAACTGGGCATGGCCGACTGGGAGAAGGTCAGCGCCAAGCACCCGGACTTCGCCCGGCCCTTCGCCGCCGAGATGTTCAATTGCTTCATGCTGCGCAACTTCAGCTTGCAGCAGGCCGAATACATCGCCCGTCAGCGCGCCCCGGATACCGCGGTACCTCTGCAACCGGCGCTCAAGCGCTATTTCGGCATCGGCAATTCCACCGGGCTGGGCATGGCGCCTTACCTGATCAACCACCCGCAATTGATCAGCCGTTGGGTCGAAATGCGCGAACTGGCTCTGGCCCGGGTGCGTAGCCTCGGCCAAGTCACCGCCGAACGCCTCGCTCGCCTACATGTGTTGGTCGCGCGCGGTATTCAGCATATCCAGCAGACCGTCACCGAAGATGCCTGGCAGACCGAGAACAACCGGGTGGTGCTGGAGGACTTCGCCGCGCTGCAGGACTGGCTCGCCACCCAGCAGTTGGCGAGCTGGACGCCGCTATTGGCCTGGGCCGAGCGCCAACTCAGCTTGCAGGGCCAGGAGCTGCTCAACAGTGTGTTATTGGAACTCTACCCAGAACTGGTCGACAGCCTGGAAGAGCGCTTCACCCTGAGCGAATCCCTCGACCTGCAACCGCAGATGCCGGTCGATGAGTTACGCACCTTGATTGAACAGCACTATGCCTGGGCCCTGGCCATCGACTTCGACGCCGAGGGGGCTACCGAGACGTTCTGGTACCGCTCCGAGGAGAAACAGGAACCGCGCCTGGGCAACTGCAACCTGGAGGGCGGTCGCGACAAGCAGATGCCGCTGGGCATCGGCTACCTGGCGCAGCAGTGCCATCGACAACTGTGTGCCTACCTGGATGAGCACCCGCAGCACTGCACGGCCAGCTTCCTCCTGCGCCACCCTGAACTACGCGGCATTGTGCGGCGCATGCAGAGCATGGCCAAGACCCACTACGGCGAGATCCAGGCCAACCTGCTGGATCGCGACGTGCTGCCGATGCACCTGCTGCGCTGCAAACTGGCGTTCTTCGGCGTCAGCAAGTTCGACCCGCGCTCGCGCCTGTGGGTGCGCAATACCATGTTCCAGGGCGCGCCGCTGTTCGAGGATATCGGCCAGCCGTTCGAGGACGATTGGTTCCTGCCACTGGCCCCGACCGTGGAGAGCCGCTGATGTTGGTCTCGTCGAATGAACTGACCGCTCTGCTCAAGCGGGTATTCGAGGGCATGGGTTATCCCGTCGGCTCCTACGAGGATGCCGCCAGCCTGGTGAAGTGGCTGCAGGTGCACGGCGAGCAGGGCTTTGGCGAACTGCAACGGGCTTTGCCCTATGTGGCCGACCGCCAGCGTCCGGCAGTGCAACTGCTCGCCGAGGAAAGCCAGACGTTGCTGTTCGATTGCTTTGGGCGCAGCGCCCTGAACTGCCTGCCGAGCATTGTCGAACTGGCCGCAAGCAAAGTGCTCGAACAAGGCTGCGTCACGCTCAAGGTGCGCAACTGCCACAACCGCAAGTTCATCCTCAAACTGCTGGTCGACTGCGCGCGCCAGGGTATTAGCGGGCTGGCCTACTGGCAGAATGGCAAGCAGCCGGTCAGCGAACATGTCGCCAGCATCGCTGCCGGTGCCGCCTACCCAGCATACAGCGAGGCTCTGCTGGAGCATGCCAGCGCGGCCGCTACGCAGACCCTGACCCTGCTGTTGAGTACCCACCTCGATCTGCTCGGCCAGTTGCGCGCTGGCGCGGGGCGGCGCAGTGGCTATCGCCAGGTCAGCCCAGAGCAGTTCGCCCAGGCCGGGCAGGGCGCCCTGGAAGGCGGCATGGATATCGCCATTGAGCTGTGGCAGCAGCTCAATCAGTTGGCTGCGGCGGTGCTGGTGGAAAACTCCGAGCAGTCGCGCAGCGGCGCCGGCGGCCGCTGAGGCGGTCAGTGCTGGGCGTCCGTCATGGGTTACAGCGGCGTCGAGGGGCTGGCCCTGTTGATCGTGTTGTTCGCCAGTCTGGTGCAGGCCCTGCTCGGCATCGGTTTCGCCCTGCTCGCGGCGCCGTTGCTGTACTTGCTCGACCCCGGTTATGTGCCAGGCCCGGTATTGCTGCTGGGGTTCTTCCTGGCCGCCTGCATGCTGCTCGGCAACCGCCGGCCACTGGCCTGGCGCCGACCCTTGCCAGCCATGCTCGGGCGGCTGCCTGGCGCCTGGTGTGGCGCGCTAATTCTTGGCCTGCTGCCATCCGCCTGGCTTGGTCTGTTGCTGGGCGCTTGCGTGCTGCTGGCGACCCTCTTCAGCTACCACCGGCGGGCGTTACCCTGTAGTGCGCGCAACCTGGCTGTTGCCGGTTTTTGCTCGGGGTTGATGGGCACCGCCACTTCGGTGGGTGGCCCACCTATGGCGCTGGTTTACCAGAGCCGCAGCCGCCACGAGATCCGCGATGAGCTGGCGGCCTTCTTCTTTCTGGCCACGCCGCTGTCGTTGTTGCTGCTGCTGTACCGAGGGTGTCTGCCCCTGGAGTATTTGCTCAGCACACTCAAGTTGGCGCCCGCGGTGGTGGCCGGTTATGGCATGGCGCATGCTCTGCAAGGCCGCTTCGAGCAAGGCCGGCCACGGCGGCTGTTGCTGCTGCTCTCGCTGCTGGCCGCCGCCTGGCTGGTTGGGGTCAGCCTGTGGCGCCTGGTGGGTTTTAACGCAGTCTCGGCAACCTAGGTAGTTTTCCAGTGGTCTCTCCTGCCTAGGAGCCTGTCGGACTTGACCGTCCGTAGCGAGGGAAAGTCCGATAGGCTCCTGGCTGTAGCACTGGTTGCGCAAGGTTTGCCGTAGGCGGCCAGCGGGCTATGGTGGCGGGGCTTATGGCACACTGCGCGGCCTAGGAGCCTGTCGGACTTAACGCTGTTCTACTGCGGAAAAGCCGGATGCGGTCATTTTTGCCGCTCTTTCTCGTTAAATAGCTAGCTATTTAACGAGAAAGATCGACAAAACTGACTCGATCCGGACTTTCCCTCGCTACGAACGGTCAAGTCCGACAGGCTCCTAGGAGATACCGATGTCACGCCCTCATTGTCCCCGCTGCACCCGTCCGCTTGAGCATTGTCTGTGCGCGCTTATTCCGCAGTTGCCGAGCCGTACCCGGGTGCTGATTTTGCAGCACCCGAGTGAGGTCAAACATGCCTTGAATACGGCACGCTTGGCGGCGTTAGGCCTCTGCAATGCCGAGTTGCGGGTGGGCGAGGTGTTCGAGGATTTGCCGGCGGTATTGGCCAAGCCGGGCTATCAGGCGCATTTGCTGTTTCCGGGGGAGGGGGCTCTGCCGTTGCCGTCACTGGCGGGGCAGGATGCTGGGCTGCCGGTGTTGCTGGTGGTGCCCGATGGCACCTGGCGCAAGGCGCGCAAGTTGCTGCACTGCAACCCGCTGTTGGCGACGTTGCCGCGCGTGACCTTGGCGCCTGGGTTGCAGTCGCGTTACCGCTTGCGCAAGGCACCCGAGCCCGGCGCGTTGTCGACCATCGAAGCGGTGGTGGCGGCGTTGCAGGTACTCGAAGCGCCCACCTCGTTCGAGGCGTTGCTCAAACCGTTCGAGGCGTTGATCGAGGGGCAGATTGCGGCAATGGGCGAGGACACCTTTCGCCGCAACCACCAGCGCGATTGAGCCGAGTCGACCCCCGGGCGGGCTGAAATGCTGCCGGCTTGTCTGCCGTTTTGCGGGCCGGTGGTGGACAAGGCTTCGCCATGTCCACCCTACCTATGCTCAAGGCGTGCTTGCGGGGGCAACGCGTAGGCTTGTCCGCCGGGGTTGTTCAGCGCTCACGTAACGCTTCGGCGCGGGCTTTGAGTACCGGTTTGAGCAGGTAGTCCAGCACGCTTTTTTCGCCGGTGATGATGTCTACGGTGGCGATCATGCCGGGGATGATCAGCAGCGGGTGTTCGTTGCTGCCCAGATGGCTTTTGTCGGTGCGTACCTGGATCAGGTAGAAGCTGTTGCCTTCTTCATCGGTGATGGTGTCGGCGCTGATCAGTTCCAGGTTGGCGCGCAAGCCGCCGTAAATGGTGTAGTCGTAGGCGCTGAACTTGACCATGGCTTTCTGCCCGGGATGCAGGAACGCCACATCCTGGGGGCGCACTTTGGCTTCGATCAGCAGGTTGTCTTCCAACGGTACGATTTCCAGCATGTCGCTGCCGGGCTGGACCACGCCACCGATGGTGTTGATCTTCAGTTGCTTGATGATGCCTTTGACCGGCGACAGCACGGTGGTGCGGCTGACCCGGTCTTGAATGGCGGAGCTGGTGGCGGTGATTTTCTTCAGCTCGGTGCGCACTTCGTTGAGTTCTTTGAAGGCGTCCGAGCGGAACGCCAACTCGGACTCCTCGATCTTGCTCTTGATCTCGCTGACCGCCGACTCCGCGCGTGGAATGGCCAGGGTGGTGGCATCCAGCGAGCCGCGCACTTCTACCGCGCTGCGGCGCAGGCGGAGTATTTCCACTTGGGAAATCGCCCCGGTGGCGACCAGCGGCTGCGACATATTCAGTTCCTGTTGCAGCAGGCCGAGGCTGGAGCGGTATTGCTGGGCTTTGGAGCGAAATTCCGCCAGTTCCTGGCTTTTCTGCCGCAGTTGCTCGCCGAGTGTGCGTTGTTCGCTTTGTAGGCGTTGTTGCCGTGAGTGGTACAAGGCCAGCTCGTCTTCGGCCAGTTGTGGGGCGTCGCGGCTGATTTCTTCCGGCATGGCGATGGGCCGGCCTTCGGCTTCGGCAGTCAGCCGTTCCACACGGGCGATCAGCGCCAGGCGATCGGCCTCGGTTTCACCTTTGTTGGAGAGAAAACGGGTGTCGTCGAGGCGCAGTAACACATCGTCCTTGTCCACCACTTGGCCTTCACGCACGAAAATCTCGCTGACGATGCCGCCTTCGAGGTTCTGGATCACCTGAATCTTGCTGGACGGAATGGCTTTGCCTTCGCCGGTGGTGACTTCTTCGAGCACGGCGAAATTGGCCCAGAGCAACGCGACGATCAGGCAGGCACTGACCACCCAGATGGTGATACGCGAGAACCAGGGCGAGTCTTCCAGAATGGCGCCGTCGACCTCCGGCATGAACTCGGTGTCCTGTTTTTGCCGGTTTAGGCTGGCGAAGTAATCGTGCATGGATTGGGGCAGTTGCATAAGGCTCGTCCTATACAGGCCGTTGAAAAACTACCTACGTTGCCGATACTGCGTTAAAAACGGCCTCGAATGCGAGCCCAGTCAAAATGCTCATTTACACCACGTAAACTGCGCTTTTGACTCACTACGTTCGCCCTGCGGGCCAGCCTGCGGCTGTTACTCCGCTGCGCTGCGTTTCGGCCGTTTTTGCCTTGTCTCGGCTGCCTCGCCTACATTTTTCAACGGCCTGCTATACGGCGGCCGGGCCGACACGGCCCTTGCGCAAGGCTTCGATCACCGATTCTTTCGGGCCATCGGCGACGATATGACCGTTATCCATGACCACCAGGCGATCGACCAGGCTGAGCATCGAGGTGCGGTGGGTAATCAGCAGCATGGTTTTGCCTTGGGCCCAGGTTTGCAGGCGGTTGCGCAGGATCTCCTCGCTGGTGTTGTCCATGGCGCTGGTTGGCTCGTCGAGCAGCAGAATTGGCGGGTCGAGCAGCATGGCGCGTGCCAGCAGTACCGCCTGGCGTTGGCCGCCGGAGAGCAACTGGCCGCGTTCGCCAACCGGGCGGTCGAAGCCTTGCGGGTGTTGCCGGGCCAATTCGCTGACGCCGGCCAGTTCCGCCACTTCGAGCATGCGCGCATCGCTGATGTAGCGCGCGCCCAGGGTCAGGTTGTCGCGCAGGCTGCCGGCCAGCAGCGGCAGGTCGTGCGCCACGTAGCCGATCTGGTGGCGTAGGTCGGCGACGTCCAGCTGACGCAGGTCAAGGTTGTCGAGCAGGATCTGCCCTTCATCCGGGTTGTAGAAGGCCATCAGCAAGCGGCCGAGGGTGCTTTTACCCGAACCACTGCGGCCAATGATGCCGATACGTTCCCCGGCGGTCAGGCGCAGGCTGATTTTCGACAGTGCCGGGCTGCTTTGTCCGGGGTAGCTGAAGGTGACTTGGCGGACATCCAGCATGCCTTTGAGCTGAGTGCGTTCCAGCGGCCGTTGCTTGGCTTGGCGCTCTTGCGGCAAGGCCATCAAGGCGTCGGTGCTGGTCATGGTCAGGCGCGCTTGCTGGTAGCGGGTGATCAGTCCGGCGATCTGGCCGAGTGGCGCCAATACCCGGCTGCCGAGCATGTAACAGGCGACCAGCGCGCCGACGCTGAGGTTGCCAGCAATGATGATGTACACCCCGGCGACGATGGTCGCCATGCCAGCGAACTGTTGAAAGAACAATGTGCCATTGGTCGCCAGCGACGAGAGGAAGCGGGCGTGGCTGTCTAGCCGGGTCAGGGCGCCGTGGGTTTTTTCCCACTCGTGCTGGCGCTCGCTTTCTGCGCCGCAGGCCTTGAGGGTTTCCAGCCCGCCCAGGGTCTCGATCAGCAGGGCTTGGCGTTGCGCGGCCAGCGTCAGGCTTTTCTGCACCGTGTCGCGCAGGCGGGCCTGAATAATCAGGGCAAACACCGCCGTCAGTGGGAAGGCCAGCAGCGGTATCACCACCAGCCAGCCGCCGATCAAGCCGATCACGGCAATCATCAGCAGGGCGAAGGGCAGGTCGATCAGGCTGGTCAGGGTTACCGCGGTGAGGAATTCGCGCAGGCCCTGGAAGTCGTGGATGCTTTGCGCGAAGCCGCCAATGGTTGCCGGGCGCGCTTTCATCGACATGCCGGTGATGCGCTCGAATAGGGTGGCAGACAGCACTACATCGGTTTTCTTGCCGGCGGTGTCCAGCAGATGCGCACGCAGCACGCGCAAGAGCAGCTCGAAACCGGTGCCGATAAACAAGCCGATCACCAGTACCCAGAGGGTCGATGTGGCCTGGTTGGGCACGACGCGGTCGTAAGTCTGCATGACGAACAGCGGCACCATCAGGCCCAGCAGGTTGATCAGCAGGCTGGCGAGGATGGCGTCGGTGTACAGCCAGCGCGACAGTTTCAGGGTGTCGCGGAACCAAGCGTCGATACGCGGCAGCAGCGGTGTGCGCGCTTCTTCCAGTTCGTGCCGCGGGCGGGCGAAAAATGCCTGGCCGCTGTATTCGCTGGCTAATTGCTCGCGCTCGACCCACTGTTCGCCGCCTTCGGCCTCGCACGGCAGGATCAGGGCCTGGTTCTTGGCGCCCCACTTGCGCAACACCGCACTGCGACCATCCTTGAGCAACAGCAAAACCGGTAGGTTCAAGGCGGAAATGGCGTTCAGTTCGCGCCGCAGCAAACGTCCTTGCAAGCCTGCCCGTGCTGCCGCGCGGGGTAGCAGATCGGCGCTCAGGCATTGCTCCGGCATCGGCAGCCCGGCGCTCAGGCTGCCACGGCTGGCAGAGCAGCCGTGCAGCTTGCAGAGGATCAACAGACCATCCAGCAACGGATCGTCGTGGCTCAAGCGCGGGTCACTGGATGGCCCATTCCGTTCCATGGTCGTCACGTTCTACTGCTCCTCAGCCGGGACTACTTCATTTCCGGCAGACGTGCCTCGCTCTTTACATCGGAAAGGGCTACAGCCTCGGCCGGTACGACTACCTGTTGCTGACGCAGCAGGTCACCCATGGCAGCAATCACGCGGTACATGGCGAACTCTTCGGTGTAGCGCACTTCGCTGTAGCGGCGGTTGGCGGTGAAGAGTTCGTTCTCACTGTCGAGCAAGTCGAGCAGGGTGCGTTGGCCCAGGCCGAACTGCTGTTGGTAGGCCTCGCGCACTCGCGAGGTGTAGTCGGCGTAATCACGGGCCTTGGGCGTTTGCAGGCGGGCGTTTTCCATCGCGTTCCAGGCCAGCGAGAGGTTTTCGTTGAGCAGGCGCAAGGCGTTGTTGCGGATGTCCATCGATTCGTTGACCTGGTATGCGGAGGACTGCAGGCGTGCTTTATCGCGCAGGCCATTGAACAAGTTGTAGTTCATTACCACGGCCGCGCGCCAGGTGTTGTAGTGGCCTTCGTCGCCCTGGATGTTGTCGTCCGCGCTGGTGGCCAGCTCGACATCGAAGCGCGGGTAGAACGGCGCTTTGGCGACTTCGTATTGTTTCTCGGCGGCCTGTACATCGGCTTGTGCCGACTTCAGGAAGGGGTTGTTGTCGACCACCATCTGCCGCGCGGTCAGCAAGTCTGCCGGCATTGCGCCTTTGACCGTCAGCGGCGCCACCAACTCGTCCGGCATGCGGCCTACGGCGCTGTAAAAATTCGCCTCGGCGTCGGCCAGGTTGACCTGCTCGGTGTAGAGGTTGTTTTCCGCCAGGGCCAAACGGGCGCCGGACTGGTCGAGGTCGGCCGTGCTGCCGACCCCTTGCTCGCTGCGCAGGTCGATCTGGTCATTGATGCGTTGGTGGGCGAGCAAGTTGTTTTTCGCCAGGTTGACCATTTCACGGCGCTTCAACACGTCCAGATAAACCTCGACGGTGCGTAATGCCAGGCTTTCCGAGGTGCCCAGTACGCGGTAAGCCCGTGAGTTGACCACGGCTTCGGTGCGCTCGACTTCGTTGGGGGTGTTGAAGCCATCGAACAGCATCTGCCGCAAGCGCAACTCGGCGTTGCGGTAGTTGAGGGTTTCGGTGTTGTGATCATTGTCTAGGGCGCGCGTGCTTGGGCTGTCGGTGTTTTCCCGGCCATAGCCCACCAGCAAATCGACCGTCGGCAGGTAACCACCCTTGGCAATCTTCACCTCTTCGTCCGATGACAGGCGGCTGTTAACTCCCGCGCGAATTTCCGGGTGATTGTCCAGGGTGCTCTGAATCGCTTCAGACAACGATATGGCCTGCGCGTGAGAGCAAGCCAACGCCAGCAAAATACTGCTCCACAGCGGATTGAAAACTCGCATGTGATGAATCTCCATGTTGGATGTTCTGTTCCTGTCGCCAATAAATTGGCTTTTTTGCCTGTGAAACCGTTTCAGGCTTGTAACATCACAGCTAAGAACATCTTTTGGAGAAGCTAAGAAAAAATTCTCACAAGCCTTATGAGGAAAAAATCTTATGCACTCTTGAAAAAGCGGCACATTGTTTTTAACCAAGAGTCACGCAAATCGCGGCTTTCAGCCTTTTGTGCGACGAAAACAGGTGGTCAAGCACGATTTGTAGTGCACAGGGCGGGGATGGTTCTGATGAAGTAGTACGGCGCTGGGCTGCGTGACATTTTTTTGTCGTGTGTGTTTTTTAGGCCTTTTGCGCCGTTTCATTTCACTCAGTTGCTTCTTGGATCACGCCCCGTGTTCGGAAGGTGTCTGGCCTTTTTGATACGTGTCGGCGGTGGTCGGCAGCTGTAGTGAGGAAGGAATCATGGCTACTTTGATCGGTGTCGTCAGTCAGGTTGTCGGCGAGGTTTTCGCGGTAGCTGGCGATGGAACGCGTCGAGCGCTTGTCGAAGGTGATCGGGTTTTCGCTGGCGAGCAGCTTGTTACGGGTGCCGCAGGCGCGGTTGCGGTGGCAATGAGTAACGGTCAGCAACTGACCCTGGGACGCGACAGTAGCCTCAACCTCAACGAACAAATGCTCACCCAGGCTACCGAGGGTTCTCTGCCCGTTCAGGAGACGCCTCCCGCCGCGCCCAGTGCTAGCGACCTGACCGATGTCGAGCAGTTGCAGGCAGCCATCGAGGCCGGTGTCGACCCCACGCTGGAGGGCGAGGCGACTGCTGCCGGCCCTGGCGCCGGTGGTGGTGCCGGTGGCGCAGGTGGTGGTCACAGCTTCGTGTTGTTGGATGCCGTGGGTGGTGCGCTTGAACCGGTAATCGGTTTCCCCACCGAAGGTCTCAGCACTGGGGTCGAGTTTCCCGATCCTGATCCGATTGTCGATCCTGAGCCCGTCGTGGCATTGGTCGACGGCTTGCCTATCGCGGGTGATGCCAGCAACAACGTCGATGAAGAGGGCCTGCCCGGCGGTATCGCCGGTGGGGTCAACGATGTGGCCGGTGAGGACGTGGTGGTCACTGGCGTACTCGCCTACGACTTCGGCAGCGACGGAGCAGGCAGCTTTGCCTGGAGCACCGCCGGTCTGTCTGCGTTGAGCGTCTCCTCCGGCGGCGTGCCGCTGACTTACAGCGTCAGCGAAGACGGCCTGACCCTGACCGCCAGTGCCGGCGAACTCACGGTGTTCACCTTGGTGCTGACCGATCTGGCCGCCGGCACTTATGAATTCAGCCTGTTCGCTCCGATCGACCATGCACTGCCATTGCCAGGCGGCAGCGAGGAAAACGAGCAGGTCTTTGCGTTCAGCTACACCATCACCGACAGCAATGGCAGCCCGGCTTCGGGCTCCCTGACCATCAGCGTCAATGACGACTCGCCTGAATTGCAGGGGTTGACCGGAGAGCGGCCGAGCCTCAGCGCGTTGGTGCATGAGGATGCGCTGGGTAACGGCAATGCCGAAGAGGCACAGACTCTCACGGTCGAGGGCGGTGCGGGCGCACTGGATGCGTTGGTGAATTTTGGCGCGGACGGCCGTGGTGGCTTTGCCCTCAATGGCAGTGCCGAGGCCTTGCAGAACCTCAGTGACCTGGGCCTGCAATCGGCGGGTGTCGATCTGTTCTACAGCGTTTCCGCCGATGGCAGTCTGCTCACCGCCACTGCCGGCGAAGGCGGCGCAGCAGTGTTTACTCTTCAGGTAAACGCTGATGGCAGTTACCTGTTCACCCTGCAAGGGCCCCTGGATCATCCGCAGCAGGATGGCGTGGACAGTGAGACCCTGGGCGGCAGCAGTATCGCCCTGGACTTCTCGGGCATCTTGGTCGCCACTGATTTTGACGGCGACAGCGTGGCGGGCGGCTTCGACACCGGCAGCTTCGTGATCGATATCGAAGATGACGTGCCGGTGCAGGCTGGCGTGCCGGGCGAGCGCCCAGTTGTCTCCGGCCTGGTGCACGAAGATGCCCTGGGCACCGGCAATGCGGAAGGTGAGGCCGAGCCGGCGCAGACCCTGATGGTCAGCGGCGATGTCGGTGCGTTGGATGGTTTGGTGGCATTTGGCGCAGACGGCCGTGGTGGTTTCCAGCTGAGTACCGAACCGGGTGCCCTGCTAAGCCTGGAAGGCCTTGGTTTGCAGTCTGGCGGTACAGCTCTGTTTTATAGCGTGTCCGCCGATGGCTCCTTACTCACGGCAACTGCCGGCGAAGGCGGCGCAGCGGTGTTTACCCTTCAGGTGAACGCCGATGGCAGTTACCTGTTTACCCTGCAAGGGCCCTTGGATCATCCGCAGCAGGATGGTGTGGACAGCGAGACCTTAGGCGGTAGCAGTATCGCCCTGGACTTCTCCGGCCTGCTGATCGCCACCGACGGCGATGGCGATCCGTTGGCCGATGGTTTTGATACCGGCAGCTTCGTGATCGATATCGAAGACGACGTGCCGGTGCA
>DELY01000018.1:0-16748 GCA_002354655.1 Pseudomonas sp. UBA2684
GAAAAAATAGGCTATGTCCCAGTGACGTGTTGCAGGAGAAGCCGCTCTTTTGTGGGAGCGGATTTATCCGCGAAAATCTTTGAAAACTGAAGATCTTTCGCGGCTAAAGCCGCTCCCACGTGACGGCGGTGTGCATCAACAGTTAACGAGTGCAGAGCCTTTTTTATGGCTATGCGTTAACGCCTGTGAGCCGGCGAGACGATGCCTGATGCGCCGTAACCCGCCATGCGGGCAGGACGACCACCGCCTGGTGGGTTACGTGGCGCACCAACCCTACGGTTGATGCGTAAGCCCGGCTCTGCGCCACTCACCTACCCTACAAAAGCCATGTGCAACAGGTAGTTAAGACAGCACTTTGCATGGCCCGCATGCAACCCATCGCAAGCGCCACAAGTCGCTCCTTTTATCGGCTGAAGCATCCAGCGCTTGGCGATTGCAGCGCTGCAATCTAAAATATGGAACCAAGTTCCAATAAATCAAAATTGCCCTTAAAAGGAGAAACGCCCATGCCTGCCGATGCCTCAACAGCAACCCGGATCGACTGCGATGTGCTGGTCATCGGCTCCGGCGCGGCCGGCCTGGCGGCGGCGGTAACGGCTGCCTGGCATGGGCAGCAGGTGGTCGTGGTCGAGAAGGATGTGGTGTTCGGCGGCGCCAGCGCCTGGTCGGGCGGCTGGATGTGGGTGCCGCGCAACCCGCTGGCCCGGCGCGCCGGTATCGAGGAAGACATCGAGCAGCCGCGCAGCTACCTGCGCCATGAGCTGGGCGAGCATTTCAATGCCGAGTTGGTGGATGCCTTCCTCGAAGCTTGCCCGCATATGGTTGGCTTCTTCGAGCAGCACAGCAGCCTGCAATTCGTCGACGGCAACGCCATCCCCGACATGCACGGTGCCAGCCCCGGCGCCGCCACCGGCGGCCATCAGGTGATCGCCGCGCCCTATGACGCCCGGAAAGTCGGCGCGTTGTTGCCACGCCTGCGCAAGACCATGCCCGAGACCTCGTTCCTGGGCATGCCGATCATGGCCGGTGCCGACCTCGCCGCCTTCCTCAGCCTGACCCGCTCGCCCAAAGCCGCGCTGCATGTGGCCAAACGCGTCATCACCCACCTCTATCACCTGGTCCGTTACGGCCGCGCCATGCACCTGGTCAACGGCGTGGCGCTGGTGGCACGGCTGGCCAAGTCGGCGGTGGATCTGGGCGTGCAACTCATCGAAGCGACCCCGGCCCAGCACCTGCTGACAGAGGACGGCCGCGTCTGTGGCGCACAGGTCCTGCGCCATGGCACGGCATTGAATATTCACGCACGCAAGGCGGTGGTACTGGCCGCCGGTGGTTTCGCCAATGACCTCGAACGGCGGCGGGTGTTGTTCCCGCGCACCCCCACCGGCCACGAACACCTGGCTCTGCCCCCGGCGGCCTGCAACGGTGACGGCCTGCGTTTGGGCGAGGCCGTCGGCGCGCGTTTCAACAGCGACCTCAAGTCGCCGGTGGCCTGGGCGCCGGTATCGCGGGTGCCCTATGCCGATGGTCGCGTCGGTCACTTTCCGCACATCATCGACCGCGGCAAGCCTGGGGTGATCGGCGTGCTGAAAAACGGCCAGCGTTTCGTCAACGAGGCCGGCGGCTACTACGACTACACGGCGGCCATGGTCGAGAGCGCGGCCGAGGGTGACGCGGTGTGTTCCTGGCTGATCTGCGACCACCGTTTCATCCGCCGCTACGGCCTAGGCATCGCCCGCCCGGCGCCGCTGCCATTGTGGTCGGTCCTGCGCAGCGGCTACCTCAAGCGCGGCCACAGCATCGACGCCTTGGCGCGCGCCTGCGGCATCGCTCCAGCCGGGTTGGTCGCCACGGTTGCGGCCTTCAACCAACATGCGCGCAACGGCGAAGACCCCGCCTTCGGCCGCGGCTCGACTGCCTTCAACCGGCGCAACGGCGATACCACGCACAGCGGCGCCAACCCCTGTGTGGCACCCATCGAACACGGACCGTTCTATGCGGTGAAAGTCGAACCCGGCTGCTTTGGCACCTTCGCCGGCCTCAGCACCAATGGCCAGGCGCAGGTGTTGGACGGCCAGGCGCAGCCGATCCCCGGCCTGTATGCCGTGGGCAGCGACATGGCCAGCGTGATGGGCGGCCACTACCCGTCCGGCGGCATCAACCTCGGCCCCGCGCTGACCTTCGGCTACATCGCCGGCCGTCACATCGCTGGGGTGACCGCCTACGAGTAACCAGGCTCGTGGGCAGGTCAGTTCCCACAACACCTGGCCACCTTGCTCGCGGGTTGTACCGGCAGCGCCATTACTGCTCGCGGCTGAAGCCCCTCCTACAGAGCGGGGTGCGGCAGGTGGCGGGGGGCGATCTTGTTTGCTTTGTGTGGGAGGGGCTTTAGCCGCGAGCGGTTGATCCGTCGGCAAAGAGCGCGGCGGTCCGCCAACTGCGATGAAAAAACCGCCGACACGACACCAACAGGGCCGGCGGCGGTTAGAGGAAACCTGCGGCGTTAGAAAACGTTACTCGTCGAGCGACTCCACGCCCAACTCATCCCACACGGCTTCGGCCAGGTGGAAAGTGGCGTTGGCCGCCGGAATGCCGCAGTAGATCGCGCTCTGCATCAGCACTTCCTTGATCTCGTCACGGCTCACGCCGTTGTTCTTCGCCGCACGCAGGTGCAGCTTCAGTTCGCCTTCGCGGTTCATGCCGATCAGCATGGCAATGGTGATCAGGCTGCGGGTATGCCGTGGCAAACCCGGACGGGTCCAGATATCGCCCCAGGCATGGCGGGTGATCATCTCCTGGAACTCCTGGTTGAACGACGTGATGTTTTCCAGGCTGCGATCCACATGGGCATCGCCGAGCACCGCGCGGCGCACCTGCATACCGGCCTCGTAGCGTTGTTTCTCGTCCATTGCGACTCTCCGACTCAAGCCTTGAGGAAATCCACCAACGCCTGGGTAAAGGCGCTGCCCGCTTCGACGTTGGACAGGTGCGCGGCGTGGAACTCGACATACTGCGCGCCCGGGATGCCCGCTTGCAGGAAGCGGCCGTGCTGCGGGGTGGTGACCACGTCGGCGCTGCCGGCGACGATCAGCGTCGGCACCTTGATCGCGCCGAGTTGCTCGCGGTAGTCGGCATCGCGCACCGCCGCGCAATTGGCGGCATAACCCAGCGGCGGCGTGGCAGCGAGCATCTCGGTGATCAGCCCGGCCTGCTGCGGCTGCGCATCGGCAAACGCCGGGGTGAACCAGCGGGCGATGGAGGCATCGCGTAGGTCACGCATGGCTTGCGCGCCGCCCTGCTCGACCAGCTCGATGCGGGTGTTCCACACCTCGTCAGAGGCGATCTTCGCCGCGGTGTTGCACAGCACCAGCTTGAGCAGGCGCTCGCCGGCGTTGATGCCCAGCCACTGACCGATCAGGCCGCCCATCGACAGGCCGCAAAAATGCGCCCGGGCAATGTCCAGGTGATCGAGCAAGGCCAGCACATCGCCGCCCAGTTGCTCGATGCGGTAAGGCCCCGGCGTGACCAGCGACTCGCCGTGCCCCCGGGTGTCGAAACGCAGGACGCGAAACTGTTCGCGCAGCACCGGCATCTGCACGTCCCACATGTGCAGGTCGGTGCCCAGCGAATTGCACAGCACCAGTACCGGCGCACCGGCCGGGCCTTCGAGTTGGTAATGCAGATCGCCATCGGCGAGGTGGACAACGGACACGACAGACTCCTTAAACAGACAGGCCGCGATGATCGGCCACGGCCCGCGCAACCCAGCGGCGCGCCTGGCCCAGATAGCCGGCGGGATCGAGCAGACGATCCAGCTCGGCGGCATTCAGCTGTGCGCTCACTGCGGCGTTATCGGCGAGTACCGCACGCAAGTGGCGACGCTCGGCAATGGCCTGACGGCAGCATTGTTCGATCAGGTGATGGGCGCTATCGCGGCCGATGCGTTGCGCCAGGGCGATGCTCACCGCCTCGGCCAGCACCAGGCCCTGGGTCAGGTCGAGGTTGCTGCGCATGCGCGCGGCATCCACTTCCAGCCCCGGCACGGCGATCAACGCCTGTTGCAGCGCACCGGACAGCAGGCAGCACAGTTCCGGCAACGTGTCCCACTCGGCATGCCACAGCCCGAGGCTGCGCTCGTGCTCCTGCGGCATGGCCGCCAGCATCGTCGCCACCAAGCCCGGTGCGCGGGTGGCGGCGGCGATCAGCACTGCCGCGCCAACCGGGTTGCGCTTGTGCGGCATGGTCGACGAGCCGCCCTTGCCCGGTGCCGACGGCTCGAAGGCTTCGCCGACATCGGTTTGCATCAACAGACTCAGGTCGCGACCGAGCTTGCCCAGGCTGCCGGCAAGCATGCCAAGCAGCGCGGCGAACTCCACCAGACGGTCGCGCTGGGTGTGCCAGGGCGCATCCGGCAGACCCAGGCCCAGTTCCTCGGCGAGGGCTTCGGACACCGGCCAGGCCTGCTCGCCGAGCGCGGCCAGGGTGCCGGCGGCGCCGCCAAATTGCAGCACCAGCAGGCGCGGCTTGAGTTCGGCCAGGCGCTGACGATGGCGGTTGAGCGCGCCGAGCAGCCCGGCCAGTTTCATCCCCAGGGTCACCGGCGTGGCGTGTTGCAACCAGGTGCGCCCCGGCAACACGCTGTCGGCATGCCGCTCGGCTTGCAGCGCCAGGGCGTCGCCCAGTTGCGCCAGGTCGCGCTCCAGCAAGGCGATGGCCTGACGCAGTTGCAGCACCAAACCGCTGTCCATGGCGTCCTGGCTGGTGGCGCCGAGGTGCACATAGCGCTCGGCCTCGGCATCGCTGGCGGCCACCCGCTGGCCGAGCATCTTGACCAGGGGAATTGCCGAGTTACCGGCGCTGGCAATGGCCTCGGCCAGGGCGCAGAAATCATAGAGCTCGGCGCGGCAGGCGGCGGCGATGGGCGCCACGGCAGCCGTCGGGATCAAGCCGACGCGGGCCTCGGCGCGGGCCAGCGCCGCTTCGAAATCGAGCATGCCCTGCACCCGGCCGGCATCGCAGAACAGCGCGCGCATGGCCGGGCTGGTGAAGTAGGCATCGAAGAGTTGATTGCTCACGGATCGAAGGTTTCCAAGAGATGTGCTTTCGTAGGATGGGTTAGCCACAGGCGTAACCCATCATGAATCAGCATCAGGTCGTATCGCTACGTTCAGGTGCTAATTCACATTGTAGGAGCCAGCTTGCTGGCGATCCGGGAACGCCCCATCGCCAGCAAGCTGGCTCCTACACAAGCCCCTGCGGCTTGGGGTTCAGACACGCTCGATGGCCAGCGCCAGCCCCTGGCCAACCCCCACGCACATGGTTGCCAGGCCCAGCTTGCCGCCGGTCTTTTCCAGGTGATGCAGGGCGGTCAGCACCAGGCGGTTACCGCTCATGCCCAGTGGGTGGCCGAGGGCGATGGCGCCGCCGTTCGGATTGACCTTGGCGCTGTCGTCGGCCAGACCGAGTGCACGGGTGACCGCCAGGCCCTGGGCGGCGAAGGCTTCGTTCAGCTCGATAACGTCGAAGGCATCAATGCTCAGTTCCAGGCGCGCCAGCAGTTTGCGCACCGCCGGCACGGGGCCGATGCCCATCACCCGTGGGGCGACGCCGCCGCTGGCCATGCCGAGCACCTTGGCGCGCGGTTTGAGGCCATATTTAGCGACGGCGTCGGCGGACGCCAGGATCATCGCCGAGGCGCCGTCATTCAGGCCCGAGGCGTTGCCGGCGGTGACCGTCTGATCCGCACCGTTGACCGGCTTGAGCTTGGCCAATGCCGCGGCCGTGGTGTCGGCGCGCGGGTGCTCGTCGGTGTCGACGATGGTCTCGCCCTTCTTGGTCTTGATCAGCACCGGGACGATTTCCTCGGCGTAGTAGCCGGATTCCTGGGCGGCGGCGGCGCGCTGCTGGCTGCGCAGGGCAAAGGCGTCCTGGTCGGCGCGGCTGATGCCGTAATCGGCGGCAACGTTGTCGCCGGTCACCGGCATCGTGTCGACGCCGTAGTGCTCCTTCATCGCCGGATTGACGAAACGCCAGCCGAGGGTGGTGTCTTCGAGTTTCTGCGCGCGGCCAAAGGCGCTGTCGGCCTTGCCCATGACGTAGGGCGCACGGGTCATCGACTCGACGCCGGCGGCAATGGCCAGCTGCATTTCACCGCTGGCGATGGCGCGGAAGGCGGCGCCGACCGCTTCCATGCCCGAGGCGCACAGGCGATTGAGGGTGACCCCCGGCACGCTCGGCGGCAGACCGGCGAGCAGCAGCGCCATGCGCGCGACGTTGCGATTATCTTCGCCGGACTGGTTGGCGCAGCCCATGAACACCTCGTCCACGGCGCTCCAGTCGACCTGCGGGTTGCGCTCGACCAGTGCCTTGAGCGGAATGGCCGCCAGGTCGTCGGCACGCACCGTCGCCAACGCGCCGTTGAGGCGGCCGATGGGGGTGCGCACGGCGTCGCAGATATAGACCTCGCGAGTCATTCTTCACCCCCGGCCTGGCCGTGGGCGGCCGCGGTGCGCGCTTCCAGGGCACGCAGGGCGCTCAGTTCGCTTTCGCTCGGCGCGGCGGTTTCGGTCAGGGTGTCGGCGAAGCGGATCTGCCAGCCAGTGGCTTCGATCACCTGCTCGCGGGTCACGCCGGGGTGCAGCGCGGTGACGATGAATTCGTTGCTGCCGGCTTCCGGCTCCATGGTGCACAGGTCGGTGATGATGCCGACCGGCCCGGCGCCCGGCAGGCCGAGGCGTTTGCGATGATCGCCGCCGTCGCCGTGACCGACCGAGGTGATAAAGGCCAGTTTGTCGACGAAGGTGCGGTGGCTCTGCTTGAGGATGATCAGCACCTGCTTGGCCGAACCGGCGATCTCCGGTGCGCCGCCGGCACCCGGCAGACGGACTTTCGGCCGGTGGTAATCGCCGATCACCGTGGTGTTGATGTTGCCGAACTTGTCGACCTGGGCCGCGCCGAGGAAACCGACGTCGATGCGCCCGCCTTGCAGCCAGTAGCGGAAAATCTCGCCCGTCGGCACCACGGTGTCGGCGGTCTCGGCCAGCTCGCCGTCGCCAATCGACAGCGGCAGCACGCTCGGCTTGGCGCCAATCGGACCGGATTCGTAGATCAGCACCACGTCCGGCGACGAAGTCAGGCGCGCCAGGTTGGCGGCCTTGGACGGCAGGCCGATGCCGACGAAGCACACCGCGCCGTTGTTCAGGCGGCGGGCAGCGGCCACGGTCATCATTTCATTGGTGCTGTAGGCGCTCATTACTTGGCCTCCTGCTGCGCGGCCAGCTTGGCCTGGGCTAGTTTTTCTTGAAAGCCGGCGAAATCGGCGGTGCCACGGATGTATTCGTCGATCCAGGCGGTGAAGGTTTCACGGTCACGGGCAATCGGGTCCCAGGCCTGGTAGAAGCGGTTGTCGCGCTCCGAGTAGCCGAGGGCGTAGGACGGATGCGCGCCGCCCGGGACGTGGCAGACTGCAGTCAGCGCCCAGCTCGGCAGCACGCAGGCGTTCATCGGCGCGTTGAGGTCGTCGACGATTTCCTCGACGGTGACGATGCAGCGCTTGGCCGCCAGAGCCGCTTCCTTCTGCACGCCGAGAATGCCCCAGAGCAGCACGTTGCCCTTGCGGTCGGCTTTCTGCGCGTGGATCACGGTGACATCCGGGCGCACCGACGGCACCGCTGCCAGCACTTCGCCGGTGAACGGGCAGGTAACGGTCTTGATCAGCGGGTTGACCTTGGGCAGATCGGAGCCGGCGTAAGCGCGCAGCACCGCGAACGGCAAGCCCGAGGCACCGGCGACATAGGCGTTGGCCATGTCCGCGTGGCTGTGCTCTTCGAGCTCCAGCGGCTGCGGCCAGCCCTTCTCCACGGCGTCGCGCAGGCGGTGCAGGGAACCAACGCCAGGGTTGCCGCCCCAGGAGAAGATCAGTTTCTTCGCGCAACCGGCGCCGATCAGCAGGTCGTAGACCAGGTCGGGAGTCATGCGCACCAGGGTCAGATCCTGCTTGCCCTGACGAATCAGCTCGTGCGACGCGGCAGTCGGGATCAGGTGGGTGAAGCCTTCGAGGGCGACGGTGTCACCGTCGTTGACGAAGCGCTTGACCGCTTCGCCAAGGGAAATGATTTCAGCCATCGGTGTTGCTCTCGCTCGGTTGACGGTGCCACCTTTTGCAAGGTGGCGGGTGGATTAACAGTAGGCCCAGGCCGGCCGGCAAACAATCCGATAATCGCCATAGTGTTCGATTATCGAACTATTCTGTGCAATCCAGCAGGCCGCGCATCGCCACGGCCAGTTCCTGCTGGGTCGCCAGGCGTTGGACGATGCGCTCGACGATTTCCACCCGCGCGGTGGCGCCCTGGCGCATCTCGGCCATGGCCTGCAAGGCGGTGGCCGATTGCGCCAGCCCGGCCTGGGTGGAGTCGTCGACCTGCTGCAAGCCGCTGCGCGCATCGGCGGCGGCGCGTTGCAGGCCGCCGACGATCTGGCGAATCTGCTCGCTGGCATCATTGGCGCGCCGCGCCAGGTGGCGCACCTCGTCTGCCACCACGGCGAAACCACGGCCCTGCTCCCCTGCCCTGGCCGCCTCGATGGCGGCGTTGAGGGCGAGCAGGTTGGTCTGCCGGGCGATGTCCTGGATGCTGCCGACGATGGTGCCGATGCGTTGGGACTGCTCGCCCAGGTCATCGAAGACCTGGGTGATCGGCACCATAAAACTGGCCAGCTCGCCAATCGTGGCGGTCGAGGCCTGAATACTGTCGGCGCTCAGGCGCACGTTGGCGCCGGCGTTACGCGCCAACTGGTTGGCGTACTGCATGTCCGCCTGGCTCAGGGCAATCGCTTCGCCCAACTCCGCCAGGCGCGCATTCAGTTCGCCCACGGGCAAGACGGGCTTAGGTACAACCGGCGCAGGCTGCAAGACCGGTTCAGGTGGCGCCGGTACATCCGCGACCACCATGGGCTCAGGCTCGCTCACGGGCGCAGGCAGCGACTCGCGTGAGCGCGGTATCGCCGCCAGGCAGCAGAGCACCAGCAACCCGGCAAGAACCTGTTGCGACAAATCCTCACCGAGCACCAGCAGCACACCGCCGATAAGGGCGGCAAGCAGCGGCAAAACGGACTGTTTCATGGCTTTCTCCACGTCAAAGCGCGCCTCTGCGGCGCGCTTCGTACTGTCAGAACAGGCTCAGGGTGTAGCTGAGAATCAGGCGGTTCTCGTCGATGTCCGAGCGGTAGTTGGAGCGCGCGGTGACGTTGCGCAGGCGCACGCCGACGTTTTTCAGCGGGCCGCTCTGCACCACGTAGCCGATATCCAGGTCGCGCTCGAAGTCCTTGCCCTCGTAGCGCGGGCCGCCGCGATTGGTCGCCTGCACATCGACGTTGTCGCCCTTGATATAGCGCACCCCGGCCACCAGGCCCGGCACGCCCATGGCGGCGAAGTCATAGTCGTAGCGCACCTGCCAGGAGCGCTCGTCGGCCGAGGCGAACTCGAAGGTCGGCACCTCGTTACCCAGCGGAGTGACGTTGGCGAACACCCGTGGGAAGGCGCTGTCGCCGAACATCGACTGGTAACCCAGGTAGAAGGTGTGGCCGCCGTGCTTGGCCGACAGCAGGGAGAAAAACGCCTGGTTGTCGATAGCGCCGAGCAAACGGTCGCCGTCCTCCTGGGCGTCGTAGAAACCCAGGTTGGCGCCCAGGGTCCAGTCGCCCAGCGGCTCGCTGTGTTTGAGGCCGAGGAAGCGCTGGTTGTAGATGTCTTGCAGTTGCCCGTACCAGGCGCTGGCGGTGGTGCGCTTGGCGTTGAAGGCGTAATCGGCGCCGGCGTAGTTGAAGGCGTCGCTATTCGCCGCGCGCTGCGGCAGGTGGCCGAGCATGGCCAGCATCTTGTCGTCGCCGGCTTCGTTGCGCAGGCTGGTGGAATTGAGGTGACCGGCTTGCAGGGTCAGCCCGGCGATCTCGTTGGAGACCAGGCTGGCGCCCTGGTAGCTCGGCGGCAACAGGCGAATATCGCTGAAGCTCAGCACCGGCAGGTTGGGTTGCAGCTCGCCGACTTTCAGCTCGGTCTGCGACAGGCGCAGCTTCAGCGCCGCACCGACGCGGCTGTAGTCGTCGGCCGCCTCGCCGCTGGCCAGGGTCGGCAGCAGACCGCTGTTGACCCGGTCGCGGCTGCTGTCGAGCTTGAGGCCGAGCAGGCCGATGGCATCCACGCCGAAACCGACGGTGCCCGGGGTGTAGCCGGATTTGAAGTTGAGGATAAAGCCCTGGGCCCACTCCTCGGCCTTGGACTGTCGGTTCGGCCCGACGATGTCGGAGAAGTCGCGGCTGAAGTAATAGTTGCGTGCCTGCAAGGTGGCGGTCGCATCCTCGAAAAATCCGCTTTCGGCGGCCAGGACGGTGAATGGCAGGCTCGCGCCGGCGCACAACAACAGACGGGTTGCGTTCGGATACTGGTTCATCGGTTTGCTCTTGTTGTTATTGGATAGGTGGCACTCGCCCACGCAAGGCGGGTGGTTTTACGGCAGCCCTGTGGCCTTCGCCCAGGGCCGCGATAAATCGACGGTCAGCGCGCGGCCTCCTGGGCGGAGCCGACGGCAGTGGCCGACGCGGCTGGCCGGCGCACGCTGAGCAACAAGTGGGCGGCGATGCCGAAGATCAGCCCCCAGAACGCCGCGGACAGACCCAGCAAAGACATCCCCGAGGCGCTGACCAGGAAGGTGATCAGCGCTGCCTCGCGGTCATCCGGTACGGCCATGGCTCCAGCTAACGCGCCGGCGATGGCGCCAAACAGGGCCAGCCCGGCCAGCGCGGCGATCAACTCCTTGGGAAAGGCGGTGAACAGCGACACCAGGGTGGCGCCGAACAGCCCCAGCAGCAGGTAGGCCACACCGCCGACCACGCCGGCGACATAGCGCTTGCGCGGGTCTTCGTGGGCTTCGCGACCGGTGCAGATGGCCGCGGTGATGGCCGCCAGGTTCAGGCCGTGGCAGCCGAACGGCGCCAACAGCAGGCTGCCCAGGGCGCTGCTGGCAATGATCGGGCGCGCCGGGGTGGCGTAGCCGGCGTTGCGCAGCACCGCCATGCCGGGGACGAACTGCCCGGTCAGCGCCACCATCACCAGTGGCAAGGCGATGTTCAGGGTCGCCGCCAGGGTGAATTCAGGGCTGATCCACAGCGGCGTGGCCAGGCCGCTCAGCAGTGCCTCGCTGCGCAACTCGCCGCTGCCGATGGCGATCAGGCAGCCAACCAGCAACACCGCCATCACCGCATAGCGCGGCAACAGGCGTTTGCACAGCAGGTAGGTGGCGAACATCGCCAGCACCAGCACGGGTTTGCTGTGCAGCGAGACGAACAGCCCGGTGCCGAAGCTGAACAGGATGCCGGCGAGCATGCCGGCGGAAATCGCCGCCGGCAGTTTGCCGATAATCCGGTCGAAGGCGCCGGACACGCCGACCACAAAGATGATCAGGCTGGCGACGATATAGGCGCCGACCGCCTCGTTCAGGCTGATCTGCGGCAACAGCGAGACCAGCAGCGCCGAACCGGGCGCGGACCAGGCGATGATCACCGGCACTTTATAGCGCAGGCTCAAGCCGATACCGAGCACGGCGCTGCCGATGGAAATCGCCCAGACCCAGGACGACAGCTCGGCGTGACTCATGCCGGCGCTGGCCGCCGCCTGGAAAATGATCACCAACGGCCCGGCATAGGAAATCACCGTGGCGATAAAACCGGCGACCAGGGCCGACAGGGAAAAATCGTCAATCAAGGCTTTCATGGGGCCTCGCAAGGTATTGATGGCGTCCATCAAGGGGCGCTCTTGTTTTAACCGTAGGAGCGGGCCATGCCCGCGATCGCGGCCATGGGCCGCTCCTACAAAAAGCCGCCCGCAGAAAGATCCTGGTGCGCGCGGCCTGGACGGCCCCGCGCTCCCTACGGTCGACGCATCACGCCCCCTGCAACGCCCGCGGACGGTTGCTGCGCTGCTCGGCCAGCGGCGCCGGGGCCTGCTGCAACTGGAAGTCGAATTCCAGCTCGGCGAAGCGCCCGTCCACGCCACGGTCATGGGCTGCGGCCGCGTCATCGATAAAGCGGATATCGCCGACCAGGCCCTCGCGGGTGGCGTAGGCGAAGTCGTCCCACAGGTACTGGTCGCCAGCCAGGTTGATTTGCGTGGTCAGGTGGCGATGCCCCGGCGCGGAGATGAAGAAGTGGATGTGCGCCGGACGCTGACCGTGGCGGCCGAGCAGGTCGAGGCATTCCTGGGTCGGGCCATCCGGCGAGCAACCGTAGCCGCTGGGCACGATGCTGCGCGCGCGGTAGCGCCCTGCGCTGTCGGTGACGATGCGCCGACGCAGGTTGTAGTCGCTCTGGCTCTGGTCGAAGTAGGAATAGTTGCCCTGGGTGTTGGCATGCCACAGATCGACCACCGCACCGGCCACCGGCTGCCCGGCGCTGTTGCGCACCACGCCCTGGAGGAACATCACGGTGCCGGCCTCGCGGCCGTCGTCCATGCGCGCCTCGCCTTCGCAGAGCGGCGCGCCGGCCACGTACAGCGGCCCTTCGATGGTGCGCGGGGTGCCGCCGGCCAGGCCGACCTGGGCATCCTTGGCGTCCTGCAGCAGGTCGAGGAAATGCTCCAGGCCCAGGCCGGCCACCAGCAGGCCCGCCTCATTGCGCCCGCCGAGGCGGTTGAGGTAATCCACCGCCGTCCAGAACTCGTCGTCCGTGACGTGCAGGTCTTCGATGAGCTTGGCCGCGTCGCTGACGATGCGCAGTATCAGTTGCTTGAGGCGTGGGCTGCCCTGCTGGTTATTGAGGCCGCTGGCCTCGTTGAACAGGTCCTGGACTTCGGCGGTATGGCTGACTTTCACGGTCATGTTGGGGTCCTCGTTGTTGTTCTGGCTAGGCGTTGCACACGCGGTTAACGGTCGTCGGCATGCACCGAGGACGGGTGCCGGCACAGCGGCGTGACCTCGATGTCCATGTAGGGGAACAGCGGCAGTTGCAGCAGGGTGTCGTGCAGCGCCTCGACGCTGTCCAGGTCGAACACGCTGTAGTTGGCGTAGTGCCCGGCGATGCGCCACAGGTGGCGCCATTTGCCTTCGCGCATCAGGCGCTGGGCCAGTTCCTTCTCGTCGGCCTTGATCCGTGCGGCCTTCGCCGGGTCCATGTCGGCCGGCAGCCGGACAGTCATCTTTACGTGGAACAGCATGGGTCGATCTCCTCGATCACTTGCGGGCGAAGAACGCCAGGCGCTCTTCATCCAGGCTCAGGCCCAGACCGGGAGTGCGCGGCACGTGTAGGGCGAAGTCGCGGTAGACCGGCGCCTCGCGGACGATCTCCTCGGTCAGCAGCAGCGGGCCGAACAGCTCGGTGCCCCAGGTCAGTTGCCGGAGGGTGACAAAGGCATGGGCCGAAGCCAGGGTGCCGATAGCGCCCTCCAGCATGGTCCCGCCGTACAGGGCGATGCCGGCCGCTTCGGCGATCTGCGCGGTGCGCAATACCGCGCGCGGGCCGCCGTTCTTGGCGATTTTCAGGGCGAAGATGCTGGCGGCGCCGTCGGCGGCCAGGCTGAAGGCGTCCTCGACGCTTTCGATCGATTCGTCGGCCATGATCGGCGCCGGGCTGCGCTGGTTGAGGCGCACCTGCCCGGCCCGGTTGATCCGCGAGATCGGCTGTTCGATCAGGTCGATGCCGTTGTCGCCGAGTACCTGGCAGGCGCGGATGGCCTGCGACTCGTCCCAGTACTGGTTGACGTCGACGCGCACGCTGGCGCGCTCGCCCAACGCCCGCTTGATGGCGATGACGTGAGCCAGGTCCTGGTTCAGCGGATTGGCGCCGATCTTCAGCTTGAACAGGCGATGACGGCGCAGGTCGAGCATCTGCTCGGCTTCGGCGATGTCCTTGGCGGTATCGCCGCTGGCCAGGGTCCAGGCCACCTCCAGGCTGTCGCGCACACGGCCGCCGAGCAGTTCGCTGACCGGCAGGCCGAGGCGCTTGCCCTGGGCGTCGAGCAAGGCGCTCTCCAGCCCGGACTTGGCGAAGGTATTGCCCTTGGCGGCCTTGTCCAGACGCAACATGGCGGCATTGATATTGGCCGCGTCCTGACCGATCAACAGCGCTGCCAGGTGGCTGTCGATATTGCGCTTGATGCTTTCCGGGCTTTCGTTGCCGTAGGCCAGGCCACCGATGGTGGTCGACTCGCCGAGGCCTTCGATGCCATCGCTGCAGCGCAGGCGAATGACCACCAAGGTCTGCTGCTGCATGGTGTGCATCGCCAGCTTGTGCGGGCGGATGGTCGGCAGATCGACAATGATCGCCTCGATGCTTTCGATCAGGACTGGGCTCATTTCACTCTTCCAGGTTCAAGGTTGCGGCTCAGGCCTTGGCCGCCGCCAGTGCCACGGACGGTGCCTGCCGGCGCTGGGCGCTGATGGCGAACACGCTCATGGCGATGGCGGCAATGGCGCCGGGGATGGCGAAAGCCATGAAATTCAGTTGCAGCGGCAGGTTGATGCCCATCAGCGCACCGCCGAGCAGCGGGCCGACGATGGCGCCGTTGCGGCCGATGCCCGAGGCCCAGCCGAGACCGGTGGAGCGGATCGACAGGCCATAGAATTGCGCGGCGCAGGCATACAGCAGGATCTGCGTGCCGATGGTGGTGGCGCCGGCCACAGTGATCAGCAGATAGAGCAGTACGGGCGGGCTGTTGAAACCGAGCAGGCTGATCGACACGGCAGCCGCGACAAAGAACCCCACCATCACCTTGACCAGGTTGAAGCGGTCGCCCAGCCAGCCGCCGAGAATCGCGCCCGCCATGCCGCCGAAGTTCAGCGCCAGCAGGAACGACAGGCTTGAACCCAGGCTGTAGCCGGCGTTGGCCATCAGTTTGGGCAGCCAGGAACTCAGCGCGTAGACCATCAGCAGGCAGCAGAAGAACGCCACCCACAGGCTCAGCGTGCGCAGCGCGCGGCCCTCGCGGAACAGTTCGAGCACGGCCACGCCCTTGCCCTTGGTATCGCTCATCACCAGCTCGTCGGCCGAGTTGCCGACCAGGCTCGGTTCGATGCGTTGCAAGATGGCACGGGCTTCGGCATGGCGACCCTGGCGGATCAGGAAACCCACCGATTCCGGCAGCAGCCAGAGGATCAACGGCAACAGCAGCAGCGGGATGGCGGCGGCGAAGAACATCGACTCCCAGCCAAAACGCGGCAGCATGTAGATGCCCACGCCGGCGGCCAGCATGCCGCCCACCGAGTAGCCGCTGAACATGATCGCCACCAGGGTGCTACGCAGGCGCTTGGGCGCATATTCGTTCATCAGCGCCACGGCATTGGGCATCAGCCCGCCGCAGCCGAGCCCGGCGAGGAAGCGGCAGATGCCGAATTCGGTGGGGTTGCTGGCGAAGCCGTTGACGATGGTCGCCGTGCTGAACAGGGCAAAGCAGATGGCGATGCCCTTCTTGCGCCCGATCTTGTCGGCCAGGGTGCCGAACGCCAAGGCGCCGAACATCATGCCGAACAGCGCGTAGCTGCCCAGGGCGCCGGCTTCGAGCGGGGTCAGGCCCCACTCTTGCATGATTGCCGGCAGCACCACGCCGTAAATGAACAGGTCATAACCGTCGAAGATCAACAGCAGCGCGCACAGGCTCATGACCATCCAGTGAAAGCGGCTAAAGCGTGCGTTGTCGATGATTTGGTGAACATCTATCTGTCGCATGGCATCGGTTCTCTCTGTTGTTTTTGTTGTGAAAAGCTCATGTGGTGCTTTTGTAGGGACCTGTTAGCCCAGGTCGCCGCCGCCCACGGGCAGGGTGACGCCGGTGATATAGGCGGCCTCGTCGGAGGCCAGGAAGAGGATCGCGCCGACCTGCTCGTCGATCGTGCCGTAGCGTTTCATCAGGCTGCTGTGCAGGGTCTGGTCGACGATCTGCCGATACCAACCCTGCTCCTGCTCGCTCTGTTCGGCGCTGTTGCGCGGGATACGGCGTGGCGGCGCCTCGGTGCCGCCCGGCGCGGTGGCGTTGACGCGGATGCCACGCTCGGCGGTCTCGAAGGCCAGGCAGGCGGTCAGCGCATTCACCCCGCCCTTGGCGGCGCCGTAGGGCACGCGGTTGACCCCGCGGGTGGCGATGGAGGAGACGTTGACGATGGCGCCACGGCCCTGCTTGAGCATCTGCGGCAGCGCGGCATGGCAGCACCACAGGGTCGGGAACAGCGAGCGGCGCACTTCCGCCTCGATCTCGTGTTCGGCGTAGTGCTCGAACGGCTTGGCCCAGATGGTGCCGCCGACGTTGTTGATCAGGATGTCGAGGCGAGCGAAGCGCTCGACCGCCGCCGCCATGACCCGCTGGCAGTCGGCAAATTGTTCGAGGTCGGCGGTCAGGGTCAGCACCCCGGCCTGCTCGGCCAGTTCGTGGACCAGCTCGGAGCGGTCCACCGCGAGCACCTGGCCACCCTCGGCCAGCAGGCGCTCGGCAACCCGGCGGCCGATGCCCTGGGCGGCGCCGGTGACCACCGCGACCTTGTCTTGAAAACGCATATTCATAGTCCCGACCTCGCGCCATGCTGGCAGCCGTAACCCGCATGCAAGCCGGGCTACCTTTCGAATAAAACAGGCCCGCTCACTCAGTGAGCGAACCAAAGGAGCGTTTAGGCGCTGGCGGCGAACTTCTCGTAATAGAAATTCGCCGGCGCGATGCCCTGTTCGCGGATGTACTGGCTGACCGCCTCGACCATCGGCGGCGGGCCGCACAGGTA
>DELY01000018.1:16851-17721 GCA_002354655.1 Pseudomonas sp. UBA2684
ATCGGCGGCGGGCCGCACAGGTAAACATCCACATCGCCGTCGTTGAGGTGCTTGGGCGCGATGTGTTGCGTGACGTACCCCTTCTGCGGGTAGCTGCTGTCCGGGCTGGCCACGCAGGCGCTGAAGGTGAAATTGGCGATGCGCGCGGCAAGGGCTTCGAGCTTGTCCATTTGCACCAGGTCGAAGTCGTGGGTCACCCCGTAGATCAGGTGCAAGGGGTGCGCACTGCCCTGCTCGGCGATCTTCTCCAGCATCGCGGTGAACGGCGCCAGGCCGGTGCCGCCGGCGAGCAGCAACAGCGGCCGCGTGATCTCGCGCAGGTAGAAGCTGCCCAGTGGGCCGGCCAGGGTCATGCTGTCGCCCGTCAAGGCCTGCCTGGTGAGGAAGCTGCTCATCAAGCCGCCCGGCACGTTGCGAATGAGGAAGCTGACTTCGCCGTCCTTCTGCAGGGTGCTGAACGAATAGGCGCGGCTCTGCTCGCTGCCCGGCACCTTGAGGTTGACGTACTGGCCCGGCAGGAAGGCCAGCTTGCTCAACGCCTCGCCCTTGATCGACAGGGCGATGGTGCTGTCGGAGAGCTGGCGCACGGCGCTGATCGTCGCCTCGAAGCTGGCCTGCTGGGTCTTGCACACCTGTGAGGAGGCCGGCACGCGCACCACGCAATCGCTCTCGGCGCGCATCTGGCAGGTCAGCACGTAGCCCTGTTCGGCCTCGGCTTCGCTCAGCGCGTCCTCGATGTATTCCTCGCCCAGGTCATACCGCCCGGCTTCGGCGAAGCACTTGCAGGCCCCGCAGGCGCCGTCGCGGCAATCCAGTGGAATGTTGATGCCTTGGCGATACGCGGCATCGGCGACGGTTTCGCCGACACCG
>DELY01000018.1:17929-35305 GCA_002354655.1 Pseudomonas sp. UBA2684
ACGGGCGACGCCCGCCCGGCCTGCCAGTGCAGAGGGCTCAGGCCGGGCGTTTCAGATGTGGTAGACGTCGATAACCTGACGGACGTAATCGTTCTTGAGCACCACCTTCTTGTGCCGGATCAACGGATTAGCGCCGCGCACATCGAGGGTGTAGAAGCTGGTGCCGAAGTAGTTATTGACGCTCTTGTAGCGAAAACTCAGGGTGTGCCAGTTGAACCGCAAGCGGATCTGCTCGTCGCTGCGCTCGAGGATTTCCAGGTTGCTGAGGTTGTGCGAGGTACGGGTGTCCGGGATCGTCGCACTGGAGCGCTCGGTTTCGATGCGGAAGACCCGGTCCTCCAGACCGCCACGATTGCCGTACCAGATCAGCGAGATTTCGCTTTGCGGGTCTTCAGTCAGCTCGTCGTTGTCATCCCAGGCGGGCATCCAGAAGGTGCAGTCGGGGGCGTAGAGTTCCAGCCAGCTGTGCCAGTCCTTGTCGTCCAGATAGCGGGCTTCGCGGTACAAGAAATCACGCACGTGCTCGTATGACAGGCTCATTTACGCGCCCTCCACGTGAATCAGCTGCGCGTTTTCCTTGCTCAGCGCCGCGCGCATGGTGCTCAGCCAGTACTGGTGTTGCAGCACGAACAGACCTTCATCCTCGGTACGCACGCCGGAGAGGACCGGGTGCAGGTCAATTTCCTGCGCGGCCTCGTCGGCGCCGGCCACCCAATGCGCGGCACCGCGGGACATGTCGTTCCAGCCGACACCGCCGCCGTAACCCTGCTGGCAGGAACGGAATTCCTCCAGGTCATCCGGGGTGGCCATGCCAGACACGTTGAAGAAATCTTCGTACTGGCGGATGCGCCCAGCGCGTGCCTCGGCGCTCTCGCCCTTGGGCGCGATGCAATAGATGGTGATCTCGGTTTCATTCACCGAAATCGGCCGGGCGACGCGGATCTGCGAACTGAACTGATCCATCAGGTACACATTCGGGTACAGGCACAGGTTGCGCGAGTGGCCGATCATCCAGTCGGCACGGGCAGCGCCCACCTCGGCCACCAGGGCGTCGCGGCGCTCATTCAGCGGGCGGTCTTCGGGGTTGTCCCAACGCGTCCACAGCAGCAGGTGCCCCTGCTCGAAACTGTAGAAACCGCCGCCCTTCTTGCCCCAGCCACCGGCGCTCATGGTCTTGGTTTCCTGACCGGCATCGCGCGCCTTGCGCTGCTGCTGAGTGGCGGCGTAGTTCCAGTGCACAGCCGTGACGTGGTAGCCATCGGCGCCGTTTTCAGCGGTCAGCTTCCAGTTGCCTTCGTAGATGTAGCTGGAGGCGCCGCGCAATACTTCCAGGCCATCCGGCGACTGATCCACGATCATGTCGATGATCTTCGCCGACTCGCCCAGGTGCTCGACCAGCGGCAGCACGTCAGGGTTCAGGCTGCCGAACAGAAAGCCGCGGTAGGACTCGAAACGCGCCACCGGGGTCAGGTCGTGGGAGCCTTCGCAATTGAAACTGTCGGGATAGCCGGCGTCCTTGGGATCTTTGACCTTGAGCAGCTTGCCGGAGTTGTTGAAGGTCCAGCCGTGGAAGGGACAGGTAAAGGACGCTTTGTTGCCGCGCTTATGCCGGCACAACTGGGCACCGCGATGGCTACAGGCGTTGATGAAGGCGTTGAGCACCCCGTCCTTGTTGCGCGCGATGAAGATCGGCTGACGCCCCATGGTCGTGGTGTAGTAATCGTTTTTCTCGGGGATCTGGCTTTCATGCGCAAGGTACAGCCAGTTGCCCTCGAAGATGTGTTGCATCTCCAGGTCGAACAACCGCGGGTCGGTGAACATCTCACGCTTGCAGCGGTAGACACCCTTGTCCTTGTCTTCTTCTAGCAGGCTATTCAGGTAATCGAGTCCCAGGGTCATGGCCGTGGCTCCGTTGTTATTGTTTCAACGGTGTTAAGGCTACGAGGGCAAACTGTCCGACAATATCCGCTTTGTGCACGACCGTTATCCGTTTCCTGCAACCTCCCGCCATTCGCCACTAAAGTCGTAGAAGCCACGGAAATAGTGACGCGCAGCGCTTCGCGACAACGCGCGGGCGTGCCGGTGGCAGTTAACTAGAAGGGTTGCCGTGCAGCCTGCGGCACGCGGTTACGGCGCGTGCGCGGCTCAGGATTCGCGGCGGCGCAGGGTGTCGGAGGGCAATTCGCCGAAGCTGTGCTTGTAGCTCTCGGAGAAACGCCCCAGGTGCAGAAAGCCGTAATCCAGGGCGATCTCGGTGACGCTGCGCACGTGGCAGGATGGGTCGCTCAGGCAGCTGTGAACACGCGCCAGCTTGCGCTCGCGGATGTAGTGCTTGGGCGTGCAGCCGGCGTTGCGCTCGAACATCGAATACAGCGAACGCAGGCTGATATGCGCGCTGGCCGCCAGTTGCTCGGCGCTGATGTCCTGCTTGAGGTTCTCGTCGATGTACTGGATCAGCCGCTCGAAGGACGCCGCCTGCGGCAGCGGCAACTCGCGGCAGATATTGCTGCTGAGCTGGGTCAGCAACTTGCTGGCGACGATCCGCGAGTAATGCTCCTGGGTTTGCAAGGCGTTGTCGCTGGCCTCGGCCTCCATGCATACCAGGCTCAGCAGGCGCATGAAGCTGTCCAGTTGCTGCAAGTCGTAGAGGTTGCGGGTGAAGCGTACGCCCTGCTCCGGCAGCCTCCAACGCTGCTCCTCGCAAGTGGCCTGCAACAGGCTGGCAGGCAGCTTGAGGATGAACTTCTCACAGTCGTCGGAATAGGTCAGGTCGACCGGATCGTCGGGGTTGATCAGCAACAACTCGCCCGGCGCCAGGTAGTGCTCGGCATGACGATTGCGCCACAGGCAGTGGCCGCTGAGCAGGATCTGCAGGTGGTAGATGGTTTCCAGCGCCGGCGAGGTGACCCGCACGCTGCCGCCATAGCTGATGCGGCACAGGTCGAGGCTGGCGAACTTGCGGTGGCTGAGGCTCGCCGACAGGCCACCCGTCGCCGGCAGGCGAATGCAGTGCGAACCGACATGCTGATTGACGTAATCCGAAACGTCATAGGGGTCGGCACGCACGAACACCGTGCTTGTTTCAGTCAGCAGGAGCATTCACGGAGTACCCGATTGTTGTTTTTTTAATGACGCCCGTTGCACAGGCGTTTCGCTGCCTAGCGTGAGCCTGATTCGAGGCAACGCCAAGCCAGCGTCCCGGATAACGGACGAATGGCCCGTCAGCCGAGTGGCAGGCCGCCACCATAAGGAACGGCGAAAAAAACAGTCAAGCGCAGCGCGACGAAAGCGGGCGGTTATCGCCCGCTGCGCCGTGCCTCAGAGCGGGCGGAACAGCTGGCTGCTCAGCTCGCGGCTGGCAGTGAGCATGATCGGCAGAAAACGCTTTTCCAGCTCGCTGGCCGGCACGCGACCGGCGTGGGTGCTGACGTTCATCGCCGCCAACACATGCCCGGCCGAGTCGTACACCGGCACCGCAATCGAGCGCAGGCCCTGCTCCAGCTCCTGGTCGACCACGCACCAGCCCTGCTGACGCACCCGTTGCAGGCATTCCCACAAGGCCTCCGGGGTGTGCAGCGTGCGGCTGGTTTTGGCCTGCAGGTCGGCGTGGTTGAGGTAATCGTGCAGGCTGTCGTCGTCCATGGCCGCGAGCAGGATGCGCCCCATCGACGTGCAGTAGGCCGGCAGTCGGCTGCCGACGCTGAGGTCGACCGAGATCAACCGTTGCGGAATCGCCGAGCGCGCCAGGTAGAGCACCTGCTCGCCTTCCAGAGTGGCCAGGTTGCAGGCCTCGTGCAGCTGTTCGCTGATGCGGTCGAGATACGGCTGCGCCGACACCGCCAAGGGTGTCGACGACAAGTAGGCATGGCCCAACGTAAGCACCTTGGGCAGCAGTGAATAGGTGCGCCCGTCGGTGGTCGCGTAACCCAGCTTCATCAGCGTATACAGGCAACGGCGCACGGCGGCGCGGGGAATCTCGGTGCGGTGGCTGATCTGCGCGATGGTCAGGTGGCGCTTGCGCTCCTGAAAGGCATTGATCACCGCCAGGCCGCGCGCCAGCGAGGTCATGAAGTTCGGATCGCCGCTCAACTCCTCGATGCGCTTGGCCGGCGAGACATACACCGGCGGCATCAGGGCAGACAACGGTGGACGCGTATCGCTCATACGAGCTCCTCGGAAAGCGGAAAACAGTGATTCGATTATCGAACGGTAGTTCGATAATCGCAATTGACCACTCACGTTCAGCTGATAACCTTGCCGCCGCTCAGCCCCCCGACAGTTACGTTGAAGAGCTGGCGCGGGCTCTGCACGCAGCCGCCCACGAAGCAGCTGCGGTCCGCTCGGCCGGCCACGCACCGGCCATCGCAGCGACGTGCCCTGCTGGCGATCCTGATCGCGGGCGGGGTTCGCCGCTGCTTACCCCAGCGCGCCGCTGTAGCCGAGAAAACCGACCAGCGCACTGACAGTGATGAACGCCAAAACCGTCGCCGCCACCAAAGCAGCCGCGCAGCGCTCCTCCAGGCCGAAACGCTGGCCGAGGATCGGGTAGATGCTCATCATCGGCGCACTGGCGAACAGCACCCCGGCGACCAGCAGTTGCGGCTCGACATCCGGGACCAAGGCAAAGGCGGCGAACACTGCCAGCGGATGCAGCAGCAGCTTGGCCAGGCTGATCTCGCCGACCTCGCGCCACATCCCCTGGCTTTTCAGGCCATACAGAGTGCCGCCGATGACGAACAAGGCCACCGGCGCCGAAGCACTGGCCAGCATCTCGATGACCCGGCTCAGCAGCACCGGCAGGCGCACCTCAAGCAGCGACAACAGCAAGCCGATGCAGATGGCGATGATCACCGGATTTTTGCACAGGCGTTTGAGGGTTTCGCCCAACACCGTCAGGCCGGCCTGGCCACGCTGCCGGCCCACTTCGGCGAGGACCAGCGCCAGGGGAATCATCAGCAGGTTTTCCACCAACATACCCAGGGCCAAAGCGACCGCAGCCGGTGCGCCGAGCACCATGGCGACAATCGGATAGCCAATGAAACCGCTGTTGGACACCGACATGCCCAGGGCGGTGATGGCACTGCTGGAGACATCGCGCTTGCGAACCCAGCGCGACAGGGCAAAACCCGCGGCAAACATCGCCAGCGAACCCAGCGCATAGGCCACCAGGAACGGCACGTTAAGCACCTCGCCCAGCGGCCGCTCCGCCAAGGCCTTGATCACCAGCGCCGGCAAGGCAAAGGTGATGACGAAACCGCCCATGCCACGCACCTGTTCGCGGTTGACTAGCCCGCTGCGAGCGGAGAAGAAACCCAGGCCGATCAGGATGAAAATCGGTGCGGTAATACTCAGTACGGCTAACACGCGATGCACGCCTGCACGGGTTGGGTCAGTTGCCGCAAACGGCTGTAGGTACGGCTGAAATCGCACGCATCGGCACCAGCACACAGCTGCGCCAGGCTCAGCTCGCTGGCCAGCCACAGGGTCACGCCACTGTCGTAAGCGATGTCGATGAAGTTGATGAAGCGCTGCTGCACATCCCGCAATCGCCCGTGCAGCGCCGGAACATCACTGATCACGATGCAGCGAAATTGCTCGCAAAGCGCCAGGTAATCACGGGTCGACGACGACGCCTCGAACAGGGCCGCAAAGGCCAGCCACACGCCCTGCTCGGTGCGCCCACGCACAACGAAACTCATGCGCTTGAGGCGCAACTCGCCCGGCGCCAACGGCAAAATCTGGCCCAGCACGCGCTGCGCCTCGACGCCAGGCGCCTGGATGAAGCGCCCCCAGTCGACGCGCGCCTGCTGGCGATAATCCTCGCCAGCGTCCAACTGCAACACCTGTAGATGCCGTTGCAGTAATCCAATGAACGGCTTGAAACGTGCGTGGTAGAGCGGATGGGGGCACAGCTCGGCAGGCGCATAGTTGGAGGTGAACACCAGCGCCACACCCTCGCGCAGCAGACACTCGAGCAGCCGCCCGAGCAGAATCGCGTCGCCGATGTCATGCACATGGAATTCGTCAAAGCACAGCAGGCGCGCCTCGCCGGCCAGCTCAGTGGCAACCTTGGCCAGCGGATCAGGCTGGCCGCTATGGCGCCACAGGCGCTGTTGCAGCTCCTGCAAAAATCCGTGGAAATGCACACGGCGCTTGTTGCTCAGCGGCGCGGCGGCGAACAGGCAATCCATCACAAAGCTCTTGCCGCGCCCAACGCCGCCCCACAGGTACACCCCGGCAACCGGGCGACGTCGCCAGAGACGGGGCGACCCCAGCTGCGCATCCAACCAGCCGGCCAGATAATCCAGCACGCGTTGCTGCGCCGGGTCGGCACGGTAGCCACGCGCCGCCAGCTCCTCGGCGAAATGACGGCGCACCGCGGCGGCGGGCGCCATCGCCTCAGAAGTCAAAGAAGACCGTCTCGCCGTCTCCCTGAATGCGTATGTCGAAGCGATAAGCCGGCTGGCCGTCCACCTCGCAACGCTTGGCGATCAACGTCTCGCGGCGCTGCGGCTGCTCGATCAGGTTGAGCACCGGATCCTTGGCGTTGGCCTCGGTTTCATCGTCGAAATACAGGCGGGTTTGCAGGTGGATATTGATGCCACGGGCAAACAGGCTGACGTTGATGTGCGGCGCCATCGGCACACCGGCGGCGTTATTGAGCACACCCGGCTTGATCGTCTGCACGGTCCATTCGCTACCGGCATCGAAGGTGGTGGCGGTACGGCCGAACCCGTTGAAGGGTTTTGCCAGGTCATAGGCTTCGTCGTAACGGCCGAGGTGATCGGCCTGCCACAACTCCACAAAGGCGTCGCGCACCAGGTGGCCATTGCCGTCGTAGACATGGCCGATCAGCACGATGTGTTCGCCGGGCGCCTCGGGCTTGGCCATCCGGTTGCTGATTTCCTGGTCACGGCTGGGGTTGCCAGCGGCGGCCAGGGCCAGACCGATGTGCACATAGGGGCCGGCCGTCTGTGAAGGGGTTTCCGGCAGCAGTTCGATAGGCATGCTCGCGCCTCCTCAGCGGTTTTCGAAGTGGGTTTTGCGCTGGCCACGCAGAACGATATCGAAGCGGTAGGCCAGGCAATCCATCGGGTTGGCCATGCCCATATCGAGCTTGGCGATCAGGGTTTGCACGGCGTCCGGGTTGGCGATCGATTTGACGATCGGACACAGCGGGATCAACGGGTCGCCCTCGAAATACAGTTGGGTAATCAGCCGCGTGGCGATCGACGGGCCATTCAAGGAGAAATGGATATGCGCCGGGCGCCAGTCGTTCGGGCCATTGCGCCATGGGTAGGGGCCCGGTTTGATGGTGCGGAAGCTGTAATTGCCTTCGCTATCGGTCAGGGTACGGCCGACGCCACCGAAGTTGGGGTCGAGCGGCGCCAGGTAGCGGTCGTTCTTGTGCCGGTAGCGGCCACCGGCGTTGGCCTGCCACATCTCCACCAGGGTGTGCGGAATCGGCTTGCCGTACTGGTCCATGACCCGGCCACTGACGATGATGCGCTCACCCACCGGCAGCCCGCCGTTGTTGAAGTTGAGCAGCAGATCGTTATCCTGCGGCGCCATTTTCAGGTGCGAGAAATCCGGCCCGCTGGTTTCCGACAGCGATTGCGCAATGCTCACCAGCGCCTGGCGCGGCGAGCGGGCAATCGAGGTCTTGTAATCGGGGGTGAAGGCTTGCGGATGCCAGTTGCGGTCACGGATGACGAAACGGCGAGTGTCCTCGGCGGGCATGGGCGCTCCTGTTGAGTGAGAGTACGGTGCTTGGTGCCACAGTCTCAAACAAAGCAGGACGGACGAATATTGAAAAGACGCCCACAACTCATAACCAAATGGTTATGAAAAATGCCCATCGCGGTACTCGCTGGCCACCTCACGCAACACCTCGCAGAACGCTTGCGCCGACACCGACTGCGGCACGGCCGTGTTGCGGCAAATTCCCACCGAGCCGCCCGGTTCCTGAATCCCCAGCGTCAGCTCGGCCAGCTCGGCGCGCCGTACATCCAGGCGTATCGCATCCTGCGGCGCCACCCAGATCGCATCGCTGGATAACACATAGCGGCGGCTCAGCGCTGGCGACAAGGTTTCCAAGCGCTGCTGCGGCTGGACAATGCCGCACTGCACAAACAGGCTGTCGGCGTACTTGCGGATGGTAGTGCCCGCCAGCGGCAAGACCAGCGGGTAATCGCCAAGGCGACTAAGGTCGGCCTTGGTCGACGACAACAGCGGATGCCCCGGACGCACCACCAAGGTCATTGACTCGCTGTACAGGTGTTCGAAGGTGAGGCCCTGAATTTCCGGGCTATCGGTCATGCGCCCGACCACCAGATCCAACTCCCCCACCCGTAGCTGTGCCAGCAGGTACGCACTCGGTCCGGTGGCAATGCTCACCACCAGCGCGTTATGACGCTGATGCAGACGACACACCACTTCGGGAACCAACAGGCTCTCGACCGTCGACAGCACGCCAACCTTGACCTGCCCCGCCTCATGTTCACCGCCGCGCAGACTGGCCACACCATCGCGCAATGCCTGCACGCACGGCCCGGCATACCGCATAAACGCGATCCCGGCCGGAGTCAGGCTGGCACCGCCCTTGCCGCGCTCGAACAACACCGCCGCAAGAATCTCCTCCAACTCCTTGAGCGTCTTGGAAATCGCCGGCTGACTCACCGCCAACGCATCCGCCGCCTTGGCAAAACTGCGCTGCCGGGCAATCTCCAGAAAACAAACCAGGTGGCGGAACTTGATGCGGGTATCGATATTCATCAGCTAAGCCTTTACGTACTTTGCGCGATATATGAATAAACGCTGAAGCCCTGACGGGTGGAGAGATCGTCTATCCACCCTGCAGAAACAACAAAGCCCAGTCGTTTCCGAACTGGGCTTTGTTATCAAATATTGGTCGGGACGGAGTGATTCGAACACTCGACCCCTAGCACCCCATGCTAGTGCGCTACCGGACTGCGCTACGCCCCGACTAGGCGTGAATCTGTTTTCAATACCTCGAAAACGTCGAGAACTATACATTAAGCTTCTGAAATATGGAAACTTTTTGAGTTCATTCGTTATTTCCGAAGCACCAGCAAAACATCCTCCAGCTCAGCAATCATCTGTTTGATGAGTTGCTTGTACTGGGTGGTGTCATCCTTGGCTTCATCACCGGAAAGCCGCTGACGCGCCCCGCCGATCGTGAACCCTTGCTCATACAGCAGCGCGCGGATCTGACGAATCATCAGCACATCCTGGCGCTGATAATACCGCCGATTGCCGCGGCGCTTGACCGGGTTGAGCTGAGGAAACTCCTGCTCCCAATACCGCAAGACATGCGGCTTGACCGCACAGAGTTCGCTCACCTCGCCGATGGTGAAATACCGTTTGCCGGGTATGGCAGGTAATTCATCGTTATGACTTGGTTCCAGCATACGCCTCGACCCTGGCTTTAAGTTTCTGGCCTGGACGGAAAGTCACCACACGGCGAGCCGTGATAGGGATTTCCTCTCCCGTTTTTGGATTACGACCGGGGCGCTGACGCTTATCGCGCAGATCAAAGTTGCCGAACCCCGAGAGCTTGACCTGTTCGTTGAGTTCCAGCGCTTGGCGGATCTCTTCGAAGAACAGTTCCACCAACTCCTTGGCTTCCCGTTTATTCAGGCCCAGCTCTTCATACAGACGTTCCGCCATTTCAGCTTTCGTCAGAGCCCCCATACGCTACTTCCTTAACGTGGCGTTGAACCTTTGTTCCAGGGAGGTGAGGATATTCTGTGTTGTGGTACTCACCTCATCGTCATTAAGAGTGCGCGATGGATGCTGCCAGGTCAAGCCGACGGCAAGGCTTTTTCTATGCGGATCAATACCTTTACCGTGATACACGTCAAATAGCCTGAGGTCGGTCAGCCATTCGCCAGCTGTCTCACGGATATCCGCCAGCAACGACTCGGCCGGCACCTCGCGATCCACCAGCAGCGCCAGGTCGCGGCGAACTTCCGGGAAGCGCGACAACTCCTGAAATTTCGGCATACGGCCCTGGGTGATTTCACCTAGCACCAGTTCGAACATGAATATCGGCTGATCGATACCCAGCGCCTTGGACAGCTCCGGATGGATTGCGCCGAGGAAACCAACCAAGCGCCCTTCCCGCTCGATGCGCGCCGTCTGACCCGGATGCAGAGCGGTATGTTCACCGGGCACGAAGCTGAAACTGCCTGCGGCACCAGCACTGCCCAGCAACGCCTCGACATCGGCCTTGACGTCGTAGAAATCGACATCGTCACGGCCATGCGCCCAGCTTTCCGGCAGCCGACTGCCACAGATGACCCCAGCCAGCATCGGTTCCTGCTTCAACTCTTCGAGCTGACCGACAAAACGCAAACCGCTTTCGAACAGGCGCACGCGCGACTGCTGGCGATTGAGGTTGTGCTCAAGCGCCTTGACCAGACCGGGCCACAGCGAAGAACGCATCGCCGCCATATCCGCGGAGATCGGGTTGGCCAGCATCAGCGGCTCAACGCCCGGATTGAACAGCTCGAACAACTTGGGATCGATAAAGCTGTAGGTGATCGCTTCCTGATAACCACGCGCCACCAGCAAGCGGCGCAGTGCGGGCAGCTCGACAGCGGCTTCGGCCTTGGCCTGCGGGGCCAGGCGCGCTTGCGGGTAACGCACCGGCAGACGGTTGTAGCCATACAAGCGCGCAAGCTCTTCGATCAGGTCGACTTCCAGGCTGATATCGAAGCGATGGCTTGGCACGCTTACCTGCCACTGACCTTCGCCATCGGCACGAATGCCCAGACCCAAGGCAGCCAGCAAACGAACAATTTCGGCATCATCCATCTTCAGGCCGAGCATCTGCTCGATACGCTCGGCACGCAGCGTGACCGGCGCAACGCTCGGCAACTGCTCCTGATTGACGGCTTCGATAATCGGTCCGGCTTCGCCGCCGACGATCTCCAGCAACAGTGCAGTCGCCCGCTCCATCGCCTCACGCGCCAACTGCCAATCCACGCCACGCTCGAAACGATGCGACGCATCGGTATGCAGCCCATAGGAACGGGCCTTGCCGGCAATCGCGATGGTGTCGAAGAACGCGCTTTCGAGGAACAGATCACAGGTCTTGGCACTAACGCCACTGTGCTCGCCACCCATAACCCCGGCAATCGCCAAGGCCCGCTGGTGATCCGCGATAACCAGGGTGTCGGCGCGCAAGCTGACTTCCTGACCATCGAGCAGAACCAACTTCTCCCCTTCTTCAGCCATGCGCACACGGATGCCACCGTTGATTTCGGCGAGATCGAAGGCGTGCATGGGTTGGCCGAGTTCGAGCATCACGTAGTTGGTGACGTCTACCGCAGCATCGATGCTGCGCACATCGGCGCGGCGCAGACGCTCGACCATCCACAGCGGCGTCGGCTTGGACAGATCGACATTGCGCAGCACCCGGCCGAGGTAACGCGGGCAGGCTTGCGCAGCCAGAATTTCAACCGGACGCACTTCATCATGGCTCGGCGCAACGGCGGCAATCTCCGGACGGCTTACCGGCGCGGCGTACAAGGCACCGACTTCACGCGCCAAACCGGCCAAGGACAGGCAATCACCACGGTTCGGGGTCAAATCGACTTCGATGCTGGCGTCATCGAGATCCAGATAAACGCGGATATCCTGACCGACTGGCGCGTCGAGCGGCAGCTCCATCAAGCCATCATTGTCTTCACTGATCTGCAGCTCGGACGCAGAGCACAGCATGCCGTTGGACTCGACACCGCGCAGCTTGGCCTTCTTGATGCTGAAATCGCCTGGCAACTCGGCACCAATCATGGCGAACGGAATCTTGATACCGGGGCGCGCATTCGGTGCGCCGCACACGACCTGAAAACTCTCGCTGCCGTTGCTGACCTGGCAGACGCGCAGCTTGTCAGCATCCGGATGCTGCTCGGTGCTGAGAATCTCGCCGACCACGATGCCGCTGAAAACACCGGCAGCCGGCGTCACGCTATCCACTTCGAGGCCCGCCATCGACAGGCGCGCTACCAATTCGTCACGGGAAACCTGCGGGCTTACCCAGCTACGCAGCCACTGTTCACTGAATTTCATTCTGCTCTCCTCAACAATTCGATTGGGTCATGCGGCTCTAGCGAAATTGCGCCAGGAATCGCAGGTCGTTATCGAAGAACAGACGTAAGTCGTTGACGCCATAACGCAGCATGGCAAGACGCTCGACCCCCATACCAAAGGCAAAACCCTGGTATTTCTCAGGGTCGATGCCGGACATGCGCAGCACGTTCGGGTGCACCATGCCGCAGCCCATGACCTCCAGCCAGCCAGTCTGCTTGCACACGCGGCAACCTTTGCCACTGCACATCACGCACTGCATATCGACTTCGGCCGACGGCTCGGTGAACGGGAAGAACGAGGGACGGAAACGCACACCCAAGGGCTTTTCGAAGAACACCCGGAGGAACTCTTCGATGGTGCCTTTGAGGTCGGCAAAGCTCACACCCTCGTCGACCAGCAGGCCTTCGACCTGGTGGAACATCGGCGAATGGGTGATATCGGAGTCGCAGCGATAGACGCGGCCGGGGCAGACGATGCGGATCGGCGGCTGCTGCGATTCCATGGTGCGCACCTGAACCGGCGAGGTGTGGGTGCGCAACAACATATTCGCGTTGAAATAGAAAGTGTCATGCATCGCCCGGGCCGGGTGGTGGCCGGGGATATTCAGTGCTTCAAAGTTGTGATAATCGTTTTCCACTTCCGGGCCTTCGGCAATGCCGTAGCCAATGCGGGTGAAAAACTGCTCAACGCGCTCCAGCGTCCGGGTTACCGGATGCAGGCCACCAGAAGCCTGACCACGGCCCGGCAGGGTCACGTCGATTTTTTCGGCGGCGAGCTTGGCGCTCAGCGCGGCCTGTTCCAGAGTTGCCTTGCGGCTGTTCAGAGCATCCTGAACCTGATCCTTGGCGGCATTGATCAACGCACCGGCTTGCGGGCGCTCTTCTGCCGACAGATTGCCCAGGGTCTTCATCACCTGAGTCAATTCGCCTTTCTTGCCCAGATAGTGAACCCGCAATTGCTCCAGGGCATTCACATCGTCGGTGTGGCTAACGGCCTCAAGCGCTTGCGAGACCAGCACATCCAGATTTTCCATTTACAGACTCCAGATACGAAATAGGGGAAGAGCAAAGGCTCTTCCCCTATTGGTGACGTTTCGAACGAGCTTAAGGTCTACTGCGCTCGATCATGCTGTGTTGGAAGTCGGCTCGGACTGCTCATTTACAACTCGTAAACTCCACGTCCTCGCCGTCTTCCGCCTTGCCTGACCTTCGCTCGTGACGACCTTAGGCCCGTTCTTGCACCGGGCGAGCCCGGTGATTGTCGGGGACTTAAGCCAGTACGGCTTTCGCTTTCTCGACAATCGCAGCAAACGCCGCTTTTTCGTTCACTGCCAGATCAGCCAGAACCTTACGGTCGATCTCGATGGACGCTTTTTTCAGGCCGGCAATGAAACGGCTGTAGGACAGACCGTTAACACGAGCACCAGCGTTGATACGAGCGATCCACAGAGCGCGGAACTGACGCTTCCGCTGACGGCGGTCGCGGTAGGCGTATTGGCCTGCCTTGATCACTGCCTGCTTGGCAACGCGGAACACGCGCGAACGCGCGCCGTAGTAGCCTTTAGCGAGTTTCAGAATTTTTTTGTGACGCTTGCGAGCGATAACGCCGCGCTTAACACGAGCCATGAGTAATTTCCTCTATCTTGACCGATTAACGAACGCGCAGCATGCGCGCCACTTTTGCCACGTCAGACGGGTGCACCATGGTGCTACCGCGCAGATGACGCTTACGCTTAGTGGACATCTTGGTCAGGATGTGGCTCTTGAAAGCGTGCTTGTGCTTAAAGCCATTAGCGGTTTTGAGAAAACGCTTGGCTGCACCACTCTTAGTTTTCATCTTTGGCATGTTCGGATACTCCGCATTCAGTTGATAAACATAACCGCAAGGCCTGCCGTGCCCTGGTGGTTACTTCTTCTTTTTGGGGGCGATGACCATGATCAGCTGGCGTCCTTCCATCTTTGGATGCTGTTCAACGGTGCCGTATTCAAGCAGGTCACCTTCAACCCGCTTCAACAACTCCATGCCCAGCTCCTGATGCGCCATCTCACGGCCGCGGAATCGAAGCGATACCTTGGCCCTGTCCCCATCACTAAGGAAACGTACCAGGTTGCGTAGTTTTACCTGGTAATCCCCTTCCTCCGTCCCTGGACGAAACTTGATTTCTTTAACCTGAATTTGCTTCTGGTTTTTCTTTGCAGCGGCAATCTGCTTCTTCTTTTCGAAGATCGATTTGCCGTAGTCCATCAGCTTACAAACAGGGGGCACTGCATCGGCGGAGATTTCCACCAGATCCAGCTTGGCCTCTTCGGCCTTAAGAAGCGCGTCTTCAATTGACACAATCCCAAGCTGCTCACCCTCAGCGCCAATTAACCGAACCTCGCGTGCCGAGATATTCTCGTTGATCGGGGCCTTCGGTGCAGCTCGTTTATCTTGTCTCATTTCACGCTTAATAATGATTACTCCAAATCTTGGCGACCACGCCGGGAAACCGCCTGTGCGAGGAACTCAGCGAATTGAGCGACGGGCATCGAGCCCAGGTCAGCACCTTCGCGGGTACGCACGGCGACAGTTTGCATCTCTACCTCCCGATCCCCGATAACCAAGAGATAGGGAACCTTGAGCAAAGTATGCTCGCGGATTTTAAAGCCAATTTTTTCGTTTCTCAAGTCAGACTTGGCACGAAATCCGCTTTGGTTGAGTGTTTTTTCAACATCCAGAGCAAAATCGGCCTGTTTATCGGTGATATTCATCACCACCGCCTGAGTCGGCGCTAGCCAAGCCGGAAACGCACCTTCGTAGTGCTCGATCAGAATTCCGATAAAGCGCTCGAACGAACCGAGAATTGCGCGGTGCAGCATCACCGGGTGCTTGCGGCTGTTGTCTTCACTGACAAATTCAGCACCCAAACGCACTGGCAGGTTGAAATCGAGCTGCAGGGTACCACACTGCCAGACGCGCCCCAGACAATCCTTGAGCGAGAACTCGATCTTCGGCCCGTAGAAAGCACCCTCGCCCGGCTGCAGATCGTAAGACAAGCCGGCACTGTCGAGCGCCGACGCCAACGCTGCTTCGGCGCGATCCCACAGCTCGTCGGAACCCACGCGTTTTTCCGGGCGAGTCGACAGTTTGAGCTGGATATCGGTAAAGCCGAAGTCGGCATACACCGCCAGGGTCAGCTTGATGAAATCAGCCGATTCCGCCTGCATCTGCTCTTCGGTACAGAAGATGTGCGCGTCATCCTGGGTAAAACCACGCACACGCATGATGCCGTGCAACGCACCGGACGGCTCGTTACGGTGGCAAGCACCGAACTCGGCCAGACGCATCGGTAGCTCGCGATAGCTCTTCAAACCCTGATTGAACACTTGCACGTGGCACGGGCAGTTCATCGGCTTGATCGCGTAATCGCGGCTTTCCGACTCGGTGGTGAACATGTTCTCGGCGTAGTTGGCCCAGTGCCCGGATTTCTCCCACAGCGAACGGTCAACCACCTGCGGCGTCTTGATTTCCAGGTAGCCGTGTTCACGCTGCACCTTGCGCATGTACTGCTCAAGCACCTGGTACAGGGTCCAGCCATTCGGATGCCAGAACACCATGCCCGGCGCTTCTTCCTGGGTATGGAACAGGTTCAGGCGCTTGCCGATCTTGCGGTGATCGCGCTTTTCGGCTTCTTCAATGCGCTGGATGTAAGCCGCCAGTTGCTTCTTGTCCGCCCAGGCCGTGCCATACACACGCTGCAACTGCTCGTTCTTGGCATCGCCGCGCCAGTAGGCGCCGGACAGCTTGGTCAGCTTGAAGGCCTTGAGGAAGCGCGTATTCGGCACGTGCGGACCACGGCACATGTCGACATATTCTTCGTGGTAATACAGGCCCATCGCCTGCTCGCCCGGCATATCTTCGACCAGGCGTAGCTTGTAATCCTCACCGCGAGCAGTGAATACATCAATCACCTCGGCGCGCGGGGTGACCTTCTTGATTACATCGTAGTCTTTCTCGATCAGCTGCTGCATACGCTGTTCGATCGCTGCGACGTCATCCAGAGTAAAAGGCCGCTCGGAGGCGATGTCGTAGTAGAAACCTTCATCAATGACCGGGCCGATCACCATCTTGGCCGTCGGAAACAGCTGCTTGACGGCATGACCAATCAAATGCGCGCAGGAGTGGCGAATGATTTCCAGGCCTTCCTGATCTTTCGGCGTGATGATTTGCAGGGTCGCGTCGCTGTCGATCAAGTCGCAGGCATCGACCAGCTTGCCATTGACCTTACCGGCCAACGTGGCCTTTGCCAGGCCAGCGCCAATCGACTGCGCCACCTCAAGTACGGATACCGGATGATCGAACGTACGCTGACTGCCGTCGGGAAGAGTAATGATGGGCATGGCGCCTCCTCTCCTAGTGGTGACCTCTACCAAAGGCCACATGGGTTGGGATGAGCCAGTAAGCGATTCGGCGGTATACCTGCCGTACAGTGGCAGGAGCTTGCGAGCCAACCAAAACCGAACCAGAGTCACTGGAGGTTATTTAACCGCACGGATGCTTGCAGAAAGCCTGGCTGACTGGCAAGCGACCCAATAAAAAAGGGTCGCCTAAGCGACCCTTTTTCTACCAAATCTGGTAGGCACGATTGGACTCGAACCAACGACCCCCACCATGTCAAGGAACGCTTGAAAGCGGCGCGCACTATACACGCCGCAGCCCCTAGAGAACACCTATTCACATCTCTAGAGGCAAAATCATGGCAACGATACGTCAGCTCAGTTCAGGCAATTGGAACGCCCAGGTGCGCATCAAGGGTAAGCCAGCCCAATCCAAAACCCTCCCCACCCAAGAGGCAGCCCAGCAATGGGCTAAGCAGCTTGAGGCCATCACCAAGGAACATAAAACCCACACCATCTATTCGCTTGGTATGAGCTATTGCGAATCCCGCCTAAAGGGCAAGGGAAGCCATGTCCATGCTCTACAGCTCGTCGAGCAGCTATCCCTATCCTTTCCCCAACCCCTCCAAGACATAACCCCCCAGCAAATTAACGACTTCAAACTGAGACGCCTCCAGACAGTTAAGCCTGCCACCTGCCGTACACAACTAGCCTTCATGTCTCGCTTATTCAGATGGGCAAAGAGGGAGCTACTCATAGACATAACCAATCCATTGGCAGACATAGCCCTCCCCCAAGCATCTAAAGCCAGTGACAAGGTAGTGAGCCAAGGTGAGCTAATGCTTCTTCTCAAGCAGCTAACTGAATAGCCCCGGATTCCCTA
>DELY01000015.1 GCA_002354655.1 Pseudomonas sp. UBA2684
GAATGGCGTGGAATCCGCAGTCAGCACGCTTGATTAGTCCTGCGATGTGTTCAACATCACGACTGAGACGATCCAGCTTAGCCACTACTACAGGCAAACCGTGGGAGAAGGCTTTGGAGCCTTCGGGGCGCTCCAGGGGATGCACGGAGCCGCTGACATTAATATCGGTGTACTCAGCAATGATGTTCCAGCCTTGGGCCTTGGCTGTCGTAGTGACGTACTCACGCTGAGCTTCCAGACCTAGGCCAGAATCCCCTTGGGCTGATGTGCTCACTCGGTAATAGGCGACTACGTTCATTTGCTGCACCTCGTCTTGTATGAGTGCAGTTTATCAGCAGTGTTTCATTTCTACAACGAACGTTTAAGCTATGTTACACGCGCATTGGTGGCTCGATTGAAACATCGGGAGGCGCAAGCACCTCCCTGCTCTGGAACCTTACGCAAGGTGAAGGCTTAAGCGCTTCGCTGCTCCAGCACCTCCATATAGTTGTAGCCCGCTTGCGTGAGAGCCGGTTCAAGTACGCTGAATTCGCTCCCTTCTGAGCCGTCGACGCCAGTTATAAGCCGCTGCTTGTACAGCGACTCAAGCGCTCGGGACTGAATGCCATCTGGGCCGTCTATCTGCCCTGGGCTGTCGCTGGAGACCTTCTTAAGGAAAGCCAGTTGTTCTGCTTGCAATAAATCTAAGGGCATCAGGGGTATTTCCTTGCTGGGTGGGGTAAGGGTGTGGTTGCCGTACATGCATATCCTAGCATTTTTGGCAAGCATTATTTTACCACACTTGGAAAACTGACCTTTTGCCATAGCCGACAGCTATCGGGGCGTAATACCTCGTAAGTGAGGTATTGGTGCGGCTGGAATGAAAAAGAGCGCGGGAGAATCTGTTTAGTTTGGCAGACAAGCTGCATCCCCTGCGGAAATGCTGGGCACTGCGACACTGGAGTGTCTTGTAAAACAAGAAAACCCTTGGAGGGCTGGCTATTTTTTAACCAATTCTTCAAGGGTTTCTCTCGGGACTATTGAGGCTTGGCATCCTTACGTGGACGGCCAGGGCCTCTCTTCACTACTGGTGCCCAGATTCCACGGATGTGGGCAGCTCCAGCAAAGACTTGATCAACGTATGTTGGTTCGCCTTCGTACCCTACGGGGTCAGCCAGCCTGATTGGCGGGTGGGCCGCATAGTGCGCCATTAGCCATGCATCGTGTGCTTGAAGCACTTCTTCTATTGTCTGTGTACTGCTCATGCTACAGCTCCGTGGTATTGCTGACTTACGTGCACGATTAGTTTGGAAATCATTGCACTGCCAAATTTTGCTTCTCGACACCGCGATGTAACATCAGCAACTAGTTGAGCAAGGGTTTCGTATGTACTGCCATGTGGCAAGGGGAGGCCCTTGGCCTCTGTAGTGGCCTTGCTCACGCTTGTCTTGTGGGTGGCTTCATTCGATGCTTGGGGCCTGACTGCAAGGGCCTGTAGGGCTGTTGTAGCTGCCTGTTGCATGGCGTCAGAGCCGTGGCGTTGCAACAGCAAAAGACGTGTGTAGTCTGCGGTTTGAGTTGTCATATCGTTCTCCGTGAGTATGTTTGATTTTTAGGTTGGGAAGCCAAGAAGCGTGTTAGTACATTTACAGCCGGTTCAACTTCTGGCTGGGTAGACTTAACAGTGAACAAGATGTGTTCAACATCATCTTCTACATCCTGTTCAATATCATCTAGCCAATGTGGTATGCGTTCCGCATGGTGGATAACTGGGGACAGTTGCTTTTTCTCGCTCCTGGTGAAATTACACTGAAGAAGCAAGTTTTCCTCTTCAAGAATCGGGACACTTTCAGGAGCAATAGGCAGCACTAGGCTTTCAGAGGTGGCGGGTGTTGTTGAATACGTATTCAAAACAACTAAGAAGTCTTCGACACGACCACCATGCAACAAATCAAACTGTGCTTGGCGTAGCGGTGCCAGTGGGGCGAGTGCTTCCCTGTATGCAGATTCAGAACCACCAAACTTTGGACGTGACCAATCTAGGGCTAGGATGTCCCCCAAGATTAGCGGCATAACCTCTAACCAAGGTTCGATTATTTGCTGAAGCTCTGGGCGGTGTTGCGACAGTCGCTTTAGTTCAGATAGAAATACTTCATTTGAATTGATGCCGCTGGATGGCAAGTATCCGCTACTCTTCCCGCTGATTTCAGACTTCAACTTTGAAAGTGCGGCGGTGGACATATCATCTAGTACGGCTCGTGCTGGCACACGCGCATCACCACACTGCAATAACCAATCGAGAGAGGCTTGACGCTTGGCGGGTTGCAACTTGAGCTTAACGGCGATTGTTGCTGTAAAGTCTTCCCCAAGGTATTCAATGATCTTGGCAACTACAGAGCTTTTCGAGGCTTCAGCATCTACCCACCACTTTGCAGATAAATCTAATCGGCTTATTTTGTGGCCAGCACCCTGTACGAATGAATTGCTATGCTTGGAATTTAAGTCGCGGTAACTCACGCATAGATTTTCGGCATACATGGTGCCTACATAGAAAGTATTTTTTGTGGGAAAAATGTGGCATAGATTGAACTGGTCGTATTCGCCATATTCATTACTTGCGAGTGAGTATTTATAAAGCTTGTGGAGTTTTTCTAGTTCACTGAGAGTCTTTGGCAGCACCTGCACTGTTCCACTTCTGCGGCAGGAGTCAGCAAGATAAAAGACAAATGCGCTGGTACTAAATCTGTACTTTCGTTGCTTGTCGAGTCTATTGGAGCGAGCACGCTGCCACGCCTTCTTGTGGGCTTCAGAGCAATATTCAGCTTTCTTGCTTTTATACGCGAACGGGGAAAGGCATTGCTTACACAGTTTGGTTTTCTGGGTTAGGTCTTGCATATATCATTCCTTCTGGATCATGAATTGAGTTGTATTTTCTGCGGCACTGGCCACAGCAGAATGCTTGAGGGCGATGTACAACAATCTGCTTGTGGCATTGGCGGCATGTGCAAATTATGGATTTCATTGTTGTGTCCTCTGATAGAGCGGCAGTTACGCCGCTTTTTGCTGGTGCTCGACACGGCAAAATAGCGAGCAAAATGGAACTTGTCCTTTCGTCAGCTCGCCACAGTTTTTACACTCGCTCAAGGTGTCGTCATGCTCTTGGCGGGCATGCCAACTTAGAATTCCTGGGCGAGTGATAAACATGTACTCTTTGTTAGCGTGCTGCCTGCTCATACAAACTCACCAAGTGCTTTTTTGGCTGCAGCAGTAGCAGCTTCTACTAACTTGGTCCGTGCTTCAGCGGCCTTTTTCGCTTCAGCACGTTCGGCCATTGCAACCGACTCTTCTACAAGTAGTTGTAAGTGGGTGTCATAACGGGCTTTCAGTTCTGCTTTGTACGCTGCTGTCACTTGTTCGGTGATCACAGCAATATCCGCATCTTGGATATGTTGCGGTTTGACAAGGTAACATCTATAGAACTGCGTCCCGTTGCGTTGTAGAAACTCAACAGGCAACTTTCCGTGGCGTGTATAACCTTCTGCAAGTTTGGCTGTGTAAGCATCTAGGAACTGGCTCGGGTAATCTGCAAATAGGCTTTCTACAGCCCCGACTACATTCCCGAAAGTGTCCGCGTTCTGGTATCTGTGAACGGCTTGACTAATCAGTAGGTCGAGGTCAGCTTGTACATAGTTGTGCGTTATCTTGTGGGCGCTCATTTAGTTTTCTCCTGTGTGTTTGTTGGTGTTTGTTGTAGTTCGGCTCTCAACTTCTTCCTGTAGCGGCAAAGCGTTTGACGACACGAGGCCGAGCATGTGTATTTGTTGCGGTAGACGAAACTAAATCGAGCGCCGCAAACCGGGCACTCCTTAGCGTGATTAAGCTTCAGTTTGTGCGTGGTGAAATCAAGTAGGTGATCTAGCGATGTATCAGGTGTAGGCATGGCACAGCCTCCTTTAAGTAAGGTGTAATAAGATTTTGGTTTGGTGTTACGTGACTTGGAGTGACGGAACGTCACGGAAGAGCCAGCAGGTAAAAGAAAGGCCCGACAGGGCCTTAATAAAGCAGGAAACCACCACAACCCATTCGCCACAAATTTATTGAATGGTGGTTTCCGTACACGGAGGAATTAGTGATCGTCTTTTGCTGCGGACGATCAAACGCAAAACCACAGTAAGTAGCAATGTCGATAGAAGACCTTACGGAGGTTCAGCCTAGTCGGTGGTTACCAGCCCACGGCCAAGCTAGCAGGCGTTAAGCGCCGGGGTGCAGGACGCACCTTCTGATTCGGTAGAAACCCATCAGCGGGGTTGAAGCTGCGGCCCAAGAGAAAAACCGCCCTACCTGACGAGAGAATAAAGTCTTCTCTAGTCTCTACTATTGTAAGAGATGATCTTGATTTTGTCAAGCAGTGTGACACATAAATCTATCACTTGAATGAAATAGATTTTGCCTCGCTGATGTGTAAGATGTACGATCATCGCTCAACCAAATCTTACGAGGTGTGCAGCATGGCTAGTCGCGAATGGTCGTTGGAAGAGATGGAGCATGTGCTAGATCAGTACAAGGTTTATGGCAAAGAGAACATTGCCGGCTTCCTCAATGAGTACAAAAAAGCATGGCCGGAACTCAAGCAACCAGCACGGGCAACCTTCGTAAGTTGGCTGGGGAAGTCTGGAACCAGCAACGCCCCAGCTGAAAAGCAGCAATCGATTTCACAGGTTTTGGCAGAGGCCAAGGGCAAGCTGAATGCTCGCAAGGCTCAGTTGGAAAAGGAGGTTGCTGGTCTGCAACAGAAGATCGATGCGGTTAAGGCTGAGATGGAAAACATCGATCAGGCACTAACCAAACTCTGACCTGTGCGTTGATGACCTAAGGCCCGCCAATGAGCGGGCTTTTTCATTGGGGGCCTACATATTGTTGTCACAAACAAAAAAGCTGGGATCAAGGCCTGATGGGCATGAAAGTCGGCGGCAAGCGCAAGCTCTTCGTACCCGCCCACCTCGCCTACGGCGACAGGCAGATCGGCGAGCACATCAAAGCAAACTCGAACCTGCTCTTCGAGATCGAGTTGCTCGAAGTGCTGACCCGAGACGACTGAAGCGCCCTCATCGATCCCACGCCCGGATAGACCGCCAACGCCTTACGCCTGCATCGCCCAGCCATGCACATTCATCGCCGCCTGACGCAGGGCTTCGGAACGCGTTGGGTGCGGGTGGCAGATCAGCGCGATGTCTTCGGCCGAAGCGCTGAACTCCAGAGCCACGCAGTATTCGCCGATCAGTTCGCCGGCGCTGGGGCCAATGATGTGCACGCCGAGTATCTGGTCGCTGCGCTCATCGGCCAGCACTTTGACGAAGCCTTCGGCCTCGTGGTTGATCTTCGCCCGGCTGTTGGCAGTGAAGGGAAACTTGCCCACTTTATAGGCGCGGCCCTCGGCTTTTAGCTGCTCTTCGGTTTTGCCGACGCTCGCCACTTCCGGCTTGGTGTAGATGACGCTGGGAATCGCCCCGTAGTTGACCTCGGCGGCATGCCCGGCGATGCGTTCGATGCAGGCGATGGCTTCGTCTTCGGCCTTGTGCGCGAGCATCGGCCCGGAGGTCACGTCACCGATAATCCAGATGCCCGGTACGCCGCTGCGGTGCTGCTGGTTTTCCAGCATGCCGCGCTGGTCCGCGGTGATGCCGACGGTTTCCAGGCCGAGGCCTGCGGTATAGGCGCGGCGGCCGATGGCAACCAGCACGTAATCGGCCTGCAATTGCTCGGCCGCGCCGCCGGCGGCGGGCTGCAGGCTAAGCGTAACGCCCTTGGCGTCGGCGCTGGCCGCAGTGACCTTGGTCGCCAGCTTGAAGCGCATGCCCTGCTTGGCCAGGGTGCGTTGCAGGGTCTTGGCGGTTTCGTCGTCGAGGCCCGGGCAGATGCGATCCAGGTACTCCACCACCGTCACTTGGCTGCCGAGGCGGCGCCACACCGAGCCCAACTCCAGACCGATCACTCCGGCGCCGATCACCACCAGATGCTTGGGCACCTCAGGCAAGGACAGCGCGCCGGTGGAGTCGAGAATGCGCTGGTTGTCGATGCTCACCCCAAGCAGCGGCGTCGGCTCGGAGCCGCTGGCGATGACGATGTCCTTGGCCTGCAACTGCGTCTGGCTGCCGTCGGCATGACTCACGCTGACCTTGCCCACGCCATTCAGACGGCCCCAGCCCTTGATCCATTCGACTTTATTCTTGCGAAACAAAAACTCGATGCCCTTGGTCAGGGCCGTAACGCTCTCATCCTTCTGCTTCATCATCTGCGCCAGGTTGAGCGTCGGCGTGACCTCGATACCGAGGTTGTTGAGCTCACCGCTGGTCGCCGCCTGATACAGCTCCGAGGCATGCAGCAGCGCCTTCGAAGGCATGCAGCCGACATTCAGGCAGGTGCCGCCGAGGGTTTCCCGGCCCTCGATGCAGGCCACTTTCAAGCCCAGTTGACCGGCACGGATGGCGGCGTTGTAGCCGCCAGGGCCACCACCGATGATTACAACGTCATAGCTGCTCATGGCAACGCTCCAGTGCTTTCAAGAAGGAAGTTTCTGCGGGGCCAGCGCCGCCAGTACGGGGCGCGGACGCAGCAGGTAGAAGGCGCTGAACGCGGCAGCGGCGAACAGGCCATGCAGAATGACCATAGGCCACGCCGTGCCATCTTGCAGAAGGCTGAGCAACACACCGCTACAGGTCGCTCCGGCCATCTGCGCAAAGCCCATAAACCCTGCCGCCAGGCCGGCACGCTGGGCATTGGGCATCACCGCGCCAGCTACGGCGGCCGGCAGCAGCATGCCGCCGCCCAGGGTCACCAGCACTTGCGGCAGCGACAAGCCGAGCACGGAGAGGCCGAACGCCAAGTAAATCGCCACAGTGGCGAGCGCGCCGGTAAAAACCAGGGCCACACCGATGCCGACGATCCGCTGCGGTCCCAGGCGCATGATCGTGCGCTGGGTGAACACAGCACCGGCGATCAGCCCGGAAACGATGGCGCCGAAGGTTATGCCGTACTCGGCGGAACTCAGCTTGAGCAGGCCGATATAGGTGGCCGACGAACCGGCGATCACCGCGAACATCGCGCCATAGGTGCCGGCCAGGGTCAGGGCGAACATCTTGAATGGCCGTGCGCGCAGCAGATCGGCGTAGTTGCCGACCAGGCTGCGCAGTTTGCCGGCCTGCGGGTCGAGGCTGCGATTGCTCTCGCGGTACAACGCCAGCACCGCGAGCACGGCAGCGCTGCCAACCAGCAAGGCCAGCAGGATCGGTGCCTGCCAGCCGAAAAAGACAGTCAGCAGGCCGCCGATCATCGGCGACACGACAATCGCACAGAGCATGCCGATCACCGTCAGGGCCAGGGCCGGTGCCGCCTGGGCCTGCCACACGTCACGCACGATGGCGCGCGCCAGCACCAGCGCCGCGCAGGCACCGAGGCCCTGCAACACCCGCGCGCCGATGAACTCGCTCATGCTGCTGGCCGTGAGCATCCATAACGTGGCCAGCAGGTAGACCAGCAGGCCGGCAATCAGCACCGGGCGCCGGCCGATGCGGTCGGACAGCGGCCCGAGCAGCAACTGCCCGCCGCCAAACGCCGCAACGAAGGCAGACAACGCCAGCACGCTAGTGCCCGACTGCGCGCCCATCACCCGTTCGATGGCGCCCAGGCTGGGGATGATCAACTGGGTCGAGATCTCCCCCAGCGCCGTGAGGGCGACGAGGATCAGCAGCAGGGCCCGCGAGGGCAATGGATAGCGATGCATGATGCGCCTCCTCCAGGTTCAGGCCGACGAGGACGTTGTCCACGTATTTATATTTCAACCATAATATAAGTGATCAAATGATGTCTATAATTCAAATGACTGGTCCATCACTCGCACCCAGGAGGCACCCCATGCACAGCCCATCACGCGACGAAAAACTGGCCACCTGGCTGGCTGCGGAACAAGCCATGCGCGCCAAGCTGGCCGCCCCCGGCACCATGAGCCTGGCCCAGGTCAGCGAACTGCAACCGCAGGCGTTCTTCGACGGCATCGGCAATGGCGAGCTGCCCAGCCCGCCCTTCGGCCATTTGCTCGACTTTATCCCGCTGGAATGGGAAGCCGGTCGCTTCGTGTTCCAGGGCACCCCCGATGCGCGCCACTACAACCCGCTGGGCAGCATCCATGGCGGCTACGCGGCGACTCTGCTCGACTCGTGCATGGGCTGCGCCATCCACACCCAACTCCAGCGTGGCCAGGGCTACACCACCACCGACCTGCGCATCAGCTATGTGCGGGCGCTGAGCAGCACGGTCGGGCCGATCCGCGCCGAAGGCCGCATCGTGCATGTCGGCCGCAGCACTGCGCTGGCCGAGGGACGCATCTACGACATCGACGACCGCCTGTATGCCGTCGGCTCGACCACCTGCCTGATTCTCAGCATGCACGACTGAACTCTGCCGCCGCCAGGGATGGTTCCATCCGTGTAAGATGACGAACGGCATCTAAAACCCCACGGGAATTGAAGCGCCATGCGTTATTCGGAAGACCACAAAGCCCAGACCCACCAGCGCATCATTGAGGAAGCGTCGCGCCTGTTCCGCCGCGACGGGGTGGGTGCCACCGGCCTGCAACCCTTGATGAAAACCCTGGGTCTGACCCATGGCGGTTTCTACGCACACTTCAAATCCAAGGGCGAACTGGTGGAAACCGCGCTGCGCCATAGCGCCCAGCAACTGGATGCAGCCACCGCCGAGATCGCCGCTGGCGAAGCGCCGTTGGCCGAACTGATCCGCCGCTACCTGTCTTCGGCGCACCGCGCCAGCCCGGAGGAAGGCTGCCCGTTGCCAACCATCTGCGCCGAACTGGGTCAGCGCGGCGAAGCCAGTCCGATCACCGACGAGGTGATCAATAACCGCCTGGCCATGCTCGAAGCCGGCCTGCCCGGCCCGGATGCCGCCGAACAGAGCGTGCTGGTGCTCAGCGCCATGGTCGGCGCCCTGCTGCTCTCGCGGAGTGTCAGCGACCCCGACCTGGCCGACCGCCTGCTGCAAACCACCCGGCGCCTGCTGATCGAGCAAACCAGCGCAGACTGATCTGCGTCACACGATCATCGTCCCACCAGCGCCTTGTGAGAGGGGGCTTTAGCCGCGAGCGTTGTCGCGGCCAAGGTAACCCCACAAAAAACGCCCTGGGCGTTTCCGACCAGGGCGTTCTGCCAACACATTCGCTTATTTGTAACGCGCCGCCGCACGGCTGTGCGACAGGTTCGGCCCGAGCTTGCCGCGAGCGTCGACGAGCGCCTGCCAGTCGGCCGCCTCAGGCAGCGAGGGGATAGTGACCAGTTCGCCCTGATCGAAACCCGCCAGCGCGGCGTCGACCATTTCGCCGACCTCCATGATCATGCTCGGCGGCAACGCCGACTCGTCCATGCCGCTGCGCTCCCAGATCTCGGTGCGGGTGATGCCCGGCAGTACCGCTTGCACCTGCACGCCAAGGGCGCCGACTTCGCCTTGCACGGTCTGGCTCAGGCTCAGCACATAGGCTTTGCTGGCGCTGTACACGGCGTTGAACATCTCCGGCGCCAGGGCCACCACCGAGGCGATGTTGATGATCGCGCCACGCCCCGCCGTCGCGAAATTGGCAGCGGCAGCAGCAGACAGGTGGCTCAGCGAAACGATGTTGAGCAGGATCAGGCGATCGACGGTATCCAGATCCGCCTCGGCCAGCTTGCCGTTCATCGCCATGCCGGCATTGTTGACCAGCAGACTGATCGCCCGGTCGCTGCGCAGGCGCTGTTCGACGGCGTGCAGATCGGCCTTGTCGGTCAGGTCGGCCTTCAGCGTCTCGACCTTCACTGCATACTCCCGAGTCAGGCGTGCAGCCAGGGCGTCGAGACGGGCCAGATCGCGCGCCACCAGCAGCAGGTCATAACCGCGACGGGCCAGGCGCTCGGCGTAGGTGGCACCGATGCCGGATGAAGCGCCAGTGATCAGCGCGGTGCCTTTAATGTTTTGCGTGCTCATGCGGTGTCTCCTGGGATGTACGGTGGGTTGAACGTGTCTGTTGGTATAGTGCGCCAAATCATATTACACACATAATATAAATATTATATGTCGACCATAATAAAAATCAGCAACACCTCATAACGAACCACTCGGGCAAAAAACCAGGCAATAAAAAAGCGGACAACCCGGGAAGGTTGTCCGCTTGGCTCACGCGCAGAGCGCTTAGTGCATCAGTTGCTGCGGATCAGATGATCGAAGGCGCTCAACGAAGCCTTGGCGCCCTCGCCCACGGCGATGACGATCTGCTTGTAAGGCACCGTGGTCACGTCGCCAGCGGCAAAGATGCCGGGGACATTGGTGCCGCCTTTGGCATCGACGATGATTTCGCCACGCGGCGACAGCTCGATGGTGCCTTTCAGCCAGTCGCTGTTCGGCAGCAAACCGATCTGCACGAAGATGCCTTCCAGCTCAACGGTGTGCAGTTCGTCGCTGTTGCGGTCCTTGTACACCAGGCCATTGACCTTCTGCCCATCGCCTTTGACTTCGGTGGTCAGGGCGCTGGTGATCACCTTGACGTTCGCCAGACTGTGCAGCTTTTTCTGCAGCACGGCGTCGGCACGCAACTGGCTGTCGAACTCGATCAGGGTGACATGGGCGACGATACCAGCCAGGTCGATGGCCGCTTCCACGCCGGAGTTGCCGCCGCCGATCACCGCCACGCGCTTGCCCTTGAACAGCGGACCGTCGCAGTGCGGGCAGTAGGCCACACCTTTGCCGCGATATTGCTGCTCGCCCGGCACATTCATCTCTCTCCAGCGGGCGCCGGTGGCAAGAATCAGCGTTTTAGCTTTCAGCGAAGCACCGCTGTCGAATTTGACCTCATGCAGACCGCCCGCTTCCTTGGCCGGAATAATCGCGCTGGCGCGTTGCAGGTTCATGATGTCGACATCGTATTGCTTAACGTGCTCTTCCAGGGCGCGCGCCAGCTTCGGTCCTTCGGTCTCCTGCACGGAGATGAAGTTCTCGATGGCCATGGTGTCGAGCACCTGACCGCCGAAGCGTTCGGCAGCGACACCAGTGCGAATGCCTTTGCGCGCGGCATAGATAGCCGCTGCCGCGCCGGCTGGGCCACCACCGACCACCAGTACGTCGAACGCTTCTTTGCCATTGAGCTTTTCGGCATCACGGCTGGCGGCGCCGGTGTCGATCTTGGCGAGGATTTCCTTCACTTCCATACGCCCCGAGGCGAACACTTCACCGTTCAGGTAGATGCTCGGCACGGCCATGATCTGGCGGCGCTCGACTTCTTCCTGGAACAGCGCGCCGTCGATCGACACGTTGCGGATATTGGGGTTGAGCACGGCCATCAGGTTCAGCGCCTGGACCACGTCCGGGCAGTTCTGGCAGGACAGCGAGAAGTACGTCTCGAACTCGAAGGTGCCTTCAATGGCCTTGATCTGCTCGATGGTCTCCACGTCAAGCTTGGACGGGTGGCCACCGACTTGCAGCAGGGCCAGCACCAGCGAGGTGAACTCATGGCCCATGGGGATGCCGGCGAAGGTCAGGCCGATATCCGCGCCTGGACGAACCAGGGAGAAAGACGGACGGCGGGCGTCGTTGCCGTCGGTCTTCAGAGTGATCTTGTCGGTCAAGCCGACGATGTCTTGCAGCAGTCCGAGCAGTTCCTTGGATTTTTCGCCGTCATCGAGGGAAGCGACGATCTCGAACGGCTGGGTGACCTTCTCGAGGTAAGCCTTCAACTGGGTTTTAAGCGTGGCATCCAACATGACGGGGTTCCTTTAACGAATTTCGGACAAACAAACGCCCGGACGGATCGCGCCCGGGCGTTCGGGCGCGCTTACAAGATCGGGTATGACCTGTCAGCGCGTAAAACGGAGCGGGAAACGTAGCGAGCGTTGCTGAGGCAAGGCGCAACGACCAGCGGGAGTAACAGCCAAAGGCTGGCCCGAAGGGCGAGTGCCAGCGAGTAAATCAGGCGAGGGCGCGGAGTTTACGAGCTGTAAATGAGCAGCCCGAGCCTGATTTCAACGCCGCATCAGCGACGCGCAGTGGTTTCCAGACCGTTTTTAGATCTTGCCAACCAGGTCCAGCGAAGGAGCCAGAGTGGCTTCGCCTTCTTTCCACTTGGCCGGGCAAACCTGACCTGGGTTAGCAGCGGTGTACTGAGCCGCTTTCAGCTTGCGCAGAGTCTCGGAGACGTCGCGAGCGATTTCGTTGGAGTGGATTTCCAGGGTCTTGATCACGCCTTCCGGGTTGATCACGAAGGTGCCACGCAGAGCCAGACCTTCTTCAGCGATGTGCACGCCGAAAGCGTTGGTCAGCTGGTGGGTCGGATCACCGATCAGCGGGAACTGAGCCTTGCCAACGGCCGGCGAAGTTTCGTGCCAGACCTTGTGCGAGAAGTGGGTGTCGGTGGTGACGATGTAGACCTCGGCACCGGCCTTCTGGAACTCGCCGTAGTTGTTGGCGGCGTCTTCGATTTCGGTCGGGCAGTTGAAGGTGAAGGCAGCCGGCATGAAGATCAGCACCGACCATTTGCCCTTCAGGGACTGCTCGGTAACCTGGATGAACTCGCCGTTGTGGAATGCATTGGCGGTGAACGGTTGAACGTGAGTGTTGATGAGGGACATCTCTGATTCCTTTGAGGGTTAACTGAGGGTTAGGAAATTTACAGGACGCATCTTAGACCGAGACGATCTAAAGTCCTTATTGATTGAAACCATGGGTTTGATATGCAGACTCAATCGAGCCCGACGAAAAGCTTTATAAAACAAACAGCTAGATGATAGAAAAAATATTCTCCATGCCCGCATATTCCAGCGTAAAAGCGGGCCATACCCGCGATACTCTGCGTTGAAAATATCGCGGGCACGGGCTAGGCGCCCCGCCGCTCCTATGAATAGTGCATAACGCGTCTACCGATCAGCTCAAGCTCTCGTCGATCACCAGCACCAGCTTGCCATTGACCTGATTGCTCGCCAGTGCGGCGAAGGCCGCTTGCGCATCCTTGATCGGGAAGCTGCGCTCCAGCTGCGGCTTGAGACGGCCCTCGGCAAACAGCGGCCAGACCTGTTGCTGCATGTCGCGCAGCAGATCGGCCTTGAACTGCTCATCGCGGCTACGCAGGGTCGAGCCGATCAGTTGAATGCGCTTGCCCAACAGCAGCGCCAGATCCAACTCGGCTTTGCGCCCGCCCATCAGACCGATATTCACCCAGCGGCCATCGCGCGCCAAAAGCTCGAGATTGAGCGCGGCATAATTGCCACCAACCGGGTCGAGAATCACATCGAAGGGTGCAAAATCGCGCAGGGCTTGCAGATCATCATCGCGCAGCACGCCGCCCTGAGCACCCAAGGCCTCACAATAGGCCAGGCGCTCGGCCGAACCGACACTGACCCAGCAGGGATTGCCAAAAGCCTTGCACAACTGAATTGCCGCCGAGCCTACACCGCTGGCGCCGGCATGCAGCAGCACCTTCTCCCCCGGTTTCAACCCAGCCAACTGGAACAGGTTGAGCCATGCCGTGGCATACACCTCCGGCAGCGCAGCCGCCTCGTGCAACGACACGCCGTCCGGCACCGGCAAGGCATGCCGGGCATCGATCACCACCTCTTCGGCCATCCCGCCGCCGGCCAGCAAGGCGCAGACCCGGTCACCGACTTTCCAGTCGCAACCCGCGCCGACCTCACTGACCACCCCGGCGCATTCCAGGCCAAGAATCTCGCTAACGCCAGGCGGTGGCGGGTAGAGACCGGCACACTGCAACAGGTCGGCGCGATTCAGTCCTGCGGCCGCTACACGGATGCGAATTTCCCCTACATCACAGGCCGGGATGGGCTGCTCTGCCCATTCCACGCGCCCTTCAACGCCTTGCAATGCCTTCACGCTGCCTCCATAGTGCATTTGAACCGAGCCCGGCGCTAACCGCCGGGCTTTGCATTGCGCCGATGGAACCTGGCGCCCTTAAAGACGGCCTAATATGCGTTATCAACTGCCCCTACGTCGAATCAGCATGAAGCGTTCACTGCTTAGCGCCACCCTCGCCTTTGCCCTCGGTTTAAGTGCGCTGCCACTGGCCGCGAAGACCACCAACGCCGATCCCTGGGAATACTTGCAGCCGGATCGCGAGCAGGTGATCGCCAGCCTCAACGTCGTGGAATTGCTGAAACGCCACCACTACAACAAGCCGCCGCTCAACGATGAGCGCTCGGTAAAGATTTACCAGGGCTACCTGAAACTGCTCGACCCGGCGCGCAGCTACTTCACCGCCGGTGATATCGCGGAATTCGACCAATGGCGCACCCGGTTCGACGACCTGTTGAAGAACGGCGATCTGGAGCCGGGCTTTGCCATCTATAAACGTCACCTGGAACGCCTGCAAGGCCGCTTGCAGTTCGCCCTGAACATGCTCGACAACGGCGTCGGCAACATCGATTTCAGCGTCGACGAAAGCCTGTTGATCGACCGTGAAAATGCACCGTGGGCCAAAGATCTCGGCGAACTCGACGAACTCTGGCGCAAGCGGGTGAAAGACGAAGTGCTGCGCCTGAAAATCGCCGGCAAAGAGCCAAAGGCGATTGAGGAACTGCTGACCAAGCGCTACAAGAGCCAACTGGCACGTCTGCAGCAAACCCGCGGCGAGGACATCTTCCAGGCCTACATCAACGCCTTTGCCATGTCCTATGACCCGCACACCACCTACCTCTCGCCGGATAACGCGGAGAACTTCGACATCAATATGAGCCTGTCGCTGGAAGGTATCGGCGCGGTGCTGCAAAGCGACAACGAACACGTCAAGGTGGTGCGCCTGGTGCCGGCCGGCCCAGCCGAGAAGAGCAAGCAAATCGCCCCGGCGGACAAGATCGTCGGCGTCGCCCAAGGCGACGGCGAGATGGTCGACGTGATCGGCTGGCGCCTGGACGAAGTGGTCAAGCTGATCCGCGGCCCGAAAGGCTCGTTGGTGCGCCTGGAAGTGATTCCGGCAAACAATGCGCCGAACGATCAAACCAGCAAGGTCGTCAGCATCATCCGCGAAGCGGTGAAGCTGGAAGAGCAGGCCGCGAAGAAATCGGTACTGAAACTCAACCACGAAGGCCGCGACTATAAACTCGGCGTTATTGAAATCCCGGCCTTCTACCTGGATTTCAAAGCCTTCCGTGCCGGCGATCCGGACTACAAGAGCACTACCCGCGACGTCAAACGCCTGCTCACCGAACTGGAGCAGGAAAAAGTCGACGGCGTGGTCATCGACCTGCGCAACAACGGTGGCGGCTCGTTGCAGGAAGCCACCGAGCTGACCGGTCTGTTCATCGACCAGGGCCCGACCGTGCTGGTGCGTAACAGCGATGGCCGGGTCGATGTACTGGCGGACGAAAATACCGGCATCTACTACAAAGGCCCGATGGCCGTGCTGGTCAACCGTCTATCCGCCTCGGCTTCGGAGATTTTCGCCGGCGCCATGCAGGACTACCACCGCGCACTGATCCTCGGCGGCCAGACCTTCGGCAAAGGCACCGTGCAGACCATTCAACCGCTCAACCACGGTGAATTGAAGCTGACCCTGGCCAAGTTCTACCGGGTTTCCGGGCAAAGCACCCAGCACCAAGGGGTGATTCCGGACATCCAGTACCCCGACGTGATGGACACCAAGGAAATCGGCGAAAGCGCCCTGCCCGAGGCCCTGCCATGGGACAGTATCCGTCCGGCGATCACACCTGAGCTGGACCCGATCAAGCCGTTCCTGAGCGAGCTGCAAAACCGCTACGACAGCCGTACGGCGAAAAACCCGGACTTCACCTTCGCCCGTGAACGCCTGGCCTTGGCGCAAAAGCTGATGGACGAGACCACCGTCAGCCTCAATGAAGCCAAACGCCGCGCGCAACATGCCGACATCGATGCCCAACAATTGGCCATCGAGAACAGCCGGCGCAAGGCCAAGGGTGAAGCGCTGCTGAGCGAGCTGAAAAAGGAAGATGAAGACGCGCTGCCGGTTGAGGACGAAAAAACCAAACCCGAAGACGATGCCTTCCTCTCGGAGACCGGGCACATCCTGCTCGACTTCCTCGGCCTGAACGCAACGCTGGCGAAACAGTAATCGCGCAGCTGTCATCAAAGGGTCACTAATCTGTCGTGAAATGCAGGGGGCTGATAGCACTATCAGCCCCTTCGCTTTTTCTGGATATCGAGACCCTCATGACCGTCACCGAGCAGTTGAGCGCCCTGGACAACATCCTCGCTCACGGCGACTTACATAGCCTGTTTCAGCCCATCGTCTCTCTTTCCGAACGGCGCATTCTCGGCTACGAAGCCCTGACCCGCGGCCCGTCCAACAGCCCGCTGCACTCGCCCATCAACCTATTCGCGGTGGCCCGTCATGCCGGTCGGCTGAGCGAACTGGAGCTGGCCTGTCGGAAAAGCGCATGCAAGCGCTTCAGCGAGCTGAAACTCAGCGGCAAGCTGTTTCTCAACGTCTCCCCGGACTCGCTGCTGGAGGCCAATCACCAGCCAGGCCGCACCCTGCAATTGCTCCAGGCCTTTGGCATTCCGCCGAGCCATGTGGTGATCGAGCTGACCGAGCAATCGCCCACCGACGATTTCGCCCTGCTCGACACCGCCCTGCACCATTACCGCGCCATGGGTTTCTCGATTGCCCTGGACGACCTCGGTGCCGGTTATTCAAGCCTGCGCCTGTGGTCGGAACTGCGCCCGGACTACGTGAAGATCGACCGTCATTTCATCGACGGCATCCATCAGGATGCGGTCAAACGTGAGTTCGTCGGCTCGATTCTGCAAATGGCCAAAGCCTCGCGTGCACAAGTGATTGCCGAAGGCATCGAGCTGGCAGAAGAGCTGGCTGTACTCTCGGAGATGGGCGTCGATCTGCTGCAAGGCTATTTGCTCTGTCGCCCGCAGGAACAACCGCCGCGCGATGCACGCAACCTGCTGCCGAAACTCGACACCACGCCCACCGCCCTGACGGAGGAAGGCCGCGACCTCTCCGCCTTGCTCAACGAGCAGCCGGCCGTGGCGATGAACACCGCCACCGCTGACGTGCTGGAAGCTTTCCGCGCGCAGGCCAATCTCAACTCGCTGGCCGTGCTCAACGAGCAACAGCAGCCGGTCGGCATCGTTCATCGCCACTCGCTGTCGGAAGCGCTTCTGAAGCCCTTCGCCACCGAGCTGTTCGCGCGCAAACCGATCAGCCGGCTGATGAGCGATGACTTCCTCTGCGTCGAACTGGGCCAATCGCTGCAGAAAGTCAGCCGCCTGCTTACCAGCCGCGCTCGACAGCGCATCGAAGAGGATTTCATCATCACCCTCGACGGCCGCTACCAGGGATTGGGTCGAGTGATCGACGTGCTCAAGCTGATTACCGAGCTGAAGATCCAGCAAGCCCGCTACGCCAACCCACTAACCTTGCTGCCGGGCAACGTGCCGATTCAGCAATGCCTCACGCGCCTACTGCAGCAAGCGCGTGAGGCGGTGATTTGTTATGTGGATATCGACAGCTTCAAGCCGTTCAACGACCTCTACGGCTACGCCAAGGGCGATGAAGTGCTGCTGTGCCTGGCGCAATGCCTCAACGAGCGGGTCGACCCGGCGCGCGATTTCGTCGGCCATATCGGCGGCGATGACTTTTTGCTGGTGCTGGGCTCAGAAGACTGGCGCGCGCGTCTCAACCGACTACTGGAAGACTTTCAAAGCCAGTGCCGCCGCTTCTACCGCGACGAGCACCTGCACGCTGGCTGCTTCGTCGCGCACAACCGCCAGGGTCAACGCGAGGAATTTCCACTGCTGTCGCTGTCACTCGGGGTCGTACATTTGCACTCGGAGCAGTGCGGGCAATTAGATGCCGGCCAACTGGCGGGCCTGGCCTCGGAAGCCAAACGCCACGCCAAAGCGGTGCCGGGTTACAGCCTGCACATCATCGATACACGGCAGCTGCACAGCACCCGCGAAACTGCCTGACGTAGCTAATGGCCAGGGCGGCCGTCAGCATATTGGGCAATGGCTGCACCTTGGCAGCAATTGTGCCGGTATCGCGGCACTAGAGCCCGTGTTGACGGGCCTGCGCAGCAAAGTACGCGGCCCGCTCGGCGTCGACCTCAAGGCCTTCGGCGCCATCACGGTACAGGTCGGCCAAACGGCGACTGGCCAGCGGATGACCCGCAGCCGCCGCCAGCGACCACCAGCGCGCAGCCTCTTGGCCATCCGGTGCTTGCCGGGTGTCGCCCGCCAGGCTCAATCGCCCTAATTGATAAGCCGCCTTGCCATCACCGCCCTGGGCGGCCAGGCGCAACAGGCGAATCCCCTCCTCGCGCGCGCCAAAGCCCTGGCCGCGAAACAGCAGGATATGCCCGTAGAAGCTTTGGGCGCAGACATCGCCCAGGTTGGCCATGCGCGCGAACTGTCCTTCGAGCCACTGCCATCCGCGCGGCTGCTTGACCAACCAGGCCCAGTGAAACAATCGCCGGGCCAGCACATAACTCAAACGTGCGCGCAGATGCCACAGCACCTAGACCTCCTCGGGATAACTGAACTCGAATACCCGCACCACCTCGGCGGCATGCCAGGAGGCGGCCGCCACGCCATCGGAGGCACCGTTGAAGCGCCCCAGACGGATCACGCAATCGAAGAAGCCGGTACGCGGCAAACGGCTGGCGCCCTGGCTGATCACCAAAGCGCTGCGCAGCGGCCGCTCGGCTCGCGCATCCAACGCCGCCAGGTGCTCCAGTGCCGCCGTCAGGGTTTGCATCGCCGGGCTCGGCAAAGCCAGGCGCTCAATCAGCGCGCGATAGGTCAGCAGGTGGCGCTGACGGCGTGCGTCTTCCAGTTCGGTGAGCAACGCTTGCCAATGCTGACGGCTGATACGCACGCTCAAGACGCCGACTCCCAGCCGGCCACATCGAGATGCCAGGCCAGGGCGCGTCGGATGGCATCATCCGGCTGGCGTTCGCCGCTTTCGATCATGCCGAGATAATGCGGGCTGATGCCCACGGTACGTGCCAACGCGTCCAGCGACAGTCCCTTGGCTTCACGCAGACGCGTCAGTTGGCTCAGCGCCGGCATCGCGGTGGTCGGCTCAGCGGTCGGTGCAGCCTGGCCTGCAGCCAACAACAACGCCTGGTAATCCGCCCAGGGCAACACCGCATACTCGGCGTCGCCATCACGCTTGATCACTTGCACATTCATTATTCGACTCTCCGTGGGAAGCAGTACCGACAGCCTCAGCACCTTCCTTGAGCGGCTATCTTAACAGCCCGGTATCGCAAAGGGCGTGATCTATGCTGCCCTGGCGTCAATCGCCTGATGTTCAGGCGAGCGCATTGCTGGGTGGCTAAAAGATCGCAGGCGGCGCCACGGAATCGATGGCATACACGATGTCGATGCTCACGCACAACCGCTAGCTGCATGGCAGCTCGGCACTCCGGTCGGTTGGCACCCGAGAATGGCTTTGCGGTTCGTCAAAACGCCGAACCCCGCATCCAGGCGCGGGGTATCCACTTGGCCCGCGGCTGCAACGGCGCGTTGATCAATCAAGAAGAGCGCGACAGCAAGTCCCAATCACCTTCTGGCAGAGGGCAGGCAGCCACAACCTGGACCGGTCGTAGAGTGCCTCGCGGTGACTGATGAGAACCTTTGCGACCGATAAGGGCGCGCTGACCTAGAACGGCCCCAAGCAACGGCTTCAGGGAGCAGGTTTGTCCAACGCCAAGGATTGCGGGTCCGGCAAGCGCTCGATGATCTGCAGAACCTCCGGCGCCTGCGCCTCGCGCCAGGCGCGAAACGCCGTCAACTCATCGTTCCAGGTGCGCAGCACCCAAGCCAGCACAGCCAGGTCATCGATCAGGCCGACCCCAAGCAGCCAATCCGGCAGCGCATCGAGCGGCGTTACGAAATACAGTAACGCTGCTACCACGGCCAGTAACGCTTGCGAACTGATCCCGCGGTACTCACCACGCAACCAGGCCAGACACAGGCCTTGCAATAACCGCAGATCGTCCTTCAAACCCGCAAAACGCAGGCCCTGTCTGCTGCTCTTGCGGGCCACCGCCAACAGCAGTGCAGGTAACCGCCCTCGTCGCAGAAAACGCTGCGCCAAAGGCAGGTAACGCACAAAATTCCACGGCGCTTTCATGGTCGCTCCTCGTCAGCCCGCATGCTTGCTGGGCCGGCCTGGGTTATCCACTAAAGCTGTGGATAACCTTGTGAACAGATTCTGGATGAGCGTGCCAAACGCCCGGCCCATGCGGCCTTGCTACAGATCGGGCGTTTTTTACTCAGCCAATAAAAGCTAGTTAAATCAATCACTTAAAAATAGCAAAGGGTTTCTGGCCGGTCGCCGTCAGACGCTAATGCGAAAGACTGCAGAAATGTGCATAACCGTAACACCTGCTTTGCACACCACCCTCTTTCAGACTCGCGAGTCAGCGACTGGTTCGTTTTGTGACCGACAGAAACGACAACGCCCCGTCGAAACGGGGCGTTGTCAGGACCGGCGACGATTACTGCTGTTCGGCAGCCGCTTCGGGGTCTTGGGCGGCGTCTTTGATGCTCAACAGTTCCAGCTCGAAGACCAACACCGAGTTGGCCGGAATGGCCGGGCTCGGGCTCTGCTCGCCATAAGCCAACTCGCTTGGGATGAAGAGCTTGTACTTCTCGCCAACGTGCATCAATTGCAGGCCTTCGACCCAACCCGGGATCACCCCGTTAACCGGCAGGTCGATCGGGCTGCCGCGTTCGACCGAACTATCGAACACGCTGCCATCGGTCAGCTTGCCTTCATAGTGCACGGTCACCACATCGGTGGCCTTCGGCTGCGCGCCTTCGGCTTTCTTCAGCACTTCGTATTGCAGACCCGAAGCGGTGGTGGTCACGCCTTCGCGCTTGGCGTTTTCTTCGAGGAAGGTCTTGCCGGCTTTGGCCGACTCTTCATTCATCGCCACCATGCGCTCTTCGGCACGCTTTTGCAGGAAGGCGAATGCTTCGATCAGCTCTTCGTCTTTCAGGCGCTGTTCCTTTTTCCCAATGGCGTCTTCGATGCCCTGGGCAACGGCGTCCGAGTCCAGATCATCCATACCTTCCTGAGCCAGGCTCTTGCCCATGTTCAGGCCGATGCCGTAGGAGGCTTTTTGCGCCGGGGTTTCCAGCTTGACGCTGGTTTGCGAATCACAACCCGCGAGAACCAAGCCAACCAGGGCGACCGCCGCCGCTAAACGATGCTGTTTCATGCTTATTCCTTGTTCGGTAAGCGGGTCTGTTCCCGTTTCATTCGCGAGCCACGTTGCAGCGCAAAATCTCGCCAGGTTAGGCGTGGGACGCCGGGAATGGTATTCCCTTGCCAAGTCCCACAACGACGCATGGCGAGATTTTTCGCGCAACCCGGAGGGCCGGGCTTGTTTTAGCGCGATGCTGCGTTCCTCGACACTCATTTGGAACACCAAACTTCGTGTCTCATGCCTTGCCTCGCGCTAAAACAAGTTCCGGCGCGGCCGTGAATGAAACGGGAACAGACCCTGGGGCAATCGAGTGAAGGCGCGAGCTTAGCAGGCCGCCACGATCACTGGCTACCAGGATACGAACCAAGAAATGCGTATAAGTTCAGGTGTTTAGCAGGATTTTCGAAGGAGTACAGCGAAACTGACAGGCGATGTAGCGGAGATGTGAAGCGAGGAGAAAAATGGCGCAGCGGACGGGACTCGAACCCGCGACCCCCGGCGTGACAGGCCGGTATTCTAACCGACTGAACTACCGCTGCGCGTAACTTCTAAAAGCGAGTTTGGTGGGTGATGACGGGATCGAACCGCCGACCCTCTGCTTGTAAGGCAGATGCTCTCCCAGCTGAGCTAATCACCCTTCACTCTCGAAGTGGGGCGCATTCTAGAGAGCCATTCCGACCTTGGCAAGTCCTGATTTGAAAATTTTTTATCGGCGTGCCAAAGGCTTAGCGCAGGCTCAGCTCGGGCTCAGCTCGGGCTTGGCCTGAAGCGCCAAGGGGAGAATAATGCGCGCTTTGCGTTAATCGGTGTGCCGCGAGCAGGGTAACGAACCCTAAAAGCCTCTCACGGTCTACCCGCTTCCCTATCCGTCGCTGCGCGCCACCGCCTCTTCCAAGAGTCGGCCATAAGGATGGCATCGCTTCGCGACTTTCACGTTAATGGAGAGTCACCCCTCATGTGGTTTCGTAACCTGCTGGTCTACCGCCTTACCCAAGACGTTCCGTTTGCTGCCGAGGCACTCGAAGCCGCACTGGCCGCCAAGCCTGCCCGCCCGTGCGCCAGCCAGGAACTCGCCACCTATGGCTTTATCGCCCCCTTCGGCAAAGGCGCCGATGCGCCGCTGGTGCACAACAGCCAAGGTTTCCTGCTGGTTGCCGCACGCAAGGAAGAACGCATCCTGCCGGGCAGCGTGGTGCGCGATGCGCTGAAGGACAAGGTCGACGAGATCGAGGCCGAGCAGATGCGTAAGGTCTACAAGAAAGAGCGCGACCAGCTGAAAGACGAGATCGTGCAGACCTTCCTGCCGCGTGCCTTTATCCGCAAGTCGGCGACCTTCGCCGCCATTGCCCCAGCTCAGGGCCTGATCCTGGTCGATGCGTCCAGCCCGAAACGTGCCGAAGACCTGCTGTCGACCCTGCGCGAAACCATCGGCTCGCTGCCGGTACGTCCGTTGACGGTGAAGATCGCCCCGAGCGCAACCATGACCGATTGGGTCAAGACCCAGAAAGCCGCGGCCGACTTCCACGTACTCGACGAATGCGAATTGCGTGATACCCACGAAGACGGCGGCGTGGTGCGCTGCAAACGCCAGGACCTAACCGGCGATGAAATCCAGCTGCACATGACCTCGGGTAAACAGGTCACGCAACTGTCGCTGGCCTGGCAGGACAAGCTGTCCTTCGTGCTCGACGACAAACTGGTGATCAAACGCCTGCGCTTCGAAGACCTGCTGCAAGATCAGGCCGAGCAGGACGGCGGCGACGATGCCCTCGGCCAGCAGGATGCCAGCTTCACCCTGATGATGATGACCTTCGTCGAGTTTCTCCCGGCGCTGTTCGAAGCCCTCGGCGGCGAAGACACTCCGCAAGGTCTCTAACCCGAAGCCACGCGGCGCGCGAACCCCAATAGCGCACGCCGCGTGGTAGCAGCCCACTTCCCGTTCAGGAATGCCGCCATGCGCGCCCTTATCGCCCTCAGCCGCTTCGTCGGCAACACCTTTGCCCTGTGGGTACTGTTATTCGCCGTGCTGGCGTTTTTCCTACCCAGTGGCTTCCTGCCGCTGACCGCCTGGATCGTGCCACTACTCGGGCTGATCATGTTCGGCATGGGCCTGACGCTCAAGGGCGAGGATTTCCGCGAGGTCGCCCGGCGCCCGCTGCGCGTGGCAATCGGCGTATTGGCGCAGTTCATCATCATGCCGGCCCTGGCCTGGCTGCTGTGCAAGCTGCTCAGCCTGCCGGCAGAAATCGCGGTTGGAGTGATTCTGGTCGGCTGCTGCCCAGGTGGCACCGCGTCCAATGTAATGACCTGGTTCGCCCGCGGCGATGTCGCGCTGTCGGTGTCGATCACCGCAGTGACCACCCTGCTCGCGCCCGTGGTCACCCCGGCGCTGATCTGGTTGCTGGCCTCGGAATGGCTGCCGGTATCGTTCTCGGCGATGTTCCTGTCGATCCTCAAGATGGTGCTGCTGCCGATCATCCTCGGCCTGGTGGTGCAGCGCCTGCTCGGTGAGCGGGTGAAACTGGCGGTGGAGGTGCTGCCGCTGATTTCGGTGGTGAGCATCGTCGCTATCGTGGCCGCCGTGGTGGCGGCCAGCCAGGCGAAGATCGCCGAATCCGGCCTGCTGATCATGGCCGTGGTGATCCTGCACAACGGTATCGGCCTAGGTCTGGGCTACTTGGCCGGACACCTGTTCGGCATGCCGCTGGCGCAGCGCAAGACCCTGTCCATCGAGGTCGGCATGCAGAACTCCGGGCTGGGTGCCGCCCTGGCCAGCGCCCACTTCTCGCCCTTGGCGGCGGTGCCCAGCGCGCTGTTCAGCGTCTGGCACAACCTGTCCGGCCCGCTGCTGGCCACGGTTTATCGTCGAATGGGTCAGGATCCCGCTGAAACTTCCAAATAAACCAACCACTTCCGCTGATCCGTTGCGGCTTGCCCAAGCCGCCGAAGCGTGCAGAATAGTGCACGAAACGAGGACGACCTCGACACTCATCGAGTGACCCATCAGGGGGACGGCCCCCACAATTGCCGTCCCTGCTGGAGGTCCGCATGTCCTGGATCATTCTGTTTTTCGCCGGTCTGTTCGAAGTCGGCTGGGCCGTCGGCCTGAAATACACCGACGGCTTCACCCGGCCAATCCCCACCCTGCTCACCGTCGCGGCAATGATCGTCAGTCTGGGCCTGCTCGGCCTGGCGATGAAGGAATTGCCGCTGGGCACCGCCTATGCCATCTGGACTGGCGTCGGTGCGGTCGGCACGGTGATCGCTGGGATCATTCTGTTCGGCGAATCCATGGCGCTGATGCGCCTGGTCAGCGTGGCGCTGATCGTCTGCGGCTTGCTCGGCCTCAAACTCAGCCACTGAAAGCCCCCGCCAGCGCGGCATGGGCGGCCGAGCCCATGCCACGCCTGACGGCTTAGCGCATATCGCCGCGCAACGCCGCCACCTGCGTCTGCAACAGTTGGCGATCGACCGCCTCCGGGTTCAGCGGCGTACCAGCCACCAGCTTGATCCGCGACCACAGGCGCTTGAACACGCCCTTGTGTGGATCACGGCTGAAGAAGCTGCCCCACAGCCCCTGCAAAGCCATGGGAATCACCGGCACCGGGTTTTCCTGAAGGATGCGCTCGATGCCATTCTTGAACTCATTGATCTCACCATCGCTGGTCAATTTGCCTTCCGGGAAGATGCACACCAGTTCGCCGTTACGCAGGTACTCGGCGATTTTCTTGAACGCCGCGTCGTAGATCAGCAGGTCTTCGTTGCGCCCCGCAATCGGCACGGTGCCGGCGGTGCGGAAGATGAAATTGAGCACCGGCAGGTTGTAGATTTTGTAGTACATGACAAAACGCACCGGCCGCCGTACCGCGCCGCCGATCAGCAGCGCATCGACGAACGACACGTGGTTACACACCAGCACCGCCGGGCCTTCATCGGGAATGGCGTCCAGGCCTTTATGCTCGACCCGGTACATGGAGTGGCCGAGCAGCCAGATCAGGAAGCGCATGCTGAATTCGGGGACGATCTTGAAGATGTAGCTGTTAACCGCGATGTTCATCAGCGAGATGACCAAAAACAGCTGTGGGATCGACAGCTCGGCGACGCTGAGAAACAGGATCGAGACAATCGCCGACACCACCATGAACAGCGCATTGAGGATGTTGTTGGCGGCAATCACCCGCGCCCGCTCATGCTCCGCGGTGCGCGACTGAATCAAGGCGTACAGCGGCACGATATAAAAGCCGCCGAACAGGCCGATACCGAGGATCGAACCGAGAATCCACCAGGCCTGAGCATGACCGAGCACCGCCAGCCAGTCGTGTGCCTGCGCGGCCTGCGGGAAACCACCGGAATGCCACCAGAGCAATACGCCGAACAGGGTCAGGCCAATCGAGCCGAACGGCACCAGACCGATCTCCACCTTGTGCCCGCTCATGCGCTCGCAGAGCATCGAGCCCAGGGCGATGCCCACCGAGAATACGGTGAGGATCAGCGTCACCACGCTCTCGTCGCCATACAGCCATTCCTTGGCGTAGGCCGGGATCTGCGTCAGGTACACCGCGCCGAGAAACCAGAACCAGGAGTTGCCGACCAGCGAGCGCGACACCGACGGGCGCTGGCCCAGGCCGAGTTTCATGATCTGCCAGGACTGGCGAAAGATATTCCAGTCCAGGTGCAGCGCCGGCAAGGCCGCCGCCGCACTGGGGATCTTGCAGCTGGCCAGGTAGCCGAGCACGGCGACCACGACCACCGAACTGGCGACGATACTGGCGTACTCGCTGCTGGCCATCATGATTCCGGCGCCGATGGTGCCGGCCAGGATCGCCAGAAACGTGCCCATCTCGACCAAGGCGTTGCCACCGACCAGCTCCTCTTCCTGCAGGTGCTGCGGCAGGATCGAGTACTTCACCGGGCCGAATAGCGCCGACTGGGTGCCCATGCTGAACAGCACCGCCAGCATCAAGGGCAGGTTATCCAACAACACCCCGGCGGCGCCGACGAGCATGATCAGGATCTCGGCGAACTTGATCTTGCGGATCAACCAATCCTTGGCGAACTTCTCGCCAAACTGCCCGCCAAGCGCGGAGAACAGAAAGAACGGCAGGATGAATAACAGCGCGCAGAGGTTGACCAACAGATCGCGGTCGGCGCTGACGGTCAATTTGAACAGGATGGCGAGGATCAGCGACTGCTTGAAGATGTTGTCGTTGAACGCCCCGAGCAGCTGAGTGATGAAAAACGGCAGGAAACGCTGTTTACCGAGCAAGGCGAATTGCGAGTGTTGGGTCATCGTCCGTGTTCCTGGCATAGAGGCCATGTAGGCCGGGAAAGCCGCGGCCACCATCGACAGAGCAGGCGAATGGCAGCCGTTGAGCATTGGACTGCAAGACCGCCCCGCAAAGCCACAGGTGTCGATGACGCTTGCTGCAATTCAGCGAAAAAAACCTCACACCCCGCGCTGCCAGACTCCTCACAGCGGCTAGACGGGCAACTGCCCCAGCGCCCAGCGCAGCAGGAAAAACACCAGCAAACCACCGCCAATGGTCGCCAACAGATGGCGGGTCAGCGCGGCGATGGCAATCGCCGCCAGGCCCGCCAGCAGGTAAGCGTTATCCAGGCTGAGCTGCCAGTGCTGCCCATCCGGCAACAGCATGCCCGGCACCACGATGGCAGAGAGCACCGCCGTCGGCACGTAATGCAGGCCCTGGCGGATCAGCGGCGGAAAACGCAGGGCGGGGAAGGCGAACAGGCTGTAGCGGATGGCGAAGGTGATCAGCGCCATGCCGAGAATCAGCATCCAGGTCTGCATCACACGGCCTCCTCGTTCGGTGCAAGCGCCTGGCGGCGCTCCAGTGCGATGCCCACGACAATCCCGCTCAAGGCCGCCGCCATCAACCCGAGTTTGTACGGCCAGGCATGGCAGAGCAGCGCCACCGCTGCGGCCACCACCGCCGCGGCGATCTGCGGCTGGCTGCGCAGCGCCGGCACGACAATGCCGATAAAGGTCGCCAGCATGGCGAAATCCAGCCCCCAACCAGCCAGGTTAGGCACGCTCTGGCCGAAGACCACGCCAACCAGCGAACTGCCAACCCAGGACAGGTACAGCGCCAGCGCCACGCCGGCGTGATACCACTGGCCATGCCCGTCCATGCCGCGCGCCAGATAGCGGCGCTGCACCACGGCGAAGGTTTCGTCGGTCAGGCCAAAGGCCAGCGGCAGCCGCCAGCGTTGCGCCAACGGCCCGACATAAGGCTGCAACGCCGCGCTGTAGAGCACATGGCGCAGGTTGACGATAAAGGTGGTCAAGAGGATGACTGCCGCGCCGCTGCCGACGGTCAGCAAGCTGATGGCAATAAATTGCGCCGAACCGGCGTACACCAGCAGAGACATGCCCAGCGCCTGCCACAGGCTGAGCCCGGCAAGGCTGGCCAAGGCGCCGTAGATCAGGCCGAACGGCAATATGCCGACAATCATCGGGATGCTGTCGCGAATACCCTGTAAAAAAACCTGCAAACGAGTCATGGTCGCTCCTCCAGCCCGTCAGCCTAGTGCCCGCTTGCTCGATAGTCTTGAACTATCTTGCGCAGGCCAGGGGCCGGCCATTCCGTAGGCTGGGTTAGACGCGTGCGCGGTGATCCGCTCAAGCAGCCGGATCTGGTGCGGCGTAACCCAGCATTGGTGGCGCGAGTGCCGCCGCCGTGCTGGGTTACGCGGCGTTCGGCAAGTGTGTCGCCTGAACCTCGCTGGCTTGCGCCGCTAACCCAGCCTACGAGATTGCTGCGTTTGCCTGCCAAACACGGCCTTGTTTCGCGCTAATCCGTAAAAAACCTTTATGTAGAGACAGCACACTAGCCGGTGTGCAGCTCGTCGGGGTTGATCAGCACCATGCTGCCAAGCGACGCCAGGTGGTCGCTGCCACGGTGGCGAAAGCGTTGCGCGCCCTGCTGGATCACGGTGAACACATAGCCCTCATGCACATGCGGGGCGAAACGCTGCTCGATGTAGTGCGCATGCAGCAGCTCAACCCCGCCAAGCTCGCGGGACTGCCAGAAATGTGTCTGTTCTCTGCTGGCCTGCGCCATGTTTCAAGCGCCGAAGCGCGCCTCCAATCGCTGCTTGAGCGCCGGCCATTGCTGATCGGTGATGCTGTACAGCACGCTGTCGTCCAGGCGGCCATCGGCCAGCCGGCGGTGGTTGCGCAGCACGCCCTCGCGTTGCGCACCGAGCTTTTCGATGGCGCGTTGCGAACGCAGGTTGCTTGCCGCGGTTTTCAGTTGCACGCGCACCATGCGCCAGTTCTCGAAGGCATGGCGCAGCATCAGGTACTTCACCATGTTATTCAGGCCGGTGCCGTGCTGGCTGCGGTCGAGCCAGGTCCAGCCAATCTCGGCCGCCGGCAAGGTCGGCAGAAAATCGCCGAAGCGCGTGGTGCCGACCAGCTGTTCGCCAAGGCGGATGGTGAACGGCAGCGCCTTGCCCTCGCGCTGGTCGATCAGGCCCTGGCGATACCAGTCGAGGCGCTGCGTGCCGCTCATGTAGACCAGCTCCTGACGGTTGGCCTCGGCCAAGGTCACCAGGGCCGGAATATCCGCGTCGACCATCGGTTCGATGCGCAGCGCACCGCGCTGCAGGGTAATCAATTGCGGCTTGAACACAGGCTCCCTCCTCGGACATAGACGCAAGCGCGCCACGCTAACAGGGCACGAGCCCCTTCACAATTCCTGGCATGCTGCACCAACCTACCTAGTTCAGGCATTTGCGACCTTGGTCGCGCCTGACGGCACGGGACTTTACTGCGACACTGTCGGGGTTCATTTGCGTATTGTCTCGTCATGGGGCTGGGCCTTGATCGACCCATCCTGCTCAGACAGAAGAAGCACCACATAGTTTGCTGCCGGAGTGTGCATGTCCTTGTCCAGCGGGCTGATCGCCGCGGTCGCCTTGATCTACATGGCCATCCTGTTCGCCATCGCGTTTTATGGCGACCGCCGCCGCGCGCCCCTGTCGCCGCGCGTGCGCGCCTGGGTCTACAGCCTGTCGCTGGCCGTCTACTGCACCAGCTGGACCTTCTTCGGCGCGGTCGGCCAGGCCGCCGAACAACTCTGGTCGTTCCTGCCGATCTACCTCGGACCGATCATCATTCTGGTCTTCGCGCCCTGGGTGCTGCAGAAGATGGTGATGATCAGCAAGCAGGAGAACATCACCTCAATCGCCGACTTTATCGCCGCCCGCTACGGCAAATCGCAATCGCTGGCGGTGGTGGTGGCGCTGATCTGCCTGGTGGGCGTGCTGCCCTATATCGCCCTGCAACTGAAAGGCATTGTCCTCGGCGTCAACCTGCTCACCGGCGCGGGTGCCGAATCCGCCGGCATCCGCGCCCAGGACACCGCGCTGATCGTGTCGCTGGTACTGGCGCTGTTCACCATCTTGTTCGGCACCCGTAACCTCGACGTCACCGAGCACCACCGCGGCATGGTGCTGGCCATTGCCTTCGAATCGCTGGTCAAGCTGCTGGCTTTCCTCGCCGTCGGCGCCTTCGTCACCTACGGGCTGTACAACGGTTTCGGCGACCTGCTGGGCCAGGCCAAGGTCAACCCCGAACTCAATGCCTTCTGGGCCGAAGCCGTGAACTGGCCGGCGATGCTGGTGCAGACTGGTCTGGCGATGATTGCCATTGTCTGCCTGCCGCGGCAGTTTCACGTCACCGTGGTGGAAAATATCGAACCGAAAGACCTGCGCCTGGCACGCTGGGTATTTCCAATCTATCTGGTGCTGGCCGCGCTGTTCGTCGTGCCGATTGCCCTTGCCGGGCAGATGTTGCTGCCTGCGGGCGTGACCCCGGACTCCTTCGTCATCAGCCTGCCGCTCGCCGAGGCCCATCCGGCACTGGCCATGCTGGCCTTTATCGGCGGCGCCTCGGCGGCCACCGGCATGGTCATCGTCGCCTCGGTGGCGCTGTCGACCATGATCTCCAACGACATGCTGCTGCCCTGGCTGCTGCGCCGCCAGAACACCGAGCGCCCCTTCGAAGCCTTCCGCCACTGGATGCTCACGGCGCGCCGGGTGAGCATCGTGCTGATCCTGCTGCTGGCCTACGTGTGCTACCGCCTGCTCGGCTCCAACGCCAGCCTGGCGACCATCGGCCAAGTCTCGTTCGCCGCCATCGGCCAATTGGCTCCGGCGATGTTCGGCGCCCTGGTGTGGAAGCAGGCCAACCGCCGCGGGGTATTTGCCGGGCTGATCTTTGGCGCGTTGATCTGGTTCTACACCCTGGTGTTGCCGCTGGTGGCGCGCAGCCTGAGTTGGTCGCTGGACGGCTTTCCCGGCCTGCATGGCCTGCTGTATGCGCCAATCGGCTTCGAGGTCGATGCGCTGACCCGCGGCGTGGTGCTGTCGCTGGCCGGTAACTTCCTGCTGTTCGCCTGGGTGTCGTACTTCTCGCGCACCCGGGTCTCGGAACACTGGCAGGCTGGGCGGTTTATCAGCGACGATTTTGGCGCCAAACCGAGCAGCCGCAGCATGCTGTCGGTACAGGTCGACGACCTGCTGCTGCTCGCCAGCCGCTTCGTCGGCGAGGAGCGCGCACGGCAGAGCTTTATCCGCTTCGCCTACCGCCAGGGCAAAGGCTTCAACCCGACCCAGCAGGCCAACAGCGAGTGGATCGCCCACACCGAACGCCTGCTCGCCGGCGTGCTCGGCGCCTCGTCGACCCGCGCGGTAGTCAAGGCCGCCATCGAAGGTCGCGAGATGCAGGTCGAGGATGTGGTGCGCATCGTCGATGAAGCCAGCGAGGTGCTGCAATTCAACCGCGCCCTGCTGCAAGGGGCGATCGAGAACATCACCCAAGGCATCAGCGTGGTCGATCAGTCGCTGCGACTGGTGGCCTGGAATCACCGCTACCTTGAGCTGTTCGACTACCCGGACGGGCTGATCTATGTCGGCCGGCCGATTGCCGAGATCATCCGCTACAACGCCGAACGCGGCATGCTCGGCGACACCGATGTCGAGGAAAGCGTGAACAAGCGCCTGTTCTGGATGCGCCAGGGCACCGCGCACACCTACGAGCGCACCTTCCCCAACGGCCGGGTGATCGAGCTGATCGGCAACCCGATGCCAGGCGGCGGCTTCGTCATGAGCTTCACCGACATCACCGAGTTCCGCGAAGCCGAGCGCGCGCTCAAAGAAGCCAACGAGGGCCTGGAACAACGGGTTGCCGAACGCACCTTTGAGTTGTCGCAACTGAACCAGGCGCTGATCGAAGCCAAGGGCGTGGCGGAATCCGCCAACCAATCGAAAACCCGCTTTCTCGCTGCGGTCAGCCACGACCTGATGCAACCGCTGAATGCCGCGCGGCTGTTCTCCGCCGCCCTCTCCCACCAGGACGACGCCTTGCCGCGCGAGGCCCGCGAACTGGTGCGCCACCTCGACAGTTCGCTGCGCTCGGCGGAAGACCTGATCAGCGACCTGCTGGATATCTCGCGCCTGGAAAACGGCCGGATCACCCCGGACCGCAACGCCTTCCCCCTCAGCGCGCTGTTCGACACCCTGGGGGCCGAATTCAAGGTGCTGGCCGCCGAACAGGGCATCGACTTCCGCCTGCGCGGCAGCCGCCTGCGCGTGGACAGCGACATCAAACTGCTGCGCCGGGTGCTGCAAAACTTCCTGACCAACGCCTTCCGCTACGCCAAGGGCCGCGTGCTGCTCGGCGTACGCCATGAAGCCGAGCAACTGCGCCTGGAAGTCTGGGATCGCGGCCCAGGCATCCCGCACGACAAGCTCAAGGTGATCTTCGAAGAGTTCAAACGCCTGGACAGCCACCAGACCCGCGCCGAGAAAGGTCTCGGCCTCGGCTTGGCGATTGCCGACGGCCTCTGCCGGGTGCTCAATCACAAACTGGAAGTGCGCTCCTGGCCCGGCAAGGGCAGCGTGTTCAGCGTCTGCGTGCCGCTGGTGCGCACCCCTGTGCCGCTGCCACAGCGCACCAGCAGCGAACTCAACGGCCAGTTACTGACCGGCTCGCGAGTGATCTGCATCGACAACGAAGACAGCATCCTCACCGGCATGCACAGCCTGCTGTCGCGCTGGGGCTGCCAGGTGTGGACCGCGCGCAACCGCCTGGAATGCGAACACCTGCTCAGCGAAGACGTGCGCCCGCACCTGGCGCTGGTCGACTACCACCTCGACGAAGGCGAAACCGGCACCGAACTGATGGCCTGGCTGCGCACCCGCTTGGGCGAACCGGTGCCGGGCGTGGTGATCAGTGCCGACGGCCGCCCCGAACTGATCGCCGCAGTGCACGCCGCCGGCCTCGACTACCTGGCCAAGCCGGTCAAACCGGCAGCCTTGCGGGCGTTGCTCAGCCGGCACCTGACCTTGCGCTGAACCCGTCCGATTGCCACGGGGCTTGGCGCAGACCAGGTGCTTGCGCCAAGCCGATGGCGTGCACAAGACCAGGCGCCACCGGGTATCAGTCGGCACCTTTCAGAAAACCTTCCAGCAGCCTGTGCACCCGCTCGCTCAGTTCGCGGTTGGCCGCTTCCGGCAGGCCGCGGGCCAACTCGGCCACCACCACCTGCTCAACCAGGGGCCGCAGTTGCAGCAACTGGGCGCTGAGGCGCTCGAGGTCCTCGGCGTGCGGCAGCTCGCTTTGCAGCAACGGATTGACCAGTTGCTTGGCAATCATCTGCACGATGCCGGCCGAGACCTGCTGCACATGGCCGCGGATCGCCGCCAGCTCATCCAGCAGCGCCGACAGGGGAATGCCGGCGCGGTACAACTCAACGCCGGCGGCAAACAGCGTGGGGCTGGGGACGCGCAGGTGGTCGCCGGCAAATTCCAGCAAGCCCAAAGCCTGAGCGCGCTCGATCACCGGGTCATCGAGCGTGTCGCCAAACAGCCCCTGCAACTCGCTGAACGGCAACGTCGCCGCCTGCTCCGGCTGCCCTGGCCCCTGAATCGCCTGCTCCAGGCCCAGCACATGGGCCAGATCGCGGCCCTGCGCCCAGGCCTCGAACAGCTCACGAATGCTGGCGATGCTGTAGCCGCGCTCCAGCAACTGGCCAATCAGCTTTAACCGCGCCAAGTGCTCGCCACTGTAGATGCCCAGCCGCCCACGTCGCTCGGGCGGCGGCAACAGGCCCTGGTCCTGATAGGCGCGCACATTGCGCACGCTGGTCTGCGCCGCCTGAGCCAGTTCGGCGACCCGGTATTCGGCGGCCACGGCATTCACCACCGGGGCAGCGGCATCCAGCAAACGCCGAAGAAAAGCAGAGGCTGTATTCATGTTCAACCAACATCAATATGTTGCTGAGGGATGTCTTTTAGAATCGGCACACTACCACCAAGGGCGCCAAGGAGCGCGGGAGGATGGCGCCGTATGAGCTGGTTGGCCACTTGTGCGGGAGCGCCCGAGACTAGCCAGGATGTACGCCAAGCGCCATAGCAAGGAGACGACCGAACTACTGACCCGAGGGCGATGAATGATCGACCGATGGCTTGGATGTGAGCGTTCAGCGAACATCGGCCAAGCCTGGAGTGAAATGCACACCTCAGCGCCTGCGGCATACCTTCGGGACCTACGCATTTCTGCGCATGTCAGAGAGGAAGGCGACGGATAGTGCGTTGCCTTGGCTACAAGATCGTCCAGGCCAGCCGCTACAGTGCGGCGAAGGCATTGTGGGCCTGAAAGCGACGGCGGTTAGCTGCCCCCAGGAGCGGCGTTAGCTTCCAGGTACGCAAGCCATTCAGAACGAGTGGCCGAGCAGCAATCCACCGCCAGCGTCGGGGCTGGCATCGGAAAACCCTTTGAGGGCATACAGCTGAACCTTCCAGGATGGGCTGAGCCTTTGTGTCAGGAACAGGGTGAATTCCTGGACCTCATCGCCATCGGAGGTCACTTTCTGCCGCCAGTCATAGACCGCGCCCACAGAGGTCGCTGGCGCTAGCCTGGTAACAAAGCCGAGCGCCGCAAAAATCGGATCGTGAAGGTTAGTTTCCGAGGGGTCACCGAACTTCTTCCAGCCCAACGTAGCAAAACCGCTGGTAGCGCCGAATGCCTGCGTAAAGTCGAACTGAGCGGAGGCGTCGGTCTTGCCGGTACCGAGGCAGCTTTCTTCATCGGCTGTCGGCAGCTTTACCTTGCCGATCAATTCCACGATCAGGCCATCACCTCGACTGCCGTCCAACAGCGCGAAATTCGCACTCGCCACCGTGTCCCCCAGGCCTTGTTCAACGCTGCCGCAGTCCCCTGCCAATGGTTCGCCATCCGGTCCCACCGCGGGATTGGTGATGCGCAGGTACGGGATGGTCAACTGGTAGACCATGGGACCGGTTTCATATTTGGCGACCACCGGGACATACCAGGTTTCGCTGGTTGTCGGGGTCCCGTATTTACCCCGCGAGTAATCGAGCCCTGTCGAAACGGTGAAATCCTCGGCCAAGGCTGAGAGGGCCAGGGACACCAAAAGGCCCGGCACGATTAGGCGAGCAGCGCTCATGCTTACCTCGTTGCGATCCAGACATTGAAGTTCACACTACGATCAGCGCCTTGTCTGGGTGGACGCTTCATGGAACCCGGTTACCTCTGTTCCCCAAGGACGCTAGCCCTGATTAGCTTAGCCGGCTATCTGCTACCCGCCTGCCTCCAGCGAAGCTCGATTGGGCCTGCTAGTGGGGCCCGGACCGGTCCACCCTCTCGACCCGCTCCACCTGTTCAACATGCTCAGGTCGCTCGACGCGCTCTACGCGCTCAACCCGTTCCGGTTTATCAACGCTATCCGGCCGTTCGATTCTCTCAACCCGCTCGATCCGCTCGATGCGCACACCGTTCTCGAAAACCTCGATCCGCTCCCGGGTTTCCACGCGGTCGGCGGATTCACGTATCTCCACTCGTTCGCGACGCTCCAGGTCGCCGGAAGCGGACGTCTCTCTCCGCTCGACTCTCTCCCGCGTCTCGCCGTCGTCGCTCCGTTCGATTCTTTCGCGCGTCTCGCCATCGCTGCTGCGCTCGCGTGACTCAAGGCCGTCCCGAGCGGAATCGCCATTCCCGTGTTGCTCGGTTTCTTGCGCAGATGAGCCCTGCTGGCCGGAACCCTCCCGGATGGGGGTTGCGGGCTGCTCCCGAGAGAATTCGATGCGCTCGGCCCGGATATCGCGGCCCTGGCCGAACACGCCGGTCACCCGGATGCGCTGGTCGATCGCAAGATCGCTGGCCTGCCCACCGGCATAGGCCGTACCGCGATCCACATAGGCAGTGAATCCACCGAACTCAATGCGGTCTCCCTGCTGCCCTCGCACCAAGCCTTCCACCAACGCGTTACGCACCCGCCCAGCAAAGGGAATGCCTGGATCGCTACGCGTCTGGATAACATTCAGTTGCCTGCCATTCCAGGTCCCGCGCACCAGGACCTCGCTCTGGGGTGCCAGCGGCTTGCTGAGGGCCAAACCTTGCAGGTCACCAGCTCGCTCGATCGCACCGATGGCGCTGACCTGCGCCAGCTTCGGCGCACGTTCGATGCGGCTGGCGACAACAGTGCCCTGGGCATTACGTAATCCACTCACCCGTACCGGCTCGCCGATGCGCAGGCCTTCTGCCACACGGGCCCCAGCGGCAACGCGAACGGGCTGCCCCATCACCCGCATTGGCGCGGCGCCCGTTGCCACATCGGTGATCGGACCTTCAAAGGCATGAAGAATTTCGATGCTCAGCGCCTCAAGCCCTCGTGGTGATGTGCGGGCCTCCACCGCCACGACTTGGCCAATGGCCAGCTGGTTGCTGCTGCCAGGCATGCCGTTCTCACTGAGCGAAGCCGTGCTATCGAAGTGCACTTCCACGCCGTTGACGCAGATGGAACCAAAGCCGGTGATGGTTCCCACAATCCCCGTACCCCCAATTCCACCTTCATCGGCAGGTGCGCCGGTGCCACCTATTCCACCGGGAGCGCCAGTACCGCCGATACCGCCAGTCGCCACGGCGCCCGTTCCGCCCATGCCTCCGGGCTCAAGGCAAGCCGGTGCGGCATTCAGCGAGGGCGAAGCCAGCAGCAATGGGCCGCACATGAAAGCGAAGGCGCACAACAAGCGCGTGGCAGTGTTCATGACGAACTGACCGTTGTCGGGTTGGGTACTGCTGGCGGATTAGGTTCAGTGTAGAAGTAAAGGCCGATGGTGATGCGCTGCCTGGCGTCCGGGGCTGGAGCGTCCCGCGCCTCCAGTTCGGCGGCCAGTTGGTTGAAACCGATCAGCACCTGCATACCTTCCACACTGACGGCATTGCGCAGTTGCTCGACACTGGTTGACGACAAGCTGTCGTAGTGGACACTGCGCTCGAAGAAAGGCGCTCCGTCTTCGGTCAGGTTGTGCACGGCGGTACAGGCGTGGTCGTGGAGGTTGTGCCGGAAATAGGCGGCCTTCTCGTCAAAGCCTTTTTGCGGAATGAACGCCATCGTCTCCAGGTGGACGCGGTCCTGGTCGTCGATGCGCACAATGCCCAGACGAAGCCACTCGTCCAGCACAACGCGGGCACGAATATCCTTGCTGACCTGAGCCACCAGCCCATCGAACGAAGAGTCGCCACCAATGCTGGCTAGACGGTCCAGCGGCCGCGGCCGGCCGGGCTCCTCGCAGAACGGCGAACTGTTCAGCCAGACGCTGACCAGATGAGCCCCAAACGAAATATTCTCGGGCAGGATCGCCGCCCGTCCGGCAGCCTTGGCCCGCAAACGCCTGACATCCTTGCGGTGCACCCCCGTCAGCAGGCTTATCCTGCTGTCGGTCGGCGGCTTGTCATCGAGGCGAAATTCGCGCTCGGCTACATCGACGAATACCTCCTTGAGCAGATCGGTAAAGCTTGCATAGGTGCCCCCCTTTTTGAGTATCAGCCTCACCAATGGGCGCATGACATGCTTCAGCGCCGGCAGCAGAGAGGGAGGCAAACTGGGCAAGTGCATCAAGCTATTCCTTCAAGAACCGTTGCTAGATTAAAACGCCCCTGAGGGCTTTTCGCCCGAGTCTTTCGGCAAGCCCGCGCAGCAGTACATCCATCCCACTCCTCGCGCCCGCGCCACACAATCTGGAGAAGCGCCGGGTTTTATGCACAACTGGGATTGCTTGCTCAGCCCCCGGAGCGGCCGTCGCCCGGTTCACCGCCTTGAACTTAAACGCACCAGGTCGTTCTTTCCCGGTTACCGGGAACTCCGCGAAGAACCTGACTTCGCGTTTCCTGACCAGGTGTTGGTCGCAAGAATCTGGGCGATGTGCTGTGGCGCCCGACACAGCGTTTCGGCTCCTCGAACCGAGTGGCACGATATGAAAAATAGGCGCCGCAAACCCCGCGACTCTTCAGGGTTTGCGACTCCCAACTGATTCGTCCCCGAAGCTGCCGGGACGTCTCTACTGGTGTACCTGCGTGTTCATGCCGAACTCGCGGGCCTAGTGCTGTACCTCAACCACGTCGATATCTGGTGCGTCAGGCGCGTCGGGCGCGTCTACGTCTACGGCATCAGGTGCATCGGGCGCATCGGGCGCATCGGGCGCATCATCGCCCATTTTGGCAGTGTCTCTGGCTGCATCTGCAGCATCTTTGGCAGCGTCTCTATCTGCATCTGCAGCGTCTCTGGCAGCGTCTCTGGCCGCATCTGCAGCATCACGGGCAGCATCCCTGGCTGCATCTGCGCCCTCTAAGCCAGCCGCCCTGGCAGCGTCTCTATCTGCATCTGCAGCGTCTCTGGCAGCGTCTCTGGCTGCATCTGCCGCATCACGGGCAGCGTCCCTGGCTGCATCTGCCGCATCACGGGCAGCGTCTCTGTCTGCATCTGCAGCGTCTCCGCCAACACCCGCATCATTGTCGTGATCGTTGCCTCGACCACTGTTTCCGGCAAGACCGCCATGATCTCCGTCATGATCGCCTCCGCGCCCGTCACCACCATGGCCCTCGCCATCACCTCCGCGACCATGACCGCCGCCATCACCTCCGTGACCGCCGCCAGCATGACCACCGCCTCCGCCGTCACCGCCGTGACCGCCGCCTCCGGAGCCGCCACTGCCACCGTGGCCGCCTCCGCCACCACCACCGTGACCACCGCCTCCAGAGCCGCCGCTGCCACCGTGGCCGCCTCCGCCATCACCACCACCATCTTTGGCATACACACTGGAGAAACTACTGATGTAATCGGGCAGCAGCACCGTCGATGCCGACAGAACTCCGCCAATTGCCATAGCTAACAAACATTTCTTGAGCAGCATGATCCACCTCCGCTTGGAGTTGCGTAGTCATGTCCCTATCGGGCGCAATAACCAGTGAATTTCCAGCCGCCCATTGGGGCAGCCAGCCAACCGGCGCGGCCATTTATCTGCAGCATGAACAGGCAACTGCGGTTTCCGCACGATCCTTCTGAGCCAGTTAGTACGTTGCGCGGGAAATTTTCCCACATGCTGAGAGTAGCGCTGCCAGCCCGAGTGTCAACGACCGAATATCAGGACTCACGGCAGATGTGAGCCATTTGAAACACGGGCTGCACCTGCATCGCCTTGTCTATGGCACATGCCCTCCACCAAGGCGGCTAACAGCTTCGGGCCGAGGCACCGCTGAACATTCCACAGATGCAAGCAGGTAGCCGCCCCGGCAACACGGCAACAACCGCCCCAACCAAGGGCTGGACTTGCCTTGCCAAGCTTATCGATCGCCCGCGCAAAACCCGCGCAAAGCCCCATTCAAGAGGGCTTCAAGCCGCCTCAGTAACACCGTAACAGGGCCTGCATTGAGGCCCCTCAATGACTAGGCAGAAGCGGCCTGAGCGTCCAACAATAACCGTGACATCAAATGATGTAACAGTCAGCCATGACCTGGAGACGCTGCATGCCTATCTGCCTCGCCTTATCCACCCAGCGCCCTCGTCCCTCGCGGCCACTCGACCTGCGCCAGGTGTACGCATGAACGTGCCAGTAGTGCTCCGGCAGGCCGAGCCGCTGCGGGTGCAGGGCGATGGCGTAGAGCTGGCGGTGTACCGCTGGGGTAACCCAAGCGGGCCGATCCTGCTGCTGGTGCACGGCTACCCCGACAACCATGAAATCTGGCTGCCGCTGGTGCGCGAACTGGCCGCCGATTACCAGATCATCGCCTACGACGTGCGCGGTTTTGGCGCATCGGATATTCCGCGCAAGCGCCTGGATTACCACCTGGAAAAGCTGGCGAATGACCTGGAAGCGGTGATCAGGGCTCTCAGCCCCGAGCAGCCGGTGCATCTGCTGGCCCATGACTGGGGCTCGATTCAGGCCTGGGAAGCGGTGACCGAGCCACGCATCCAACCGCTGCTGGCCTCCTACACCAGCATCTCCGGCCCGTGCCTGGACCATGTCGGCCACTGGATGCGCGACAAGCTCAAGCAAAAACGCCCACGGGCCTTGCTGCAAGTGCTCGGGCAACTGCTCAGCTCCTGGTATATCGGCCTGTTTCATACCCCGCTGCTGCCGGAGCTGACCTGGCGCCTGGGCCTGGACCGCGCCTGGCCGCAGCTGCTGCGCCAGATCGAAGGGCTGCGCAATGTGCCCATCAGCAGCAGCCAGCGCTCCGACGGCGTGCACGGGGTCAAGCTGTACCGCGCCAACTTTATCCGCAGCCTGTTCACGCCGCGCCAACGCCACACTCAGGTGCCGGTGCAGTTGATCGTGCCAACCCGTGACCGCTTCGTGCGCCCGCAACTGTTCGAGCAACTGGCGCAGTGGGCCCCCAAGCTGTGGCGCCGCGAGGTGAATGCCGGGCATTGGCAACTGCTGGCCGAACCGCAGCAACTGGCCACCTGGCTGCGTGAATTCACCGCGCATGTGCAGGGTGGCGCAAGCGGCAACGCGCTGGCGCGCCTGAGCCTGGCGGGCTGATAAGGAGAATCGAGATGACCGCAGAGCACCGCCTGGAACAACGCAAAGTCCGCTTCGACTTCGCCGATACCCCGCTGCACTGGGTGCCGAACGAGCCGGAAGCCTCGCATATCATGAACAGCCTGCACCTGATCCTGCCGGCCGGCGAGTTCTGGTTCTGCCGGGTCTACAACAAGGCCCTGCCGCTGGTCAGCGACCCGCAGCTGCGCGACGACGTGCAGGGTTTCGTCAAGCAGGAAGCGCAACACGCCCGCGCCCACGACAGCGCGCTGACGCCCTACCTGCTGCGCCACGGTATCGACCCGACACCGTTTACCGGGCCGATCCACTGGCTGTTCGAGCGCGTGCTGTGCGACTACCCGCTGGGTGACAACGCCATCAGCCGCGCCCTGCAACCCTGGTGGCTGCGTCAACGGGTCGGGCTGATCGCCGCGGTGGAACACTTCACCTGCGTACTGGGCGACTGGATCATCACCACCCGCAGCCTCGACCATGCCGACCCGGTGATGCTCGACCTGCTGCGCTGGCACGGCGCCGAAGAAGTCGAACACCGCAGCGTGGCCCACGACCTGCACGTGCATATCGGCGGCAGCCTGTTGATGCGCTGGGTCTATATGTTGATTGCCACCCCGGCGCTGATCTTGCTGTTCAGCGCCGGGATGAAAACCATGATGCGCCAGGACCCGGTCACCCGTTACCGTCCGGGCTTTCTGCGCCTGTGGTATCACCTGGGCCAACGCGGGCTGTTACCACGCATGGGCAGCATTGGCCGCTCGGTGCTGCGTTACTTCAACCCCAGCTATCACCCGCGCACCGAAGGCGATATCCGCGTGGCGCTGGATTACCTGGCCAACTCACCGGCAGCGCAGCGGGCGGCCGCCGAGAAGGGAGCAGTCAGCGCCTAACCCGCAGGAGCGGCCCGTGGCCGCGAAATGGCCCATCGACGCGGGTTCGCGGGCATGGCCCGCTCCTACGCCTTCCTGACACGCTGCACGCCCTACTCGGCCGTCTCATCATCCAGCACCATCACCCCGGCGGCCCGCTCGAGCAACTCGGCGGGCAGGCTCTTGCTGGCACGGGCACCGAGCAGTTTGAGGTTTTCCACCCGGCTGATGATATTGCCGCGGCCGTCGCAGAGTTTGTTGCGCGCCCCGGCATAGGCCTTGTCCAGCTGTTGCAGGCGCGCGCCGACTTCATCCAGGTCCTGGATAAAGGCGACGAACTTGTCGTACAGCGCCCCGGCGCGTTCGGCGATTTCACGGGCGTTCTGGCTCTGCCGCTCCTGTCGCCACAAGCTGTCGATCACCCGCAAGGTGGCGAGCAAGGTAGTCGGGCTGACGATGACAATATGTTGATCAAAGGCCTCCTGAAACAACCCCGGATCGGCCTGCAACGCCGCCGCGAACGCCGCCTCGATTGGCACGAAGAGCAAGACGAAGTCCAGGCTGTGCAGGCCCTCCAGACGCTGATAATCCTTCAGCGACAGGCCCTTCAAATGGCTGCGCAGCGACAGCACATGCTGCTTCAGCGCCAGTTGCCGGCTCGGCTCGTCTTCGGCGGCAATAAACTGCTGGTAAGCGGTGAGGCTGACCTTGGCGTCCACCACCACCTGCTTGTCGCCCGGCAGCTGGATCAGCACATCCGGCTGGAAGCGCTCGCCGTCGGCGCTCTTCAGGCTGACCTGGGTCTGGTACTCGCGGCCCTTCTCCAGACCGGCGTGTTCCAGTACCCGCTCCAGTACCAACTCGCCCCAGTTGCCCTGGGTTTTCTGGCCCTTGAGGGCGCGCGTCAGGTTGGTCGCTTCATCACCCAGGCGCTGATTGAGCTGTTGCAGGCGCTCCAGCTCCTTGCCCAGGGAAAAGCGCTCGCGGGCTTCCTGCTGGTAGCTTTCTTCCACGCGTTTTTCGAAGGACTGGATGCGTTCCTTGAGCGGGTCGAGCAACTGGCCGAGCTGCTGCTGGCTGGTCTCGGCAAAGCGCTGCTCACGCTCATCGAAGATCTTGCCGGCCAGCTCGGCGAATTGCGCGCGCAGTTCATCGCGCGCGCCTTGCAGGTCATTCAGGCGTTGTTGGTGGTTGTCCTGCTGTTCTTTCAATTCGGCGCTCAGACCGGCGCGCTGGGCATCCAGACGACGGATTTCGCCTTCCTGCTGCTCACGCTGGGCATGCCAGGCCAGGGCCGCGTCGCGGGCGATCTGGCGCTCCTGTTGCAGCAAGTCGCTTTCGCGGCGCAGTGCCGCCAGCTCGGCCTGCTGATCGGCCTTGATCTCGATAATCTCGGCGATTTCCTGGCGGCTGGCATCGAGCTGTGCGCTCAGCCCCGCCTGGGCCAATTGCGCGCTGCCCAGGCGCTCCTGCAACAGGCTGCACTCGAACTGCGCACTGGCCGCCCGCCGTTGCAGCGACCACGCCAGCAGCAGCAAGGGCACGGCACCGCTCGCAAGGCCGATCAGCAGACTGGGTAGATCAATTGGCATAAGCAGCTCCGCGCAAGACTGCCGGGCAGTATACCCAGGCCCGTGCAGAGCGGTCAGGCGTGGATCAGAGGTGCGTCAGCAGGCGTGTGGCTTCTTGCGAGCCTTGCGCAGCGGCCAACTCCAGCCAATGACGGGCTTGCTGAGGTTCGTGGTTACGCGGCTGGCTACAGAACCGGCCCAACTCCAGCTGCGCGCGACGATCGCCGGCACGCGCCGCTTGGCGCAGCAGTTCGAAACCGATACGCCGATCACGGGTGTTCCCGCAATCACGGCAGAGCAATTGGCCCAGGCGACTTTGCGCCACAACCACGCCCTGACGTGCGGGTTGCTTGAGCAGGCGTCCGGCAAACCGCTTCACGCTCGGCGCATGGCCGAAACGCGGGCTATCCAACAGCCAGAGTGCAACGCGCAAAGGCAGGCGCGAACGGGAAGACACTGCATGAGCAGGTAAAGCGGGGAGTGCGCGGGGCATAAAGAAACAGCGGTAGCCGGAAAGGCGCGCAACTCTACACCTTTTTTCGCCGAGGTAAAGCCCGGTAAATCGCCCTTAACCGCGGCCTAGAGCAAGCGCTTGGGACAATCCACAGAAGCTGTGGATAAGTCAGTGGACAACATGGGAGCAAGCGCCCTGATCACTGATGGTATGGGGCCTGCGGTCAAACTGACGATTTTTTCACCAGCGAAAAAAATTCATATTTTTCATTGACTTAAAAAATCCTTATGCAGAATCAAGGATTTACGCCTATCACAAACTCATCCTTGACAAGGCGCTTCGCAATTGTGCACAAGTTTATTCGCCGGCCCTCTGGCATGCCCTTTTTCAGGGCATTTGCCGGGCCTGACAGGGCCGTTGCCCGGCCCTGCGCACAGGCCGCTCAATGCACCTCGCCAGCCTGGCGCTTGCCAGCGAGAGCGGCGCAACGGCTTGTGCAGACAAACACCCACTCGACAGACACCGCCCAAGTTCAAGCGACGGCGGCCTAGCGTGGAATGGCCAGGGACACATTCGCTGCGACTGCGCCAAGCCGGTGCGCGCGCCGTCATCGATTCACCTATAGGGCAACCATCGCTGCGAATGCCCGACGTACGGTCCATCACGCCGGCAGCGGCAAACTCCCCGCCACCAGGAAATCATCCCAGCGGAACACCCGCGGCGTGTCCGGCGCCTGGGCATTCTTGAAAGCCACGTAACTGGCCGTGGTTTCGCACAACCAGGCCATCACGTTGCGCGGCCGCTTTTCCGCCAGCGCTTGCGGGATATACAGGGCAGCGTTGAGCCCGCCCAACGGGCAACGCGCCGAACGATACTCGAAGGCTTCGACCCCAGCGGCGCGCATCGCCGCGCCCAGCGCCTGGGTCGGCCGATAATCGCTCGGGTGGCTAAGCTGCGCCTGGAAGTCGCTGAACGGCGCCTGCTGCAATTGAATACCGCGCGCGACCTGGTAGCGCGCTTCAAACGAAGAGTGCTCGGAAAGAATGCGGCCGCTGGGTGGCACGCTGGTCATGCCATCCCACAGCACGAAACGGTAATAGGCCGCCTCAGCCATTGCCGTATCCAGACGCAGAGCGGCATAGAACAGACTGGGCTCGTGCACCGTGCCGAAACGCGAGCCCCAGCGCAGCGGCGGATAGCGGAAGGGGGTTTTCAATAAGTAATGCAATGGCTCGGCACTGCGCGGCAACGGCGGCTTGCTGGTTTCCAGCAACTCTTCCAGCAGTGCCTGCTCGGCCAGGTTACCCACCAATTGCAGGGTGGCGACCTGCTCCTGACTCTCGACCAGCCGCACCAGACGCCCCCGCAGCGGTTTGAGTTGCTCGCTACCGCGGCACTCCTGCCAAATGTCCATGGCGGTTATTCCTTATCCGAGTGATCGCCAGAATCGTCGGCCGGGTGAAATCCGCGCGTATCAGAAGGCGTCCTCGCGCCATCCACCCGACAGGCTGTGTGCCTAAACCTTCCCGCGGATCGCGTCGAGGTACTCCACCACGTGCACCAACCCCTGCACTTGCACCATCAACGCCAGGGGAACGCCCGCCAGGTGACGATTCTCAGTGCGCAAGAAATGCCGCATGTCCTGCAAGTTGCCACCAAACAAAGCAAACAGCGCGCGGTAGGCACGAATCAACAACAGCGCCAGCTCACCGGTTTTGCTCTGCGGCCGCAGGCCACTGTCGGCCCAGCGCGTGATCGCCGTGCGGTGCACGCCAACGATGTTGGCCAGCTCCTGTTGCGTCAGTCCAAGCTGCTCGCGGGTATTGAGCAAGGCTTTAGCCAATACCGCATCGGCATCGGCAACCGGTCGAACAAGTGCGCTCATAGCGCTCGCCCTCAGTGATTCATCTGCAACAAGTCTAATACTCAATGACGTAAATACACAAATCGCGCACAGCGATGATTGGCAGCCCGAGACGCATGGGTTAACGTCCTGACTCCCAACCGCCCGACGATGGATGCGTGCCCATGATCAGCCGGCGCAACTGGCTGCGAATCACCAGCGTGCTCACCCTGCTGATGCTGCTCGGTGGCGCCAGCTACTTCAGCTGGACGCGCTTGCTGGAGCGCCAACACATCCGTGATTTTGCCTGGCAGGGCTTGAGCCTATCGCGGGACGGCATTCACCTGGCACACCTCGCGCTGCTGCAGCACACCGCAGCAGGCCAGATGCGCATACAGGCCGAGCACCTGCACCTGAGCTGGCGGCAATTCAGCGCATCGCTGCCGTTGTGGCAGCACATTCGGCTCGGCCGGCTCACGGTCGCCTGGCACCCCGCGGCCGACTCGCCAGCGGCGGCGCCAAGCAGCACGCCAGTGGATCTCGAGCAACTCGGCAGTTGGCTGACACAAGTACCGCGCAGCCTGGGTATCGATGACTTTTCTGCCGAACTGCCCTGCGCCAGCGGCCGCTGCACGCTGCAGGGCGACCTGCAACTGCTCAAGCAAGCGCAGACGCCATTGGACATACAGCTTCAGCTCACGCTGCGGCACGACGACGCACGCCTGGCCTGGAGCGCACGCCTGCAAGGCGAGGCCGAGGCGCTGGAGTTACAACTGGCGCTGGCCATCAACGATCAAGCACAACTCGGTTTGCACAGCAGCGTACATAACAGCCCTACCGGGCCACTGTGGCGCGGCAACCTGTCCGCCCCCAACCTCAGCCAGACCGCCGTGCTGCAAGACTGGTTAAGCGAGTGGGCGCTGCCCCTTGAGTACCCCGCACCAAACGCACCGAACGCCAGCCACCTGGCAGCGAACTGGCACCTGCAATTAACCCCCGGCGCCCTCGACCTGGAACGGCTGCGCACCGCCACCGGCCAACTCGATGCCAGCCTCACCCTGCCTGAACCGTGGACCCTGCCGGGCCTTGGCCGGCTACAGGGCAATTTCACCCTCGCCGCGCGCGCACTGAATGGACAATGGTTCGCCGAGCAACTGAGCGCCGACCTGCAACTCGACGAACTCACCGCCGCGCAACTGCGCGAGTTACCCGAGGCGCTGCGCCCGACCTCACTGCACCTGAACATCCAGCCGACCGCCCAGTTCAGCGAGCTGCCAAGCAATCTGGCCGAGCGCGCCCTGCCACTGGCAATCCAGCTGAGCAGCAGTGGTCCGAGCAGCGTCGAACTGCACGCCAAACTGGCCCTGGCCAATGCACCGCCCTGGGCCCTGCAAGTGGTCGATGCACAACTTGCCGCCAACAGCACCAACCTTGCATTCGATAGTTGGACACTGAGCAACCTGCAAGCCCGACTCGAGCTCAATGGTTACCTGGATGGCGAACACCTGAATCTGCACCTGAAACAAGGCTCGCAACTCAGCCTGGGCCAGTTGAGCAGCGCCGAACTGCACCTACAGCAGCTGCTCGCCAACACAACCGGCCTGCAGCTGCGGGCCCAACTCCAGGCCGGCCGCTGGCGCACCTGGCAGTTGGACGGCCCCACCAGGGTGACGGCGCAACGTATCGAACATGCCAGCCTCACCCCACAAGGCTGGCGCTGGCACGGGCAGTTGACTGCGAGCGAAGAACGCATCGCGCTAAACGGCCAGTTGGCCACGGATGGCGACCTGCAGCTAAACCTGCAACTGCAACAAAACCCAGGCGACGGCCTGCTGCTGTCCGCCCAGTTGCCGGAAGTATTTCTCCGGGCGGGCAATCCGCTGGCCAAGACCCTGGCCGCCTGGCCGGCGTTGCTCGACCTGAACAACGGCCGCCTGAGCGCTAACGCCACACTGCGCCTGGCCGCCAACCGCACCTCACCGGAGATACAACTTGAGCTCAGCAGCACAGGCCTTGCCGGCATCTATGACCGCACCGCACTGAGCGGCCTGGACGGCCACCTGCAACTCAGCCTGGAGCAACAACGGCTGCACCTGGTGGTTGACTCGCTACGCCTGGAACAGGCCGACCCCGGCATCCCCATTGGCCCACTGCAACTGCGCGGCCGTTACGACGCCGTGCTGGCCCAACTGGATAAAGGCCGACTCCAGCTGCACCAGGCCCAGAGCGCAGTGATGGGCGGCACGCTCCAGCTCAATCCCGGCGAGTGGAATCTGGCGCAAGACAGCCTGCTCTTTCCGTTGCAACTGCAAGGTCTGGAACTCGAGCGCTTTTTCACCCTCTACCCAGCGGAGGGCTTGGCAGGTAACGGCCTAATCGACGGGCACCTGCCACTGCGCATCGGCGCCAACAGCATCGTGATCGAACAGGGGCAATTGACCGCGCGCCAGCCGGGTGGGCGTTTGCAGTTCCATTCCGAACGCATCCGCGCACTGGGCCGCAGCAACCCGGCCATGCAATTGGTCACGCAATCGCTGGAAGACTTCCGCTTCACGACCCTGAGCAGCCAGGTCAACTATGATCAGCAGGGCAAATTAAGCCTGGGCATGCGTCTGGAAGGGCAAAATCCAGCCATCGAACAGGGCCGACCGATCCACTTCAACATCAACCTGGAGGAAGACATCCCCACCTTGTTGGCAAGCCTGCAACTGACCGATAAGGTCAACGAGATCATCAAGCGGCGGGTGCAGCAACGCATGCTGGAACGCAATGCGGCAACCGCCCCGAAGGAGCCCTAGTGGCCTGTACGCAACCAAGGAGAGCGCCATGCGCTTGCATCGCTGTTTCACCGCCCTACTGCTGGGCCTGCTGAGCACGGCCTGTACCCCCACGGTACAGCTGGCGATGCCCAATGAGCCGATCAATATCAACCTCAACGTGAAGATCGAGCACGAAATCTACATCAAGGTGGATAAAGCCCTGGACAGCATGTTCAGCGAATCCAGCGGCCTGTTTTGAGGAGCACGACCATGAGCCTGACTAAATCCATCGCCAGCCTGCTACTGCTGCTCAGCCTGAGCCTGCCGGCCTTCGCCCTGAACCTCAACGAAGCCATGTCCGCCCTCGGCGACGCCAAAGCCAGCGGCCAACTCGGCGAAATGCCCAACGGCTACCTCGGCGTAGTCAGTGCAAGCGGCAGCCAGGCCGACGAGATTGCCCGCCTGATCAACCAGGCCCGCCGCACCGAATACCAGAAGCTAGCGACCCAGAACGGCATCCAACTCAGCGACGTAGAAGCCATCGCCGGGCAAAAAGCCATCGACAAGACCCCGCCCGGGCAGTACATCCAACTGCAAGGGCAGTGGCGGCGAAAGTAAACCGGCAACCGTTAGCCACACAGAAAAACAAAAACCCCTGAAGCGCAAACTTCAGGGGTTTTTCTACCAACCAACACGAAGAGCATGGTCGGTATCGTGTCTGAAATGATGAGGTTTACTGAGAACTCAGGCGGTCAATGACGGACTGCAAACAGGTGATTTGGCCCGAATTTAGTCCTAAGCTTTCCGCCAAAAAAGAAAAAGCCCCTGAAGTATTTAATAACTTCAAGGGCTTAGACGTATTGCTATATGGCGGGAAGATAGGGATTTGAACCCTAGGTGCTATCGCTAACACAACGGATTTCGAATCCGTCCCGTTCGGCCACTCCGGCATCTTCCCGTGGCGGCGCGCATGATAGCAGCAGAAGCGCGTTTGGCGAAGCCCGATTAGTAATTTTTTCGCATGCTTTCAGGTGCTTGCGATAACCAGGCGGATAGAACGTGCCCGACAGGCGCGCCTGGGGCGGTTTAGCACTGGCCAACAGGCGACTCAAACATGGGCACGCGCGCGGCCAGGGCTCCTTCTACAACAGCGCGCCTCTCCAGAGGCAACCACTCCGAGAACGCCACCGTTTTTCAGCGTACGACAGCCAATCAGGCAGTCAGCTTGATCAACGCTTCGCGGTATTTATCGGCGGTTTTCTGTGCGACGTCGGCGGGTACTGCCGGGGCTGGCGGCTCTTTGTTCCAGCCGGTGGACTCCAGCCAGTCACGGACGAATTGTTTGTCAAAGCTCGGTGGATTCTTCCCTTCGACGTAGCTTTCCGCCGGCCAGAAACGGCTGGAGTCGGGCGTCAGCACTTCATCCATCAGGGTTAGGGTGCCGTCTTCATCCAGGCCGAACTCGAATTTGGTGTCGGCGATGATGATGCCGCGGGTGGCAGCGTATTCGACGGCGGCGCTGTACAGGGCGATGGAGGTGTCGCGCACCTTGGCTGCCAGTTCGGCACCGATGATCGCCTCACAGCGCTCGAAGGAGATGTTTTCGTCGTGGTCGCCAACGGCGGCCTTGGTCGACGGAGTGAAGATCGGCTGCGCCAGCTTGGAGGCTTCCTGCAGGCCTGCTGGCAGTTGAATGCCGCAGACGGTGCCGCTCTTCTGGTACTCCTTCCAGCCGGAACCAACGATATAACCACGCACGATGGCTTCCACCGCGACCGGCTTGAGGCGTTTGGCGACCACGGCACGGCCCTCGACCAGCGGCAACTCGGCAGCCGGCACCACGTCTTCGACCTTGTCGCCGGTGAAGTGGTTAGGCACCAGGCCAGCCAGCTTGGCGAACCAGAAGTTGGAAATCGCGGTGAGGATCTTGCCCTTGTCCGGGATCGGCTCGGCGAGGATCACGTCGAAGGCCGAGAGCCGATCGGTGGCGACCATCAACATGCGCTTGGCGTCGATTTCGTAAAGGTCGCGGACTTTGCCCGAGTAGATTTTCTTCAGGCTCAGGGTCGAGGGTGTGGTCATATCGGGATTTCCGCCTTTAGCGTGAAAGTCGCGCAGCGAGGCCTTCCTGGTCCCCTTCTCCCCCAGGAAGAAGGTGGCGCGTAGCGCCGGATGAGGGCAACGGGCATACGACGACGGCGTGGGCATCATTCGTGGCATGCCCGTTAACAAACAAAACAGGCGAAACCCACCGGGTTTCGCCTATTGGTATTACACCTGGACGTACAGCCTGGTTAGCCCAGGTTTTCCTGGATCAGGCCCAACACGCGACGCGCGACATCCGCCGGCGCAATGGTGTTGAGGTCTTTTTCCACAGTGACCTGCACGCTGTCGCCGACCGGCGTCAGACGCACCTGGTAGCGCTCGGCACGCGCGTCGATTTCTTCCTTGGTCGGTTCGCTGCCCCACAGACGACTGAAGAAACCGGGCTCTTCGTCCTTCGTCTGCGCGCCTTCGGCCAAGTTGATGTAATAGACGCCCAAGGTGCGGTTGAGGTCGTCGATGCGCACATCGGCCATTTCCAGCGAGCGGCCGATACCGGACCAGGCGCGGTCGAAATCGGCGCCGAGGTTCAGCACCGGGTTGCCGTTGCCGTCTTCCGACAGGCTGACGCGGTTAGGCGCATCGAAGTCGCGGGCCGCCAGCAAGGAAACGGAACCACCCTGCTCAGCGCTACGCGCCATGCTTACCAACATTTCGTCGAGCAACGCAGCGTCCAGGCTTGGGTTACCGCTACGGCTGGTAAATGCCACGTCGGCGCTGCTACCGGCCGGGCGCTCGGCGCTGACCACGAAGATTTCGCTGGTGTTGCGTTGCACACCCGGCTCGATGCGCACCCGCACGCGGGTTTCGGCATCCGGGGCGACGCCGGATACACGGCTGCTCAAACGGCGCGCCATAGAGGCGGACAATTCATCGAAACGCTGCCATGCGGTGTTGAATTCACCAGTCTGCGGACGCTCGTCGGCAATCCGAAAGCCATTGTCCTCAAAGAACTGACGCGCCACCGGCCAGACTTCGGCCGGTACGCGCTGAGCAACCACCCAACGCGACTCACCGCTTTTCTGCAGGCTGAACTCACTGGCATCGGCACGCACGGCCAACGGCTGTGGACGCGGTACTTCGTACTCGCCCTCGGCTGTGCTCGTAGCCACTTGCTGCGGCACGGGCAGCAACGGATCGAGACGCTTGGACTCGACATTGGCCGGCAATTGCATTGGCGCGGTCTGCCGGGCGGTGAGGTAGTCGCTACCACGATCGCGGAAATAGCCGTCTTCACCATAGATCCAGCCGCAGCCGCTGGTGTGGGTGATGATCAGAGCAAGTGCGGAGAGTCCGGCCAGTCGCTTCATGCGTAGTATTTCCTCAATTAAACCAATACGCCGGACTGGCGCAGGGCCTGACGCAGCGGTTCATGACAACGCGGGCTGAGCCAGGTCAGCGGCAAGCGGATACCGTCGGGCATCATGCCCATTTCATGCAGCGCCCACTTCACCGGAATCGGGTTGGACTCGATAAACAGCGCCTTGTGCAACGGCATCAAGCGGTCGTTGATCGCGCGGGCGATGGCGGCCTCGCCACGCATGGCGGCGGCACACAGATCGCTCATGGCGCGTGGCGCGACGTTGGCGGTCACCGAGATATTGCCCTTGCCGCCCATCAACATCAGCTCGACGGCGGTAGCATCGTCGCCGGAATACACGAGGAAGTCCTTGCTCACCCGGTCCAGCACATCCTGACCACGCTGCAGGTCGCCAGTGGCTTCCTTGATACCGATGATGTTGTCGATTTTCGCCAGACGCTCGACGGTCTCCGGGAGCATGTCGCAAACGGTGCGCCCAGGTACGTTGTAAAGAATCTGCGGAATCGCCACGGCTTCGGCAATGTGGCGGAAGTGCTGGTACAAGCCTTCCTGGGTCGGCTTGTTGTAGTACGGCGTCACCAACAGGCAGGCGTTGGCGCCGACGTCCTTGGCCGCGCGGGTCAGCTCGACCGACTCACGGGTGGAGTTGCCACCGGTGCCAGCGATCACCGGAATGCGCCCGGCCACTTGGTCGACCACACGACGGATCACTTCGATGTGTTCGGACACTTCCAGCGTTGCGGACTCACCCGTGGTGCCGACCGCGACGATGGCGTTGGTGCCCTCTTGCAGGTGGAAATCCACCAGTTTGCTCAGGCTGTCCCAATCAAGACCACCTTGCGCATCCATGGGCGTGACCAGTGCCACCATACTGCCCGCAATCATGCAACCGCTCCTGCCGGAAAAAGAGAGCGGTAATGGTACTGGCGCCACCAGCCTTGCACAAGCGAAGTGCAAGGCCAGACAACAACCGGTTTTTCTCTGCAAACACCTGCACATTGCAGATGTTGGCCACTGGCGAGCATTCCCCTGAGCAGCAGTTTTCGCTACCCTTGCGGCTTTGCTCGGCACTGTTTCTACGGGCCAACCGTTCATCGTTTAGGAAGGCTGCATGTCCACCCCCCAAGTTCGCGAACAATTCCTGGTTATCAGTGCGCTCGGCCCCAACGCCATGGAGCTGACCAACGTACTGTGCCGTGCCAGTCATGAGAACCGTTGCGCCGTAGTCAACACCCGCCTGAGCCGCCATGGCGAGTTCAGCGCGCTGGTCCTGCAGATTTCCGGCAGCTGGGATGCCCTGGCCCGCCTTGAGTCGAGCCTGCCATCGCTGGCCAAGAAACATACCTTCTCGGTCAATGTGATTCGCAGCGGCGCCGCAGAAAATCGTCCACAAGCGCTGCCCTATGTGGCTTACGTCAGTTCGGTCTACCGCCCGGACATCCTTAACGAGCTGTGTCAGTTCTTCATCGATCACCATGTCGAACTGGAAAGCCTCACTTGCGACACCTACCAGGCACCGCAGACCGGTGGCACCATGCTCAACGCCACCCTCACCGTAACCCTGCCGGCCGGCACGCAAATCAGCTGGCTGCGCGACCAGTTCCTCGACTTCGCCGATGCGCTGAACCTGGACGCCCTGATCGAACCCTGGCGCCCACAAACCCCCGCCTAAGGAGCGTTTTATGGCCGTAGCACTCGACACCCCGGTTGCAGATTTCCAGGCCCAGGCGACCAGCGGCCAGCAGGTTCAGCTGTCCGCACTGCAAGGCCAGCAGGTGGTCGTCTACTTCTACCCGAAGGACAGCACCCCGGGCTGCACCACCGAGGGCCAGGGTTTTCGCGATCACTACCCGGCATTCCAGGCGGCCAATACCTTGGTGTTCGGCGTATCCCGCGATGGCCTGAAGTCGCACGAGAACTTCAAGTGCAAGCAAGCGTTTCCCTTCGAACTGATCTCCGACAAGGACGAGGCGCTCTGCCAACTGTTCGATGTGATCAAACTGAAGAAACTCTACGGCAAGGAATACCTGGGCGTAGACCGCAGCACCTTCCTCATCGACAAAAACGGCGTACTGCGCCAGGAATGGCGCGGCGTGAAAGTTCCAGGCCATGTCGAGGCGGTACTGGCGGCAGCACAGGCGCTGCACAACGCCTAAAACTGCCTGAGCTACGCACCCACACGTAACGCCAGCTCATCGCCACCTTGTTAGTGCTTAAACGCTTGGCGGCAGCGGCTCGGTGCGCGGCCAGGCAACCAGCAACGCCTTGAACAAGGTGGCCAGCGGAATGGCGAAAACCCCCCCCCAAAAGCCCCACAGCCCGCCGAACAGCAAGACCGCGCAGATGATCGCCACCGGATGCAAGTTCACCGCCTCGGAGAACAGCAGCGGCACCAGCACGTTACCGTCCAATGCCTGGATCACCCCATACACCACCATCAGATAGAGAAACTGGTCGCTGAAGCCCCACTGGAACAGGCCAATCAACGCCACTGGCACGGTCACCACCACCGCGCCGATATAAGGCACTACCACGGACAAGCCCACCAACAAGGCCAGCAGCGCCGCATAATTGAGGCCCAGCGCAGCGAAGGCGATATAGGTAATCACCCCGCAGATAATGATCTCGATCACCTTGCCGCGAATGTAGTTGGCGATCTGCAGGTTCATTTCCTCGGCAACCTGGCTGATCAGGGCCCGCTCACGCGGTAGATAACTGCGAAACCACTGGCTGATCAGTTCGCGATCCTTGAGGAAAAAGAACACCAAAATCGGCACCAGCACCAGATAGATCATGATGCCGACCAGCACCGGCAAGCTGGACAGCGAGAAGGACAGTGCCCACTGGCCGAACTTGCCGGCCTCACCGCGAGCCGATTCGATAGCCTGCAACACCTGTTGATCGGTGATCAGGTTCGGATAGCGCTCCGGCAGCAATAGAAATACCGATTGCCATTCGCCCAGCATGCGCGGCAACTCGTTGAACAAGTTACTCAGTTGCTGCCAGAGCAAGGGCATCAACACCAGCAGGCACAGCGCCAGCGCCCCGACGAACAGGGCAAATACCAACCACACCGCAGCGATCTGCGGTAACCGCAAGCGCTCCAGCGCATTCACCAGGCCTTGCATCAGAAACGCCAGCACCAGCCCCGTTAGCACCGGCGCCAGCATACCGCCGAGCGTAAGAACCGCCGCGAAACCGACAATTAGCAGCACCGCCAATACCACGGCCTGCTCATCCGAAAAATAACGGTGCAGCCACTCGCGTAGCACCTTAAGCATCGACATTCCTTAATTCAGGACCACAGCAAAATCCCACCCGAGACCACCTCAGGCTTTGCGCAACCAATAACGGTAGACACCCGCGTCCACCTCTTCACGCAGCAAACTATGCCCGGCCAACGTCGCGAACGCGCGAAAATCACGCTGCGAGCCCGCATCTGTCGCCGTAACCTTCAGCACCGCGCCGCTGGCCAGACGGTTCAACTCCAGCTTGGCCTTGAGCAACGGCAGCGGACAATTCAACCCACAGGCATCCACCTCGGCATCACAGGCCCCACTCCACTCGTGCGTATCGCTCATTCAATCTCTCCTGAATCTGCCCCTAGTGGCCTGTACGCTTAGTTGGTTAACTCAAGTTCGGATGGCCGAGGTTCTGAGACAAGGCGGCGCGACGAGTCATAGCGGGCTATGGCGAGGAGCGCCAACGCCGTATCAGGGCCGCGGGCGCCGAAATTGACTAATTGAACTAACCACACAGGCCCTTAGGATACCCAAGGCGCCACAACCCTGGCCAGGCAAGCGCTTGCCCGGCTACAGTAACGGCTTCGTACACCAAGAGCCCTGTGCATGAATGTTCTGCGCCCTACCCTGTTGACGCTCGCCTGCCTGCTCGCCCAGCCCAGCATAGCGAGCGACCTGCCGTCACTCGGCGACGCCAGCTCGGCGATCGTTTCGCCACAGCAAGAGCACCAACTCGGTCGCGCCTGGCTCAGCCTGGTACGCGGCCAGGTCGATCAGCTGTCCGATCCACAGCTCAAGGACTTTGTCGAAACCAGCGTGTATCGACTTGGCGAAACCAGCCAAGTACAAGACCGGCGCCTGGAGTTCGTGCTGCTCAACAGCCCGCAAATCAACGCCTTTGCCGCACCCGGCGGGATCATCGGGGTCAACGGCGGCCTATTCCTCTACGCGCAGACCGAGGCCGAATACGCCTCGGTAATGGCCCACGAACTCGCGCATTTGTCACAACGCCACTTCGCCCGCGGCCTGGAAGCCCAACAGCGCATGCAATTGCCCATGATGGCCGCCATGCTCGCCGGGATCATTGCCGCGGCAGCCGGCGCCGGCGATGCAGGGATCGCCGCGATTGCCACAACCCAAGCCGCCGCGATTCAAGAACAGCGGCGCTTCTCCCGGCAAAACGAACAGGAAGCCGACCGCATTGGCTTGGTCAACCTGGAAAAAGCCGGCTACGACCCGCGCGCCATGCCGAGCATGTTCGAGCGTTTGATGCGCCAATACCGCTATGACCGCATGCCACCGGAGTTCCTGCTGACGCACCCGGTGTCCGAGTCGCGGATCGCCGATACGCGCAACCGCGCCGAGCAATACAGCGCGGGGGGGATTACCGACAGCGTACGCTACCAATTGATGCGCGCACGCGTGCAGTTGCTCTACGAAGACACGCCAGGCTTGGCCGCCAAACGCTTCCGCTCAATGCTCGATGAAAACCCCAAGCTTGAGGCTGCACGCTATGGCCTGGCATTGGCGCAGATCAAAAGCGGTCAACTCAAACAAGCCCGCGAGAGCCTGCAACCCTTGCTGGAAAAAGCGCCCGACGATGTCGTCTACAACCTGGCGCAGGTCGAACTGGACATGGCCTCAAGCCGCCTGCCGGATGCCCAGAGCCGCCTCACCCGACTGCTTGGCCTGTACCCGGACAACTACCCACTGAAACAGGCGCGCATCGACCTGCTGATGAAACAAGGGCGCATCCAGGATGCCGAACGCGCCCTCGATGAGCTGCTGAAGAACCGCCCGAAAGACCCGGACATTTGGTACCTGGTCGCCGAGGTGCGCGGCCTCAGCGGCAACACCATCGGCCTGCATCAGGCACGTGCGGAGTTCTTTGCCCTGGTCGGCGACTACCGCCAGGCGATCGAGCAACTCGACTTTGCCAAACGTCGCGCCACCAACAATTTCCAACTGGCATCACGCATCGACGCCCGGCAGCGCGAACTGATCGACGATCAACGTATGGTCGAGCAGATGCTGCGTTAAGCACATCGCCGATATAAAAAAGCCCGGACTCTTCCGGGCTTTTTTATATCGGCCGCCTTAGGCGTTACCGGACAACTTCAACCGCGCCGCCTGGGTGAAGTCGAGCATACGCTGGAGCGGCTTGATCGCCCTTGGAATCAACGCTGGGTCGACGAAGACCTCGTTGCTGCCTTCACGCAAGCAGTTGAGCGTACGTTCCAGGGTATTCATCGCCATCCACGGACAATGCGCACAGCTGCGACACGCCGCACCGTTGCCGGCGGTTGGCGCCGCGATAAATTCCTTATCCGGGCACAGCTGCTGCATCTTGTAGAAGATGCCGCGATCGGTGGCGACGATAAACAGCTTGTTCGGCAGGGTCTGCGCCGCCTTGATCAGTTGGCTGGTAGAGCCCACCGCATCGGCCAACTCGATTACTGCGGTCGGCGACTCCGGGTGCACCAGCACGGCGGCGTCCGGATACAGCACCTTCATGTCTTCCAGCTGCTTGGCCTTGAACTCTTCGTGAACGATGCAAGCGCCATCCCACAGCAGCATGTCGGCACCGGTCTTGTTCTGGATGTAACGCCCCAAATGCTGATCCGGCGCCCAGATGATGCGCTCACCGTTGTCCATCAGGTGCTCGACAATCTCCACCGCACAGCTGGAGGTCACCACCCAATCGGCGCGCGCCTTCACCGCCGCCGAGGTATTGGCATACACCACCACGGTGCGCTGCGGGTGCTGGTCGCAGAACGCCGAGAACTCCTCCACCGGGCAGCCCAGATCCAGCGAGCAGGTCGCTTCCAGCGTGGGCATCAGCACGCGCTTTTCCGGGTTGAGGATCTTCGCCGTTTCGCCCATGAACTTGACGCCGGCGACCAGCACGGTTTGCGCTGCATGCTGGTTGCCGAAACGCGCCATCTCCAGCGAGTCGGAGACGCAACCGCCGGTTTCCTCGGCCAACGCCTGCAACACCGGGTCACAGTAATAGTGAGCAACCAGTACGGCGTTCTGCTTTTTCAGTTCGGCGGCAATTTCAGCGCGAAAAAAAGCTTCTTGTTCGGCCGTCAGCGGCTTGGGCTGCTTGGCGTCGAGATGAGCTTGAACCAGCAGGCGTTCGGAAATCTGCGTCATGTCATCAAGCCCCGTGAAGGTCTATCAGCGTGAGATTCGAGTATACCCGCCAGAGGGGCGTGAACGCAGACAAGGCGGGAGTGGTGAAAACGCGAAAAAACATGGAGCCAGCGCAAAAGCACCAGACACAAAAAAACCCGAAAGCCCTTTCAATCAGAGCTTTCAGGCTTTCAGTACCTTCCGTAGAAGGAAATATGGTGGGTCGTGTGGGATTCGAACCTACGACCAATTGGTTAAAAGCCAACTGCTCTACCAACTGAGCTAACGACCCGACGCGAGGCGCATGATACTGATTTAATTCAGAAATTCAACACCTCGCGAAAACTTTTTAGAAATAACGAGTCGGGTCGACCAAGCCTGCCGCAGCAAACCCGGCCGCACGCAGGCGGCAACTGTCACATTTACCGCAGGCACGTCCTTGCTCATCGGCCTGGTAGCAGGACACGGTCAGCGCGTAATCGACGCCGTGGCGCATGCCCGTCTGGACGATCTCGGCCTTGCTCATGGCCTGCAACGGCGCCTGAATGCGAAAACCCTGGCCCTCGACACCAGCCTTGGTCGCCAGATTGGCCATGCGCTCGAACGCCTCGACGAATTCCGGACGGCAGTCCGGGTAGCCGGAATAATCCACCGCATTCACGCCAATGAAAATATCCCGCGCACCCAGCACTTCAGCCCAGCCCAGAGCCAAGGACAGAAACACGCTGTTGCGCGCGGGCACATAAGTCAGCGGAATGCCTTCGGTTGGGCTTTCCGGCACCGCAATGCTGCTGTCGGTCAAGGCCGAGCCACCAATACCGTTGAGGCTCAGCCCAATCACCTTGTGTTCGACCACGCCCAACTGCCGGGCAACCTGTTCGGCAGCATGCAACTCGGCGCGGTGGCGCTGGCCATAGTCGAAGCTCATGCTGTAGCAGGCATAGCCTTCAGCCCTGGCCAGTGCAACGACGGTGGCGGAATCGAGACCGCCGGACAGCAGGATTACCGCTTTTTTATCGTTCATATCAATGTCCCGGCTGGTCATTCCAGAGAATCTTGTGCAGCTGCATCTGCAGGCGCACCGGCAGGTTATCGGCAACGATCCAGTCGGCCAGCGCACGCGCACTCAATTCATGATGGCTCGGCGAGAACAACACCTCGCCAGCGCGCTCGCTCAGGCGATACTGGATCAACTTGCTCACCGCCCAGTCGTAGTCCTCACGCGAGCAGATAACAAACTTGACCTGATCATTGGCTGTCAGCAACTCGATATTTTCATAACGATTGCGGCCAACCTCGGCCGAGCCCGGCGTCTTCAGGTCGAGCACCTTGCTCACCCGCGGATCGACCGCGGACACGTCGAGCGCACCGCTGGTTTCCAGCGACACCTCATAGCCGGCATCGCACAGCCGCTGAAGCAAAGCAATGCAGTTGGGTTGCGCCAGCGGCTCGCCACCGGTCACACAGATATAACGCGGCTTATACGCGGCGACCTGCTCGACGATGGCATCCAGCGACATGAGCTCGCCGCCACTGAAGGCATAGGCGGTGTCGCAGTACTGGCAACGCAGCGGGCAGCCGGTCAGGCGAACGAATACCGTCGGCAAGCCGGCGGTGCGCGTCTCGCCCTGCAGCGAGTAGAAAATCTCGGTAATGCGCAGGGTTTCTTGCATATCGGCCACGGGCGTGACGGCTAAACAGGCCATCCGCCTCCGTTGCGGGAAAAGGGGCGCAGATTCTAACGAAAAAACCCGCGCCAGGCGCGGGTTTCGTTAACAGCCAACTCAGTGGCTAGGGCAATCGTTGCAAATCGCGTTGCGCCAATTGGGCCGCCGATGTGCCGGGGTACTGTGCGACCACCTGCTGAAGGATGCCCTTGGCCTTGTCGGTATTGCCCAGACGCATCTCGACGTCCGCCAGCTTGAACAACGAGTCAGGCACCTTGGCATGCTGCGGATATGCCTGGCTGACCTTGGCAAAAGCCTGGCCGGCACCTTGCAGATCGCCTTTCGCCAGATTCACCTCGCCCAACCAGTACTGAGCGTTGCCGGCGTACTGACTGTTTGGATACTTACGCAGGAACGCGGCGAAGGCCTGACTGGCCTTGTCGAAGTCTTTGACTTTGATCAGATCGAAGGCTGCTTCATAAAACAGCTTTTCCTTCGCCGGATCGGCCGGCTCACTGCTGGCCGGCGCTTGCGCCTGACCGGTGGCGGGTGCAGGCGTACCGTTGGCATTGATCGCGCCATCGGCCGGAGAATTTTGCGTGGCCGCAGCACCTGCCGCTCCACTGCTCAAACGTCGATCAAGATCCTGGTAACGCTCCAGGCCTTCTTGCTTCAGACGTTGGATTTCATTCTGCTGCTCTTCAAGCATACCGCGCAGTTGCGCAATTTCTTGCTGCATTTGCTGCAATTGATTGAACAGCATGCCCTGCGCCGAGGTCGGGGCCTCAGCCCCTCCCCCGGCGTAGGCGCCGGACGTGCCATAACCAGCAGGCGGATAACTACTGCTGCCGTATTCGGCATTGCTATCCACCACAGGAACCTCAGCCCATGCCGCAAGCGACAGGCTGAGAGCCAAAACGGTTAGAGCACGGCGGCACATACGCATGGCGAATTACTTACGCAGTTCGACGCGACGGTTCTGAGCCCAGGACTGCTCGTCGTTACCGGTAGCAATCGCACGCTCTTCGCCGTAGGAAACCAGTTCCAGCTGAGCCGGGGAAACACCCTGCAGCACCAGGTAGCGCTGAACGGCTTTCGCACGACGCTCACCCAGAGCCATGTTGTATTCACGGGTACCGCGCTCGTCAGCGTGGCCTTCCAGAACGACGCGAGCGCCGTTGCCTTTCAGGTCTTTCGCGTGAACGTCGAGGGCACGCATGGCTTCCGGCTTCAGATCGGAGCTGTCGTATTCGAAGTAGAAAGTGGTGATAGCGCGCAGAGCAGCTTCTTCGCTCAGGCTGCCATCGACAGCGCCAGTGTTGGCACCGTAACCAGCGTTCGGGTCAACAGCGCCTTCGCCAGCGGTGTCACCGCCTTTCGAAGAACAACCAACAGCTACGGCCAGAGCCAGGCTCAGTGCAGCAAACTTGCCAAATTTCAGCATTTCCATCATGTAACTCCTAATGAACCCCAGTGTGTTAAGCAAAAAGGTGTAGCACCGCATCAGTTCAGGAAGGGGGACCAGGAAGGCTCTCGAACTTCGCCTTGAGCGGTAGGAAGAGGGAGCCTTACGCGACCATTGGTGGACGCTAACATCAAGACTCCCCGCCCCTGCTGGCGGGTCGCGTAGATTAGCATGGTGCCGTTGGGTGCGACAGTGGGCGACTCATCCAAACTGGTGTCGGACAAAATGCGCAAATTGCCGCGTTGCAGATCCTGCGCCGCTACCTTGAACACGGTGTAACCGTCCTGACGATGGATCATCACCAGGGTTTTCTCATCCGCAGACAGTTTCGGGTTGGCGTTGTAGTTACCGACAAAGGTCACGCGCTCAACCGCACCGCTGTTGATGTTGGTTTTATAGATTTGTGGCTTGCCGGAACGGTCCGAGGTGAAATAGATGGTTTGGCCATCCTTGCCCCAGAATGGCTCGGTATCGATAGAGCCCTGATTGGTCACCCGGCGCAGCTGTCGCGAGCCCATGTCCATCACATAGATTTCCGGGTTGCCGTCACGCGACAAGACGAACGCCAGGCGGTTGCCATCCGGCGACCAGGCCGGCGCACCGTTCAGGCCTTCGAAATTGGTGATCTGCTCACGGCGACCGGTATCGATATGCTGCACGAAGATACGCGGACGCTTCTGCTCGAACGATACGTAGGCGATCCGACGACCGTCCGGTGCGAACGACGGCGACAGAATCGGCTCGCGCGATTGCAGCAAGGTCACCGCACGGGCGCCGTCATAGTCGGAGCGCTGCAAGGTGTAACGCGTATTGTTGACCGAGAAGCGCTCGGCGGTGACGTAGAGCATGCGCGTCGAGAAGGCGCCCTTGATCCCGGTCAGTTTCTCGAACGACTGGTCCGCGATATGGTGTGCCATGTCACGCAGCTGATCGGTACCGCCGCCAACGCTGCCCGTCATCACTTGCTGCTCGGTGGCCACGTTGAACAAGGCGAATTGCACCTGCAGACGACCACCAGCCGGCACCAGATTACCGACCAGCACATACTGCGCACCCAAGGCTTTCCAGTCACGGTAGATGACCTCACTGGCCTGAGTCGGCAAGCTGATCATGTTCTGCCGGGGAATCGGCTCGAACACCCCGGAATTGCGCAGGTCATTGCCGATGATCTCGGCCATGTCCTCGGGCAGCACATTGCCACCTTGCCAGCCGAACGGCACGACGGCGATTGGTGTCGCACGGTCGGTACCACTGCTGATCACCAAGGGATCAGCCGCCTGTACGGTGCCGACCAGCATGGTCAGGCCCAACAGGGCGATACGCATCAGGGTATTCACAGACCTAAATCCTCCGGTTTAAAGACGGCACGACGCTGCCGGTAAAGCTGATCGAATGTGGCACGATCCAACTGTTGCATTTCTGCGATACGCCCTACGTTGCGCACCGCCTGTACCGCTGAGCTGTCGAATGGCGCATCGCCACTGGAACGGGTCACGCTGGCATTAATAATGGTGCCATCGGGCAACATCTCGATCAGCACTTCTACACTCATGCCGTTACGCGCAGATGGCGGACGCCGCCACTGCTCGCTCACCAGCTTGACGATCAAATCATCCAAATTGCCTGCCACCTGATCACCCACGGTGTCGGCAAGCGCCTGTTGCCGCCCCACATCCTCGGAGAGCAACTCGGCCAGGGCCGCCGCTTTCTTGTCCTCTACGGCCTTACGCTGCGCGGCTTCGGCAGCCTTTTTCTTGGCATCGTCTGCGGTTTTTTTCTTCGCGGCCTCGGCGGCGGCTTTCTTCTTGGCCTCTTCCGCGGCCTTTTTCTTGGCGTCTTCGGCGGCTTTTTTCTTCGCGGCTTCGTCTGCTGCTTTCTTCTTGGCTACATCCGCCAGTTTTTTCTGCTCAGCAGCCTTTTTCTCGGCATCGGCTTTCTTCGCGGCTTCCGCTTTCTGAGCCTCTTGGGCTTTCTTTTGTTCCGCAGCCTTGGCCGCTACCTTTTCCTGATCGGCCTTTTTCTGCTCAAGCTGCTCGGTTTCATAGATCGGCGCCGTGGTTTTCTTGGTCTCTCCGGCGATTTTCTGGTTGGTCTGGGTGGTTGCCTGGCTCTGCGACTTCAATTGATACAAGGTCGCCTGCACGATCGGCCTGGCTGGCGGCAAATCCGGAGCAAAGGCGAAACTGACGAACAGCATGGCGAACATCAGGGTGTGCAGCGCCACGGCCCATACCACAGGCCAGAACAGGTTTTCCGAAGGTGAACGCTCGCGCTGGTATTGCATCAGGGGGCCTCGGTGATCAGCCCGACGTTACCCACGTCGGCCTGCTGCAGGCCACCCATGGCCGCCATTACCGTCCCGTAATCGACGCTTTTGTCGCCGCGCACGAATACCTGCACCTGCTTGCCCGTGCTGCGGCTCTGATTGATGATCGCGGTTACCGCACGGGTCATCTCTTCTAGAGTCATCGCCTGGTCCTGCACGGTGTCGGTATCGACTTCCGTGCCCATGTTCCAGTAGTAGGACTTGTCGGCCTTGATCGAGATGGTCAGGACCTGGGCGTTATTGTCCTGCGGCAAGGCTTCACTGCTGACTTGCGGCAGATCGACCTTGACCCCTTGATTGAGCATGGGGGCGGTCACCATAAAGATCACCAGCAGCACCAACATCACATCGATGTAAGGCACCACGTTCATCTCGGCGACGGGCTTGCGTCTGTTGCGAATTCTGGCCATGGCTTAAAACCTATCGTAAAGAGTGCCACCAGGCCGTTTAAAAGCGTTGCGAGCGATGACTAGGCAAGGCGGAATCAGGCGAGAAAGCGGAGTGTACGAGTTGTACCTGAGCATTTTGACGCCCGCATTCGAGTCTGATTTCAACGCCGCATAGGCGAGCGCAGTAGCTTTTAAACGACCGGCTAAGGCTTAGTCGTCGCTGGTGTGCACCTTGCGGTGCAGGATCGCCTGGAACTCGTCGGCAAAGGTGTAGTAACGACCGATCAGCATTTCACCGCGAGCGGCAAAACGGTTGTAGGCGATTACCGCAGGAATCGCGGCGAACAGACCAATCGCGGTAGCAATCAGCGCTTCGGCAATGCCCGGCGCAACAGTCGCCAGGGTCGCTTGCTGTACCTGGGCCAGACCGCGGAAGGAGTTCATGATCCCCCACACGGTACCAAATAGGCCGATATACGGGCTGGTTGAGCCGACGGTAGCGAGGAATGGCAGACTCTGTTCGAGTTTTTCTTCTTCACGCGAAATAGCCACGCGCATGGCGCGCGCCACACCGTCCATCACTGCATCCGGGTCGACGCCTTGCTGCTGACGCAACCGCGAGAATTCCTTGAAGCCGGCACGGAAGATCTGCTCCAGGCCCGAATCCGGGTCCGGGTTGCTGCCCGCCTGGCGGTACAGCTTGGACAGGTCGATGCCCGACCAGAAGCGCTCCTCGAAGCCATCCAAGGCACGCTTGGCGGCGCGCAGCAGACTGGTGCGCTGGAAAATCATGACCCAGGAAGTGACCGAAGCCGCCACCAGCGTCAACATCACCAATTGCACCACCAGACTGGCGTTGCTGATCAAACTCCACATCGACATGTGGTCAACGGCGTTGGCTTCCACGCTTACTCTCCTGCTTTAGATGTACCCGCGCCACCCAGGTCGGCAAAGGCCGCACGCAGAGTTGGGGGAATAGCCCGGGGTTTCAAATTGTCGGCGCACACACAGGCCACCAAAAACTGCCCTTCACAGAGCAGCGCATCATCCGTAGCCCGCCTGACCTGTTGACGAAAACGCAGGCTGGCACGGTTTAACTCGATCACTTCGGCACTTACCAGCAGCTCGTCATCCAGGCGGGCTGGCGCGTGATAGCGCGCTTCACTGGAATGCACAACGAACAACAGGCCCTCACCCACCAGCAGCGACTGGGCAAAGCCCAGATCGCGCAGCCGCTCGGTGCGAGCCCGCTCCATAAACTTGAGGTAATTGACGTAGTAGACGATGCCGCCGGCATCGGTGTCCTCGTAATAAACACGACAACGATGGGCGAACGGCTGAACTCCGTTTTGCGCGCGCATACTCTAGTGCTAGCTCCTGGACTTGCCAATCGGCAATGGCAAGTATTTTTGTTTACTCGCCATCGCTGGCGAACAGGTCGACGGTCGGTAATTCGCCCATGCGCTTCGGCACATTCAAGCCAAAATGCAAATAGGCATGCCGGGTGACCACCCGCCCTCGCGGGGTACGCATGATATAGCCCTGCTGGATCAGGTACGGCTCCAGCACATCCTCGATGGTATGCCGCTCCTCGCTGATCGCTGCGGCCAAGCTGTCGACGCCCACCGGGCCGCCATCGAACTTCTCAATCATGGTCAACAGCAGGCGGCGATCCTGATGATCGAAACCACGCTCGTCGACATCCAGCAAATTCAGCGCCAGATCGGCGATCTGCCGGCTGATCTCCCCGGTGCCCCGCACTTCGGCGAAATCGCGTACACGGCGCAACAGGCGGTTGGCAATCCGCGGCGTGCCGCGCGCACGACGGGCGATCTCGAATGCCCCTTCGGCTTCGATCGATAAGCCGAGGATACCCGCCGAACGGCCGACGATGGTCGCCAGGTCAGCGGTGTTGTAGAACTCCAGGCGCTGAACGATGCCGAAGCGGTCACGCAACGGATTGGTCAACATGCCCGCACGGGTGGTGGCGCCCACCAAGGTGAACGGCGGCAAATCCAGCTTGATCGAGCGCGCCGCAGGGCCTTCGCCGATCATGATATCGAGCTGGAAATCTTCCATCGCCGGGTACAGCACTTCTTCGACGATCGGCGACAGGCGATGAATTTCATCGATGAACAGCACGTCGCCCGGCTCAAGGTTGGTCAGCAGCGCAGCCAGATCGCCGGGGCGCTCCAACACGGGGCCGGAGGTGCTCTTGATCGACACGCCCATTTCCTGGGCAATGATGTTGGCCAAGGTGGTTTTACCGAGGCCGGGCGGACCGAAGATCAGCGTGTGATCGAGCGCCTCGGCACGGCCTTTCGCCGCCTGGATGAACAGCTCCATCTGCTCGCGCACGCTGGGCTGGCCAATATAGTCCGCCAGCTTCAACGGCCGAATGGCACGGTCCACCTGCTCATCGCGGTCGCGACTGCTGGCGGTAATCAGGCGGTCTGCATCGATCATCTAGAGCTACACCATTCCCTTCAGGGCACGACGAATCATATCTTCACTGCTCAAGCCATCGGCCTTGACCGCAGAGACGGCACGGCTGGCTTCCTGCGGTTTATAGCCCAGCGAAATAAGCGCACTGACCGCATCATTCTCCGCGCTTGAGACTGCACCAGCCGCATGAGGTTCCACCACCAGGGTTGCCATACCCGGTACGGCTTCCCAGGCCTTGAAGCGGTCTTTCAGCTCGACCAACAGGCGTTCGGCGGTTTTCTTGCCCACGCCGGGGACTTTCACCAACGCCGCGGTATCTTGCGCTTGCACGCAACGCACCAACTCATCGACCTCCAGCCCGGACATCAGTGCCAGCGCCAATTTCGGGCCTACCCCATTGAGCCGGATCAACTCGCGAAACAGCTGGCGCTCACGCTTCTCGAAGAAGCCATAGAGCAAATGCGCGTCCTCGCGCACCACCAAGTGGGTGTGCAGGGTCAGCGGCTCACCGACTGCCGGCAAACGGTACAACGTGGTCATGGGCACTTCCAGCTCATAGCCCAGGCCATTCACATCCAGAATCAAATGCGGCGGCTGCTTCTCCGCCAAGGTGCCGCGCAAACGTCCGATCACCGCTGTTTTCCTTGAATAACGTTACAAACGAAGACGACCACCGCGCCGCTTGGCACCGACCAAACCATGGGGGATCAGGCTTTGCCGGTGATGGGCATGACACAGGGCAATCGCCAGGGCATCCGACGCATCAATCTGCGGTTTCTGCACCAGCTTGAGCAGATGCATGACCATCATCTGCACCTGCTCCTTGTCCGCACCGCCTGTGCCGGTAATCGCCTGCTTGACCTGGGTGGCGGTGTATTCCGAGATATCCAGGCCCGCCTCGACGCCGGCGACAATCGCCGCGCCCCGTGCCTGGCCGAGCTTCAGCGCAGAGTCGGCATTACGCGCCATAAACACCTGCTCGATGCCCATGGTCACCGGGCCGAAGGTCTCGATGACTTCGCGCACGCCGCGAAAGACGATCTGCAAACGCTCAGGCAAAGGCCCGCTCCCGGTACGAATGCAGCCCGAGGCGACATATTCACAGCCGCGGCCGATATCGCGCACCACACCGTAGCCGGTGATACGCGAGCCGGGGTCGATACCGAGAATCAACGTCATGCCCTGCCACCCGCCCAAGGTACCGACGGACGCCGGCACCACACTGTCTATTTATCCAGCTGCGGAGTATAGGGTCGCCCCAGGCCGCCGTCATCCACCAAGCATCCATTAAAAAGCCGGAAGCACCTGGACACTGATGCCCGGCAACTTCCGGCCTGCTCGCCGGGTGACTCGATCAGCCAAGCTGCTCCATGAGCTCGTCGGCAATATCGGCGTTGTGGTAGACGTTTTGCACGTCGTCGAGGTCTTCCAGCATATCGATCAGCTTCATGACCTTCTGCGCAGTTTCCAGATCGGTGATCGGCGCACTGATCGAAGGGATCATCGCCACCTCGGCCTCATCGCCCTTGAACCCGGCGGCCGTCAGCGCTTCATTCACCGACAGGAAGTCGGCAAAAGAGGTGTAAACCTCGACCGAACCGTCCTCGGCGCTGACGACATCGTCGGCCCCGGCCTCCAACGCCGCCTCCATCAAGGCATCTTCGTTGACACCTGGGGCATAACTGATCTGCCCCTTGCGGTCGAACATGTAGGCCACCGAGCCATCGGTGCCGAGATTGCCGCCACACTTGCTGAAGGCATGTCGCACTTCAGCCGCGGTGCGATTGCGGTTATCGGTCATCGTTTCAACGATCACCGCCACGCCATTTGGCGCATAACCCTCGTAGCTCAGCTCGAGCATGTTGTCAGCATCATTCGAGCCGGCCCCACGGGCGACGGCACGATCGATGGTGTCGCGGGTCATGTTGGCGGTCAGCGCCTTGTCCACCGCCAGACGCAGGCGCGGGTTATCCGCCGGATTACCGCCGCCATGCTTGGCGGCGACCGTCAGCTCACGAATGATCTTGGTGAAAATCTTGCCGCGCTTGGCGTCCTGACGTTCTTTGCGGTGTTTGATGTTGGCCCATTTGGAATGACCAGCCATAACTCACTCCGTACTTTCTCAACAGTTCCGAGGCTGTGTAGCACTCGGCCCAGCGGCCTGCGTGATTAGTTGATTAACCGTACAGGCCACTGGCGCTTGCCGTTATTCGGCTTTCGGTTGCTCGCGCAGGCGAATGTGCAATTCGCGCAGCGACTTGTTATCCACCTCACCCGGTGCCTGGGTCATGACGCAGGCCGCGCTTTGGGTTTTCGGGAAGGCGATCACTTCACGAATCGACTGCGCGCCGGTCATCAGCATCACCAGACGATCCAGGCCGAAGGCCAGGCCGCCATGGGGTGGCGCGCCAAACTTCAAGGCGTCGAGGAGGAAGCCGAACTTCTCCTGCTGCTCGTCTTCGCTGATGCCGAGCACACGGAACACGGTCTGCTGCATGGCCTTGTCGTGGATACGGATCGAACCGCCACCCAGTTCGGTGCCATTCAGTACCATGTCATAGGCGCGCGACAGGGCGGCGGCCGGATTGGCCGCAAGCTCCTCCGGGCTGCAGCTTGGCGCGGTGAACGGGTGGTGCATAGCGGTCAGGCTGCCGTCGTCGTTCTCTTCGAACATCGGGAAGTCGACGACCCACAACGGAGCCCATTCGCAGGTCAGCAGGTTGAGGTCATGCCCCAGCTTGATGCGCAGCGCGCCCAGGGCCTCGCTGACGATCTTGGCCTTGTCGGCACCGAAGAACACGATGTCGCCATCGACCGCGCCAACGCGATCGAGGATCACATTGATGTTGTCCAGCGGGATGTTCTTGACGATCGGCGACTGCAAGCCCTCGACGCCCTGAGCACGCTCGTTGACCTTGATGTACGCCAGGCCCTTGGCACCGTAAATGCCGACAAACTTGGTGTAGTCGTCGATCTGCTTGCGCGGCATGCTCGCCCCACCCGGCACCCGCAGCGCGGTCACGCGGCACTTCGGATCGTTGGCCGGGCCGGCAAATACTTTGAAATCAACATCCTTCAGCTGATCGGCGACGTCCACCAGCTCCAGCGGGTTGCGCAGGTCCGGCTTGTCGGAACCGTAACGACGCATGGCTTCGGCCAGGGTCATATGCGGCAGCTCGCCAAACTCGACGTCCAGCACTTCCTTGAACAGTTGACGAATCATCTTCTCGGTGATGGCCATGATGTCGGCTTCATCGAGGAAGCTGGTTTCGATGTCGATCTGGGTGAATTCCGGCTGGCGGTCGGCACGCAGGTCTTCGTCGCGGAAGCACTTGGCGATCTGGTAGTAGCGGTCGAAGCCGGCGACCATCAGCAGTTGCTTGAACAGCTGCGGCGATTGCGGCAAGGCGAAGAAGCTACCGGCGTGGGTGCGGCTTGGCACCAGATAGTCACGCGCGCCCTCAGGGGTGGCGCGGGTGAGGATCGGCGTTTCCACATCGAGGAAGCCGTTTTCGTCCAGGTAACGACGGATGCTGCTGGTGATGCTCGAACGCAGCTTGAGCTTGGCCGCCATTTCCGGGCGACGCAGGTCGATAAAGCGGTAGCGCAGGCGGGTTTCTTCGCCGACATCGGTGTATTCGTTGAGTGGGAACGGCGGGGTTTCCGCTTCGTTCAGCACTTGCAGCTCATAACCCAGCACTTCGATCGCGCCGGACGCCATGTTGGCGTTGCCGGCACCGGCCGGACGCAGACGCACCTTGCCGGTGATCTTGACTACATATTCGCTGCGCACCTTGTCGGCAGCGGCGAAAGTCTCGGCGCGATCCGGGTCGAATACCACCTGAGCCAGACCTTCACGGTCACGAATGTCGAGGAAAATCACCCCGCCATGGTCACGACGGCGATGTACCCAACCGCAAAGGGTGACTTCCTGGCCGTCCAGGCTCTCGTTCAGTTGGCCGCAATAATGGCTGCGCATCATGGTGGTAGTCGCTTCTCTTGAGTCTTGAATTCGTTGGGCCGCAGAAGTCGCGGCACTCGTGACTGGCAGTACTGCGCGCTCGCAGCGGGTAAACCGAACCGGCAAGCACACGCAGTATTTTCTGCAATTGCGCCGCCCAACGGGGCCAGCAATCGACCAGCGGCGCGTTCACGCCCGATCGCCGTCAACCCGCGCAGCGCAGCAAAGCGCGGGATTATATATGGTTAAGCCGTTACATGCAGCCGCCGCGCCACGCGCTTTCACCAAGCCTTTCTATACTCAGGCTTCGCCCCCATGGAGAGCCGTTATGCCAACGCCCCGCCCCGCCGAGCTGCCCAGCGATCTGCTGGCAGACTTTCGCCAGGAAGCCGCTGAACAGTTCCAGCGCAGCGAACAATTGCTGATTGAGCTGGAGCGCTCGCCGGATGACATCGAACGGCTGCGTGAATTGTTCCGCAACGTGCACACCCTCAAAGGCAACCTCGGCTATATCGGCCTGAATACCCTGATGCCTCTGCCACAGGCCATGGAAGACGTGCTCGCTTGCCTGCGCGAAACCCGCCTAAGCTTCGACAGCCTGCTGGGCGACATTCTTCTGCTCAGCCTGGACCACCTGAAAGAGCTGATCGAGCAAAACCTTGGCGGCACTCCGGCACGCCTGGATCAGGCCCAGCTCAACGCACTCAGCCTGGCCCTGAGCGCACTGGCCGCCGCCCCCAGCGCCCGGCAGACGGAAATCCGCCGCGCGCTGCTGCAACAACTCGACCCCAACACCCACCTGCCGGCCCCAACACCAACCAGCGATGCGCATACCGCGGAACTGTTCAAGCGCTTTGCCATTCCACTGGATGCCGACCTGCTGTTTTTCATCGAACTGATGCGCGCCAGCGAACGCCGCTCGCACTACTGGCAGGGACGCGGCCTACGCCAACTGGAGCTGAGCCTGGCGATCAATCAGCTCGGCGGCACCCCAGAACAGCCGGCACAGCTGGCGGCGGCCGTGTGCCTGCACGACCTGGGTATGGCCTTTCTGCCGCTGGACATGCTGCACAAGGAAGCCAGCTTCAGCCGCGAAGAGCGCCAGCACATGCAATCGCACCCACGCCTGGCATACGACCTGCTAATACGCCTACCGAGCTGGGACGCCGCCGCCGAAATAGCCTTGCAGCACCAGGAACATGCCGACGGCAGTGGTTACCCCGCCGGCCTGAGAGAAGCGCAAACCCGTCCTGGCGCGCTCATCTTGCATATTGTCGACACCTTCGATGCACGCACCCACGAACGTGCCCACCAAACCCTGAGCAAGCGCCCATTGCTGCGCGCCATCCTGGAAATCAACAGCCTGGCGGGCAGTCAATTCAGCACCCACTGGGTCGAGCTGTTCAACCGCACCCTGCAACAACACCCTGAACTGGCGCACCGCTGAAAGCCTTGTTTCCACGCGCCCGGCCTGGCTAAGCTCGCCAGCACCGGATCGCCCCATCCTATTGACCGACAGATTCGGCCGAGCAACGCGTCGGCCCAGGAGTTTTCATGCAATCGATTGCAGGCAAGGTCGCCGTGGTAACTGGCGCAGGCTCGGGCATTGGCCGCGCGCTCGCCGAGCTGCTGGCCCAGCAAGGCTGTCATCTGGCATTGGCCGACATCAACGCCGAAAGCCTGCAAGGCACGGCCAGCGCAGTCCAGCAATACGGCACACGTGTCAGCTGCCACCCACTCGATGTCGCCGACCGCACAGCGGTGTACGCCTTCGCCGAAGACGTATTGAGCGAGCACGGCAGCGTCCAGTTACTCATCAACAATGCCGGCGTGGCCGTTTCGCAAACCATTGCAGAGCTGGATTACGCCGATTTCGAGTGGCTGATGGGCATCAACTTCTGGGGCGTAGTGCACGGCACCAAAGCCTTCCTGCCACACCTGCTGCAAAACGACGCCGGACACATCGTCAACCTCTCGAGCATCTTCGGCATCATCGGCGTACCGACGCAGGGCGCCTACAACGCCAGCAAGTTTGCCGTACGCGGCTTCACCGAAGCCCTGCGCCAGGAGCTGAGCAGCAGCAATATCACGGTCAGCTGTGTCCATCCCGGCGGCATAAAAACCAATATTGCCCGCTCGGCACGCTTCTACCAGGGCATGAACGGCAAATGCGACGCCAACCGCGCCGCCGCCGACTTCGAAAAACTCGCCCGCACCAGCCCAGCCCAAGCCGCCCGGGTAATTGTCGAGGGCATAAAAGCTAAAAACCCACGCATCCTGATCGGCAGCGACGCCCGCCTGCTCGACTGGATTCAGCGCCTACTCCCCGCGGCCTACCCCAAAGTGCTGGCCAAATTGATGCAGAAACGTTGAACCGACGAGCCCTCGATAGCTTCTAACCATGGCTTTTATTGGCAGAAACCAAGACCAAGCAAGAGCGGGCCTATGCTAGGCTCCGCCCATTGCGGGGCCAGCACTGCCCCAGCCACCTGAAAGGAGAAAGGCTATGGAAATCAATATCGGAATTGCCGAACAGGACCGCGCCGCCATCGCCGAAGGCCTGTCACGTCTACTTGCAGACACCTATACGCTGTACCTGAAAACCCATAACTTCCATTGGAACGTCACCGGTCCAATGTTCAACACCCTGCACTTGATGTTCGAAGGGCAGTACACCGAACTGGCACTGGCAGTCGACCAGATTGCCGAGCGCATCCGGGCGCTGGGCTTCCCCGCACCGGGCACCTATGCCGCGTACTCGCGCCTGTCCTCGATCAAAGAAGAGGAAGGCGTACCAAGCGCGCCAGACATGATCAAACAGCTGGTGCAGGGCCAAGAGTCGGTCGTACGGACCGCTCGTGGGATTTTCCCGCTGCTGGACAAAGTCAGCGACGAACCGACCGCCGACCTGCTGACCCAGCGCATGCAAGTCCATGAGAAAACCGCCTGGATGCTGCGCAGCCTACTCGACGCCTAACCCCCCAGAAACGCCCTTCAATAAAGGCCCGACTTGCTCGGGCCTTTTGCTAGGCGCGCGGCCTATGCCTGTTCTATGCTTTGGCGATTCGCAACTCGCCCCAGTGACGTGCATGAGCCAACCAGCCAAAGCTTCCAGCATTCTTGAACTGTACCCTGAGGAGACTCGCGAGTCGGCAGCCCTCCTGAAGCAGGCCGTCCCGCTGATGATGCGCCACGATATCCCACCCAACCCGGTGCATTACGCCCTCTGGTACACCTACAGCAAAGGCCAGGAGCCTGAACTCAACCGGCGCCTGGATAAAACGGTCAACGACTTCGACAGCTTTCCACCGGAAACCGCCGTCAAACTGTTCCGCGACTACATCATTCGCGGCGAGCTGGAAGACGCACGCGCTGGCCAACAGCAAGTCATCGAACTGGTTGACGATATCGAAGGGGATGTCTCACGCAGCGTACTCGGCAGTCGCGGCTATCAGCTCAGCCTGGAGCAGGGCCTGGCCGCGCTGCAAGAGCCGATCATTGACGACCTGCCGAATGTCCTGAACGACCTGCAACAAAGCACGCAGCTTATGCAGGACCAGCAGGAGAAATTTCTTTATCGGCTGCGCGCAGCGCAAAACGAGATCCAACACCTGCGCAGCCAATTGGAACGCGCCCACCTCGCGGCGACCCTGGACAGCCTCACGCACGTTTTCAATCGCCATGCGTTCACTCGCCTGCTGGAGCAAGCGCTGAGCGGCAACCCGCAAGGCGTGGCCCTGGTGATGCTCGATATCGACCACTTCAAGCAATTCAACGACCAATACGGGCATCCGCTGGGCGATCGGGTACTGCAGCATGTCGGCCAGTTGCTACGCGACCTCCTGCCGCAGCGCGCCACCGCCGCCCGCTATGGCGGCGAAGAGTTCTGCGTGATTCTGCGCGAATGCTTCGACAGCGCCAGCGCACACGCCTTCGCCGAACAACTGCGCGTGAAAATCCAATCCCTACGTATCAAGGTACGTCGCACCGACCAAGTGCTCGACAGCATTACCGCCTCTTTCGGTTTCGCCCTTGTGGAGCCGGGCGACAACCTGGAAAGCCTGCTCACCCGCGCCGACGACGCGCTCTACCAAGCCAAGCGCAATGGCCGCAACCAGACCCATCCCGGGGCGACCGAGACCGCGCTAAGCGCTTGATTTGAGTAGCCCACCTCTTTGCTGTTAAATACGTGCCGTGCCGCTGACCCGAGCCTTTGGGGCAGCGCATAGGCTGACTGTGCGCGTATCTACAACGCCCTCAATCTCATGGCGAACATGCGCAGCCAGCTCTTCCTGGTGATCCTTTTAATAGATGAGCTCATTGAATATGTTGAAAATCGTCCACTTGCTGACGGGCTTCACCGCCCTATTGCTGTCCTTTGTACCCAGCCTCGGAAATACCGCCCAACCCTTCCTGCAACAGCCAGACGCCCTCTGCCTCGGGTTGTTTGGCCTACTCAATCTGATCCTGGCGCCACAACTACCTATCTGGCATGCCGGCCTGCGCCATCAGCTGCAAAACCTGGTGTCGGCCCTACTGGTACTGGCCACATTGCTACAGGCGCTTATCCTACTGGCCCCGCTCCCCGTCATCGCCAGCCAACCCGCCACCCTGTTCAGCCTGCTGACCCTGTTTGCTGCTGTTCTGCTGCACCTGGCCACCAACCTGCGCATGCAGCCTCGCAGCAACATGGCAACACACGACATGACCGACCGCGAAACCGGAACGGTTAAGTGGTTCAACACCTCGAAAGGCTTCGGCTTTATCTCCCGCGACTCGGGCGACGATATTTTTGTGCACTTTCGCGCCATCCGCGGCGAAGGCCACCGCGTACTAGTTGAAGGCCAGCGCGTCGAGTTTTCTGTCATGCAGCGCGATAAAGGCCTGCAAGCGGAAGACGTGATCGCCGCCCTCCCCGCCCGCCGCTAAGCCCGCCGTATAAAAAACCCGCATGCAGCGGGTTTTTTATGCCTGCAACATGCGTTTCAGTAATGAGGCGGTGGCGCCTCGTCTTCGGCCACCTCGAACTGACTATTGGCCTCTGCTTGGCGCTTGGCCAACACAGCAATCTGCAACTGCAGACGCTCCAGCACTCGCTGCTGAGCTACCAACACATCGTTTAACGCTTGGATGGTGTCATCCTGAAAAGCCAAGCGACTCTCCAGCTCGGTGATTCGCTCGTCTACACCCATCATTCACACCTCGGCAAAACTGAAATTCTCCGTCAAAACCAAGCGCAGCTTGGCCTTGATAGCCGCTACCTGCTCTTCGCCATAAGGCAACGCCGGATGCTGACCCCAAACCGGCGCAGGCCAGGCCACATCCGTACGTCGCCGTTGCGGATTCCACGCCATTCGGA
>DELY01000055.1:0-131 GCA_002354655.1 Pseudomonas sp. UBA2684
AGGCCTTTCTTGGCGTCGCGTTTGATCATCTCGTGCAGCAGGGTGACCAGCACGCGGCAGCCGGAGCCGCCGATCGGGTGGCCGAGGGCGATGGCGCCGCCGTTGACGTTGACCTTGCTGGCGTCCCAGCC
>DELY01000055.1:344-69246 GCA_002354655.1 Pseudomonas sp. UBA2684
TCCAGCCGGCCTTCTCCAGGCAGCGCTTGGTCGCCGAGACCGGGCCGATGCCCATGATCGCCGGGTCGACGCCGGCATTGGCGTAGCTGGCGATCTTCGCCAGCACCGGCAGGCCGAGGGCCTTGGCCTTGGCGGCGCTCATCAGCAGCACGGCGGAAGCGCCGTCGTTGAGGCTGGAGGCGTTGCCGGCGGTGACGCTGCCGTCCTTCTTGAACGCCGGCTTGAGCTTGCCCAGGGATTCTGCGGTGGTGCCGGCGCGCGGTTGTTCGTCGGTGGCGAAGGCCACCGGGTCGCCTTTGCGCTGGGGAATCATGATCGGGGTGATTTCATTGACAAAGCGCCCGGCCTCGATAGCAGCCACGGCTTTTTGCTGCGAGGCGGCGGCGAAGGCGTCCTGCGCTTCGCGGCTGATATCGTACTTGTCGACCAGATTCTCGGCGGTGATGCCCATGTGGTAGTCGTTGAAGGCGTCCCACAGGCCGTCGGTGATCATCGTGTCGACCAGTTGGGCGTGGCCCATGCGCAGGCCGGTGCGCGCGCCGGGCATGACGTAGGGCGCCAGGCTCATGTTTTCCATGCCGCCGGCGATGATCACCTCGGCATCGCCGCAGCGGATCGCCTGGGCGCCCAGGTGCAGGGCTTTCAGGCCCGAGCCGCAGACCTTGTTGAGGGTCAGCGCCGGCACCGCATGCGGCAGACCGGCGAGGATCGCCGCCTGGCGCGCCGGGTTCTGCCCGGAGCCTGCGGTGAGCACTTGGCCGAGAATCACTTCATCGACTTCGGCGCCGTTCAGGCCGGTTTGCTCCAGCAGGCGGCGGATCACCGCAGCGCCCAACTCGGGCGCGGCAATACCAGCCAGCGCGCCCTGAAAGCTGCCGATAGCGGTGCGGGTGGCGGCGACGATGACGACGTCTTGCATAACGCGATCCTCACAAGTAACTGGCGCGGCGGGCCGCGAGAGGCCGCTATGGTGGCACAGCGGCTTTGCTCACGGCCAGCGCGCGAACTGACCGGTCAGCCCCTAGGCGGAAGTTGCAAGCGCCGGCGGGCGCGGTGAATTGCGCCACCGCGTACCGCCCAGCGCAGCACCGGGGCCAGGCTATGCACGCCGCTCTGGATCACACGGCTACGCGCTGGGCTGATCTGCTGGCCGAGCATCTCCTGCGCCCAGGCTGGCAGCAGGTCGATACCGGCCTGCATCAGCAGCTTGGCCGCCGGCGCGGCGAGGGCGCTGGGGGCAGGTGCGCCGAGCAGGATGCGCAGAATTTCCAGGGAGCGCTCGTCGCAGCGCAGCTCGGGGCGCACAGCCGTCAGGTAGGCGGCGATTTCGCCGCGCGAGCGCGGCACGTCAAGCGCCCCGAGGCGCTCGGCGATCAGCGCGACTTCCGTGTAGTAACGGTCCTGATCGGCGGCGGACAGTTGCGGGTTGCGGTAGCGCAGGTGGGATTGGAGAAAGCTGTGCACCTCGGCCACGTGTACCCAGGTCAGCAATGCCGGGTCGCTGGCGGCATAGGTGCGGCCGTCTGGGGCGGTGCCCGTGACCTTGAGGTGAATGGTTTTCACCTTGTCGATCAGCCAGTCGGCATCGGCGCGCGAACCGTAGGTGGTGCCGGAGATAAACTGCCCAGTGCGGCGCAGGCGGCCGAGCAGGTCCTCGCGAAAGTTCGAGTGGTCCCACACGCCGGCCAGGGCCAGCGGGTGCAAGGCTTGTAGGAGCAGGGCGCTGATGCCGCCGATGAGCATGCTGGTGAAGTCGCCGTGTACCTGCCAGCTTATCGAGTCCGGGCCGAACAGGCCGGGGTCGCCCTGGGGTTTTTCGAAGTCGATCTGGCCCAGTGCGATACCACTCAGGCTGAGGACTTGGCTTTCGATACGACGACGAAGGAATTCCATGGGACAGGTTGTTCGCTTGCTGGTGTAGGGTGGATCGCGCTTCACCGATCCACCGGGTGACGATCCACCGGGTGACGATCCACCGCGCGGGGCCAATGGTGGATGAGCAGAGCGTCATCCACCCTACATCCGAGATTGCGGTTATTGGTTGAGGCGCTGCTCGATCAGCCCGTCAACCACAGAGGGATCGGCCAGGGTCGAGGTGTCACCGAGGTTGTCCAGTTCGTTGCAGGCGATCTTGCGCAGGATGCGCCGCATGATCTTGCCTGAGCGGGTCTTCGGCAGCCCCGGTGCCCATTGGATCAGCTCGGGCCTGGCGAAGCCGCCGATTTCCTTGCTGACCAGGGTGAGCAGTTCCTTCTTCAGCGCATCGTTGACTTCCACGCCGTTCATCGGCGTGACGAAGGCGTAGATGCCCTGGCCCTTGAGGTCGTGCGGGTAGCCGACCACGGCGGCCTCGGCGACCGCGTCGTGCAATACCAGCGCGCTCTCCACTTCGGCGGTGCCGATGCGGTGGCCGGAGACGTTGATCACGTCATCCACCCGGCCGGTGATCCAGTAGTAACCGTCCTCGTCGCGGCGCGCACCGTCGCCGCTGAAGTAGTAACCCGGGTAGGCGGCGAAGTAGGTGTCGATCATCCGCTGGTGGTCGCCGTAGACGCTGCGGATCTGGCTCGGCCAACTGGCCTTGATCGCCAGTACGCCTGAGCCGGCGCCGTCGATTTCCTTGCCCTGCTCATCCAGCAGCACCGGTTGCACGCCAAAGAACGGGCGCGTTGCCGAGCCGGGCTTGAGGTCGGTGGCGCCGGGCAGCGGGGTGATCAGGATGGCGCCGGTTTCGGTCTGCCACCAGGTGTCGACGATCGGGCAGCGGCGCTCGCCGACCACGTTGAAATACCACTCCCAGGCTTCCGGGTTGATCGGTTCGCCGACGCTGCCGAGCAGGCGCAGGCTGCTGCGTGAAGTGCTTTTCACTGGGCCTTCGCCTTCGCGCATCAGCGCGCGCAAGGCGGTGGGCGCGGTGTAGAAGATATTCACCTGATGCTTGTCGATCACCTGCCAGAAGCGCGAGGCCGTCGGGTAGTTGGGCACGCCCTCGAACACCAGGCTGGTGGCACCGTTGGCCAGCGGGCCGTAGACGATGTAGCTGTGCCCGGTGACCCAGCCGACATCGGCGGTGCACCAGTAGACATCGCCTTCGTGGTAGTCGAACACGTACTTGTGGGTCATGGCGGCCATCAGCAGGTAGCCGCCGGTGCTGTGCAGCACGCCTTTGGGTTTGCCGGTGCTGCCTGAGGTGTAGAGGATAAACAGCGGGTCTTCGGCGTCCATCGGCTCGGCGGGGCAGTCGCTGGCCGCAACGTGCAGGGCCTCGTGGTACCAGAGGTCGCGGCCTTCGACCCAGTCGATCTCGCCCTGGGTGCGCTCGACCACCACCACGGTGGACACCGCAGGGCAGCTCTGCAGGGCTTTGTCGACATTGGCCTTGAGCGGCACGTACTTGCCGCCGCGCACACCTTCGTCGGCGGTGATCACGGTGCGGCAATCGGCATCCAGAATGCGGTCGCGCAGGGCGTCGGGGGAGAAGCCGCCGAACACCACCGAATGCACCGCACCGATGCGCGTACAGGCGAGCATGGCGTAGGTGGCTTCGGGGATCATTGGCATGTAGATGCACACCCGGTCGCCTTTCTTCACGCCACGGCTTTTCAGCACATTGGCCAGGCGGCAGACATGGTGGTGCAGCTTGCGGTAGGTGATGTTGGCGGATTCGGCGGGGTTGTCGCCTTCCCAGATCAGGGCGATCTGCTCGCCACGTTTTTCCAGATGCCGGTCGATGCAGTTGTAGCTGACGTTCAACTGGCCGCCCTTGAACCAGCTCGCCTGGCCTTTGCGCAAGTCGCCCTGGTATACGCTGTGCCATGGCGTGGACCAGTCAAGGAAGGCCTTGGCCTGTTCGGCCCAGAAAGTTTCCGGCTGTTCGATGGATTGCTGGTACAGGCGCTGGTAATCGGCGTTGTTCAGGTGCGCGCGTTGACGCACGGCATCGGCAACAGGGTGGCGAGTGATCTCAAACATGGCGGGTCCTTGGTTGTTATGTAGCCGCGATGTCGCTAAGGGTAGCACCCAAGCAGATGCTTGGTTCAAGTGCTGGCAGGGTGCCGCGAAGGCGCCAGCATCGCGTCAGTCCACGCCCTGCGAGAGGCCGTTTAACCGCCGGTTGATCCCAGGTGTCGGGGCCGCGGCGAGAAAACCGCCGCGCAGCAAGCAGCGACCCGGCATAAGCCGGGTCGCTGGAGGGGGCTGTCAGCCGCGATGACGGCCGCGGAAGTAATCGATCAGACCTTGAGTCGAAGGGTCTTCCGCCGGCTGCTCGTTGCTCCCGGTCAGGCGCTGATACACCCCTTTACCGAGCTCCTTGCCCAGTTCCACGCCCCACTGGTCGAAGGCATTGATGCCCCAGATGGCGCTTTGCGCGAACACCTTGTGTTCGTACAGCGCGACCAATGCACCCAGGCGACGCGGGCTGATGCGTTCGAGTACCAAGGTGTTGCTCGGGCGATTGCCGGGGATGACCTTGTGCGCGGCCAGATGGTGCACGTCCTCTTCCGCCAGGCCCTGGCTGCGCAGTTCGGCTTCGGCCTCGTCGAGGGTTTTGCCGAGCATCAGTGCCTGGCTCTGCGACAGGCAGTTGGCGTACAGCCACTGGTGGTGATCGGCGACCGGATTGTAGCTGACCACCGGGACGATGAAGTCCGCCGGGATCAGTTGGGTGCCCTGGTGCAGCAACTGGTGATAGGCATGCTGGCCGTTGCAGCCGACACCGCCCCAGATCACCGGGCCGGTCGCGCAGTTCACGGCACTGCCGTCCTGGCGCACGCTCTTGCCGTTGGACTCCATGTCCAGCTGCTGCAAGTGCTTGGTGATGTTGCGCAGGTAGTGGTCGTACGGCAGGATCGCCTGGCTCTGCGCGCCCCAGAAGTTGCCGTACCAGATGCCGAGCAAGGCCAGTAGCACCGGCATGTTGCGTTCGAAGGGCGCGGTCTGGAAATGCTGGTCCATGCTGTAGGCGCCGGACAGCAACTCCTTGAAGTTGGACATGCCGATGGCCAGGGCAATCGGCAGACCAATGGCCGACCACAGCGAGTAACGCCCGCCGACCCAATCCCACATCGGGAAAATATTCTCCTCGCGAATGCCGAACGCCACTGCCGCTTGCGTGTTACTCGACACGGCGATGAAGTGCCGGTATAGCTCGGCCTCGGAGCCGCCCTGGGCCAGGTACCAGCCGCGTGCCGCCTGGGCGTTCTTCAGGGTTTCCAGGGTGTTGAAGGATTTCGACGAGACGATAAACAGCGTGGTCTCCGCGCGCAGCTTGGCCGACAGCTCGTGAAACTCGCTGCCGTCGATATTCGCCAGGTAGTGGCAGCGCACGCCTTTCTGGGCGAACGGCAACAAGGCTTCGGACACCAGTTGCGGGCCGAGGAAGGAGCCGCCGATGCCGATATTCACCACATCGGTGATCGGCTTTTCGGTGTAGCCGCGCCACAACCCGTCATGGATACGCCCGACCAGCTCGGTCATCTGGTTGAGTACGCGGTGCACGTCGGGCATCACGTTGACTCCGTTGACCTGCAAGCGGTCGCCCAAGGGGCGGCGCAGGGCCGTGTGCAGGGCCGGGCGCGATTCCGAAGCGTTGATCGGCTCGCCATCGAACAGCGCGCGGATCGACTGCTCCAGGCCGGTTTCCTTGGCCAGACTGACCAGTAGGGTGCGGGTTTCGTCGGTGATCAGGTTTTTCGAGTAATCGAGGAACAGGCCGCAGCTGCTTAGCGAGAGCTGGTTAAAACGCTCCGCGTTGGAGTTGAACGCCTCGCGCATGCTGAAGTTCTGCAAGCTGGCTCGATGTGTTTGCAGGGCCTGCCAGGTGGGCAGGGCGGTAACATCGAGCGGGTGCTGGTAGTACGCCATGGGAGGTGGCTTCCTTCTGCTTGTGCAGTCTTTGAGAAATAAAACGTAGGCAATAAAAAGCCCGGGTAATCCGGGCTTCAGTGTAACTGGCCACGTGCGGGGTCAGGCAACCTGCAATGGAATCGCGTTGCTGGTGTGGCTCAGCTCATTGCCAGGCGCCATGTACAGCATGCGTGGCTTGAACTGCGCCAGCTCGGCCTCGCTGTATTGGGCGTAGGCGCAGATGATCACCCGGTCACCGACCTTGGCTTTATGCGCGGCCGCACCGTTTACCGAAATCATCCGCGAACCGGCTTCGCCGCGAATCGCGTAGGTGGTGAAACGCTCGCCGTTGTCGACGTTGTAGATCTGAATCTGTTCGTACTCGTGGATACCGGCCAGGTCCAGCCATTCTCCGTCGATGGCGCAGGAGCCTTCGTAATCGAGCACGGCGTGAGTGACTTCGGCGCGGTGCAGTTTGGCCTTGAGCATGATGGCGTGCATGGCGTTTTCCTTAGCGGGTCCACAAGTGGCGGCAGAGTGTGCCCGAAGGCAAAACCTTGAGCAAGATCACACAACCGCCAACTCAGTGGATGGCGTCGAGCTCGAGCGCCAGGTTATCGATCAGCCGGGTGTTACCGATAAAGGCCGCCGCCAGAATCACCAGTTGGCGGTCTTGTGCGCTGGCCGGACGCAGGCTGTTGGCTTCGCGCAGCTCCAGGTAATCCGGGCGAAAGCCGGCGGCGATTTGCTGTTGTCGCGCCGTGTCGAGCAACCCGGCGACGTCGCGTTCTCCGCCACGCAGCGCCTGCGCGATCTGCTCCAGGCTGCGGTACAGCGCCGGGGCGGCGGCGCGTTGCTCGGCACTCAGGTAACCATTGCGCGAGGACAGCGCCAGGCCATCCTCGGCGCGCACGGTCGGCTCGCCGATAATCTGCACCGGGATGTTCAAATCACGCACCAGCGCGCGGATCACCGCCAACTGCTGGAAGTCTTTCTGGCCGAAGACCGCCAAATCCGGTTGCACCATATTGAACAGTTTGGTCACCACGGTGGCGACGCCATCGAAGTGGCCAGGCCGGCTACCGCCGCACAAGCCTTGTGAGACGTCGGGCACGCTGACGATGGTTTGTCCCTGCATGCCATGCGGGTACATCTCGGCGACTTCCGGGTTGAACAGCAGCTGACAACCGGCTTCTATCAGTTTTTTCTGGTCGGCGGCGAGGCTGCGTGGGTATTTGTCGAGGTCTTCGTGCGGGCCGAACTGCAGTGGGTTGACGAAGATGCTGGCGACCACGAAGTCGGCGCGCTGGGCGGCTTTTTCCACCAGGGCGGCATGCCCGGCGTGCAGGTTGCCCATGGTCGGGACAAAACCGATCTGTTTGCCGTCGGCGCGGGCCTGGGCAATGGCGGCGCGTAATTCGCGGACGCTTTTAACCGTATTCATGCAGAAAACCCGTGTTCGGCTGCTGGGAAACTCTGGTCTTTGACCGCTTTTACATAGGCGCTCAAGGCATGCTGGATGCTGCTCTGGCCGGCCATGAAATTCTTCACGAACTTGGGCGTGCGGCCCGTCAGGGACAGGCCTAGCATGTCGTGCAACACCAGCACCTGGCCGTCGGTGGCGCTGCCGGCACCAATCCCGATTACCGGGATTTTTACGGCCTGGCTGATTTCCGCAGCCAATTCGCTGGGCACGCACTCGAGCAGGAGCATGGCCGCCCCGGCTTGTTCCAGGGCCATGGCGTCGGCACGCATCTGCCGCGCCTGGGCTTCCTGGCGCCCCTGGACTTTGTAACCGCCGAGGATGTTCACCGCTTGCGGGGTCAAACCGAGGTGCGCACACACCGGCACGCCCCGTTCGGCCAGCAGGCGAATCGGCTCGGCCAGCCAGGCCGCGCCCTCCAGCTTGACCATGTGTGCGCCCGCCTGCATCAGGGCGGCGCTGTTGAGCAGGGTCTGTTCGTTGGTGGCATACGCCATGAACGGCAGGTCGGCGATGATCAGGGCGCCCTGGTTGCCGCGTTTGACGCAGGCGGTGTGGTAGGCCATGTCGGCGACGCTGACCGGCAGGGTGCTGTCATGGCCTTGCAAGACCATGCCGAGGGAGTCGCCCACCAAGAGCACGTCGACGCCTGCCTGGCAGGCGGCCTGGGCGAACGTCGCGTCATAGCAGGTCAGCATGGCGATCTTCTCGCCGCTCTGCTTGAGGCTTTGCAGGGTGGTCAGGGTTATGTCAGGCATGGTAATCGTCCTCACTCAGGCGTTCAGCGAGCCGTTCGGCTGCGTCAATTTGGCCTGCATTGGCCTCGGTTTGCACCGGTGCGGGGCAACGGGACGCCTATAGTCCTGATGGCAACGCGCGAAGTCAATTGCAGGTGTTACCGGCCTGTTACTGGCGTTACCGCCATAGCCAGAAGCGCTTAAAGGCGTTCGAGGCCCTGGAATGGGCAGGCGGCAAGCAGTTCGTCGAGTGTGCGGCCGTCAGGCAGGTGCAGGCCGGGCGCCAGTTCAGCCAGCGGGTAGAGCACGAAAGGCCGTGCGTGCATGTGGTAATGCGGCACGGTCAGGCGCGGTTCGTTCAGGCAGCGTTGGCCAAACAGCAGGATATCCAGGTCAAGGGTGCGCGGTCCCCAGCGTTCGGCTTTGCGTTCGCGCCCCTGCTGCAGTTCGATGGCTTGCAGTGCATCGAGCAACGCCAGAGGCGCGAGATCGGTGTCCAGCGCGGCGACGGCGTTGACGTAACGCGGTTGATCCGCGGGACCGAGGGGGTCGCTGGCATAAAAGGACGAGCTGGCAAACAGCCGTGATTGCGGCAGGCTCGCCAGGGCGGCAAGGGCGCCGCGCAGTTGTTGCAGCGGCTCGGCTAGGTTGCTGCCGAGCCCGATGTAGGCGCGTTCCATTTATTCGCCGCTGGGTTTCGCGGCGCCATCGGCGCTCGGTCCGCGTTTGCGCCGGCTGCTGCGCTTGCGTTTGCGCGGCCCGTCGGTGCTGCTCTCTTGGCTGCTGAGGTCGCGAATCATGGTGCGGCGCTCGCTGTCGCTACAGTCCTGGTAGTCGGTCCACCAATCGCCCAGGCCACCGGTTGGCTCGCCGGCGCTTTCGCGCAGCAGGAGGAAGTCGTAGCCGGCGCGGAAGCGCGGGTTCTCCAGGAGCATGTCGGCACGTTTGCCGCTACGCCGTGGCAGGCGCTCCTGCATGTCCCAGATTTCGCGGATCGGCAGGGTGAAGCGCTTGGGCACGGCAATCAGTTGGCACTGCTCGCTGATCAACTCGTGCGCGGCTTCCTGCATGGCTGGAATCGGCGGCATGCCGCGGTCCTGCAGCTTCTGCACGCGTGCCGGCAGCGCCGGCCAGAGCAGGGCGGCGAAGAGGAACGCCGGCGTGACGGTTTTACCCTGCTGGATTCGCAGGTCGGTGTTGCCCAGCGCGGTGCGGAACAGTTGGTCGGTGTAGTCGGGGTCTTTTTTCAGGGCTGCGGCACTGGCCGGGAACAGTTGGCCGAACAGGCCGTAATCGACCAGTAATTCGTAGGTGTAGACCGCGTAACCGGCGAGGAACAGCTTGAGTACCTCGTCGAACAGGCGCGCCGAAGGGATTTCACGGAGCATCGGCGCCAGTTTGTAGATCGGTGCGGCGCTGTGCTTCTCGATGTCGAAATCCAGCTTGGCGGCAAAGCGCACGGCCCGCAGCATGCGCACCGGGTCTTCCTGGTAGCGCTGGGTCGGATCGCCAATCAGGCGGATCAGGTGGTTGCGAATGTCGTGCACGCCGTTGGCGTAATCGAGGATGCGCTCGTTGCTCGGGTCGTAATACAAGGCATTGATGGTGAAGTCGCGGCGCTGGGCGTCGTCTTCCAGGCTGCCGTAGACGTTGTCACGCAAAATACGGCCGCTTTCGTTGCGCGAGGCCAGGTTGCTGTCTTCTTCTTCATCGCCCTGCGGATGATTGGCGCGGAAGGTCGCCACTTCGATGATTTCGCGGCCGAAGTGCACATGCACCAGTTTGAACCGTCGGCCGATCACTCGGGCATTGCGGAATTCGGCGCGTACCTGTTCAGGGGTGGCGCTGGTGGCGACGTCGAAATCCTTGGGGTCGATGTCGAGCAGCAGGTCACGCACGCAGCCGCCGACCAGATAGGCCTGGTAGCCGGCTTGTTGCAGGCGTTCGACGACACTGATGGCGTAGCGGCTGATCTCTCCGCGCTTGATCGGGTGCTGGCTATTGCTCAGCACATGCGGAGTGCTGTGCGCCTGTTGCGCGCGGCGCAGGGGGGAACGTAAAGACTTGAACAGCTTTTTCAGCATGGGATGCACTGTTTGACGAAATGGCCGGCCAGAATAAATGCTGACCGCAGGAGTGGCGCGGATTCTAGCATTGAGTCGGGGGATGGTGTAGGACGCGGAGGGAGAGAGTCGAAATGCTCTAGGCGAAAGCTACTGGGGGAGCCTAAGCTCCCCCCCAAGTAGGTGCGTGCTTTGTTTTTATTATTATGGCGGGCTTGTTGTTTTTGTTGGTTTGCCCGTTCCATCAAGTCAAAGACTTTAGGAAAACCTCCCAAGCTGGGAGTTAATAGCAAACGGATTGCTTTGGATGCTGACGCTGCCATGATCATTCCGTGACCCAACCAGTACAGGAGCTGCCTCGTGGCAGTTTTGTTGTTCTCAGCCTGGTTGTGGGGCAAGCCCCAAAGGCAATTCCTCTCCAAAAGAATCAGTTAGCTGCGCCTCCGCGGTGTTGTTTTTATTGTGCTGGAGTCGATACGTCTTATTTTTATTGTCTAGTGCGATGCTTGTTATTGTTGTTGTGCCAGAGATAAAGCAGAAGCCGTGCCAGTTTTTGTGAATCCTTATAAAACAAGGGCTTAGCTATTAGTGTGGGTGGAGGCAGGGTCTAAAAAAGCCGGGTTCTCGTTACCATAAGACCCGGCTTTTGTTACGAAGTGTTGAAGCGGTAACAGTGTGCGGAACCTCTCTGCCGCGCACGTGTCACCGCTACCTGCGGCGTCAGCCGGTGGCCGCGCCGGTCTTGCGCCGTGGAATGCCCAGGCGCTGACGACGTTCCCACAGACACTTGCGGCTGATGCCCAGTTTGCGCGCCAGTTCGGTTTCGGTCATGTGGTCCTGGTGCTCGAGTACGAAGTGCTGGAAATAGTCTTCCAGCGACAGGTCTTCCGTCGGCTCGTGGCTGTTACTGCTGGTTTGCGTTGGCAGGCCGAGGAAGTCGTCATCCTCGAGGTCGTCCAATTCGATATCGATGCCCAGCAGCTCGGCCGAGATGGCTGTGCTTTCACAGAGAATGACCGCGCGCTCGATGGCGTTTTCCAGTTCACGCACGTTGCCCGGCCAGGGGTAATGGCGGATCGCCTGTTCCGCGTCTGCGGCGAACTGCAGGTCGCCACGGCCCATGCGCGTGCATTGGCGCAAGAGGAATGCGCGGGCGATTTCGATCACGTCGCTGCCGCGCTCGCGCAGCGGCGGTAGTTTCAGGGCGATAACGTGCAGGCGGTAATACAGGTCTTCACGGAACTGGCCAATTTTCGACAGGGTCTTGAGGTCGCGGTGGGTCGCGGCGATCAGGCGTACATCGACCTTTTGCGATTGCACCGAGCCGACGCGGCGAATCTCGCCTTCCTGTAGCACGCGCAGTAAACGGGCCTGGGCCTCCAGCGGCAGCTCGCCGATTTCGTCGAGGAACAGGGTGCCGCCATCGGCGGCTTCGACCAGGCCGGCACGGCCGGCGCTGGCGCCGGTGAACGCGCCTTTCTCATGGCCGAACAGTTCGGATTCGATCAGGCTTTCCGGGATTGCGGCACAGTTCACCGAAATCAGCGGCGCCTTGGCGCGCCTGGACAGGTTGTGCAGGGCGCGGGCGACCAGCTCTTTGCCAGTGCCGGATTCGCCTTGCACCAACACGTTGGAGTCGGTGGGCGCGACCTTGCGGATCTTGCTGTACAGCTCCTGCATGGCCGCGCAGGAGCCGATGATGCCGATCTCGCCGTTGCTGTTGTCGATGACTTTCTCGCCATTGCCGCGACTGCTGCTGGCGGGCGTGCTCGGTGCATTCTTGGCGGCTTGACGATCACGCAGGATGCGCGCCACGGCCTGGAGCATTTCGTCGTGGTCGAAGGGTTTGGCGATGTAATCGACCGCGCCCATCTTCATCGAGTCGACGGCCGAGCGCAGGCTGGCGTAGCTGGTCATGATCAGCACCGGGGCGCCCTGGCTGAGTTTGATCAGCTCGGTACCCGGTGCGCCGGGGAGGCGCAGGTCGCTGACGATCAGGTCGAAGCTGGGGATGCTGAAGCGTTCTTGCGCTTCCTGCACCGAGCCGGCTTCGCTGACCTGGTACTGATTGCGCTCCAACAGGCGGCGCAGGGCAGAGCGGATAATGGTTTCGTCTTCGACGATCAGAATATGAGGCATTAATTCGGTCTCTCGACAGTCTCAGGTCGCTGGTTCAAGTCGCTATGGACGTCGCCTCGACATGCCGCGGTAGGGTCACCCTGATACGGGTGCCACGCTGTTGCTCGGGGTCGGCCGGGCTGTCGATTGTTATCTGTCCATAATGCTCTTCCACGATGGAATAGACCAGCGCAAGGCCGAGCCCCGTCCCTTTGCCCGGGTCCTTGGTGGTGAAGAACGGTTCGAACAGGCGATCCATGATCGCCTTGGGAATGCCGCTGCCTTCGTCTTCGACGATCAGGTCGACGGTGTGCTCGGAGGCCTCGCTCTTGACCCGGATCGCCGCGCCCGGCGGCGAGGCGTCGCGGGCGTTGGAGAGCAGGTTGATGAGCACCTGGGCCAGACGCTGCGGGTCGCCGCAGGCCCAATGGTCGGAATCGCACAAGTTGAAGAATTGCACCTCGATACTGCGCCGGTTGAGCGCCAGCAGGCCGATGGCGTCCTGCGCGACTTGGGCCAGGCACACCGGCTCGTCGGCCTGCTGGTGCGTACCGGAGTGGGCGAAGCTCATCAGTGACTGGACGATGCGCGACACGCGTTTGGTTTGTTCGAGAATTTGCCCACTGATCTCGGTCAGTTCGCTGTCGCCTTCGCGCTCCTCGCGCAGGTTTTGCGCCAGGCAGGCGATGCCGGTGATCGGGTTGCCGATCTCGTGGGCCACACCGGCCGCCAGGCGGCCGATGCTGGCCAGGCGCTCGGAATGCACCAGCTTGTCTTCCAGGTACTGGGTTTCGGTGAGGTCTTCGACCAGCAGCACCAGGCCGCTGTTGCCCGGCGCTAGCGGTTCGTCGATCGCCGCCTTGTGCAGGTTGAGCCAGCGGGTCTGGCCGTCGAGGGCCAGGCGTTGCTTGTGCAGGTGTTCGTCCGGCAGTTCGATAAAGTGCTGCAACAGGCTGCGCCAGGGTTCGCCCAGGGTGTTCAGGCGCGAGCCGACCACGCGTTGCGCGGGAATTTCGGTGAGTTCTTCCATGGCCTTGTTCCACATCAGGATTTCCTGATCCTTGGCCAGCGAGCAGACGCCCATCGGCAGCTCTTGCAGGGTCTGCCGGTGGTAGCGGCGCAGGGCATCGAGTTCGGCGGCGAGGCCAGTGAGGCGCGAGTGGTAATCCTCCAGGCGGCTCTCGATGAAGTGGATGTCTTCGGTGACGTAGGTTTCGCTGCCGGACTTGTAGGGCAGGAAGGTCTCGACGATGTCCTGGGCCACGCTTGGGCCCATCAACCCCGACAGGTTGGCCTCAATGCGGTCGCGCAAACGGCGCAGGGCGTAGGGGCGGCTTTCATCGAAGGGCAGGTGCAGGTCGCGCAACGCCTGCTCGACCTCGCGTTGCGCGGTCTTGGCGCCCAGCGGTTTGGCCAGTTGGGTGGCGAACTCCTGCGGCGACAACGCCAGTAACTCGCGGCGTTGCGGACGGCGCACGTTATCCACGGCGCAGGCTTCGGCGGCGCTCTTTTCCTCGGGGCTGGCTTCGCTGAACAGCGACACCAGGGTGAACACCAGCACGTTGGCCGCCAGCGAGCCAATCGCCGCCAGGTGCCAACTGCTGTCGTCGAGCACGTAGATGACATCGAACAGCGGCAGGTACAGGCCCTGCAAGTTGCCGAGCATCGGCAGCAGCATGCTCGCCACCCATACGCCGATACCCGCCAGCAGGCCGGCAATGAAGCCGCGGCGGTTGGCGGTCGGCCAGTACAGCACCGAGAGCACGCCGGGCAGGAACTGCAAGGTGGCGACGAAGGCGACGATGCCCAGGTTGGCCAGGTCCTGCTCGGCGCCGAGCAATAGATAGAAGCCGTAGCCGGCCATGATGATGGCGACGATCAGCGCGCGCCGGGTCCATTTCAGCCAGCGGTAGATGTTGCCCTCGGCGGGCGGCTGGTACAGCGGCAGCACCACATGGTTGAGGACCATGCCCGACAGCGCCAGGGTGGTGACGATGATCAGCCCGCTGGACGCCGAGAGACCGCCGACGTAGGCGATCAGCGCCAGGGTCTGGCTGTTCACCGCGATGCCCAGGCCGAGGGTGAAGTATTCCGGGTTGGTGGTGGCGCCGAGCTTCAAGCCGGCCCAGAGAATCAGCGGCACCGCCAGGCTCATCAGCAGCAGGAACAGCGGCAGGCCCCAGCTGGCGCTGACCATGGCCCGTGGGTTGAGGTTCTCGGTGAAAGTCATGTGGTACATGTGCGGCATGACGATGGCCGAGGCGAAGAACACCAGCAACAGGGTGCGCCATGGGCCTTCCTGTAGCGGTGTGTGCAGGCTGGTCAGCGCGGCCTGGTTCTGCACCAGCCAATGCTCCAGGTCCTGCGGGCCGTCGAATACCCCGTACAGCGCGTACAGGCCAATGATGCCGAGGGCGACCAGCTTGACCACCGACTCGAAGGCGATGGCGAACACCAGGCCTTCGTGCTTCTCGCGGGTGGCGATGTGCCGCGCGCCGAAGAGGATGGTGAAGAGGATGATCAGTCCGCAGAAGGCCAGGGCCACGCGCTCCTGCACCGGCTCGCGGGTGAGGATGCCGATGGAGTCGGCGACCGCCTGGATCTGCAAGGCCAGCAGCGGCAGCACGCCGATCAGCATGAAAACGGTGCTCAACGCGCCGGCCCAGGTGCTGCGAAAGCGGAAGGCGAACAGGTCGGCCAGCGACGACAACTGATAGGTGCGGGTGATGCGCAGGATCGGGTAGAGCAGCACCGGCGCCAGCAGGAAGGCGCCGGACACGCCCAGGTAGCTGGCGAGAAAGCCATAACCATACTGATAGGCCAAGCCTACCGTGCCATAGAAGGCCCAGGCGCTGGCATACACGCCGAGCGACAGGGTGTAGGTCAGCGGGTGGCGAATCACCCAGCGCGGAATCAGCCCGCGTTCGCTGACCCAGGCCACGCCGAACAGCACCAGCAGGTAGGCGGCGCTGATCAGGATCAGCTGGCTAAGGCTAAAGCTCGTCAGCATCACGTTGGCTCTGCGAATAAAGATAAAGGACGGTCACCGGGTTTTTCCGGGGCAGATCAGAGCGCATCGGCATCACGTTGGCTCTGCGAGTAAAAGGTAAAGAGCGGTCACCGGGTTGCGCCGCAGTGGCTCAAGGTTCATCGGCATTGCGTTGGCTCTGCGAGTAAAAGGTAAAGGGCGGTCACCGGGATGTGCCGCAGCAGGTCAGAGTTCATCGGCATCGCGCTGACTCTGCAGGATAAAGGTCACCACGATGAGGATCAGCCACAGCAGGTAGGGTCGGTACCACGCGCCGTTGGGGTCGATCCACCAGTCCATGATGGCCGGGGAGAACAGGTAGATCCCCACCACCAGGATCAGAACCAATCGATAGATATACATGCCGCGTCTCTTCTCATCAGTGCGGCGATGGTAACGGAAGCGCGACGGCCTGCGTAGGCTGGCGGTGCCGCTATATTGGCCGGTGTGCGCACGCATCGGCTGTTGCGTGGCTGGCGGAGGCTTGGTGTTTCGATTTATTGGTACTATAGTGCCAATAAAATAAGAAAGCCCTCGGAGACTGCCATGCGCCTCGCCCCATTGTCCGTGATTGCCCTGTCCGTATGGCTTGCCGCCTGCAGCGAGGAACAGGCGCCAGTCACCGACCTGGATTTCCAGAAAGACCTGCAAACGCGCCTGATCAAGGCCAAGCCCGGTACGCTTATCGAGATTCCGGCCGGCACCTACCAACTGGATCGCGGCCTCAGCCTGAAGGTCGACGGCGTGACCCTCAGGGGCGCTGGCATGCACCAGACCATTCTCAGCTTCAAGGGGCAGCAGGTCGGTGCCGAAGGGCTACTGGTGAGCGCGTCGGACTTCCTCATCGAAGACCTCGCCATTGAAGACAGCAAGGGCGATGCGTTGAAGGTGGTCGGCGGCAAGCACATCGTCATCCGCCGCGTGCGCACCGAGTGGACCAACGGCCCGGCCACCGAGAACGGCGCCTACGGCATTTATCCGGTGCTGACCGAGAACACCCTGATCGACGGCGTGGTGGCCATCGGCGCCTCGGATGCCGGCATTTATGTCGGCCAGTCGCGCAATGTGGTGGTGCGCAACAGCCGCGCCGAGCGCAACGTCGCCGGCATCGAGATCGAAAACACCATCGGCGCCGACGTGTATGACAATCTCGCCACCGGTAACACCGGCGGCATTCTGGTGTTCAACATGCCCAACCTGCCGCAGGCCGGGCGGGTCACGCGGGTGTTCCGCAACAAGATCGAAGGTAACAACCACAAGAACTTCGGCCACAAAGGCACGCCGGTGGCCAGCGTGCCGGCGGGCTCGGGGGTGGTGATCAACTCCAACGACGATGTCGAGGTGTTCGACAACGATATCGGTGAGCACAAGACCGCCAACATCATTATCAGCAGCTACTTCAGCACCGGTTACAGCGACCTTTCCACCGTCGAGCATTTCGACCCCTATCCGGAAGGCATTCATATTCACGGCAACCGTTTCGGCCCGGCTGGCGACAGCCCGGATCATCTGGAGCTGCAAGCCCTGAAGATCAGCCAGTTCGGCCTCAATGGCCGTTTGCCCGACATTCTCTGGGACGGCTACGTCAACCCGGCGGTGCTGGTCGACGGCAAGCTGCCGGCGGCGCGGGCGATCTGCGTGGATAACGGCGCGGCGCGGCTGATCAATGTCGACGGGCCGAACCACTACCAGAACATCAGCACCGACATGCGCGATCACCGTTGCAGTTTGCCGGCGCTGCCCGCCGTCGAGTTGCCGGTGCAGGCCAGATGAAGGTGTTTGGCTTGCTACTCGCGGCGCTGCTGCTGAGCGCCTGTGAACAACCGGTGGCGCCGTTGTATATGCCCGAGGGCGAGGCCTACCCGCAGACGCTCAGCGAGTGGGGCATGTTGCAACGCCACGCCGGTTATCTGCAGCCGGCCGCCGCCGTCTTGCCCTACGACCTCAATACCCCGCTGTTCAGCGACTACGCACACAAGCTGCGCACCCTCTGGTTGCCGCCTGGCAGCGTCGCGCAGTATGGCGAGGCGCAGTTCGACTACCCGCTCGGCACGGTGCTGAGCAAGACCTTCTATTACCCCAAGGATGCCCAGGGTCAGTTGTTATTTGAGCAGACCGCGTTGCGCGACCCGCAGCGCGGGCTGGCGCTGGCGCGGGTGCAACTGATCGAGACGCGCATTCTGCTGCGCCAGCAGGACGGCTGGGTCGCGCTGCCCTATGTGTGGGACGCCGCGCAGCAGGAGGCGCACCTGGAATGGGCCGGCGCGCGGGTCGAGTTGAATGTGCGGGATGCCACCGGCCAGGCCCAGGCGCTGACCTATCAGGTGCCGGATGCCAACCAGTGCGCCGGTTGCCACGAGGAGCGCGACGGTCAGGGCGTGGTTCCGCTAGGTCCGAAGGCGCGGCACCTGAACAAAGCGTTCGCCTACGCCGATGGCGTCCGCAACCAATTGCAGGATTGGCAGCAGCGCGGTTGGTTGCGCGGCCTGCCGGACATGGCCGGTGTGCCGCAAAACGCCCTGTGGCCGCAGGCGCGAGCCGGCGAAAGCCTGCAACAACAGGCGCGCAGTTACCTGGACGTCAACTGTGCCCACTGCCACAACGCCCAGGGGCCGGCGCGTACCTCCGGGCTGCTGCTGGATACCGCGACTGCCATGGGCATCCCGTTCGGCCTGTGCAAACAGCCGGTGGCGGCGGGCAAGGGTTCGGGCGACCGCCTGGTGGATATTCACCCTGGACGGCCGGCGCAGTCGGTGCTGGTGTTCCGCCTGGAAAGTGTCGACCCGAGCATCATGATGCCGGAGCTGGGTCGCTCCATGGCGCACAGGGAAGGGGTGGAATTGCTTACGCGCTGGATCGCCAGCCTCGATGGCGATTGCTAGCGTTTTCGGTGCGCAGACCAAGGCTGCCGCTACATCGGGGGCGCAGCCCGCCAGTGTTGGCGGTGCGCCGGTAGCATCACTGACAGGTATATTTCGACACCAACAGGCCACTGGAAAACTACCGACGTTGCCGATACGACTGGCCTTGTCGCAATGGCGCGTTGCATGAGCCGTCGTGACCGTAAGCTGTTCAGGCAACATGCTCAAGCCGCGGCCAAGGCTCTCCTGCCCAGTCAGCGTACGAAACGTTGTTAAACCTGGCGTGATTAGAGCCGCTCTGCGCACGCCCGGCGGGCCAGCCGGCGGCCCTTGCCTGCACTGTTCAACGGCCGGCTGTTCGGGCGATCAAGGCGGCTCTGGGCGAGGGCAGGTTGGCGGCGCAGAAGGTGAGCCCGCAGCAGGCCGCGAGCCTGCGTCGGTACTCCGAGGCTAATGTCGTTCTCAGGCGGAGGCGGGCGGTGGTTTCAGGGCTTTCCAGGTGCGTGTCGCCAGGCTGACCAGCAGCAAGGCGATGGCCCCGGCGACGATGCCCGCCACGGCATTCAGCAGGGTTGGCGTCAGTGCCGCCAGCAGGCCGCTGCTGGCCGCGATGTTCTGCGTCCACTGGTCGATCAGGGCCTGCGCCGCGGGGATGCCGTGGGTGAGGATGCCGCCACCGACCATAAACATCGCCGCGGTACCGAGAATCGACAGGCTTTTCATCAGGTACGGCGCGGTCAGCAGGATGCCGCGGCCGAAGCCGCGTTGCAGGCGGCTCGCCAGGCCTGCGCCACTGCGTTGGCTGAGGTACAGCCCGCCGTCGTCCAGTTTGACGATGCCGGCGACCAGGCCGTAGACCCCAACCGTCATCAGCGCCGCGATACCGCACAGCACCGCCACCTGTTTGCCGAAGCTGGCCAGGGCCACGGTGCCCAGGGTGATGGCGATAATTTCGGCGGACAGAATGAAGTCGGTGCGAATCGCGCCACTGATTTTGTCTTTCTCGAAGGCCAGCATGTCCACCGTCGGGTCGGCCACCGCGTCGAGCCGTTCGGCGTGGTGTGCCTGATCCTCGGCTTTATCGTGGAGGAACTTGTGCGCCAGCTTCTCGAACCCTTCGTAACAGAGGAAGGCGCCGCCGAACATCAGCAGCGGCGTGACCGCCCAGGGCGCGAATGCGCTGATCAGCAAGGCGGCCGGTACCAGGATCAGCTTGTTCTTCATCGAGCCCTTGGCCACTGCCCAGACCACCGGCAATTCGCGCTCGGCACGCACGCCGCTGACCTGCTGCGCATTCAGGGCCAGGTCGTCGCCGAGCACCCCGGCGGTTTTCTTCGCCGCGACTTTGGTCATTACCGCCACATCGTCGAGGACGGCGGCGATGTCATCGAGCAGGGTCAAAAGGCTAGCGCCGGCCATGCAAGGGGTTCCTTTTCTGCAGCGGGGAGGAGGGGTGGGTGATCGCCGTGGTCATCAGCTGAGACTTATACGTGAGCCGGTCGTTCCCGGCCAGCGTAGGCCGGGCGCTGGGGCATCGGCGCATGCCGCGCTCAGTCGGGCTTGCGATCGACCCATTTCGGCGCGGCGCTCGGTTGCCAATTGCGCAGCGCCTGGAGCAACTCCGTCGGCGACTCGCTGAGTTGCAACATGGCACGGTGCTGGGAGCGCACGAAGCGTTCTTCGACCAGGTGATCGAGGAACTCGCCGAGCTTGCCATAGAAACCGTTGACGTCGAGCAGACCGAGCGGCTTGCTGTGGTAACCGAGCTGGCCCCAGGTCCAGACCTCGAACAGTTCTTCCAGGGTGCCGAGGCCGCCGGGCAGGGCGATAAAGGCGTCGCTGAGTTCGGCCATGCGCGCTTTGCGCGCGTGCATGCCGTCGACCACTTCCAGGCGAGTCAGGCCGAAATGGCCGATTTCGGCACGCTCCAGACTTTGCGGAATGATGCCGATGACTTCACCGCCGGCCGCCATCGCGGCGTCGGCCACCACGCCCATCAGACCCACTGCCCCACCGCCATAGACCAGACGCAGGCCTTGCTCGGCGAGGTATCGGCCGAGGTTTTCCGCCGCATGGCGGTAGATGGGGTGGGCGCCGGGGCTGGCGCCGCAGAACACGCAGATTGAGCGTAGGCTCATGCTCGACTCCTGGAGACCTGATTAGACCTGCAGGTTAGCCAGTAAGCCGGCTGTTGAACATTGCCGCGCGCAACAGCGCCCGGCGCTGCCCCATGGGTCAGTCGACGCTGCTGCCGCTGGCGCCACCGGCGTAGGCGGCGAGCAGGCTGCGTAACAAATCGTTGAGGTGCATGGCGCTTCTCCTGTGGCAACAAGGCAGACCATACGCCGGTGTGCTCGCGCAGGCTGGTTGATTGTCTCGATCATGGTCATAGCTTCAAGGCGCAGTCGGCAGGTTGGTCAGGCTTTGCTGTTGGCGCTGCTCGAAGTAGCGCTCCACCCAGTCCAGGCGGGGCAGCAGGGTGCTGGCCGGCAGGTAGCGGTGCAGGTTGGCGATCAGCTGCGTGCGCGTTTGTGGCAGGCGTGCCAGTTGATCGAGGCGGCGGATCAGCTGCGCGCCGGCGGCGTCGCGCTGGCAGTAAATCCCGGAGAGCAGCGCGGTTTCGGTTTCTTTCAGCGGCAGCAGGCTGAGCGCTTGCTGTAATTGGCCCTGCTGTTTCAGGTAGTGGAAGACCTCGGCGTATTCCAGCAGGTAGTCGATGCGCCCGTGTTGCAGCATGTCGAACAGGTTGGCGCCGCTGCTGGTGCTGCGCACCCGCGTCAGGTTGGCGCGGTGTTGCGGGGCGCTGAGTAGCGGGTCGAGCAATGGCCCATAGCTGCGCCCGTGCACCAGCGCGCCGCGCAGGTCGTTGCGGCGCAGCAGCTGTTGCAGGGAAACCTCGGGCTGGGCGAGCGCGATGTGCTGGTAATCGTTGCTGCGGATGATCAACTGCTGCGGGAGGGTGAAGAACAAGCCGACATAGTGGCCCAGCAGATCGCGCTCCTGGCGGCGAAAGGCGCCGACCACGCAGAGGGTGCCGCCGCGGCGCAGTTGCTCGAAGCCGGCGCTGATCGGCATCAGCGTATAACGGTGCTGGTATTCGGGTAACTGTTCGGTGAATACGCGCAGATCGTCGAGCAGTCGCCCGCTAACCGGGCGGTCGTTCTGACTGTTGATAAACCCTGGCCAGTTTTGCAGTGCCCAGGTGACCGTCTGCTGGGCCTCCGGCGGGTTGGCAAATGCCAGTGGAGCCAGTAGCAGATACGCGAGTATCAGGGCGCGACAGGTACCCATAACCACGACTCGTTATAAACGCTGTGACAGGCAGTCTAGTGGCTGCTGGCCAGGCTGCTTGGCGCGGGGTGAATAAGTTGCCCACAAAGGCTGTGGAGCGAGCTGTGGATAACATGGGTGTAGTGGCATGCAGCCCTAGTCGGGCGGCTTCCAAGACCTTTTGAGTGTTTTTTGATCAGCTGTAAATTGTTGAAAAAACAGTGGCTTAATCAATTTTTTCAGGGTCGGGAAAAACTCGCGAAAGTTGTCCACTACTACTGTGGGTAGAGCTGTGGGTAACTCTGCTGCACCCTGCTGAAGCCCCTGTCAGCAGTGCTTTTGCGGCCGTTGATCAGCTTTTGTTCAATTCCTCTCAGTGCCTTCCGGACGCATGTCGAGAGTCTCTGAGTCAAGGAATAATCCTGTTATTTCAACGGTTTGTTCAAGATGGTGAACAGCCTGTGGGCGACTTATCCAGTATGCCTGTGGAGTGAGCTGTGGATAAGCTGCGTACGCTTGCGTCCAGGCCACGCCGGCCTAGGCCTGGCCACGCTTGTTGGTTTTTTGCTCAATCCTGCACGGTGGCGTTGGCTTATTCGCGCAGGGCGCTGATGTGTGTCGAGCGCCCGAGCAGTTGCAGGGCGCGATCCGGGTAGTCGGTGATCAGGCCGTGGGCGCCTTGGTCGAGCAGGCGGCGCATCGCCGGTTGTTCGTTGATGGTCCACAGCTGCACGTTCAGGCCGCGCGCCTGGGCGGTGCGCATCAAGCGCTCGCTGGCGACCGGCAAGCCATTGTGGCGTTCGGGGATTTGCAGCGCCTGGTAGGCCGGCGAGAGCAGGCTGCCGAGGCTCAGCCAATTGAGTGCCACCAGCACGCGTACCGAGCCTGGGCCGGCAGAGGTGGCAACGCCGGGGCATTGTTCGCGGAAGCGTTGCAGGCTGCGCTCATAGAAGCTGCCGACGATGACCCGGTCGCGCTGGTCGTTGGCTTCCAACGCATCGCACAGCAGCGCTTCCATGCCGACATCCGGCACCTTGATCTCGATCACCTTGGCGTTGTCCGGAAACCCGTCGAGCACTTCGCCGAAGGTGGGAATGCGCACGCCCTGGCCACGGTACGGATAGCTCTGGCCGCCGTCGGCGGTCCAGTGGTAACCGGCATCCAGCGCTTGCAGTTGTTCCAGGTTCAAGGCTGCGACTGGCCCCTGGCCGTTGGTGGTGCGCTCCAGGGTGCGGTCGTGAATCACCACCAGCTCGCCATCGCGGGACAGTTGCAGGTCCATTTCCAGCATGTCCACGCCCAAGGCGCTGGCGCGCTCGAAGGCGAACAGGCTGTTCTCCGGCCACAGGCCCTTGCCACCGCGGTGGGCAATGACCAGGGGTTGCTCGCCCAGGGCGGCGAGAACCGCCGGCTGTTGCGCCGGACGGCTGGTCAGACCCACCGCGAGTAGCGCGACGGCGATCAACAGCGAGGGAACGAGGAGAAAGCGGGCGACGCGCAGCATGGGATTTTCCAACGGTTCAAGGACGAGGCGCAGTAAATGCCCCCGACTATGACAAAGGACGCTGCGTCGGGCGAGAGGTGAATCGCGACAGGCAATGGACGATTGACGACAGCTGGGAAAAGCCTGCAGGCGAGCGGTGGACAAGGCGTCGCCATGTCCACCCTACGCGTGCGTGGTCGATCAGCTGGCGAGCAGCCAGGCGCCGGTCACTGCGGCGGCGCCGCCGGCCAGGCGCACCAGTGGTGTGGCAGCCTGCGGCAGCCAACGCACCAGGGCGTAACCGCAGGCGTGCAGCGTGGCGGTGGCGACCACGAAGCCGGCGGCGTAACCCCATGGGCTGGCCAGGCTGGGCAGCTCCAGGCCGTGGGCGACGCCGTGAGTTAGAGCGAACAGCGCGGTCAGGCCGAGCGACACGATCATCGGCAGGCGCACCGCGACGGCCACCAACACGCCGAAGGCCAGCACCGAGGCGGCGATCCCGGTTTCCATCAGCGGGATCTGTACGCCGGCAAAGCCGAGCAGGCCGCCGAGCAGCATGCTGGCGACAAACGTCAGTGGCAGCGCCCAGCGCGCCGCGCCGGATTGCTGCGCGGCCCACAGGCCAACGGCGAGCATCGCCAGCAGGTGATCGAGGCCGAACACCGGGTGCGCCAGGCCAGCCAGCACTCCTGCGTGGTCGTGGCCGGCGTGGGCGAAGGCCACCGCTGGGCTGAGAAACAGGGCGAGGGCGAACAGGGTTTTACGCAGGTTCATGGGGTGTCTCCTTGACTGAATGTGAGGCGTAATCAGGCCGCCGTGAGCATGCCGTGTCGTTCGATAAAGGCGATGATCTGCTCCAAGCCCTGGCCGATCTTCTGGTTGCTGAAGACAAACGGCTTGTCGCCGCGCATCTTCAGGGTGTCGCGCTCCATCACCTCCAGCGATGCGCCGACCAGCGGGGCCAGGTCGACTTTGTTGATCACCAGTAGGTCGGACTTGCAGATGCCCGGACCGCCCTTGCGCGGCAGCTTGTCGCCGGCCGATACGTCGATCACGTAGATGGTCAGGTCCGACAGCTCGGGGCTGAAGGTGGCCGAGAGGTTGTCGCCGCCGGATTCGACGATGATCAGGTCCAGCCCGGGAAAGCGCCGGTTGAGCTGGTCGACCGCTTCCAGGTTGATCGAGGCGTCCTCGCGAATCGCCGTGTGCGGGCAGCCGCCGGTTTCCACGCCGATGATCCGTTCCGGCGCCAGGGCCTCGTTGCGCACCAGAAACTGCGCGTCTTCCTGGGTGTAGATATCGTTGGTTACCACCGCCAGGTTGTAGCGCTCGCGCAGGGCCAGGCACAGGGCCAGGGTCAGGGCGGTCTTGCCGGAGCCGACCGGGCCACCGATGCCAATGCGCAGGGGTTGGCTGTTCATAGCGTTGTCTCACTCCCATCTTCACTTGAGTGTCGACCGAGGCACATTGCCTGCGGGCGACTGAGTCGGTTTATGTAGGAGCGGGGGCGACGCCTAGTTCCTACAGGTTTATCTGTTACGACCTGAATAGCCGGCTGTACTGGCGCTCGTGCGCCATGCTCGCCAGGGCCAGGCCGAAGGCGGCGCTGCCCCAGTGTTGCGGTTCTAACTCGCTAGCCTGGCGCTGCGCCTGATCGAGCAGCGGCAGCAGCTGCGAGGTCAGGCGCTGGGCGGCTTGCTGGCCGAGCGGTAGGGTCTTCATCAGCACGGCCAGCTGGTTTTCCAGCCAGCCCCAGAGCCAGGCGGCCAGGGCATCCTGCGGTTCGATCTGCCAGGCGCGGGCGGCGAGGGCCCAGCCGACGGCCAGGCCGGGTTCGTCCAGCTCGCTAAACAGCTGCTGCGCCGGCTGATCCAACTCCGGCAGGCCGCTCAGCAGTTGTTGCAGCGAATAACCCATCTGCCGGCTTTCCAGGCGCAGTTCGCGGGTTTCACGGCTGGCGCGTTGTTGCTCGGCCAGATGGCGCAGCTGCGCCCAGTCCTCGCTCGCCGCGGCCTGGCAGTGGGCGAGCAGCAGCGGTGCTTCGAAGCGCGCGAGGTTGAGCAGCAGTTGGTCGGCAATCCAGCGCTGGGCGCTCTCGGCGCTATCGACCAGACCCTGTTCCAGGGCCATTTCCAGGCCCTGGGAATAGCTGTAGCCACCAATAGGTAATTGCGGGCTCGCCAGTCTCAGTAGCGCCCAGGCCTTATTCATCGGAATGTACCAAGCCGGGACTGATAGGCCCTGTTGCCGAGTGCGCTGTAACCGGCGGGCTATTCGGCAGCTGCGGGCTGGCGAGCCGCAGCAGCTGCCAGGCGCTACGAAATGGCACTGAACTGGCTGCGCTTGCCGATGCTGCGTTGCAAGGCGGCTCGGACTGCTCATTTAACATTTGTAAACTCCGCGTCCTCGCCGCCTTGCGCCTTGCCTCGCCTGCGCTCGCTGGCGTTCAGAGCCATTTCGCTCACTTGCGCGCACCGAATTGATGCAGGCGCGGCGCGTAGCTGAATTCGGCATCGCCGGCATGTGAGTGGTGATGGCCACCGCCATAGGCACCCTGCTCGGGTTGGTAGGGCGCGTTGATCAGTTCAACCGTGGCCCCCAGCTGTTCGAGCATGGCCTTGAGCACGTAGTCATCCGGCAGACGCAGCCAGCCATCGCCGAGTTGCAGGGCGACATGGCGGTTGCCCAGGTGATAAGCGGCGCGCATCAGCTCGAAGGGGTTGGCGCAGGTCACGTGCAGCAGCGGCTCGGCGCGGGCGAGCACGCGGACGATGCGACCGTCTTCGGCTTGCAGGCATTCGCCGTCGTGCAGGGCGGGTTGGCCGCGTTCGAGGAACAGGCCGACGTCTTCGCCGCTGCGGCTGAAACAGCGCAGGCGGCTTTTGCTGCGGGCCTCGAAGCTCAGTTCGAGTTCGGCGTCCCAGTGTTCCTGGGCCGCGATACGGTGGTGGATCACCAGCATGGGGCAGTTTCCGGCAGGTCAGTGCCGGTTGTAGAGCAAGGTGCTTGCCAAGCTTGCGCAGCGCCGTGCTGGTGCGGCTTGGTGGCAGCGGCTGGCAATAGTTGGGGCGTTGGTCAGGTTTATTTGGTGCGCTGGCGGCTTATGCGCGCTTTTTTGGTGCGCGGCATGGCTTCAGGCTCCTAGCCCCAGCCCTTGCCAATGTTTAGCGCCGATAAAGATAAAACGCAGCTGCTCGATCATCTTCGCCTCCGGCGTCAGGTGCGCGGGCAAGGCTTGTAAGGGTGGGTCGATCAGCTCCGGCAGAGTGGCGAACACGGTTTTTACCACCAGGTCGGCGAGCACGCTCTGGGCTTGCTGATCGAGGTGTTGCAGTTTGGGCATCAGCGCCAGGTCGTCGACCAGGTCGGCGGTGATGCGTTCGCGCAGGGTGCCGAGGGCCTGACGCACCGGTTGCGAGCCGCCGTATTGCTCGCGGGCGAGAAACAGGAACTGTGAACGGTTGGCCGTCACCGCTTCGAGAAAGATATGCACCGAGGCGTCGATGATGCCGCCCAGCTCGAACTCGTTGTGCCGCACCACGCGGATGGTGTCGCGGAAGGTCTCGCCGACCTCGGCGACCAGCGCCAGGCCGAGTTCGTCCATGTCCTGGAAATGCCGGTAGAAGCCGGTCGGCACGATGCCGGCACAGCGCGTCACTTCACGCAGGCTCAGGCTGCCGAAGCCGCGCCCGCTGTCCATCAAGCTGCGTGCAGCGTCCATCAGGGCGTGGCGGGTTTGCAGTTTTTGTTCGGCGCGCGGCTGCATGCAGTCAGGTTTCCAGGGATTGGCGAGGCACTCTAACAAATGGCCTTCGCGGGCGTCGAACCGCCATTCAGTGCACAAGTGTTGACTGAATGGTTGGGCTTCTGGCAGTTTAGTGAACAATTGTTCACTGGAAGTCTGTTCATGGCGTTGATTGCTCTTCCCTGGGCGCCGCTGCTAAGGCCGTTGCGTGCCCTGGTGGCGCGCCATTGGCTGCGCGAAAGCGATGTTGATGCGCTGCTCGCCCGGTTGCAGCCGGCGTGGCGTCTCAATCGCGTGTTCGCCCGTGTCGAAGCGCGGCACTGGGTCGCGGACGACATGCTGGCCTTGACCCTGCGGCCGAATGGCAACTGGCGTGGGGCGCAGCCAGGTCAGCATGTGCAGGTCTACCTCGAACAGGCGGGCGTGCGCTTGAGCCGCAGCTACAGCCTGACCGCGCTGCACGCCGACGGCCGTCTGGAGATCGCCATCAAGCGGCAGCCTGGCGGCCGGGTATCGCCGCACCTGCTCGATTGGTTGGCGGTGGGGCAGGTGCTGGAGTTGGGGCCGGCCTTCGGCGAGTTGCGCTGGGACGCGCGCAGCCCTGGGGTTTTGTTGTTGGCCGCCGGCAGCGGCATCACGCCGTTGCTGGGGTTGCTGCGTAGCGCGCTGGCACAGGGTTTCAGCGCGCCGATCAGTGTGCTGCATTACGTTCGCGAGCAAGGCCAGCGGGCGTTTGTCGCCGAGTTGCAGGCGTTGCAGGCGCAGTACGCCAACCTTCAGGTGCGCTGGGTGCTGACCGGTGCGCCGCTGACCGCTGAGTTGCAGGGGCGCTTCAACGCCGCGCACCTGATCGAGGTGGCCGAGTTGTCGCAGCGCCAGGTGCTGGCGTGCGGCAGCGCCGGGTTCGTCGAGCAGGTGCAGCAGTGGTGGCGCAGTGCGGGGCAGGGCAGTGCATTGCAGGTCGAGGCGTTTACCCCGCCGCGGCTGCTCGCCACGGCGGCGCGGCGCGAGGTGCGCCTGGGGTTTGTGCGCAGCCAGCAGAGCGTAGTCGGCGACACCCGGCGCAGCCTGCTGGAGCAGGCGGAAAGCCAGGGGCTGCGGCCGGCACATGGCTGTCGTCAGGGCATCTGCGCCAGTTGCACCTGCGTGCTGCTCGCCGGTGTGGTGCGCGACCTGCGCAGTGGCGCGCTGTTCGACGAACCGGGCCAGCCGATTCGGCTGTGCATCAGTGCGCCGCACGGCGATGTGGCGATTGATCTGTAGGGCGCGCTCCAGCGTCTTTCTTTTGCCCGGAGTCGGTCCGGGCCAGCCGAGGTGAGCATGCGTAACGACCGTGAGTTGAACCCCGATGAGTTGGCGGCCTTCGGCGCCGAACTGGATGCCTTGCGCCTGCGCACCCTGGCCGATCTGGGCGAGGCCGATGCGCGTTATATCCGCCGTATCCGTGGCGCGGTGCGGTTTTGTTGCTGGAGCGGGCGCGCGCTGCTGATGCTCGGCTGGTTCCCACCGACCTGGCTGCTCGGCAGCGCGTTGCTCGGGCTGGGCAAGATTCTCGAGAACATGGAACTCGGGCATAACGTCATGCACGGCCAATACGACTGGATGAACGACCCGGAGTTTGCCGGGCGCACCTACGAGTGGGACATCGCCGGGCCCAGCGATTTCTGGCGCCACACGCACAACCATATCCACCATACCTACACCAATGTGCTGGGCCTGGACGACGACGTCGGCTATGGCGTGGTGCGCCTGTTTCCCGAGCAGCGCTGGAAGCCGTTCTACCGCTGGCAGCCGTTGTGGGTCAGCTTGCAGGCCGTGCTGTTTCAGTATTCGGTGGCGATCCAGCACCTGCGCCTGGATAAGCTCTACAAGGGCAAACTCAGCCGCGCCGAGGTGGCGCCGCTACTCAAGCAGTTCAACGCCAAGCTGCTGCGCCAGTCCGCCAAGGATTACCTGCTGTTTCCGCTGCTGGCGCTGTTGCTCGGCGCCAATGGGCTGGCGGTGTTGCTCGGTAACATGCTGGCCAACCTGATGCGCAACCTGTGGACCTTCACGGTGATCTTCTGCGGCCACTTCACCGAGCAGGCGGCGGTGTTTACGCCGCAGAGCCTCCAGGGCGAAAGTCGCGGTCACTGGTACCTGCGCCAGTTGCGTGGTTCGAGCAACCTGGCCGGCGGCCCGCTGCTGCATATCCTCACCGGCAACCTCAGCCACCAGATCGAGCACCACCTGTTTCCCGATCTGCCGGCACGCCGCTATGCGGCCTTGGCCGTGGAGGTGCGCGAGATTGCCGCGCGTTATGGTCAGGTCTACAACAGCGGGCGCCTGAGCACGCAGTTCGCCACCGTGCTCAAGCGCATCTGGATCTATCGCCTGCCGAACGTCAGCCCGGCCGCGCTCTGAGCCTCAGAGGTTGTGAAAATATCGAACGCCGTCGCGAGAGTTTTTTCACAAGCTCTCAGTAACCGCCCCCGCCGCCCGTATTTCTATTAGCGCGGGCGCGCTCGTTGCTTTCCATCTGTTTGCAGGTCATGAAGCCTTTGCCATCGACCCGCGCGGCGGAATTGAAGCTGACATGGTAGGCCTGCTGGTGACCGTCCTTGTTGAGGATGTAGTCCTGGCAGGTGCCCGGTTCGACCGTGCGGGTCATCTGGCTGGAGGGCGGACCGCCGATTTCCAGTACGTGCTGTTTGTTCATGTCGAGGTCGACCTGCTGCACCAGCGGCTCGTCGCGATAGGTCAGGTAGTCGACCGGGTTCTCCGGCTTGCCGGCACAGCCGGCGAGCGTGGTCAGCACACAGACAGCGCCCAGCGTTTGCTTGTACATGGCATGTTTCCTTGTGATGAGCCTGGCCGGGCTACAGCCTGTTGGAACCGCAAAAGCCCGCAGGGCGTTGCCGCAACGGCCGCGAGGCGACTGCCCAGTCGTAATTCGACAGAGCCCCGCGTATGCTGGCGACCCTTCAAAAACGGCCTTCTGCAAGGAGCGCCGGGGTTTCGTTGCGTGGTTCGGGAGTCTCTCGATTTATGGTAGCTGTTCAGGCGATTTTGCCGATCTTTGGTTTGATTGTACTGGGCTACCTGCTGGGCTGGCGCGAGTGGTTGAGTGGCGAGTCGGCGGCCGGGCTGGCCAACATCACCTTCAAGTTGTTCATGCCGACCTTGCTGTTCGCCGGCATCGCCAAGGCGTCGTTGGCCGACGGCCTGTCGCCGATGCTGCTGTTGGCCTACTACCTGCCGGTGCTGCTGGTGTTCTGCCTGGTCAACCTGATCGTGCACCGACAGCGCGGCACGGCGACGCCGTTGGGCCTGACGGCGGCCTTCTCGAATAACGTGCTGGTGGGGATTCCGCTGGTGACCACCTTGATGGGGCCGCAAGGGTTGGTGTATGTCTTCGCGATTCTGGTGTTTCACAGCCTGACGCTGTTTTCCCTGCACAGTTTTTACGCGGCGTTTGGCGGGCAGGACAAAGTCGATGGCAAGGCGCTGCTGAAGAACCTGGCCAACCCGATGATCATCGGCTTGTTGCTCGGCGCGTTGCTCAATGCCTCGGGGCTGCACGTGCCCGCGACGCTGTGGCGGATGGTCGAGTGGTTGGCCCAGGCGGCATTGCCTTGCGCGCTGATCGTGCTGGGCGTCAGCCTTTCGCGCTATCGCCTGCGCCCCAGCACTGGCGTGGTGGGGCTGGCGTTGGCCAAGCTGGTACTGTTCCCGGCCATGGTCTGGTGGCTCAGCGGCCAACTGCCGGGGCTAAACGAGGCGGCGCGTACGGTGCTGGTGATACTCGCGGCCTGCCCGAGCGGGGTGAACATCCTGGCGTTTGCGAAAACCCCGGAAGACACCCGCAGCGTCAGCTCGGCGGTCTTTCTGTCTACCGTACTGGCGGCGCTGACGCTACCGCTGTGGATGCTTGCCGTGGCTTGAGCGCTGGTGAAAAAACGCGCGCGATATTTTCACCAGCGCTGCTCACTCAGCCGATACGCGGTGCGAGGGTGCGCTCGGCGCCGCCTTCGGCAACGCGCAGGCGTTGTTGGCCGGGAGTACGCTCGGCACCGTTTTCCGCGGTGCGCAGTTGCTGTTCCAGGGTGCGTTCGGCACCACCTTCGGCCACATGCCGGTCTTGCGGCAGCACGCGCGGCTGGCTGTCTTTCACTTCGCCGAGGATCGGCATAGGGCCCTGGCTCGGCAGTGCGAAGACCGGCGTGGCGAACAGGCCCAGTAGTAGGCTGATGGCGATTGGGTGTTTCATGATTGGTTCCTCCTGAAGGGAAGCAATGGCTACGGGAGGCAATACTAGGGACTTGGCCGCGAATGAGAAGTTGAGCGCTTCGATAGTCGCCATCGACCTGCGTGATGATTGAGCGGCCAGCTCTAGATCAAGGCTTTGGATGGGGCGGGCCGCGCAGGTTAGCCGCATAGCGGCGCAACCCACCCTGGATGTCGTCAGGCATCCCTGCGGCCTAACTCACCCTACGCAAATCAAGACATTAAAGGGCCGGATCAATAGTCGGCTAGGCTAAGTGACACCTTCCGTACTGGTCGACGTTGTTGCTGGCGTGGCTGGGTCATGTGCTTGTTGAACAAGGATGCTTCGCCATGTCGAATACCACTGCGCCGCGTTACCCCTTGGTGCTGGTGCCGGGCTTGCTCGGTTTTGTCCGTTTGCTCGGTTACCCCTATTGGTACGGCATCGTCTCGGCCTTGCGGCGCCAAGGCGCCAAGGTGTTTCCGGTGCTGGTGTCCTCGGTGCACTCCAGCGAGGTGCGTGGCGAGCAGTTGCTCGAACGCATCGCCCTGGTGCTCAAACAAACCGGTGCCGACAAAGTGCACCTGATCGGCCACAGCCAGGGCGCCTTGACTGCCCGTTATGCCGCCGCGCTGAAGCCGCAATGGGTGGCTTCGGTAACCTCGGTGGCGGGGCCCAACCATGGCTCGGAGCTGGCTGACTTCCTGCAGCGCAAGGCGCCCCACGGCAGTCTGCGCGAGCGCGTGCTGGCGGCACTGTTGCGTGGCGTGGCGCGCTGCATGGCCTGGCTGGAAACGGGCGACAAAGGCCCGCGGCTGCCCATGGACGTCGCCGCCGCGCAGCATTCGCTGACTGCCGAAGGGGTGGCCGCATTCAACGCGCAATACCCGCAGGGCCTGCCTGACACCTGGGGCGGCGAGGGCGCGGCCGAGGTCAACGGCGTGCGCTATTACTCTTGGTCCGGCACGTTGCAGGCGGGCATCACCGAGCGTGGCGGCAACCGCTTCGATGGGCCGAATGTCGCTTGTCGCCTGTTCGCCCGCACTTTCCGTCGCGAGCATGGGCACTGCGACGGCATGGTCGGGCGATACAGCTCGCACCTCGGTTCCGTGATTGGCGACGAATTCCCGCTGGATCACTTCGACATCATCAACCAGACCTTCGGCCTGGTCGGCAAGGGCGCCGACCCGGTCAAGCTGTTCGTCGAGCATGCCCAGCGTTTGCACGCTGCCGGGCTGTAGGCTGGGCGCAACGCCGTAGGCTGAAGCCCGAACCAGCGCCGCGCGGCGCTTGTTTTGCCTGCGGCCATGCATGTCTATTTCCGTCACGCCTTTCGCTGCCCAACAAGGACATACACATGAAGCGTCTTGGCCAGGTTCTGCTCGCCCTGGTGTTGCTGGTGCTGCTCGCTCTCACGGGGTTTGTCGCGCTGAGTTGGGCGCCGGACCGCTCGCTGGCCGAGTTGAAGCCGCGCTGGGCGCCTCAACCTTCGCAGTTCGTCGCCAGCCAAGGCATGTTGGTGCACCTGCGCGACCAAGGCCGGCGTGACGATCCGGCGCCGCTGGTGTTCCTGCACGGCACCTCGGCCAGCCTGCACACCTGGGAGGCCTGGGCGGCGGCGCTGAAAGGCGAGCGGCGGGTGATCAGCCTGGATTTACCGGGCTTCGGTCTGACCGGGCCGTTCCCCGACGGCGATTACCGCATTGAGCACTACAGCCGCTTCCTCGCCGCGCTGCTCGAGCAGTTGCAGGTGCCGCGCGTAACGTTGGCCGGCAACAGCTTCGGTGGCCAATTGGCGTGGCAGTTCGCCGTGGATTATCCGCAGCGCGTCGAGCGTTTGGTTCTGATCGACGCGGCGGGTTACCCGCGCAACGCCACCTCGGTTCCCATCGGTTTTCGCCTGGCGCAGATACCCGCGCTGGCCCCGCTGATGGCCAATCTGCTGCCGCGCGCGATGATCGCGGCCAGTGTGCGCAGTGTGTATGGCGAGCCGGACAAGGTTAGCGCGGCACTGATCGACCGTTACTACGAGCTGATCTTGCGCGCCGGCAACCGCGAGGCGCTGCGCCAGCGTTTCGCGCAGGTGCCTGCGGGCGCTGGGCATGCGCGGATCGCCGAGCTGCAGGTGCCGACCTTGATCCTCTGGGGCGGGCGCGACGGCTTGATTCCAGCGGACAACGCCGAGCGCTTCAAGCGCGATATCGCCGGTAGCCGCCTGGTGCTGTTCGACGACCTCGGCCACGTACCGCACGAGGAAGACCCGGCGCGTACTGTGGCAGTGGTGCGCGCCTTCCTCGCCGAATAGCCACGCGCCGAGGGCGCTGGCGGCCGGCATGCAGGCGAATTGGCATTGTCGAATCTTCGACTAGTCTGACGACATGTCGATTATTTCGCAGAGCTGGTGCCCATGCCGAAGGCCATCCGGATCTTTGTACGCGCAGTGGATGCACTGAACCGGGTCATTGGCCGCTTCGCCATGTACCTGATCTTCGTCATGCTCGCGGTGCTGCTGTACTCCTCGGTCAGCAAGACCTTCGCCGACCCGGCGATCTGGACCCTGGAAGTCGCGCAGTTTTTGATGGTCGCCTACTTCCTGCTCGGTGGCGGCTACTCCATGCAGCTCGACGCCCACGTGCGCATGGACCTGTTCTACAGCCGTTGGAAACCGCGCACTGCGGCGATCATGGACGCCGTCACTGTGGGCTTTCTGATCTTCTATCTGGTGTTCCTGCTCTACGGCGGCATCTCCTCGACCCACTACGCCCTGGAATACAACGAAACCAGCTACTCGGCCTGGTCGCCGCGCATGGCGCCGATCAAGATCGTCATGTGCATCGGTGTGGCGCTGATGCTCTTGCAGACCCTCGCCACCTTCTTCAAGGACATCGCGGCGATTCGTGGGGAGACGCTCTAATGGGCCATGAGTTCATCGCACTGCTGATGTTCTCCAGCATGATGGTGCTGCTGCTGACCGGTAAGCGGGTATTCGGTGCGATTGGTTTCGTCGCGGTGATCGCCGCCTTGCTGTTGTGGGGCGACGGCGGTTCGGAAATGGCCTTCAGCGCCGCCATGAAACTGATGAAGTGGTACCCGCTGCTGACCCTGCCGATGTTCGTGTTCATGGGCTACATGCTCTCCGAATCCGGCTTGGCCGAAGACCTCTACAAGATGTTCCACGTGTGGATGGGCCCGCTGCACGGCGGCCTGGCCATCGGCACCATCGGCTTGATGGTGGTGATCTCGGCGATGAACGGATTGAGCGTCGCCGGCATGGCCATCGGCGCCAGTATCGCCCTGCCGGAACTGCTGCGCCGGGGCTACGACAAGATCATGGTCACCGGGGTGATCCAGGCCGGCAGCTCCCTCGGCATCCTGATTCCGCCCAGCGTGGTGCTGGTGCTCTACGGCATGATCGCCCGCCAGCCCGTCGGCCAGCTGTGGCTGGCCGGGGTCTTCCCGGGCCTGATGATGGCCGGCCTGTTCGTGCTCTACATCGTCATCCGCTGTCGCCTGCAACCGAGCCTCGGTCCGGCGTTGTCCGAGGCCGAGCGCCAGCAGGTCAGCCGCCGCGAAAAACTGCTGCTGCTCAAGGCCGGCATCGCGCCGCTGTTCATCTTTTTCTGCATGACCGGGCTGTTCCTCATGGGCATCACCAGCCTGGTGGAAAGTTCGGCGGTGGGCGCCGCCGCAGCGATGTTCACCGCACTGGTCAAGGGCCGTCTGACCCGCACGGTGATGGAAGAAACCCTGCGCAAAACCCTCGGCATCACCTGCATGTTCATGTGGATCATCCTCGCCGCCCTGTGTTTCGGCGCGGTATTCGACGGCCTCGGCGCGGTCAAAGCCATCGAGAGTTTCTTCGTCGACCGGATGAACCTCGGCCCGTGGGAAATCCTCATCATGATGCAGGTGTCGTTCATCCTCATGGGCATGTTCCTCGACGACACCGCCATGCTGGTGATCGTCGCGCCGCTGTATATCCCCCTGGTTGGCGCGCTGGGTTTCGACCTGGTGTGGTACGGCGTGCTCTACACCATCACCTGCCAGATCGCCTACATGACCCCGCCATTCGGCTACAACCTGTTCCTTATGCGCGCCATGGCCCCGCCCGAGGTAACCCTGCGCGACATCTACGTCTCGGTCACGCCCTTCGTGCTGATCATGATCCTTGCCTTGGTGCTGGTCATGCTCTTCCCGCAGATCGCGCTGTGGCTGCCCGAGTGGCATTACGCGCGCTAAGCGCACGGTTTCAGGAGCGGCAAGGGTGGGTTTCCCCAACCCGCGGTAAACAAGGTGCAGCCCTCAACGAAGGCTGATGTAGCCACCTGAAAACATGGTGCGGACCTGCCCGGGTCGCAGCGCGCCATGCGCTTGTAATGCATCCGAATCGACGACTATGGAGCGCACAGCATGACTACGAGACGCAGTTTTCTGAAAAATGCCGCGGTGGCCACCAGCGCAGTCGGGGCCAGCGCCCTGGGCTCGGCGCACATCTATGCCGAAGAGCCGAAAAAGATCACCTGGCGCCTGCAAACCTACGCCGGCCCGGCCCTCGGCGAGCACGTGATCAAACCGTCCATCGACGCCTTCAACAAGGCGGCCAACGGCCAGATGGAAATCCAGCTCTACTACGCCGACCAACTGGTGCCCACCGGCGAGCTGTTCCGCGCCATGCAGCGCGGCACCATCGACGCGGTACAGAGCGACGACGACTCGATCGCCGCTCCGGTGGATATCTCCGTATTCGGTGGCTACTTCCCCTTCGCCACGCGCTACAGCCTCGACATCCCGGTGCTGTTCAACCAGTACGGGCTCAATGAAATCTGGGCCGAGGCCTATGGCGAAGTCAAAGGCGTGACCTGGCTCGGCGCCGGCGCCTGGGACCCGTGCCACTTCGCCACGGTCGAGCCGGTAAACAGCCTGGCCGACCTCAAGGGCAAACGCATCTTCACCTTTCCCACCGCCGGCAAGTTCCTCACCCGGTTCGGCATCGTTCCGGTGACCCTGCCCTGGGAAGACGTGGAAGTCGCTATCCAGACCGGCGAACTCGACGGCATCGCCTGGTCCGGCATCACCGAGGACTACACCGTCGGCTGGGCCAACGTCACCAAATACTTCCTCACCAACAACATCTCCGGTGCCTGGTGCGGCTCCTACTTCGCCAACTCGGACAAATGGGCGGAGGTACCCGAGCACCTGAAAACCCTGTTCAAGCTGTGCATGGACAGCTCCAACTACTACCGCCAGCACTGGTACTGGGGCGGCGAGGCGCAACTGCGCGTCGAGGGCGGCAAGCTGCAACTCACCACCATTCCCGACGCCGAATGGGCCACGGTCGAAGCCGAGGCGCAGAAGTTCTGGGACGAAATCGCCAAGACCAGCCCGCGCTGCGCCAAGGTCGTGGAGATCTTCAAGAAATACAACGCGCTGATGGCCAAGGCCGGCCCGCCCTATCGCTATTGAACGAGCCGATAGGCAACACGCCCGCGCCGCGAGGTGCGGGCGTGGTTGTTTTGGTGGGCATGGCCTGGTTGCAGCTAGCGGGGAGTGTTCTGGCGGGCACTAAACCCGTGGCTGGCTGGACCACCCACCGCCGCTGGTTGCCTTGGCGTTATGCGCAGATTTATTGCCTGGCGCGCCTGCCAGCCTGGCAATCCTGTACCACACTCAGAGGGCCTGAAACGGCTGCCGTTAGCGGCGTTACGTTGGGCGCAGGTGTGCTTGGCCCTGCCTGGCCGAGCCGCAAAAGCGCTGTCGCCGTTGGCTGAACCTGTCGCCGATAACAACAAAATACAGGGGTGTATATGCTCAATCCGCGGGATGTGAAAACCGTCGAGGAGGCCAAGCGCATCGTCGAAGAGCGCGGGCTCAGTCACGTTAAAGTGGGGGTGTTTGACAACGACGGGGTGATGCGCGGCAAGTACCTGAGCCGCAGCAAGTTCTTCTCCGCCCTCGACAGCGGCTTTGCCTTTTGCGATGTGGTGCTCGGCTGGGACGTCAAGGATCAGCTCTACGACAATGTGCAGTACACCGGCTGGCACACCGGTTACCCGGATGCGCCGGTGCGCGTGTTGCCGCACACCTGCCGCGATCTGCCTTTCGAAAACGGCATGCTGTTGTTTATCTGCGAGTTTGCCGAGGCCGCCGAGCAAGTCTGCCCGCGTGGCACGCTGCGCAAGGTCATTCAGCGCTGCCAGGCCATGGGGTTCGACGCGTTTGCGGCGCTGGAATACGAGTTCTTCATGTTCGAGGAAACCCCGGAGTCGGCGCGCGAGAAGGGCTTTCGCAACCTCAAGCCGTTTACTCCGGACTGGTTCGGCTACTCGATGATTCGCAACTCGGTGCACGCCGAGCTGTACCACGAGATCCTCGAAATGGCCGAGCAGATGGATTTTCCCATCGAGGGCCTGCACACCGAGACTGGCCCCGGCGTGCTAGAGGCGGCCATCGCCTACGACCATGCCGAAGCGGCGGCCGACAAGGGCGCGTTGTTCAAGACCTTTATGAAAGTGCTGGCCCAACGCAGCGGGCTGATGGCCACCTTCATGGCCAAGTGGTCGGGCAAGTACCCGGGGCAGAGCGGGCATATCCACGTTTCCCTGCGCGACCGCGCGAGCGGCAAATCGGCGTTTTACGACCCGACTCAGGCGCACAACATGAGCACATTGCAGCGGCATTTCCTCGCCGGGCAGCAGCGTTTGATGCCGGAGTTCTTGTGCATGGTGGCGCCGACGCTGAACAGCTACCGCCGGCTGATTCCCGGTTTCTGGGCGCCGACCGACGCCACCTGGGGCGTGGAAAATCGCACCGCGGCGCTGCGCGTGATCCCCGGCGGCGACAAGTCGCAGCGCCAGGAGTATCGCCTCGGGGCGGCCGACGGCAATCCGTTCCTGGCCCTGTCCGTGGCCATCGGCTCGGGCCTCTACGGGGTGATGCAACAGTGGGAGCCGACCGCTCCCGTGGTCGGTAACGCATACGCGCAAAAACACCCCGAAGAGCTGGCGCTGCCACGCACCCTGTGGGATGCGGCGCAGCGCTTGAAAGCCTCCACGGCGGCGCGTGAGTTGTTCGGCGATCCGTTCGTCGAGCATTTCGCCGCCAGCCGCGAATGGGAGGAACGTGAATACCGGCGGCACGTCAGCGATTGGGAGTTGGATCGCTACTTCGAAATCATCTGAATTTTTCCCTCATCCTGGCCCTCGCCCTCGCCCTCGCCCACGGGAACTGGCTCTGCGTAGTGTCGGCGCGCGGTGGAATGGGCTGAGGGGCTGCATTTACGGAGCACCTTATGAGCAAGCTGCAGTGCATATCGCCAATCGACGGCTCGGTCTATGTCGAGCGCGATCTGGCTTCCAACCCGGAGATTCGGGCCGCGCTGGCCAAGGCCGAGCAGGCGCAGAAAGCCTGGAAAAACACCCCAGTGGCCGAGCGCGTGGCCATCGGCCGCCGGGCCATCGCCGCCTTCGCCGCCAAGGAAGCGCAACTGGCCGAAGAGCTGTGCTGGATGATGGGCCGGCCGATTCGCTACGCCGCCGGCGAAATCCGTGGGTTTGTCGAGCGCGCCAGTTACATGGTCGATATCGCCGAACAGGCATTGGCCGATATCCAGCTGCCGGACAAACCCGGTTTCATCCGCTTTATCCGCCGTGAGCCGTTGGGCGTGGCGCTGGTCATCGCGCCGTGGAACTACCCCTACCTGACGGCGGTGAATGCAGTGCTGCCAGCGCTGCTGGCCGGTAACGCGGTGCTGCTGAAACATTCGGCGCAAACCCCGCTATGCGCCGAGCGCATGGTCGCGGCCTTCGCCGAGGCCGGCTTGCCGGACGGGGTGTTCCAGTACCTGCACCTGAGCCATGCCGATACCGAACAGTTGATCAAGGCGCCGGCCATCGCCCATGTTGCCTTCACCGGCTCGGTGGCGGGCGGCGCCATGGTCGAACGGGCGGCGGCGGGGCGCTTTATCAGCGCCGGGCTGGAGCTGGGCGGCAAGGACCCGGCCTATGTGCGCGCCGACGCCGACCTCGATCACGCGGTGGCGACCAGCATCGACGGTGCTTTTTTTAACTCCGGGCAATCCTGCTGCGGCATCGAGCGCATCTACGTACACGAGGCGTTGTACGACGCCTTCGTCGAACAGGCCGTGGCCCTGGTCAAGCAATACCAGCTGGGCCGCTCCGATGACCCGGCCACCACCCTCGGCCCGCTGGTGCGCAGCGAGGCGGCCGATTTTGTCCGCGAGCAGGTCGCCGAGGCGGTGGCTCAGGGCGCCATCGCGCATATCGATCCGGATAGCTTCGCCCTGGACCGCCCCGGCAGTGCCTACCTGGCGCCACAGGTACTGACCAAGGTGCACCACGGCATGCGGGTGATGACCGAGGAATCCTTCGGCCCGCTGGTGGGTATCCAGAAAGTGGCCAATGACGAAGAAGCCCTGGCTTTGATCAACGACAGCGAGTTCGGCCTGACCGCCGCGCTCTTCAGTCGCGATGTCGCGTCTGCACTGGCCCTGGCCGATCGCATCGAGGCCGGCACGGTGTTTCTCAATCGCTGTGATTACCTCGACCCGGCCCTGGCCTGGACCGGGGTGAAGCACTCCGGGCGCGGCTGCACCTTGTCGGGTGTGGGCTACGAGCACCTGACCCGAGCGAAATCCTTCCACTTCAAGACGCAGTTGTGAGGCGCGCCATGGACCTGAAGCACTACCGCATGAACTGGAACTACCCGACCTCGATCCGCGTGGGTGCCGGGCGCATCGGCGAGCTGCCGGCGGCCTGTCGCCAGTTGGCCATGCGTGCCCCGTTGCTGGTCACCGACCCCGGCCTGGCCGCGCTATCGATCATCGACAAGGCGCTGTTGCATTGCCGCGACGACGGTCTCCAGGCGGCGCTGTTCTCGGCGATCAAGGGCAATCCCACCGGGCAGAACGTGCAGGACGGCGTGGCGGCGTTCAAGGCCGGCGGGCATGACGGGGTGATCGCCTTCGGCGGCGGCTCGGCGCTGGATGCCGGCAAGGCCATCGCCCTGATGGTCGGCCAGGATCGCCCGCTGTGGGACTTCGAGGACATCGGCGACAACTGCGACCGCGTCAATGTCGCCGGCATGGCGCCAGTGGTGGCGGTGCCGACCACCGCCGGCACCGGCTCGGAGGTTGGCCGCGCCTCGGTGATCACCGACGACGTGGCGCAGATCAAGCGCATCATCTTCCACGCGCGCATGCTGCCGGCGCTGGTGATTCTCGACCCGGAGCTGACCATCGGCCTACCGGCGAAAATCACCGCCGCCACCGGCATGGATGCGCTGTCGCACAATCTGGAGGCGTTCTGCTCGCCGCTGTTTCACCCGATGGCCGAAGGCATCGCCCTGGAGGGCATGCGCCTGGTGCAGCAGTACCTGCCGCGGGCGGTAAGCAAGGGCGCGGATGTCGAGGCGCGTTTGCAGATGCTGGTGGCTTCGAGCATGGGCGCCACCGCGTTTCAGCGCGGCCTGGGCGCCATGCACGCGCTGGCCCATCCGCTCGGTGCGCTGTACGACGCGCACCACGGGCTGCTCAATGCCGTGCTGATGCCCTACGTGTTGCAAGCCAACAAGGCCAGCATCGCGGCGCAGATGGACAAGCTGGCGCGCTACCTGGGCCTGGCCACGCCAGGTTTCAACGGCGTGCTCGACTGGGTGCTCGCGCTACGCGCCGAGGTCGGCATCCCCCACAGCCTGGCCGAGATTGGTATCGACGACAGGCGTATCGAGCAGGTCGGGCGCATGGCCGAGGTCGACCCTTCGGCCGGCACCAACCCGATTGCTTTCAGCGCGGCGCAGTACAGCGCGCTGTTCGAGAAAGCCCTGCGCGGGCAGCTCTGAGGCCGCGAAACCGATCGCGGCTAAAGCCCCTCCACAACAGCCCTGCGGCCTGCGGTTCTGTGGGAGGGGCTTTACTCAATCCTCTGCCTGGGCCGCTTTCAGCGCCTCATAGGCGGGCGCGGCGTAGATGCCGATTTCCACGGCCAGGGCCAGCACGCGCTCCAGGTCGTTGCGATAGACCAGCACGGCTTGCAGGTCGTCATCCAGCGGTTCGCTGAAGTCCACCAGCACATAACCAGCGGTTTCCGGGCTGAGACTGGCGAGCTGTACCTGGATGCGGTTCAGCGCCTTGAGCGCCTCGACTTTCACCAGCTGCTTGGGCTTGAGCACGAAGCTCACCTCGGGGCCGAAGGAGTCGACCACCTGTTGGAACAGCGCGTCGTAGCTGTCGGCCTGGAACAGCACGGTGTCCGGCAGGCTGCCGACCACCACCCATTCGCCCAGCGGGATGGGAAAGCTGTCGTCGTAGTTGATGTCCGGGTTGGCGTGCAGAAAGGCCTGCGGGTCGGCGTAGGCCTGCGCCGCTTCATCGGCAATGCGCGCGATATCTTCCGGGGGCATGCAGCCCGAGCTAATTTTGCCGATCAATTCTTCGAGCTGGGCTTTCATCGGTGAGGTCCTGTGCGGGTGGGCAATGGCGCGCAGGATAATCGCCATGCTGCGGCTTGTCGCCTCGTCGAGGCCCTTGCCGGGCTGGCCTGCTAGAAATACGCCAGCAGGCGACCCAGGCTCATCACCAGTAGCCAGATCAGCAACGAGGCGGCGGCTTGCAGGCGGCCGAGCAGCGGTGGTTGGCGATCCCAGTCGGCCAGGCGGTTGCTCCAGCACCGGCGAAACAGCAGGGCATTGCCGATACCGAGGGCGATCAGCAGCAGTTTGAGTTGCAGCAGTTGGTTGCCGAGCAGCGGCGTGGCGTCGGCGGCGAACAGGCAGAAGCCGCTGCCCAGGAGCACCAGCAGGCCGCCGCCGGCCAGCGCTGTCAGGCGCTGCGATGCGGCCGCTAGGCTGATCTCGCGGCCGGCACCGAGCAGGCGCAGGTCAAGCAGCAACATGCTGCCGAGCAGCAGTACCAAACCGAGCAGGTGCGCCAGATTGAGCGCTGGGTAAAGCAACGCCGAGCCGCGCATCTGCTCGCCGAGGGCCGAGGTTTCCAGCCAGCCGGCCCAGGCGATAAGGCTGTCCACGCGTTAGCGCAGCTCGATGGTGCGGCCGTCGACGATGATCCGCTCGGCACGAATTTCCGCGCTGCCATCTTTGCGCGGGTAGCCGACGATGGTCACGCTCTTGCCCACCGTCAGGTCGCCTTCCGGCAGGCCACGGGCTTGCAGGCGGCTGATCGGGGCGAGGATTACCGCCCAGGCCTTGCCCGCATGTTCGATGCTCACATCGGCATGCGGGTTGCGGTAGTTGACGGTTTTCAGCGGTACTTCCAGGGTCAGCAGCTGCTCGGCGTCATAGGCGCTCCAGCCGTGATGCGCCTGTGCCAGGCTGGCGCATAGGCTGACGAGGAGGGCGCCGAGCGCCAGCGTGAGTGATTTGCGCATGAGGGTCTCCCGCGAAATGAACGACGTTAAAGACCTTAGAACGGATTTCGCCAGCGGACGCGCCTGGCAGTATTTCGAAACAGAATGGCCGCTAGCGCAACTGCGCCTCGGCCAGGCTCGGGCGGCGCGGGATCAGCGTGGCGTCCCAGTGGCCGATGGCCCAGGCCAGCAGCTCGCTGGGGCGCGCACCGTCGAGCGGCTGCGGCACCGTTTGGCCCAGCGCGCGCAAGGCGCGCACCAGCAGCGGCGCGGCCTGATCGGCTGGCAGCGGCGGCGAGCGGTAGGATTTGCCGAGCTTGTGGCCGTCCGGCTGGATGATCAGCGGCACGTGCAGGTAGCGCGGCTGGGGCAGCCCGAGCAGCTCTTGCAGGTAGAGCTGGCGCGGCGTGGAGTCGAGCAGGTCGGCGCCGCGCACCACATCGGTGATGCCTTGCCAGGCGTCGTCCAGAACCACGGCCAGTTGGTAGGCGTAGAAACCATCGCGACGGCGAATGACGAAGTCGCCGACTTCGCGGCCCAGGTGCTGGCGGTATTCACCCTGCACGCGGTCGCTGAAGTGGTAGCTCAGTTCGGGTACGCGCAGGCGAATCGCCGCGTTTTGCGTGGCGTGCCCGGCATCGCGGCACAAGCCAGGATAGATGCCTTGATAGCCGTCGAGTTGCTTGCGCGAGCAGGTGCAGGCGTAGGCCAGGCCCTGGTTGAACAGGCGTTCGACCAGAGCCTGGTACTCGGCATGTCGCGCGCTTTGCCGCACCAGTGCGCCGTCCCATTCGAAGCCGTAGCTTTCCAGGGTTTTGAGGATCGCGTCCTGGGCGCCCGGCACTTCACGCGGCGGGTCGAGGTCTTCCATGCGCAGCAACCAGCGCCCGCCCACGGCGCGCGCGTCGAGATACGACGCCAGCGCCGCGACCAGAGAGCCGAAGTGCAGGTAACCGCTGGGCGTAGGGGCGAAGCGACCGATATAAGCGGGTGCGTTCATACGGGCGAATACAAGGACGTGTGCGGCGGGGATGAATGTTTTCGCACGCAAGAGCAGGGCAGGCTGCTCGGCGCAGAAACAACACGGGGCGCCTAAGCGCCCCGTATTCAGATCAGGAACCGATCTGTTTTTCTTTGATTTCCGCCAGCGTCTTGCAATCGATGCACAAGGTCGCGGTCGGACGGGCTTCCAGACGGCGGATGCCGATCTCGACGCCACAGGAGTCGCACCAGCCGTAATCGTTGTCTTCGATCAGCTGCAGGGTTTCGTCGATCTTCTTGATCAACTTACGCTCGCGATCGCGGGCGCGCAGTTCCAAGCTGAACTCTTCTTCCTGGCTGGCACGGTCGGCTGGATCGGGGAAGTTAGCTGCCTCGTCCTGCATGTGGTGCACAGTCCGGTCAACTTCCTGCATCAACTCCAGCTTCCACTTGTTGAGGATGCCGGTGAAGTGGGCGCGCATCGGCTCACCCATGTACTCCTCGCCCTTTGTTTCTTTGTAGGGCTCGAAACCACGAGTCAGTTGGCTGCTTTTTGCTTTTGCTTTGGTGGGCATGGATGACCGCCTCTCACTCTCTCTAATCCACTGCGCAGGACGGTGTCCCTTGCCGATCCTACGTCGAGTAGAACCGGCCCTGCGGCTGCAAGCGGGCGAACTTACCAGAACAACACAAGCCGCGCCACTCCCGGTTGTCGAGGTTGCTGCCGTTTCGCCGAGCCGTTGGTTAGAATCCGCGCCTCAACCTCTATCAAGGCAGGTCCATGGCCCAGTCCTACAGTGCGCGCAGCCGCGCCATCGAACCCTTCCATGTCATGGCCTTGCTCGCCCGTGCCAACCAGTTGCAAGCCGACGGCCATGATGTGATCCACCTGGAAATCGGTGAGCCGGATTTCACCACTGCCGCGCCGATTGTCGCGGCCGGCCAGGCGGCACTGGCTGCCGGCCACACCCGCTATACCGCCGCGCGCGGGATTCCGGCGCTACGCGAGGCGATTGCCGGGTTCTACGCGCAACGTTATCGGTTGAGCATAGACCCTGAGCGGATTTTGATTACCCCGGGCGGCTCCGGTGCATTGTTGTTGGCCGCCAGTTTGTTGGTCGACCCGGGCAAGCACTGGCTGTTGGCCGACCCGGGTTACCCGTGCAACCGGCACTTCCTGCGGTTGGTCGAAGGCGCCGCGCAGCTTGTGCCTGTCGGGCCTGACGTGCGCTACCAACTGACCCCGGAGCTGGTCGCGCGGCATTGGGATCAGCACAGCGTCGGTGCTCTGGTCGCCTCGCCGGCCAACCCCACCGGCACCCTGCTGGCGAGCGACGAACTGGCCAGCCTGTCGCAGGCCCTGAAAGCACGCGGTGGCCATCTGGTGGTCGACGAGATCTACCACGGCCTGACCTACGGCGTGGACGCCGCCAGCGTGCTGGAAGTCGACGACGCAGCGTTCGTGCTCAATAGCTTCTCCAAGTATTTCGGCATGACCGGCTGGCGCCTGGGCTGGCTGGTGGCGCCGCCCGCCGCCGTGGCGGATCTGGAGAAGCTGGCGCAGAACCTCTACATCAGTGCGCCGAGCATGGCCCAGCATGCGGCGCTGGCCTGTTTCGAGCCGCACACGCTGGAGATTCTCGAACAGCGTCGGCATGAGTTCGCCCGGCGCCGCGACTTCCTTTTGCCGGCACTGCGCGAGCTGGGCTTCAGAATTGCCGTGGAGCCGGAAGGCGCCTTCTATCTATATGCCGACATCAGCGCCTTCGGCGGCGACGCCTTCGCCTTCTGCCAGCACTTCCTGGAAACCGAGCACGTGGCGATCACCCCGGGCTTGGATTTCGGCCGTCACCACGCCGGCCAACATGTGCGCTTCGCCTACACCCAGGACCTGCCGCGCCTGCAACAGGCGGTCGAGCGCATCGCCCGTGGTCTGAAAAGCTGGAGGCCGGATGCGCTTTGACCCGCCGTTGCAGCAGGGCCGCTTGCTGCGCCGCTACAAGCGCTTTCTCGCCGACATCGAGACCAGCGCAGGCGAGCTGTTGACCATCCACTGCCCGAACACCGGCTCGATGCTCAATTGCATGAGCGAGGGCGCGCGGGTCTGGTTCAGCCGCTCCAATGACCCCAAGCGCAAGCTGCCGGGCACCTGGGAACTCGGTGAAACGCCGCAGGGGCGTCTGGCGGTGATCAATACCGGGCGGGCCAATGGCCTGGTCGAAGAAGCGCTGCGGGCCGGGGTGATTACCGAGCTCAGCGGATTTACCCACCTCAAACGTGAGGTGCCCTATGGCCAGGAGCGCAGCCGTATCGATTTTCGCCTGGATTACCCGGGCGGCGCGGCGTTTGTCGAGGTCAAGAGTGTGACCCTGGGCTTTGCCGACAGCCGCGTCGCGGCCTTTCCGGATGCGCGCACCGAGCGCGGCGCCAAGCACCTGCGCGAATTGGCCAGCCTGGCCCGCGCTGGCGTGCGGGCGGTGCAGTTGTATTGCGTGAACCTCAGCGAGGTGGACGCCGTACGCCCTGCCGAAGAAATCGACCCGCTGTATGCAGCGGCGTTGCGCGAAGCGGTCGGCGCTGGCGTCGAGGTGCTGGCCTATGGCGCGCAGATCAGCGCCGAAGAGGTCCGTCTGGTGCGCCGACTTGAGGTGCAGTTGTAGGCTGGGCCGGCAGATTCATACAGGCGGCGGACAAGCCTGCGGCATGTCCGCCCTACGGTGTGCGGTGCCTGTGCGGGCCTGTAGGGTGAGTCGGCGTACGGCATGTCCTACGGTGTGTGGTGTTTATGCGGGCTTGTAGGGTGGACATGGCGAAGCCTTGTCCACCCGCGCGGGTGGCTCGGCGTGCGGTTACGGGGTGATCCAGATACCGTCGGGGGGTTCTGCGCAGGGTAGGGCATCGAGGGTTTTTCCGGCACACGGGCCGGCGACGCATTCGCCCGAGTCGATGAGGAACAGCGCACCGTGGGTGGCGCACTGGATCAGGCTGGCGCTGTGGTCGAGGAACTGATCGGGCAGCCACTCCAAGGCAATGCCGCGGTGCGGGCAGCGGTTGCGGTAGGCGTATACCTGGCCGTCCTTGCGCACGGCAAACAGTTTCTCGTTGTCGATCTCGAAGCCGCGGCTCTGGCCCTCGGCCAGTTCATCCACCGCACATAAACGAATCATGCTCATCTCCCGGCCTGTGCGGCGGATTATCCCGCACGGGCAGGGCGATGCGATAGGCGGGCGCGTCCCTGCGCCACATTGTCCGCGGTTTCCCCGTTCAGATTTCCCAGACCAGATTGACTGCCGCGTGGCGCCCGGGCTGGGTGTAACGGCCGAGGCTCGGGCTGTTTTCGCTGAGGCTGCGCACATCGCCCCACTGCCAGTACTGTTTGTCGGCGAGGTTGAACAGGCCGGCGTTGAGCGACACCTGCTCGCTGACCTGCCAGTAGCCGCTGAGGTCGAGGGTGCCGTAGCCGGCGGGCTCGAACTGCTCGGCGATCTGCGTTTCGTCGACGCGCTTCTTGGCCGCTACCAGGGTCCAGGCCAGTTCGCCGCCGAACTGGCCGCTCGGTGCGTCGTAGCCCAGGCCGAACACCGCTTTCAGTGGGTCGACGCTGTTCAGCGGTTGGCCACTGGCGTCGTCCTGGCCGCGGGCATAGGCGATGGCGCCGCGCAGGCGGGTGCCGTCCGGCAGGCCGACGCTGCTGAGGAACAGCTCGCCGCGTGCTTCCGCGCCGCGAATGGTGACGCGGTCGAGGTTCTGGTACTGGAAGGTCATGCGGCCGTTGCCGGTGGGGTCATTGGCCAGGGTGACCTGTTCGATGAAGTCGTCGTAGCGGTTGTAGAACAGCGCCACGCCGAAGCTGCCGGCGTCGTACTGGCCCCGCAGGCCGAGTTCGTAGCTGTCGCTGGTCTCGGCTTTCAGGTTGGGGTTGGCGATGGTCTGGTAGCCCCGGGCGAAGTTGACGAACTCGCCGAAGATGTCCACCGCATTCGGTGCGCGGAAACCGGCGGCATACTGGCCGTAGACGCTGTGGGCGTCGTCGAGCTGGTAGGTCAGGCCGAATTTCGGCGACAGCGCCTGGTCGCTGTAGTCCGTCGGGTTGGCGTTGACCGGTTGGCTGTTGAGGTACTCGCGGGTGACCTCCGGTTGCAGCTCGTAGTGGTCGTAGCGCAGGCCCGGTAGCAGGGTCCAGCGGCCGATGGCGATGCTGTCCTGGGCGAACAGCGCATATTCGTTGGCGCGCGGGTCGGGGAAATCGCTGAGCGGGAAGCGTTCGTCGCCAGGGATCGCCGGCACGGGCAGACCGCTGGCGGCGAACACTTCAGCGCCGCGGCGCAGGTCGCTGTTGTCCAGGCGCTTGAGGTCGATGCCGTAGATCAGCCGATGCTCGGCCGCGCCAGTGCTGAAGGCTTTATCGAGCTTGGCGTTGAGCGCCCAGAGTTGTTCCTGATAGTTGGAGTCGCGCGTGCGGTTGCGCAGTTGCCCGCCGCTGAAGCGGGTTTGCTGCGTTTGCTGACGAATCTGGCTGTCCTGGTAGCTCAGCTGCCATTCGGCGCTGTCGGCGAACGGGCTGCCCAGCGCGAACTGGTGTTGCAGGCTGATGCGTTCGCGGTCGGTGCTGTCGCGGGCGTCCGAGGTGCGCACGGTGGCGCTGCTGCTGTATTCGCTGAGCACCTGGGTGTCGGCGTCGTCGGCGTAGCGTTCGTAGGTCAGTTGCAGGCGGTCGCTGCCGCGGTAGTTCCAGCCGAGCTTGGCCAGCAGGTTGTCGGCGCGGTAATCCTGCGGGTTGGCCTGCTCGCGCGCGCTGCCGATCCCGCCCTGGCCGCTGTGGCTGTCCAGCGCCTGGCCATCGCGGCGGCCCAGGTGCAGCAGGCCGTCGAGCGCACCCTGGCGGGCGGCGAAGGTGGCGCTGCGTTGCCAGCTGTCGTCGCTGCCGTCGTAGCCGGTCTTGAAGCGGGCATAGGCGTCGTCGCCGTCCTCCAGGTAGTCGGCGGCGTCCTTGGTCAGGAAGCTCACCGCGCCGCCGATCGCATCGCTGCCGTACAGCGAGCTGGCTGGGCCACGGATGATTTCCACCTGCTTGAGGGTGTCGGTGTCGACGTAGTTGCGCCGCGCATCGAGGAACGGGCCGAAGGTGAAGGCGTCGGGCATCGCCACGCCATCGACCTGCGTCAGCACGCGGTTGCCGCCGATGCCGCGAATGGTGAAACCGGCGAGGCCGAAGCGGCTGCCGGTGCCGCTGACCGATACGCCGGGCTCGTAGCGCACCAGGTCTCGGATGTTCTTCACGTTCTTCTGCTCAAGATCGCGCTCGGTCTGCACCGACACTGTGCTCGGGATCTGATCCAGGGTCTGTTCGGTACGCGTGGCCGAGACGGTCACCGTGTCGAACTGGGTGGCGGGTTTCTCGGCGGCGAGGGCCAGCGATGGGCTGAGCAGAAGCAGCGCCAGCCAGGGTCGGCGGGCAAATGGGGGACGTTTCAGCATGGCAACTCCTAGATCGTGCGGGTGGTTTCTGCGACCACCGGGTGGGCATCGGCGGCAAACCTAAACGACATTGACATGCAGATGCAAATAATTATCAAATAGATTTAATTCGAGTCGATCCGGTTTTCCCATGCCGCGTTTTCCAGTGTTTCTGCTGTTGTCGCTGGCCGTGCACATCGCCGCCAGTCGGCTGCTGCCTGCGTCTGCAGCGGCACCTGACGTTGCCCCGCCGAGCGCCGCGGCGTCGGTGTTGCACATGCCACAGGTGCAGCTCCAGCGGCCGTCGCTGGCACCGGCAACTCTTGCCCCGCAACCGCAACCGCAACCGCAACGCATCAGCAAACCGTTGGTGAAAGCGGACAAGCCGCGTGAGACCGCCAAGGCGTCAGCGCCAGCCGCATCACCGCCGGCCCTCGCTGCGGCGGTGGCCACGGCAGCGCCCGTGCGGGCTGCGTCGGCAGTGGCGCCTGAGGCGCTACCGCCGCCCGAGGTGTTCAGCCGCGAGCCGAGTTTTCGCGAACACCCCAAGCCACCGCATTACCCGAGCCAGGCGCGGCGGCGCAACCAGCAGGGCACGGTGCTGGTGGAGGTGCGTCTGGATGCGCGTGGCGAGTTGCGCAGCCTGAATGTGCTGCGCTCTTCCGGTATCGACAGCCTCGACCGGGCGGCGCTCGACGCCGTGGCCGCCTGGCGCTTCCGCCCGGAAACACTGGGCGGGCGTGGTGTGCCCAGCCGCGTGCAAATCCCTATTCAGTTCGCCCTGTCGGCGAGCCGCTGATTACCCGCAAGGAGTTCGACCATGCACACTCAATCCCAGGCCAGCCCAGCGGCCAACGATCTTTATCTGGCGTGGCAGGTGTTACGCCGCGAGCAGCCGCGTCTGCGCGCCCGGGATGCCGCCGAGCGCCTGGCGGTCAGCGAGGCGGAGCTGGTCGCCAGCCGCTTGGGCATCGACACCGTGCGCTTGCGCGCCGAGTGGGGCGCCTTGCTGCCAGCGCTCGGCGAGTTGGGTTATGTGATGGCATTGACCCGCAACGCGCATTGCGTGCACGAGCGCAAGGGCTTCTACCGCGAGGTGACGGTCAGCGCAAACGCGCAGATGGGCTTGGTGGTGTCGGCCGATATCGACCTGCGCCTGTTCCTCGGTGGTTGGGTCAGCGTGTTTGCCATCGAGGAGGACAATGGCAAGGCGCTGCAGCGCAGCATTCAGGTGTTCGATCGCCAGGGTGTGGCGGTGCATAAGGTGTTTCTCACCGCCGCCAGCCAGCTGGAGGCCTGGGCGGCGCTGGTCGAGCGTTTCCGCGCCGAGGCTCAGGTGACCGCGCTCGACGTGCAGCCACTGCCGCCGCGCGAGCAAGCGCAGGGCGATGCGGTGATCGACGTGAATGCGCTGCGCGTCGGCTGGTCGACGCTCAAGGACACCCACCACTTCTTCGCGTTATTGAAAAAGCACGGCACCACGCGTACCCAGGCGCTGCGCCTGGCCGGCCGCGAGTGGGCCGAGCCGTTGGCGCCTGGCGCCTTGCCGAGCCTGTTGGAGCAGGCCGCCGCCCATGAGGTGCCGCTGATGGTGTTCGTCGGTAACCGTCATTGCATCCAGATCCACAGTGGCCCGGTGCGCAACCTGCGCTGGTTCGACGACTGGTTCAACGTCCTCGATGACGAATTCAACCTGCACCTGAAAGCCTCGGCGGTGGCCGAGCTCTGGCGCGTGCGCAAGCCGAGCAGTGACGGGGTGATCACCAGTTGGGAGGCGTTCGACCGCGATGGCGAGCTGATCGTGCAGCTGTTCGGTGCGCGCAAGCCCGGTGTGCCTGAGCGCGAGGACTGGCGTGCGCTGGCCGAAAGCATCCCGGCACTGGAGGTCTGAGATGCCGGCATGGTGGGGAGCAATGGGTCCGTTGGGCTGGCCGTTAGCACTGTGCTCGCTGTTGGCGCTGGCGCTGATTCTCGAACGCTTCGGCCTGTTCCTGCGTTTGCAGCCGATGGGCGCTGCCGCAGCCAAGGCGGCGTTAGGAGCCTGCCGCACCTGCGAGCGCGATCACTGCCAGGGGGCATCGCGCGGCTGGCGTTTTGGCTTGGCGCTGCTGCTCAGGCACAGCGGCCTGCCGGCCAGTCAGCGTGAAGAGCTGCTTGGCTGCTGGCTACTGGAAGAGCGCCGCCGGCTCAATCGCCAGCTACGGCTGTTGCAGTTGCTCGGCGTGCTGGCGCCGATGCTCGGCTTGCTCGGCACGGTGCTGGGCATGCTGGAGATGTTCGCCAACATCGCCGGACAGGATCGTCCGGTGACCCCGGCGCTGCTCGCCGACGGCCTGTGGCAGGCGCTGTACACCACGGTCTGGGGGTTGTGCATCGCCATCCCGGCGTTGGCCGCCGGGCAGGGTTTTGCCCTGTGGGCCGAGCGTTATCTGGAGGGCGTGCAGGCGCTGCTCAACCGCTGCCACCTGGCTATCGACGGTCTGGAGTTGGAACTGCCGAATAGCCCGGGTGCGGCGCAGTGGGTGTTGCGGTGATCCGCCTGCCCGCCGCGGCCGAGCAGCAGACCAGCCTGCTGCCGGACCTGACGCCATTGCTCGATGTGATCTTTATCGTGCTGGTGTTTTTCCTGCTCACCGCGCAGACCCCGTTGCTGGAGCTGCCGCTGCAATTGCCACACAGCCAGGAGGCGTTGAGTGCGGCAGCTGCCAGTGGCGAGCGCGTGCAGGTGCAACTGGATGCCCGCGAGCAATGGCGCTTGAACGGTGCCCCGCAAGCGGATTTCGCCGCGTTGCGTGGCGCCTTGCACGCGGCGTTCGCCGCCGATCAGACACTCGGGCTGGACCTGGCGCTGGATCGCCAGGCGCCACTGTCCGCCTTTCTCGACCTGATGGCCCTGTTGCAGCAGCAGGGCATTCAGGACAGCCGAATCTTGTTGGAGCCTGCCCCATGAAGCGTTTGCGTTCTGCGTGCCTGATGGCCGCGAGTCTGTTGTGTCAGCCGTTGCTGGCGGATGCCGAGCCCTTGCCGCAGCGCTGGGTGAGTGCCGGCGGTGCACTGAGCGAGTGGGTGGTGGTGTTGGGCGGGGAAAGCAAGCTGGTCGGTGTCGATACCACCAGCCAGCACCCGGCGACGCTGGGGGCGTTGCCGAGCATCGGTTATCAGCGTCAGTTGGCGGCGGAGGGGATTCTCGCCTTGCGCCCGGACGTGCTGTTGGGCAGCGCAGAAATGGGCCCGCCGCCGGTGCTGGCGCAACTGCAGGCCGCCGGTGTGCGCATCGAGCAGTTGTCGGCCGAGGCTGATCTGCCAACCGTGCAGCGCAACTTGCAGCGCATTGGCGCATTGCTCGGCGCGCCGCAGCAGGCCATTGACGTGTTCGCCGCCTATCGGCAACGCCTGCATGCGCAAGCGCAGTGGGTCGCCCAGGCGCAACGCCAGCACGCCGCGCCGGCTGTGCTGCTGTTGCTCGGGCATGCCGGCAGCAGCCCAATGGCGGCGGGGCAGGACACCGTCGCGGCGTGGCTGATCGAGCAGGCCGGTGGGCGCAATCTGACCCGCCACACGGGCTACCGGGCGTTATCCACGGAAGCCCTGCTGGCGCTCGATCCAGAGGTGGTGGTGTTCGCCGATCGCAGCTTGTCGGGCGTTGCAGCCAAGCAGGCGCTGCTGCAAAACAACCCGGCGCTGGCGGCGACCCGCGCGGCCCGCCATGATCGGTTGCTGGCGCTCGATCCAACCTTGTTGGTCGGCGGGCTCGGCCCGCGTATACCGGATGGACTGGCGGCCTTGTCCGCAGCCTTTTATCCTGCCAGCCAACCTTTGACCGCCGAAGCCCAGCCCACGCCATGAATCCTGTCATTCAGCCGCGCTCACTGTTTATCGCACTGAGCGTTCTGCTCGCGCTTGCGCTCTGGTTGTCGCTGGCCCTGGGCCCGGTCAGCCTGCCGTTGGCGGATACCCTACAGGCGGTGTTGCGCCTGCTGGGGCTGCCGGTGGGCAGCGCCGAGGTGCAACAGGCGGAGTTGATCCTTGGGCAGATTCGTATGCCGCGCACCTTGCTCGGCCTTACGGTCGGCGCGGTGCTTGCGCTGTGTGGCGTGGCGATGCAGGGGTTGTTCCGCAATCCGCTGGCCGATCCCGGTCTGGTCGGGGTCTCCAGCGGTGCGGCGCTCGGGGCGGCAGTTGCGATTGTTGGCGGCGCGGCCATGGGCGGCCTGCCCGAAGTCTTCGCGCCGTACCTGCTGTCGCTCTGCGCCTTTCTCGGCGGCCTGGGCGTAACCGCGCTGGTCTACCGCCTGGGCCGGCGCGACGGCGAGACCAGCGTGGCGACCATGTTGCTCGCCGGGATCGCCCTGACCGCGCTGGCCGGCGCGGCGATTGGTCTCTTCACCTACCTGGCCGACGACGCCACCCTGCGCACCCTGACGTTCTGGAACCTCGGCAGCCTCAACGGCGCCAGCTACGCGCGTTTGTGGCCCTTGTTGCTGGTGACCCTGGCGGTGGCGCTGTGGTTGCCGCGCCGGGCCAAGGCACTGAATGCCTTGTTACTGGGCGAATCGGAGGCACGCCACCTGGGGTTTGCCGTCGAGCGGATCAAGCGCGAACTGGTGTTCTGCACCGCGCTGGGCGTGGGCGCAGCGGTGGCGGCTGCGGGGATGATCGGCTTTATCGGCCTGGTGGTGCCGCATTTGATGCGCTTGCTGGTCGGCCCCGATCACCGCGTGCTGTTGCCGGCTTCGGCACTGGCCGGCGCGAGCCTGTTGCTGCTGGCGGATCTTGTCGCACGGCTGGCGCTGGCACCGGCGGAGTTACCCATCGGCATCGTCACCGCCTTGATCGGTGCGCCGTTCTTTCTCTATTTGTTGTTGCGGGGACGCACCTGATGCTGCGCGCGGAAAACCTGGCGGTGCGGCGTGGCCCTTGCACCGTATTGGCGGAGATCGACCTGGAGCTGCGGCCGGGCGAAGTGCTGGGCGTGCTCGGCCCCAATGGCGCCGGCAAAAGCACCTTGTTGGCTGCGCTCTGTGGCGAGTTGTCGCCGGCGCAGGGGCAGGTCTACCTGGATCAGCGCCGCCTTGCGGACTGGCAGGGCAGCGAGCGGGCGCGGCGCTTGGCGGTATTGCCGCAAACCTCGACCCTGAGTTTCGCCTTCCGGGTCGAAGACGTGGTGGCCATGGGGCGACTACCGCATGCCAGCGGCCGTTTACGCGATGCGCAGATCGTCATGCAGGCGTTGCAAGCGGCGGATGCCGTGCACCTGGCTGGCCGCAGCTATCTGGCGTTATCCGGTGGCGAGCGCCAGCGCGTGCATTTGGCGCGGGTCTTGGCGCAGCTCTGGCCGGGCGGCGAGGGGCAGATTCTGTTGCTCGATGAGCCAACCTCGATGCTCGACCCGTTACACCAGCACACCACCCTGCAAGCCACCCGTGCCTTTGCCGAGCAAGGCGCGGCGGTGATGGTGATCCTGCATGATCTGAACCTGGCGGCGCGTTACTGCGACCGCCTGCTGTTGCTCGACCGCGGTCGCCCGCATGCCCTCGGCAGCCCGGATGAGGTGTTGCGCGTCGCGCCGTTGCAGGCGGTATTCGGTCTGGAGGTGCTGGTGCAGCGGCATCCGGAGCGTGGTCATCCGCTGATCGTTGCCCGCTGAGGAGCGCTCATGCGCCGTATCGCTTTATCGCTGTTGTTACTCCTGGGCGGCTGTCAGGCCGTCCTGCCGCCGCTGCCGGCCTGGCAAAGTCCGCAAGGTCGCGAGCATGCCGAGTTGGGGCAGATTCACGATCTGCGTAGCGGCGCGCGATTGACCCCGGCGCAACTGGTCGAGCAACTGGCCATGGCGCCCCGGCTATTGGTCGGTGAACGCCACGACAACCCGGATCATCATGCCTTGCAGCTCTGGCTGCTGCGGGCGCTGGCGGCGCATCGCGAACAGGGCAGCGTGTTGCTGGAAATGCTGACGCCGGCTCAGCAAGGCAAGGTCGATGCGTTGCGGGCGTCTCTGGCCAGCGGGCAACAGGTTGCCGATCTGCCGGCTGCACTGGCGTGGGAAAAGGGCTGGGAGTGGGCCTTGTATGGGCCGATCGTGCGGCATCTGCTGGCTCAACCGTCCCCGTTGCTGGCCGCCAACCTGGACCGCGCGCAAGTGCTCGACATCTACCGCGCTGCGCCCGTGCTGAGCGGGGCGGCCTCGACGGCGGAGGGCGTGCGCACGACCCTGCTGGCGCACATCCGCGAGTCGCACTGCGACCTGCTGCCGGCCAGCCAGTTGCCAGCCATGCTTGCGGTGCAACAACAGCGCGACCGACGCATGGCCGAAGCCCTGCTGGCCGCGCCCGAGCCCAGCCTGTTGTTCGCTGGCGCCTATCATGTGCGCCGTGACCTGGGCATACCGCTGCACCTGCGCGATGTGGGCGATAAAGCCGACTTCCGCGTGTTGATCCTCGCGGAAGTCGGCGTGCCCGTGAGTGCCGCTGAAGCGGACTTCGTCTGGTATACCGCCGCGCTGCCCGAGCAGGATCACTGCGCAAAACTGCGCCCCTAGTGCGCAGCCTCTAATTCTAAGCAGAAGAGCTTCGCGGGCTGGCGTGAGTGCCGGCCTTGAGCGGAACTCAAGCCGATGGATTGCTTATCGGCGCGATGATGCAGGGTGGGATGATTTCTCTCGCGTCAGATGCGACCTGAGTTTTTCACCCCGGCAGGTACAACATACCAGCGGCTTTAATCGCGAAAGAGCGGCAGGTTTGAACCCGTACTCAGGCGCTATGCTTGGCCGCGAGTGCTTTGGCTTGCCGTGAGCACGCTGCCTGAACAGCCCGCGGTCAAGACCACCGCCACAACAGCGCGGTTTCGCCTGCAATACGTCGTTGGCGTACAGGCAAAAAAAGACCCGGCAAGAGCCGGGTCAATAACCGTGATTAGCCTGATGAGGAGATAATCTGAAGAGTCCGACTGAAGGTCTCTTAAGCTTATCGGCTGATCTCGCGACCAGTTGTGATAATAATAACAATTCTCATTTATATGTCAACGCGCTTTTCAAACTATTTTCATGGCCGCCGCCGCAGCGCCCAAAAACACCGAACCCGGCGCGTGGCTGGGTTCGGCGAGGGTACCTGAGGCGTTACGCCGTGGCTGGCAAGCGCAGCTGGGTGACTTCCTTGTTGAGCAGGTCAATGCGGCGGGCCATGCTCTCGATCAAGCTGTGGGCGATCCGTGGGTTGCTCTGCATCAGGCTGAGGAATTGTTCCTTGGGAATCACCATCACCGTGCAGGGCTCGCTGGCCAGTACGGTGGCGCTGCGTTTCTCGCGGGTGAACACGGCCATTGCGCCGAAAATTTCGTCTTTCTGCACATCGCCGACCTTGTGCCCGTCGACATACGCTTCGGCGTGACCCTCGATGATGATGAATACGTGGTCGGCCGCGTCGCCTTGATGAATAAGCTCTTCACCAGCGGCAAAGTGCTGGAAGCCGGTCGACGGGCGGATTTCCGGCTGCTTAAGGCGCGCCAAAGCATCGGAGAGCAGGGCGGTATGACCGATCAGGTACTGGATGAACAGCTCCTGACGGACTTCGCTGGCGTAGATGTGTTTGAACACTTCGCTGCGCGAGTAGGGGATCAGGCTGAGCGGCTCTTCACTGCTGTAGCGGCAGCTGGGAAGGTCGATGCCCTGGCGCAGCCCGACCAGATCGCCTTCTTGCAGGTAGAACAGGGGGCGCTCGTCGACCAGCGCATGCAGCAAGCCATTCTCGATAATGAACAGCTGGTTGCCTGGCAGCACTTGCGCCAAATCCTCGACCCGCTCCACTTGCAGCGCCTCGCCATTGGGCTCCAAGCCTTCCAGTAGTTGAGTCGGGATGCTTTGCAGTCGGTTGATCAGCTGGTCGGCGTAAGCCGGTTGCTCCCCGAGTAGATACATGAGCGTAATTCCTTGAACTGGCTAGGCTGACTAAAGCGCACGAACGTCCCTGAAACAATAGGCGGCGCCAAGCCTTAGGTAAATCATTCTGCGAAGAGGTTGTGAGCTAGCTCTTATTGCGCGACAAACAGGCGTCGAGCTGGCCATTTAATTCGGCTTTGTGAGCGGGTGGCAACTCGTTCCAATGCACATCCAGAAGTGCCCCCTCGATGGCATAGAGCAACACTTTGGATGCCCGAAAGCCGCGCGCCCGCACTGCGCGATAGGCGCTCACCGCGCCGAGCCGGCGTAGATCGTTGGCGCTGTGGATGCCAACGGCATGCAGCCACTGTGCGGATGTCTTGCCAAGATTTTTCAAGTGCTGCAGTTCGTCGTTCATCGAGCCTCCTTGCGCTGCTGGCATGCGATGCGAAATCGAGTCAATTGGGGGTGCCTGCCAGGAAGTGTAGCGGCCAGCGCACAAAGCGTGGCTGATTGACATCACCCCAGGCGCGGCGCAGTGCGGGCTCCAATTCAGCCACGGGGTCGCGGCCCTGTTGCTTCTCCCAGCGTTGCACGGCCGACCAGGTGCGCAGGTAGCCCGTCAGGTGGTCGAAGTGCCATTGTGCTTCGATGGCGAACGTCGGCGGTTCGAGGCGTGGGAATGCTACCTGGATATCGCGGTAACCGGCGTCGACACTGGCCCGTCCGGGCGGCCATTCAGGGTGCGCGCGTAAAATGTCTCGATCAACGCGTCCAGCGTGCTGTCGATACGCATCAGGCCGTAGCACCAGGCGCAGAATAGCCCGCCGGGCTTGAGCAGGCGCGCTACTTCGGCGAAGAACGGCGGGGTGGCGAACCAGTGCAGGGCTTGCGCCACCACAATCAGGTCGAGGCTGCTGCTGGCCAGGGGCTGCGCCTCGGCGTTGGCGACAAACAGTGCGATGCCGGCCAGGTCGTCGGCAGCCTGTAGCTGTTCGATGCTGGCGTCGCAGGCCAGTACGTGGGCGAAGTGCTGACGCAGCGGGCGGCTGGCTTGGCCATTGCCGCACGCGATGTCCAGGACGCGCATGGGCTGCGGGCTATGGCTGGCCAGCCAGGTGAATAGCGCGTCCGGGTATTGCGGACGAAAACTGGCGTAGGCATCGGCGCGGGCACCGAACAGTTGGGCTATCTCGCTCATGGTTATTTGGTGCGGTAGCGCAGGCGGGTGCCGAAGTTGACCGACATGAGGATCTCGTCGGCCGTCAGCTCGGCGGGGAAGTACGCCCCGGAAATCTGCGCATGAGCCAGGCTGGCGCCTTCCAGTTGCGCATCGCGCAGATCCAGGCCGCGCAGGTCGGTGCCGCGGAAGTAGGCGTCGCTGAAATTGATGCGTTCGGCGTCCAGGGCACGCAAGTCGAGGCCGCGGAAATCGCCGCCGGAGAGGTCGATGTCGACATCTCTGGGTTTGCGGGCATTGAAGCCTTTGATGTCGTCGTTGTGCAGCAGGTGGTAAAGCGGGTCATCAAGCTGGCGCGGCTGACTCATGGGGAACATCCATTGTTGGGTTCCCCGCCAGTATAGAAGCCACGGCGTGCTCTGCTCGCCGGGCTGGTGATAGGCCGCGTGCTGCGTTACAGCCCGGGCAGGCGTTGGCGAATCCGGGCGATCAGGCTGTCGAGACTGGCGCTGTCGTGGGTGTCGACGCGTTTGCTGTGCAAGCGTTCGTCCGCGTTGAGCGCTTCGCGGCCGGCTTGCTGCGCCTGGATCACTGCCCATGTGGCATCGGACGGGTCTTGGCCGTCGGCCTGGCGTTGTTCCAGCCAGCTGGCGATCACCTCATCCGGGGCATTGCAGTCGAGAATCAGGAACGGCACGCCGGTCTCTTCGGCAATCTGCCAGGCCAGTTGGCGCTGCGCGTGCGCGAGGTAGGTGGCGTCGATCACCACCGGGAAACCGGCCTGCAAGGCGGCGTCGGCCAGTTGATGCAGGCGCTGGTAGGTGGCGGTGCTGGCGTCCTGACTGTAGATGCCCGCACTGAGCTGATCGTGGTCGCCAGTCTGTTGCGCACCGAACAGACGCTTGCGTTCGACATCCGAGCGCAGGCGAATGGCCCCGAGCGCTTCGACCAGGCGCATGGCCACGTGGCTTTTGCCCACCGCCGAAACGCCATGGGTGATGGCCAGGAAGCGTGATGGAATGGCGCTGTAGCTCTCTGCCAGGCTGGCATAACTGCGGTACTGACGCAGGATGACTGCGCGCTGCACCGAGTCTTGCTCCTGGCCGAGGCGGAACAGGCTGACCTTGGCCCGCACCAGGGCGCGGTGGGCTTTGTACAGGTTGAGCAGCTTGAGGGCGGCGTAGTCGCCGCTGTGCTCCAGCCAGGCACTGATAAAGCGCCGGGACAGACACTTCAGGCCGCGGTCTTCCAGGTCCATGGCGAGGAAGGCGGCGTCCAGGGCGACATCGATCAGGCGGAACGGCTCGTTGAACTCGATGCAATCGAACAGCACGGCCTGGCCGTCCAGCAGGGCTGCGTTACCCAAGTGGATATCGCCATGGCACTCGCGGATGAAACCTTGTGCGGCGCGCGCCTCCAGTTCTGGCCACAGGCGTTCGAGGCTGGTTTCTACCCAGGCTTCCAAGGCGTCCAGTTGTTGCAGGTCGGCCTTGTCCGTCAGCATCGGGCGGATCTGTTCGAAGTTCTGCCGCAGCGGCGCGACGATCGCCGTGGCATTGCACAGCGGGTGATCGAGGGCCACTTGCGGAGTGTTCTGGTGGAAGTGGGCGATCTGTGCGGCCAGGGCGTCGATGTGCGCTTCGCTCAACTCGCCGCGTGCCTGTACATCGCTGAGCAGTTGGTTTTGCGGGAATTGGCGCATTTTCAGGGCATATTCGATGACCGGGCCAGCGCCGGCCAACTGCGGTGCATCAAGACTACCGTTGATCGGCAAAACTTCCAGGTACAGGCCTTGGGTAAGGCGCTGGTTGAGGCGCAATTCTTCTTTGCAAAAGTGCTCGCGGTCGGCCAGTTCGGTGAAATTGAGGAAGCCGAAGTCCACCGGTTTTTTGATCTTGTAGGCATAGGGGCCGGTCAGCAATACCCAGGAGATATGCGTCTCGATGACCTGGAAACCATCTACCGGGTGGGGGTAAAGGGCCGGGTTCTGCAGGGCGGCAATCAGGGCTTGGCTCACGGGCGATCCTTGGCTTTCAAACAAATAAGAGTCGGGCATTATGGCCGCTGTGAGGCACTCTGCAAACCGCCGGGCTGTGCCTGCTTGTGTTTGGCAAAGTGCGTATAATGCCGCGCCATGACTCGTACCCGATCCCCTCGTTCTCGTTCCAAACGTCGCTCGCGTGGCCTGCGCCCCTGGCTTGGTTGGGCTGTAAAGCTCGGTCTGGTTGGTTTGGTGGTGTTGGCCGGCTTTGCGGTTTACCTCGATGCTGTGGTGCAGGAGAAGTTTTCCGGCAAGCGCTGGACCGTGCCCGCCAAGGTCTACGCCCGCCCGCTGGAACTGTTCGTCGGCCAGAAACTGGCCAAGGACGACTTTCTCAAGGAGTTGGACGCCCTCGGCTATCGCCGGGAAAGCGCGGCCAACGGTCCTGGCGCCGTGTCGGTGGCTGGCAACGCCATCGAATTGCATTCGCGCGGTTTCCAGTTCTATGAAAGCACCGAGCCCTCGCAGCGTGTTCGCGTGCGTTTTTCCGGCGATTATGTCGCCGGCCTGAGCCAGGCCAATGGCAGTGACCTGGCGGTTGCCCGCTTGGAGCCGATGCTGATTGGTGGCCTGTACCCGGCGCACCAGGAAGACCGCGTGCTGATCAAGCTGGAGCAGGTGCCGCCGTATCTGGTGGAAACCCTGGTGGCAATCGAGGACCGCGAGTTCTTCAATCACTTCGGCGTATCGCCCAAAGGCATTGCCCGCGCCATGTGGATCAATGCCACAGCCGGGCAGTTGCGTCAGGGCGGCAGCACGCTGACCCAGCAGTTGGTGAAGAACTTCTACCTGACCAACGAGCGCAGTCTCAGCCGCAAAGCCACCGAAGCCATGATGGCGGTGCTGCTGGAGTTGCACTACGACAAGCAGGACATTCTCGAGGCCTACCTCAACGAGGTGTTCCTCGGGCAGGACGGCCAGCGCGCGGTGCATGGTTTCGGCTTGGCCAGCCAGTATTTCTTCAGCCAGCCGCTGTCCGAGCTGAAACTCGATCAGGTGGCGTTGTTGGTCGGCATGGTCAAAGGGCCTACCTACTACAACCCGCGACGTAACCCAGAACGCGCCATGGAGCGCCGTAACCTGATACTCGATGTGCTCGTCGAACAGGGCGTGGTCACCGCCGAGGAAGCGGCGCTCGCCAAGCAGAAACCACTCGGCGTCACTCAGCGCGGCAGCATGGCCGACAGCTCGTTTCCGGCCTTCCTCGACCTGGTCAAGCGCCAGCTGCGCGAGGATTACCGCGAGGAGGATCTGACCGAAGAAGGCCTGCGGATCTTCACCAGCTTCGACCCGATTCTGCAGCTCAAGGCCGAAGGTGCTCTGGCAGAGTCATTGAAGCGTCTGTCCGGGCGCAAGGGGGTCGATCAGGTCGAGGCCGGGATGGTGGTGACCAACCCGGAAACCGGCGAGGTGCAAGCGCTGATCGGCAGTCGCCAGCCGCGGTTTGCCGGCTTCAACCGAGCGCTGGATGCGGTGCGGCCGATTGGTTCGCTGATCAAACCGGCAATCTACCTGACCGCCTTGGAGCGCCCCAGTCAGTACACCTTGACCAGTCTGCTGCAGGATGAACCCTTCTCCATCAAGGGGCAGGATGGCCAGGTTTGGCGGCCGCAAAACTATGATCGCAAGGCCCACGGTACGGTTTACCTGTACCAGGGACTGGCCAATTCCTACAACCTGTCCAGCGCCAAGTTGGGCCTGGAACTGGGTGTACCGAATGTACTCAAAACGCTTGAGCGGCTAGGTGTGGAACATAAGTGGCCCGCTTACCCGTCGATGTTGTTGGGCGCGGGCGGGTTGAGCCCGCTGGCGGTGGCCGATATGTATCAGACCCTGGCCAATGGTGGCTTCAATACCCCGTTACGCGGCATCCGTAGCGTGCTGACCGCCGAGGGCGAGCCGCTCAAGCGCTACCCGTATCAGATTCAACAGCGTTTCGATGCCGGGGCGATTTATCTGTTGCAGAACGCCATGCAGCGCACCATGCGCGAAGGCACCGGGCGTTCGGTGTACAGCCAGCTCCCTAGCTCGTTGAACCTGGCCGGTAAGACCGGTACCAGCAACGATTCACGGGACAGTTGGTTTGCCGGGTTTAGCCAGGATCTGCTGGCAGTGGTCTGGCTCGGTCGTGACGATAACGGCCCAACGCCGCTGACTGGGGCGACCGGAGCCTTGCAGGTCTGGACCGATTTCATGCGCAAGGCCGACCCGTTGCCGCTGGACATGCCGCTGCCGGACAACGTCGTGCAGGCCTGGGTAGACGCTCGTAGTGGTCAGGGCTCCGATCCGAGCTGCCCGGGCGCGGTACAGATGCCGTATATTCGTGGCAGTGAACCGATTGCCGGGCAAGCCTGCGGTATTCAGGCGCCGGTTGACTCGGTGATGGATTGGGTACGTGGCTGGTTGGATTAAGTGAAGAGGGTATGAAGTGACTAAGTGGTTGATTCCTGCTTTAACCGCCACGGTAATGCTGGGTGGTTGTGCCAGCGTGCCGCGTGGCTCGATCCCGGTTGTCGAATCCGGCTCTTCGGCTTCAGCGCAACAGCAAGCCAGTGTCGGCGGTTATGGCAGCCCGACTGCCGCACAGCCGCAAACCCTGCCACAAGACTCCGGCGTGGTGGTGATGGTGCCGGGCGCGACTGGCAGCTCGGCGCCGATTCAGACGTTCCCGGCGTCCAGTGTGCCGATTGGCGGTGGCATCAGCAGTGCGCCGTTGAGCAGCGGTCCGATCACTATCGACTCGCCGAGCACGGGCGGTTACAGCGCGCCCGCGCCGTCAATTCCCAGTGGCATTCCGAGCTCAGGTGGTTTGGCGGCCGACGAGCAGTTGGATGGCCCGGTGTTGGCGTTGTTGACGGCTGCGCAGCAACAGCAGGGCGGCGGCGACTTGAATGGCGCGGCGTCCAGCCTGGAGCGCGCTCAGCGCATCGCGCCGCGCGAACCGCAAGTGCTCTATCGCCTGGCGGAAGTGCGTCTGGCTCAGGGCGATGCGGCGCAAGCCGAGCAGTTCGCCCGCCGTGGTCTGAGCTATGCCAGTGGCCGCCCAGCACTGCAAGCCAGTTTGTGGAACCTGATTGCGCAAGCGCGCGAGCGTCAGGGCGACAGCGCGGGTGCCGCCCAGGCCCGTGAGCAGGCGCGAGTCAATCTCTGATGGATGCCCGTGTGCCGGCGGTGGCAGAGCAGTTGTTGCTGATCGAACGCGAGTTGCGCGCGCAGGGATGGTGGGAAGAGCAGGCGCCCAGCGCGCAAGCGCTGGCCAGCCAGGAGCCGTTCTGTGTCGATAGCTTGGCGTTCGAACAGTGGCTGCAGTGGATTTTCTTGCCGCGCATGAAACACATGCTGGAGAGTAACGCCGGCTTGCCCAGCGTTTCTGGCATTCAGCCCATGGCCGAACAGGTGTATGGCCTGCATAGCGAGCGCGCCAGGGGGCTGATTCGGCTGCTTGGCGAGTTCGATCAATTGATCGGTGGCGCGGCCTGAGGCCGCGTCAGGTGAGTTACTTGCAGTTTTCGCCGATCGATTTCTTGGCGTCATCGATGCGCTGCTGACGTTCGTCTTCGCTCAGTCGGCGTACTTCGCCGCCCTCCTCGAAGCGTACGCGCGGGTTGTTTTCCAGCTGTGCCAGGTTGGTGCGCACGCTCTCGCAGTACTTCTTGCGCTCGGCTTCCTTAGCTGCGACCTCCTGCTTCACTTTCTCATCGATAGCGGCTTGCTCGGGGTCCGCAATGCTCTCGAAGGTCGGCGCCGCTTTGGGCTCGACAGGCTTGGGTGGTGCGGTGGCGGTGTTGACGGTAGTGGCTTGCTGACCTTGCGGCGGCTGCGCGCCGAAGTGCGTGACGCCTTGGGCATCGACCCATTTGTACACTTGGCTGGCCATGGCGCTTGCGCTCAGTGCGAGCAGCAAGCTGCTGGTGAGGATCATACGGCGCATGCTGTTTCCTTTTATGAGCTGCGATACCTGGTGGCTACTATAACCAAAATGATTGAATCGTCATCCTGCGCTGCGTCACAGCATAAGATTGCAGAATCCGTTACGGATCACTTGACTTGGACCTGTCGAATCCGAACAATTCGACGTTCGCTGTAGTGGAGTCCGCCGCAAGCAGGCTTTAGCTCAGCAGACATGAGGCGCACACCCGCGCCGACCTGTTACACCCGCAACGCGTTACCTCGCGCTGGGTGGGAAAGCCCCGCAACACTTTGGAGCGTTCCCAATACTTGCTCAGTAGTAGCTGACGTAGTCGGCGACCACCGTCGCTCATGCTCTGCTTAGCAGTAAACCTAATTAGGCCGTCCCCCTTGGGCGGTTTTCTGGCGTTTTAGAGGTGAACAACGTGGAGCTTTTATCTGGCGCTGAAATGGTCGTCCGCTTCTTGCGTGACGAAGGCGTTAAGAACATCTATGGGTACCCAGGCGGTGCTCTGTTGCATATCTACGATGCCCTGTTCAAAGAACCGGAAGTGAATCACATCCTGGTTCGTCATGAACAAGCAGCGACCCACATGGCCGATGGCTATGCCCGTGCTACCGGTAAAGCCGGTGTGGTGCTGGTGACCTCAGGTCCTGGCGCGACCAATGCCATTACCGGTATTGCCACCGCCTACATGGATTCCATTCCGATGGTGGTGTTGTCCGGCCAGGTGCCGAGCAGCATGGTCGGTACCGATGCGTTCCAGGAGACCGACATGATCGGCATCTCCCGGCCGATCGTGAAGCACAGCTTCATGATCAAGCACGCCTCGGAAATCCCTGAAGTGTTGAAGAAAGCCTTCTATCTGGCGCAGTCAGGCCGTCCAGGCCCGGTGGTCGTGGATATCCCGAAGGACATGACCAACCCGGCCGAGAAGTTTGAATACGTCTACCCGAAGAAGGCCAAGCTGCGCTCCTACAGCCCGGCCCTGCGCGGCCATTCCGGGCAGATCCGCAAGGCGGCAGAGATGCTGCTGGCGGCCAAGCGTCCGATTCTCTACGCCGGTGGTGGCGTGATCATGGGTGGGGCAGCGTCGCCGCTGACCGAGTTGGCACAAATGCTCAACCTGCCCGTGACCAATACCCTGATGGGCTTGGGTGGTTATCCGGGCACTGACCGCCAGTTCCTCGGCATGCTCGGTATGCACGGTAGCTACACCGCCAACCTGGCAATGCACCACGCCGATGTGATTCTCGCCGTCGGTGCGCGTTTCGATGACCGCGTGATCAATGGCCCGAGCAAGTTCTGCCCGAACGCCAAGATCATCCACATCGATATCGACCCGGCGTCCATCTCCAAGACCATCAAGGCCGATGTGCCGATCGTCGGTCCGGTAGATAGCGTGCTGACCGAGATGGTCGCGATTCTCAAGGAAATCGGCGAGCACCTGAACAAGGAAGCGCTGGCCAGTTGGTGGAAGCAGATCGACGAGTGGCGCGGCAGTCGCATCATGTTCCCTTACGACAAGGGCGACGGCAGCATCATCAAGCCGCAGACCGTGATCGAAACCCTGTCGGAAGTGACCCACGGCGATGCCTTCGTCACCTCTGATGTGGGGCAGCACCAGATGTTCGCGGCGCAGTACTACCGCTTCAACAAACCCAATCGCTGGATCAACTCCGGTGGCCTGGGCACCATGGGCTTCGGTCTGCCGGCGGCGATGGGCGTCAAGCTGAGCTTCCCGGATGACGATGTCGCCTGTGTGACGGGCGAAGGCAGCATCCAGATGAACATTCAGGAGCTGTCGACCTGTCTGCAGTACGACCTGCCGGTGAAGATCGTCAACCTGAACAATGGTGCCCTCGGTATGGTGCGTCAGTGGCAGGACATGATGTACAGCAGCCGTCACTCGCACTCCTACATGGAATCGCTACCGGACTTCGTCAAGCTGGCCGAGGCCTACGGTCATGTCGGCATGCGTATCACCGACCTGAAAGACCTGAAGCCGAAGATGGAAGAAGCCTTCGCGCTGAAAAATCGCCTGGTGTTCCTCGATATCCAGGTTGATACCAGTGAGCACGTCTACCCGATGCAGATCAAAGACGGTGCGATGCGCGATATGTGGCTGAGCAAGACGGAGCGTACTTAAGCATGCGACACATTATTTCCCTGCTGCTGGAAAACGAGCCCGGCGCACTGTCCCGTGTGGTCGGTCTGTTCTCGCAACGCAACTACAACATCGAAAGCCTGACCGTGGCGCCGACCGAAGACCCGACCCTGTCGCGTCTGACGCTGACCACGGTGGGGCACGATGAGGTGATCGAGCAGATCACCAAGAACCTCAACAAGCTGATCGAAGTGGTCAAGCTGGTAAACCTCTCGGAAAGTGCGCACATCGAGCGCGAGTTGATGCTGGTCAAGGTCAAGGCCACCGGCGCCCAGCGCGCCGAGGTCAAGCGCACCACTGACATCTTCCGTGGGCAGATCGTCGACGTGAACACCAGCGTCTACACCATTCAGTTGGCCGGCACGAGTGACAAGCTGGACAGCTTTATCCAGGCGATAGGTACTGCGTCGATCCTGGAAACCGTACGCAGTGGCGTCACCGGCATTGCCCGTGGCGACAAAGTACTCAGCATTTAACTCTTTAGCGAACGGCCCACGAGGCCAGGTAAATAGGGGAATTTCCATGAAAGTGTATTACGACAAAGACTGCGACCTCTCGATCATCCAGGGCAAGAAAGTCGCCATTATCGGTTACGGTTCCCAGGGCCATGCCCAAGCGTGCAACCTGAAAGATTCCGGCGTCGATGTAACGGTTGGCCTGCGCAAAGGCTCCGCCACCGTTGCCAAGGCTGAAGCCCATGGCTTGAAAGTGACCGACGTGGCCACTGCCGTCGCCGCTGCCGATCTGGTCATGATCCTGACCCCGGACGAGTTCCAGTCCAAGTTGTACAAGGACGAAGTCGAGCCGAACCTGAAGAAGGGTGCGACTCTGGCCTTCTCCCACGGCTTCGCCATCCACTACAACCAGGTCGTGCCGCGCGCCGACCTCGACGTGATCATGATCGCGCCTAAAGCCCCGGGCCACACCGTGCGCTCCGAGTTCGTCAAAGGCGGCGGCATTCCTGACCTGATCGCGATCTACCAGGACGCTTCCGGCAATGCCAAGAACGTCGCACTGTCCTACGCTTCGGGCGTTGGTGGTGGTCGTACCGGCATCATCGAAACCACCTTCAAGGACGAAACCGAAACCGACTTGTTCGGCGAGCAGGCTGTGCTCTGCGGCGGTTGTGTTGAGCTGGTCAAAGCCGGCTTCGAAACCCTGGTCGACGCGGGTTACGCGCCGGAAATGGCCTACTTCGAGTGCCTGCACGAGCTGAAGTTGATCGTTGACCTCATGTACGAAGGCGGTATCGCCAACATGAACTACTCGATCTCCAACAACGCCGAGTACGGCGAGTACGTAACCGGTCCAGAAGTCATCAACGCCGAATCCCGTCAGGCTATGCGCAATGCATTGAAGCGCATCCAGGACGGCGAATACGCCAAGATGTTCATCCAGGAAGGTGCTTCGAACTACGCCTCGATGACCGCTTACCGTCGCAACAATGCGGCACACGGCATCGAAGTCGTGGGTGAACAACTGCGCTCGATGATGCCGTGGATTTCTGCTAACAAGATTGTCGACAAGGCCAAGAACTAAGGTTTGTCGGACTGAAAAAAAACGCGGCCATGGCCGCGTTTTTTCATTCTGCCACAAGGCTTCTGGTATAAAGCCTGATCGTTAAGTCAGGGCAACCTGCGAACCCCGCCGGGTTGCACCTGTCGAAATTCTTCAAATCCGTTGCAAGGTGTAGTTCATGAGCGAACGTCCCGAAGAGTCCAAGCCGACCCCTGACGCTGAAAGCTTGTTGCCCATCGATGAGCACATAGAAGAAGGGCATGACGCCGAGGGCCGCAAGGTTCGTCATCGCGGTATCTATTTGCTGCCGAACCTGTTTACCACCGCCAATTTGTTCGCCGGTTTCTACGCGATCATTAATGCGATGAATGGCAACTTCTATGTGGCCGCCGCTGCGGTATTCGTGGCGATGGTGCTGGATGGCCTGGATGGTCGCGTGGCGCGCCTGACCAATACGCAAAGTGCGTTTGGCGCCGAATATGATTCGCTATCCGACATGGTGGCATTCGGTGTGGCGCCGGCGCTGCTGGCATTCGAGTGGGCGCTGGGCAGCATGGGCAAGGTTGGCTGGATGGTCGCCTTTATCTATGTCGCGGGTGCGGCGCTGCGTCTAGCGCGCTTCAATACGCAGATCGGCAGTGCCGACAAGCGCTATTTCATTGGTTTGGCCAGCCCGGCCGCAGCTGGGGTGGTGGCCGGTACGGTATGGGCCTTCAGCGATTTCGGCATCAAGGGCTCGAACATGGCCTTTGTCGTTGCCGTGCTAGTGGCGGCGGCTGGGATGCTGATGGTCAGTAATATCAAGTACCACAGCTTCAAGGACCTGGACCTCAAGGGGCGTGTGCCGTTCGTGGCGATCCTGGCGGTGGTGCTGGTCTTTGCCGTGGTCTTCAGTGATCCGCCGCGTATCCTGCTGATCATTTTCCTGGCGTATGCGGCTTCTGGGCCAGTGCAGTATTTGTTGCAGTTGCGTCGCCGTAAAACCACCGAGTGATGTAGTTTTCGCTCACCTCCGCGGTCTACAGGCGCACTCATCCCTGTAGCTGCGGAGTTTGCATGTTGATCCGAACGCCTCTACCTTCGGCTTCGCACGAATCCGATGTCACTCCCGAATCCATCTATCTGTCGCGCCGTCGCCTGTTGGCCGCTGCGGATGGTTTCGCTGCCCTGTCAATCTTGCCTGACGCTGCCCAGGCACAAACATCGCGTTATGCCGATGTCGATGCTGTCACTAATCCGTAGTGGTTCGAACAGGGGCTGGGGCAAGCTCGTTGGCAGGCTATTACTGCTGGCGACGAAGCGCTCATGCCATTCAGGGATGCGGCGCGTTACAACAACTTCTACGAGTTTGGTCCCGATAAGGGCGATCCGGCGCGCTGTTGTTGGTGCTCAGGATTCCCCATCTCTCGAGCCGACTGATGCGCCTTGCCACTGTGTGCGAAAGGTTTATGACAAAAATCCTTCAATAGATGTTGACGCAGATTTCTAGCCACCTATAATGCGCACCTCTTCCGGC
>DELY01000002.1 GCA_002354655.1 Pseudomonas sp. UBA2684
CGAATGGCGTGGAATCCGCAATATTTCGATAATTATTCTCTCTCGGTAATACATATCAGTTGTTTTTGATATGTATTACCGTTGGTCGCGGCGCAGGAACGCGCCGCTCCTAACGATAAATTTCAAGCAAGTGTGCATTGATGCCCCCCTCTTCAACGGATGAAGTCTCCCTGTTTCGCCCCGAGGCACTGGCCGCCAAGGGCGCGCAACGTTTCGGCAATGTGCTGATTCACCAACCCTGGGGTTACAGCGTGGCCGCCATTCTGGCGGGTGCCTTAATCCTGCTGGTTTCGGCGTTCGCCTATTACGGCACCTACACCCGCAAAGCCACGATCAGCGGCTTGCTTATGCCCGAGCAGGGCATGCTGCGTTTGACGGCTCCCGGCCCTGGCATCCTTAGCGAAGTCAGGGTTGTTGAGGGGCAGTCGGTCGGGGCTGGAGAGGCCCTGTTCGTCCTTTCTGGCGAGCGTCTGTCCGCTGCCGGGGGCACCCAGAAGCTGATTTCTCAGCAGTTGAGCCAGCGTCTGGTTTTGCTGGAGCGCAATCGCTCATTGGCGGATGAGCGCCTGGCTGGACAGTTGCGCATGCTCGATAGTCGTCTGGCGACCATTGCCGGTGAGCTGGCTCAGTTCCGCGAAGAGGTGCGTCTGCTTGAGCGGCGCGGGGAACTGGCCAATGCCCATCTGAGCAGGCAACAGGAATTGGTCGATGCAGGTTTTATCTCTGTCGCCCAACTGCAGCAGGCCGAGGCTGAACTACTGACTCTACTAGGCCAGCAGCAGGGTATTCAGCGTGCCCGCGCCAGCTTGCAGCGAGAGCGCACAGAGTTGCTGGCTCAGCGTCAGGATGCCGAGTTACGCCACCGCAGCGACATGACCGAAATTGACAACGGCATTGCACTGGTCAAGCAAGAGCAGGCTGAGAGCGATGTACGTGCGGAGTTGGTCAGCGTAGCCCCGTTTGCTGGGACGCTGACTGGGCTCAGTGTTCAGCCCGGTCAGCAGATGGCAGCGGGGGCGTTGCTGGCCAGCCTTATTCCGCAGGGCGCTAGCTTGACCGCCCATCTCTATGCCGCACCGCGGCAGGCCGGTTTTATCGAGCCGGGACAGCCGGTGCTGATGCGCTATGCCGCCTACCCCTACCAGAAATTCGGTATGGCTCGTGGTCGGGTGGTCGATGTGGCGAAAAGTCCTTATGCCGCGCAGGAGTTGCCCGCGCATATCGCCAGTGCCATTCAAGGTGCCGGCATGCCTAGCGAGTTGTTCTACCGTGTCACGGTAGCGCTCGATTCGCCAAGCATCGATGTCTATGGCCAGGCGCAGTCGCTGCAAGCCGGCATGCTGTTAGAGGCGGATGTCGTACAGGACAAGCGCCGACTTTACGAGTGGGCGCTGGAACCGTTGTATTCAGTCACGGGGAAAATGCAGGAGTAAGGAATTCCTAGTTAAGCGTGTGAAGTAACTAATTAAAAGAACGCATGGAGTGTTGTGAGCATGACGAAGCGAGAACAGGAAGTTCTGCATCTGTTGGCTATGGGGAAAACCAACAAACAAATCGCGCTGGAACTGAATATCAGTGATTTCACCGTACGCGATCATGTCTCCTCGTTGCTGCGTAAGCAGGGCGTTGCCAGCCGTATGCAACTGATTGCCATGCAGGCGCAGCAATTTGGAGTGGTGTAGCCACCCCCTACATCTGTCGGGTTCTCGGTTATAGCAGGCGCATCTAGTATGCGCGTCGCTTGGTATGGGTCAGCTCGAATCGATATCTCACCAAGCAGCCGTAGCCATCCGTATTTCCTAAAGGTCATTTATGTTAAAGACGCGGTATTTCATGCTGGCGTGGGCTTTGCTGTGCTGCGCAGTTACGCCGCTCATGGCGGATATCCGGGTGCTCGAACGAGTTAGCGAGCTAGACGGTGTCAGCGAATATCGTCTGGCCAACGGTTTGCGCGCCATTCTGGCGCCTGACGCCAAGAGTACGGCCGTGGCTTTCAATATGATTTACCTCACCGGTTCCCTGGCTGACCCGCAAGGCCAGGGGGGCACCGCGCATCTGCTTGAGCATCTGCTATTCAAGGGCACAGCGGCAATGCCGGGGGCGCAACTGGTCGAAGGGCTTAGCCAGCGTGGGATCAAGTTCAACGCTACCACCAGTTTCGACCGCACTCGCTATATGGCCTTTCTGGCCGCCGATGCCGGCAAACTGAACCATCTGTTGGCGCTTGAGGCTGATCGCATGTTCAACGCGCGGTTCGATCAGGCGGACCTGCAGGCCGAAGTCGAAGTGGTACTGCGTGAACTGGAGCTGGCTCAGGACAATCCGCTTAGCGCGCTGGGGCAGCATATGTTTGCCGCGGCCACACCGGGGCAGGGCTTTGGTCGGTCTGTGCTGGGGTCGCGCAAGGAGCTGAAGGATATCGGCCTGGAACAGTTGCGTGCGTTCTACCAGGCCCACTATCGACCCGATAATGCGGTCATCGTGATTACCGGCAAATTCGATAGCCAGCAAACGCTGGCCGCTATCGAGCAGCATTTTGCGCCCCTGGCGGCAGTGGCTGGGGCCACGAAAAAACTGCCGCCTGCCGTCCCCGTGCTGGATAAACCGGTAACTACCCAGCTCAAGCGCGGTACCAGTGAATGGTTGGCGCTCGCCTATCCTCTACCGGGTGCCACTGATCCGGCCAATAGCGCATTGGCTGCTCTGCCTGACATGTTGGCCGGCGAACCCCATGGTCGGTTGTACCAGACGCTGGTTGTGCCAGGACAGGCGAGCGCAGTGACGGCCTTGCAGCAGGCATTCGGTCAGGGTGGTTATATGCTGTTTGCCGTATTGCTGACGCCAGGGCAGTCTCGGGATGAACTGCAAAAGGCGCTGCTGGAACAGGTGGAAGGCATCGCGCGTAATCCGCTTGACCTGGAAGAGCTGCAACGTTTCCAGGACAGTGCTAGGCATGCCAAGGCGCAGATTCTGGCCAGTCATGGCGCGCTGTCCGACGTGCTTGCCGAGTCGGTTGCCGTGGGCGACTGGCAACTGCTCTTGCGTCGACAGGCGCAGTTCGCTCAGCTAAGCGCCGTCGATGTTCAGCGTCAGGCCGAACGTCATTTCGTCAAAAACCGTCGTCTGGTTGGTCAGTTGCTTGCGGCCGAGCAGCCCGCAGCCACTGTCAGCAAGGCTTCCAGCCCCGCCGGTGCTAGACAGCCAGCAGCCGTTAACCGGGCTGCCCAGAATGAAACGGCCGTGCAGCCTGTCGATCTGGCTGCCTTCAACCAGCAGGTTGTCGAGGTGGAGGGCGGCATCCAGCGCTTCGCCTTGGACAACGGTTTGAAAGTCGCCCTGCGGCCCTTGCCGGGTGTGTCGACCCCGGTTCAAGGGCGCATGACCCTGCGCTTCGGCGATGTGCAGAGTCTGGCCGGCAAACGCGCATTGACGGAGCTCACGGGCACGGCACTGCTGCGAGGCACCTATAACCGCAGCTACCAGAAGGTGGTGGACCAGGCGAGGCGTATCGGTGCCGGTTTGTCGATCGTGCCGGAGGGCGATGCGCTGACTGTGCAGTTCAGCAGTCCACCCGAGCGCTTGCCGAGTTTGCTCAATCTGCTGGCCGATATCCTCAAGCGCCCGGCGTTCAAGCAAGCCGAACTCGACCTGGTTAAGCGTCATCAGCAGCATGCCTTGCAACAGCCCATCGCTGAGCCGGCTGCTGTGGCGAGCCTGTTGCTCAGCCGTCATAACGAACAGTACCCGTTGGGCGATATCCGCCGGCAAGCCGAGCCGGCGGAGAAGCTGGCCGAGCTGGCGGCGATCAGTCGTGACGAGGTGGTGCGCTTCCATCAGGAGTTCTACGGGGCCAACCATGGCGAATTTGCCTTGTCGGGTGACTTCGATCCGCAGCAGGTGCGAGAGCAACTGCACGCACTCTTTGGCGACTGGAACAGCCAGGCCGGCCATGCCCGGCCGAGCCAGCCTTATCAGGCAATCCGCGCGGGGCGCATTCATGCCAAGGCCAATGCCGGGCAGACTGGCGTCTATATCGGGCAATTACATTATCAGGCCAACAGCAAGAAGGATGACGCCGCTGCCCTGTATGTCGCCGAGCATCTGCTGGGGCGTAACCAGATGGTCTCGCGACTGAGCAAGCGTCTGCGCGAGCAGGAGGGACTCACCTACGGCATCAAGTCCTCGATGAAGATCGCGACCTTCGATGACGCCAGTTGGCTGATGATCCAGGCCAGCTACCCACTGGGCTATGGTCCCAGACTTGCCGATATGGTCAAGGAAGAGCTGCAACAGCTGATCGAAGGCGGCATTACCGAACAAGAGCTGGAATATGCCAAGCAGACCATCCTGCATGAACGGCGGCTGGCTTTCGCTCAGGAGCAGAACATCCTCTCATGGCTGCCGCGGCAACTTTATGAGGGCGTCACCATGCAGTCCTGGGTGGAGCGCAACGATGCATTTGCGGCGGTAACAGTGGCGCAGGTTAATGCAGTAATGCGGCGCTATTTCAATTTGGATAATTTCGTCGAAGTGCTGGCAGACGCTGATGGTGAGACTCCGTAGCGTTGCTGCACACGTCGCGTGCAGAAAATACGCGCTCGGGCGGTCATAAGATTACTTATGGAAACCCCTGCATCTGTAGGGTTGTGCTTAATATTCATCTGCCTAAAATTACAAGTGATCGGAAAGCAAGCGTCGGTTATTGAGATATATAAAAACTGATCATGTTAAAAATGATCCTTAAATTTCAAGTCAGGTCAGGAGGGTGTGAATGCGTGAATTGATGATTCGTGAGCTGGAATTTGTTGGTGGTGGTGTGTACGACGCTGACGTTGTAGCCGTGGTCGGTGCAGTTGCGAGTGGTGCTGGGGTAGGTGTGGCGCAATGGGCGGGGTTGACGGCAGCCCAGCAAGCAACGGCGGGTGGCTATTTTGGAATTTATGGTGCGGCATTAACCACTGCTTTTTACGGGGGACTTACTGTGGGGAATTGGCTCAACAAAAATACGCCCATTCAGACATGGATCACGAATGCGCTGGACTCTCTCAGCGCAGACAAGGCAGGAACCAACTACGGTCAATAGACCGGGGTGCGAAACAGCAAGATTCTTCATGAAGAAATCGTATGTCTGTGGAGGCTGGTTTTTGAGATATCTCCTCAAAGCATGCTTAAAACCAAAGGAAAAAATGAGAAAAATTAAGGCAATACTCATATTTTATGTGATTTCATTTATTGGAATGTATTTTTCTTATCTTTTCATTGAGCCAAAATCATACTTTTCCATTCAGTTGTCGAGAAGTATAGGCGGTCAGAATGGTCTGGTAGGGTTCATTGCTATAATTTTCTTTTTGACTATTTCTGGATTTGTTATTTTGCTAATCAGTCATATATGTGATGGAGGTATACTAAAGATAGTGAAAGAATCTAAGTCGGAAGGGTTCTGGAAAGGTATTAAAATTCTTTTTCTTGGAAAGCCAAAGCGATAGGGGTGGCCAAGAGCTCTAGAGGGTTATTCGGCGTGTATAAAAATTTAGTTTGGTGGGGAGATGAAAATAGCAGTACTTCCAAAATCTCGCTTGAGGTCGTTGGATTGGACTGATTTCGTGTTTTAAATTGAGGTCATTAGTTCCTCACAATATTCTGAACTGGCAAAAAGTAAAGATAAGATGCGTGGGTTAGACATTAGGGAAATAGAGCTTGCCAGCGGTGGTGCTGTTCCTGTGATGGTTGCTGGGGGCTGGTTGGAGCGGCAGGCTATGCTGGCGCTGTAGTGGGTAGTCAAGAGTTTTCATGGGGTGATTTAGGTCTTACTGTAGCAGCAGGGGCGGTGGCGCCGATAGGTGGAGGTGTTGTGGTGGCAAGAGTGGTAACGACTGAGCTGTTACATTCGATGAACTTCGCTTTTGCAAGTGGCATATTTTCAGGAGCAATAAGCAATCAGAATAAAGCGGGAGCCAACTACGGCGCCCTCTAGGGCTATTTAACAATAATTCACATGGGTGTTTACATATGTTGACCGACTGGGGTGTGTTTGCGTTGGTTAGTTTCTGTCTTGTTTTTGGCTCGACCTTGCTGTATAGGGAACGCACAAAAAAGACGCTGTCTCTAATGGCATCCTATCTCCAGGTTCCTGTAATAATACTTTTGACGGGGCTATTGTCTGCAATTTGGCGCTCAATGTGTTGAGGATAAAATGGGTCGTTATTTTTCATGCAAATGACCCCTAAAGCTTTCCGCTCAGAAGTTTAAGGCGCCGTCTCTGGCTGGTTTGCGTAGTCTGGAGTAAGTTGCAATTATTCAGGCGCAAGTTGTAAATAAAAATATCTATTAATAGGTTTGGCGGATTTTTTCTAGGTCTTTAGGTTTGGCGACTTATGGCTATTAAGTTTGATGTTACAAACTCTGAGTTTCTAGAGGAATACCAAGAGGGAAAGCCACTTCTGATGAAAGGGGCGGCCTCAGTGGATAGTTTCTCTTGGCAAGACACCAACGAAATTTTCGAGCGCGCCGATGTTGCCTCCAGCGACTTCAAACTGTCCTACGACGGCATCCGCCCCAAGCACGAATACACGGAAAGCTATCTGGATATTGGCACTCAGCGTCATCGCCTGATTAAGCCGGTGGTCTATGACTACCTGAAAAAAGGCGCCACGCTAATCGCCAATAAGCTTGCCAACGAGCCAAAAGTAGATGCATTGGCCAGGCAGATTGCCGAATTTACCGGCCGGCAGACAGTAACCAGTGCCTATGCCGCCTTTGGTGAGCGGGATTCATTCCGCGCTCACTGGGATACCCGTGACGTATTCGTCATCCAACTGATAGGCCGCAAGCGCTGGATTGTCTACGAGCCGTCGTTCGAGTCGCCGCTGTATATGCAACAAAGCAAGGATGTCGAGCAGCAATACCCCTGCCCGAAAGAGCCCTATATGGACTTTATTCTGGAGGCAGGCGATGTCTTCTATCTGCCGCGTGGCTGGTGGCATAACCCGTTGCCGATCGGTGAGGAAACCTTTCATCTGGCCGTGGGGACATTTCCGGCGTATGCCACCGATTATATGGAGTGGGCATTCCGTCAGTTGCCGAGTTTTGTGGGGGCGAGAAAGTCATTGAGTACCTGGGATGCGGATAAGGAGAACCTTACAGCCGTGGGCCGGTATATCGACGACGTTATCAATGATCCCGACAACTACCGGCGCTTTATGGATGAGTTTATCGGTGCGACCCGTGTCGAGTCGCCCTTGGCTGTCGAGCTGTTTGGCAATCCCAATACGGGATCTATCCCGGACAACACCCGTATCCGCCTGAGCGCCAACAAGCCCCATGGTCTTGCCGACAATTATCTGATCGCCAATGGCACCAAGTTGAATCTGGACGAAACAGGCGTGCGGCTGATCCGCTGCATCGCGGAGTCTCCCGCAATCAGTCTGGGCGAGATGATCGGCAGGCTGACCGATATTGATGCGGACAAGCTGCGGGTATTGGTGCATGAGTTGTGCAGGCAGGACGTTCTGCAAGTGCTTCGTCACTGAATATACAGCCCTCTTTTTACCTAATCGAATAATCCTCAATGAGAATAACGCTCCAAGCGGAAAGCCAGGAGTGCGGTTTGGCCTGCCTGGTAATGGTGGCTGCCGCCCACGGTTTGCATCTGGACTTGGCCACCCTGCGCCGGCGCTTTTCCATTTCAATCAAAGGCACCAACCTGGCTCAGTTGATGCGCTATGCGCAGGTGTTGGAGTTTTCCTGCCGGCCACTGCGGCTGGAGTTGGATGAGCTGTGCAAGTTGCGAGCGCCCTGCATCCTGCACTGGAACCTCAATCATTTTGTGGTGCTGGAGAAGCTGCGTGGTGATCGGCTGGTGATTCTCGACCCGGCCACCGGGCGCAAGGTGATGACGCTGGACGAGGCTTCCAGGCATTTCACCGGCGTGGCCCTGGAGCTGACGCCCAATGCGGCCTTTCGCCCGGCGCAGCAGAAGCCGCGTCTGCGCCTGCGCGAACTGACCGGCCGGGTGCTGGGGCTCAAGCGTGCACTGGGTAATATCTTCGTGTTGGCCCTGGCGCTGGAGGTGGTGGCACTGTTGTCGCCCCAGGTCACTCAGTGGGTGGTGGATGGTGCGTTGGTCTCTGCGGACCATCACCTGCTGCTACTGGCGGTGTTAGGCGGCTGCCTGTTGATGCTGGTCGACTTTGTGCTGCGCATGGCTCGCGGCTGGATGAACCTGCGGCTGAACCAGCAATTGGCCCTGCAATGGTCGGGCAACCTGTTCAGCCATCTGCTGCGCTTGCCGTTTCCCTATTTTGAGAAGCGCCATTTGGGTGATATCACGGCGCGTTTCCAGTCCCTGGGTGCCATTCGCAATGTGCTGACCAGTGGTGCCATCACTGTGGTGCTGGATGGATTGGTGACCCTGATCACTCTGGGCATGATGCTGCTCTACAGCAAGGCATTGACCGGGATTGTGCTGGTTGCCTTGGCGCTTTACGGCCTGTTGCGTTTGGCGTTCTACCAGCCGCTGCGCAATGCCTCGGAGGAGCGCATCGTGCTGGCGGCTAAGGAGAATTCCTACTTTCTGGAAACCATCCGCGCGGTGTTGCCGCTCAAGTTGTTCAACGCCACGCCCTTGCGCCTGGCGACCTGGCAGAACCTGATGGCCGATGTACAGAACCGCGACGTGGCCACGCAGAAGATGCTGCTGGTTTTCGCCAGCTTCAATACCCTGATTTTCGGCCTGGAAGGCATGTTGCTGCTGTATGTCGGTGGCATGGCGGTGTTGGAGGGGGCTCTGTCGCTTGGTATGCTGCTGGCCTTTATCGCCTACAAGAGCCAGTTCACCGGCCGCGCCAGCACGTTGATCGATCTTGGGGTCGAGATCCGGATGCTCTCGCTGCATGCCGAACGCCTAGCCGACATCGCTTTGGAGCCCGTCGAGCCGCAAGGCAGCATGGAAACCGATCTGGAGCGGATCGAGCCGCGTTTGGAGCTGAAGGATGTGTCCTTCCGCTACGCCGAGGGCGAGCCCTGGGTCATTCGCAACCTGTCATTGACCATCGATGCGGGGGATGCGGTGGCCATCGTCGGCCGCTCGGGCTGTGGCAAATCCACCCTATTCAAGTTGATGCTGGGCTTATTGGTCCCGACTGAAGGAGAAATCCGTGTCGGTGGCATTCCCATCAAGCAGCTCGGGCCTGAGGCGTTGCGCGGGTTGGTCGGTGCGGTGATGCAGGAGGATCAGCTCCTGGCTGGATCACTGGCGGAAAATATCGCTTGTTTCGATCCCGAGGCGTGTCAGGAACGAGTTGAAGATGCAGCGCGCAAGGCGCATATCCATAAGGCAATCGGGCGTATGCCTATGGGTTATCAAACCTTGGTGGCCGAAATGGGCAGCGGTCTTTCCGGTGGCCAGAGGCAGCGTGTGCTGCTGGCGCGGGCACTGTATAAGCAGCCGAAGATCCTGGCGCTGGATGAGGCTACCAGCCATTTGGATCTGCATAGCGAACAACATGTGGTGGGAGCCATGCACCATCTGTCCATGACTCGTATCACCATTGCCCATCGACGCGAAACGATTGCTCTGGCCAGGCGGCTGATCTGCCTGGACAAGGGTTTTATAGCCGAAGATGTGCGTCTCGATCAGCAGCAGGTCAGCGCCTGATGTCGAGGATAAGTCGACAGCAGTGGTTGGCATTGGCAGTGCTGTTTTGCGCCTTGAGCCTGCCACTGCAGGCTGCCGATTTGTTGCAGGCTTACCGCGAAGCCTTACAGCATGATGTGCAGTTTGCCGCTGCCCAGGCGCAGTATAAAGCTGGTTTGGAGCAGCGTGCGCAACGGCGCGCAGGGCTTTTGCCGCAGTTGTCGATGGATGCGCAAAACACTTGGAATCAGACTCAATATGAAGTCGCCAGCGGGGATGTTGAATACCGGCAACAGAACCGCACCTACAGCATCCAGTTGGTTCAGCCGCTATTTCGCTGGCAGAGCTGGGTGCAGTACCAGCAGGGTCGACAACTTAGCGCGCTTGCCGCCAGCCGCCAAAGTATTGCCTATCAGGAACTGGTGTTGCGGGTGGCTGAGGCCTATTTCAATGTACTGAATGCCGAGGAGGTGTTCGGCGCGGTTATACAGTTGCGTACCGCCGATGCCGAGCACCTGGCCAGTGCGCGTAAGAACTTCGAGCTTGGCAATGTCAGCATCGCCGATGTGCATGAAGCCCAAGCGAGTTTTGATCGAGCACTGGCGCAAGCGATCAAGGCCGAGAATGATCTGGAGCTGGCTCGACATGCCCTGGCCCGTGTTATCGGCCGACAACCCGAGCACTTACTGACGCTGCGCCCCGGTATTGTCCTGAAGGCGCCGCAACCGAACCGGGTCGATGCCTGGGTTGAGGCGGCCACGCAGGGTAATTTCGGCGTGCAAGCTCAGGAGCTGTCTCTGCATATCGCCAGCGATGAAGTGCGTAGTCGCCAGGCCGAACATCTGCCGACGCTTGATTTGGTGGCCAGCCAGAATATGCATGAGCGCCCCAATCTGGGAACCGAGCGTAGTGAGTCAGCCAGTGTTGGCCTGCGCTTGAGCATGCCGTTATACGGTGGTGGGCGCACCAGTTCGGCGGTCCGTGAGGCGCAGTCACTAAAGGTTCAGGCCGAAGCCGAGCTGGAGGACGCTAGGCGTGCGGCTGCCTTGGCCGCTCGCGAGGCCTGGTTAGGTGTTGTCGGTGGCATGGCGCAGATACGTGCATTGGAAGCGGCAACGCGTTCGGCGCAGTCTGCTGTTGATGCCAATCGCCTGGGCTACAAAGTCGGTGTGCGTATCGGTATCGATGTTCTAGAAGTACAGAGCCAGCTCAGCGATACCGTACAGCAACTGTCTCGCGCCCGTTACGACACCTTGCTGGCGCAGTTGCGCCTCAAGGCGGCGGTTGGCAGTCTGGGCGAGGCGGACCTGCACGAGGTCAATGCATTGTTAGCGGCCGCCCCCTGTGCATTTGGGGGGGATGGATGCGGCTAGGGGGCTCTGTTTTTGACGAGCGCTAATTTCCGAGGCATGAAGTAGGAGCGCATTACATAGCGGCCTGCGCCGCCAGCCACTGCGGTATGCGCCGTTCCAGGTAGTAACCCGGTTGGCGTGGCGAGCCTTCGATAAAGCCGACGTGGCCGCCATGGGTGTGCAGTTCGAGGGTGGTGCAGGGCGACAGTTCGCTCGGCTCCGGCAGGCTGTGGCGGAACACGAACGGGTCGTCGGCGGCCTGGATGACCAGGCTTGGGGTGGCGATGCGGTCGAGGAAGTAGCGGCTGGAGGAGCGCTTGTAGTAGTCCTGCGCATCGCTGAAGCCGTGCAGCGGGGCGGTGATGCGCCCGTCGAAGTCCCAGAAGGTGCGCATGCCGTCCAGTGGCCCGAGTCGTTCCAGGGTCGACAGACGATCCGCGTGGCCCTGATGGGCGAACAGGCGCTGCTTTTCCTTCACGTAGGCGACCATCTCGCGCATGAAGTGCGCCTGATAAACCCTGGAAAAGCCCATGCCGATGCGGTCTGCGCACTGATCCAGGCGGAACGGCACGGATACCGCCACCGCGCCTTGCAGCTGGCTGTCGGCGCCGCTTTCGCCGAGGTACTTGAGCAATACATTGCCGCCCAGCGAATAACCCACCGCGTAGAGCGGCGCCATGGGCCGTTGTGCGCGCAGGTGGCGCACGGTTTCGGCGAGGTCTTCGCTGGCGCCGGAATGGTAGCCGCGCGGCAGCAGGTTGGGTTCGCCGGAGCAACCGCGCCAGTTCAGGGCCACGCTGGCCCAGCCCTGGGCGGCCAGGGCCTGTTGCACGCCGAGTACGTACAGCGAGCTGGAGGAGCCGGTCAGCCCGTGCAGCACCAGCACCAAGGGCGTGCTGGCGTCGTGCGGGCCGTGCCAGTCGAGGTCGAGAAAGTCGCCGTCGTCCAGCCACAAGCGCTCACGCCGCCGCGCCAATGGCGTCGGCGGGCGACACATCGGGTTCCACAGCGTTTGCAAGTGCGGACCGGGCAGCCACCAGGCGGGTTTGAAGGTCGGGCTCATACACGTATTCATGGCCAGTCGTAGAGGTATGTGGGCGCCAAGCTGGCGTCATCCACTCTGCGCGATGCATTGCCATAAAGCGTAATACACCTGAGCGCGTAGGGTGGACAGGGCGCCGCCTTGTCCACCGTCAGAGCACGCGTCAGGCCGTGCGCTGCCACAGTGCGTAATACACCTGGCCGGCCTTCTGTTCGCGGTGTAGGCGCCAGTTGCCGGGCATGCCGAGGCTGGACGGCGAGTTTTCGCTTTCCGTGTAGACCCAGGCATCCGCCGCCAGCCAGCCGTTCTGCTCCAGCAGGGTGCAGGCCGGCAGGAGCAGGTTCTGGTTGAACGGCGGGTCGAGAAACACCAGGTCGAACGGCGCAGCGGCAGGCTGTTGCAGGTAGATCAGGGCATCGTTTTGCAGCAACTGACCGTTGTCGCAGTTCAGGGTGTGCAGGTGGCTGCGCAGGCTGGCGATGGCGGCGGGGTTGAGGTCCAGCGCCAGGGCGCTGCCGGCGCCGCGCGAGAGCGCCTCGAGAAACAGCGCGCCGCTGCCGGCGAACAGGTCGAGCACCTTGGCACCTTCGACATAAGGTGCCAGCCAGTTGAACAGCGTTTCGCGCACGCGGTTGGGGGTGGGACGCAGGCCGGCGGCCATGGGGAAGTTGAACTGACGGCTGCGCCATTGCCCGGCGATGATCCGCAGTTGGCCGTCGCCGCCATGGTCCGGTGCCGCTTTGCTGGGTTTGCGCATCAGTGCTCCGGTACGCCAGAAGGCAGTTCGGCGGGTTTGTCGGTGGGCGGCGGCAGCTCTTTCTGCGCCACCGTCGGGCCAGCCGTGACGATCACCAGGGCGTCGGGATCGAGGTGCTTGGCCATCGCCGCTTTCACCTGTTCGGTGCTCAGGGCCTGCACTTGGGTCATGAAGACTTCCAGGTAGTCCAGCGGCAGGTCGTAGAAACCGATCGAGCCGAGTTGGCCGACAATCGCGGCGTTGCTCGCGGTGGACAGCGGGAAGCTGCCGGCCAGTTCGCGCTTGGCGTTGTCCAGCTCTTCCTGGGTCGGGCCGCTGGCGAGGTAGTCGCGCAGCAGGTCTTTGACCAGTTGCAAGGTGCCGGCGCTGAGCTCGGCACGGGTTTGCAGGTTGATCATGAACGGGCCGCGCGCCTGCATGGCGCTGAAGCCGGAGTAGACGCCATAGGTCAGCCCGCGTTTCTCGCGCACCTCGGTCATCAGGCGCGTGCCGAAGCCACCGCCGCCGAAAATCTGGTTGCCCAGGTACAGCGCGGCGTAGTCGGGGTCGCGCCGGTCGATACCGAGTTGGGCGATCATCAGGTGGGTCTGGTTGGAGGGGAAGTCGATATGGCTGGCGCCGGCTGGCGGCGTTTGTGGTTGGGCGATCTTGGCCAGCGCCGGGCCTTTGGGCAACGCGGCGGAGACTTGCGCAACCAGTGCCTCGGCTTCGCTGCGCGAGAGGTCGCCAACCAGGGCGATCACCGTGTTGCCGGCGCTGTAGGCCTTGGCGTGGAAGGCTTGCAGCTGTTCACGGCTGATCAAGGGGATCGACTCGGCGCTGCCGTCGCTCGGGTGGGCGTAAGGGTGATTGCCGTACAGCCGCTCGAACAGCTCCAGGCCCGCCAAGGTGCCGGGGTTCTGTTTGCGGTATTCGAAGCCGGCCAGCAGTTGGTTCTTGATCCGCGTCAGGGCGTCTTCCGGGAATGTCGGTTGGCCGAGCACCTGGTTGAACAGCTGCAAGGCCGGCTCGCGTTTGTCCATGGCACTGAGGCTGCGCAGGCTGGCCACCGCCATGTCGCGGTAGGCGCCGTTGCCGAAGTCGGCGCCGAGGCCCTCGAAACCGCTGGCGATGGCGCCGACGTCCTTGCCCGGCACGCCTTCGTTGAGCATGGCGTTGGTCAGCATCGCCAGGCCTTGCACGCCTTCATCCTGGCTGCTGCCGGCGGCGAAGGTCAGGCGCAGGTCGAACATCGGCAGCTCGCGCGCTTCGACGAACAGCACTTTGGCGCCTTCGGCGGTTTGCCAGGTCTGGATGTTCAGGTCGCGCCGGCTCGGTGCCTGGCCGTTCAACTCGGCCAGGGATTCGAGCTGCGCGGGGGCGTCGGCGGTCGGTTCGGGGGCGGTCGGCTCAGGGCGATTGATCACCAGGGCGAGGATCGCCAGCAACACCAATAAAGCCAGGCCGAGTAGGCCATAGCGCAGGCCGTTGCGCTCATTCATCGCGCTTCTCCTCGGGCAGAACATGGGCGACGCTCAAGCGCTCGCGGGTAAAAAAGGTCTTCGCCGCACTCTGGATATCGGCGGGGGTGACGGCTTCCAGCTCAGCCAGTTCCTGGTCGATCAACGTCCAGGACAGGCCGACGGTTTCCAGTTGGCCGATGGCGGTGGCCTGGCTGGTGATCGAGTCGCGCTCGTAGACCAGCCCGGCGATCACCTGGGCGCGCACGCGGGCCAGTTCTTCGGCGGACGGCGGGTTTTGCTGCAAGTCCTGCAATTCGCGCCACAGGCCGGCTTCGGCCTGCTCCAGGGTTTTCCCGGTCTGTACGTTGGGCGTGGCAGACAACACGAACAGGCTGTCGCCACGGGCGAAGCCGTCGTACCAGGCCGATGCGCCGGAGACCAGTTCCTCGCCGCGCTCCAGGCGCGTCGGCAGGCGTGCGCTGTAGCCACCGTCGAGCAGGGTGGCGATCAGGCGCAGCGCATGCACCTGGCGCGGCTGCTCGGCAGTGGCCAGGCCCGGCACGTTGAAGCCCATCATCAGGCTTGGCAGTTGGGTCTTCAGGTACAGGGTGATGCGCCGTTCGCCGGGCGTATCCAGCTCGCGGGGGATTTTCGCCGGCGGCACGGCGCGCTTGGGGATGGCGCCGAAGTAGCGCTCGGCCAGCACCTTCACTTCGCTGACGCTGACGTCGCCGACCACCACCAGGGTGGCGTTGTTCGGCGCGTACCAGGCTTCGTACCAGGCGCGCAGTTCCTCGACGGTCATGCGCTCAAGGTCGGCCATCCAGCCGATGGTCGGCGTGTGGTAACCGCTGGCGGGGTAGGCCATGGCCTTGAAGCGCTCGTAAGCCAGGTTCGACGGTTTGTCGTCGGTGCGCAGACGACGCTCTTCCTTGATCACCTCGATTTCGCGTTTGAACTCTTCGGCTGGCAGCTTGAGGCTGGCCAGGCGATCGGCTTCCAGCTCCAGGGCTACGCCCAGGCGGTCGCGCGCCAGCACCTGGTAATAGGCGGTGTAATCGTCGCTGGTGAAGGCGTTTTCCTCGGCGCCCAGCTCACGCAGGATGCGCGAGGCTTCGCCGGGGCCGAGCTTGCGGCTGCCCTTGAACATCATGTGTTCGAGGGCGTGGGACAGGCCGGTCTGGCCGGGCGTCTCGTAGCTGGAGCCGACCTTGTACCAGAGCTGCGAGACCACCACCGGGGCGCGATGGTCTTCGCGGACGATGACCTTGAGGCCGTTGTCCAGGCTGAATTCGTGGGTCGGTTGCGGTTCTGCGGCTATGGCCAAGAGTGGCAGGCAAAGCGCGCCGAAGCACAAGCCGGCGGCGCGGCGAGCAATCATTTTCATCACATGTTGACCTGTCGGACGGGCCCGCTTGGTCTTAGCGTCGGCGGGCGCGGAGGTGCTAGGATACGCATCCGTTTTACTGGCGGCCACGTCTGGTATGTGGTCTGAATATTACGGTGCGGTTTGTTCAGCTGTTAACAGCCTGCCGCGCCGCCGATCAGATCCGCCTGCCGGCGCGTCGCTCCTTTGAGATAGCCGTCCTCCATGTTTGGTTCCAACGACGACAAGAAGACCCCCGCACCGACTGCGCCGCCTGTTGCGGCGGACACCGCGGAAAAAACGGCCGAGAAAAAAGGCCTGTTCGGCTGGTTGCGAAAAAAGCCGCACGAGGCCTCCGCCAGTGATGCCGCTACCCTGGCGCCGTCCGTAGAGCCGGTAATCGCAGACGAGCCCGTGGCGGCCGCCGAGCAGCCGGTGCCGGCCATGCCGCTGATCGAGCCCAGCGCACCGCCCGTGCCGGTTGCCACGCCACCTGCCGCCGAGCCGCCGCCCGCCATAGTGCCGGCACCCAGCGCCTCGCGGTTTCGCATCAATGCCGGCAGCGAAGTGCTGCACAATCCGCTGCCCGTCGCGCCGCCGCTGGCCGAGCCGGTTGTGCAGCCCGAGCCCGTGGCCGTGGCGCCGGTCGAGCAGAACAAGCCGGGCGATAACCAGGGTGGCTGGTTCGCCCGTCTCAAACAGGGGCTGTCGAAGACCAGCGCCAGCCTCGGCGAAGGCATGGCCAGCCTGTTTCTCGGCAAGAAGGTCATCGACGATGAGTTGCTCGACGAGATCGAAACCCGCCTGCTGACCGCCGACGTCGGCGTCGAGGCCACCACGGCGATCATCCAGAGCCTGACGCAGAAGGTCGCGCGCAAGCAGCTGACCGACAGCGGCGCGCTGTACAAGGCCCTGCAAGATGAGCTGGTCGCCTTGCTCAAACCGGTCGAGCAGCCGCTGCGCATCGATAACGCCAAGCAGCCCTACGTGATTCTGGTGGTCGGGGTGAATGGGGTCGGCAAGACCACCACCATCGGCAAACTGGCGAAAAAACTCCAGCAGGACGGCAAAAAAGTCATGCTGGCGGCCGGCGATACCTTCCGCGCCGCCGCGGTCGAGCAGTTGCAGGTGTGGGGCGAGCGCAACCAGATCGCGGTGATCGCTCAGCACACTGGCGCCGACTCGGCCTCGGTGATCTTCGATGCGGTGCAGGCGGCCAAGGCGCGCGGCATGGACGTGCTGATTGCCGACACGGCCGGGCGCCTGCACACCAAAGACAACCTGATGGAAGAGCTGAAGAAGGTCCGCCGGGTGATCGGCAAGCTGGACGACACGGCGCCGCACGAGGTGCTGCTGGTGCTGGACGCCGGCACCGGGCAGAACGCGATCAACCAGGCCAAGCAATTCAACCAGACCGTGAGTCTGACCGGCTTGGCCTTGACCAAGCTGGACGGCACCGCCAAAGGCGGGGTGATCTTCGCCCTGGCCAAGCAGTTCGGTTTGCCGATTCGCTATATCGGTGTCGGCGAAGGGATCGACGATCTGCGTACCTTCGAGGCCGATGCGTTTGTCCAGGCGCTGTTTGCGGAGCGGGAGCAGGGATGATTCGATTCGAGCAGGTCGGTAAACGTTACCCCAACGGTCACGTCGGGCTGCACGAGCTGAGTTTTCGCGTGCGCCGTGGCGAGTTCCTGTTCGTCACCGGGCATTCCGGCGCGGGCAAGAGCACCTTGCTGCGGCTGATTCTGGCAATGGAACGGCCGACCACCGGCAAATTGCTGCTGGCCGGGCAGGACCTGGCGCAGATCACCAACGCGCAGATCCCGTTCCTGCGTCGGCAGATCGGCGTGGTGTTCCAGAATCACCAACTGCTGTTCGACCGCAGCGTGTTCGACAACGTCGCCCTGCCGTTGCAGATCCTCGGCCTGTCCAAGCCGGAGATCGGCAAGCGCGTCGGCGCGGCGCTGGAGCGCGTGGCGCTGTCGGAAAAAGCCGAGCTGTTTCCCGGCGACCTTTCCACCGGCCAGCAACAGCGCGTCGGCATTGCCCGCGCCGTGGTGCACCGCCCGGCCCTGCTGCTGGCGGATGAGCCGACCGGGAACCTCGATCCGCGCCTGGCCGCGGAGATCATGGGGGTGTTCGAAGACATCAACAAGCTCGGCACCAGCGTGCTGATTGCCAGCCACGATTTGGCGCTGATCGCGCGCATGCGTCATCGCATGCTGACCCTGCAACGCGGTCGCTTGATCGGCGATGGGGAGGCTGTCTGATGAGCGCCACACGCATGCCACCCCCGCAGCCGGCGCAGCGCGTCGGCGCTGCGCCAAAGAAGTCCGAACCAACAGGGCCGGACGATAGCCCGGATTTTCGCAGTCAGCTCGACGCCTGGCTGGAAAGCCACCGCGCCAGTCTGGTCGACAGCCTGCGCCGCCTGGGCAAACAACCGATCGGCAGTTTCTTCACCTGCCTGGTGATGGCCGTGGCCCTGAGCTTGCCGATGGGCCTGGCGTTGCTGCTGGATAACGTCGAGCGCCTCGGCGGTTCCTGGCAGCGCGCGGCGCAGATTTCCGTGTTCCTGCAAATCGAGGCCAGCGAGGCCGAAGGCCAGGCACTGCGCGAGCAGGTGGCCGCGATGGGCGAAGTCGCCGAGGCCGAGTGGATCAGTCGCGAGCAGGCCCTGGCAGAGTTCCAGCAACAGTCCGGCTTGGGCGAGGCGCTCAAGGAACTGCCGGAAAACCCCCTGCCAGGGGTGGTGCTGGTGACGCCCAAGGAGATCGACAAGACCACCCTGGAAGCCTTGCGTTTGCGTCTGGCCGAACTGCCCAAGGTGCAGCAGGCGCAGCTCGATCTGCTCTGGGTCGAGCGCTTGACGGCGATTCTCAAGCTCGGCGAGCGCTTTATCTTTGGCCTCACCCTGCTGCTGGTGATGGCGCTGCTGTTGGTAATCGGCAATACCATTCGTCTGCATATCGAGAACCGTCGCACCGAGATCGAGGTGATCAAGCTGGTCGGCGGTACCGACAGCTATGTGCGGCGGCCTTTCCTTTATATGGGTACGCTCTACGGTTTGGGTGCCGGGCTGCTGGCTTGGCTGGTGCTGGCATACGGGCTGGGCTGGCTGAACGCTGCGGTGGTGCGTCTGGCCGGGCTGTATGGCAGCGATTTCGCCCTCGCGGGCGTGCCGGCCGCCGATGGCTTTTCGTTGGTGCTCGGCGCGGTGCTGCTGGGCTATATCGGTGCCTGGTTGGCCGTCGCCCGGCACTTGCGTGAATTGGCACCACGGTAGTAACTAATTGATTTCGTTGATATTGACTATGTGTAAGGGAACTTGTATACGCGTTCCTAGTCGTATTGCGCAGTGCTACACTGCACGCGTTTCGTGAGTCGGAGGATTCAAATGTCCACTTCTTTGCAACCTGTTCATGCCCTAGTCCCAGGCGCCAACCTGGAGGCATACGTGCATGCGGTCAACAGCATCCCGCTGCTGACCCCCGAGCAGGAGCGCGAACTGGCCGAAAGTCTCTACTACCAGCAGGATCTCGAGGCTGCCCGGCAAATGGTGCTCGCGCACCTGCGTTTCGTCGTGCACATCGCGCGCAGCTATTCCGGTTATGGCCTGGCCCAGGCCGACCTGATCCAGGAAGGCAACGTCGGCCTGATGAAGGCAGTCAAGCGTTTCAACCCGGAAATGGGGGTACGCCTGGTGTCGTTCGCCGTGCATTGGATTCGCGCCGAGATCCACGAGTTCATCCTGCGCAACTGGCGCATCGTCAAAGTCGCCACCACCAAGGCGCAGCGCAAGCTGTTCTTCAACCTGCGCAGTCAGAAGAAGCGTCTGGCCTGGTTGAACAACGACGAAGTGCACGCCGTGGCAGCCAGCCTGGGCGTCGAACCGCGCGAAGTGCGCGAGATGGAAAGCCGCTTGACCGGGCATGACATGGCTTTCGACCCGGCCAACGATGCCGATGACGAAAGCGCCTTCCAGTCGCCGGCCCAGTACTTGGAAGACCACCGTTATGACCCGGCGCGCCAGTTGGAAGACGCTGACTGGAGCGACAGCTCCACCGCCAATCTGCACGAAGCCCTGGAAGGCCTCGACGCGCGCAGCCGCGACATCCTCTACCAGCGTTGGCTGGCCGAGGAAAAGGCCACGTTGCATGACCTGGCCGCCAAGTACAACGTCTCCGCCGAGCGCATCCGCCAGTTGGAGAAGAACGCCATGAACAAGCTGAAAGGCTCAATCGCGGCGTAACCGCGAACCCGAAACAAGCCGCACCCTGGTGCGGCTTTTTTCTGCCTGGTGTCCCGTCCTGAATAAGGTT
>DELY01000043.1:0-186 GCA_002354655.1 Pseudomonas sp. UBA2684
ACCCCTACGCCTCGCTCAACCCACGGCAGAAGATCGGCGACCAGTTGGCCGAACCGCTGCTGATCAACACCACGCTGTCGCGCCTCGAACGCCGCGACCAGGTGCAGGCGATGATGCAGCAGGTCGGCCTGCGCCCCGAGCATTACCAGCGCTACCCGCACATGTTCTCCGGCGGCCAGCGCCAGC
>DELY01000043.1:314-1585 GCA_002354655.1 Pseudomonas sp. UBA2684
CGCCAGCGCGTGGCCCTGGCCCGGGCGATGATGCTCAACCCCAAGGTGCTGGTGGCGGACGAACCGACCTCGGCGCTCGACGTGTCGATCCAGGCCCAGGTGCTCAACCTGTTCATGGACCTGCAGGAAGAGTTCAACACCGCCTACGTGTTCATCTCGCACAACCTCTCGGTGGTGCGGCATGTCGCCGACGAGGTGCTGGTGATGTACCTCGGCCGGCCGGTGGAAATGGGGCCGAAGGCGCTGATCTACAGCCGCCCGCTGCACCCCTACACCCAGGCGCTGCTCTCCGCCACGCCAACCCTTCACCCGGACCCGACGAAACCGAAGATCAAACTCACCGGCGAACTGCCCAACCCGCTGTCGCCGCCCAGCGGCTGCGCCTTCCACCAGCGCTGCCCCTATGCCACCGAACGCTGCGGCGTGGAGCAGCCACCGCTGCGCCTGCTCGATGCACGGCAGGTGGCCTGTCACCACGCGGAGACGATCAACGGCTAACGGACGGTTGCAGCGCTGGGGCGGCGCCAGCAGCCAGCGGTGCGGCCGTCGAGCGCGGGTTAGCTGGCGTCGAGCAGCGCGCGCAAGCGCCGCAGCACGGCCAGCGACTCGGCATTGTCGCCGTGCACGCAGAGGCTGTCGGCGCTCAGGCGCAACGGCTTGCCGTCGATATCCGGGAAAGGCTCGCCCTGGGCGATGGCCAGGGCCTGTTCGAGAATCCGCTGCGGGTCGTGGTGCACCGCGCCGCTCAAGCGCCGTGGGGCCAACTGGCCATCGGCGAGGTAGGCACGGTCGGCGAACGCCTCGAACATCAGCGGCACATCGGCTTCGTCGGCCAGGCGCAACTCGCGGCTGTTGTCGGTCAACGCCAGCACCATCAGCGGCAACCCCTTGCGGTAACTGGCGCAGGCCTCCAATACCGCGGCCAGCAGCGCATCGTCGCGCACCAGATCGTTGTACAGCGCGCCGTGCGGTTTGACATACGCCACCTGAACCCCCGCCGCGCGGCAGAACGCCTCCAGTGCGCCCAGCTGATAGAGCACCAGCGCGGTGACTTCTTCCGGCGAGCAGGCCATCTGCCGCCGGCCGAAACCGACCACATCGGGATACGCCGGGTGCGCGCCAATCCGTACGCCATGCGCGACCGCCAGGGCGACGGTGCGCTGCATGGTCAGCGGATCGGCAGCGTGAAAGCCGCAAGCCAGGTTGGCCTGATCGACCAGCGGCATGGCATGGCTATCGTCGCCCATCGTCCAGGCGCCGAAGCTTTCGCC
>DELY01000043.1:1649-4497 GCA_002354655.1 Pseudomonas sp. UBA2684
GTCCAGGCGCCGAAGCTTTCGCCCATGTCGCAGTTCAGCAGGATTCGTCTGTGCATGCCGACAAGCTTAGAACCACGCCGTCGCTACGGAAAGCCTTCGATTGAGCAAGCTGGCTTCTACAACGGCGATAACCAACCGTTCCTCAATACACGTCGCGGCGATAGCGGCCCTGCTCGATCAACGCCAGCACGCCGGCCTCACCGAGCAGCTCATGCAGCACCTCATCCACCCCCGCAGCCATGCCGGCGAGGCTGCCGCAGACATACAGCGAGGCGCCGTCGGCCAGCCACGCGCGCAGCGACTCGGCGGACTCGCGCAGGCGATCCTGCACATAGATTTTCTGCGCCTGATCACGGGAGAACGCCAAGTCCAGGCGCGCCAGCTCGCCACCTGCCAGCCAGCCTTGCAGCTCGTCACGGCAGTAGAAGTCATGGGCCGCATTGCGCTCGCCGAACAGCAGCCAATTGCGCGTATGGCCGGCGACGATGCGCGCCTTGAGCAGGCTGCGCAGCCCGGCCAGGCCGGAGCCGTTGCCAATCAGAATCACTGGCCGCTCATCCTCCGGCGCATGGAAGCCGCTGTTGCGGCGTACCCGCGCCAACAACTGGCCGTGCAGGGGCGCAGAGTCGGTGAGCCAGCCGGAGCCGAGGCCGAGCGAGCCGTCGGCATGCCGTTCCTGGCGCACGAGCAACTCCAGCACGCCGTCGCTGGCCAGCGAGGCGATGGAATATTCGCGCGCGCTCAGCGGCACCAGGGCATTCAGCAGCGCCTGGGCGTGCAAGCCGACCAGGTGGGCGAAGCTGTCCGGCAGCTGCTTGCCGGCCAAGGCCTGCTGCAATGGCTGGCGCACGCCTGCGAGTTCGACCGGCTGGCTGCCGTCCACGCCATGGCCCTGCAACCAGGCCTGCACCTTGGCCTCGGCCTGCCGCGGCAGCACCTCGAGAATATCGCCCGCGGCCCACTCAACGGCTTGCTCGGCACGCAGCCCCAGCCAGTAAGTCGGTGCACCTTGGCTGTGTGGGTTGAGCAGCTCGCGCCGAGCCAGCGTCCACAGGCCGTAGGGCGTTTCGCCCTGGTACAGCGGCTGGGCTCCGGTCAACTCGCCGAGCTGGCGCTGCCAACTGGCCAGCGCCGTGGCATCGCCCGCATCGACCTGCACCGCGTCGAACAGGTGCTTCGCGCCTTGCGCGGCCAACCAGTGTTGGACGCGCTGGGCGAACCCGCAAAAATGCTGGTACTGCCGATCGCCCAGGGCGAGCACCGCATAGCGCAGATGCTCCAGGTCCAGCGCCTGGCCGAGCAGCTTGCGCTCGAAGCCGCGCGCACTGTCCGGCGCCTCGCCATCGCCAAAGGTGCTGAGCACGAACAGCGCGTTATGCGCCTGACGCAGCATCTGCTCATCCAGCTTGGCCAGTGACTGCACGCTGACCGGCAGGCCGGCGGCTTGCAGTTGCCCGGCGGTTTGCCAGGCCAGTTGCTCGGCGAAGCCGCTCTGGCTGGCGAAGCCGATCAACCAGCCATCCGCCTGCGCCACGCCCGGCTGCAAAGCCCCGCGTGCGCGCAGCATGGCGCGCTTCTTGCGCCGACGGTCGAGGTACAGCAGCCAGCCGGTGATGGCGAACAGCGGCATCGCCAGGCTGGCGAGCATCATCAGGATGCGCCCCGGCATGCCGAAATAACTGCCGACGTGCAGGGCATACACGCTGGTGAGCAATTGATCGCCGAACGACTTGTCGGCATACACCTGGTGACGCTTGAGTTCACCGCTCAACGGGTCCAGCGTCAGCTGGTTGAACGCGCGCTCGTGCGGCGCATCGCTGCGCAGGTAAAACACCGTCGCCGGCTGACCAGCCGCAGGCGGCAGGCGCAGGTTGTAAGCGCTCAGCTGCGCTCCCGCGTGGCTCTGAATAGCGTTCCACAGCGCCGGGTAATTGACCTCCGGCACCTCGCCAGCCGGCGGCGGGCCACGCCGGCCGCGCTGCTGGCCGCCCGGCTCGTCGCTGAGTAACGCGGTCGCGCCTTCGCGGTACCAGTCGTACGACCAATACAACCCGCTCAGCGCGGCCAACAGGTACAGCGCCAGGCACCAGGTGCCGGCGACCGCGTGCAGGTCCCAATTGAAACTGCGGCCCTTGCGCGCCCAGTCGAGGGTCAGCCAGGCGCGCCAGCTCGACACCTGGCGCGGCCACCGCAGGTACAGCCCGGACAGGCAGAAGAAAATCAGGATCAACGTACAGGCCGCGGTGATTTGCTTGCCGTACTCGCCCATGGCCAGGAAGCGGTGCAGGCGCAGCATCAGGTCGAAAAATCCTTGGCCGCTCGGTTCGGCCAGCAGTTCGCCGCTGTATCCATCGAAGTAGCGCGACGGCCCGCGACGCTCGCCCGGCGCCGGCGCGAAGAACACCCGCGCGGCGTGATCGCCCTGCACCTCCAGCCACAGACCGACGACACGCTGCTGGCTGGCCGCTTCGAGCTTCGGCACCAGTTGCGCCGGCGTGAGCACGCCGCTCTCTTGCACCTCGACGCTGAGCACGTCGGGGTTGAACGCGCGCATCAACTCATCCTGGAACGAGTAGGCGGCGCCGGTCACCCCCATCAGGGCCAACACCAGTCCGGCACTGATACCGAACAGCCAATGCAGCTGGAACAGGATTTTCTTCAACACGGGAAACTCGACCACAGAGACGTTGAGAGCGAATGTCGACCACCGGCACAGCGCCGGCGCCCGGCAAAACAAGAGCGAATTCTATTTGAGAATCAGTTACGGATATTGCTGGATTGCCGCCTTTACGCTTTATTTACGCTCTGTGCCCGTTAACTGTTGGTGCAGACCGCCGTCACGTGGGAG
>DELY01000040.1 GCA_002354655.1 Pseudomonas sp. UBA2684
GAGTCAGCGTGGAATCCGCAGACAGCCCAGAGAACGCCCCCGATCAGGGCGAGAACGACTAGCAGGCCCGATAGAAAATCGAGTGTTTTGATTACCATGTTTTTCATAGTTTCCTCCGTGAAGCGCCAGTAGTGCGTACTTGTCCAATGCAACAGTGCCAGCATCTCTGCCACTACGCCACCCAGCACCCACGCCTAGTATTTGTGCACAGCCCCACGGCGGGGCAGGGGTTTGGTAGCATCGCTGCCAATACAGGGCAGATGGGAGTAGCGGAATGGGTGTTGTGGATTGGATGAAACACCACTGGAAAGGGGGCGCTACTTTTGTGCTCGCCACCACTGCTGCAGCCATCATCACAAAGATCGTTGATCAGCGTTTTGATTTAGGTTGGTTTGCAGTAACCCCCGACTTGGTTGCCAACATCTACCGCCAGCTGACCGGCTGGCTAGCATTCCAAGTCTCGTTACCTGTCTGGTTGCTGCTTCCAGTCCTGGCGGCTGTCGTATTTATCACGCTCCGCCTACGTGGTGACCGCTCCCAGCTGACTCAATCGCTGACCGAAGCCATGACAGAGCTTGAGGGGCTGAAGCAGCCAAAGACCCCTGCTGTGCCTGTCCTGAACGCTGATCAACAGATTGTGCTCCAGACCATTGCCGCCGAGATTGAGAAGCAGCGTGGCTTTCCTTGCTTCGCAGATTTGAAGAGGGGAACGGGGTTTAGCCACCTTGTCACTGAAGGTGCAACAGACGTTCTTATAGACGCAGGGTTGATTCGGTGGGATTGGGATCGTATGGACATTATGCGCGCGAACTTGACCCCTGCCGGACGTGCCTACCTGCTGAGCACTGGAATCAGCGACAGCCAGCCGCACGGATAACCTTCAAATGATACTCGGGGCGGGAGACGGCGTAGCTGACGACCTCTCCACATGGCATATGCGTACACCAGCTCCTTCACTGCGTAGGTGCCAACCCGTTGCTTGGACACTAGTGGGGCAATACTGGGATTTCCCAGTATTAGTTCCTGAATAATGGATTGCCCTGACAGGCGGACCCACTGGCTAGGGGCGCTGGTGATGGCGTGAGCACCACTAGCCTTGTGCACATCGTTCAGGCAGTAGCGACCATGAGCATCCTGCTTAATAATCCAGCCATCAATCATCACTACAGGTGCAGCGACAGCTTCGCCGTCTTGCGAATTCATCGTGCACGGACAGCAGCAAGAGCATTGCACTACCAGAGTCTACGGCCAGCGCATACTACCACTCGTCAGATATAGCTTGACACTATCGATATGCTGCGTACAATAGAGCGAAAGCGAGTACGGAGCGAAGCGTAGTACGAAGCTTGAGCGATGCTCTTGATCTTATTGTATTAGGAAAACACTACATCTAGTATTTTTGAACGTAGTGAACCTACTAGATAAGCTATTATCACTGTAAGACTATGTGTTCTTATCTTATATCTAACAGAGTGAAACTCTGAGATTTATACTACTTATAGATATAAGGTATTTAACAGCTAGCCCTAAAGGGCTCCTGCTTCGCAGGCCCTACGCTGTTTCCTGCGCTTCCAGCAGCGCCCCGCCACAAAGCCCCCGCTTACCAAGCAAAATCCCCGATTTCGGAGATTAACGCCAATACAACCACCCGCACAGCCAGCACAAGGCGCAGGAAGGCACCAAAGAAGCCCGTAGAGCCTCATAGCGGCTATTGGTAGTGGATTGGTAGCCACAATTGATAATCGTTTGTTGTATTGGCCTTACTGGAGCTTCTAGCGAGCTGAATGCTGGTCATGATCAAGCATGAACGTTACTTTCGCTTCCACTGTACATAAGGCGGGTCAAGGTGCTCTTCTTCCTCGCCTTCTTGCTCAATCACCAATTCCGCATACCGTGCATAACGAATATCGACTTCTTCCGGGGCGGCATCTTCGCCATCGCCAAGGACTGCCGGAACCTCAACCGCCACGTCTGGATTGATTAGGAGTGTGGTTGACCATCCCCCCTCCCCGGCTCGCAACCTGTACCCCTCTGTCGTGTTGCTTCTGGCCTTCCGCTTAACGCCAAGATATGTCCACTGCTTGCCGTTCTCCGTGGTCGTAACGTTCCCCACGATGTCGCAGTAGATCGCATACCCCGAATCTTTGAGCATGGCATTCAGGACAATGGAGTCAGATTCCAATAGCTTGGTTTCTTCCCTGAGAACCTTGACCGATTCGCTAAGAACCTTGTCGCCGGCTGCAAGCGCTTTGAGTTCTTCTCCCAGCTTCCCGCGCTCGGCTTTGAGTGCAGCAAGCTTCTCTGCCACCTCAGCAAGATCAACAACAGCCGCCAACTCAACCAGTTTGCCAATCTCCTTGGCTACCCGGTCAAGCTCAGCTTCGAGTGTAATTTTCCGCTTCTCAGATGCTGAAAGTGTTTGCTTGGCGAGTGCGCGCTTGAAGGCCAGGTTTGAGGTCAACACCTGCACCAACTTAATTATGTTGATTGGAATGGACTTGTTGTTCTGGCAGCCAGCCAGTTTCAGCCGATGATGTGTCAGACACCGCATGGCCGCAGGCTTGCCATTTACCATGTGCATGACCATAGATTTTTCGCAGTGCTTGCACCTGACCAATCCCACAAGGAAGTGCTTGCTGGTTCTGGCACGGACTACCGAACGTTCTTTAAGTAGCCTTTGTGCCAGATAAAATGTTTCAGGTTCGATGATCGCCGGGTAGACGCCCGAGATTGAGTCAGCATCTGTATCTGAGTTCGCCCACGATCCAATCACAGCAGGATTGCTCAACCATCCCTGGACAGTTGGCCCGGAACACTTGGACAGTTTTTCGACACCTGACAGCCTGATCTTCGCTGCAATGGAATGCTTGCCAACACCAGCGATATACCAGTCAAAGACCAACGCAACCTGTTGTGCAATCTCAGCGATCACAGCGCCATCTGCAGTAAGCCATACAGGTGTGTGCCGCTTGATCGCTTCCCCTGCTAGCGCCAGCTTTCGCCGCGCCTTGTACGACGCCGCAACTCGTTCTGACAGGGCTTTACTGTAGTTGTGTGCGGCTTGTAGCTTAGCTATCAGCAGAAATATCTGAGAGCCGTTCAAGCTCTGTTCGGTGTATTCCTGCCCGTCATCAATCGTGACGATACTCACCCCGGCACGCAGGATAGGCGTTAGCAGGTCTAGTGCATCGAATGTCCCCTGCCTAGTTGCTCTGTCGATTGCTTCGATGAGCACACAATCCCCAGCCCGGATCAACCCCGCCTCGATTGCTTGCCGAATCTTGATAAACCCGCTGGCAGCCTTTCCTGCCTTCGTGGAGAAGCCACTTTTCTTTAGGTCGTCGTACACAAGATTTGATTTCGTGTAATCCGTGTGACTGCTTAGCCAGCTCTCAATTAGGTCAGCCTGTCGCCGGTAGGAGTCACCCTCGGATTGTCGGAACGATGAATATCTGATGTACGGAATGGCCTGCTTGGTCATGCTCTGTTGTTCCGGGTGCATGGCGGAAAGGGCTACCATACCCGAAAGTCAACTAACGTAGAAGCTGCTCCCAGCCTTTGATCACCCGACCGCTGCCAATCACGCATTGGAACGGCTTGCCGCGATCGTAGGATGAATCGAACGGCGTTCCGTCTTCGAGAAAGCCGCTGTACTGGGTGGTGATCAAGGCGCCTTTGACCACGGCTTTGCCGTCACCCAATTGAATGTCTACAACCTGCAATTCGTTGCTCATCACTCACTCTCGTTGATTCGCTGGCCTGTGGATGGCTATCCGGGCAGCGTTTTCTCAAGAATTGCCCGGCCTGGCAAGTGCCTTGAGGGGCAGCGGCGCAACGCCGTTGCCCGACCAACGCAGTGGCCAACCGAGGTATGTGATGGCCATGGTGTAGACGAAGGACTGACCGCTCCTCCAGCGGTTGCCAGCCATCGGTAAAAAGCACTTATCATTCAACGATATACCTGATGGTCTGAGTGGGAATCGTGGAATGCTGGCTGCTGTAAAACGCTACAAATTGCTCCTCTCCGGGGCGTTTGCTCGGTATTTTCCGCGCACGACGGCGTATTTACATGCCGAGCGCGAGGCGGCCGTGCCGCAGAAAACGCCCAGGGCGCGGGTCAAGGCGGCCAGCCGGGCGAAAAAGCCCACCAAGCCGCGCGCGGCAAGCCCCCAATCGCTCAGCACTGCGATCTACGGCCCCGCGCTGATGGCGGTCGACGAGCACCAGGCCAAGGCCATGCGCGAGCGGGTGGGGCAGGCGGTGGCGGCGGGGGTGATCAGCGCGCCTTCGGATGAACAGTGGGCGATGATTCTCGGTCGCAATCCGCTGACTCGCATCTTCGCCGGGGCGGGCTCGGGCAAGTCCACCACCCTGGTGCTGCGCGTGGTGTTCATGCTCTGCCATATGCGCGTCGAGCCTGGCCGGCTGACGGTGATTTCCTTCACCAATGCCTCGTGTGCGCAACTGCGCGAGCAGTTGATCCAGGTCCTGGGGTTTTGGTCCTATCCCTTTGACGCCGCCCAGGCCCGGCAATGTGTGCGTACCTTCCACTCGGCCATGGCTGTGCAGGCCAAGGCGCTGCTGAACAACCCGGCCTGGTTCGAGCAGTTGGACGACAGCAGTGGCGCGCCGCGCGAGCCGGATAATCCGCTGACCTCCGCGCGCTTGCGACCTGCTCAGCAGCGTGTGTTGAAACAGGCCTACCAGCGGTGTTATGCCGAGCATTCGGACTTTCGCGAGCGAGTGCATCGCGTGCTGGGCTTGCCGCTGCCCTGCACCGAAGGCAAGCGTGTGCGCATACCCAAGGCGCCCCTGGACGGGTTCAAGCTGGCGGGCGAGTTCAGCGCGGTACCGCTGTTCGAGGCCTTCTATGTGCAAGCCGGTTTTATGGAAAGCATCGGCATTCGCCTCGATCGGGTAAACCTTCAGACGCTGACATGTTCGGCGCACGAACGGGCCTTTATCGAGGCACTGCTGCCGTTCTGGGCGACGTTCGCTACGTGTTTGCGCGAGCAGCGGCTGATGACCTTCAACGGCGCCTTCCAGCAACTGACCCAGGCGTTGTCGGCTGGCCAAGAGCCAGGCGCGAGCACGGCTCTGGCGCCGTTCACGCACCTGCTGATCGATGAGTTTCAGGACATCTCGCCGCAGATCGTGCAGTGGCTGCAAGCCGTCCAGCGACGGTTGGCGGAGACCGGTGAGGCGGTCAGCCTCATGGCCATCGGTGACGATTGGCAGTCGATCTATGGCTGGCGGGGCAGTTCCCCTGAGCTGTTTATGGACTTCGACAAGCATTTCCCGGGTAAAGGCAAGGCGAAGAAAAGCGCTGTGCTCCTGCTGGAAACCAATTACCGCTCCATCGAGCCGGTGATCCGCGATGGCGAGGCGGTGCTCGCTGACGTTGCCTACAAGCACGCGAAAACCAGCAAAGCCTTCAAGGCCATGCAGCCGGGCGATCATGGCGTCAAGGTGGTGCAGCGTTTCGATAGCAAGACGCAGTTGCCGGAGCTGTTGCGGGTCATCAACAGCCAATGCGCGCACGTCGCCACCCGCAGCATGGCCGAGCGCACGGCGGTGCTGGTATTGAGCCGGCGCAACGAGCCCTTGCAGCGCATTCAGGCCCAGCTGGACAGCACGTTGCCGGTCAAGGCCTACACCATCCACCGCGCCAAGGGGCTGCAAGCCGAAGTCGCGATCATCGTCGACGACTGCGCGCCGCCGGAAAAACACCCGCTGCGCAATGCGCTGTATGCCTACTCGGGGTTCTTTCGCAACAGCTACGACCAGGCGATGGCCGATGAAAGCTTGCGCCTGGCGTATGTGGCGATTACCCGTGGCGTGAGTCGGGTGCTGTGGTTTACCCAGAAAGCCCAGGGGGCGACGCAGGTATTGCTGAAGCGCAACGGGCGCTGACGCCTTTCTGCGGCCTGGCCCCGAGCACTGCCGGTGCTCCGCCTGGCGCGGATTACTTGCCCAGGCGGGTCAGCAGGTGCTTGAGCCATTCGTAGCCACTCACCAGCAGTATCCCACCGAGGACCAGCAGTGCCCCGGCAACGAAGTTGGCTTCCAGGGGCTCGTCGAGCAGCCATACGCCGAACACGATGCCGAACAGCGGCGTCATGAACGACAGCACGCCCAGCCTGGAGGCGAGGTAGTGGCGCAGCAGCCAGAACCAGGCAAGGAAGCTGATAAACGACACCAGCAATACCTGGAAGAGCAAACTGCTCCAGAGCAGCGGGGTCAGCCTGACGTCGGTCTGCCCGAGAACCATGGCCGCCAGCAGCAACAGCACAAAGGCGCCGAGCAGCTGATAGAGCAAGGTTTGCGTGGCGGGTGCCTGGGCCAGGCGCGAACACCGCACCACGACGGTGGTGGCGCCCCAGGCGATGCCGCCCAGCACGCCGAGGAAGTCGCCGAACAACGCGGCGCTGGCGTCGCCACTCGCGGGCTCGGCGGCCCGCCCGCTAAACGCCGTGACAATACCGGCGAAGGCGATGGCAATGCCGAGCCACTGCACCGGCTTGAGGCGCTCCGTGGGGAGTCGCCAATGCAAGCCCAGGGCGGCAAAGATCGGTGCCGTGTAGAGAAAAATCACCATATGCGAGGCGCTGGTGTGGCGTAAGCCTTCGCCGACCAGCAGAAACTCAAGCGCAAACAACAGCCCCACCAGCAGGCCCGGCCGCCAGGTGCCGTCGCTCAACGCCATACGCTCACCGCGCGCGAGCATCAGCAGGCCGACTAGCAGCGCAGCGATGCTGGAGCGCACGGCAATTTGCAGGATGGGCGTCATGTCGATGGCCGCGGCCTTTATCGCGACCTGCTGCAAGCCCCAAATGGCGCACAGAACGAGCATCAGCCCGCTGGCTCGACCATCAATCGCCATACGCGTCGTCATGTTCTGTGCTTCGCCTTGCTGGGAGTGGTGAGGGATTGTCGGCTTGGCAGTTCTTCTTGATATAGCTTTAATACGACAGTCGATGCCAGTAATCCGCCAAGGTTGCCCGATGAACACCATGTTCCAGCACCCGCAACTTCCCCCCTTCAGCGAGGCGCTGCCTGCCCCGGTGTTTTTCCGTACGGCCAACATGCCGGCGCAGGCCAGCTACCCGCGGCATCGCCACGCCTGGGGTGAGTTCGTCTACTCATACAGCGGCGTGATGGAGATCGAACTCGCCAACCATCACTACCTGGCGCCGCCTCAATACGGCATATGGCTGCCGCCGAATGTCGAGCACATGGGCTTCAATCGGCATGAGGCGTGCCACTGTTCGCTGTACCTCGCGCCTGAGCTGTGTGCCGCGCTGCCTGCCAGCACTTGCGCCTTGACGGTGAGCCCGCTGGTGCGGGCGATCCTCGACGAGCTGCGGGGCAACCCGCCGCAATTGCCGCAAACCGATGAACAGCAGCGGCTCCTGCGGGTACTGGTGGACCAACTGGTGCAGGCGCCGCCCGCTGGCAGTTACCTGCCCACTTCCAGCGATCCACTGCTCGGGCCCGTGCTGCGTGCACTGGCAGCCTGCCCCGCCGATCCGCGGTCGCTGCCGGAGTTGGCCCGCGCCGCCAATACCACCGAGCGCACGCTGATGCGGCGCTGCCAGCGCGATCTCGGCATGTCATTCGTGGAGTGGCGACAGCGCCTGAAAGTCGTCGAAGCCCTCGCCCTGCTCGAACAAGGCCAAACCGTCGAAACCATCGGTCTGGACCTTGGCTACAGCAGCGCGTCGGCGTTTATCAGCATGTTCCGCAGAATGATGGGCGCCACGCCCGACGAATACCGCAAGGGCAACATACCCAAGGCATAAAGCGCTGCCCCAGGGCTTTAGCTGTGCGCGGGCGCCTGAACCTTCCAGGCCCAGTAGAACACCAGCAAACCGGCCACGGCGGTGGCGGCGCCGATGTAGCCGGTGGCGGTCCAGCCGAAGCCGGCGGTGATCGCCAGGCCGCCCAGCCACGGGCCGAGCGCGTTGGCGATGTTGAAGGCGGCGTGATTGGAGGCGGCGGCCAGGGTTTGCGCGTCGTGCGCGACATCCATCAAGTGGGTTTGCAGGGCGGGCGACAGCGACACCATGGTGCCGACCGCGAACACCGCCGGGAACATGCTCCAGGGCGATTGCGCCGCCAGCGGGAAAATCAGCAGCACCAGCGCACTCCACAGCAACAGCCAGGCCACCGCCTTGAAGCGCAGCCGGTCGAACAGCCAGCCGCCGAACATGTTGCCGAGAATGCCGCCCAGACCGAACGTCGCCAGGGCGAAGGGAATCCAGCCGGGTTGCAGCCGGGTCACTTCGAGCAGCGTCGGCGCCATATAGCTGAACACGCAAAACATGCCGGCGAAGCCGACCGAGCTGATGGCCAGCGCCAGCCACACGGGGGCGCGGTTGAAGGCGCGCAGCTCGCGCATCGGGTAACTGCGCTGCTGCTGTTTATCGCCCGGCAGAAAGAGCGCGAGCATGGCCACGGTGAGCAGGGCGATCAGCCCGACCAGGCCGAAGGCATAGCGCCAACTCAGCGCCTGGCCGAGCCAGGTGGCGATCGGGTTGCCGATCAGAATGGCGACCGTCAGCCCCATCAACACCCGACTCACGGCCTTGGCGCGTTTGTGCGGTGGTGCCATCGACGCCGCCACCAGCATCGCCACGCCGAAGTAGGCGCCGTGCGGCAAGCCGGCGAAGAAGCGAAACAACATCAGTGCGTGGTAGTCGGGAGCCAGGGCGCTGGCGAAGTTGCCGAGGGCGAACGTCGCCATGAGCAGCAGCAACAGGTGGCGGCGCAGCAGGTGCGAACCGAGGATCGCCAGCACCGGCGCGCCGACCACCACGCCGAGGGCGTAGGTGCTGATCACGTTGCCGACCTGTGGCTCGCTGATGCCGAGGTCCTCGGCGACATTGGGCATCAGCCCCATGACCGCAAACTCGCCGGTGCCGATGGCGAAGCCGCCGAGGGCCAGGGCCAGTTCGATGAGAACGATCGCGCGGGGCGAAAGGCGGGCTGCTGTGGCCGTGGCGTGCGCGGGCATGGTCCAGTCTCTGATGGCAAGCGAGTAAGGCGCGCCATTATTCACCGATTCGCCGCGCGAGGTAACCGTGGCAAGCGCTCAAGCCTGCGGTTTTCAGCGATTTCTTCGGGGTTATCCCAATGACGTGCTGCATGAGCCGTCAGGCTGTTGTGGCCGCACTCTTGACCACGAACTGTTCACGCCACGCGCACGCCCCCGCACAGCCTAAAGCGCGTGCGGCCAAGGCCCTCCTACTTCGCCAGCGTATGGGCCTGCCGCTTTTTCGCGGTTAAAGCTGGTCGATGGGGCGCTGGCACGCGCGTCAACGGGTCATCGGCAGGGCGGCGCCCATCAGCGCGAACATGCCGCCGCAGCAGCGATTGAAGGTCTTGCCGCTGCGTACCAGCCACGGGCGAATGCGCTGAGCGGCGCGCGCCAGCAGGTATTCGACCAGCCCTTCGACCACCGCGAAGGTCAGTGCCATCACCGCGAACTGCAGCCAGAGGTCGCGCGTCGGGTCGAGGAACTGCGGCAGGAAGGCACCAAAGAACAGGATCACCTTGGGGTTCGACAGTGCCGACAGCAGGCCCTGACGGAACAGGCTCGATCCGGCCTTGGCGGTGGCCTGGGTTGGCGCATCGAGGTGCGGCGGCGGGGCGCGCCAGAGCTGGATACCCAGCCAGATCAGGTACAGGCCGCCGATCCACTTAAGCAGGGTCAGGGCGTTCGCCGAGGCTTTCAGCAGGGCGCCGATGCCGAACATCGACAGGGCCATCAGCACCGCGAAGCCGATCACCCCGCCGGCCACGGTCCACAGGGTTTTGCGGTGGCCGTAGAGGGCGCCGTGGGTCAGCGCCAGCAAGCCGTTGGGGCCGGGCGTCAGCGACAGGCCGATGACGGCGGTGAGAAACAACAGCCAGGTGTGCAAGGCCATGGGCGGGTATCCGTAGCAGGTTGAGTTCCAGGGCCTTGAGGCAAGGCCTGGCGCTCATCTTTTTCATGCTTCGGCGTGGCGGTCAAGCGGCGGGTTGGCGGGAGACGCCGCGCGACTGTCGGTGGCCTTGCCGGCGCGGCCCTGCCGGGTGGGTAAGGCTTCAGCGGTTGGCCTGGGTGAAGCTGTCGTCGGACGGTTCTTTGCTGTAGGCGCCCTGGTTGTGGACCTGTTTCTTGCTGCCATTCATCAGGCTGGCGATGCGGCTGTCGGCGGTGCGGGCGGACGCCGCCTGGTTGCTGCTGCCAGTGATCAGCGGCGGGTTGAAACTGAAGGACCACAGGTAATGCCAGGCTGCGGCGTTGTGTTTTTCGGTCAGTTGCACGGCATTGAAGTACCAGGGCTTCAGTTCGCTGAAGGCGGTCATGTTCATCAAACCGCTGTTGCTGTCGCCGATGAAGCCGGTGCTGCTGGCGCCCGAGGAGCGGTAGGCCTCGAAGATCACGCCCTTGCCCTTGAGTTCGCTGACGTAGTTGCGGCTGACCTCGCCGACCCACTTGTTGCCCAGGTAGCTCTTGGCGTTGTTGGAGTAGAACGGGTCGAGCAGGGCCACGCGCTTGGGCAGCAACTTGCTGCTGACGGTGCCGGCCGTCACGGCGTCGCTGATCTTCTTGGTCAGGACGATGGCCATCTGGTTGCCCAGCGAATGGCCGAGCAGACGGATGTTGCTGCCGTTGTAGCCGGCCAGGTTGGCGGTGTAGCTCTGCAGCAGCAGGTCGCCCGCCGACTGTGCTGGACCACTGCTGTAGACACCGTTACTGTTGCGCCAGCGCATGGCGCGCGGGCCGCTGGCGGTCCAGATTTTGGCCTCGGCGTCCCTGACTTCGCCCTCGTCGGCGAACTGGTTCCAGTAGAGGATGCCGACGTTGTAACCGGCAGTCAGCCAGGCATGGGCCAGGTCGAGGTTCGGCCCGCCGGCATCCTGGCGGTTGAAGGTTTCGCGGTTCTTCGCCTGGCTCGAACCGTTCTGCCAGCCGTGGATATAGATGACGGTCGGTTTGCTCGCGCCGTAGTAGGCGTTGCTGTGGCCCGGCTGGGCTTTTTGCCAGCTGTCGCCGTAGCCGAACCAGTACAGGCCGTAGTCGAGGTTTTGGAAGTTGCTGTCGGGAAACACGCCGGTGGCGGCTTCGGCGACAGAGGTCAGTGTCAGCAGGCATAGCAGAATAAGTTTGCGCATGGCGGCCCGATCTTGTTGTTGTGTGGGGTGGCCAGAGCATAACCAGCGGCCTGGCGCGCACCATCGCCCAGATGGGGGAGCGCCAGGGGGAATCAGATCGCGGCGGCCTCGAAGCTGTCGGCCCGCGCCATAAGCCACATGCGTCCGTAGAACTCGCCGTCGATCTTGCCGCTGAGCAATTCGCCGGGCTTGAGAAACACATGCTGTTGCGAGAACAAGCGGATCTCGGTGGCGGACATGCGTTGCACCAGGTGCTTGGCATCGATCTGCGCAGGGTGATCGAGGCCGGCGGCGGCCAGCATTTCGGCCAGCGCCTTGAGGGTGTTGCGGTGGAAGTTGTAGACCCGCTGGGCCTTGTCCTCGACCACCAGGGCGCGCTGGCGCAGCGGGTCCTGCGTCGCCACCCCGGTTGGGCATTTATTGGTGTGGCAACTCTGGCTCTGAATACAGCCGATGGCGAACATGAAACCGCGCGCCGAGTTGGCCCAGTCGGCGCCGATGGCCAGCACCCGGGCGATGTCGAAGGCGCTGACGATCTTGCCGCTGGCGCCGAGCTTGATCTGGTCGCGCAGGTTCAGCCCAACCAGGGTGTTGTGCACGAACAGCAGGCCTTCGCGCATCGGCACGCCGAGGTGGTCGGTGAACTCCAGGGGCGCGGCGCCGGTGCCGCCTTCCTTGCCGTCGACGACGATGAAGTCGGGCAGGATGCCGGTCTCCAGCATGGCCTTGGCGATGCCCATGAATTCCCACGGGTGACCCAGGCAGAACTTGAAACCGACCGGTTTGCCGCCGGACAGCTCGCGCAACTGGGCGATGAACTGCAACAGCTCGATGGGCGTGGCGAAGGCGCTGTGGCGCGACGGCGAGATGCAGTCTTCGCCCATCGGCACGCCGCGGGTCGCCGCGATTTCAGCGGTGACCTTGTGTTTCGGCAGAATGCCGCCGTGGCCGGGTTTGGCGCCCTGGCTGAGTTTGATTTCGATCATCCGCACTTGCGGCATTTGCGCCTGGGCGGCGAAGCGTTGCGGGTCGAACTGGCCGCTGGCGGTACGGCAACCAAAGTAGCCGCTGCCCAGCTCCCAGGTCAGATCGCCGCCGTATTCACGGTGGTAACTGCTGATGCTGCCTTCGCCAGTGTCGTGGGCGAAGTTGCCGAGCTTGGCGCCTTTATTCAGCGCGCGAATGGCATTGGCGCTGAGCGAGCCGAAACTCATTGCCGAGATATTGAACAGCGAGGCGCAGTAGGGCTGGCTGCACTGCGCTCCGCCGATGATCACCCGGAAGCTGTTCGGGTCGCTCAGCGGCGCCGGGCGCATGGAGTGGCTGATGAACTCGAAACCGTTCTGGTAGACATCCAGCAGGGTGCCAAAGGGTTTGTCCGCACCCTCGTTCTTTGCCCGCGCGTAGACCAGCGAACGCTGCGCGCGGGAGAACGGCAATTGCTCGCCATCGGCTTCCAGCAGGTACTGGCGAATCTCCGGGCGGATGCCTTCGACCAGGTAACGGATATTGCCCAGGATCGGGTAGTTGCGCCGCACCGCCTGGCGTTTTTGCAGCAGATCACCGGTGCCGACCAGGCTTAATAGCGCACCGATCAGGGTGAAAGGCCACAGCCATGGGTGGTCGAGAAAGGCCAGGCTGACCAGGGTGAATAACACGCAGCAGGCGAAAAAGGCGTAACGGCTGAGCAGTGACAGGGTCATGCGGGCTCCCGATGGCATCGTGGCGCAAAGCCTCAGGGTAGATCGCCGGGCGGCATTGCGTCGACCGTGGGTATACCTGCCTGGCCAATACGCCGGTTTCCAGACGCTGAAGCGGCCAGCCTGAGCCGGGCGCGCGTCGTGTGTCGAATGCCGTGGTGCTGGCATCGTCTGCGGTTTGAACGGTATTGCCGCTAAAATCGATAGGCTGGCGCTTATCTGAGGTGCAGGCGAAGCTGGGTTGGCTGTGGCACACTCTGCGGCTTGGAACGGGGCATGCTCCTGCCTGGCGCTTGCGCCCCGTCGGTCCCCAGAATATGTGCCTCTGGTTCGTGGCCAGAGGCTCCTGCATAACCGGCCGCTACGCGCGGCAAAGAACAAGAGGAATGACCGTGCACAACGTCGTCATTAGTGGCACCGGCCTGTACACCCCGGCCAACAGTATTTCCAACGACGAGCTGGTGGAATCCTTCAACGCCTATGTGCAGCTGTTCAATGCCGACAACGCCGCGGCCATCGCCCGCGGTGAGGTCCTGGCGCTGACCGAGTCGAGCAGTGCCTTTATCGAGAAGGCCTCGGGCATCAAGAGCCGCTTCGTCATCGACAAAGCCGGCATCCTCGATCCCACGCGCATGACTCCGCGCATCCCCGAGCGCTCCAACGAGGAGTGGGGCGTGCTCTGCGAGATGGCGGTGGGCGCCGCCAAGGACGCCCTCGAACGTGCCGGCAAGACCGCGGCGGATATCGATGGCGTGATCGTCGCCTGCTCCAACCTGCAACGCGCCTACCCGGCGGTGGCCATCGAAGTGCAAGCGGCACTCGGCATTCAGGGCTTTGGCTACGACATGAACGTGGCTTGCTCCTCGGCCACCTTCGGCATTCAGGCGGCGACCAACGCCGTGCAGCTCGGCCAGGCGCGGGCGATTCTGATGGTCAACCCGGAAATCTGTACCGGGCACCTGAATTTCCGCGACCGTGACAGCCACTTCATCTTTGGCGATGCCTGTACCGCGGTGATCGTCGAGCGTGCCGACCTGGCCACCGCCAAGCAGCAGTTCGACATCGTCAGCACCAAGCTGCTGACCCAGTTCAGCAACAACATCCGCAACAACTTCGGCTTCCTCAACCGCGCTGCGGAAGAGGGCATCGGTGCACGCGACAAGCTGTTCGTCCAGGAAGGCCGCAAGGTGTTCAAGGATGTCTGCCCGATGGTCGCCGAACTGATCGGCGCGCACTTGCAGGAGAACCAGCTCAACGTCGGCGACGTTAAGCGCTTCTGGCTGCACCAGGCCAACCTCAACATGAACCTGCTGATCGCGCGCAAGCTGCTGGGTCGCGATGCCGAACCGCATGAAGCGCCGGTGATTCTCGACACCTACGCCAACACCAGTTCGGCCGGTTCGGTGATCGCCCTGCACAAGCACCAGGACGACCTGCCGAGCGGTGCCCTGGGTGTGCTCAGCTCTTTCGGTGCGGGTTATTCCATTGGCAGCGTGATTCTGCGTAAGCGTTGATGGACTATCCCGTCGACAGCGCCTTGCTCACCCGCCTGCTGGCGGGTGAGCAGAAGGCCTTCCGCGAACTGGTCGCCACCTACCAAGGGGCGATGCGCGCAGTGGCGTTCGCGATTGTCGGCAGCCGCAACGCCGACGAGGTGGTGCAGGATGCCTGGCTGGCCGTGGTGCGTAACCTGGACGGCTTTCAGGGGCGTTCGAGTCTGAAGACCTGGCTGCTGACCATCACCGCCAACACCGCCAAGACCCGCCTCAAGCACAACCGCCGCGAAGTGCTGCTGGACGACCTGCCATCGCCGCACGGCAGCCTTGGCGATGAGCGTTTTTCCACGGACGGCCACTGGCTGCTGGCGCCGCACGCGTGGCATCAGGACACGCCGGAAGCGCTGCTGACCGAAGCCGAGCTGCGCGAGTGTCTGGAGAAGACCCTGGCCAGTCTTTCGGAACTACAAGGCAGCGTGTTGCAGCTGCGCGAACGTCAAGGATTGGAATTGGAGGAAATCTGTAATCTTTTGGAAATCTCGCTCTCCAATGTGCGGGTGTTGTTACACCGCGCACGCCTGAAGGTGTTCGCCACCCTGGAACACTTCGAGGAGACCGGCCAATGCTGAGTTGTAAAGAGCTGGTGGCACATTCCAGCGATTTTTTAGATGGCCAGTTGAACCTGCGTCAGCGTTTGTCCGTGCGTGCGCATTTGGCCATGTGCCGGCATTGCCGACGGTTCATCAAGCAGCTGCGCCTGAGCCAGGCCGTCGTGCGCAAACTGCCGCAAGGGCAGAGCGCCGAACTCGATGCCCTGGCCGCCAAACTGGCGGAGATGCGGCGCTCACGCTAATTCCTTTGTAGCCGACCCGTGGTGGCGATGCCTTCGCCCTCCCATGGGCGCGGCGTTAGCCTCATCCATCTCGGGTTTGACGCTAGCCGAACGGGGCCGCGCTCGGTGCCTGCATGTGAGCTGGCCGCCAGGTTGTTGCAGCGATGCGTGCAGCATCTCGTCAATAAAAAATCACCCGCCGCTGTAACGCTTGGCCCCCAAGCCCGTCCATTATGCCGAGGGAGCCAATCCGGCCCCATTCTGATCTGCATTGGAGATTTGCCATGAAACATCTGAACGTTGTTGTTGCCACTCTGGGCGCTGCGCTGTTGAGCGCTACCGCGGTGACTGCTCAGGCCGCGCAGAACCCCTTTGCCGCTCAGGAACTGAGCAGCGGTTACAGCCTGGCGGCTGGCGAGAAGTCGGCTGAAGGTGCCTGCGGCGAAGGCAAGTGCGGTGGCGAAATGAAGAGCGAAGGCGAGGGCAAGTGCGGTGAAGGCAAGTGCGGCGGCGAGGCCAAAGCCGATGGCGAAGGTAAATGTGGCGAAGGCAAGTGCGGCGCTGAGAAGGCCGAGTAAATGAGCGGCAGCGGACAGCCCATGTCTCCCGTGTTTGTCAGCGGCGCCGGCCTCGGTCTGCGCCGTGGCTTGCTCGCCGCGTTGCAGGACAGCGCCGCGCAGCAGCTGGACTTTCTCGAGGTGGCACCGGAGAACTGGATCGGCGTCGGCGGTCGGCTGGGCAGGCAACTGCGCGCGCTGACCGAGCGCCTGCCGTTTCTCTGCCATGGCTTGTCCCTCAATCTCGGCGGCTTCGCGCCGCTGGATATTGAGCTGCTCAAGGCGATTAAAGGGTTTCTCGACCAGCACGGCATTCGCGGGTACAGCGAGCATCTGTCGGCCTGTGCCGATCACGCTCAGCTGTACGACCTGATGCCGTTGCCGTTCAGCGAAGAGTCGGTGGCGCGCATCGCCGAGCGTGTGCGCACCGTGCAGGACGTGTTGGAGCGGCCGCTGATCATCGAGAACGTGTCGGCCTATGCGCAGTTGCCCGGCGAACTGGACGAGGCGAGTTTCATCCGCGCCGTGCTGGAGCGGGCGAACTGCCAGTTATTGCTCGATGTGAACAACGTGTTCGTCAACAGCATCAATTTTGCCTTCGATCCGTTCGCCTACATCGCGGCGATGCCCAGCGAACGGATCGCTTACCTGCATGTCGCCGGTCACTACGACCAGGCGCAAGACCTGAAGATCGACACCCATGGCGCGCCGGTGATCGACCCGGTGTGGGCGCTGCTGGCGCACGCCTATGCCGTGCACGGTGTGCGGCCGACGCTGCTGGAGCGCGACTTCAACTTCCCGCCGATTGCCGAGCTGTACGCCGAAGTGGCGCAGATCCGTGAGTTGCAGGCGGCGGCCGAGCCCTGGCGGAGTGTCGGCACATGAACGGCATGCAGCTGCAACGCGCCTTCGCCGCGCGCATCCGTCAACCGGCGCAGCAGCCACTGCTCGCGGGCATCAGCGCGGCGCGCATGGCGGTGTACGAAGAGCTGTTCTTCAACAACATCGAAGGCTTTATCAGCGGCGGCTTTCCGCTGCTGCGGCGGCTATTCGACGATGCCCGCTGGCAGCGCCTGGTGCGCGGTTTTATCGCCGGGCATTCAGCGGCCACGCCGTATTTTCTGCAAATCGGCGAGGAGTTCATCGCCTGGTTGCAGCAGGGCTATGTCGCCGAAGCTGGCGATCCGCCGTTCCTCCTGGAGCTGGCACATTACGAATGGGTCGAGTTGGCGCTGGATGTCAGCGAGGACGAGCCCCCCGATAGCGGTTGGTCGCCGCTGGCCTGGCCGCTGGCTTACCACTGGCCGGTGCAACTGATCGGCGTGGACTACCAGCCAACCGAGGCGCCGGACACGCCGACGTGTCTGCTGGTCTGGCGCGATGTGCAGGACAAGGTGCGCTTCATGCAGCTGGCGCCCTTTGCCTACCAATTGGCCGTGCGCCTGCACGCCGGCGAAGCGCCCTTCGAGGTGCTGGACAACCTGGCCACGTTACACGGCCTGCACGCCGATGCCGGCTATTTCAACCATGCCCAGGCCTTACTGGATGACTGGCAGCGCCAGGGCATCTGGTTCGGCGAGGCGCTTTAACCTCGTTTTCCCTCGCGGAGATTCACCATGCTGACCCTGCTCAATCGTCTCCAGGATTGCCTGGACGCTACTCGTCGCCTGGATTTTCTGGGCCCGTTGTTGCTACGCCTGTATCTGGTGCCGATCTTCTGGATGGCCGGTACCCACAAACTGGCCGATATCGGCGCCACCGCCGCTTGGTTCGGCAACCCGGATTGGGGCTTGGGCCTGCCGTTCCCGACGCTGCTGGCCTGGGCCGCGGCGCTGACCGAAACCGGTGGTGCGCTGTTGCTGTTGTTCGGCCTGGCGGTGCGCTGGATCAGCATTCCACTGATCGTCACCATGCTGGTGGCGATCTTCGCCGTGCACCTGCCGTTCGGCTGGCAGGCGATTGCCGATGCCTCGGCGCCGTTCGCCAACGAGCGAGTCATGGCCTCGGTGGAAAAGATCGAGCGGGCGCGGGCGATTCTCAAGGAGCACGGCAATTACGACTGGCTGACCGGCAGCGGCAAGTTGGTGGTGCTGAACAACGGCGTCGAATTCGCCGTCACCTACCTAGTCATGCTGGTCGCACTGTTCTTCAGTGGCGCCGGGCGTTGGCTGAGCCTGGATTATTGGCTGGCCAAGGGGCTGCGCCGCCGCTGAGGGTTGCATTCAAGCTTCGCGGCTAAAGCCGCTCCCACAGAGTTCGCGAGCAATGTGGGAGCGGCTTTAGCCGCGAATAATCGCTTATGCGCCGCCTTACCACATTGAGGCCCCGCCGCATGAGCCGTAAAAGGTGCGGACTAGAGCGGTCAACTGCTTATATGCAAACGAAGTAAAAAGTTCCGTTGTCATCAAATATTTATATATCAGCAACTGCGCTGAAATAACCCCCCGCCAAGATTCCCTCCAGCACGAACGAGCCCAAACGCTCGGGTGTTTTCAACACTTCTAAAGTTCATTAGGGGAATCTTCGATGATCCGTAAGCACTTCGCCGGTTTCGCAGCCAGCGCCCTGGCTCTGGCCGTTTCCGCCCAGGCTTTCGCTGGCACCGTCACCACCGACGGCGCCGATATCGTTGTCAAAACCAAGGGTGGCCTGGAAGTCGCTACCACTGACAAGCAGTTCGGCTTCAAGATTGGTGGTCGTCTGCAACTCGATGGCGGCAGCTTCGACGGTTTCTACACTCAAAATGGCAACCGTGCCGACGAAACCTATCTACGCCGTGCCCGCCTGGAAATTTCCGGTGTTGCCTACCAAGATTGGGAATATGTATTCAACCGCAACTTCGGCGATAGCGGTGGAGACGATAACTGGGACGAAGCATCCGTCTCTTACACCGGTTTTGACCCGGTCACCCTTAGCGTAGGCCGCATCAATCCGACTTTCGGTCTGGAAGAGGCTGTCAGCTCCAAGTGGATTACTTCCATCGAGCGTTCGGCAATCAATGATTTGGCCCCGTGGACGAATACCCACGAGAATGGCGAAGGCATCCGTCTGCGTACTACTCTCGGCGGCATGTTCCATGGCGAGGCTGGTGCCTATCGCCAGGATGGTAACCAGGACCAAGACGGCGAAAATAACTACTCCATCATCACGCGTGGTGTATTCGCTCCAATCGTTGAAGAGGGCCAGGTTCTACATTTCGGCCTGAACTACGCAACCCGCGAAGTTGAAGATGGCTTCCGTGAACGTATTCGCTCTCGCCTTTCGGTACGCGGCACCACCGAAGATGAAGTCAATGGCAACCGTGGTACTTACGGCGACGCTTTCCTGGACGGTACTGATAGCGCCTATGGTCTCGAAGCGGCCTACATGATGGGGCCGTTCTCCGTGCAGGGCGAATACCTGAAGCGCACTGCCGATGGCTCCGAGCTGTTGAATGGCAACGATAACGATCTAGAAGCTTCCGGTTATAACGTTCAGTTGGCCTACACCCTGACCGGTGAGTCGCGCAGCTACAAGCTCGATGGCGGCAAGTTCGACAAGATTAAGCCGAGCAACAAGCAGTTGGGTGCTTGGGAAGTCTTCTACCGCTACGACAACATCACTGTTGACGAAACTCCACGCTTGCCTGCCGGCGCTGTCGCCGGTTTGACCGCAGACACCATCGAAGCCGGCGCCAAAGTACATACCGTGGGCGTGAACTGGTACGCCAACGAGTCCGTCAAGGTGGCTGCAAATTACATCACCGCTAAAGCAGACGATCTTGCAAACACTGCTGGCGACGACGATGGCGATGCTGTGACCCTGCGTTTGCAGTACCTGTTCTAAAAGCACTATCGGTAAAACGTTGCTCCTTTGAAGCCCCGCTCCGTGCGGGGCTTTTTTTATCGACCGATCAGTGGAGGTTCGCGTGCTGCGTGCCCTGTTTAGCCTGATGTTAGCGACGGCGTTGAGCCTGAATGCCATGGCCAATGATTTCAGTGCGGCCAAACCTGGCGAGCTGGTGCAGGTTCGTCTCGAACAACTGCACCCGACCCAGTCCGTGGTTGGCTACGACCAGATCTATTACAAGCTCGGGCGTTTCGCCAAAGAGCCGAAAAAACGCTACGACGAGTATTGCGAGGCCAATGGCCAGGGCGAGAGCAGCAAGGTGCCGAACGGCGCCAACCTGCATGCGCCGCAGAGCTTCGAATGCCAGGGCGCTGTCGGTTCGCGCGGCAGCGAGATGAAAACTGTGGTGGTCGGCCCAGGCGGCCAGCTCTACCTCACCGACGGCCATCACACCTTCACCACCCTCTGAGAACAGCCGGGCGCGGGGCCGCAGTTGCAGGTGTGGGTCAAGGTCACCGACAACTTCAGCGACAGTGCCAACCTGTCGAGCTTCTGGCAGCGCATGCAGGACGCGCGCAAGGTCTGGCTGAAAGACGGCAATGGTCAGCCGATCGAGTCGCAGCAGATTCCCGCGCAATTGGGCCTGGCCAATCTGCACAACGACCCATACCGCGCGCTGGTCTACTTCACCCGTGAAGTGGCCTACGACAAGCCGCGTTCCGGTGACGTGGCGCCGGAGTTTCTCGAGTTTTACTGGGGCAACTGGCTGCGCGGCCAGCTCGCCTTGAGCGATTACGACTTGCACGACCGCGGTGGTTACCGCGCTGCGGTCGAGGCCGCGGCCCAATTGATGGTCGCGCAGCCGGCGGACCGGGTGATCGGCGACAGCGGTTTGCAAGCCCGCCAACTGGGCGGCTATGCGGCGGTGGATCGCAAGGAACTGGGCAAGATGGCCACGACTAAGCTGCACTACCTGATCGGCTACAAGGCCCAGCTCAACTGATCGGGCGTTATCGCCAGGCGCCGCGCGGTCGCCTGGCGATTGCCATTCAGCCCGTCGCCTGCTTGACGTTATAGTGCAGCCTCGCCACACCATGAGAGCTGTCGATGTCCGTGCACTGTTTGGCCTCGCTGAATGACCTCGCGCCCGCCTGTTGGGATGCCTTGCTGACGCAGCCGCAGCCCTTCCTGCGCCATGCGTTTCTCTCGGCTCTGGAAGACAGCGGCAGCGTGGGCGGGCGCAGTGGTTGGCAGGCCGCGCATCAGGTGCTGCTCGATGGCCAGGGCCAGCCGCTGGCGGCGCTGCCGGCTTATCTGAAAAGCCATTCCTACGGCGAATATGTGTTCGACCACGGCTGGGCCGATGCCTGCCGCCGCGCCGGGATCGACTATTACCCCAAGCTGCTCGGCGCCATCCCCTTTTCCCCGGTGACTGGCCAGCGCCTGTTGGGCGATCCGTTGGCGGCGGGGCAGCTGCTCGATGAGCTGACCGTGAGCCTGGAGCGCCAGGGCCTGTCCAGCCTGCACATCAACTTCACCGACGAGGCCGCCGATGCTCTGCTGCGTGGCCGCGACGGCTGGCTGGAGCGCCTGGGTTGCCAGTACCACTGGCGCAACCGTGGTTACCGCGACTTTCAGGATTTTCTCGACAGCCTGAGTTCGCGCAAACGCAAGCAGCTGCGCAAGGAACGCGAGCAGGTGGCGGGGCAGGGCATCGACTTCGACTGGCGCGCGGGGCACCAGCTCAGCGAGGTCGAGTGGGATTTCGTCTACCTGTGCTACGCCAACACCTACCGCGTACGTGGCCAGGCGCCGTACCTGACGCGGGCATTTTTCAGCCTGCTGGCCGAGCGCATGCCCGAAGCGATCCGCGTGGTACTGGCGCGTCAGGGCGCCCAGCCGGTGGCCATGGCGTTCAGCTTGCTCGGCGGCGACAGTTTGTATGGCCGCTACTGGGGCTGCCTGGCGGAGTTCGACCGCCTGCATTTCGAGACCTGCTTCTACCAGGGGATGGACTACGCGATTGCCCAGGGCCTCCAGCGCTTCGACGCCGGCGCCCAGGGCGAGCACAAGCTGATTCGCGGCTTCGAGCCGGTGATCACCCGCTCCTGGCATTACCTCTGCCACCCCGGCCTGCGCGCGGCGGTGGCGGATTTTCTCGAACAGGAGCGCGCCGGCGTGCAGGGTTACGCCGAGGAAGCGCGTAGCCTGTTGCCGTATCGGCAGGGTTGATCGCCTCTCGCCTGATCGATTGCGGTTCGCGGGCATGGCCCGCTCCTACGGGTGATGCAGCGTTCATGTAAGCGCGGGCCATGCCCGCGAAGCGATGTTAGCTACAGCAACGATCTCTGCGCCTTATCAAAGCCAGATCGCGTTCCAGAAAGGATAATCGCCGATTCGTTTTACCAGGCCCGCCCGCCGCGGGTTGGCGACGATATAGCGGGCGACGGCTTGCAGCCCGTCTTCAGCGCGCAAGGCGTGATCGTGAAAGGTTTTCGCCCAGAGCGGCCCTTGTCGATCCAATAGGCGATTGGCCTGCCGTGAGCTGGCGGATTTGAGCCGGCCAACTACATCGCCGAGCCTGTCCTTGTCACCAAGCTGAAGCAGCCAGTGCGCATGATCGGGCATCAGCACCCAGGCGAGCATGCGACTCTCACCGAGCAAGGCGCGGTCCTCGAAACAGCGTGCGGCCGAGCAGGCCGCTGGAAAATAGGCGAAGCGTGGCTCGCGCTTATCTGTAGTTGCGGTAATCAGATAAACCGTATGGCCCAGGGAGACTCGGCCTTTGCGCAAGGCCGCGTGCCCGGATTTTCTGTGTAGGAGCGGGCCATGCCCGCGATGGCTGTGATGCTCATCCATAAGCATTCTCCTGGGGTATTTCACGAGCGTGGCCCGCTCCTACAGTTGGACATCACGCGCTGCTGCTGTAGGCGCGGCCCATGGCCGCGATCAGGCTTCAATCGACCCCGACAAAACCGCCGGTCTGGTGCTGCCACAGGCGGGCGTAGAGGCCGCCCTGGGCGATCAGTTGGCTGTGGCTGCCGGTTTCGACGATGCGCCCCTGGTCGATTACCACCAGGCGGTCCATGCGCGCGATGGTCGACAGGCGGTGGGCGATGGCGATCACGGTTTTACCGTGCATCAGGCTGTCGAGGCTTTCCTGGATCGCGGCTTCGACCTCGGAATCCAGCGCCGAGGTGGCTTCGTCGAGCACCAGGATCGGCGCGTCCTTGAGCAGCACACGGGCGATGGCGACGCGCTGGCGCTGGCCGCCGGAAAGCTTGACCCCGCGTTCGCCGACCATGGCATCGAAGCCGCGGCCGCCCTGGCTGTCGTCGAGTAAGGGGATAAACCCATCGGCGCGGGCCTTGCGTACCGCGTCGCGCAGTTCCGCTTCGCTGGCCTCGGGTTTGCCGTAGAGCAGGTTGTCGCGGATCGAGCGGTGCAGCAGCGAGGTGTCCTGGGTGACCACGCCGATCTGCGCGCGCAGGCTTTCCTGGGTCACCTCGGCGATGTTTTGGCCGTCGATGAGGATGCGCCCGCTCTCCAGGTCATAGAGGCGCAGCAGCAAGCTGACCAGGGTCGATTTGCCAGCGCCGGAGGGGCCGACCAGGCCGATTTTTTCCCCGGCCTGCACCTGGAGGTCCAGGCCGCCGATCACCCCGTGGCGTTTGCCGTAGTGAAAGTGAATGTTGTCGAAGTGCACGGCGCCCTGGCTGACGTGGAGCGGTCTGGCCTGTGCCTGGTCGAGCACCTGGCGCGGCTGGACGATGGTTTTCATGCCGTCCTGCACGGTGCCGACGTTTTCGAAGATGCCGTTGACCACCCACATGATCCACTCGGCCATGTTGTTGATGCGGATCACCAGGCCCAGCGCCAGGGCAATGGCGCCGGTGCTGATCTGGCCCTGAGTCCACAGCCACAGCGCCAGCGCGCCGGTGCCGACGATCAGCACGCCGTTGAGGCTGGTGATGAGGAAATCCAGGGTGGTGATGGTGCGCGATTGCAGGCGGAACTTGTCGAGCAGCTCCTGCATCGCTTCGCGGGCGTAGTGTTCTTCGACCTGGGTGTGGGCGAACAGCTTGAGGGTGGTGACGTTGCTGTAGCCGTCGACCACCCGCCCCATGACTTTCGAGCGCGCCGCCGAAGCCGCTGCCGAGCGTTCCTTGATGCGCGGCACGAAGTAGCAAAGCGCGGCGCAGTAACCGGCGATCCAGAGCAGCAACGGCAGGATCAGGCGCAGATCGGCGGCGGCGAACAGGTACAGCGCACTGCCGGCATACACCGCCACGTGCCAGAGGGCATCGACCACCTGCATCGCCGAATCGCGCAGCGACGGCCCGGTCTGCATGATGCGCTGGGCGATACGCCCGGCGAAGTCGTTCTGGAAGAAGCTCAGGCTCTGTTTGAGCACGTAGCGGTGATTCTGCCAGCGGATCAGGTTGGTCAGACCGGGGTTGATGGTCTGGTGCGTCAGCAGGTTGTGCAGGCCGAAGACCAGGGGGCGGATGACCAGCGCCACCAGCAGCATCCACAGCAACTCGTTCTGATACTGGCTGAAGAATTCGCGGCTCGGCGTGGCCTGGGACATGTCGATCAGTTGACCGAGGAAGCTGAACAGCGCCACCTCGATCAAGGCGGCGAAGAAGCCGACCACCAGCACGGCGATCATCAGCGGCCAGACCTGGCGCAGGTAGTGGGCGTAGAACGGCAGGATGCCGGCCGGTGGCTCGACGTCCGGGCTGGCTTTGAATACGTCGATCAGGGCTTCGAAGCGGCGAAACAACATGTCAGGCATCCTGCCTCGGTCGGGGAACAGAGCCTGATTCTAGCGAGTTTTGCGCGGCTGGGTGGCGGCGCTTGGTGTTGCCTAGGCTGGGCTTCAGCCCAGCCTAGGCGAGTGGCGTCAGAGGCGTTTGGCGTCGATGATCAGCACCGGCTCCAGCGGCACGTTCTGGTGGCCGCTACGGGTGGCGGTCGGCACCTGGGCGATCTTGTCGACCACGTCCATACCGCGCAGCACTTTGCCGAACACTGCGTAGCCGAAGTCACGCGAGCCGTGGTCGAGGAAGGCGTTGTCCTTGTGGTTGATGAAGAACTGGCTGGTGGCCGAATCGCGCACCTGCGTACGGGCCATGGCCAGGGTGCCGCGCACGTTGTGCAGACCGTTGTCGGCTTCGTTCTTGATCGGCGCCTGGGTATCTTTCTGCTGCATGTCGGCATCGAAACCGCCGCCCTGCACCATGAAACCTGGGATTACCCGGTGAAACTGGGTGTTCTTGTAGTAACCGCTGTCCACGTAGGCAAGGAAGTTCTGCGCGCTGATCGGGGCTTTATCCGCAGCCAGTTCGATTTCGATGTCACCAAGGCTGGTGGTCAGCAGCACTTTCGGGTTTTCCGCAGCCAGCAGGCTGGTGGCGAACAGCAGTGAGCAGGCGGCGAGGGCAAGTTTCTTCAGCATTCTTGGCGATCCTTATTGAGTGGTGGAGGCAGTCTGTTCGACTTCATCGAGAAAGGCGAGCAGGCTGCTATTGAAGCGTTGCGGTTGATCCAGTGGTGTGGCGTGGCGCGAGTCTTCGATCACCAGCAGGCGTGCGTTGGGCAGTTCTTTGACGTAGGCCTCTTTCTGCGTCACCGGGGTGTAGTCGCGGTCGGCGCTGATCACCAGGGTAGGACAGGTGATACGCGCCAGGCGTTCCCGCACGCCCCAGCCGATAATCGCGTCAAGACTGGCGAGGTAGGCGCGCTTGTCGTTCTGTGGCCAGCGTTGCTCGATCTTGCGGCGCAGTTCGGCCTGTTCGGGCTTGGGGAACAGCAGCTTGCCGAGGGCCTTGGCGATGGTGTCGAGGCTGAGCAGACGCGACAGGCTCCAGCGTTTGGCGATTTCCAGGTAGTCGCGCGGGCTTCTCGCTTTCACTTCCGGGCCGCTGTTGACGATGGTCAGGCTCTTCAGCAAGTCGGGGCGCTCGACGCCCAGCTGGAAGCCGATCATGCCGCCCATGGAAATGCCGACCAGGTGCACCGCATCCAGCTTGAGGTGTTCGATCAGCGCGACGACGTCCTCGGCGAACCCGGCGATGCTGTAGCGTTCGCGGGGTTTATCGGAGCGGCCATGGCCGCGCACGTCGAGGGCGATCACCCGGTAGTGCGCCGCCAGCTCGGCAATCTGGTACTCCCAATCGCGGGTGCTTGAACCCAAGCCATGAACCAGCAACACGGGGGCGCCGTGACCGTATTCTTCGTAGTGCAGCTGGCAACCGTCGTTATCGAAATAGGACATGGGCGACTCCTTGTCAGGTGGGCGGTAGCGGGGCGGCGAAGGCGGCGCTGAGCGGCGCGGCATCGAAGCGCTGGATCAGGTCGATGAGAATCTGCGTGGCCGGGCCGAGCGGTTTGTCTTTGTTCGAGTAGAGAAAGAATACCGGGTTGCGGCTGCCACCCTTGTCCAGTGGCAGCGGTTTGAGCAGGCCGTCTTTCAATTCGCGCTCGATCATGTGGCGCGGTAGCCAGGCGAAGCCCAGGCCGTTGCCGACGAAGCTGGCGGCGGTGGCCAGGCTGCCGACGGTCCAGCGCTGCTCGGCGCCCAGCCAGCCGACATCGCGCGGTTGCTGGCGGCCGGAATCGCGGATGACTACCTGCATCTGGGTTTCCAGGTCCTGGAAACTCAACTCGCGCTGCAGGCGGTGCAGCGGATGGTCCGGGTGGGCGACGGCGATGAACTCCACCGTACTCATTTCCGAGCCGAGGAAGCCGGGAATATTGAAGCCGCAGATGGCCAGGTCGGCGACACCTTCCTTGAGCACCTCCTCGACCCCGGAGAGCACTTCCTCGCGCAGGCGCACGCGGCAGCCGCGGCTCTGCGGCATAAAGGCGGTCAGCGCGCGCACCAGCCGCGCATTGGGGTAGGCGGCATCCACCACCAGGCGTACTTCGGCCTCCCAGCCCTGCTCCATGTGGTGGGCCAGGTCTTCCAGCTGGCTGGCCTGTTTCACCAGTTGCCGCGAGCGGCGCAGCAGCACATCGCCGGCTTCGGTGAGCACCGCCTTGCGCCCGTCGATGCGCAGCAGCGGCACGCCGAGCTGATCCTGCATGCGCGCCACGGTGTAACTAACCGAGGATTGCGAGCGGTGCAGCACCTCGGCGGCCTGGGCAAAACCGCCCTGGTCGACCACCGCCTGCAAAGTGCGCCATTGATCCAGGGTCACACGGGGCGCTTTCATTATCCTCTCCTATTCACACGAGTCGTCGGGTGCACAGCGAGGCTAACTCGCCCTAAACTGGCAGTCCTTTGTTGGAGACTGCCGCATGAAAAAGCTCTGCTGTGCCCTGATCGCCTTATTGCCGCTGACGGCGTTTGCTTATCCGATCGAGCTGGAGAAACAGTTCAACGGCGCCGAAGTGTCTGCCACGCCCCAGGAAATCGACCACAACATGGGCGCGGTGATGCTCTACAACTATGGCCAAACCGACGCGCACTGCACGGCGATATTTCGCAACGGTCCTGAAGCACCGCGCACCCGCAAGATGGTGTTGGCGGCGGGGCAGAGCAGCAACATGACCGTCAAATTCGCCCGCAGCATCATCAAGCTGCGCGTGCAGCTGACTTGCGGCCTGAAGTAGTCGGCGCGTTGTAGTGTGGCGACTTTTCCAGGCGAAGCTGAGACTAGTGCGGGGGTGTTGATAAATCAACTTAATCGATAGTTTGAAGCGGTTTTTTGCGCTTTTTTATCGATGCGTGTCGCTCTATTCTCTGCTCCATCGACATTTAACAACCCCTTCGATGGAGCACACAGCATGTCCCGCGTTCTGGTTATCGAAAGCAGCGCCCGCCAACACGGTTCGGTGTCCCGCCAGCTCACCGAGCAATTCATCGCTCATTGGCAAGCAGCTCACCCGGCCGATCCGATCACGGTTCGCGACGTGGCCGTCGAGCAGGTGCCGCACCTGGACGCTAATCTGCTGGGCGGTTGGATGACTCCGGCCGAGCAACAGAGCGATGCGGAAAAAGCCGCGCTGGCGCTGTCCAATACGCTCACCGATGAGTTGCTGGCCGCCGATGTGCTGGTGCTGGCCGCGCCTATGTACAACTTCACCATCCCCAGCACCCTCAAGGCCTGGCTCGACCACGTGCTGCGTGCCGGGGTGACTTTCCAATACACCGAAAGCGGCCCGCAAGGCTTGCTCAGCGGCAAGCGTGCCGTGGTGCTGACCGCCCGTGGCGGCATCTACGCCGGCGGCAGCATGGATCACCAAGAACCCTACCTGCGTCAGGCACTGGGCTTTATCGGGATTCACGACGTCAGCTTTATCCATGCCGAAGGCCTGAATCTGGGCGCTGAGTTCCTGGAAAAAGGCCTGCAACAAGCTCAGGCGCAGCTGGCACAAGTGGCCTGATGGCCAGGCGCCTAGCCGTTTAACCGACTCTCCTCTTCGCGCCCTCAGCTCCTGGGCGCGCATGCCCGGTCAACCGCCTTGGTGGTTGGCTGGGCTTTTTTTTGGTTTTGGCCCCGCTAACTTTTGCTGCAACCCAGCGCCGCATGGCAGTGGCTTTAGCCGCGAAAACACGAAAAATCTGCTCGCCGCAGCCGTGCGCGGGCTAGGTAGGAGGGGCTTTAGCCGCGATTCAGCGCGCTGCCTGAACCGCTCGCGGTCAAGGCCACTCCCACAACAGCAGGCTGGCGTTGGCAATGGAGTTTGTTCGAGCCCTCTAGCATGCCCTCTGCGCCGCTCATTCCAGCCAGCGCCACAGGACTCAGCGCGGCCGGCTGTCTGTTCCGCCAGGGGGTTCGCAAATAACGCGCCCGCGCGATTGTTCAAGCCACGTCGACAGGCTAAGGTCGCCGCCTTGCTAAGCGCAGCACCGGAGGTTAGCCCGTCTGGGTAACGCTGGCGTTAGTGTGTGTATCGCGGTGTGATGGCCTGATCTGGCGCGCGTCGTAGCGACTGAAGGTGGTGTGATGAATTTGTCTGGACGTGGCGTGGCGTTATCGGTGTTCGCCTCGCTGTTGTTTGCCCTGATTCCTGGCTATGTGCAGCAACTGGCGCCGCTCGATGGTGTGCAGGTGTTTGCCCAGCGGGTGCTCTGGTCGATTCCGGCGGTGTTGCTGTTGCTGGCGGTGGCGCGGCAGTGGGGCGTATTGATCACGGTGTTCGGCCGTTTACGTCGCGAGTCGTTGCTGTTGGCCGCCTTGCCGCTGGCGGCGGCGTTGATTGGCGTGCAATGGGCGTTGTTCGTCTGGGCGCCGCTGGCCGGGCGCATGCTCGATGTGTCGCTGGGCTACTTTTTGCTGCCGCTGGTCATGGTGTTGGCCGGCCGACTGTTTTACGGCGAGCGTTTGCGGCCGTTGCAGCGCTTGGCGGTGGCCTGTGCGCTGCTGGGCGTGCTGCACGAGCTGTGGCGTTCGCAGGCCTTTTCCTGGGTCACCTTGGTGACGGCGCTGGGGTATCCGCCGTATTTCATGCTGCGTCGCTGGATGCGCCTGGACGCGTTGTCCGGCTTTGCTCTCGAGATGCTGATGCTGACGCCGCTGGCTGTTTGGCTGATCGTCGTGTGGGGGCCGAGCGATGTGTTCACCCAGGCGCCGCAACTCTGGTGGCTACTGCCGGGCCTGGGCTTGCTCGGTGCCCTGGCCTTCGCCGCGATGATGGCGTCCAGCCGGTTATTGCCGCTGGGACTGTTCGGCATCCTCAGTTATGTCGAGCCGGTGCTGTTATTTATGGTGGCGGTGGTGTTTCTCGGTGAGGTGTTCAATGCCGAGCAGTGGTTGACCTACCTGCCGATCTGGTTGGCTGTGCTGTTGGTGGGCTGGGACAGTGCGCGTTTGCTGGTCAAGCAGCAGAGACCTGCGTGAGGTCAGTCGAGTATGTTGCGCAGCACTTCGTAGACAATACCGGTGGCTATCGCTACCAGCACCACGTCCGTGCCGATCTGCTTCCACTCGTAGCCGTCGTAGCGCGGCAGTTGACCGAGCAGGCGGCTGTCGAAGTTCTTGGCGATGCCCGGCGGTAAGGGTTTGCCGCGCGCCAGGTTCTTGGCGATGCCGGGCGGCAGCGAGCTGACCGGGCCGATCAAGTCGCGGTTGTCGCCGAGAATGATGCGTACCCGGCCAATATCGATCGATGGGCCATGCAGGTTGACGTCGATAGTGTTGTCGCCGCCCCCGTGTTTGCCGGGGTTGTCGTGTTTGGGCGCTGCCAGGGCGCTGTGTGCGGCGAGGGCGAGTAGCAGACCGCTACAGATCAGCAGAGAACGCGAAGGGTTGAACATAGGATTCTCCAGCGCCGGATTGGCAGTTGTCATGGCTGATTGGAGCGCTTGACGCTGGCTTCGTTCAAGCCCCGTGCCTAAATGATGTGCGGGCCGGCACAAAGAAATTCGGCCGCGACGCGGGAAACCGTTACGCTATACAGCTGATTTCCGTTTCTTTGTCGAGGTTACCCCGTGTTTTCCCAATTTGCCCTGCATGAACGCCTGCTTAAAGCCGTGGCTGCGCTGAACTTTGTCGAGCCCACCCCGGTGCAGGTAGCGGCTATTCCGCTGGCGCTGCAAGGGCAAGACCTCCGGGTAACCGCGCAGACCGGCAGCGGCAAGACCGCCGCCTTTGTGTTGCCGATGCTCAATCGCCTGCTGGGCGATGGTGCGTCTTCGCCGCGCATGAGCGTACGCGCGATGATCCTCCTGCCGACCCGCGAGCTGGCGCAGCAAACCCTCAAGGAAGTCGAGCGCTTCGCCCAGTTCACCTTTCTCAAGGCCGGGTTGATCACCGGTGGCGAGGATTTCAAGGTACAGGCGGCGATGCTGCGCCGGGTGGATATCCTGATCGGTACGCCGGGTCGTTTGATCGAACACGCCAATGCCGGCAACTTGTTGTTGGACGAGGTCGAGGTGCTGGTGCTCGATGAGGCGGACCGCATGCTCGACATGGGCTTTGCCGAAGACGTGCAGCGCTTGGCCGAGCTGTGCAATGCCGAGCGCCAGACCCTGCTGTTCTCCGCCACCAGCGGTGGCGCCGGGCTGCGCGAGATGGTCGAGAAGGTGCTCAAGGAGCCGCAGCATTTGCAGCTCAACCGCGTCAGCCAGCTCAACGAAGGCACGCGTCAGCAGATCATCACCGCAGACCACAACCACCACAAAGAGCGTCTGGTCGACTGGCTGCTGGCCAACGAGACCTATGAAAAGGCGATCATCTTCACCAATACCCGGGTGCAAGCGGACCGCCTGTACGGCAAGTTGGTGGCCAAGGAATACAAAGTCTTCGTGCTGCACGGCGAGAAAGACCAGAAAGACCGCAAGCTGGCCATCGACCGCCTCAAGCAGGGCGCCGTGAAGATCCTCGTCGCCACCGATGTGGCCGCGCGTGGCCTGGATGTCGACGGCCTGGACCTGGTGATCAACTTCGATATGCCACGCTCCGGCGACGAATACGTGCACCGTATCGGTCGTACCGGCCGTGCCGGCGCGGAAGGCTTGGCGATTTCATTGATCTGCCACAACGATTGGAGCCTGATGTCGAGCATCGAACGCTACCTCAAGCAGCGCTTCGAACGTCGCACCATCAAGGATGTGAAAGGCATCTACCAAGGCCCGAAGAACCTCAAGGCTTCGGGCAAGGCAGTGGGGCCGAAGAAGAAAAAGATCGACCCGAAAACCGGCAAGAAGATCGTCGCGAAGAAGCCGGCCGCCAAGGCGCCGAGCAAGCGCAATACCATCAACAAGCCCAAAAGCGATGCGCCGGTGCTGGTCAGTCAGGACGGCCTGGCGCCACTGAAGCGGCGTAAACCTGCCGTCGAGTAAGGGCGCATAGGGATTTGGCGCCGCGTGTCCGCCCGGCAGTGGCGGACACGCGGCGCTGCGGTATGGCTTGATCCTGAAGCCCGCCCCCCGTGGTTGCAGTTACTTCGGCACGATCAGGATCTTGCCGTCGCGCTCGCCACTGGCGGCTGCGGCCACGGCCTCCTTGATCTGGCTGACGTCGTAGGTGGCCGCTACGCGGGTGCGCAGCTTGCCGCTAGCGATCAGTTGGGTCAGCTCGCCAAATACCTTCATCTGCTCGGCCGGGGTCGCGGTTCTGAACCACTTGGCCAGCCAGAAACCGCGCAGGGTCACGTCGCGGAACACGAACGAACCTGGCGACACCTGGCAAGGCTGGCGGCTCATCATGCCGTAGTTGACCAGCACACCGCCGTCGCTGAGGCTGGCAGCCAGGTGATCGGTGGCGGCGCCGCCCACGGCATCGATGCCCAGGCGCACTGCCGCGCCACCGGTGGCGGCGCGCACGCGTTTGGCCAGGTCCAGGCCATCCACCAGCACCACATCGCCCCCTTCCGCCTCGACGCTGGCCACCGCCGATTCGCGGCGCACCACGTTGAGGGTCTTGAAGCCGCGTAGCTTGGCCAGTTGGATCAGGTAACTGCCCACCCCGGAGTTGGCGGCGTTCTGAATTACCCAGTCACCGGGCTTGAGGTCAACGAACTGGCTGAGCATCAGCGAGGCGGTCGGTGGGTTGACGGTCATCATCGCCAGTTGCTGCGGATCGGCCTCGGGCAGCGGAATCAGCTTGTTCGCCGGTGCATTCAAGTGGCTGACCCAGGTGCCGCAGCCGACCGGCAGCAGCACCAGTTGGCCGACTTTCAGGTTGCTCACTTGCGCCCCCAGCGCCTCGACGCGGCCCACGCCTTCGTTACCGCCAATGGCGGGCAACGGCGGCAGCATGCCGTATTCGCCGGTCAGGGTGAGCACGTCAGAGGGGTTGATCGGCGCCGCCTCGACCTTGATTCGCGCCTCGCCTGCGGCGGGAGCGGGCAGTTGCAATTCGACGGCGGCGATGACGTCTTGGGGTACTGGGCCGCGGGTCTGGTATTCGGCTTTGAGCATGATGGTTCTCCGGTAGGGAAAGTGGCTGCGTCTATCGGGCTCAGGGCTGTACGGCTGCGCCAGTCCGATGGATACCTCGGTGGAGAGAGTCTAGTGGCCTGTGTGGTTAGTTCAATGAGTCAATGCCGGCGATCCTGCGGCGGTACTCCTTGCCATCGCCCGCGATGACTCGTTGCAGCGTCTTGTCTCGGGCGCACAGGCCACTCAACCTGAGCGCCTCTAAGGCGGTGCGCATCAGCGATAGGATTCGCCGCTCTATCGACTGTGGCCATTGCCCGCTTTAACGCACCCGGTCGCGACTTTTTACCGCCAGATCAAGGGCCTTTTGCATGTCCAGGCGTGCCGAGCGCCCGATGTCCGGGTTGTTCAGATCGAAGTTGCGCTCGGAGGGGAGAATGGGGGCCGTCAGGTCTTCGGCGTCGGTGGGTTCGAAGTCGAATTCCTCGCCGAGGGTCATGGCGCTGCGGCGCAGCAACATGCGCAGTTGATCGGGATGCAGTTCTGGGTTGATCGATATCAGCCCGGCGACGATGCCGGTGACCATGGGGGTGGCGTAGGACGTGCCGCAATGCGCTGCGCCTTGTTCGTCGGCCCGCAAGGTGGAGGCGTGGGCGCAGGCGGCGGCGGTGATGTCGACGCGCGTATCGCTGTTCGACGAGCTGCGTTTGACCACATAGGCGGGGTCGTCCACGGCTACGTCCTGACGCTCGCTGCGTTGGTGGCCGCCGACCACCAAGAGCTGATCGGTGACGAACGAGGACGGCAGGCGGTATTCGTCGGCCCCGGAGAACGAGGCGCCATTGCCGGCCGAGTTGACCACGACCACCTCTGGGTGTTCGCGGCGCAGCCAGAGGAAGAACTCTTCGAGCAGTTCCTCATAGCCGCTCATGGCCAGGCCCGAGCGCACCAGTGAATCGATTTCATCGCCCCGAATGTTTTTCGCGCCGATGCGGTGAATACCCCAGCTCCAGTTGAGCACCCGGACGCCGTCTTCCACCAGGTTGACCGAGGCGGCGATATTGGCCGTGATGCCGGCGTCGGAGTTGCGTTCGACGATCACCTCGAAGCCTGGTCCGGCGCCGTCCAGGCCCCTGAGAAAGCCGGTATTGCCGCCCGTATCCCAGCGGGCGGCGAGAATTCCGGCGACTGTCGAGCCGTGGCCATCGGGGCGCTTGGCATCGCGGGCATACAGACGGGTGTGCGGTTTGCCATCGGCGCGCGTCGCCGCGCCGAGGTAGTCCTGGAAGTCGGCGGCGTCGAAATCGACATCGCGCTCGATGACTCCGATGCGCACGGGCGTAGTGACAATCGGCGAGGTCTTCGAGGGAATGCGCCGCTGGTAATAGTTGACCGCGTCGAGAAAGCGGTTGGCCGCCCATTCATCGCCGCTGGGTGCCTCAAGTGGCGGGTTGACGCGCTGCGTCGCTTCGTTTTCCTCGGCGGAGGACTCCTCGATCACCACTGCATCCACGCTGACTTCACTGCCCAGGCGCAGCACCAGGGCATCGCGTTCGATGAGGTTGTCGGCCGGTAGGCGCAGTTGGTAGACGTTGAGCGGCGCAATCGCCCCCACCACTTCGGCGTGGTATTTCTGCGCCAGCTGCCGGGCGACCGTGAGGCCATCGGCATCTTCTTCGATGATCAGGCTGACCAAATCGACATAAGTGGTCAGTCCATCCATGTTTTTCGCCACTTCGCTGGGCTTGGCAGCCAATACATGACTGCCCTTGAGCGACAGCCAGACCGGGTTGCTGGGCTGGCCATGCTGTTCCAGCCAGATCGGCCCGCTCTGCTGCGCTGTAGCGGATAGGTGTACGCGAAGTTGCTGGCCGTCGCGCTCAATGGCCGCGTCCGGCAGCGCCTGGCCATCGAGCAGCACGCGCAACGAGTCGCGCTGCACGCCCTGTGCGCTCAGGCAGAACTGCTGAGTGCGGTTGTCGAGCAGGTCGCCGCAGCGTTGCAGGTGCATCAGGCGCAGGGGCTCTGCTGCCAGTGCTGTGAAGCTGGCGCTGGCGAGTAACAGGCCAGCCAGTGCTGGGCGGAGCAGGTGCAGGTGTGGCATGCGGTGGGGGCCTCTGGGGGTGTCTGACTCATGCCCTGGAGCAGGGTTCAGTCTGTGCTGGTGCTTAGAGTGGTTCGCGCGAACCTTGTTCTGTTTTTGCAGGTCGGAATTCAAGAGCGCCGAACCCGCAGCCGTGGCGACGCATTCGGCAGCCATCGAACGATACGCTAAAGGAAGCGCCTGGCATGACTTACAACGGCGATCTTACCGAGCGCGGATTGCCGCCGTTGAGCATGCGCGACAGCAGTTTCCCAGGCGATGAGCACCTGCGCGAGTTACTCGACCGACAGAGTACGGCGGCCTTGCTGCCAGAAGTCTTCGACACGCTCGCCAGCGAGGCCAATCTTCTCTAATCGCGGCTGTGGGCCCTGCTGTACGGCGATTGGGTGGTTTGCACCGTGCATCGCGATGCCCAATAGCCGATTGACCATGTCCCTGCGCCCCCGTGGCCGGCTATGCTGCGCGCTGGATGAACGAAAGGTATCGGGATGAAGTGGTTGTGGGGGATAGGGCTGCTCTGGTTCAGCGCATTGGCTGTCGCGGATACGTTGCGCCTGGGCTTCGGCACGCATAAACCGCCTTATATTTTCGAAGGCGAGGCCCGCGGGCTGGAATACGACATCGTCACCGCTGCGGCCCGCAATGCCGGCTTTACCGTGCAGGTGCATTACATGCCCCTGGAGCGCTTGCACCTGATGTTGCGCCGTGGCGAGATCGACGGCATTGCCCCGACCAATGAACACAGTGGCATCACCGCGTTTTATTCCAACCCGCATATTTATTACCAGAATGCCGCAGTGGCGTTGCGCGAGCGTAACTACGACATTCGTACAATCAGCGACCTGGGGCGTTATTCGGTGAGTGCGTTTCAACGCGCGCGTTTTTTGCTTGGCAGTGAGTTTCAGCAGATGGCCGAGGGTAATCCGCGCTATCGCGAAGAGGCACAGCAAATTGCCCGTAATCGCCTGCTCTATAGCGGCCGGATCGATGTGGTGATTGCCGATGTGCGTATCCTGCGTTACTTCAACCGCGAGGTGTACACCCAGGTCGATGTCAGCCAGCCGCTGACCTGGTATCCGCTGTTTGCGCCGACGCCTTACCAGGTAGGGTTTCGCTTGCAAGCCCAGCGCGACCAGTTCAACCGTGGCCTGACCGCCATCCGCGTGAGCGGCGAATATACGGCCATCGAGCGTAAATACGCGATCTATTGACGCAGCACATGCCGTGTCGCGGCGTTGCTCCTGACATGTGCGGTAATGCTCGTGGGGCTGAAAGGCCGCCGCTGCTGTTGCACTATTTGCCCTTCACGTGTTGCCGCAGGCAGTAAACCGTGGCAACTCACATCAGGCAGAAGGAGGAGAACGCTATGGCTCGTATGCGTCTATTACCAATTCTGGGCATGGCTGCCGCACTGACGGCAACAACGGCCAGCGCGCAGAGCAGCGAATACCCGAGTGAGCGCGGCCTGCTGCAGGTCACCACGTTGCTTTCAGGCCTGGAAAACCCCTGGAGCATGGCTTTTCTGCCGGATCAACAAGGTCTGTTGGTGACTGAGCGGCCGGGCCGTTTGCGCTTGGTCAGCCTGCAAGGCGAACTGTCCGACCCCATCGCCGGTTTGCCGGCGGTGTATGCGAAAAGCCAAGGCGGATTGCTCGATGTGGCGTTGTCGCCGGACTTTGCCAAGGATCGACTGGTCTACCTGTCCTATGCCGAAGCGGGTGATGGCCAGTACACCGGCACGGCCGTCGGGCGTGGCAAGTTGTCGGCCGATAAGCGCCGGCTAGAAGACTTTGCAGTGATCTTCCGGCAGTTGCCAAAACTCTCCAGCGGCGCGCATTTCGGCTCGCGGCTGGTGTTCGATCGCGACGGCTTCCTGTTTATCGCCCTGGGCGAAAATAACCAGCGCTCGACCTCGCAAGACCTCGACAAGTTACAAGGCAAGGTGGTGCGGGTGCATCCCGATGGCCAGGTGCCGAGCGACAATCCCTTTGTCGATCAGCCGGGCGCCCGCGCGGAAATTTGGTCCTATGGCCACCGCAATCAGCAGGGCGCGGCGCTCAATCCCTGGACTGGGCAGTTGTGGACGCATGAGCATGGGCCACGCGGCGGCGATGAGATCAATATCCCGCAGGCCGGTAAGAACTATGGCTGGCCGCTGGCCACCCACGGCGTCAACTACTCGATGTTGGCGATCCCGGAAGCTCAGGGGGAAGCGGTCGAAGGCACTGAGCCACCGCACCATGTGTGGGAAAAATCGCCGGCGATCAGTGGCATGGCGTTCTACGACGCCAAGCGGTTTGCGGCATGGCAGCACAACCTGTTTATCGGCGCGCTGGCTGGGCAGGCGCTGATTCGCCTGGAGTTGGACGGCGACAAGGTGGTGCATGAAGAGCGCCTGCTGGAAGACCTTAACGCGCGTATCCGTGATGTGCGTCAAGGCCCGGACGGTTACCTGTACGTGCTGACCGATGCCTCGGCAGGGCAGTTGTTGCGCTTGAACTTGCAGCCGCAATAGGCGGCTGTGGTTAGTCGCGACTCAATGGGTCAGGGCGTCATCCTCGTCGCCCTGGGCCGCCAGTAGCTTCGACTCAAGCGGTTCGCTGACCACGCTGAAATCACTGATTTCGATGGCGCCTTGGCCTTGGCCGAGTAAGTGGAAGGAGAACGCTTTGCGTGTGTCGAGGTTGTCGAAAGTAAAGCGCACCTCGATTGGTTGACCGACCTTGAGCAGCGGCAACTCGGGCATCTGCACCACCACGTCGCGGTCGAACTCCTTGGTTTTCAGCTGCAAGGTGGCGCCCTGTTTGCCCATGCGCACCGCGCGTACCTTCAGGCTGACCGTGGTTTGCGTGCCTTTCGGCAGTTCCAGGTATTGCGCGCCGACCAGGTTGTCCGCCCAGTCATCGCCGAACGTGGGCTTGAGGATGATTCGTTCGTTGTTGGCGAATTGGTACTGTTGGCCCATCTGGCCGTTGTGCAAGGATTGATCGAGCAGCGCTGCCCGTTGGCTGATCAAGCGCGCTGGCTGGCCGGTCATCCGCCCCAGATAGCGTGCGCTGTCGGCAATGAAACCCTGGCTGGCGTAGCGCCGGCAGACGTGCTGGAAGTCGCACTCGGTGAAGGTGCCTTGACCGTCGTGCTGGCGCAGCAGGCCGTTGGTGTAGGACATGATTTCCCGGCCGCTGGCGTAGTCGCGCAATAACGAACGCCCGGAGAGGGTGCTTGGGACAGGCAAGGCGAAATAGTCGAGTACCGATGCCGTCAGGTCAACGTGCCCGTAGACCCCGCTCTTGAGGGCCGGCAACTGGCTTTGTTCGGGTGCCAGGAGCAGGTTGAAGCCCCAGGCCGAGGCCAGGCGAACGTTTTCCAGTCCGTGGGATTCGTCCGAGGTGACGATGACCAGGGTGTCTTTGAGCGTGCCTTGTTTTTCCAGCCCGCTGAGGAAGTCCGCCACGGCGTCGTCCAGGTAGGCAATCGCGGCCAACTTGGCGGTGGGGTAACGCGCGAGATAGTCCTGGGGCGCCGAATAGGGCTGATGCGTGCCGACCGTGAGCAGGGTGAGCATCCATGGTTGTTTTTGCCGACGCAGTTGCTTCACATAGCCCAGGGCACCTTCGAAATAGGCTTTGTCGTCCATGCCCCAGGCAAATTGCAGGTACGGTTTGTTCTTGAACCAGTTACGCCCAAGGGTTTTGTCGAACCCCATGCGCGGCATGATCTGGTCCTTGGCCATAAACCGCAGGCCGGCCCCTTGCAGGTAGTGGGTGCTAAAGCCGTGATCGCGCAATTGCGCGGGTAGGCACTGCTGGCTGCGTTGCGGGTTGTTTAGCAGCTCGATGCCTTTCGGGGTGCTCGAATCGAGCTTGCTGTAATCGCCGCACAGCATGGCGTACAGGCCGCGAATGGTCTGGTGGCTGTGCAGGACGTAATCAGTTGTGAGCATGCCGCGCTCGGCCCATTCGCTCAGCCGCGGCATCGGCGCTTGCGAATAGCTGCTGTGGATAGCCTTGCGGCTGCCCTCGATATAGGCGCCGGGTATGCCTTCCAGGGTAATGATCAGCACGTTGCGCGCTTTGCCGGGCTGCTCCAGCAGGGGCTTGCCGGTGAGGTCGAGTTGGTTGAGCCCGGCAATGTCCGGTGGCGCGCTCGGCCGGCCGCCGGCCAGCCAGTCTTCCAAGTGCAATTGAGCCGCGTTGAGGCTTTCGGCCAGCAGTTTGTGTGGCAGGTTGAATTGCAGCCATTGGTCGGCTTCGCTCGGGCTGCGGTATTGATAGGCCGCATGCGCGCTGAACAGCAGCAGCGATGGCACTAACCAGGCAACGGAGAGCGCACGCTTTGGCTGCGATTTTTGCCGCCAGCGCAGCAGCAGGTAACCGCCCACGGTGATCGCCAGGGCCAATGCCAGCAGCGGATGGCTCAGGCCGCCACCTTGGGTCGAGTGGCTGACGAACTGGGCGTCGGTCAGATAATGCAAGTCGGCTGGTTCGGGCATCCGCCCAACGGCGACCACCAATTCGGCGGTACTCAAGGTGAAGACGCACCAGATCACGATCAACGGCACGCTGAGCAGCCAGGCGCGATGGTGTAGCAGCACCAGTAAAAGGCTGCCGATGGCCAAGTCGGATAGATAGCCGAAAGGATGTGACCAGCCCAACCCATAACGGCTAGCCAGCGGAATCACGATAAATAGAAAGCCCAGCGCCAGCAGGACGCTAACGGGGTGCTGCAGCCAATGGCTGAAAGGGCGCACACATACTCCTGAGGCAATTGCCATCAATCACCAACGGCAATGCCGAATCCGCCGCGAAAGGCGACCTGACATGATTCTGAAACATGATTGTGCTAACCGCCAGTGGCGAGAGACGAATTGCCTAAAAAACCCATGGGTGCCGGGCAGGGGGCATCGTGGGCGAGTCAGGAGGTGGAGCGGAGGGGAAGCCTAGCGCCTTGCTGAAGCAAACAAAGCGCTGCGCGGCCGGGTGACAGTCGGTTATTTCTTACCGATGGTGATTTGCTTGGTGGTGCCGTAAACCTGACCGCTGACGCCCTTGGCGATTTGTTGAATTTCGCCGCCGGCGTTTAAGAAGGCCGCAATTTGCGCGTCGATCGAGGCGCTAGTTTCTACGGCGGGAGCGGGCTTGGATTTGGTGTTGGATGCTTTTACGCGCATGACGGCCATTAACCTATTTAAAAATTAATTTGGCCGTGCATTGTACCGGAAAGGCTTGACAATTGCTTGATAAATAACGCTTGGCATCTAGTTGTAGGCGTTTTAAACCGCTAGATAATCGGCCGGCCGGGGTGGCTGTTGCCGAGTAAGCCATTGTTTCGTCAGGCTTCAAGGCGTGTGCGGCCGTACATCGGCTGGCGTGGGTGATGCCTTTCCGCTGGTCGGGATCGCTGCTGGTTCCGCCAGCGTGGTGCTGCTACGGGCGCATTGCCGCCGAGAAACCGGGCGTCAACTCGGGTAGAATGCCAGCCTCGAAATGAGGGTAGGGCACCATGGCTGTAATTGGACGAATGAATTGTTTGCAGGTTGTGAAACACACCGACTTTGGCCTGTATTTGGATGGCGGCGCAGATGGCGAAATATTATTGCCCAAGCGTTATATCCCCAGCGATACGCCAAGCGAGGTGGAAGACTGGCTGAATGTATTCATTTATCTGGACAGCGAAGACAAATTAATTGCCACCACGGAAAAACCGAAAGTGCAGGTGGGTGAATTCGCCAGTTTGAAAGTGGTAGATATCAACCGTGTCGGTTTATTCCTCAACTGGGGGCTGCCAAAAGATTTGTTATTGCCGCATTCGGAAGAAAAGCGGCCATTACAAATTGGCGATTACTGCGTTGTGCATGTCTTCCTCGACAAACGCAGCAAGCGCATTACTGCCACAGCCCGGCTCGATCGTTACCTGGACAACGTACCGCCCACCTACCAGGCTGGCCAGGAAGTCGACCTGTTGGTGGCCGAGTCTACCGACATGGGGTTCAAGGCGATTATCAATGGCCGACACTGGGGCCTGATCCATAAGAACGAATTGTTCAAGTTTCTGCGCAGCGGTATGCAGGAGAAGGGCTTCATCAAGGAAGTACGCGCCGACGGCAAAATCAGCTTGAGCTTGCAGCCTGTGGGGCAGGAAGCCGCGAGCAGCCTGGGCGAGCAGATTCTGACCAAGTTGCGTGAAAGCGATGGCGTCCTGCACCTCAACGATAAAAGCTCGCCGGAAGCGATCAGCGCATTGTTTCGCGTCAGCAAAGGCAACTTCAAGAAAGCCATCGGCGGGTTGTACAAACAAGGACGGATTGTGATCCACGAGGATCGCATCGAACTGGCCGGAAAATAACCCGCATACCCTCGCCACGCGGCGTACCAGAGATCTGCATGCGCCTGTTGAGGCGCAGCACGTAGCACCCGTTCAGGTATCAAAAGGCGCTTGAGCAGGTGCACGCTCCATTGAATAATGCGCAGGCATTTCGCCGTTGTAGCTCAGATGGTAGAGCACGTCATTCGTAATGATGGGGTCGGGGGTTCGATTCCTCTCAACGGCACCAATTCTCTTCTACGTCGATTCTCGACGGCACCGCTTGTCCGGGTGATTGAACCGTCATGCCACGCTCATTGCCTGAATTAGCAGGTTTCCCATCGGTGCAGAACAGAGGTCGATATGACGAAATTTGCATGCAGCGTTGCGCTATTGGGCCTGTTGTCGGCTTTGCAGGCATGGGCGGCTGAGCCGCAGGCCGCGCCTCCGACGATTCGCCTGATTCCCCAAGCCTATGTCAGCCCGGGAGCCAGTGGCAGCATTGGTACTTCCCAGCGCTATGAGCGTCATGACCTGTATGGCGGGCAACGGCTGCCAGATCATCTCGGCTCGACGCGCGAGCAAAGCCAGTACGGCAGTCAGTCGCTGGAAACCCGTGGTGGCATTCGCCAAAGCATCGAATACCCCGGCGGCTATGAAGTCCAGCAGTCGCCAGGGCAGGGCAGTTATCGGCGTGAGAGCACTCGCTGATTCTCCGGTAAACCGTTGCTGGTGTTCTGCACCGCCGGTTGGCTCACATGCCCGGGCCAAGCCACCAGCGCAGTGCAAGAAACGCCAACAGACCCAATGGGCCGAACATCAGTGTCAGCACGTAGCAAGGCAGCAGTGCCCAATGGCTGATGCCGGCCAGGGCACCCTCGTCGCGGATATACAAACCGACCATCAAATCGAATGCCAGGATGTGCACCCAGGCAGCCAGCGCCGCGGTGGGTTGGCGCAGCAGGGCGAGGACGCCGCCGAGGCTGAAAAACCCGGGTTTGCCGCTGCCAGGTTCTGGCCGTTGGCGTATGGCCGCGCCTAGCAACCAGGTGTAAATCAGCGCTAGCAGCAGGACCGACAGGCCCAGCACCAGTTCGTCGGTCCATTGCCAGTGCGGCAGGCAGACCAATAGCAGCCAGCCGCCCAGCGCCACCAGTGAGGCCAGTTTGAACAGCGGTTTCAGCAGTGCCATGACTAACCTCGCAGCAGAGTGTGCTGCGAGGTTAGCGGATGTTGATGTGCCCGGCTGGCCTTAGCCGGGCGCTGAATGCCGCGGCATCAGCCAGCGTGAGCCTGGCGTTGCGGCGAATGGCTCAGCCCTGTTTACCCCACAGTTGCTCCAGCCGGTCGTCTCGACCGCAACCGTTGCGGTAGTAGCTGTAGCGCAGCGGATTTTTCTGGTAGTAGTCCTGATGGTATTCCTCGGCCGGGTAAAACGTGGTGCCCGGCAGTATCTCGGTGACAATCGCTTGCTTGAGGCGCCCAGACGCCTGCAGGGCATCCCGGGAGGCTTCGGCCAGGGCCTTTTCTTCGGGCGTACTGTAGAAAATCGCGCTGCGGTATTGCGGGCCACGGTCGCAGAATTGCGCGTTTGGCGTCACCGGATCGATGGTCGGCCAAAAGGCTTCCAGCAACGTGGCGTAGTTGGTCTTGCTGGGATCGTAGTTGACCAGCACTGCTTCGATATGCCCGCTGGTACCCGCCGACACTTGTTCATAACTGGGGTTCGCCAAGCTGCCGCCGATGTAGCCGGAGGTGGTGGCGATCACGCCCGGCACTTTGTCGAAATCCGACTCGGTGCACCAGAAACACCCACCGGCAAACACCGCGACGCCTTGCTCGCCCGGGGCGAGGTTTGTCGGGGTGGCGGGCGGCGTGGATGGAGCCGCTGGGGTTTCCGCCGAAGTCGGCTTGCACGCCGTCAATAGCAGGGCGCAGAGCAGCGTTGCCGTAAGCGATACGCGGTTTGGCCTGGAACGCAGGACGGTCGTCATCGTCAACTCCTCAGTGCGGGCAAGGGTTCGCCCTGGGCAATGAAACGCAGGGCTACACCGTTATTGCACCAGCGCTCGCCGCGCGGTGCTGGACCATCGTCGAACAGATGGCCTTGGTGCCCACCACAGCGCGCGCAATGGTATTCCGTGCGCGGGAAGAACAGCTTGAAGTCGCGCTTGATGCCCGTATGGCCGTCTATCGACTGAGTGAAGCTTGGCCAGCCGGTACCGCTTTCGTACTTGTGTTGGCTGTCGAACAGCGGCAAATAGCAGGCGGCGCAGAGGTAGGTGCCGGCGCGTTTCTCCTGGTTCAACGGGCTGCTGCCTGGGCGTTCGGTGTCTTCTTCGAACAGCACCGCATAGGCTTCGGGGGACAGTTGTTCACGCCAGGCCGCGTGCGGCTTTTGCAGCGGCACAACGGCCGCTGCGCTGCCGGACGATGCGGCATGGCTGCGGCTGGCGTAGCCGCCAAGCACTGGTAAGACTGGCAGCAAGGCGAGGCCTTGGAGTAGGGAGCGTCGTTTCATGGCGGGTCTCTAAGCGAGGGGGCATGCAATAGACACGTTAAGGCCTGGCTTGTTACAGGTCGCGCGTGGAATTGCGCAGAGGATGCCGACGAACATAGCCGCTATGTTGCCGGCGAGCACTGAAAACCGTTTGGCGGCTACCGTACGCTATGCAACACACCTCGCACAGTGACGTTCGCGAAATGCCTGCGGCAGAGGCACTGAATAGGCTGATGCGATACCAGAGATGGCCACTGGAAACAGGCTGGTGCCAGAAACTCGGCAGCAGGCGCGAGTTAGCGAAGTTGTACGGCTAACTACCCCTGCGATGTGCCAGCATTTTGCCGCTCTAGACTTTGGTCGTGAAACGCCTGACGCTTCGACTAAGGTCGTCTGTTGCGCTGTAACCGCCGATTTAGAGTGTCCGCCACCAGCATCCCCTGCTGTGGAGGACTACCATGAGCGACACCATTTACCAGCAGATTGAACAGAATCCGCGTTTTAAAGAATTGGTATCCAAGCGCGAGCGTTTCGCCTGGATACTCTCCGCCATCATGCTTGGCCTGTACCTGGCTTTTATCCTGCTGATCGCCTTCGTGCCCGAGTGGCTCGGCGTGCGCATCACGCCTGAATCAACCACCACCTGGGGTATTCCGCTGGGCGTCGGCTTGATCCTCTCGGCCTTCGTGTTGACTGGGATTTACGTGTACCGCGCCAACGGCGAGTTCGACGACCTCAATCAACTGATTCTCGATGAGGTGCAGAAATGATCGCGCGTCTGCTGAGTGCCATTGGCTTGATGGCCATCACGCCGGCGCTGTGGGCTGCCGGTGCGCTCGAAGGCGAGGTGCAGCGGCAACCGCTGAATACCGCAGCCATCGTGATGTTCCTGGCGTTCGTCGGCGCCACCCTGTGCATCACCTACTGGGCCTCGAAACGCAACACCTCGACCAGCGACTTCTACACCGCTGGCGGCAGCATCTCGGGCTTCCAGAACGGCCTGGCGATTGCCGGTGACTACATGTCGGCCGCGTCCTTTCTGGGTATTTCCGCCCTGGTGTTCACCTCGGGCTACGACGGCCTGATCTACTCCATCGGCTTTCTGGTCGGTTGGCCGGTGATCCTCTTCCTGATCGCCGAACGCCTGCGTAACCTGGGCAAGTACACCTTCGCCGACGTGGCGTCTTACCGCCTTAAACAGAAGGAGATTCGCACCCTGTCTGCCAGCGGCTCGCTGGTCGTGGTGGCCTTCTACCTGATCGCGCAAATGGTCGGCGCCGGCAAGCTGATCGAGCTGCTGTTCGGCCTCGACTACCATGTCGCGGTGATCCTGGTCGGCATCCTGATGGTCATGTACGTGCTGTTCGGCGGCATGCTGGCGACCACCTGGGTGCAGATCATCAAAGCCGTGCTGCTGCTCTCCGGCGCCTCGTTCATGGCGTTGATGGTCATGAAGCACGTCAACTTCGATTTCGGCATGCTGTTCGCCGAAGCCGTGAAAGTGCACGCCAAAGGCGAAGCGATCATGAGCCCCGGCGGTCTGGTGAAAGACCCTATTTCGGCGATTTCCCTCGGCTTGGCGCTGATGTTCGGCACCGCTGGCCTGCCGCATATCCTGATGCGCTTCTTCACTGTTTCGGATGCCAAGGAGGCCCGCAAGTCGGTGTTCTACGCCACCGGTTTCATCGGTTACTTCTATATCCTGACCTTCATCATCGGCTTTGGCGCGATCCTGCTGGTCAGCACCAACCCGATGTTCAAGGACGCCACCGGCGCGTTGCTGGGCGGCAACAACATGGCGGCGGTGCATTTGGCCAACGCGGTGGGCGGTAGCTGGTTCCTCGGCTTCATCTCCGCGGTTGCCTTCGCCACCATCCTTGCGGTCGTGGCTGGTCTGACCCTGGCCGGCGCTTCGGCGGTGTCGCATGACCTCTACGCCAGCGTACTGAAGAAGGGCAAGGCCAACGAGAAGGATGAGCTGCGCGTCTCGAAGATCACCACCGTGGCCCTGGGTGTGCTGGCGATCGGCCTGGGTATTCTGTTCGAGAAGCAGAACATCGCGTTCATGGTCGGCCTGGCGTTCTCGATTGCCGCCAGCTGCAACTTCCCCGTGCTGTTCCTCAGCATGTATTGGAAGAACCTGACTACCCGTGGCGCCATGATCGGCGGCTGGCTCGGCCTGGTTACCGCGGTGACCTTGATGATCCTCGGGCCAACCGTGTGGGTGCAGGTACTCGGCAATGCCGAAGCCATCTTCCCCTACGAGTACCCGGCACTGTTCTCGATGATCGTCGCATTTAGCGGTATCTGGTTCTTCTCGATCACCGACACGTCGCAGTCGGCCGCCGAGGAACGGGCGCGCTTCCTGCCGCAGTTCGTGCGCTCGCAGACCGGCTACGGGGCCAGTGGCGCTGTTGCCCACTGAGCCATGCAGTAGTCACGAACAGGGCAGCCATTGGCTGCCCTTTTTTGTGGCGCTGTGCCAATTACGTGTCGCATGAACCGTCAGGCTTTTGAGGGCGGCCAAGGCCTTCGGCATGGCGGATTGTTCCGCGGGGCTGCATGCCCGCGACGGCAGCATCAATTGACCGGCGAGTTACTCGCCGGGATCGGTGTCTCATCGATGAGAGTGCAGTTGCGCCCGGCGCTTTTGGCTTGATACAGGTGCTGATCGGCCCGCTGTAGCCAGCTTTCCCAGTGTTCACCCGGACGCAGGATGGCACCGCCCATGGACACCGTTACCGGTCCGCCCGGCCCTTTCAGGTTTTGCCCAACCTGGCGTTGCAGGTGCGCAGCCGCTGCCTGCAAGCCGGCTCTATCGGTATTCGGCAGCAGCAGCAGGAACTCTTCGCCGCCGAAGCGAAACAGCCGATCCTCCTTGCGCGAGGCCTGCTTGATCAAGCTGACGAATGCCACCAGCACCTGGTCGCCAGCCTGGTGGCCAAACTTGTCATTGATCAGCTTGAAGTGATCCAGGTCCATCACCAGCACGCCATAGTTATTGCCATGTCGGCGGTGGGTGGACATGGCAATTTTCAATTCTTCGTTCATCGCCCGGCGGTTGCGCGCGCCGGTCAGCGGGTCTTGAATCGCCAGGGTCTGCAGCTGGTCGCGCTGGCTACGCGTGCGGTAGGCGAAGATGCATGTGAGGAGGCTGGCCATCATGCTGGTGACCAGGAATGAGATCATCTGGTAGGTACTCTCGAACACCGACCCCGGCACGATCAGCGCATGACTGACCAGCGCCGTGAGTATCAGCAACGTGGCCACTGCCGCTTTGCCCGGCGACACCATAAAGAAGTTGAAGAGGATCAGCGGGTAGATCCAGAACAGGCCGTTGACCCCCAAGTTGATGGCGATCAGCGTCGAGCCCACGGAGAAAATCGCCGCCAGGTACAGGCCCGGCTTGACCGTGTCGCCGGTGCGCCAGGCGTAGAGCACGGCAAAAACCGTCGACAGCACGATGATGGTATCGGCGATGCTGACCAGGTAGTTGCCTTCTGCCAGGCGGTATATGGCATAGGGCGAGATAGCCAGGACGCCGAATAGACCCATCAAGGTGATGATGGACAGCTGGAAATCGTTACGCAGGCGCTTGAGCAGCCGCGAGGTTTGCATAGACATAGCCGGTACTTTCTAGTTGTTATGGGCTAACAGGCCGTTGAAACGGGCATATCGTCGATGTGCCGCCGTGTTCAAGGGCGTGTTTAGGATGCAGAGCTTTACCCGAACCTGGCAAGGGTAAAAGCTGAGCAAAGTGCCAGCATTTGCGCCAAATAGCCGTGTGAGCCCTCTACCACGCGGTTTTCCGCTGGTCAGGTGACGGCAGGTATGGCGCGTTGACGAACGAGGGCGATCAGCGTCTTGCTGCGTTGGTAGCGTGACAACCGCTCGTTCAGTGCGGCTGGTAGCGCAGTGCAGGGCATAAATCCCTGGTGCCGATAGAACGCGCTCAGTTCGGGGTGGCAAAACAACCAGACCGGCTCGTCGATTGGCGCCAGTGCCTGTGCGATCAGTTGCCGGCCAAGGCCTTGGCGGCGCGCGGCCGGGGCGACGAACAGGCTGGTCAGCCAATACCCGGGCGTCATGGGCCGCAGGCACAGCGCGGCGACAATCTCGCGCTGTTGCGCGACCCACACGCGATCCTGGCGGGCAGTGCGCATGGCTGAGCGCTGCGCTCGGTAGAAGGTGTCTGCCAGCGGTTTCAGGTGCGCGGGGAGTGCGCGAAAGTGCAGGTCGTGCATGCGGCGGGATCAATGAGTTCGAGGGTCAGGTAAATGCCCAGCAGCCGGCGTATGGCCGCCGCTGGGCAGGTGGGTCAGGCGTTAGCGGAGTGACTGCCGAGCAGGGTTTTATCGGCGTGTTTGCCTTTCTTCGCCATGCGCTTTTCTTGCGCGGTTTTCAGTGGTTTTTTCTTCGCCTGTTTCTTTGAATCCATGCCTTTGCTCATGATCGTCACCTCGGTTTACAGAGTGGTTGGGTGCTGTGGTGATCGTAGGGGTTTCTGGGTCACTGCCACCTCCCAAGCTGCATGAGCCTGCATGGATCGAAGTCTACGGCCTATCTTCAAGAATAGCTGGATAGTCACACTGTAAAGGCCGGTTGTGGGCTATTCATCGGCTCGCACTCTGCTGCCGGGGCTCGACTGGTTAACACTTCACTGGAAAATCTGCCGCGGCCGATGACAGCGCCGCATGCCGGTCGCATCATGCGCTCTGGCGCATTCGCCACGGCGATGCCGGCTGTGCCGTCCTCAAGGTTACGAAGAAGCAAGCATGTCCACGACGTTGATTGAACAAGCCCTGGTGTATGCGGCGCAAAGCGTTGCCGGCCAGGTGCGTGAACACAATGAAGACGCGGTGTTGTGCTGCGCCGAGCTGAGACTCTGGGCGGTCGCCGATGGCATGGGCGGTCACCAGTGTGGCGAGGTGGCCAGCGCCTTGGCACTGGAAGCCTTGCAGGGTGCCAGTGCGGCTGGCGAGGGATTAGTCGCCGCCGTGCACGCCGCCAATCACGCGATTCTTGCGGCCGCCGCGCAGGATGGCGAGGGGCGTGGCATGGGCACTACGCTGGTTGCCGCGCACTTCAGCGGTGCCGATTTCGAGATCGCCTGGGTTGGCGACAGCCGTGCCTACCGGGTCAGCGCCGACAACATCACGCGTTTGACCCGCGACCACAGTTGGGTGCAGGCGATGATCGATGCCGGTGAAATGAGTAGCGAGGCCGCGCGCAGTCACCCGCAGCGCAATGTCATCTTGCAGTGCCTGGGGCGCGACGACCAGGCGCTGGATGTTGGCCTGGTCTGCGGCAGCCTGGGCGCGCATGAGTTGCTCTTGCTATGCAGTGACGGGCTGACCGGCGAGCTGAGCGATACGCAGATCCAGCAAGTGTGCAGCAGCGCCGCCACCCTCGACGCGCTGGTCGGCCAACTGATCGCCCTAGCCAATCAGACGGGCGGCAGGGACAATATCTCCTGCATCGTGCTCGGCCGTGCCGCCAGCGCGCCCGCAGTTGCCGTACGCCCGCGCAGCTTCCTCAGCAAGCTGTTGAAACCCTTGAAACCCTAACCACTCGACGTGCGCCGCCCCCTATGAACGAAGGCTTGATTGAGATACCTGGCTACAGCGTGCACGGCCGTTTGGGCAAGGGCGGCATGGCTGAGGTCTACCTGGCTACCCAGCAGTCGTTGCACCGCAAGGTGGCGGTGAAAGTCCTGCTCAGCGCCGACGACGAAGCGTTCAGCCAGCGATTTATCAAGGAAGGCCACATCGTAGCCTCCTTGCATCACCCTTCGATCATCACCATCCATGACATCGACCGGCTCGCCGATGGCCGCTATTACCTGGCCATGGAGTTCGTTCCCGGTGGCGACCTGGCGCAGTACAAAGGCGAGGTATTCGAGGTGCAACGTGCCTTGCGCCTGGTTCGACAGATCGCCAGCGGCCTGGCGGTGGTGCACGACAAGGGGCTGGTACATCGCGATATCAAGCCGGCCAACATTCTTTTCCGCGACGACGCTACGGCGGTGATCACTGATTTTGGCGTGGCCAAGGAAGTGACGCTGGATCACGACCTCACCCAGTTCGGCATCGCCGTTGGCAGCCCGGCCTACAGCAGCCCGGAACAGGCGCAGTGCCAGCCTCTGGATGCGCGCAGCGATATCTACAGCCTCGGCGTGATCCTGCTGGAGATGCTCACCGGCACTAATCCCTACCGCGGGGCCAACTACACGCAGACCGTGATGAACCATGTGCAGATGGACCTGCCGGTTTTGCCGACGCACCTGAGCGGCTACCAATGGTTGCTTGAACGCATGCTGGCGAAGAATCCCGACGAACGCTTCGCCGATTGCCGCGTTCTGCTGGCCAGCCTGGATGAACTGCACGAGCAGGACTCCGACAGCACCCGCATCGCCCCTGCGCTCGTGCTGGGCCTCGCGCGGCCGCGCGCGCCTGCCGGCATCCGCCGCCCCGTGTTGCTCTGGGCATTACTCGGCGTACTGCTGCTCGCGGGCGCGGGTGGTGCGGGCTACTACGGCTACCAGCAGATGCAGATCGCCGATTACCTGGCGCAGGCTGAACAGCGTCTGGGCGAGGGCAAGCTGCTTGAACCGCCACAGGATAATGCCGACTTCTTCTTCCGCCAGGCGTTGCTGCTCGATCAGCACAACGTGCAGGCCCTGGACGGCCTCAATCGCGTGCTCCAGGCGCGTATCAACGGCTACCTGCAACTGGCCGAGCAGCGCATCGGCGAGGAACGGTTATGGCTGCCCGAAGACGACAGCGCGGTGTTCTATTTTCGTCAGGTGCTGGCCTGGGAGCCGGACAACTTGCTCGCTCTGGCGGGGATGAACCGTGTGGCGCAGCGGTTTATCGAACTCAGCGAGCAGGCATATACCCGGCGCGAGTACAGTTTGGCACTGGAGTACATCAAACAGGGGCTTGAGGTAGAACCGGTCAACGAAATCCTGCTAAAACGCTATGACGATCATGAGCGCCGCGTGCGTGTGGCTCAGGCGCCTCGCGCGCCGGCCGGCACGCGCAGCACGGGGAATGCCGCGGCGCGGGAGCCGGGCGCGCAAAACCCGATCAAGCGCCTGTGGAACAACATTTTCAACGATTGACTGCGGCCACTGCGTTGGCCACTGGCGCAGCGTGCGCTGGATTAGCGCCGGGCCGTAGCGGGGCTGCTCATGCAACACGTAATTGCGACATAGCCAAGGTAAACGCCGAACATGCTCAGAATTCACTTCAGCGACAACCGCCAGGCGCCGATCTGGCTGGCCGACGAGCGTTTCACCATCGGCCAGGACAGCCGCAACAGCCTGGTGCTGGCCGATGCCGACATCGGCCCGTTTCATGCGGAGGTTCGCCAGGATCATGGTTTCTATTACCTGACCGACTTTGGCAGCCCGGCCGGCACCTTCGTCAACGACGAACGGATCGGGGCGCGTTACCAGATTCGCGCCAACGACCGTGTGCGCCTGGGCGCGGTCGAGCTGCTGTTTGTCGATCCAGCCAAGAGCAAGGCCAAGGTCGAAACGGCCGCGCGCTGGTTCTTGCAGGTCATCAAGGGTGAGCATGAGGGCAAGAAGTTCCATGTCACCGGGTCGATGACTTTTGGCCGCTCGGTCAAGTGCGAGCTGTGCTTTGGCGACCTGGAGCTGTCGCGTCGGCATTGCGAATTCTTCCTCAAGGACGACGTGCTGGAGGTCAAGGACCTGGCCTCGGCCAATGGCGTGCAGGTCAACCAGCAGAAAGTCAGTACCGCGGTATTGCAGCCGGGCGATCAACTGAAAATGGGTTCGGTAACGTTGCTGGTGATCGGCCCGAAGATCGACGTGGCGCAAGCCGAGGACGAAGACGCCACGGTGTTCATGCGGGCCATCGACCTGCCTAAACCGATCAAGAGCCAGGCCGTGGTCAGCCCGGCGCCAGCCAGCGCCAACCCGCTGCGCACGGCTGGCCAAGCCAACCCCGCGCTGAAAACCAGCGTGCCTGCGGCAGCGCCCGAGACGCGGATCAATCGGCTGTTGCTGGGCGTGCTGGCACTGGTGGTGGTTGCTGCGGCCGCGACGCTGGCGGCCAAGACTCTGCTCTAAGCGGATGCGGCTTGCTCTGCTGTGTGCGTTCAGCTGCGATTGGCGTCCGCTGGCGCCGTTGCTTCGACGTCCTTGATCGCATTGGACATGCGGTGCGCTGGATTCATCAGGGCGCGCCGGATTTTCTCGTAGTCCTCGTATGGCAGGTTGCTACGGCTGAGCATTTCCAGGGCAAATTGCTTGATCTGCGCGTCGCTGTACGGACGCTCGGGCGGCGCGGACTGGGTGGTGCAGCCTGCGAGCAGCAGGCTGAGGGTGGCGAGCATAAGAGCGAGTGAGCGTTTCATCTGAGCACCGGGTGCCAAGGGCTTTAACGGGATGCGCTCAGGCTATTGGACGGCTGGGCAAAGCCGAAATCATTCGCTTCGATAGTGACTATAAGCAGCCTGTCGATCCGGCAGTGCGCCCGCGAGGTGAGATCGCGGGCGCCAAAGGCCGGCACTATGGCGGGTGTGGCGCAGGCTCAGCGCTGGATAGGGCTGGAAAACGCGCTGATCTGACCGAAAGGCGAGCTGTTCATACCGACTTTGACGGCCATCAGTGGCGAGTTATTGAGCCACACATCGTCGATGACGATGGTCTTGCCGACGTCTTCGTTGTCGGCGGCCACCAGCAGGTAGTAGGTGCCATCTTCCGGCGCCTCGCCATCCCAGCCCAGGCTCACCACGCCGACGATCGTCGAGGCACGCGATGGCTTGCTGGCGATCACTGCGCCGTAGGCATCGAGCAATAGCGCACGGGGTTTGAGGGCGAACTTGTTGATGCCCAGGCACGCGTCGTTGCACAGCGAATTGACGTTCAGCGTGTAGCGCTCGCCCTTTTTCAGCTCCAGGGAGAACACCCGGTAGTTGGAGATCGAGCTGCCGAAGTCCATGCGCGGCTCGCCAGCGCTGATCGGCCACTGCGGCGGCAGACCGGGGTTTACCGGCAGGGGGATGACCTCGGCATTGTGGATGGCTTCGAGGTTGCTCTTGGCGATGGGGCTGCTGCCGGTTTGTACGGCGTGCTGGTAGAGCGCCTGCGGCTGGCTAGCGCAGGCGCCGAGTAGCAGGCAGGCGCTGAGGGTGAGTAGCTTATGCAAAGTCAAATTCCTGTGTGGCGACGTCCATGTGTGCATGCTCTGCCTAGGAGCCTCTGGTGACCCGGCAGCCGAGCAGTGTAACTGCTTAGCTCGCTACGGAGTGTGATCAAAGCCCGATGATCGCATCACCCCGCAGCTCGGCTGGCCGCGCATCCCTCCAGTCCTGTCGCTGTCGAGGGCCACCACCACGGCCTGTCAGCCCGACAGGCCAACGTAGACGTTTTGCACGTCGTCATGGGCGTCGATGGCTTCGAGGAAGGCTTCTACTTCTTCCAGTTGCGCGGCGCTCAGGTCACTGATCGGGTTCTTTGGCCGGTAGCCCAGTTGCGCCGATTGCACGGTGAAACCCTGTTCCGGCAACGCGCGGCATACGGCATCGAGGTCCGTCAGTTCGGTGATGAACAGCGTATTGCCTTCCTCGGCAGGCTCGAAATCCTGGGCGCCGGCTTCGATGGCGGCCAGTTCGGGGTCGGCGTCGCCTTCCGGCGTGGCTTCGATCAGGCCGACATGCTCAAAGTCCCAGGCAACCGAGCCGGACGCGCCCATTTGTCCCTTGCGAAACAGCACGCGAATCTCGGCGACGGTGCGGTTAACGTTATCGGTCAGACACTCGACGATCAGCGGCACCTGATGCGGGGCAAAGCCTTCGTAGGTGGTGCGCTCGAACTGCACGTTGTCGCCGAGCAGCCCCGCCCCTTTCTTGATCGCGCGATCCAGGGTGTCTTTGGGCATCGAGGCTTTTTTCGCCTGATGGATGGCCAGGCGCAGCTTGGGATTCATGTCCGGATCGGCGCCATTACGCGCGGCGATCATGATTTCTTTCACCAGCCGGCCGAAAATTTTGCCTTTGGCGTTGGCGGCGGCTTCTCTAGGTTTGGCTTTCCACTGTGCGCCCATGCTGGTTCTCTCGATCGGGTAGCTAAGGAGTCGGGTTGCCTCACCCGCCCGGTGGGGCATTGGCCGGCGGCAATCCGGGATTACGGATTCAGGTTGCGGATTTTAGTCGCTCTGCCACGTCCTGACACCTGCCAATCCTCGCTGCCAGAGTGCGTCGAGGATCGTCCTGCTTGAGCACAATGTTACGCGTTTAGCGCTTGCCCATGGAGCGGCGGGTGCCGTTGGGCGCCGGGCCGATTTTCTTCTCGTGCGCGGATTTATTACCTTTCTGGTTCCAGTGCTGGCCATCGTTCTTGGCGGAGGTGGCCGCGGCGGCTGAAAACAGCGAAGCAAAGCCTGCAGCAGCGGGCTTTTTCGCTGGCGCCGGTTCAGCGGCAGGGTGGTTGTCGAGCGCAGTGGCCTCGGTAGCCTGGGTGGCAGGCGTGTGGTCAGGCGAATGTGTGGTGGTCATGTGAGGTCCGCGGGGTGCCGAGTGGTGGGTCGATAGAGGCAGCAGTATACCTGCCTGGCATGGCCATGCCGCCGATGAGGACGTGCGGCATTGCATATTGAGATAGCGTGGGGTGGGTTACAGGTTGCGCCATATCAGCTGAATGCCGGCCAGCAACATGCCCAGGCGCGCAATGCGGTAGAACCACGTGTGGTTGACCCGCGATTGCAGCCACAGGCCGGTCCACACGCCAATCGGCACAATCGGCGCGAGCATCAGGCTCAGCAGCAGGTTTTCCTCGGTGAACTGCCCCAATGCGCCGTAGGGGATCAGCTTCAGGGCGTTGGTGAGCAGAAAGAACATATTGATGGTGGCCACGTAACGCACCTTGTCCAGCTGTTGCGGCAGCAGGTGCATCATCACTGGTGGACCGCCGGCGTGGGCGACAAAGCTGGTAAAGCCGGCCAGGGTCGACAGCAGGGTGCCGCGGCCTTTGTGCAGTGGGCGTGGCGCCTGGCTGCTGTTCAGCACGCCGAGTAATACGAAGGACACGGCGATCACGCCGATCAGCAAACCAATCAGGTTTTCATTGAGCAATTCGAACGTCAGTGAGCCGATGAGGATGCCGATCAGCGCGCCGGGCATCATCACCTTCAGGTTGGCCGTATCCCATTTGCCGAAGTAGGCCTTCAGCCCGACCACATCGGCCAGGCAGAGGATCGGCAACATGATCGCCACCGCCTGTTTCGGCGTGCTGGCCAACGCCAGCAACGGCACCGCGATACCGCCCAGCGCTCCACCGAACCCACCCTTGGACAGCCCGGTGAGAAACACCGCCGGCAGCGCGAACAGCAGAAAGTCGGACAGGCTCATGGGGGTTACCGCAGCGGCAAAGCGCGCAGGGTAGCAAACACATGCGGTTTGCAGAATGCACGAGCATGCGGCTTTAACAGCGGCTTAATTGGTGGCGATCACATTTTTTTACCCAGCCGCTTATCCCCGTGCATAGACGGCACGGTGCGCTGGTGTGGCGATTGGCTAGGAGAGGGGGGGAATGGAAAAGACCGGCAATCACACCGGTCCTTTCAACTCAGCAGGGCACTGGCGTGCCCCGGAGGCGCTCGCCTGGAGGTTTACCGGCGAGCGCTGAGTGTGGCGGCGGGCAATATCAATCCTGACGGCTGGTAACTTCCAGCAGGTGGTAGCCGAACTGAGTTTTCACCGGGCCCTGCACCACATTGACCGGTGCGCTGAACACCACGGTATCGAATTCTTTAACCATCTGGCCAGGGCCGAACGAGCCGAGGTTGCCGCCGTCGCGGCTGGATGGGCAAGTGGAGTTGTCTTTGGCGATTTGGGCGAAATCAGCGCCGCCTTCGATCGCCGCTTTCAGTTCGTTGCACTTGGCTTCGGAGGCAACCAGGATGTGGCGGGCAGTGGCTTTGGCCATGGGGAATTACTCCTTTCAAAGAAGCTGCAAAGCCTACCGGAATCAGAAAGCTATTCAAGCGCTGGCCATCAGCAATCACCGGGTAGGGCGCGCGGCACAGCTTTAGCCGCTCATCCTGTGCAGGCGAGTCGCGGGGCAACGGATTAACGCGACCTTGTAGGTTGTCTAAAATTGAGCAGGCGGGCGTGCCTGTGCCCGTGCGTTCACTTCAGGAGGTCTTGCCATGAATACCCTGACCATCGAAGGCTGGTGCAAAAGCAGCGGCGACAAAAAGTCCACCCCGATGGGGAGCATCCACTTTCACCTCAATGAACTCGACCATTTGCGTCTGGAGCAGGCCGAAGAGCGTCTGCAGAAGACCCATGAGCCTGAGGTCATGGTCGATGTCGATATGGCCGCGATTGATTTGGTGACCCCGGAGGCGTGCGGGCCGTTATCCGACTGCAAAATACGGGTCTATTTGAGTGCCGGCGATCAGCGCGGCCAGTTCCACCTGGTCGGCCATCGGGCGAGTGACGGCAGCCTGATCTATACCAACGCGGTGATGGTCGATCAGCTGGGTTAGCGCGTATTGCCGACGCGGGGGATGCTCGGCGGCACAGCCGGGGCGTCCTCTGCGTGTTGCCGGGGCGCTAGTTAGAGCCGCGCGCAGGCGTATGCCTGAGACGGCACTCTAGTGTTGCAGCCAGGCTTGTGCTTCCTCTTCTTGAGCTGGATCGAATGCCTTGATCGTCAGCCCTGGAATCAGTGAGCCCTCGATCTCGCTGGCTTTCCTCAGCCATTCCTTGTGGGCAACGACCGCCATGCGCTCGAAGCGCCGAACGAACCGGAACAGTTGAGGGATGCGTGACAACTCGACGGCCACTGCGCCCAGCGTAGGAAACTCGAATGCGCTGATTCGATAAAGCATTCGGCCATGCTCGATGCCTTCGGATGTTTGGCTCAGCTCATCAAGCAGGGCTTTCATGTCATGGCTGTCGAGCTTTCCGGAAAGCGCCAAGTCGATGCGGTTTTCGCCGTTTCGCGTTACCTGGAACATAGCGACTCCTCCACGGGGGATGGAATTCTCACGATACGCCGCTTGTTACGGGCTGTTAAGCCGATTGGCTCGCTACTGCGTGCGGGAGCGCTATGCCGTAGTTATTTGACGACATGCAGGCGCTGGTCGGTGAACACACAGAGCACGCCAGCGCGGTTGTACATCACCTGATGGTTGAAGTCGCAATAGGCCGCCGCCACGCTCAGCGCCCCCTGTTCGCTGATCGGTTGTTCCTGGTCCGGCTTGAACCAGGCCATCTGACCGGGCGTGCAGCGTTCAGCCTGAGGGTCGGTGTTGTAGGTGCACAGACCGCTCTGGTCGATGCGCGGCGCATCATCGAAACAGGCGGACAACGACAGGGCAGCGGTGCTCAACAGGAACAGGCGGACGAGGGTGTGCATGGCGGTATCCCGACGATGGAAGAAAGGCTGCGAAGTTAGTGCCGGGAAAGCCGCGAAGGTTCCGTAGCCGCCAGGTTGATTGCTGCTGAGCCGATACACCCGGTACGCCATATTGCTGCCCAGGCATTGCCCACGCGGGCATGCAGTCCGCATCATGGGCGCAGTCAGGGCGAAGGAGGTTTGCATGGCCGTCAGATCATGCGTTGCAGGTTGTGCTGCGTTGTCGCTGGTATTGCTGGGCACTGCTGCCGTCGGTGCGACCGAAGAGGCGCAGTTGCTTGAGGCGATCAACGCTTACCGCAGCGAGGTGCAGCGCTGTGCCGGGCAGGCGTCCGAGGAGTTGCCACCGCTGGCGGCTGATCCACGCCTGGTACTGCCGATCGCTGCTGGCGGTGAGCTGCAACAGGCGCTGAGTGCGGCGGGCTATCCGATGGTCAACGTGCAGGCGATCAGCCTGTCCGGCCCGCGCGATGCGCCGGCGGCGCTGAAAGTGCTGCAAGAGAGCTTTTGCCAAGTCCTGCTGGACCCGCAGTTCGTCGACGTCGGTGTGAGCCGGCTGGAGCGCGACTGGCGCATCGTGCTGGCGCGACCGCTGTTGGGCGGACGCCTGGGGGACTGGCAGGCAGAAGGGCAAAAGCTGCTCGAACAGGTCAATGCCGTGCGTGCCCAGCCGCGCCAGTGCGGCGCCCAGTCCTTCGCCGCGACGACGCCGCTGGTGTGGAACGCCACGCTGGGCGCGGTGGCCGAAAGCCACAGTCGGGCCATGGCTAACGGCAACTTCTTCGCCCACCGCGACCGCGACGGCCGCACCCCCGGCGACCGTGCGGAGCTGGCGGGCTACAGCGGCCAGCGCGTCGGCGAGAATATCGCCGCCGGGCTGGACGCCGCGCGCAAGGTGGTCGATGGCTGGCTGGCCAGCCCCGGTCACTGCGCCAACCTGATGAACCCGCAATTCAGCGAGCTGGGCGCAGCCTACGCGGTCGACCCGAAAAGCGATGCCGGGATCTACTGGACGACGCTGTTCGGCGCGCCGTAAGCAGGCTACCACCCAGGCCTGTCTGTAGGAGCGGCCACTGTGTCGCCGACCAGGCGAGACAACCCGATTACCGCTTGGTGGGGCAGTCACTGTGTGGTTGCTGCTCTAGCCCTGGCTCTGCGCCGCTTGCCTGCCGCCACAACAGCGACGCGCCATATATTTAACCCAGCACCTGCGCCAGATGCTGCTCGTAGCGCAGGACATCCGCCTCGATGGCCGGACGCTTCATCACGTCGACGCAGAGGAAGGTCGGCAGGGCGTTCATGCCGAGGAACTGGTTGGCTTTGTGGAAGGGGAAGTAGACGGCATCCGCGCCCTTGCCTTCGAAGAAGTCGCTAGGGTCGTCGAAGGCCTGCTGCGGCGCATTCCAGGTCAGCGAGAGCATGTACTGCTTGCCCTGAAGCAGGCCGCCGCTGCCGTACTTCTGCGAAGCATCCGCGCGGGTACGCCCGTCGTTGGCGTAGAGGCTGCCGTGGCCTTCGGTAAACACCTCGTCGAGGTACTTCTTCACTGTCCAGGGCGCGCCCATCCACCAGCCTGGCATCTGATAGACGATCACATCGGCCCAGAGGAATTTTGCCACCTCGGCGGCGATGTCGTAGCCGCTGTCGATATGGGTGTGCTTGAGGTCGAAGCCGGCGCGGTCGAGAAAGGCCAGCGCGGTGTCGTGCAGGGTAGCGTTGTAGCGGCCATCGGAATGGGCGAACTGTTTACCGCCGTTGAGCAGCAGGATCTTCTTCATGGCATGGGCCTCGGTAAATTGATGGCGGCATGCTAGGGCGCGCGGGCGGGTAGAAACAGCCGCTGGCGCGCAAATGACATGTGACTAAAAGGCATGAATACGCTGGGTTTGGCTGTTGTAGGGTAAATAAACACTGACCTGCCAGGAGCCCTCATGGCTGATACCTACGGATTTATCCTGCACGCCCACACCCGGCCGGAAAAAGCCGCCGAGTTCGAGGCGTTGTTCCGCGCTTATGTCGAGCCCAGCCGCGCCGAGGCGGGCTGCATCGCCTACCACATGCTGCGTGACAGACACGACCCGACGCTGTTTATCTTCTATGAGGTCTGGCAGTCGAAGGAGCACCTGGCGGTTCACAGTGCCTTGGCGCATATGCGTCAGTTCCATGAGCAGCGCATGGACTACCTGCGCCGTGATTTCGAGATCCGCGAGATCGAGATGCTCAGCCCCGCGCGCTGACGGCCCGCGTCTGTATGGCTGTTGCCACGCATGATTGTGTCTATGCCACGGCGGCTGCCGGGTCGAGAATGGCCTGATTCCATCGCGCAGGCTCCGCCATGCATATCGCCATCCTCACCTTTGACGGCTTCAACGAACTGGATTCGCTGATTGCCCTGGGCATCCTCAACCGTATCAAGCAGCCGGGCTGGCGCGTGTCCCTGGCGGCGCCGAGCGAAACGGTGACCTCGATGAACGGCGTGAAGCTGCATCGCCAGGCGCGGCTGGATGAGGTCGAAGCATTCGACGCGGTACTCGTCGGCAGCGGCATCAAGACCCGCGAGATCGCCCAGGACGCAGGCGTGATGCAGCTGCTGGCGCGGCTCGATCCCGCCCGTCAACTGATCGGCGCGCAGTGCTCCGGCACTCTGCTGCTGGCCAAGGTGGGTTTGCTGGACGGCATTCCCGGCTGTACCGACCTCACCACCAAGCCTTGGGTGCAGGAGGCCGGCATCGAGGTGCTGGAGCAACCGTTCTTCGCCCGTGGCAATCTGGCCACCGCCGGCGGTTGTCTGGCCTCGATCTATCTCGCCGCCTGGACCCTGGCGCGCCTGGTTGGACGTGAGGCCGCGGCCGAAGCGCTGCACTACGTCGCGCCGGTTGGGGAAAAAGAGGAGTACGTCGCGCGGGCGCTCGGCAATATCGAGCCCTATCTGTAGGCGTGGCCGATGGCCGCGATGCTCTGGTGTGCCTGAGACTTAGCCCGGCGTTAATCTGCCGCAAACCTGTAGGTCCGACCGGGATGCTTTTGCCTTGACGATGGTCACTGTTGCATCAAGCGTCCGCCGAACACGGCTCGCGGCTAAAGCCCCTCAGTAGACCACTACAGTCCGCCAGCTCGCGGTGGGCGGGAGGCGGTGGACAAGCTGGCGCATGTCCACCCTACGGGGTCGCAGGTGTGTTCGGTTTCGGCAGGCGTGGCGGGGCGCCCAGCCCATGGCCGCGAATGACGAGGTGTGCGTAGGGCGGACATGCCGCAGGCTTGTACCCTGACCGAGGCCGTTCAGCGCATCGGCGTACTCAGGTGAACCACTGGTGGGAGGGGCTTTAGCCGCGAGCTGATTGATTCAGCTATGCATCTCTCCGGCTAAATCCCAATCGCGCATCTGCGTTTTTGCCTTTCGTTCTGCCTTCCACAAACCGCCCAGACAAAGCGATCCCCGCATTCCGTCAGAAAGCCGAAGCCGAGTAACAGCCGCAGGGCGAGTATTGCGAGTCAAGAGGTAGTAACTCGCCGCAAGGGCGAAAGATTGGCCGTGCAGATGTGGCGGCTAGCGAGTCGATAAAGTCCAAGCCGTAAGTCAGCGGAAAGCGTGGTCTGCCCACTATTGCTTCACAGACGCCTCGACAACGATATAGCGCTTGCCGCCACCGCGTTTGGCCACGTACATGGCTTCATCCGCGTGCCGAATTAGATGCAGGTCATTCTGGCCGTGCTCGGGGTATACCGCGATACCCATGCTGGGAGCACTAATCAAGGTTTTTCCTTCCAGAAGATAGGGGGCGCTGAGGGTGGCGAGAATTTTCTCGGCCACCACGGTGGCATCTTCCTGCCTGCTGATGTTATCCAAAAGAATCGCGAATTCGTCACCGCCCAAACGGCCAACCGTATCGGATTCGCGCACGCACTGCCTGAGGCGGTGAGCGACTTCCCGCAGCAGAAGGTCGCCTGTGGTGTGGCCAAAGGTATCGTTGATGTGCTTGAAGTTGTCCATGTCGAGATAAAGTACCGCCAGCCGTAAGGAGTCTCTCTGCGCCCTTTGCAGAGAACTTCGCAAGCGGTCCATAAACAGCGCACGGTTTGGCAGTTCAGTCAGTTGGTCGTATTGTGCAAGAAACTCCAGGCGAGAGTGCGTGCGTTTACGCTCTATCGCAGCCGCCACCTGGCTCGATACAAATTGCAGCAGCTCCTTGTCCCGTTCGTTGTAACGGACGGTCCCGGAATAGCTCTGCAGCACCAGAGCACCGATGGTATCCGTGCCCGATATCAGCGGCACACCCAGCCAGTCTAGGGGATGCTTACCGGCCGTCGTGCCACTCTTTGCACGCATCTGCTCGGCCGTCTCGGGCGTTAACAACAGGGCTTCACCGGAGCGAATAACCTCGGCACTGAAGGTGCCGGAGCCTAGCGGCCTGGGCGACGGCGGCGGGTCAAATTGATCGACGTAATAGGGAAAGCTGAGCTGGTCATTCGCGGCGTTGTATAACGCCACAAAAAAATTCTCGGCGGGCAGCAACTGACTAATTACCTCGTGCACTCGCCGATATAGTGTTTGCAGATCGTCAATTGAGTGAGCAGCTTCCGATACCGCATACAACGAAGCTTGCATCGCATCTGCACGCTTACGCTCAGTAATGTCCCGAGCCACGCCCACCCGCACTTGCTCGGCCTCAAGCCATTGGGCAGACCACATGATATGAACGATATGACCGTCTTTGTGAAAGTAGCGGTTCTCATGATCATGCGAGGGTTGGCCCAAATTAATGCGCTCTACGAGCGCACGGCTGGCGGCGCGATCGTCCGGGTGCATCATTTCAAAGGCGGTCCGGCCAACCATCTCTTCGGGCAGGAAGCCGAAAACGCGCTTGCTGGCCGCGCTTACCGATAGAAAGCGACCCTCTTTATCCACTACGCAGACAACGTCCAGCAGCAGATCCAGCAGTTTGTCGTGGGGCAGATGGGAGGGTGGAGTCATGGCAATAACTATACTGTTATGCCTGCTGGATTCGCTAGCACGATGATCTCTCTATGACCGGACTCGGCGTAAGGCCGAAATCAGTAATAGCGGTTAATGGAAATCGTGATCTCACCTCTAGCGACTGAGGTTATTGAGCGGCCGGCCATCGCAGTGGCGGCACGTCGCCGGGCAGCATACAGGCCTGGGTGTTGCGTTTGCGCACCAGCAGCAGGCGGCGGGGCCATGGGGTTTCCATGCGCGGTTCTTGTGCGGCAGCACAGTCATGCTGCGTTTACCTCAATGCACGATGAGGCGTTCACGTACCAAGACCTGAGCCTGTTGGGTCAGTTGGTCGAGTTGCCGGTCGCGCTGTTTCTCCGCATCGCTCATGGCCCGTTTGCCGTGCTGCTTCACCAGGTAGGCGTGGATCTGCCGGACTTCCTTGGATTGGAAGATCGGTGCCAGATCCTGCACGGCCAGCATGCCGTCCGCGCTGTAGTCCCGAGTGTTCATCAGCACTTGCGGCCCCCGCGCCGCCAGCACCTGAAAACCCATGGCCTCGAAGGTCGGCACCTTGCTGGCCACACAGGCCAGTTCGGCATGCGGGTGACGGCTGATCATCTGTTGCAGCATGGCGCGGGCAATGCCGTGGCGGCGCTGGCTGGCCTGCACGGCCATATAGGCCAGGCTACAGGCCTCGGGGGCGTCCTTGACCGGCAGATACAGGGCAAAGCCCAGCACCTGCGAGGGATCCAGATCGTCCAGGGCCAGGATCAACCGCGCGCTGGTCTCCAGGGCACTGTCCATCGCCTGCAGGTACAGGTGCATCTCGTAGCCAATCACGTACTGGTACAGCTGGTAGAGGGGATTACTGGGCGTCAGCGATACCGGGCTGATGTCGCTGAAGTAGTCCACCACCATCTGCAGAATCTGGCTTTTCAGTGACTCGGGTGGTGGGGTGTCCAGGTGTACAAGGGTGAACATCGTCAGTCTGGCTCCGGGGCTTGCGCGATTGCGCTGTCGGCGTGGGCGGCATTGTAACGCCCGCGGAGTTGATCCTTGCCACGGGTAAGTGGGCGGCAGCTGAACGGGGCTGGCCAGGCTTGGGCTATGATGCGCCCCCGCAAAAGCTGCTCGCCAATCATCAGGTCACTATGTCCGTTAATGCCCTCTATACCGACCTGTCTGATTATTACGATCTGATGTGTGCCGATATCGACTACCAGGCGCAGAGCCACTGTATCCACCGGCTGCAGCAGCTGTTTGGTAACGCCGGCACCCGCCACCTCGATCTGGCCTGTGGTACGGGTCCGCATGTGCGCCATTTCATCGATTCCGGCTACACCAGCAGTGGCCTCGATATTAATCAGCCGATGTTGGACAAGGCCGCCATTCGTTGCCCGCAAGCGCACTTCGCGTTGCAGGATATGTGCAGTTTCACGGTGGATGAGCCGCTGGACCTGATCACCTGCTTCCTCTATTCCATTCATTACAGCGGCGGGATCGAGCGGTTGAAAGCCTGCATCGTCAGTGTGCATGCGGCACTCGAGGCCGATGGCCTGTTCTGCTTTAACGTTGTCGACAAGGGCAAAATCGACAACAGCCTATTTGCGGCGCATAGCATTGAACATGATGAAGGCCTGTTCACCTTCAGTTCTGGCTGGAGTTACGGCGGCGAGGGCGAGAAGCAGTCGTTGCGGCTGCGGATTGAGAAATCGACGGCAGGACAAACCGAGGTGTGGGACGACGAGCACCCCATGGTCGCTGTGGGTTTTGTTGAGTTGCAGGCGCTGTTACAGCCGTACTTTGACGTGCATGTGCTTGAGCATGATTACCAGAAGATCATTCAGTGGGATGGGGCGTCTGGGAATGCCCTATTCGCCTGCGTAAAAAAGTAGTGCGTTGATCGACAACGCGGGTGGCCGCTTTGTGTCGTCCATGCGATGCGCATATCCAGGCTGCTTTGCTGTTTGTGGGAGGGGCTTTAGCCGCGAGCCGGTCAGTCCGGTTTTGTAGGATGGGTGGAGCGTAGCGATACCCATCGCTGGACTGGCCAAGACTGAATGTCTAACGGATGGTTAGACGCCGCTTCTGTTTTGTTATCGGGTAATGGTTCCGCCCTTACGGCGGCTCACTTTTGGCAGACGCCCGGATGGCCGGCCCCGCCAAAAGTAAGCAAAAAGTCTTGCCCCTTGCATACGGCCCGACTTCGTCGACTTGATTCGCTTCGCTCACCCTTCGGGCCAGCCTGCGGCTGTTACTTCGCTGCGCTCCGTTTCCTCGTTCCATCATTGCTCCAGGGGCACGCCGCGAAGGGCCATCCCTGGCCCATCGCGGCTCTCGCGGCATCCATGCCGCTCAACCCCTTACGCAACGATTCCACTCGGCCTTCTGATGGGGCGTTTGGCTTCGTCTGCGAGATTGGTGTTTTAGCCTGTAGGGTGGATGACGCTTTTTTCATCCACCATTGCGGCGGTTGTCCGGTTACATGCTCACTCACCATAACCACTATCGACCTGCTCCGGCTCGACGCACCAATCTCCGGAATAAACACCCATTGCCACTGCCCGGTGAAAGCTCGAATAGGGCCAGTCCGCCAGCCGTTCGACATACCCATGCTTCAGCGGGTTGCAATGGATGTAGTTGAAGTGGCGTTGGTAATCCCCTTCATCGCGGATCAGATGCTCCCAGTAGCGCCGCTGCCAGATGCCACGCTCGCGCCTGCGCTGTTGATTGACGGTGCGCACTTCGCTGATCGGCAAGCGTTTGGCGAAGGCAAATTTGATGACCTTCCAGCGCAAGGCAAAGTCGGCATCGCCTGGCGGTAGCGTCCACATGCAGTGCATATGTTCAGGTAGCACCACCCAGGCATCGATATGGAAGGGATGTCGCAACCGTGTCGCGCGTACCGTCTCGCGCAATAGATCGATTTCACGGATCAGCAGATTGCTGCTGCGGTCACGCAGGTTGACGGTAAAGAAGTAAGTAGCACCGGCAACACGGGCGCGACGGTAGTTGGGCATGGCGGCTCATCCTTGAGCGTTTGGGTATTTGAACCATGGTGGACAAGCTTCGCGTTGTCCACCCTACGCGCTGGCACATTGGTGATCCGTAGGGTGGATGACGCTCTATTCATCCACCGATGTTGCGGTTGTCCGGGCTACTCGCTTTATTTATCTGATTTCACAATGGCTCGAATGAATCTGGATGGAATATGCATGGTGCGATCATCGTTGGTGCGAAGTATCAGGTTTTCGCCAAATGACCAAACAACGTGGACCTTTGTCTGTGCGCAGCTTTCGTCCAGCAGGAGTTGTTTCAGTGCCGCTCCGCCGCAATAGCTCTGCTCCAGCAAGACTGTGTCAGCTTGGTAATTCCCGAGCCCCAGGGCGCGCACCGTTTTGTCTGGCAGGGTGGTGAGTAGGCCGCTGTAGCCGGCAATCATCAATGCGAAGAATACGGAAAAGTGCAGTGCGACACTCCAGCCTGCGATAAAGAGAAATGAGCACATCGCCGCTATAAATGAGGCGGCCAGCATGACAGCGATATAAACCAGCCACTTCCAGGCCCCAATATCGAACCCTTCGATGATCGGCGCGGTTTGCACCAGCATAAAAGTGACAAACCCGCCTACTGTCATGACTGGTACATACGCACCCCATAGATAGCGAAGGAAGCTGAGCGGCGGCAACCCAAAAGCGGCTTGGACTATTAGGCCGGCGACCAGGCTGACCAGAACGGGTATCAGAAAGATCGATAGAACAAAGAGTTTCGGGGCAAGGATGGCGACCGCCAGCAGCCCGGCCGCACAGGCCAAGAAGGGAAGCCAGTACACCAGGCAGCCCAGTTTCAGGACCCACCAGACGCGTTGGTCATCAATATAGGGGCGCGAGTATCGCAGCTCGTCCTTGATCGTCTTGTGTTCGAGAAATTGGCTGAAGATCCACGGGCCCGGTAGGAATAGCGGCACTACCAGAGCGGTAATGATGGCGAAGCCAATGGCTGCGGCAGCAAGCAGCAAAGAAGAGAACTGGAACAGGTCGAAGCTGGGGTAGAACTGGTTGCGGTAGAAATAGAAGACGAATATGCCGAAGCCGAAGAGCGGTGGGGCGACCTTGGCCACCAAGGAAAAATGCCGGCGGAAAAAGCCGTTAGATAGCTCAAGTGTCAGATCAAACCAATCGGTGTCCGTGGCCGGGCGGTCAATCCATTTCTCTTGCATTTCATCGTCCTTGGTGCCGGTTCGAAACGGAAGTTTACAGAGGCTAAACCAGCAGTGCTGTTTCTTCTTCTGATCGTCCACGCACCGCGTTTAATGCATCTCGGGCGGCATTTCCATTCGAGAGCGTGGTCGCGATCAGCCCGAAAAGGGGGCAGCCGGCAGTGAAAATAGCAGCTTAAAAAAGGCTGACGCGACAACTACCTTGCAAAGCGCTGGTCGCTGGCATGTACCCGCCGCTTCTGTATCGACATATCTAACGGTTCCGCCCTTACGGCGGGTCACTTCTGGCAGACGCCCCAGAAGTAACCAAGAGGTCTTGCCCCTTGCATCCGGGTCTCGCTGCGCTCGACTTCCCTCGTTCCATCATTGCTCCAGAGGCCCGCCGCGAAGGGCCATCCCTGGCCCATCGCGGCTCTCGCGGCATCCATGCCGCTCGACCCCTTCCGCAACGATTCCACTCGGCCTCCTGATGGGGCGTTTGGCGTCGTCTGTGAGATCGCGGGGGAAAAGCAAAAAGCATGGCGGGGTTCACCCGCCCTACAGGCTACGAACCCGTAGGAGCGGCCCATGGCCGCGATGCTTTTGCCTTTGTTCTGCCTTCCACAAATCGCCCAAACAACGCGGTCCCCGAATCCCGTCAGGAGGCCGAGTGGAGGTGCTGTGGAGAGGGGCGTTTGGCATGGATGCCAAACGAGGAACGATGGGTGGGGCCGCCTAGGCCAGGGATGGCCCACCGTGACGACCCTCGGAATAGTGCCGGAGGGAGGGGAGTCTGGCGTAGTCAGACCCGGATGCCGGGCGCGCTTTCTCTTTGGTTACTTTCTCTTTCGCGCGAGCATACGGAGCGAAGCGCAGTAACAGCCGCAGGCTGGCCCGAAGGGCGAGCGCAGCGAGTAAAGAGAAAGTAACTCGCCGTAAGGGCGAAAACGGTAATGAAGGCTTCCGATAAATCGTGACCTGTCCCCCGATTACCCGGGTGGACAAGCTTCGCGTTGTCCACCCTACGTTCCTATATCCCGCTTGCGGAGGCTGAGGCAAACTGCCACCGACAATAAACTGGTCAGGTCATGGCCGCCTGCCTTAGAGAAACGGCCTCCATGAACCCCAGGGTGATTCAAGTTGGCTATTAGCGTTGGCTTGAGATCGGTGAATGGGGGGCACCTTTTCCTCACCCCTTTTGCTTCCAGCGAACCAGCGAGGCACTGCAGATGGATGGGCAAAATGTGCAACAGAACGGTAAATCGGATTTGGTAGAAGCGACCGCCGGCCCTATTACCTATGCGGTAGGGTGGTTGCTCACTGGTGTGGTTCTACTCGGTGTCCTGGCCTTGGCACTTTCCAGCTCGTATCCAAGTATTACTGGCTGGTTGGTGAGCATTGCAGGCGGCTTGGTTACTTCGTCCGTTGTATTGACGGTCTACGACCGCGTACGTGAGGAAAAAGAGCGTCGCCGCACAGAGGCGATGAGCCGTCTTTTCATCAGAAGGGCAGGCGCTCACGTTAGCCAGATCGTGAATCTTTATTGTGAAATGCATTGGTCAGGTAGCCAGATCAAACCATTGGCGACCTCCAAGATTCAGGCACTGGTCAGCCCCAACTTCAAACAGTCAATTTTGAGTTTTGATGGTACAGCGCCTGGCTTTGATGCATCCAATGACAAGTACGCGACCCCCTGGGGAAACTATTTGGGCCGTACGCTTAGAACCAAACTGGATGCCCTGGACAGACTCTACGCGCGATACCAAATCTATCTAGACGAAACGTTGAGTACACAGGTTGAGCAGGTGCTGGCTACTAGCCTCCCTGATCTGCTTTATGGTCTAGATCAAACTTTCTACAAGGGGGAGGGCGTAGATCCAGTTGCCAGCTTAGTTACCCAGATCATTGTCAGAAGTACCTTCCCGCTAGCCGGGCCTTGCGTCGAACACGCCCGAGATGTCGCCGAGCTCGCTAACAGCTTTAATACAAGGCAGCCTGGGGTAGTGGAAGACGCGCCGTGGTGGTTAAGCGGTCAGCCACCACGGCCGCACGGGTATGCACTGCTGCCTATAGTCAGGACGCAAGAAGGCTACGAAGAGTAATGATCAGGTCCGGTTCTTCTTGATCAATCCCAGCTCAACGCCCCACCAGTCTGATACTCAATAACCCGCGTCTCGAAGAAGTTCTTCTCTTTCTTCAGGTCCATGATTTCCGACATCCATGGGAACGGGTTAGACGTACCTGGGTACTCTTCCTTCAAGCCAATCTGAGTCAGACGACGGTTGGCGATAAATTTGAGGTAGTCCTCCATCATCGCCGCGTTCATGCCCAGTACGCCGCGCGGCATGGTGTCGCGTGCATACTCTATTTCAAGCTGGGTGCCCTGGAGAATCATCTGGGTGGCTTCATCTTTGAGCTGGGCATCCCACAGGTGCGGGTTTTCGATCTTGATCTGGTTGATCACGTCGATGCCGAAGTTCAAGTGCATGGACTCGTCACGCAGGATGTACTGGAACTGCTCGGCGACGCCGGTCATCTTGTTGCGGCGACCCATGGAGAGGATCTGGGTGAAGCCGCAATAGAAGAAGATGCCTTCCAGTACGCAGTAGTAAGCGATCAGGTTGCGCAGCAGTTCTTTGTCGGTCTCGACCGTGCCGGTGTTGAAGGTCGGGTCGGAGATCGAGCGGGTGTACTTGAGGCCCCAGCTGGCTTTCTTCGCGACCGATGGAATCTCGTGGTACATGTTGAAGATCGCGCCTTCATCCATGCCCAGCGATTCGATGCAGTACTGGTAGGCGTGGGTGTGGATCGCCTCTTCGAAGGTTTGGCGCAGGATGTACTGGCGGCACTCCGGGTTGGTGATCAGGCGATACACGGCCAGGGCCAGGTTGTTGGCGACCAGGCTGTCGGCGGTGGAGAAGAAACCGAGGTTGCGCATCACGATGCGGCGCTCGTCGTCGGTCAGGCCGTCCGGGGTTTTCCACAACGCGATGTCTGCGTTCATGTTCACTTCTTGCGGCATCCAGTGGTTGGCGCAACCATCCAGATACTTCTGCCAGGCCCAGTCGTACTTGAAGGGTACGAGCTGGTTGAGGTCGGCGCGGCAGTTGATCATGCGTTTTTCGTCGACGGCTACGCGCGCGGCGGTGCCTTCCAGCTCGGCCAGGCCTTCGGCGATGTCGAGTTGGTCGAGCGAGGCTTTGGCGCGGGCTACGGCGTCGCTGTCGTCAGCGGCTACGGCGCGGGCTTCAACGGCGGCAGCACCGCCAACCTGGTCAAGTTTGTCGATGCTCATGTCTGCCATGTGGGCAGAGGCTTTGCTTGCTACAACGGCGTCGGTGCCGTCTTCCTTGTCAAATTCATCCCAGCTCAGCATGGCTTGGCTCCTGCTTGCGGGCCGGTGAAATAACCGACCTGTGTGGATATACAGTCTTGATTGTGTTCCGTTGCGTACAGCGCGCAAGGGCAAAACGGGTACCGCTGGTCGGGGGCTCTAATGACTGGCCGTTGCCCCGAGACCCTCACCGCTAACGGCAAGGGCTGGTAATTAGTGGGGGAGGGCGGTGTTGCCTTTTTCCCTCTCCCCAGCCCTCGGCTTTGGCATCCTGCGTTGCCCTACCTCCTGCATCCTTGCAGTCGTCTCCCCGGAGGGGCGAGGGGATAAAACGGTGTGTTGCTTGTGCTCTTCGCTCGACGTTCAAGCGCGTAGCTGAGCGAGTAGTCGCAAGGCACCTGCTGGAGTGGAGCCCCTGAGCGTACGGCTGTACGTGATGGGGGCCGCTCCGGCAGGTAACGCCGCGAATGCCGCTCAGATCCGCGCGCTGCCGAACACTTACTGGCACGCCTCACAATCCGGTTCGTCGATCGCACAGGCTTTTGGGACCGGTGCTGGGCCTGCACTCATTTCCACTTCCGGGGCCTTGGCCGGTGCTGCGCTCAGGCCGTCGTTGCCACCACTGGACACGGCGTTCAGCTTGCCGGTGTTGATGGTGGACTTCTCGGTGCTGGTCGCGGCCAGGGCACGGAGGTAGTAGGTGGTTTTCAGGCCACGGTACCAGGCCATGCGGTAGGTCACATCGAGCTTCTTGCCCGAGGCGCCGGCGATGTAGAGGTTCAGCGATTGCGCCTGGTCGATCCACTTCTGGCGGCGGCTGGCGGCATCGACGATCCACTTGGTGTCGACTTCGAACGCGGTGGCGTAGAGATCTTTCAGCTCTTGCGGGATGCGCTCGATCTGCTGTACCGAACCGTCGTAGTACTTGAGGTCGTTGATCATTACCGAGTCCCACAGGCCGCGGGCCTTGAGGTCGCGAACCAGGTAGGGGTTGATCACGGTGAATTCGCCCGAGAGGTTCGATTTCACATAGAGGTTCTGGTAGGTCGGTTCGATCGACTGCGATACGCCGGTGATGTTGGCGATGGTGGCGGTCGGTGCGATGGCCATGATGTTCGAGTTGCGGATGCCTTTCTGCACACGGGCGCGGATCGGGGCCCAGTCCAGGGACTCGGTCAGGTCGACGTCGATGTACTTCTGGCCACGGGCTTCGATAAGGATCTGCTGCGAATCCAGCGGCAGGATGCCCTTGCTCCACAGCGAGCCTTCGAAGGTGGAGTAAGCGCCGCGCTCGTCGGCCAGGTCACAGGAGGCCTGGATGGCGTAGTAGCTGACCGCTTCCATCGATTTGTCGGCAAATTCCACCGCGGCGTCGGAGCCGTACGGAATGTGCTGCAGGTACAGCGCATCCTGGAAGCCCATGATGCCGAGGCCGACCGGGCGGTGCTTGAAGTTGGAGTTCTTCGCCTGCGGCACGCTGTAGTAGTTGATGTCGATAACGTTATCGAGCATGCGCACCGCGACCTTGATGGTCTTTTCCAGCTTGGCGGTGTCCAGCTTGCCGTCGACGATGTGGTTCGGCAGGTTCACGGAACCCAGGTTGCACACGGCGATTTCGTCGGCGTTGGTGTTCAGGGTGATCTCGGTGCACAGGTTCGAGCTGTGTACCACGCCCACGTGCTGCTGCGGGCTGCGCAGGTTGCATGGGTCCTTGAAGGTCAGCCATGGGTGGCCGGTTTCGAACAGCATGCTGAGCATCTTGCGCCACAGGTCTTTGGCCTGGATGGTCTTGAACAGCTTGATCTTGCCGCCGTACTGGGTCAGGGCTTCGTAGTACTCGTAGCGCTCTTCGAAGGCCTTGCCGGTGAGGTCGTGCAGGTCCGGCACTTCGGATGGGCTGAACAGGGTCCACTGGCCATCGTCAAACACGCGCTTCATGAACAGGTCTGGAATCCAGTTGGCGGTGTTCATGTCGTGGGTGCGGCGACGGTCGTCACCGGTGTTCTTGCGCAGCTCGATGAACTCTTCGATGTCCATGTGCCAGGTTTCCAGGTAGGCGCAGACCGCGCCCTTGCGCTTGCCGCCCTGGTTAACTGCAACAGCGGTGTCGTTGACCACTTTGAGGAACGGCACCACGCCTTGCGACTTGCCGTTGGTGCCCTTGATGTAGGCACCCAGAGCACGTACTGGAGTCCAGTCGTTGCCCAGGCCGCCGGCAAACTTGGAGAGCATGGCGTTGTCGTGGATGGCGTTGTAGATGCCCGACAGGTCATCCGGCACGGTGGTCAGGTAGCACGACGACAGCTGCGGCCGCAGGGTGCCGGCGTTGAACAGGGTCGGCGTCGAGGCCATGTAGTCGAAGGACGACAACAGGTTGTAGAACTCGATGGCGCGTTCTTCTTTCTGCTTCTCTTCAATCGCCAGGCCCATGGCCACGCGCATGAAGAACACTTGCGGCAGTTCGAAGCGGATGCCGTCTTTGTGGATGAAGTAGCGGTCGTAGAGGGTCTGCAGGCCCAGGTAGGTGAACTGCTGGTCGCGCTCGTGGTTGATCGCCTTACCCAGTTTTTCCAGATCGAAGCTGGCTAGTACTGGGTTGAGCAGTTCGAACTCGATACCCTTGGCGATGTAGGCCGGCAGGGCCTTGGCGTACAGCTCGCTCATCTCATGGTGAGTGGCGCTGGTGGCGACACCGAGGAAGCCCAGGCCTTCGGCGCGGATGTTGTCCATCAGCAGGCGGGCGGTGACGTAGCTGTAGTTCGGCTCACGCTCAACCAGGGTGCGTGCGGTCATCACCAGGGCGGTGCTGACGTCGCTCTGCGCTACGCCGTCGTAGAGGTTCTTCAGGGTTTCTTTCTGGATCAGCTCGCCATCGACTTCCGCCAGGCCTTCGCAGGCTTCGGTGACGATGGTGTTGAGGCGGCCCATGTCCAGCGGCGCAACAGTGCCGTCGAGGTGGGTCACGCGAATGCTTGGGTGCGGCTGGGCAATGTCGGCGGCGCCGGTCTTGCGCGCCTGGCTGCGCGATTCACGGTAGATCACGTAGTCGCGGGCAACTTTCTGCTCGCCGGAACGCATCAGCGCCAGTTCGACCTGGTCCTGGATTTCTTCGATATGGATGGTGCCGCCGGACGGCATGCGGCGCTTGAAGGTGGCGCTGACCTGTTCGGTCAGGCGCGCGACGGTTTCATGGATACGCGACGAAGCGGCAGCGGTGCCGCCTTCAACTGCGAGAAAGGCCTTGGTGATGGCAACGGTGATCTTGTCGTCGGTGTACGGCACCACGGTGCCGTTACGCTTGATCACGCGCAGCTGGCCTGGCGCGGTGGCGCTCAGCTCCTGGCTGGCATCGGCGGCCTGCGGCGCTTGGGCCTGCGGGTTCTCGCGAGTGGTGTCGGTATGCATGAATGTCTCCGTGTTCTGTATTTATTTAGTTGGACGCTATGCAGTGGATCGCTGCGGCGTACCCGCCGTTCATTCCATTTCAACAACGCCATGCGCACAGCCAAGGGCCGGGCGCATGGGACTTGCAAACTGGGCAGGGAAGGTACGACTAAAGCGCCTTCCTGGCTCAAAAGTCACACGCTATGGCGTTACGGCGCCATAACTACAACATATAGTGGTGCAGCACGCGGTGGTGCTGCACCGAAACCGCCTTTCAGGCGCGCTGTGCGCTGCACTGAAGCGGAACCTGCCGCAGTAGGGCAGGCGTGTTGCAAAGAGCGATTCAACCTACCGGTGACGACCTGCGAGCGGGTCGTGTGCGGGTTATTCTACTTGTGTCCGGTGGCTTGCCTAAACCCAACATGTGGTGGGTAGGGCGCGATGGGGATACAAGATAATGCGCTATTTGGGCTATTGCAAGGCGACTGAGCAAGAACAACCTGTGGATAAGTTGTGGGTGAATTGTGGGTGAATGTGCGGCGTTCCCACGCAGCCCCCGTGACTGCTGGGGTGTACCGTTCGTCGCCGCTGATGGGGCGTTATCAGGCTTTTGCAGAGAAGTGGCGTGGCTCACAGCTGCATACTACATCTAGTGTTTGTACGTAAATGTGGCATGCGCTATGCAGCGGCTAGGCCGTTGTTACAATGCGCGCCTATACGCCGTCGTTGATCTGGCCTTGGGAGGCAGCAGTGCAGCAAGATTCCTGGCACATCCTTATCGTCGAAGACGACCAGCGGCTGGCCGAATTGACCCGTGACTACCTGCAGAGCAATGGCTTGGCGGTGAGCATCGAGGCGGACGGCGCGCAGGCGGCTGCGCGCATTCTGAAGGAACAGCCCGACCTGGTGATTCTCGACCTGATGCTGCCTGGCGAAGACGGCCTGTCGATCTGCCGCAAGGTGCGCAGCGGTTACGAGGGGCCGATCCTGATGCTCACTGCGCGTACCGACGACATGGATCAGGTGCTCGGCCTGGAGATGGGCGCCGACGATTACGTGTGCAAGCCGGTGCGCCCGCGCGTGCTACTGGCACGCATCCGCGCGCTGTTACGTCGCCGCGAGGGCAGCGAGGCGGGTGGTGCCGAAGATCGGCGACGCCTGGAGTTCGGCCCACTGGTGATCGACAGCGCGATGCGCGAAGCCTGGTTGGGCGAGCAGAGCATCGAACTGACCAGTGCCGAGTTCGACCTGCTGTGGCTGCTGACGGCGAATGCCGGGCGGATTCTCTCGCGCGAGGAAATCTTCACCGCCCTGCGCGGCATCGAATACGACGGCCAGGATCGCTCCATCGATGTGCGCATTTCGCGTATCCGTCCGAAAATCGGCGACGACCCGATGCACCCGCGGATGATCAAAACCGTGCGCAGCAAGGGCTATCTGTTTGTCGCCGAGGCGGCCGAAGCGCTGCTATGAACTCGATCTTTCTGCGTATCTACGCCGGCATGCTCAGCGTACTGGTGCTGGTCGCACTGCTCGGTGTGGGCACCTTGCACCTGGCCAACGAAGTGCGTTCGGATCAATACCGCGAACGCCTGGCGCGCGGCACGTTTCGCCTGATGGCCGACAACCTGGCGCCGATGGTCGAGGTCGAGCGTCGCCGCGCGGTCGCCGTGTGGGCACGCTTGCTGGGGATTCCGCTGAAGATCCAGCCGTTGGACGAGGCCACGCTGGAGACCAGTGCGCGTAACCGCCTGCTGCGCGGTCAGGTGCTGGTGCAGCAAACCGGCCCGCACGCGGCGCAGATCTACAGCCTGATCGGCGAGGCGCAACAGTTGCTGCTGACCGGCGAGGTGCAGCAGGTCAGCGAGCAGTTGGCGCGGGCCACGATTTATCTGTTGATCGATGAGCTGATTCGCTACCCGGTGGCCGAGCAGCCGCAGCGGCTGGCCGAATTGAAAGCGGCCAAGCAGTTCGGCTTCGACCTTCGCCTGGTGCGTCTGGACGAAGCCAATCTGGATATCGATCAACGGCGCCGAGTGGACGAGGGCGATACGGTGATGGCGCTAGGCAAGGGCGGCGACAGCATTCATGTGTTCTCCGGCATGGTCGACACGCCTTGGGTCCTGGAAATCGGCCCGCTGTACCAGATGAACCCCTATCCGCCGCAGTTATTGGTGCTGATCGGTGCGCTGGGGCTGAGCCTGATCGGGCTGATGGTGTATCTGCTGGTGCGGCCGCTGGAGCAGCGACTGAGCGACCTGGAAGGCGCCGCTACGCGGATCGCCAGCGGCCATCTGGATGCCCGGGTGCCGACCCGCGGCAGCGATTCGGTAGGGCGCTTGGCGGCGGCGTTCAATGCCATGGCCGAGCACTTGCAGCGCTCGCTGAGTATTCAGCGCGAGATGGTGCGCGCGGTGTCGCATGAGTTGCGCACACCGGTGGCGCGCCTGCGGTTTGGCCTGGAGATGATTGGCGATGCCGAGAGCGAGGCGGCGCGGCGCAAGTACATGGACGGCATGGACAGCGATATCCAGGACCTCGACAAGCTGGTCGACGAGATGCTCACCTACGCGCGCCTGGAGCAGGGCGCGCCGGCGCTGAATTTCCAGCAGGTCGATCTGGATGGCTTGATCGATCAGGTGATTACCGAGCTGGCGCCGCTGCGCGCCAGCGTGCGGGTCGAGCGTGGCCCGGCGTTGAGTGCCTTGGATGGCAGCGGTGCATTGGTCGAGGCCGAGCTGCGCTACCTGCACCGCGCGTTGCAGAACCTGGTGACCAACGCCATGCGCCATGCCGAGTCGCGCGTGCGGGTGAGTTATCAGGTCGGCCAGCAGCGCTGCCGACTGGATGTCGAAGACGACGGTCCTGGCGTGCCGGAAGAAGCCTGGGAGCGGATCTTCACGCCCTTCCTGCGCCTGGACGATAGCCGCACCCGCGCCTCCGGTGGGCATGGCCTGGGGTTGTCGATCGTGCGGCGGATCATCTATTGGCACGGTGGCCGCGCGCAGATCGGCCGCAGCGACAGCCTGGGCGGCGCGCGCTTTAGCTTGATCTGGCCGCGCAAGCAGGGGTAACGCTGGGGGCTTGTTGACGGCGGAGCGTTCAACCTCATTCAAGGCTAAAACCCTGCCGCAGTGGTGTGGTGTCTGCTTGGCGGACAAGGCTTCGCCATGTCCACCCTACGGGGCGCGGTGTTGGGTCGGGCGGGCATGCCGCAGGCTGGTCCGTCGAGGTGTTTTAGAACGGCGCCGGGCACTCGAAGCGCAGGCGTTCGCCGCTTTGTGGGTGGGTCAGGCCGAGCATGCAGGCATGCAGGCACAGGCGTGGGTAGGCCGCCAGGGCTTGCTCATGGGCATACAGGCCGTCGCCGAGCAGCGGGTGACCGATCGACAGCATGTGCACGCGCAGTTGATGTGAGCGACCGGTGATTGGCGTCAGTTCGACGCGGCAGTGATCGCCGCTGCGTTCGAGGACGCGCCAGTGGGTCAGGGCATGTTTGCCGTGTTCATGGTCGACCACGTGGCGTGGCTTGGTGGGCGGGTCGTAGCGCAGCGGTAGGTCGATGCTGCCGCTGTCTTGCTCGGGTTGCCCCCAGCACAGCGCGGTGTAGGCCTTCTCGGTCTCGCGGTCATGGAACTGCCGCGACAGCTCGCGGTGGCTGTCGGCGTCGCGCGCCAGGACGATGATCCCCGAGGTTTCCCAATCCAGGCGGTGGACGATGCGCGCTTCCGGGTAGCCGTTTTCCTGCAGGCGGGTCACCAGGCAATCGCGGTTGTCCTCGGCGCGGCCGGGTACCGAGAGCAGCAGGGTGGGCTTGTTGATCACCAGCAGGGCGGCGTCCTGGTGGAGGATTTCTACTTGGCTGAGGGGCATGGGCTTCTTGAGTGCGCGTCGGTCTGCTGGTGTAGGAGCGGGCTTGCCCGCGATGGCTTTGTGGCGAGTTAAAAGCTTCGCGGACAAGTCCGCTCCTACAGGTTCTGTGTAGTGCTGAAATGAAATGGCGGCCCTTGGGCCGCCATTTTATTCAGGTTTCGCCTGCGGATACGGATTAACGGTCCGGCAGGGTGATGTTGAGTTCCAGAATGGAACAGCTGCCCTGGTTTTCCAGCGCGACCTGGACTTGGTCCGAGTCGATATTCACGTACTTGCGAATCACCTCGACCAGCTCTTGTTGCAGGGCCGGCAGGTAGTCCGGCTGGCTGCGCTGGCCGCGCTCGTGGGCGACGATGATCTGCAGACGCTCTTTCGCAATGGACGCCGTGGTTTCCTTTTTGCGTTCACGAAAGAAGTCGAAAATATTCATTAGCGCGCTCCAAACAGGCGTTGCATGAGTCCTTTCTTCTGCACGTCGAGGAAGCGGTGGGCGACTTCCTTGCCTAGCAGGCGGTCGACGGCATCGCTGTACGCTTGGCCGGCGTCGCTCTGGTCGTCGAGGATCACCGGCACGCCCTGGTTCGAGGCTTTGAGTACCGCTTGCGATTCCGGGATCACGCCGAGCAGGCGAATAGCAAGGATTTCCTCGACGTCGTCCACGCCGAGCATTTCGCCCTTGGTCACGCGCTCCGGGTTGTAACGGGTCAGCAGCAGGTGTTCCTTGATCGGCTCGTCGCCTTTCTCGGCGCGTCGCGATTTGCTGGCGAGCAGGCCGAGCATGCGGTCGGAGTCGCGTACCGAGGAGACTTCCGGGTTGGTCACGACAATCGCCTCATCGGCGAAGTACATGGCCAGGTGCGCGCCTTTCTCGATACCGGCCGGCGAGTCGCAGACCACGTATTCGAAGCTTTCGCGCAGCTCGTTGATGATTTTCTCGACGCCGTCCTGGGTCAGCGCGTCTTTGTCGCGGGTCTGGCTGGCGGCCAGCACGTAGAGGTTTTCCAGGCGCTTGTCTTTGATCAGCGCTTGCGACAGGGTCGCTTCGCCGTTGACCACGTTGACGAAGTCGTACACCACGCGGCGTTCGCAGCCCATGATCAGGTCGAGGTTGCGTAGACCGACGTCGAAATCGACGATGACAGTTTTGTGCCCGCGCAGGGCGAGGCCGGTACCGATGGCGGCGCTGGTGGTGGTTTTACCGACGCCACCTTTGCCGGACGTGACTACGAGGATCTTGGCCAAGGTGATTCACCCCAAATATGAAGATAAAGCGGGAATCCGTAGCCGCAAGAGGCTTCCAGATGCCCTTTTTGTGTCCCTGAAAATTGGCCGCAGTATCCGTTAAAGGCGGGTGATGTTCAACACGTCACCCGACAGGCTGACATGCACTGCTTCGCCCCATAGCGGGTCGCGGCGCAGGTCTTCGGCGACCTTGTATTGGCCGGCGATGGAGAGCAGTTCGGCGCCCAGTTGCTGGCAGAAAATCCGTGCTTTGCCGTTGCCCTTGATGCCGGCTAGAGCTCTGCCGCGCATCGGTGCGTAAACATGGATATTGCCATCGGCGAGAAGTTCCGCGCCGGCGCTGACCGGTGCCAGGACGATCAGGTCGCCGCCCTGGGCATACACCTGCTGGCCGCCGCGCACTGGTGAGGTGATTACTTTGCTCGGGCGGACCTCAGGTTCGGCGGGCTTCTCCGGCTTTTTCGGCGCCGCGTTGCCGCCGGTCGGATCGATTGGGCGTTCGCGGGCGCCCGACGGCGGCAGCACCGGCAGGTCGAGGGCATTGGCTGCCTGGATGTCGTCTTCGCGGTTGGCGCGTACCGCCAGGGTGCGCAGGCCATGGCGACGGCACACGGCCATCAGGGCGGCGAGGTCGAGCGCGCCTTCGCCTTCCGGCAGCTTGTCCAGGGCCAGCACCAGCGGGGTGTTGCTGAAGAAGTTCGGCGCCTGGGCGACTTTCTCGGCCAGTTGCTGGTCGAGGCGGTCGAGGTCGTTGTGCGCCAGTTCCATCACGGTGATGGCCAGCATGCTGCCTTTGAGCTGGAACACGGGGTCTTGGTCGAGGAGATCAGCTTGGCTCATGGTCTGCCTGATGCGGCCGGTAACTAAAGTAGCCCGGACTTATAGCGAGAACGTCGCGCGCTCGCAAGTTGACTGCCGGTGAAAGCGTCGGTCGGGCAAGCCGGCGACCAACTACTGATAGAATGCCGCGCTTTATGATCTGCCTGGACCTGTTTATGGATCGTCCTGTCTTTCGCGCCGCCTTCCTGCATCCGCGTTACTGGCTGTTATGGCTGGGCTTGGGCCTGTTGTGGCTGGTCGTTCAGTTGCCTTACCGGGTGCTGCTGTTGCTGGGGCGTGGCCTGGGAGCGCTGATGTACCGCCTGGCCGGTGCCCGGCGCAAGATAGCCGCGCGCAACCTGCAGCTGTGTTTCCCGCAGATGTCGGCTGCCGAGCGCAAGGCCCTGCTCAAGGAAAACTTCGCCTCCACCGGCATCACCTTCTTCGAGATGGCCGGCGCCTGGTGGTGGCCGACTGAGCGTCTGCGTCGCCTGGGCAGCATCGGGGGTCTGGAACACCTGCGCAAGGCGGAGGCCGAGGGTCAGGGCGTGATCCTCATGGCCTTGCACTTCACCACCCTGGAAATGGGCGGTGGTCTGCTCGGTGTGGCTCAGGACATGTACGGCATGTATCGCCCGCACAAGAATCCGCTGTTCGACTTTATCCAGCGCCGTGGCCGCGAGCAGCGCCTGCTCGGGGTGATCGGTCGCGACGATGTGCGCGGCATGCTCAAGCTGTTGCGCGCCGGCGGGGTGGTCTGGTATGCGCCCGACCAGGATTATGGCGCACAGCGCAGCGTGTTCGTGCCCCTGTTCGGCGTGCCCGCGGCAACTGTTACCGCCACCAGCAAGTTCGCCCGCCTGGGCCGTGCCCAGGTGATTCCCTTTACCCAGCAGCGCTTGCCCAATGCCCAAGGCTATCGTCTGACTATTCACCCTCCACTGGCCGACTTCCCCGGCGACAGCGAGGAGGCCGATTGCCTGCGGGTCAACCAATGGATCGAGCAGGCCGTCGGTGCCTGCCCGGAACAGTACCTGTGGGCGCATCGGCGTTTCAAAACGCGGCCGCCAGGTGAGGCGAAACTCTACAAGAAGCGCCTGAGCTAGGCATTGCGCCTCTCTATACTCGGTAAAACCTTCGGACTTGGCCTATGACGCAAATCACCCCCGCAAAGCAACCAGTGACCGGGCTGATTCTCTCGGGTGGCGGCGCGCGGGCGGCGTATCAGGTGGGGGTACTGGCGGCGATTGCCGACTTGCTGCCGGATGCTGCGCAGAACCCCTTTCCGGTGATCGTCGGCACCTCGGCCGGGGCGATCAATGCCGTCGGCCTGGCCTGTGGAGCGCTGCATTTCAGCGAGGCGATCCGCCGGCTGACCAATGTCTGGCAGGGTTTCCACACCCATCAGGTGTACCGCAGCGATTGGCCCGGCGTGCTGCGCCAGGCCAGTCGCTTTATCGGCCACAGTCTGCTTGGTTTGGGCGGTCAGGTGCCGGTGGCGCTACTCGACAGTTCGCCGTTGGCGGAGCTGTTGAAGCGCGAGCTGGATTTTTCCGGGATCGCCGCCGCAGTGCGACATCGCCAGTTACGCGCCGTGGCAGTGACGGCATTCGGTTATGAGTCCGGCCAGGCGGTGACCTTCTACCAAGGCCGCGCGACCATCGATCCGTGGTTTCGCCATCGCCGCGTCGGCGTACCGACCCGTTTGTCGCTGGAGCACTTGCTGGCCAGCGCCTCGATCCCCTTGATCTTTCCGCCGGTGAAGATCAGCCGTGAATACTTCGGCGACGGCGCCGTGCGGCAATCCGCGCCAATCAGCCCGGCCCTGCACCTCGGTGCGACGCGCGTGCTGGTGGTCGGCGTCAGTGGCAACCCGCAGGGCGAGCAGGCCAACACCGAGGTTACTCGCTTGCAGAATGCCAAGCCGCCGAGCCTGGCGCAGATAAGTGGGCACATGCTCAACAGCACCTTTATCGACAGTCTGGAAGGCGATATCGAGATGCTCGAGCGCCTCAATCATCTGGGTCGGCTGATTCCGCCGGAGCGTCGGCCGCGTGGCCTGGGTTTGAAGCCTGTCGAGGTGTTGGTGATCTCGCCGAGCCAGCCGCTGGATGTGATTGCCGCCCGCCATCGCCACGAATTGCCCGCCGCGCTGCGCATGTTCCTACGTGGGCCGGGTGCGACCAAGGCCAGCGGCGCGGGCGTGCTCAGCTATTTATTGTTCGAGCCCGGCTATTGCAACGAGTTGATCGAGTTGGGCTATCAGGATGCGATGGCGCAGAAAGTCGCGTTGAGCGATTTCCTTAGTCTGGCTCGTCCGTCGGTTGCGCAGGCGACTCCAGAGCCGGCGTAGGGTGACCATGGCGAAGCCTTGTCCACTCTTGGCGGGTTACAGAGCAGGCAAGTCGCGCGGCGGCATGGTCGCCCTACGCTCGCCTTACGACGCTGAGAAAAGCGCAAGAACTTGCCAGTCAGCTTGTGGGGGAATTGCGCAAGCTGTGCACCTCTGTGGCGAACAGCGTTTAAACTGCGCCTTCCCGACGCTTTCTGTCGCATTTGCGAAAGCGCCGGTTTTCCTCGGGTTGGCGCTATAAGAAGTTGTCGCATAGCGGCAATGCCAGCCCCGGATCAATCCCTACAATCCTTTTCATCGCCTGCCGCCCCCAGCAGGTGTTCCTCGTCAGGAGAGTTCCGATGTCTGTTCAGCACGACCCGGTGCAGCGCGCCGATTTCGACCAGGTGATGGTGCCCAACTATGCCCCCGCTGCTTTTATTCCGGTGCGCGGTGCGGGCTCGCGAGTCTGGGACCAAAGCGGTCGCGAGCTGATCGACTTTGCCGGTGGTATTGCCGTCAACGTGCTGGGCCACGCGCATCCGGCGCTGGTCCAGGCACTCACCGAGCAGGCCAATACCCTGTGGCATGTCTCCAATGTGTTCACCAACGAGCCGGCCCTGCGCCTGGCCAAGAAACTGGTCGACGCGACCTTTGCCGACCGCGTGTTCTTTTGCAACTCCGGCGCCGAAGCCAACGAGGCCGCCTTCAAGCTGGCCCGTCGCGTGGCGTTCGATAAGTTCGGCGAAGACAAGTACGAAATCATCGCGGCGACCAACAGCTTCCACGGTCGTACCCTGTTCACCGTCAGCGTCGGTGGTCAGCCGAAGTATTCCGACGGTTTCGGCCCGAAGATCCAGGGCATCAGCCACATTCCTTATAACGATATCGAGGCGCTGAAGGCCGCAGTGTCGGACAAGACCTGCGCCGTGGTGCTGGAGCCGATTCAGGGCGAGGGCGGCGTACTGCCGGCCGACCTGGCTTACCTGCAAGCGGCCCGCGAGCTGTGCAACCAGCACAACGCGCTGCTGGTGTTCGACGAAGTACAGAGTGGCATGGGCCGCAGCGGTTCGTTGTTCGCCTACCAGCACTACGGCGTGACCCCAGACATCCTCTCCAGTGCCAAGAGCCTGGGCGGTGGTTTCCCGATCGGCGCCATGCTCACCACCACTGAACTGGCCAAACACCTGGCCGTCGGCACCCATGGCACCACCTACGGCGGCAATCCGCTGGCCTGTGCGGTGGGCGAGGCGGTGATCGACACCATCAACACCCCTGAAGTGCTGGCCGGCGTGAAAGCCAAGCACCAGCGCTTCAGGACCAAGCTGGAGCAGATCGGCGAGCAGTACGGCGTGTTCAGCCAAGTACGCGGCCTCGGTCTGTTGATCGGCGCGGTGCTCTCTGACGCCTGGAAGGGTAAGGCCAAGGTGATTCTCGATGCCGCGGCGGTCGAGGGCGTGATGGTCCTGCAAGCCAACCCGGACGTGGTGCGTTTCGCCCCGAGCCTGGTGGTGGAAGACGCCGACATCGACGAAGGTTTGGCGCGTTTCGAGCGTGCCGTGGCCAAGCTGAGCCAGGCCTGAGTCGCAACCCGGCGCATGGATGCGCCGCGTTCCATCCACGGATGACCGTTTCTGTGTGCGCCGCGACCAGCGTCGCGGTTTCTCTGGGCAACTCTGCGCGAGTGGCTCGGAGCTTTTCTTGAAAGGAGTGACACCATGCTGGTGATGCGCCCCGCGCAAATGGCCGACCTCACTGAAGTGCAGCGTCTCGCCGCGGACAGCCCGGTTGGTGTGACTTCACTGCCCGACGATGCCGATCGCCTGCGCGATAAGATCGCCGCATCAGAGGCTTCGTTCGCCGCAGAAGTCAGCTTTAACGGCGAAGAAAGCTACTTCTTCGTCCTCGAAGACAGTGCCAGCGGACGTCTGGTCGGGTGTTCCGGCATCGTCGCTTCGGCCGGTTACTCCGAGCCGTTCTACAGCTTTCGTAACGAAACCTTTGTGCACAACTCCCGCGAGCTGAAGATCCATAACAAGATCCACGTGCTCTCGTTGTGCCACGACCTCACCGGCAACAGTCTGTTGACCAGCTTCTACGTCGAGCGGCCGCTGGTGGGCAGTGCCTGGTCCGAGCTCAACTCGCGTGCGCGCTTGCTGTTCGTCGCCAACCACCCGGAGCGTTTCGCCGATGCGGTGGTGGTGGAGATCGTCGGCCACAGCGACGAGGCCGGCGATTCGCCGTTCTGGGACGCGGTGGGGCGCAACTTCTTCGACATGAACTACGCCGAGGCCGAGCGCCTGTGCGGGTTGAAGAGCCGCACCTTCCTCGCCGAGCTGATGCCGCATTACCCGATCTACGTGCCGCTGCTGCCGGATGCCGCGCAGGAAGCCATGGGCCAGGTGCACCCGCGGGCGCAGATCACCTTCGACATCCTCATGCGTGAGGGCTTCGAGACCGACCACTACATCGACATCTTCGATGGCGGGCCAACCCTGCATGCGCGCACCTCGGGCATTCGCTCCATCGCTCAAAGCCGCGTGGTGCCGGTGAAGATCGGCGAGCCCGGTAAAGGTGGGCGCCCGTACCTGGTGAGCAATGGCCAGTTGCAGGATTTCCGCGCCATCGTCGCGGAGCTCGATTGGGTGCCCGGCAAGCCCGTCACCCTCAGTCTTGCAGCCGCCGAAGCCCTCGGCGTCGGCGAAGGCGTCAGCGTCCGTCTGGTCGCGGTTTAAGGAGTCGTTATGATTGTTCGTCCTGTACGCAGCGCCGATCTTCCGGCCCTGTTCGAGCTGGCGCGCAGCACCGGCGCCGGCCTGACCACCCTGCCGGCCAACGAGGAGCGCCTGGCGCACCGGGTCGGTTGGGCGGAAAAAACCTTCCGTGGCGAAGCCGAGCGTGGCGATGCCGATTATTTGTTCGTGCTGGAAAACGACGACGGCCAGGTGGTCGGCATCTCCGCCGTGGCCGGCGCTGTCGGCCTGCGCGAGCCCTGGTACAACTACCGCGTGGGGTTGACCGTCAGCGCTTCGCAGGAGCTGAATATCCATCGCCAGGTGCCGACGCTGTTCCTGGCCAACGACCTGACCGGCAACTCCGAGCTGTGCTCGCTGTTCCTGCGTGCCGACCAGCGCAGCGGCCTCAACGGCCGGCTGCTGTCGAAGGCGCGCTTTCTGTTTATCGCCGAATTTCGCGAGCTGTTCGGCGACAAGGTGATCGCCGAGATGCGCGGCATGTCCGATGCCAGCGGCCGCTCGCCGTTCTGGGAAAGCCTCGGTCGGCACTTCTTCAAGATGGAATTCAGCCAGGCGGATTACCTGACGGGCGTCGGCAACAAGGCCTTTATCGCCGAATTGATGCCCAAGTTCCCGCTGTACACCTGCTTTCTCTCCGAAGACGCGCGCAACATCATCGGCCGCGTGCACCCAGACACCGAGCCGGCGCTGGCCATGCTCAAGGCCGAAGGTTTCAGCTACCAGGGCTATGTCGACATCTTCGACGCCGGCCCGGCCATCGAGGCGGAAACCGCGAAGATCCGCGCGGTGCGCGATAGCCAGACGCTGGTGCTGGCCATCGGTACGCCGGGCGACGACGCCACACCGTTCCTCATGCACAACCGCAAGCGCGAAGACTGCCGCATCACTGCCGCGCCGGCCCGCCTGGCCGCCGGCACCCTGGTGGTCGATCCGCTGACCGCCAGGCGCTTGCAGCTGTCGGCTGGCGATCAGGTGCGCGCGGTGCCGCTGTCGGCCCGCGGCGGCTGACCGCACGCTTAGAACGATTAGCCCAACCAGCGCCATGCGGGTTGGTGAATTTGCTGGGAGTGATAGAACAACATGAGCACTCATTACATCGCCGGTAGCTGGCACCTCGGCCAGGGCGAGGCCCTGGAATCACTCAATCCGGTTACCCAGGAGCGCATCTGGAGTGGCCAGGGCGCGGCTGCCGTTCAGGTCGAGGCGGCCGTGCAAGCGGCTCGCGCAGCATTCCCGGCCTGGGCTTCGCGCTCGCTGGATGAGCGTATCGCCGTGCTGGAGCAGTTCGCGGCCACGCTCAAGGCGCATGGCGACGAGCTGGCGCGCTGTATCGGCGAGGAAACCGGCAAGCCGCTGTGGGAGTCGGCCACCGAAGTGACCAGCATGGTCAACAAGGTCGCCATCTCGGTGCAAAGCTATCGTGAGCGCACGGGCGAGAAGAGCGGCCCGCTGGCGGACGCGACGGCGGTGCTGCGGCATAAGCCGCACGGCGTGGTGGCGGTGTTCGGCCCGTACAACTTCCCCGGCCACCTGCCCAACGGCCATATCGTGCCGGCGCTGTTGGCCGGCAACGCGGTGGTGTTCAAGCCCAGCGAGCTGACCCCGAAAGTCGCCGAGCTGACCGTCAAGTGCTGGATCGAAGCCGGCCTGCCAGCCGGCGTGCTCAATCTGCTGCAGGGTGCGCGTGATACTGGTGTCGCTTTGGCGGCGCATGACGGCATCGACGGGCTGTTCTTTACCGGTTCGAGTCGCACCGGCAACCTGCTGCACAGCCAGTTCGCCGGGCGCCCGGAGAAAATCCTCGCCCTGGAAATGGGCGGCAACAACCCGCTGATCGTCGAGCAGGTCGCCGACCTCGATGCGGCGGTGTACACCATTATCCAGTCGGCCTTTATCTCCGCCGGTCAGCGCTGCACCTGTGCCCGCCGCCTGCTGGTGCCGCAGGGCGCCTGGGGCGATGCGCTGCTGACGCGGCTGGTCAATGTGGCGGCCAGCATCAAGGTCGGCGCCTTCGATGCCACGCCAGCGCCGTTCATGGGCTCGGTGATTTCCCTGGCGGCTGCCGAGCACCTGATCAAGGCGCAGGAGCGGATGATCGACAAGGGCGCCAAGCCATTGCTGGAAATGACCCAGCCGCTGCAAGGCTCGGCTTTGCTGACCCCCGGCATCATCGATGTGACGGCAGTGGATAAGCGCCCGGATGAAGAGTTCTTCGGCCCGCTGCTGCAAGTGATTCGCTACAGCGACTTCGCCGCCGCCATTGCCGAAGCCAATGCCACCCAGTTTGGCCTGGCCGCCGGCCTGTTGTCGGATTCCAAGGCGCGCTACGAGCAGTTCTGGCTGGAGAGCCGCGCTGGCATCGTCAACTGGAACAAGCAGCTCACCGGTGCCGCCAGCAGCGCGCCATTCGGCGGCATCGGCGCCTCCGGCAATCACCGCGCCAGCGCCTACTACGCGGCCGATTACTGCGCCTACCCAGTGGCCTCGCTGGAGAGTGAAACCCTGAGCCTGCCCGCCACCCTGACCCCGGGAGTAAGCCTGTGATGTCCGCCTATGAAATGAACTTCGACGGCTTGGTCGGCCCGACCCACAACTACGGTGGTCTGTCCTACGGCAACGTCGCCTCGCAGAGCAACAGCCAGGCCGCGTCCAACCCGAAAGAGGCGGCCAAGCAGGGCCTGGCGAAGATGAAGGCGCTGATGGACATGGGCTTCCAGCAGGGCGTGCTAGCCCCGCAGGAGCGCCCGGACGTCGCCGTGCTGCGCAGCCTGGGCTTTACCGGGACTGACGCGCAGGTGATCCAAAAAGCCGCGAAAGATGCCATGCCGCTGCTGGTCGCCAGTTGTTCGGCATCGAGCATGTGGACGGCCAACGCCTGCACCGTCAGCCCGAGCGCCGACACGGCGGATGGCCGCGTGCATTTCACCGCCGCCAACCTCAACTGCAAATTCCACCGCTCGATCGAGCACCCGACCACCAGCCGCATACTTGGGGCGATGTTCGCCAATCAGCAGCACTTCGCCCACCACGCCGCGCTGCCTGCGGTGGCGCAGTTCGGCGACGAAGGTGCAGCCAACCACACGCGCTTCTGCAAAGGCTATGGCGACGCGGGCGTGGAGTTTTTCGTCTTCGGTCGTAGCGCCTTCGACAGCCGCTTCCCGGCACCGCAGCGCTATCCGGCGCGGCAAACCCTGGAGGCCTCGCAGGCGGTGGTGCGCCTGCATGGCCTGAGCGAGGCGGGCGTGGTCTACGCGCAGCAGAATCCGTCGGTGATCGATCAGGGCGTGTTCCACAACGATGTGATCGCGGTGGGCAACGGCGAGGTGCTGTTCTATCACCAGGACGCTTTCCTCGACACCGACAAAGTGCTCGCCGAGCTGAGCGACAAACTCGCCCACCGTGGCGGCAACTTCAAGGCGGTGTGCGTGCCGCGCGAGGCGGTGACGGTGGAGGACGCGGTCAGGTCCTACCTGTTCAACAGCCAGTTGCTCAGCCGCGCCGACGGCAGCATGTTGCTGATCGTGCCGGAGGAGTGCCGCAACAACGCCAATGTGTGGGCTTACTTGCAGCGCTTGACCGTCGAGGGCGGACCGATTCGCGAGGTGCAGGTCTTCGACCTCAAGCAAAGCATGCAGAACGGCGGCGGCCCGGCGTGCCTGCGGCTGCGCGTGGCGCTCAACGATACCGAGTTGGCCGCGGTCAATCCGGGCGTGATCATGACCCCCAGCCTGTACGACACGCTCAACGTCTGGGTCGACAAACATTACCGCGATCGCTTGAGCGAAAACGACCTGGCCGATCCACACTTACTGCTCGAATGCCGTGCGGCATTGGATGAACTGACGCAGATCCTTAAACTGGGCGCGGTTTATCCCTTCCAACTTAGCTGAGTAGGGTGGTTCGCGCTTTATCGATCCGCCGGTGGATGTAAAACGCGACATCCACCCTACGTCCAACACTGTGGAGATTTTATGAACGATGCCCTGCAACTGATCCTCGAAGACACTGACGGCACCCAGCTGGAAACCTCCTGTACGCGGTTTGCCGTGCTCTGGCAGGGCAAGGAAGTCTGGATTCAGCAAGATGGCCGTGGTCAGTTGATCATCGGCGTCGATGTCGAAGAGGGTGACGCCGAGTACGCCAACCTGCTGCTGCGTCCGCTGGCGACCAACCTGGTCAGCCTGCAGTTGGAAATGGAGCCGGCCGAGCTTGGCGATGACGACGAGCATGTGCACGGCCCTGACTGCCACCACGATTGAGGTAACCCCTATGCTTGCCCTTGGCAAACTGCTCGAACTGACCCTGGCCGGCCATGAACCGGCAGCGAAGATCCAGCTGACGCCCGAGGGCACGCGGTTGCGCTGGCTGGCCGAGGGCGCACTGGAAGTGACGCCGCCAGTGGCCGTCGACAATGGCCTGGATCTGCTGCTGTCGGCGGGCGTCCATGGCAATGAAACCGCGCCCATCGAATTGCTTGATCGCTTGTTGCGCGGTATCGCCCGGAGCGAGCTGAAACCGCGTGCGCGGATACTGTTCCTGTTGGGCAACCCACCGGCGATCCGCCGGGGTGAGCGCTACATCGAACAGGACATCAATCGCCTGTTCAACGGTCGCCACGAGCAGCACAGCGGCGCCGAGGCGATGCGCGCCTGTGAACTCGAGCACTTGGCTGCGGCGTTCTTCAGCAAGCCCGAGCGCACGCGCCTGCATTACGACCTGCACACGGCCATCCGCGCGTCGAAGATCGAACAGTTCGCCCTGTATCCCTGGCATGAGGGGCGTGTGCACTCCAGGCGCGAGTTGGCCCGCCTGAACGCTGCCGGCATCGATGCGGTGCTGCTACAGAGCAAGGGCTCGATCACCTTCAGCTCCTACACCTACGCCCAGCTCGGGGCTGAGGCCTTTACCCTGGAGTTGGGTAAGGCGCGCGCGTTTGGCGAGAACCAGCAGGTCAATCTCGATCTGCTTGAGGCGCGCCTGCACGGCATCATCGAAGGGCGCGAGCCGGAGCAGGATGGCGCTGGCCTGGATGGCTTGCAGTTGTTCGCCGTGGCGCGGGAAATCATCAAGCACAGCGATGCCTTCCGCTTGCATCTGCCGAGCGATATCGAGAACTTCAGCGAACTGCCGGTCGGCTACCTGTTGGCGGAAGACGTCGCGGGCACGCGCTGGGTGGTGGAAGAGCAGGGCGCACGGATCATCTTCCCCAACCCCAAGGTGAAAAACGGCCTGCGCGCCGGCATCCTGATCGTCCCCAGCGACGGCGCTTATCTGGCCTGACGAACACTTTGCATTTAGCCGTGACATGCCGGATTTGACGGCTATCTTGGCGCGGCTAAAGGTCTTTGCGCAGGTGGCTTCCCACGTTTATCTGTGCGCCCCAGATCGCCCTTGTCTGTACCTTGTTCGTCGCTGTCGGGCGCCTTAGCATCGGGGTTTCGTCACCATCAGGAAGCGTCCATGAGCATCATCGACCTGCGCAGCGACACCGTCACCCAGCCCACGCCCGGCATGCGCGAGGCGATGTGGGCGGCCGAATTGGGCGATGACGTGTATGGCGAAGACCCGACGGTCAATCGCCTGGAGACCTACCTGGCCGAGCGCCTGGGCTTTGCCGCGGCGTTGTTCGTGCCGACCGGCACCATGAGCAACCTGCTGGCGTTGATGGCGCACTGCGAGCGCGGCGACGAGTACATCGTCGGCCAGCAGGCGCATACCTATAAATACGAAGGCGGCGGTGCGGCGGTACTCGGCTCGATTCAGCCGCAACCCATCGACGGCGAAGCCGATGGCTCGCTGGACCTGACCAGGGTCGAGGCGGCGATCAAGCCGGATGATTTCCACTTTGCCCGCACCCGCCTGTTGGCCCTGGAAAACACCATGCAGGGCAAGGTGCTGCCGCTCGACTACCTGGCCGCGGCCCGCGAGCTGACCACGCGGCGTGGTCTGGCGCTGCACTTGGACGGCGCGCGGCTGTTCAACGCGGCGGTCAAGCTGGGTGTGGACGCCCGACAGATCACCCAGCACTTCGACTCGGTCTCGGTGTGCCTATCCAAGGGCCTCGGTGCCCCCATCGGCTCGGTGCTGTGCGGCAGCGCCGCGCTGATCGCCAAGGCGCGCCGTCTGCGCAAGATGCTCGGCGGCGGCATGCGCCAGGCCGGCGGGCTGGCGGCCGCCGGGTTATACGCGCTGGAGCGACAGGTCGAGCGCCTGGCCGACGATCACCGCCATGCCGAGTTGCTCGCCGATGGCCTGCGTGAATTGGGGTTCGCCATTGAGCCGGTGCAGAGCAACATGGTCTATGCCCAGGTGGGCGAGCAGGCCGCGGCGTTGAAAGCCTTCTGCGCCGAGCGTGGTATCAAGCTCACCGCCGCGCCGCGTCTGCGCATGGTGACCCACCTGGACGTCAGTGGCGCTGCTATTGGCCGCGTCATCGAGGCTTTCGCCGCCTTCCGGCGCTAGGGCGTACAGGGCGAAGGCTTGTCCGCTTTGCGGCTTGCCTTGATGCTGGACCAGGCTTCGGCCTGTCCAGCCTACGTTGATAGTTGCTATCTATCGATAAAGGCACTAGCCGCAGGCGTTCGGCCCGATATAATGCGGCCCTTTGCCGGCTTTTGCCGTGGCCGCCTGTTTCCGTGGAAGACCCTATGAAAAGCGCAGAAATCCGTGAAGCCTTCTTGAGCTTCTTCGAAGAGAAAGGACACACCCGTGTCGCTTCCAGCTCCCTGATTCCGGGCAATGACCCGACGCTGCTGTTCACCAACGCCGGGATGAACCAGTTCAAGGACTGCTTCCTCGGCCTGGAAAAGCGCGCCTACACCCGCGCCACCACTAGCCAGAAGTGTGTGCGCGCCGGCGGCAAGCACAACGACCTGGAAAACGTCGGCTACACCGCGCGTCACCACACCTTCTTCGAGATGCTCGGCAACTTCAGCTTCGGCGACTATTTCAAGCGCGATGCGATCCACTACGCCTGGGAGTTTCTCACCGGCGACCAGTGGCTGAACCTGCCCAAGGAAAAACTCTGGGTCACGGTCTACGCCAGTGACGACGAAGCCTACGACATCTGGAACAAGGACATCGGCGTGCCGAGCGAGCGGATGATCCGCATCGGCGACAACAAGGGCGCGCCGTATGCTTCGGATAACTTCTGGGCCATGGGCGACACCGGCCCGTGCGGTCCGTGCACCGAAATATTCTTCGACCACGGCGAGCACATCTGGGGCGGTCCGCCCGGTTCGCCTGAAGAAGACGGCGACCGCTACATTGAAATCTGGAACAACGTGTTTATGCAGTTCAACCGCACGGCTGACGGCGTGATGCACCCGCTGCCGGCGCCGAGCGTGGACACCGGCATGGGTCTTGAACGTATCAGCGCGGTGCTGCAACACGTCAACTCGAACTATGAGATCGACCTGTTCCAAAGCCTGTTGAACGCGGCGGCCAAGGCCATCGGTTGCGCCAACGAAGGCCAGGCGTCGCTGAAGGTGGTGGCCGACCATATTCGTTCCTGCGGCTTCCTGATTGCCGATGGCGTGACGCCGTCCAACGAAGGCCGTGGCTACGTGCTGCGTCGCATCATCCGCCGCGCCTGCCGCCATGGTAACAAGCTGGGCGCCAAAGGCAGCTTCTTCTACCAGATCGTCGCCGCGCTGGTGGCCGAGATGGGCGAAGCCTTCCCGGAATTGAAACAGCAGCAGGCGCATATCGAGCGCGTGCTGAAGACCGAAGAAGAGCAGTTCGCCAAGACCCTGGAGCAGGGCCTGAAAATCCTCGAACAGGATCTGGCCGAGCTCAAGGGCAGCGTGATTCCGGGCGAAGTGATCTTCAAGCTGTACGACACCTTCGGCTTCCCGATGGACCTTACCGGCGACATCGCCCGTGAGCGCGAGCTGACTCTCGACGAGGCTGGCTTCGAACGTGAGATGGAAGCTCAGCGTGTACGTGCGCGCTCGGCCAGCTCTTTCGGCATGGACTACAACGCCCTGGTCAAGGTCGACAGCGACACCGAATTCCTCGGCTACCAAGGTACCAGTGGCAGCGGCAAACTGATCGCCCTGTTCAAGGACGGCCAGGCTGTTGACAGCTTGAGCGAAGGCGAGGAGGGCGTGGTGGTTCTCGATCAGACACCGTTCTATGCCGAATCCGGTGGCCAGGTCGGTGACTGCGGCTTTCTTGAAGGCGCCGGCGTGCGCTTCGATGTGCGCGACACCACCAAGGCCGGTGGCGCCTTCCTGCACCATGGCGTGGTCGCCAAGGGCAGCTTGAGCGTTGGTGCTTCGGTCAAGGCCGAGGTGGATGCCTCGGTGCGCCAGGCCACAGCCCTCAACCATTCCGCTACCCACTTGCTGCATGCCGCGCTGCGTCAGGTGTTGGGCGAGCACGTGCAGCAGAAGGGGTCGTTGGTCGACAGCCAGCGCCTGCGTTTCGACTTCAGCCACTTCGAGGCGATCAAGCCCGAGCAACTGAAGGCGCTGGAAGACATCGTCAACCGCGAAGTGCGCAAGAACTCCGAAGTCGAGACCGAAGAAACCGATATCGAAACCGCCAAGGCCAAGGGTGCGATGGCGCTGTTCGGCGAGAAGTACGGCGACAACGTGCGCGTGTTGAGCATGGGCGGCGATTTCTCGGTCGAGCTGTGCGGCGGTACTCACGTTTCGCGTACCGGCGACATCGGTCTGCTCAAAATCACCAGCGAAGGCGGGGTGGCGGCCGGCGTGCGGCGTATCGAGGCGGTCACCGGTGCTGCGGCGCTGGCCTACCTGAACGGTGCGGAAGAACAGCTGAAAGAAGCCGCGGCGCTGGTCAAGGGCAGCCGCGACAACCTGCTGGACAAGCTGGCTGGCGTGCTGGAGCGCAATCGTCAGCTGGAGAAAGAGCTGGAGCAGCTCAAGGCCAAGGCCGCTAGCGCGGCAGGCAACGACCTGGCGGGTTCGGCTGTCGAGGTCAAAGGCATCAAGGTGTTGGCCGCGCGTCTCGACGGCCTCGACGGCAAGGCGCTGTTGGCCATGGTCGATCAGTTGAAGAACAAGCTCGGCACGGCACTGATTCTGCTCGGCGGTGTGCAGGACGACAAGGTCGTGCTGGTGGCCGGCGTAACTCAGGACTTGACCGCCAAGCTCAAGGCCGGCGACCTGATGAAACAGGCCGCCGCGGCGGTGGGCGGCAAGGGCGGTGGTCGTCCGGACATGGCCCAGGGCGGCGGCGTCGACGCCAGCAAATTGGACGAGGCCTTGGCCTTGGCCCATGCATTTGCCGAGCAGGGTCTGTAACGGCGGGCATGCCCGCGTTGCGTCCAAGGTCCGGCACACGCCCGGCGGGCCTTGGCAGTCTGTCGAGTTGTATGTTTAATGGGCGCCCTTCACGGGCTGAGGCGGCTTTGAAATGGCTTTGATCGTACAGAAATTCGGAGGCACCTCCGTCGGCACCGTTGAGCGCATTCAGCAGGTAGCCGAGAAGGTGAAGAAGTTCCGCGAGAACGGCGATGACATCGTCGTCGTGGTGTCCGCCATGAGCGGCGAAACCAACCGCCTGATCGATCTGGCCAAACAGGTCAGTGGCGATCAGCCGGTACCGCGTGAACTCGATGTGATGGTATCCACGGGCGAGCAGGTGACCATTGCCCTGCTGGCCATGGCGCTTATCAAGCGCGGCGTACCGGCGGTGTCCTACACTGGCAATCAGGTGCGCATCCTGACCGACAGCGCGCACAACAAGGCGCGTATCCTGCAAATTGACGATCAAAAGCTGCGCGCCGACCTCAAGGCCGGTCGTGTGGTGGTGGTCGCCGGTTTCCAGGGCGTCGACGAACACGGCAATATCACCACCCTTGGTCGTGGCGGCTCCGATACCACGGGCGTGGCCCTGGCCGCGGCGCTGAAAGCTGACGAGTGCCAAATCTATACCGACGTCGATGGTGTCTACACCACTGATCCGCGTGTGGTGCCGCAGGCTCAGCGCCTGGAGAAGATCACCTTCGAGGAGATGCTGGAAATGGCCAGCCTCGGCTCCAAGGTGTTGCAGATCCGCTCGGTGGAGTTCGCCGGCAAATACAATGTCCCGCTGCGCGTGTTGCACAGCTTCCAAGAGGGCCCGGGCACCCTCATTACCCTTGATGAAGAGGAATCCATGGAACAGCCGATCATCTCCGGCATCGCTTTCAACCGCGACGAAGCCAAGCTGACTATCCGTGGCGTGCCGGACATCCCGGGCGTGGCCTTCAAGATTCTTGGCCCGATCAGTGCCGCTAACATCGAAGTGGACATGATCGTGCAGAACGTAGCGCACGATAACACCACCGATTTCACCTTCACCGTGCACCGCAACGACTTCACCGCTGCGCAGCAGGTGCTGGAAAACACCGCGCGTGAGTTGGGTGCTCGCGAAGTGATCGGCGACACCAAGATCGCCAAGGTGTCGATCGTTGGCGTCGGCATGCGTTCCCATGCTGGCGTTGCCAGTCGCATGTTTGAGGCGCTGGCCAAGGAAAATATCAATATCCAGATGATCTCGACCTCGGAAATCAAAGTGTCCGTGGTGATTGAAGAGAAATATCTGGAGTTGGCGGTGCGCGCCCTGCACACTGCTTTTGAACTGGATGCCCCGGCCCGACAGGGCGATTGAGGCATCATCCAAAAGGCGCGGTTTATCCCGCGCCTTTTGTCTTTTTTGGCGGGTGTGGTCGGAACTTTCTTTCTGCCCACACTGGTCAATACTTGGGTGGAGGCTCCGCTTAAGATGTGTGGAGCTGCCATCATTTTCTTTTTTGCAGACTGTTGTCCTGAACTGAAATCCGTAAGGAGAAAGGAATGCTGATTCTGACTCGCCGGGTCGGAGAGACCCTGATGGTGGGTGACGAAGTCACTGTCACCGTGTTGGGCGTGAAAGGTAACCAGGTGCGCATTGGCGTTAACGCGCCGAAGGAGGTTGCGGTGCACCGTGAGGAGATTTACCAGCGTATTCAGAAAGAGAAAGGCGAAGAACCAAGCCACTAATTTTTATCGAAATTTTGGCTTTGCAAACGGGGAAAACATGGTTATCATGCGCCCCGTGTTGCGGAGAGGTGGCCGAGTGGCCGAAGGCGCTCCCCTGCTAAGGGAGTACACCTCAAAAGGGTGTCGGGGGTTCGAATCCCCCCTTCTCCGCCATATTTTGTGTTGTAAGGTTCGATACCTGCGTTAGAGCGATAAGTTATTGAAACTGCTCGATTTAATGCTTGATTATCAGATTTGACTCCTTATAATGCGCACGCTTGTTGCACTCATAGCTCAGCTGGATAGAGTACTCGGCTACGAACCGAGCGGTCGGAGGTTCGAATCCTCCTGAGTGCACCATATTTGAAATGGCTTGCAGCAATGCAGGCCATTTTGTTTCAGCCAGTGGTGATCTGGTTTAAAAGCGCCGAATGCACTCATAGCTCAGCTGGATAGAGTACTCGGCTACGAACCGAGCGGTCGGAGGTTCGAATCCTCCTGAGTGCACCATTAAAGAAGGGCCTGCAGCGATGCAGGCCCTTTTTCTTTGTCTGGCGGTTTTGTCTGCTAGCGTTTGCCTTTGACGCAGCCGTCTTCGTCGAAGCTCACATTGCGGCTGTTACCTTGCCGGTCGCGGTAGTGGTAACGCGTTTGGCCATTCTGGCTGCTGGTGCGCTGCGGCGTACCCAGCGTGCTTTCCACGTCTGCCTGGGTCATGCCGCTGCGCACCTGTTGTTTGATGATGGCGTCACGGCGTTCGCGGCCAGTGATGCGATTGCCGCAACCATCCTGCCGTTCGCCGACTACCACCAGTGCGCTGCTGTTTTCCGCGGCTTTGCCGCGTGCCGGTTTGCCGGTTTTCGCCAAAGGCACAGGTTTGCCGCTGCCGGGTGTTGGGTTGTAGGCGTCTTGCAGGTATTGATCCTGCTCGGTGGGGCAGCCTTGCTGGGTGAACGTGATGTGGCCGTTGGCGTCTTCGCAGCGAAATACGCTCGAGGCCAGTAGCGGGGTGGGGCAGAGCAGAATGGCGCAGACAGCTGCGCAGTGCAGTCCATGCATCGAAACGTCCTCCATGACGGTCGCCCAGCAAGCTTAGTCGATGAGTTTTTATCTGCCAGTGGTGCCCTGCACTGCGCCTTCGGCGTCGTATGTGCATATTTATAAGCCGTGCTCAAGTTTGTGGTGCAAGCGCTTGTTCTTGCCTAGTTTTTGTCACGTGCAAAGCGAGCGCGCGGTGTTATCATCTGCCGCGTCAGCCCCGCCGGGGCTTGTGGAATACCACCATGGACTTACCCAGTAGTTACTTTGAATCCCGATTGTGCAATCGCGTATTGACTGATTGACCCTCTGTGGCGCGCGCCGTCGCTGGGGGTGGAGCGCGCCATGACTGAAGTAGAAGCTAAAAAACCGCAAGAAAGCCTGCAGGACCGCCTCGCTCAGGTGGTTGAATTGCTGCATCGGCACCGCCTGGTCGAAGACCTGACGCATCGTCAGGAAGGCCAGCATCATGACCGGGTGGAAAACCTGGTGCATCGGCAGAATCTCGCCGAGCTGCAACGCAAGCTCGATGACCTGCACTCTGCCGACGTCGCCCACATCCTCGAAGCGTTGCCGCTGAATGACCGTTTGACGGTTTGGCAGTTGGTCAAGGCCGAGCGCGACGGCGACATCCTTCTCGAAGTATCCGACGCAGTCCGCGAAACGCTGATCGCCGACATGGACGACCACGAGATTCTCGCGGCGGCCAAGGACATGGATGCCGACGAGTTGGCGGACTTGGCGCCTGAGTTGCCGCGCGATGTCGTGCATGAGTTGATGGAAACCCTCGATGCGCAGCAGCGCGAGCGGGTACGTTCGGCCTTGTCTTATGAAGAGGACCAGGTCGGCGCGCTGATGGACTTCGAGATGGTCACCATCCGTGAAGATGTCAGCTTGGAAGTGGTGTTGCGTTATCTGCGCCGGCTCAAGGAGCTGCCAGGGCATACCGACAAACTGTTCGTGGTCGACTACGACGGCGTGCTCAAGGGCGTGTTGCCGGTCAAGCGTTTGCTGGTCAACGATCCGGAAAAGCTGGTCAGTGAGGTAATGGCCACCGATCCGGTGAGTTTCCACCCGGACGAAGACGGTTATGACGCGGCGCAGGCATTTGAGCGTTACGACCTGATTTCCTCGCCGGTGGTGGACAAAAACGGCAAGTTGATCGGCCGCCTGACCATCGATGAAATGGTCGACCTGATCCGTGAGGAAAGCGAAAGCGAAGTGCTCAACATGGCGGGTCTGCGCGAGGAAGAAGATATCTTCGCCTCGGTGTGGAAATCGCTGCGTAACCGCTGGGCCTGGCTGGCGATCAACCTGATCACTGCGTTTCTGGCTTCACGGGTGATCGGCTTGTTCGAGGGGTCGATCGAGAAACTGGTGGCGCTGGCCGCCTTGATGCCGATTGTGGCCGGGATTGGCGGCAATTCGGGCAACCAGACCATCACCATGATCGTCCGTGCCATGGCGCTGGATCAGGTCAGTACCGGTAACACGGCGCGCTTGATCCGTAAGGAGCTCGGTGTCGCCTTGGTCAATGGTGTGGTGTGGGGAGGGGTGATCGGTGTGGTTGCCTACCTGCTCTACGACAGCTGGTCGCTGGGTCTGGTGATGACGGCGGCAATGACCCTGAACCTACTGCTTGCCGCGCTGATGGGCGTGCTCATTCCGATGACTCTGGTGCGTATGGGGCGCGACCCGGCGATGGGCGCCAGCGTGATGATCACCGCGGTGACCGACAGCGGTGGTTTCTTTATCTTCTTGGGAATGGCGTCGTTGTTCCTGCTTTAGCCCTTGGTTATTGCGCGTCATGGGCTGTGGTGGCTCGTGGCGCGATGCTCTGCGAACAACTCTGGTGTGGCGATCTGAAGGTTTGCTTCAAACGCTTGTTTCACGCTAAGGTTCGCCAGCTCTGCCCGGCTGTGCCCGGGCGACTCCTCTAATAAAAGAAAACGCGTCCCCTGAGACGCCGTTATAAGGAGCCACCATGACCCCCAGTCAACTCCTGCTCGAGGGCGTCGAGCTCATGCTGTTTGGCATGGGTTCCGTGTTTCTCTTCCTGGCTCTACTGATTCTGGCGATTCGCCTGATGGCGCGGTTGATCGAGCGCTTCGCGCCGCCGGCCGCATCGCGTGCGGCCGTTGTGCCGGCGCCGACCCAACTCGTCGAGCAACCTGAGCCCGCGGTGCTGGCCGCGATTCAGGCCGCCATTCATCAACACCGCGCGCGCCGCGGTTGATCCAGGTTTGTCAGGGAGTTTGCATATGACTGCTGCGAAAAAAACGCTGGGCATTACCGATGTGGTGCTGCGCGATGCCCATCAATCGATTCTGGCGACTCGCGTACGTTTGGAAGACATGCTGCCGATCGCGCCCAAACTCGACCAGGTGGGCTTTTGGTCGGTAGAGTCCTGGGGCGGCGCGACCTTCGATGCCTGTATCCGTTACCTCGGCGAAGACCCTTGGCATCGTATCCGCGAGCTGAAGAAGGCCATGCCCAATACCCGTCAGCAAATGCTCCTGCGCGGACAGAATTTGCTGGGCTACCGCCACTACGCCGATGACGTGGTGGAAAAGTTCGTCGAGCGCGCCGCGGTCAATGGCGTCGATGTGTTCCGTGTGTTCGATGCGATGAACGATCCGCGCAACCTGCAGACTGCGCTGAAGGCGGTCAAGCAGCAGGGCAAGCATGCCCAGGGCACGATTTCCTACACCACCAGCCCGGTGCATACCCTGGAAATGTGGGTCGATCTGGCCAAGCAGATCGAAGACATGGGCGCCGATTCGGTGGCGATCAAGGACATGGCTGGCATCCTCAACCCGTACATCGCGTTCGAGTTGGTATCGCGCCTCAAGGCCAGTCTGTCGATCCCCATTCACATGCAGTGCCATGCGACTGCCGGCCTCTCCACCGCGGCCATTCTCAAGGCCGTGGAAGCCGGTATCGACAACGTCGACACCGCAATTTCCTCGCTGTCGATGACCTACGGCCATTCGCCGACTGAGTCGGTGGTGGCGATCTTCCAGGGCTCCGAGCGCGACACCGGGCTGAACCTGGAGCTGCTCGAAGAAATCGCCGCCTACTTCCGCGAAGTGCGGAAGAAGTACGCCAAGTTCGAGGGCAACCTCAAAGGCGTCGATTCGCGCATCCTGGTCGCCCAGGTGCCGGGCGGCATGCTCACCAATATGGAGAGCCAGCTGAAAGAACAAGGCGCCCAGGATAAGTTCGACGACGTGCTGGCGGAGATCCCGCGGGTGCGCGAAGACCTCGGCTTTATCCCGCTGGTGACGCCGACCTCGCAGATTGTCGGCACCCAGGCGGTGATTAACGTGCTCACCGGCGAGCGCTACAAGTCGATCACCAAGGAAACCGCCGGCGTGCTCAAGGGTGAATACGGTGCGGCCCCCGCGCCGTTCAACTCGGCGCTGCAAGCCCGCGTGCTGGATGGTGCTCAAGCGATTACCTGCCGCCCGGCCGATCTGCTCAGTGCGGAAATGCACCGCTTGACCGCTGAGCTCAAGGGCCTTGCCGAGGAGAAAGGCATCACGCTGGCCAAGGACGAAATCGATGACGTGCTGACCTATGCGCTGTTCCCGCAGATCGGTCTGAAGTTTCTGGAAAATCGCGGTAACCCGGCAGCCTTCGAGCCGACCCCGAACGGTAAGGATGCGCCGTCTCGCGAGGCCGGCAAGCCTGAGGTCTACACCGTCGAAGTCAGCGGCAAGTCCTACGTGGTGCAGGTCAATGAGGGCGGCGATATCGACGGCATCAAGCCGCTGGGTAGCGCTACGCCTGCCGCGGTTATCGCCGCGCCGGCGGGGGCTGGTGAGCCGCAAGCGGCGCCGCTGGCGGGCAACATCTTCAAGGTCTTGGTGCAGCCAGGCGAGGTGGTCGAGGACGGGCAGTTGGTGATCATCCTCGAGGCGATGAAGATGGAAACCGAGATCCGTGCGTTCAAGGCCGGTACTGTCGGCGCGGTTAACGTCAAGGTGGGCGATTCGGTGGCGGTGGGCGACAGCCTGCTGACCATTGGCTGAGGACGGAATTCATGGAGAAGCTCCTCAAGTTGTGGCAAAGCACGGGTCTGTATCACATCGAGCCAGGGCAGGCGTTGATGATGGTGATTTGCCTGGGCCTGATCTACCTGGCGATCAGAAAAGGCTTCGAGCCGCTGCTGCTGATCCCGATTGGCTTCGGCGGTTTGCTGGCGAACATTCCGGTGGCCGGGATGGCCGAAGGCAGTGGGATTTTGCACCTGTTCTATGAGGTGGGTCTGCCGACCAGTGTGTTCCCGTTGCTGATTTTCATGGGCGTCGGGGCGATGACCGATTTCGGTCCGATGCTGGCCAACCCGAAGACCTTGTTCCTGGGGGCGGCCGCGCAGTTCGGCATCTTCGGGACGTTGATCGGTGCATTGGCGCTGACCTCGCTGGGCATTCCTGGCCTGGAATTCACCCTGCGCGAAGCGGCGTCGATTGCGATTATCGGCGGTGCCGATGGCCCGACGTCGATCTTCGTCACCTCCAAGTTGGCGCCCGATTTGCTCGGCCCGATTGCCGTGGCGGCGTATTCGTACATGGCCCTGGTGCCGCTGATTCAGCCGCCGATCATGCGGGCGCTGACCACCAAGGAAGAGCGCGCCATCGTCATGCAGCAACTGCGGCATGTCAGCCAGGTCGAGAAAATCGTCTTTCCGCTGGTGCTGTGCCTGCTGGTCGGCATGCTGCTGCCAGATGCCGCGCCGCTGGTGGGTATGTTCGCCTTCGGCAACCTGCTGCGCGAGGCCGGGGTAGTCGAGCGGTTGGCCGATACCTCGCGCAACGCGCTGATCAATATCGTCACCATTGCTCTGGGCCTGACGGTCGGCTCCAAGCTGTCGGCCGAATCCTTCTTGCAGCTGAAGACCCTGGGTATTCTGGTGTTGGGCATGGTCGCGTTCTGTGGCGGCACGGCGGCAGGGGTGTTGATGGCCAAGCTGATGAACCTGTTCAGCGATAACAAGATCAACCCGTTGATCGGTTCGGCTGGCGTATCGGCGGTGCCAATGGCGGCGCGGGTGTCGAACAAGGTTGGCCTGGAAGCCAACCCGCAGAACTTCCTGTTGATGCATGCCATGGGGCCGAACGTGGCCGGGGTGATCGGTTCGGCGGTGGCGGCGGGGGTGCTGCTCAGCTTTATCGGCTGATGCATGCCGCCCGAAAAAGCTGCCAGGTTAGGCAGCCTTTTCGGGCACACAAAAAAACCGGCCAGAAGCCGGTTTTTTTATTGCTGACATTTACGCTTCTTCAGCAGCCATTTCGGCGTCATGGGCAATCAATGCCACCAGGGCATTCTGTTGACGACGCGACAGCTGGCGGAAGCGTTGCAGCAGCTCACGCTCATGCAAAGACAACTCGGGGCTGTCTAGGCGCACTTCAAGATCGTCACCCAGCGTGCCCTCTTGGAGCATGCTCTGCTCGAGGCGGGCGATGATCTCCGAGTTCATGCTGCGGTGATGATTACGCGCTACATCAGCGATGCGCTCGCGCATGCCATCGGGCAAGCGAACGACGAACTTGTCAGCCGTACGGCTGGAATAAATAGCCTGTTTCATAGGGCGCATACATTAAACCGGTTAGTTCAGGGAAGCGATGCTGGCATTGAGCTGCAGGATTGTCACCGGTTTGACCATCTTTAGCACTAGCCGTTCAACCAGAATCGCCATTCGCGTCGTTTATGACCTTGCGGTCACCTAAACAATTCATTGACGCCAATTACGTGTCGCATTTTGACTAAGGTGCAGGCTTTTTGCCAGCACCGGTTGTCAGAAATGCGTGTCATTGGACACAAACTGGACATTTCGTTCACCGCTTCAGCAAAACCTTCAAGCAATCGTCACTTAAGCGTCATGGCTCATTAACGGGGCTGACACAGGATTTGCCTACCTTGGTCTACACCAGCGAGCAGCCTGGCAGATGGCGGCCTGGCGTCGCCGAGTAACCGTTAATAAGAGGGCATCCCATGAATGCAGTGATCCGCGTTGAGAGTCTGAACAAAACGTTCGGCCGCAAACAGGCGCTGTACGACCTGGCCTTGTCCGTGCAACCAGGTGAAATGGTCGCGTTGATCGGCGCATCGGGCTCCGGCAAGTCGACCTTGTTGCGGCATGTCGCGGGTCTGGCCTGTGGCGATCGCAGCGGCGCTGGACGCATTCACGTGTTGGGCCGCGAGGTGCAGGCTCAAGGGCGCTTGAGTAGCGATGTGCGTCGACTACGCGCGGATATTGGGTACATCTTCCAGCAATTCAATCTGGTCGGTCGCTTGAGCGTAGTACAGAACGTATTGCTTGGCTGCCTGGGCCGTACGCCACGCTGGCGCGGCACCTTGGGCCTGTTCACCGTTGAAGAAAAGCAGCGTGCGCTGCATGCCCTGAAGCGTGTCGGCCTGGCCGATCTGGCCATGCAGCGCGCCTCGACGCTGTCCGGCGGCCAGCAGCAGCGCGTAGCGATTGCCCGTGCCCTGTGCCAACGCGCCAAGGTGATTCTGGCCGACGAGCCGATTGCCTCGCTGGACCCCGAGTCGGCGCGCAAGGTCATGCAGATTCTCGCCGACATCAACCGCGAAGACGGCACCACCGTGGTGGTCACCCTGCATCAGGTCGACTACGCCACGCGTTATTGCCAGCGCGCCGTGGCCTTGAAGGGCGGACGCATCCATTTCGACGGGCCGACCGTCGACCTCAACCCGAATTTCCTCAATGACCTCTACGGCGCCGACCTCGATACCAGCCTGCTGGTTGATAAGCCGCGCCGCCAGCGTCCACAGGATGTGCCGCTGACCCTGGCCAAAGCCTGATCGCCGCAGCCTCCGCCTTATTTCCGAACGCCAACCCGCAACAGGAGTGCTTTGCATGTTTAAACGCATCAGTCACGTTCTCGCCGCCTCGGCACTGCTGACCGGCTCGATTCTGGGCAGCGCCCAGGCCGCCGAGCAGGAAATCAATTTCGGCATCATTTCCACCGAGTCGTCGCAGAACCTCAAGGGTACTTGGGACCCGTTCCTCGCCGACATGAGCAAGCAGACCGGCATGAAGATCAATGCCTTCTTCGCCCCGGACTACGCCGGGATCATCCAGGGCATGCGCTTCGACAAGGTCGACGTGGCCTGGTACGGCAACAAGGCAGCGATGGAAGCGGTGGATCGCGCCGGTGGCGAGGTATTCGCCCAGACCGTCGCAGCCAACGGCTCCCAGGGTTATTACAGCCTGATGGTGGCGCACCAGGACAGCCCGCTCAATTCGATCGCGGACATGCTGAAAAACGCCAAGAACCTGACTTTCGCCAACGGCGATCCGAACTCCACTTCGGGTTATCTGGTGCCCGGTTACTACGTGTTCGCGCAGAACAATGTCGATGCCAACAAGATCTTCAAACGCGCGCTGAACGGCAGCCATGAGGTCAACGCGCTGTCGGTGGCCAACAAGCAGGTCGATGTCGGCACCTTCAACAGCGAGGGCATGGAACGTCTGGAAATCACCGCGCCGGACAAAGCCGCGCAGCTGAAAGTGATCTGGACCTCGCCGCTGATCCCGTCCGACCCGATGGTCTGGCGCAAGAACCTCAGCGCCGAAGACAAAATCAAGCTGCGCGAGTTCTTCATGACCTACGGCGACCAGCCCGCCGAGCTGAAGGTTCTGGAAGGTCTGCAGTGGGGCAAGTTCCGCGCCTCCGACGATGAGCAGCTCCTGCCGATCCGTCAGCTCGAACTGTTCAAGCAGCGCAGCGAAGTGGCCAACAACACCAAGCTGTCCGACGCCGACAAGCAGGCCAAGTTGCAGGCGCTGGACGAGCAACTGGCCAAGCTGGAACAGCGCATGGCCGAGCGTGAGCAACAGAACGCCGCCAGCGCTGGCTGATCGCGCCAGTCGCCTGGTCCACCAGGGCCGGGCGACTGACCCCGTCGTTTTTATCGAGAGAGCGTTATGACCACCCTGATGTCCACCTCCACCCTCGATGCCAGCGGCAAACGCTCCTGGCCGCAGTTGCTCGGTTGGGGCCTGTTCTTCGCGATGCTGGCCTGGTCCTGGCAGGGCGCCGAGATGAACCCGCTCGGCCTGATCCGCGACTCCAGCAACATGGCGACCTTCGCCGCAGACTTCTTTCCGCCGGACTTCAGCAACTGGGAGCTGTACCTCAAGGAGATGATCGTCACCGTGCAGATCGCCTTGTGGGGCACGGTGCTGGCGATCGTCTGCGCGATTCCGCTGGGCATCCTGTGTTCCGCCAATATCGTGCCGTGGTGGGTGTATCAGCCGGTGCGTCGGGTGATGGACGCCTGCCGGTCGATCAACGAAATGGTCTTCGCCATGCTCTTTGTGGTGGCCGTCGGCCTAGGCCCGTTCGCCGGGGTGTTGGCACTGTTTATCGGCACCACCGGGGTGCTCGCCAAGCTGTTCGCCGAGGCGGTCGAGGCCATCGATCCGGGGCCGGTCGAAGGGGTGCGCGCCACCGGCGCCAGCGCCATGCAGGAGGTGATCTTCGGCGTCATCCCGCAAGTGCTGCCGCTGTGGATTTCCTACTCGCTGTACCGCTTCGAGTCCAACGTGCGCTCGGCCACGGTGGTCGGCATGGTCGGTGCCGGCGGGGTTGGGGTGATTCTCTGGGAAGCGATTCGCGGCTTCCAGTTCGCCCAGACCTGCGCCTTGCTGATCGTGATCATCCTGGTGGTAAGCCTGATCGACATCCTCTCGCAGCGCCTGCGCAAACAGTTCATCTGACGGAGACCAGGGTGCCTGCGGGCGCCCTTAATACGCCATGCACTTGTCTAGACAAATCGAACCGCTGTACCGCGAGCTGGCTGCCGTGTTGCGTGCCGAAGTGCAGTTGCTGGCACCCGGCGATTACCTGCCGGGGGAAATCCAGCTGGCCGCGCGTTTCGCGGTCAACCGCCACACCCTGCGCCGCGCGGTGGATGAACTGGTGCTCGAAGGCCGCCTGCTGCGCCAGCAGGGTAAAGGCACGCGGGTGCTGGCCCGGCCGCTGATCTATCCGGTGGAAGCTGGCAGCGCCTACAGCGATTCGCTGTCCGCGCTGGGCCATCGGGTCGAGGCGCAATTGCTCGAGCGGCGCCAGCGCACGGCCACCCAGGAGGAATGCCAGCACCTGCAACTGAGCGCCGCCGCCGATGTGCTGGAACTGAGCACCCTGCGCCTGCTCGACGGTCAGCCGGTCAGCCTAATTCGTCACCGCTTCTGCGCCAGCCGTGTGGCCTTACTCGCCGCTTACCGGGGCGGCTCGTTGCGCCATTACCTGGCCGAGCGCGACCTGCCGCTGACTCGCACCTTCAGCCTGATCGGCGCGCGCCTGCCGAGCCGCGACGAAGCTGCGCGCCTGCTGATGCCGCAACACGCGCCGCTGCTCAGCGTACTTACCTTGTCCCGCGACATGGCCGGGCGGCCGGTGGAGTTGGCCTTATCGACCAGCCGCGCCGACCGCTTCCAGTACCAGGTCGCGCCCTGATGGAGACCTTGACCATGCCCCACGATCCACAGATCGCCACCCGCCAGCGCTGGATGGGTGTACTCGCCCGTGCCGGCGGCCAATTGGCGGCCTACGCGTCGGCGTTGCAGGAAGCCGAATACCGCCTGATTCGCGCCCCGGAAATCGGCATGACCCTGGTGCGCGGACGCATGGGCGGCACCGGCAGCCCGTTCAACCTCGGCGAAATGAGCGTGACCCGCTGCGTGGTGCGCCTGGCCGATGGCCGCACCGGTTACAGCTACGTAGCGGGCCGCGACAAACAACACGCCGAACTGGCGGCCCTGGCCGACGCGCATTTGCAAGGCGTCGAGCAGCCGCATTGGCTGAGCCGGCTGATCGAGCCCCTGGCCGCCGCTCAGCAGGCGCAACAGGCGGCCAAGGCCGCCGAAACCGCAACCACCCAGGTGGAATTCTTCACCCTGGTCAGAGGAGACGACTGATGAACGCGGCGAATAGCTCGCAATGGCTGCAACCGGCCTTCAACGACCCGGTGCTGGACGCGCAGACCAGCTTCCGCAGCGCCCTCAAGGCCCTGGCCGAGCCTGGCCTGGTGCAACCGCTGAACCGCGCCCTGGCGCTGGAAAATCTGCATCCGGCGACCTACGCCCTGTGCCTGGCGTTTCTCGATGGCGACACGCCGCTGTGGCTGGCGCCGCGTTTCGACACCCCAGCGATCCGCGCCAACCTGGCGTTTCACTGCGGCTGCCCGATTGTCGCCGAGCGTGAGCTGGCGCTGTTTGCCCTGCTCGATGACAGCGAACTGACGGACCTGTCGGCCTTCGACAATGGCAGCGAGCGCTACCCGGACCAGTCCTGCACCCTGCTGATCCAACTGGATACCCTCGGCAATGGCGCAGCCCTGCGCTGGCGCGGGCCGGGGATCAAGGACGTACGCAGCGTCGAGCTGCCGCTGCCAGCGGCGTTCTGGCAGCAGCGCCAGGCACGCAGCGCCTTTCCCCGTGGCCTGGATGCCTTCTTCGCCGCTGGCGAGCAAGTGATCGGCCTGCCGCGCAGCACCCGCGTGCTGGTCAAAACCGAGGAGGCCGCCTGATGTACGTCGCCGTCAAAGGTGGCGAGCGCGCCATCGACAATGCCCACTTGCTGCTGGCGAAAAAGCGCCGTGGCGATACCGCGATTCCCGAACTCAGCGTCGAGCAGGTGCGCGAGCAAATGCCGCTGGCCGTGGCGCGGGTCATGAGCGAAGGCTCGCTGTACGACCCGCAGTTGGCTGCATTGGCGATCAAGCAGGCGGCCGGCGACCTGATGGAGGCGATCTTCCTGCTGCGCGCCTACCGCACCACGCTGCCGCGCTTCGGCGCCAGCTCCGCGCTGGACACCACGCAGATGCAGCTCTCCCGGCGCATTTCGGCCACCTTCAAGGACCTGCCAGGCGGCCAGCTGCTCGGCCCGACCTTCGACTACAGCCACCGTCTGCTGGATTTCGCCTTGCTGGCCGAAGGCGAAAAGCCAGGGCCGCAGGTCGATCCGCTGGCTGAACTGTCGCCGTGCCCGCGGGTGCTGGATTTTCTCGCCGACGAAGGCCTGATGGCCCGCGAGGCGGATGACCGCGCCACCGTGCCGGATATCACCCGCGAGCCGCTGGATTTTCCCGCTAGCCGCGCCCAGCGCCTGCAGGCCCTGGCCCGGGGTGATGAAGGCTTTCTATTGGCCCTGGGTTATTCCACCCAGCGCGGCTACGGCCGTAATCACCCGTTTGCCGGGGAGATTCGCATCGGCGAAGTCGAGGTCTGGCTGGAGCCGGAAGAACTCGGCTTCGCCGTGCCGCTGGGCGATATCGAGGTGACCGAGTGCGAGATGGTCAACCAGTTCGTCGGCGGCAAGGGCATCGATGCGCAGTTCACCCGTGGCTACGGCCTGGCCTTCGGCTATGCCGAGCGCAAAGCCATGGGCATGGCCCTGGTCGACCGTTCGCTGCGCGCGGCGGAATACGCCGAAGAGGTGGAAGGCCCGGCGCAGCAGGAAGAGTTCGTGCTGATGCACTGCGACAACGTCGAGGCGGCGGGCTTCGTCTCGCACCTGAAATTGCCGCACTACGTCGACTTTCAATCCGAGCTGGAGCTGATCCGCAAACTGCGCAAGCAGACATGCGAGCAGTCGGCCGCCGAGGAGCAACGCGCATGAATGCCCAAAGCCAGATCACTCACGCCCTGGAAGCCGGGTACAACTTCGCCTATCTCGATGAGCAGACGAAAAGAATGATCCGCCGTGGCCTGCTCAAGGCCGTGGCCATCCCCGGTTATCAGGTGCCGTTCGGTGGCCGCGAGATGCCGCTGCCCTATGGCTGGGGCACCGGCGGCATGCAGCTGACCGCTGCCATTCTCGGTGCCGAGGATGTGCTCAAAGTGATCGATCAGGGCGCGGATGACACCACCAACGCGGTGTCGATCCGGCGCTTTTTTGCCCGCACGGCTGGGGTCAAAACCACCACCCGCACCCCCGAGGCGACGGTGATCCAGACTCGCCACCGCATCCCGGAAACGCCGCTGACCGGCGAGCAGATCATGGTCTATCAGGTGCCGATTCCCGAGCCGCTGCGCTTTATCGAGCCCTCGGAAACCGAGACCCGCACCATGCACGCGCTGGAAGATTACGGCGTGATGCACGTAAAACTGTACGAGGACATCGCCACCTTCGGCCATATCGCCACCAGCTACGCCTACCCGGTGACGGTGGATGAGCGCTACGTGATGGACCCCTCGCCGATCCCCAAATTCGACAACCCCAAGCTGCACATGAGCCCGGCGCTGATGCTGTTTGGCGCCGGCCGCGAGAAGCGCCTGTACGCCGTGCCGCCGTTCACCCGCGTGGTGAGCCTGGATTTCGCCGATCACCCGTTCGAGATCCAGCGCTGGGACGAATGCTGTGCCTTCTGCGGCAGCCAGGATTCTTACCTCGACGAGCTGATCGTCGATGACGCCGGGACCAAGCGCTTCGTCTGCTCCGACACCGATTACTGCATGCAACGCCGTGACCTTGAAGAGGAGGGCGCGCAATGAGTGCTGCCGAACAGTTGCACCTGCACAACGACACGGCGCAGCCGCTGTTCAGCGTGCGTGACCTGACCCGCCTGTACGGTCCGGAGACGGGCTGCCAGGGCGTGTCCTTCGATCTGTATCCGGGCGAGGTGCTGGGCATTGTTGGCGAGTCCGGCTCGGGCAAGTCGACCCTGCTCAGCCTGCTCTCTGGGCGTTGCCCGCCGGATCGCGGCGCAGTCAGTTATCGCGACAGCGCCGGCAACTGGCTCGATCTGTACAGCGCCAGCGAAGCGCAGCGGCGCACGCTGCTGCGCACCGAGTGGGGCTTTGTCGAGCAGAACCCGCGTGACGGTCTGCGCATGGGCGTGTCGGCCGGGGCCAATATCGGCGAGCGGCTGATGGCTCAGGGCGTGCGCCATTACGGCGAACTGCGCGCGGCCGGCATCGGCTGGCTGAAACAGGTGGAGATCGACCCGCTACGTATCGACGACTTGCCGCGCACCTTCTCCGGCGGCATGCAGCAGCGTTTGCAGATCGCCCGCAACCTGGTCTCCAGCCCACGTCTGATCTTTATGGACGAACCCACCGGCGGCCTCGATGTGTCGGTGCAGGCGCGCCTGCTTGATCTGCTGCGCGGGCTGGTGCGCGAGCTGGACCTGGCGGTGGTGATCGTCACCCACGACCTGGCGGTGGCGCGCTTGCTCGCGGATCGGCTGATGGTGATGCGCCGCTCCCAGGTGGTCGAGGCCGGTCTGACCGACCAGATTCTCGATGATCCGCAGCATCCCTATTCGCAGTTGCTGGTGTCGTCGGTGTTGCAGCCCTGACGAGACTCTGTGTGGTAGGGCGGACATGCCGAAGGCTTGTCCGCCAACGGGCTGGCAGCGGTGGACAAGGCTTCGCCATGTCCACCCTACGGGTACAGGTTTAATCCGAGGTGTGTATGAACAACCTGATCGAGGTCTCCGGCCTCAGCAAGACCTTCACCCTGCATCAGCAGCACGGCGTGGTGCTGAATGTGTTGAGCGGGCTGCATTTCAGCGTGCGCGCTGGCGAGTGCCTGGTGTTGCACGGCCAATCCGGCGCCGGCAAGTCGACCTTGCTGCGCACCCTGTACGGCAATTACCTGGCCGCTGGCGGCAGCATTCGCGTGTTGCACAACGGCGAATGGGTCGAGCTGGTCGGCGCCGAGCCGCGCCAGGTGCTGGCGGTACGCCGGCAGACCCTGGGCTACGTCAGCCAGTTTCTGCGGGTGATTCCCCGGGTCGCCACCCTGGATGTGGTGATGGAACCGGCCCTGGCCCGTGGTTGGCGCAAGGCCGATGCCGAGGCGCGGGCGAAAAGCCTGCTGAGTCGCCTGAATATTCCCCAGGCCCTGTGGCAGTTGGCCCCCGGCACCTTCTCCGGCGGCGAGCAGCAGCGGGTGAATATCGCCCGCGGCTTTATGGTCGCCTGGCCGCTGCTGCTGCTGGACGAACCCACCGCCTCGCTGGACGACGCCAACCGTCAGGTGGTGCTGGAGCTGATCGATGAAGCCAAGGCCGCAGGCAGCTCGCTGATCGGCATCTTCCACGACCGTGCCGCCCGCGAGGCGGTGGCCGAGCGCTTTCTGGACATGAGCGCTACGGCGCAGCAGGAGTACATCTATGCCAGCTGAGCAGATTTTCACCAACGCGAGGATCGTCACCGCCGAGCAGGCGTTTGTCGGCACCCTGGTGCTGCGTGACGGCCTGATTGTTCAGGTGCAAGAGGGCGTCAGCGGCCTGCCCCAGGCGCAGGACCTCGGCGGCGATTACCTGCTACCCGGCCTGGTCGAGCTGCACACCGACAACCTGGAAAAGTACATGAGCCCACGGCCGGGGGTGGATTGGCCATCGGCCTCGGCGGTGCTGACCCACGATGCGCAGATCGCCTCGGCCGGCATCACCACGGTGTTCGATGCCCTGGCGATTGGCGACGTCAACCCGCGTGGCAAGCGTATGCAGCAACTGCCGGCCATGCTCGACGCCATCGCCGACGCCGCCGCGGCCGGGTATCTACGCGCCGACCACCGCCTGCACCTGCGCTGCGAGCTGTGCCACCCGGACAGCCTGGCGGTGTTTCGCGATCTGGTCGAGCACCCGCTGGTGCAGCTGGTCTCGGTGATGGATCACTCGCCGGGCCAGCGCCAGTTCGCCAAGGAAGACAAATACCGCGAGTACTACATGGGCAAATATCACCTCAGCGAGGCGGAAATGGATGCCTTTGTGCGCGAGCAGGTGGCTAACTCCCTGGAGTTCAGCGACCGCCATCGTCGCGCGATTGTCGCGGATTGCCACGCCCGTGGCCTGTCTCTGGCCAGTCATGACGACGCGACCCTGGCCCACGTGCAGGAGTCGGCGGGCTTCGGCATGTCCATCGCCGAATTTCCCACTACCCTGGAGGCGGCCAAAGCCAGCCACGAGCTGGGTCTGAAGGTGCTGATGGGCGCACCGAATATCGTTCGCGGCGGCTCGCACTCGGGCAATATTGCCGCCGCCGAGCTGGCCCGCCATGAGGTGCTGGATATCCTCTCCAGCGACTACTACCCGGCCAGCCTGTTGCAGGCCGCTGTGCTGCTGGCCGGGCAGGATAACGACTATGATCTGCCGCGGGCGATTGCCACCGTCAGCCGCGTGCCGGCACAGGCGGCAGGGCTGGATGATCGTGGCGAAATCCGCGTCGGCCTGCGTGCCGACCTGGTGCAGGCACAGGTGCACGGAGGCCAGGCGGTGATCCAGCAGGTCTGGCGACAAGCGAAAAGGGTGTTCTGATGAGCGGCCGGTTGATCTATCTGATGGGGCCTTCGGGCTCGGGCAAGGACAGCCTGTTGCATGCCGCGCGCGAGCGCCTGGCCGAACGTGGTTGCGTGATCGCCCGGCGAGTGATTACCCGCTCGGCCGAAGCGGTGGGCGAGGATGCCATCGGCGTTGCGCCTGCCGAGTTCGAGCAACAGGAAGCCGCCGGCGCCTTTGTCCTGAGCTGGCGCGCCAACGGCCTGGCCTATGGCATCCCACGGCAGATCGACGACTGGCTGGCGGCGGGCCAGGACGTGCTGGTCAATGGCTCGCGCGGCCACCTGGCCCAGGCCCGCCAGCGTTATCCTGAGTTACTGGCAATTCTGCTGCAGGTGGATGAAGCGGCCCTGCGGCAGCGCCTGCAAGCGCGCGGACGGGAAAGCGCCGAGCAGATTGAGGCCCGCCTGGCGCGCAGCCGCGAACTGCAACCGCTCCCTCGCCCCTCCGGGGAGAGGGCTGGGGAGAGGGGAGAGGCCGAATCGCAATGGCTGCTGAATAACTCCGGCCCGCTCGAACAGACCGTCACCCAGTTGCTGCAACTGCTTAGCGATCCCCGCGCATGCGCCTGACCCTGCTCGGCAGCGGCGATGCGCGTCAGGTGCCGGTGTATAACTGCAGCTGCGTGGCCTGCGACAGCGCGCGGGTGTATCCGGCGCGCCGGCGCGGGCCATGCTGCGCCTTGATTGAATGCGGTGCGCAGCGCTGGCTGATCGACAGCGGCCTGACCGATCTGTGCGAGCGCTTCCCACCCCACAGCCTGAGCGGCATCCTGCAAACCCATTACCACGCCGATCACGCCCAAGGCCTGCTGCACCTGCGCTGGGGGCAGGGGCTGGTGATTCCGGTGCATGGCCCGGATGACCTGCAAGGCTTGGCCGATCTGTACAAACACCCCGGTATTCTCGATTTCAGCCAGCCGTTTGCCGCATTCGAGCGCCGCCAACTGGGCGAGTTGAGCGTGACGGCGCTGCCGCTGAATCACTCCAAGCCGACCTTTGGGTACTTATTTGAAGGGCAGGGGCTTGAGGGGCAAGCGCGGCGTATCGCCTACCTCACCGATACCCTAGGCGTGCCCGACGCCAGTGCCGAGGTGCTGCGAAAGCAACCGCTGGATCTGCTGGTGCTGGACTGCTCCACCGCACCGCAACCCATCGCTCCGCGCAACCACAACGACCTGACCCGCGCGCTGGAGGTGGTCGAGCGCCTCCAGCCAAGGCAGACCGTGCTGACCCATATTGGTCATACATTCGACGCCTGGCTGTTGGAACACCCCGATGTCTTGCCGAGCGACGTGAGCCTGGCCTTTGATGGACGGGTGTTATGAATAACGCCCGCCGCCTGACCCTGCTGCTGTGCGGCGCGGAAACCCTGGGCATGGCCGGCTTTGCTCTGTTTGCCGCCTTGCTGCCGGATTTCCAGGCGCTGTGGGGGCTGAGCAACACTCAGGCGGGCTGGATCGGCGGCGGGTTTTTTCTCGGCTATATGGTTGCGGTGCCGATCCTGACCGGGCTGACCGATAAATACGATGCGCGGCTGATCTACCTGGCGGCGATGCTGCTGACCGCCGTGGCCAATGCCGGCTTTGTCTTCGCCGATGGCTTCTGGTCGGCCCTGGCCTGGCGGGTGCTGGCGGGCGTCGGCCTGGCCGGCACCTATATGCCGGGGCTCAAGGCGCTGTCCGAACGGATCGAAGGGCCGGCGCAGTCCCGTGCCGTGGCCTTCTATACGGCGAGCTTCGGCCTGGGCACGGCGCTGTCGTTTATCCTCGCCGGCGAGCTGGCCAAATTCGGCGGCTGGCAGTTGCCGACCCTGCTCAGTGGCGTGTGCGCCTTGCTGGCCTGGGCCATGGTCTATTGGGGGTTGCAGCCCAAGGCGGTGGTGCAGCATGCACCGCGCAAACTGCTGGACCTGAGCCCGCTGAAAAACCGTGCGGTTGCGGCCTACTGCCTGGCCTATGCGGTGCATAACCTTGAGCTGTTTGCCCTGCGCGCCTGGGTGGTGGCCTTTGTGGTGTTTTCCGGGCAGTTGCAAGGCAGTGCGCCTTGGCTGTCGGCTACTTGGGTGGCGATGCTGGTGACCCTGATTGGCATGCCCGCGAGCATCTTCGGCAATGAGCTGGCACTGCGTTTCGGTCGGCAGCGCTGGCTGATCGCGGTGATGCTCAGTTCGGCCGTGCTGGCGGTGTTTATCGGCCTGAGTGCGGCCTTGCTGCGGATTCCACGCTGACTCG
>DELY01000058.1:0-29474 GCA_002354655.1 Pseudomonas sp. UBA2684
GGCGCCGAACGGCACCGCCAGCACCCAGACGATGCGGAACGGCATGATCGCCTTGGTGCCGACCATGAATTCCCAGCATTTCTCGCCGAAGTAGCTCCAGCCGAGGATGGTGGTGAAGGCGAATACCACCAGGGCGATGCTCAACAGCGCGCCACCGAAGCCCGGCATGGCCGACTCGAAGGCTGCCGCCGAGAGCGCCGCACCGCTGGCGCCGCTGGTCCATACGCCGGAGCAGATGATCGCCAGGCCAGTCATCGAGCAGATGATGATGGTGTCGATAAACGTCCCGAGCATGCCAATCATCCCCGAACGTACCGGGCTGTTGGTGGTGCCGGCCGCCTGGGCGATACCGGCGGTGCCGAGGCCCGCTTCGTTGGAGAAGATGCCGCGCGCGACACCGAAACGGATCGCCGCCATCACTGCCGCGCCAGCGAAGCCGCCAGTGGCCGCGACCGGGGTGAAAGCGTGGGTGAAGATCAGCTCGAAGGCGCCGGGAATGGCGTCGGAGAACACCACCAGCACCACCAACGAGGCGACGATATAGGCCACGCACATGAACGGCACCAGGGCGGCCGCGACTTTACCGATGCGCTTGATGCCGCCGAGGATCACCAGGCCGGTGATCACCATGGTCACCAGGCCGGTGGCCCACAGCGGGATGGCGAAGGTGGTTTCCAGGGCATGCGCCATGCTGTTGACCTGGACCATGTTGCCGATGCCGAACCCGGCGAAGCCGCCGAAGATGGCGAACGCGGTGCCCAGCCACAGCCACTTCTTGCCCAGACCGTTCTTGATCGCATACATCGGCCCGCCGACATGCTCGCCGCGCTCGTCTTTCTCGCGGTAATGCACCGCCAGCACCACTTCGCAATACTTGGTGGCCATGCCGACCAGCGCCGTGCACCACATCCAGAACAGCGCGCCAGGGCCGCCGAGGAAAATCGCAGTGGCGACGCCGGCGATGTTGCCGGTGCCGACCGTGGCGGCCAGGCAGGTCATCAGCGCCTGGAACGGGCTGATTTCGCCGCTTTCTTCGTCGTCTTTTTTACGGCCTTGCCACATCAGCTTGAAGCCGTGGCCGATCTTCGCCAGCGGCATGAACTTCAGGCGCAGCATGAGGAACAGGCCAGTGCCGAGGATCATCACCAGCATGGGGGGGCCCCAGACAAGGCCGTTGATTTGGTTGACCAGGGAAGAGAGGAATTCCATGTAACGCTCCTTTTCTTGTTGTTAGAGCGCGGGGGTGACCCGTGCCGAATAAGGGCTGTCGTGCGGTTGTGCCGCAATGGGAGGAACGGTGTTGCCTGCTTCCGCTGCCAGGCGGCGGAGATAGTTGAGGGTGTGCGCTGTGCGTCATGGGTTTTGCCGACACAAGGGCGCACAGCGCACACCCACAAACTCTGTTGCGACCGCTGAGCATTCAGCGACCTTGTAGGGCGCCTGGTTGGTGGACAAGGCTTCGCCATGTCCACCCTACAGGGCCGTGATTGCTCGGTTAGGCGTCCTGGTAGGCCTCGATGGATGGGCAGGCGCAGATCAGGTTGCGGTCGCCGAACACGTTGTCGACGCGGCCAACCGGCGGCCAGTACTTGCCTTCGATCAGGCTGGCGGTCGGGTACACGGCCAGCTCGCGGCTGTAGGCGTGAGTCCACTCGCCGACCAGTTCCAGGGCGGTGTGCGGGGCGTTTTTCAGCGGGTTGTCGTCTTTGTCCAGGTCGCCTTGTTCCACCGCACGAATTTCTTCGCGGATGGCGATCATGGCGTCGCAGAAGCGGTCCAGTTCTTCCTTGGATTCGCTTTCGGTCGGCTCGATCATCAGCGTGCCGGCCACCGGGAACGACATGGTCGGGGCGTGGAAGCCGAAGTCGATCAGGCGCTTGGCCACATCGTCGACGCTGATGCCGCTGGTCTCCTTGAGCGGACGGATATCCAGGATGCACTCGTGCGCCACCAGGCCGCCTTCGCCGCTGTAGAGCACCGGGTAGTGCTCTTCCAGGCGACGGGCGATGTAGTTGGCGTTGAGAATCGCCATCTGCGAGGCGCGCTTGAGGCCTTCGCCGCCCATCATGCGGATGTACATCCAGGTGATCGGCAGAATGCTCGCGCTGCCGAATGGCGCGGCGCTGACCGCGCCGGTCTTGCGCGCCATGTGGCCGTGGCCGGGCAGGAACGGAATCAGGTGCGCCTTGACGCCGATCGGGCCGACGCCCGGACCGCCGCCGCCGTGCGGGATGCAGAAGGTCTTGTGCAGGTTCAGGTGCGAGACGTCGCCGCCGAACTGGCCTGGGGCGCAGAGGCCGACCATGGCGTTCATGTTGGCGCCGTCGATGTACACCTGGCCGCCGTTGTCATGAATGATCGCGCAGATCTCGCGGATGCCTTCCTCGAACACGCCGTGGGTCGACGGGTAGGTGATCATCAGCGCCGCCAGGCGCTCCTTGTGTTCTTCGGCCTTGGCGCGCAGGTCGGCGATGTCGACGTTGCCGCGTGCGTCGCAGGCGGTCACCACCACGCGCATGCCGGCCATGCTGGCGGTCGCCGGGTTGGTGCCGTGGGCCGATTGCGGGATCAGGCAGATGTCGCGCTGCTCGTCGCCACGGCTCTGGTGGTAAGCGCGGATCGCCAGCAGACCGGCGTATTCGCCCTGGGAGCCGGCGTTCGGCTGCAGGGAGATACCGTCATAACCGGTGGCGGCGCAGAGCATGGCCTCCAGTTCGTCGGTCAGCTGCTGGTAGCCCTGGCTCTGCTCGGCGGGGGCGAAGGGGTGCAGGTTGCCGAACTCGGCCCAGGTCACCGGGATCATCTCGCTGGCGGCGTTGAGCTTCATGGTGCAGGAACCCAGCGGGATCATGCTGCGGTCCAGCGCCAGGCCCTTGTCAGCGAGCTTGCGCAGGTAGCGCATCAGCTCGGTTTCCGAGTGGTAACGGTTGAACACCGGGTGCGCGAGGATCGCCGACTGCCGCAGCAGGTCGTGCGGCAGGCGCCCGGCAACGCTGGCGGCCAGTTCGCTGAAGTTCGGCAGGCTCTGGCCCGGCTCGGCGAAGACTTCCCACAGGTGTTCGACGGCGGCTTGGTCGGTGGTTTCGTCCAGCGACAGGCCGAGGCGTTCGCCGTCGATTTCGCGCAGGTTGATGCCCATCGCGCGCGCCTGCTGGTGCAGCTGCGCGGTGCGCGCGCCACTGGCCAGGCTCAGGGTGTCGAAGAAATGCGCTTGTTCCACCACCAGGCCGAGCTTGCTCAGGCCTTGGGCGAGGATCGCGGTGAGCTGGTGCACGCGCTTGGCGATGCGGGTCAAGCCCACCGGGCCGTGGTACACGGCGTACATGCTGGCGATGTTGGCCAGCAGCACCTGGGCGGTGCAGATGTTGCTGGTGGCCTTCTCGCGGCGGATGTGCTGCTCGCGGGTTTGCATGGCCAGGCGCAGGGCCGGCTTGCCGAAACGGTCGACCGAGACGCCGACCAGGCGGCCCGGCATGTCACGTTTGAAGGCGTCGCGGGTGGCGAAGTAGGCGGCGTGCGGGCCGCCGAAGCCCAGTGGCACGCCGAAGCGCTGGGCGCTGCCCAGGGCCACGTCGGCGCCGAACTCGCCCGGCGGGGTGAGCAGGGTCAGGGCCAGCAGGTCGGCGGCCACGGCAACCAGCGCGCCGACGGCGTGGAAGCGCTCGACCAGCGCGCGGTAATCGAAGATGTCGCCATTGCTCGCCGGGTATTGCAGCAGCGCGCCGAAGTAGGCGCTGGCATCGCCGATGGCGGCTTCGTCGCCGATCACCACCTCGATGCCCAACGGCTCGGCGCGGGTGCGCAGCACGTCGAGGGTTTGCGGGTGGCAGTGCTGCGAGGCGAAGAAGGTGTTGCTGGCCTTGTTCTTCGACAGGCGCTTGCAGAAGGTCATGGCCTCGGCAGCCGCGGTGGCCTCATCGAGCAAGGAGGCGTTGGCGATCGGCAGGCCGCTGAGGTCGCTGATCAGGGTCTGGAAGTTCAGCAGGGCTTCCAGGCGACCCTGGGAAATCTCCGGCTGGTAGGGGGTGTAGGCGGTGTACCAGGCCGGGTTTTCCAGCAGGTTACGCAGGATCGGGCTCGGCGTGTGGGTGCCGTAGTAGCCCTGACCGATGTAGGTCTTGAGCTGCTGGTTCTGCCCGGCGATGGCTTTAATGGTGGCCAGGGCGTCGGCTTCGCTGAGACCCGGCTGGTCGCCGAGCACGCTGCTGCCCTTGATGCTCTCCGGGATCACGCTGGCGGTCAGCGCGTCGAGGGAGTCGAAGCCGAGGGTGTCGAGCATGGCGGCGGTATCGGTCGCACGCGGGCCGATATGCCGGGCGATGAATTCGTTCTGGGTGGTCAGATCGGTCATGTCGATTCTCAGGCGTCGGCGTTGGCGTTGAGCAGGCGTTCATAGGCGGCCTGGTCGAGCAGGGCGGCCACGGCGCTGGCGTCGGTCGGGCGGAAGCGGAAGAACCAGCCCTTGCCCAGCGGATCTTCGTTGACCAACTCCGGGTTGCCTTCGAGGTCGGCGTTGACTTCGAGCACTTCACCGTCGAGCGGCATGGCGATGTTGCTGGCGGCTTTTACCGATTCCAGCACGGCCACTTCGTCACCTGCGGCGTAGCTCTGCGCGTCGGGCAATTGCACGAATACCACGTCACCCAGGGCTTCCTGGGCATAGGCGGTGATGCCCACGGTGACCAAACCATCGGCATCCTGACGCAGCCATTCGTGATCGACGGTAAAACGCAATTCGCTCATGTGAACTCCTCAAAGTGGTCAGGCTCACCCGTTTCTCGTGCGGGCGATGATCAAGGTGCTCGTGCCAGGCAGCGAGCATTGACGAAGAGCAATAGCAAGGGTGGTGCCATTGTTATTTTTATCAATAAAAACAATAACTTATATTGTTTTTGGATGAGCCTTGAATTTCGCTTTGTAGCGAATTCGATACAGTTGCCGCGGGCGGGGGCGGCAACTGTCGGGCAAAGCCGCGCGTGTCGCGGGCTGACAGCTTTGTGTCGCTTTCATTACGCTGTATTGAAATCGATACGTTGTTCGGCGCGGCGGTTAGCGCATCAGGCTTTCCATGCAGTCGGCCAGACGCCTGGCCAGGGCGCGGCGCCAGGGCGCGCTGCGCGGATTGGCCAGCACGTGGTCTTCATGGGCGAAGCTGCGGATGATCGCGTTATAGCCGAGCCAGCGGCAGGGCTCCGGCTCCCAGGCTTTGAGCGCCGTTACCGGGCGCTCACCGAGCACCCAGGGCTGCGCGGTGAGCGCGGTCTGGCGGCCGAGGATCAGGTCGGCCAGGGTGCGCCCGCCGAGGTTGCTGGCGCCGACGCCTTCGCCGCCGTAGCCGCCGGAAAGGGCGATGCGGCCGGCGCGGTCGAGCAGCATGTGCGGCTGGAAGCGCCGCGCCATGCCGAGGTTGCCGCCCCAGCGGTGACTGATCGCGACGTTGCGCAGGTGCGGGAACAGTTCGCCGAACAGGTAGCGACGCAGACCGACTTCGTCGGCGTTGAGGTCGAAGTCATCGCGTAGGCGCCCGCCGAAGCGATAACCGCCGCGGGCGCCGAACACCAGGCGGTCGTCGGCGCTGCGTTGGCCGTAGGTGACCTGGCGGCTGAACTCGCTGAAGGCCTGGCCGCGTTCCAGGCCGATGGCCTGCCACTGCCGGGCGGATAACGGTTCGGTGGCCACCAGCAAGCTCTGCACCGGCAATTGGTAGCGGCGCAGCAGCGGCAGTTCGGCGGCGTAACCTTCCACCGCCGGCACGACCCACTCGGCGCGCAGCTCGCCCTGGTCGGTGCGCAGCAGGCCGGGTTGCCAGTGGTTGACGCGGCTCTGCTCGAACAGCGGCACGCCGAGGCGCTCTACCGCCTCGGCCAGGCCGCGCACCAGCTTGGCCGGCTGGAGGGTTGCGCAGTGCGGGCTGTAGATGGCGCCCAGCGGGTTGTTGACGCGCAGCTGCGCATTCAGCTCGGCGGGCACCAGCCAGCGGTAGTCGGCGTTGCTCAGGCCTTCCCGGTGCAAGGCGTCGAGCCAGGCGCGCAGGCGCTGCTCCTGCTCCGGGTAGCGCGCCGCGCAATACAGCACGCCGCCTTTGCGGTAGTCGCAGTCGATCCCTTCGCGTTGCAGCACCGTGGCGACTTCATCGGGAATCCCGTGCAGCAGGTCGAAACCCGCGCGCCGCTGTTCGGCGGGCAGTCCGGCGAGCAGGCGGTCATCGCCGAGCAGGTTGCCCATCAGCCAGCCGCCGTTACGTCCGGAGGCGCCAAACCCGGCGTATTCGGCCTCGACGATGGCGACGCGCAGCGCGGGCGCCTGGCGCTTGAGGTAGTAGGCGGTCCACAGCCCGGTGTAACCGGCGCCGACGATTGCCACATCGACCGTGAGGCTGCCTTGCAGCGAGGGGCGCGGCGGCTGTGGGGCGAGTTGATCCATCCACAGGCTGATGGCGGGGCGGGTCGGCATCGGGGCATTCCTCGGGCGTTGAACCCCAAGCCTACCCGGCGGCAGGCGCTTTGTCGTGGCACGGCGCGCCTGTGTTGGGGCACCCCTGCGGCGCTATTCATCGGCGCAATGGTGGGCCATTGCGTCGGCGCATGGGCCGGCGGCAAAGCGCCCGTCTAGCCGGGCTGTTCACTCTTTCGGCTGACACGGCAAATACCTCTTTCGGGCGCTTATCCACCCTGGGGCGACTGGGTAGCGTGGCGCTTCAACACGAAACCACGCTTTCCAGGAGAGCCGCATGACAACAAAAACAAGACATGCCATCTTCCAGCCGCGCGCACTGGCCGTTGCCGTCGCGTTAGGCTGTGTCGCGCCGGTCCAGGCGATTACCTTCAATGTCGGCGAGCTCGAAGCGCAGTTCGATTCCGCGCTGTCCGTGGGTGCCAGTTGGGGGGTACGCGGGGCGGACCCGGATTTCATTTCGGTGGCCAGCGGCGGCAAGGCGTCTTCGCGCACCTCGGATGACGGCCGGCTGAACTTCAAGAAAGGCGAAACCTTCTCGAAGATCTTCAAGGGCATTCACGACCTTGAGTTGAAGTACGGCAACACCGGGGTGTTTATCCGCGGCAAATATTGGTACGACTTCGAGACCAAAGACGAAAGCCGGCTGTTCTACGACATCGACGACAGCAACCGGAAAACCGCGGCGCAGTCGTCCGGGGCGGAAATCCTCGATGCCTTCCTCTACCACAACTACAACCTCGGCGACCTGCCCGGCAGCGTGCGGGTCGGCAAGCAGGTGGTCAGCTGGGGCGAGAGCACCTTTATCGGCAACAGCATCAACTCGATCAACCCGATCGACGTGGCGGCCTTCCGCCGGCCTGGCGCGGAGATCAAGGAAGGCCTGATCCCGGTCAACATGCTCTACGTCTCGCAGAGCCTGAGCGATACCCTGAGCATGGAGGCCTTCTATCAGCTGGAGTGGGACCAGACCGTGGTGGATAACTGCGGCACCTTCTTCTCCACCGCCGATGTCGCGGCCGACGGCTGCGACGACCGCCTGGTGGTGCTCGGTGCCGATCTGCCGCCCGGCGAGTCGACCAACTCGTTTGTCGACAACGCCTACATCCCGCGTGCCGGTGACCGCGATGCGCGTGACAGCGGCCAGTATGGCGTGGCCCTGCGCTGGTTCGCCGAAGCGCTGAACGACACCGAGTTCGGCCTGTACGCGATGAATTACCACAGCCGCAACCCGGTATTCAGCACCGTCCGTACGACTACGCCGAACTTCGTCACGTTTATTCCCGGTGCGCCGAATGCGCGTTATTTCATGGAGTACCCGGAGGACATCCGCCTGTATGGCATGAGCTTCCAGACCAACCTCGGCGGCACCGCGTTATCCGGCGAGCTGAGTTACCGGCCGAACATGCCGATATCGATCAACTCCACCGACCTGTCGTTCGCCGCGCTGGGTTTGCCATTCAATCCCGTATTCGAGAGCGGTCATGCGCAGAACGTCGCGGGCGCGGATATCCATGGTTACGAGCGCAAGCCCTTCACCCAGGCGCAGGTCACCGCGGTGCAGTTTATCGACCGGGTACTCGGCGCCAGCCGCCTGACCCTGCTGGGCGAGGTTGGCTACAACCACATCAGCGGCATCAGCGATGACGTCAGCGAGCTGCGTTTTGGCCGCGATCCGATCTACGGCGCCGGCGAGTTCAGCGTGCCGGGCGTGTGCGGCGCGTTCAACGCCGCCAATCCGGACGAGTGCCAGGGTGACGGCTTCTTCACCAGCAGCTCCTGGGGTTACCGCGCGCGCGCCAGCCTGGACTACAGCAACGTATTCGCCGGGGTCAACCTGAGCCCGAGCGTGGCCTGGTCGCATGACGTCGACGGTTACGGGCCGAACTTCAACGAGGGCAGCAAGGCGGTCAGCGTCGGCCTCAACGCCGATTACCAGAACACCTACAACGCCAGCCTCAGTTACACCGACTTCTTCGGTGGCGACTACAACACGATCACCGATCGTGACTTCGTCGCCCTGAGTTTCGGTGTGAACTTCTGATCAACGACGCGCAAAGGACCCGTACATGATGAACAGCACAAGAATCCTGCAAACCGGCGTGTTGGCGCTGTCACTGATGTCTGCCGCCGTGCTGGCGGCGGTTTCCGCCGATGAAGCCGCGCAACTGGGGAGCACACTGACCCCGCTGGGCGCGCAAATGGCCGGCAATGCCGATGGCACTATTCCGGCCTGGACCGGCGGGCAGAGCCCGACGACCGGCAGCGCCGATGCCCGCGGCATCCTCAGCAACCCCTTCGCCGCCGAAAAGCCGCAGTTCGTGATCACCGCGCAGAACGCCGAGCAATACCGCGACAAGCTCTCCGACGGCCAGTTGGCGATGCTCAAGCGCTACCCGGAGACCTACCGCATTCCGGTGTACCCGACCCACCGCACCATGGCCCATCCGCAGGCGGTCTACGACACCACCAAGACCTGCGCCACCACGGTCACCGCGATTGACGGCGGCAACGGCTTGCAAAATTACCTGGGCTGTCGCGCCTACGCCTTCCCGATCCCCAAGAGCGGGGTCGAGGTGGTGTGGAACCACATCACCCGCTACCGGGGGCAGAACGTGCGCCGGCAGATCGTCCAGGCCGCGCCGCAGGCCAATGGCGCCTACACCCTGGTCAAGTTCGAGGACGAGGTCGCCTTCCCGCAGAACGTCGACGGCCTGGATGCGGAGAAAGCCGGCAACGTGCTGCTGTTCTTCAAGCAACGGGTCACCGCGCCGTCGCGCCTGGCCGGTAACGTGCTGCTGGTGCACGAGACCATCGATCAGGTCAAGGAACCGCGCCTGGCCTGGGTCTACAACGCCGGCCAGCGCCGCGTGCGCCGCGCCCCGCAAGTGGCCTACGACGGCCCGGGCACCGCGTCGGACGGCATGCGCACCACCGACAACTTCGACATGTACTCCGGCGCGCCGGATCGCTACGACTGGAAGCTGATCGGCAAGAAGGAGATGTACATCCCCTACAACAGTTTGCGCTTGACCCAGCCTGACCTGAAATACGACGACATTCTCAAGGCGGGCCATATCAACCAGGACCTGACCCGTTACGAGCTGCATCGGGTCTGGGAAGTGGAAGCTACGGTGAAAACCGACGAGCGGCATATCTATGCCAAACGCAAACTGTATGTCGACGAAGACAGCTGGCAGATCGCCCTGGTCGATCACTACGATGGTCGTGGTGCGCTGTGGCGCGTAGCGGAAGGGCATCATTACTTCAACTACAGCGAGCAACTGGCAGGCTTTGCCACCGAGGTGCTGTACGACCTGCTTGGCGGGCGCTACATCTCCATCGGCCTGTTCAACGAAGAGCGTCAGCCGCTGCAGTTCGGCTTCCGTGCCTCCGGTGCGGATTTCACCCCGGCGGCCCTGCGCAGCAGCGGGGTGCGCTGAGGCGCTGTTTGGGCAACCTTGCTCCGTGATTGGGCGGCCTGCGGGCCGCCTTTTTTATGGCTTTGTATCCGTTAACGGTTGTACGCAGATTCGGTAGGGTGGGTTAGTGGCGCTGAGGCGAGCTGACAGAGCAACTGCGTACTGGATGCGCCACGTAACCCACCAAGGGTTAATCGGCCTGCCCCCTTTGGTGGGTTACGGCGCAACGGACTATGCAGCCGCCGATAGTCCATGGTCATGCGCCTAACCCACCCTACGCATTACCGCGTTCCAGGCATCGCCTAGCCGGCGGCACGTTTCAACACATAATGGGTATCGAGCCTTTTTTATCGGCGCTTATCAGGCGGCGTGATAGAGCTGGGGCGCGTGGCGATTGCCGACTAGCCTGAGGCATCGGCCCCCTGATAAAAATAATTACGAGTCGTCATGACCGCCTACGCGCCATCTCCCCCCATCGCGTTGCCGTCCTGTGGCAAGAGCGGATTGCCCCGGCAGCCGCCTGGGCATATTCAGCGCCAGCCCTTGCAGCAGCGCCTGCTCGGCGAAGCGTGTCGGTTACGCCTGTTGGTCGCCCCGGCCGGGTTCGGCAAGTCGGTGCTGCTCGCCGATTGCGCGCGGGCCTGCCCGCCCGAGTACACGCCGTTGTGGCTCAACTGTGCGACCTGGACGGGCTCGGCCGCCGCGTTTTGTCGACAGTTGGCCAGTGCCCTGGGCTATCCGCCGGCGCTCGACGAGGCGCAGTTGGGCGCCGCCTTGGCCGCCGAAGAGCGGGCGCTGTGGATCATGCTCAACGATTACCCGCGCGAGCCCGACGACGCGCTCGATGCCTGCCTCGACCACCTGATCGGCGTGTCCCCGGCGAACCTGAACTGGTGGCTGGGCAGCCGCCGGCGGCCCAATTGCAACCTGCCGCGCCTGCTGTTGGAGGGTGAGCTGTTCGAGCTGGATCACCGCGACCTGGCGTTCGGCGCTGGCGAAGTCGGCCTCTGGCTGCACCAGGTCGATCCGTCGCGCCTGGCCTGGGCCGATGCATTGCACGGCATGACCGCGGGCTGGCCGGCGGCCTTGCGCCTGCGTTTGTTGGCCGCCCAGGGCGAGCGCGAGGCCGGGCCTGCGCTGTGTGAGGAGCACAGCTCGCTGCTGCGCGATTACATCGAGCACGAAGTGCTGCATGGCTTGCCGGCTGATCTGCTGCATGCGCTTTGCCAGTTGGCGCAGATTCCACGTTTCAGCAGCGCGCTCTGTGAGCATCTGCTGGGCGTCGGCGAGGGCGCCGAATGGTTGCAGGCCTTGCGCGTGCGCGGTGTGTTTATCGACGAGCTGGAAGGCGCCGCCGACTGGTTCGAGGTGTTCCCGCCCTTGGCCGTCTTGCTGCAACAGCGGCGCAAGGCCGAGCCCTGTGCCAGCCTGCACCTGCACGCCAGCCAGTGGTTCGCCGCCCAGGGCGATGTGCGCGCAGCGGTGGAGCATGCGCTCAAGGGCGGGCAACCGGAGGTGGCGGCGAGTTTTCTCGAACGCTTCACCGAGGAGCAGTTGCTGCAAGGCCAGGACCTCGGGCTGATCCTGCGCTGGCGCGGCGAGCTGCCGGAGAGCCTGCTGTCGAGTACCCCGCGGCTGATTCTGTTGAACGCCTGGGTGTTGCTGTTGGTCGGTCGCGTCGACGAGGCGAAAGCCTGTGCCGATCAGGTGGCGCGTTTCCAGCCGCGCCCGGACGGCGAGCGCACGAGCGAATTGTTCGCCCAATGGCAGGCCCTGAGCGGCATTGCGGCGTGCGGCCGTGGCTACACGGCCACCGCGCGCATGCACCTGCAAGAGGCCTTGCAGGGCTTGCCGGAAGCCGCGTGGGCGCAAGCCTTGTTGTGCCGTTCGCTACTGACTCAGATGGCCATCGGCGAAGGCAACCTGGAGGCGGCCCAGGGGCTGGGCTATGAAGCGCTGAAACAGGCGCGCCGCTACGGCAGCCCGGTGTTCGAGGCGTTGCTGGAGCTCGACCATGCGCTGTTGCTGGAGGCGCGCGGCGAGTTCGCGCGGGGCCAGACGCTGCTGCTGCGGGTGCTCAAGCAGTTGGATATTCAGGTTCTACGGCAGACCCCGGTATGGGGGCGGCTGCATATGCGCCTGGGGCGTCTGGCCCTGCGTCAGGGGTGCATCGCGGAGGCCGACGAGCTGCTGCGGTGCGGCCTCGCCGAAGCCTTGCACTACGGCGATCCCGGGGCTTTTTATGGCTACCTGAGCCTGGCCGAACTGGCGGCGCAGCAGCAGGACCTGCCCGCCGCATTCGCGCGCCTGGCCGAGGCCGAGCGCCTGATGCAGCGCCAGCGCGTGGCGGAAACCCTCTATCGCGGGGTACTGCTCCTGGCCAGCAGCCGGTTGTGGATGTGGCAGGGGCACCATGACCGGGCCCGTATCGCGTTGACCCGCGTGCTGGGTTATCGGCAGCGCGAACAGGCGATGTTGCCGCCGCCGGCGTTCCCCGAGTTGATCCCACGCTTGCAGCATTTGCTGCTGTGTCTGGATATGGCCGAGGGAACAGATGTGCGCATCGCGTTATACGCCTTGCTCGAACAGAGCCTGACCGAGGGCCGCCAGGCGCTCGCCAGCGAACTGTGGTTGAGTTATGCCGAGGCTTGCAGCGCCTGCGGTGAGTACACGGCCGCTGCGCAGGCGCGACAGGCCGGGCAAAGCCTGCGCCAGCGCTTGAATTACCAGTGCCTGTGGTTCGAGGCGAAGGTGGCCGCGCCGGGCACGGCAAGCGAGGTCGCGGTAACAGCGGACGCGCCGCTCAGCGCCCGTGAGTTGGCGGTGCTGCGCCTGATCGCCCAGGGCTGTTCCAACCAGGAAGTCGCCGAGCAGTTGTTCATCTCCCTGCACACGGTGAAAACCCATGCGCGGCGGATCAACGGCAAGCTTGGTGTGGCGCGGCGTACGCAGGCGGTGGCGCAGGCCAAGGCTCAGGGGTTGTTGTAGCCCCCTAGCCGGCGGTTAAGCGGTTTCTCGTCGGGTGGCTCGGGCCGCTGCCGCTAGCGATGCTCCCGCGAAGTGCGCCATAACCCAGCATCGGCGCAATGCGGGAGCGCGCCTGCTGGGTTACGTGGCGCGCCGCACGGCTGGAGCTTGATCGCTCAACGCTTGCGCTAACCGGTGCAGGCGCTGTGGCTAATGCAGCGCTGGCGCCGTACTCAGCTGACGCAAGCGTTCGCTGAGCAGCATGCGTTGCGCCGGGTCGTCGCACAGCAGCAGGGCGTGCTGCACATCGAAGCGTTCGGCTTGCGGGCAATCCAGGCGTTGATAGAGCTCGGCGCGCGCCAGGTGATCGCCCACCGTTGGCGTGCCCAGGAGCAGTACGCGCTCGGCGTCTTTCAGCGCCGCCAGGTAATCCTCGGCGAGCAGGTGCAGTTGGCGCAGGTTGCGCGACAAGCGCAGCAGCATGCTGCGTGCATCGCAGCTAAGTAGATGGTTGGCGGACAACTCGGCGCTGGCACCGAGGTGGCGCAGCAGCAGTTCGCGGCAGTCGCGGGTGTACAGACGGCGCCCGCCGCAGGGGTCGAGCAGGTGGTCGGCGCCGGGTACGCGGAGCAGGAAGTGTCCGGGGAAGTTCACCCCTTGCAGCGGAATTTGCAGACGCTGCGCCAGCTCCAGGGCCAGCAACGCCAGCGACAGCGGTTGCCCACGGCGCCGTTGCAGCACTTTGTGCAGCAAGGCCACCTGTGGCTTGAGCGGGCTGTCGTCGTCTTCGTGGAAGTCCAGTTCGTTGAGGCGCCGCAGCAGCGGTTGCGCCAGCTCTGCGGCAGGCAGGTTGGGCAGGCCGGCGCTGACCTGTTGCTGCAAACCGTTGAGGTCGCGCAGCACCTCGGCCGGTTGCAGCGCCGGGTCGTGTTCGGCGGCGATCCACAGGGCCGCCTCGAAGAGGGCGGGTGGCTCACGGTCAAGGCAGGCAAGGCAGGTTTGGCGCGGGCTCATGAACACCTCCTGTGATAGCCCGTTGTAACCGGCCGCCTGCGCCGCGTCCAGTCCTTGCACTTGCTTATGCAGCCGAGCATGGCTTGTTGGCGTGCTTATACCGGTGCGGTCGGTTGCCCATGGGCACGCCGCCTATACTGCCGTTAAGCAGCAAGGGAGCCACAGCATGTTCGCCATGATGGAAGCCGCCCGACTTGAGGCATTGCACCTCACCCAGGACCCGCTTACCGGCCTCAAGGCCATTATTGCCATCCACAACACCCGCCTCGGCCCGGCGCTTGGCGGTTGCCGCTATCTGGCCTACCCCGACGAGCAAAGCGCGATTCGCGATGCCGTGCGCCTGGCCCAGGGCATGAGCTACAAAGCCGCCTTGGCCGGCATCGCCCAGGGCGGCGGCAAGGCGGTAATCATCCGCCCGGCGCATGTGGATAACCGTGGCGCGCTGTTCGAAGCCTTCGGCCGCTTTATCGAAACCCTCAATGGCCGCTACATCACCGCCATGGACAGCGGCACGTCCAGCGCCGACATGGACTGCATCGCCCAGCACACCCACCATGTCACCAGCACCACCAGCGAGGGCGACCCGTCGCCGCACACCGCCATGGGCGTCTTCGCCGGTATCCGCGCCACAGCGCGGGCGCGGTTGGGCAGCGACGACCTCGAAGGCCTGCGCGTGGCCATCCAGGGTCTCGGCAATGTGGGCTATGCGCTGGCCGAGCAGCTGCATGCCGCCGGTGCCGAATTGCTGGTCAGCGACCTGGACGCCGGGCGCGTGCAACTGGCGGTCGAGCAGCTCGGCGCCCAGCCGGTGGCCAGCGAGGCCTTGCTCACCACCCCTTGCGACATCCTCGCGCCCTGCGGCCTGGGTGGCGTGCTGAATGCCGAGACCGTCGGCCAGCTGCGTTGCTCGGCAATCGCCGGCGCGGCGAACAACCAGCTGGCCAGCGGCGAGATCGCCGACACCTTGCAGGCGCGCGGGATTCTCTATGCCCCGGATTACGTGATCAATTCCGGCGGGTTGATCTACGTCGCGCTCAAGCACCGCGGTGAAAGCCTGGCGGCGATCACCGCGCACCTGGCGCAGATCAGCCTGCGTCTGACCGAAATCTATGCCCACGCCCAGGCCGACAAGCGCTCACCCGCGCGGGTCGCCGATGCCTTGGCCGAGCGCTTGCTGAACGCCAGCTGAAGCGATTGCCGAGGGCGCGGCCGCCGCGCCCTCGCGCCACCCCCGAGACCACAAGCCCCGGGGGCCGACGCGACATCCACAAGGTGTCGAGGAGACCGAGCATGCCCGAGCGTCTGCAACTCCCCTATACCCGCTACCTCGACCCCAGCGGCCGCCCGCTTGGCAGCTTGCCGGCGTGGGCCGGCGACCACGAATTGTTGCGCCGCCTGTACCGGCAGATGGTGCTGACGCGTCTGTTCGACCAGAAGGCGGTCGCCCTGCAACGCACCGGGCGCATCGGCACCTATGCGCCGACCCTCGGCCAGGAGGCGATCGGCGTGGCCATCGGTGCGCTGATGCAGGCCGAGGACGTGTTGGTGCCGTATTACCGCGACACCGCCGTGCAATTGATGCGCGGGGTAAAGATGGAAGAAATCCTCCTCTACTGGGGCGGCGACGAGCGTGGCAGCGCCTTTGTCAACCCGGCCGTGGCGGAGGACTTCCCGCTCTGCGTACCCATCGCCACCCAGGCCCTGCATGCCTGCGGCGTGGCCACGGCGATGAAGATTCGCGGCGAGCAGCGCGTCGCCGTGACCACCTGCGGCGACGGCGCCACCAGCAAGGGCGACTTTCTCGAAGCGCTGAACGTGGCCGGCGCCTGGCAGTTGCCGGTGGTGTTCGTGATCAACAACAACCAGTGGGCGATTTCCGTGCCGCGGCGTATCCAGTGCGGCGCACCGACCCTGGCGCAGAAGGCCATCGGCGCCGGCTTTCCCGGCGAGCAGGTTGACGGCAACGACATCCTCGCGGTTTACGCGCGCATGCAGTGGGCGCTTGAGCGCGCACGGCAGGGCAAGGGGCCGGTGCTGCTGGAGTGCCTGAGTTACCGCCTCGGCGACCACACCACCGCCGACGACGCCACCCGCTACCGCAGTGCCGAGGAAGTGAAGCAGGCCTGGCAGGAAGAACCGATCAAGCGCCTGCAAGCCTTTCTCGCCGGCCAGGGCGTGTGGGACGAGCGCCGCGAACAGGCACTGATCGGCGAGTGTCAGGCACGGGTGCAGCAAGCGGTGGAGGCCTTCGAGCAGGCCGGCCAGCCGTCGCCCGAGGCGGCGCTCGATTACGTCTATGCGCAGTGGCCGGCGGCGTTGGCCGAGCAGCGCGCGTTGTTCCTCGAACGCGTGGTTCGTCGCCAGGAGGCCGGTCATGAGTAGCGCCAAGCTGAGCCTGCTCGAAGCGGTCAACCTAGCCCTGCATCGGGCGATGCGCGAGGACGCGAATGTCGTGGTGCTGGGCGAGGATGTCGGCGTCAACGGCGGGGTGTTCCGCGCCACCGCCGGTTTGCGCGACGCCTTTGGCTTCAAGCGGGTGATCGACACGCCGCTGGCGGAAACCATGATCGCCGGTCTGGCGGTGGGCATGGCCGCGCAAGGCTTGAAGCCGGTGCTGGAAATCCAGTTCATGGGCTTTATCTACCCGGCCATGGACCACTTGGTGTCGCACGCCAGCCGCCTGCGTTGCCGTACCCGTGGGCGCTTGAGCTGCCCGCTGGTGCTGCGCAGCCCGATGGGCGCCGGCATCCGCGCGCCGGAGCACCATAGCGAAAGCACCGAGGCGTTGTTCGCGCATATTCCGGGCTTGCGGGTGCTGATCCCCTCGTCGCCGGCGCGCGCCTACGGCCTGCTGTTGGCGGCGATCGACGATCCCGACCCGGTGATCTTCCTCGAACCGACCCGCTTGTACCGGATGAACCCGCAAGTGCTGGTCGACGACGGCCAGCGCCTGCCGCTGGACAGCTGCTTCACCTTGCGCGAAGGCAGCGACCTGACCCTGATCAGCTGGGGCGCCAGCGTCCACGAAACCCTGCAAGCCGCCGCACAGCTGGCGGAGCAGGGGGTGTCCGCCGAGGTGATTGACGTCGCCTGCATCAAGCCGCTGGACCTCGACACCCTGGAGGCCTCGGTGCGCAAGACCGGGCGCTGCGTGATCGTGCACGAGGCGCCGAAGAGCGGCGGCGTCGGCGCCGAGATCGCCGCCAGCCTGTACGAGCGCGCGCTGTTGGATTTGCAGGCGCCGATCCAGCGCGTCACCGCGCCGGATATTCCGCCGCCGCTGTACCGACTGGAGCCGCTGTACATCCCCGCTGTCGCGGACATTGTGGCGGCCTGCGACACGGTGCTGAATTACGCCTGAACCTTGGGGGCAATGGTGCGCGCGGCGCAGTCTTCGAGCCGGTCGCTGATCATGTAGGAGCGGGTCATGCCCGCGAACGATTGTATGGCTGATGACCTTATCGCGGACAAGTCCGCTCCTACCTGGAGCGGTGGAATCGGGAGAACGCCATGAAATATTTCAAACTGCCCGACCTGGGCGAGGGGCTGCAGGAAGCCGAGATCGTCGAGTGGCACGTCAAGGCCGGCGATGTGGTGAAAGCCGACCAATTGCTGGTATCGGTGGAAACCGCCAAGGCCATCGTCGACATCCCCGCGCCTTATGACGGCACGGTGTTGCAGACCTTCGGCATGGAGGGCGACATTCTGCATGTCGGCGAGCCGCTGCTGGCCTACGAGGGCGAAGCCGATGCCGGCACCGTGGTTGGGCGTCTGCAGGGGGGCGGCGAGGCCCAGGCCGACAGCTTCTTCGTCGGCGCCGCGCCTTCGACCCGCGAACACCTGGCGCCGCGGGCGACCCCTGCGGTGCGTCAGCTGGCCCGCCAGCTGGGTGTCGACCTGAGTACGTTGCATGGCTCCGGCAGCGATGGCCTGATCACCCGCAGCGATGTCGAGGCCGCCACACAGAGCGCCCGCGACAAGTTCGGCGGCGACAAGCTGCGTGGCGTGCGGCGCAGCATGGCGATCAATATGGCGCGCGCGCATGCCGAGGTGGTGCCGGTGGTGATCGTCGCTGACGCCGACCTGCACCGCTGGGCGCAAGCGCGCGATCCGCTGGTGCGGATCGCCCAGGCGATTGCCGCCGCCTGCGAGGTCGAGCCGGTGCTGAACAGTTGGTTCGATGGCAAATCGTTGTCGATCAAGCAGCACAACCAGCTCGACCTGGGCATTGCCGTGGACAGCCCGGATGGGTTGTTCGTGCCGGTGCTGCGCAATGTCGGCGCGCGCAACGCCGAAGACTTGAAGGCGGGTGCGGCGCGCCTGCGTGCGGACGTCAAGGCGCGCTCGATTCCGCCGCAGGAAATGATGGGCGCCACGCTGACCCTGTCCAATTTCGGCACCTTGTTCGGCCGCTACGCCAACCCGATTGTCATGCCGCCGCAAGTGGCGATTATCGGTGCCGGCGGTATCCGCGACGAACCGGTGGCAGTGGCCGGCAAGGTGCTGGTGCACCCGATCCTGCCGCTGTCGCTGACCTTCGACCACCGCGCGGTCACCGGCGGCGAGGCGGCGCGTTTTCTCAAGGCTTTGGTGCAGGCATTGGAGCAGCCCGAAGGCTGATCAGGGCCGGGTATCGTGACTCCAGATGCATAGGGTGGCGATGGCGGTCAGCCCGGCGTACCAGGCGGCGCCATGTACGCCCTACGTCTGCCAAGCCGGCACGCATGCGGCCCTGGGCAGATCGACGCCCCGTGGCAGAGCACTTACTCGCTTGCGGCTTGTTCCAGTTCGCTCAGGGCATCGGGCTGGTTCTTGAAGGCCTTGGCGAAGATTTCGCGGTTTTTCGCCATAAAGATGCCCAGTTCTTCACCCTGCGCTTCGTTCAGCGAAGGCACGGCCTTTTGCAGCACGTCGGTGAGTAGCTCGGCCAGTTCGAGCATCTTGTCATGACGATCGGCTTCGGCTTTATCCATAAATAAACGCTCCAGATCCCGACTGCTGCGGTACACCACTTCGACGGCCATTCATCACCTCTACGCCTTCACGCTGATGGGTTACAAGAAACTGTTTATATATACAGTGGTGGCGAGCATAAAGAACTCGGCCCGCTTTGAACAGCGGCAATTGCCGCGCCGGGTTTGAACATAGCCGATTGAGGGGATGGTGTATGTGACCGGATACCGCCTGGGCATTGCGCCCAGGCGGCCTGTGCAGGCGACGAATCAGCGGTCGCTGCGCAGCGGTCCGAACTCACTGGGTACCCAGGCGTAGCCAGCGCCTTCGCTGCGCACGTGGCCGATCCCGGGGAACGGCATGTGTGCACCGGCGACCCAGAGTTTGTCGCGGGCGGCATCGGCGAACACCTGCTTGCGGCTTGCCAGGGCTTTCGGGCTGTCGACGTCGAACTCGATGACCACTTCGGGCTGGGCGAATTGCACCGCATGGCTGTGCACGATATCGCCCCACACCAGCAGGCTCTGTGCGTTGGAGCTGAACAGGTAAGAGGTGTGCCCCGGCGTATGGCCTGGGGTCGGCACCAGACTCACGCCGGGAAGTAATGTGTCGCCCTGGGCATAGACCGTCAGTTTGCCAGCGGCCGTGTAGGGTGCCACCGAGGCTTGCGACATTTTGAAGAAACCCTGGTTGGCTGGCGCTGCCTTGGCCGCGATCTCGGCGTCCAGCCAGTAGTCGGCTTCGGCCTTGGGCACGAATACCGTGGCATTCGGGTAGGCGGCCTTGCCGTCGCTGGTGAGCAGGCCGCAGGCGTGATCCGGGTGCAGGTGGGTGAGCAGCACGCTATCCACCTGATCGAGGCTGTAGCCGGCAGCTTTGAGGTTGTTTTGCACCACGCCGAGGGTCGGCCCGAAGCATTGCGCGGCGCCGGTATCGACCAGCACCAGATTGCTGCCAGTGTTGATCAGGTATGCGTTGACGGCGGTCTGCACGCCCTTGCTCGACTCGATGAACATCTTCGCCAACAAGCTCTGGATGTTTTCGGCGCTGGCGCCTTTGAGCAGTGTGCTGTCGAGGTCGATATAGCCGTCGTACAGCGCGGTCACTTCGAAATCGCCCAGCGCCATGCGGTAGAAACCGGGCACCTGAGTCTGCTGTTTAGCCACCGGCGCGGCGCTGGCGCTGAGCGGCAACAGCATGCCGAAGGCGACGGTGCTGGCAACGGTGGCGGCGAGTAGCGCCTGACGCGCGCGGGTCGAGGGTAAGGCCATGGCAGATCTCCATTTCGAGTTAAAACGCTGGGCTGACCGCTGGCTCGCGCCGTTGCGATCGAGGGGGGCGGTCAGGGCGTTGGTTATCCGTTGCCAGGGTTTTTTTGTCTAGTACGTACGATTTTGTCGATTAGTTACGTAACGGTAAGTCATCGCGCGAGCGGGCAAACGGCGAGGGCGATCCGCCTGGGGCAAAGCTAAGGGCATTTGCACGGGGTTGTGCTGGTTTTCGCGACGGTTTGCATCTGTTACTGGACGTTAGGCGCCGGCCAGCAAAAATTGCTGGCCTATTGCTATATGCCGGCCTTGCTGGGCGCCCTGGCGAAGCCTAGTATCCGCGCATCTTCAGCCGGTTTTCCTAACCCTTTACGCAGGTGCGCCATGCTGCCGTTTGCAGGTCGTATCGAACGAAAGCTGTTTGCCTTACTGGCCATCGTTTACCTGAGTTTGTTCGTGGTGGTCGGTGCGATCTGGGGCAGCCGTGCGGACATTGCCGATGGGCAGAATCTGGAAAGCTTGCACCGCTCGCTGTACCGCCTGGCCGGTACGCTGTCGTTGCTCACCGATGCTGAAACCGGCCAGCGCGGTTATCTGCTCACCGGCAAAGAGGCGTACCTGGAGCCTTACACCAAAGCCAGCGAGCGCCTGGAACGGCAATTTGTAAGCTTGAATAACACCCCCGCGCTGGCCGCACACAAAGCCGATCTGGTCGCCATCGAACGCCTCGCCGAGCTGAAAATGGCGGTGGTGAATAAAATTATCGACTTACGTCGCACTCGTGGCTTTGAGGCCGCGCGTGAATTGATGCAGCAGGACCGCGGCAAGGTGTACATGGATGAACTGCGCCTGCGCATTGGTGGCTTGGAAGCGCACATTACCGAAGCGCTGGAGCAGCAGCGTGCGGACTTGCTGCTGCGTTCGCGCGTGGCGCTCTGGGGCGGCGGCGGCATTGCCTTGGCGATGCTCGCCTTGCTGGGGCTGGTCTACCGCGACTTGCGCCGCGATTTGCGCGAGCGCGGCGAGTTGCTCAAGCGGTTGGCGTTCGAATCGCAACACGATCCCTTGACCCAACTGCCGAATCGCCGCGTGTTCAACGAGTCGCTCGACCAGGCGTTGGCCTTGGCCCGGCGCGCCGAGCGCAAGGTGGCGCTGATGTACCTCGACCTGGACGGCTTCAAGCCGGTCAACGATGAATACGGTCACGCCACCGGCGACCGCTTGCTCAAGGCGATTGCCGAGCGTTGGCGCGAAGCGGTGCGCGAAGGCGAAATATTGGCGCGCCTGGGCGGCGACGAGTTCGCGGTGATCGCCGAAGGCGAAGCGCCGGCCATCGAGCGCCTGGCGCAACGCCTGATGGCGGCCCTGGAGCAGCCATTACTGGCCGATTTGCCGCAGGTGCGCGTCGGCGTCAGCATTGGCATGGCGCAATACCCCCAGCACGGTGAGGACCGTCGCCGGCTGGTAGCGGCTGCCGACACGGCGATGTACCAGGCCAAGGAAGCCGGCAAGCATTGCTATGCCTGGCCAGCCCGTAGCGGCGTAGTCGCGCCGACCCGTTAATCGCTGAATTTATTCTGCCGCGCGGTGCCTTTTCGGTGTTTGCCGGCTTCTCCTAAGCGCTGGTCTTTTTCCTGCATGGCCTAACTGTCACCGCGCCGGAGCAGCATCCTGCTGGCGCGAATCAAGGAGTTTCCGTGGTGAAAACAAACTGGGCCGAGCGTGCGCGCGAGCGCATGCATGAGCAGGCTGAATCCCTGGGCAATCTGTCGATGGAGGCGTTCCACTACCTGGCGCTGTTCGCCATCGGCGCGATCACCGCCTGGGCGGCGGTGATGGCCTTTCTCGGCATGCTGGAAAAGGGTCACATCACCGTCGATGACATCCTGCTGCTGTTTATTTATCTGGAATTGGCGGCGATGGTGGGGATCTATTTCAAGACCAACCACATGCCGATCCGTTTCATGATCTATGTGGCCATTACCGCGCTGACTCGCCTGATGATTTCCGACATTTCGCACAATCACACGCCGGATTGGGGCGTGGTGATGGTTTCCGGGGCGATTCTGCTGCTGGCGTTGGCGATTCTGGTGGTGCGTTTTGCCTCCTCGCGCTTCCCTTCGGTGCAAGTCGACGGCCCGCGCAAACGCCGCAATAAGGCCGATGAGGCAGCGGAGAAGGACGACACCCAGGACGACGATTAGCCAATGCGGCCTGTCCGCCCGCCACATGAGTCGTCGGGCGGACAGGCCGCAGGGGTGGCCAAGGCTTTGCCATGTCCACCCTATGGTTTATCTGGATTGCCGGCGGTTTGGGTTGCCGGGACCCGCTTGCAGCCTCAGGCGCCGAGCGGGGCGAACAGCGCTGCCAGGTCATCTTCGCTGAGTTGCCACTGCGCCTGGCTGCCGCCTTCCAGCACGCCGCGCGCGAGGTTGGCTTTGGCCTGTTGCAGCAGCTGGATCTTTTCTTCCACGCTGCCGCGAGCGATCAGTTTGTAGACGAACACCGGTTTGTCCTGGCCGATGCGGTAGGCGCGGTCGCTGGCCTGGGCTTCGGCGGCCGGGTTCCACCAGGGGTCGAAGTGGATCACCGTGTCGGCGGCGGTGAGGTTCAAGCCGGCGCCACCGGCTTTCAGGCTGATCAGAAAGATCGGCAGCTCGCCACTCTGGAAGCGTTCGACGGGGGTGCGGCGGTCTTGGGTGCTGCCGGTGAGTTTGACGTAGTCGATCCGCCGCGCCTGCAATTCGCGTTCGATCAGTGCCAGCATCGAGGTGAACTGGGAGAACAGCAGCACCCGCCGGCCCTCGGCGAACAGTTCGTCGAGCATCTCCAGCAGGGCGCTGAGCTTGCCCGAATCGTGGCTCTTCAGGTGCGTATGATCGCTGTCCAGCAGGCGCAGGTCGCAGCAGGCCTGACGCAGGCGCAGCAAGGCTTCGAGGATGACGATCTGGCTGCGCGCGAGGCCCTGGCGGGCGATTTCCGCACGGACTTTCTGGTCCATCGCCAGGCGCAGGGTTTCGTAGCGATCACGTTGCGCAGGGCTCAACTCGACCCAGTGGGTGATCTCGGTTTTCGGCGGCAGCTCGCGGGCCACCTGTGCCTTTTTACGCCTTAGCACGAAGGGTTTGATGCGCCCGCGTAGATGCGCCAGGCGCTGTTCGTTGGCGTGCTTCTCGATGGGGACGCGGTAGTCGCGGTTGAAGCTCTTGCTGTCGCCGAGCCAGCCGGGCATGAGGAAATTGAACAGCGACCAGAGTTCGCCGAGGTGGTTTTCCAGCGGTGTGCCGGTCAGGCACAGACGTTGCCGGGCCTGCACCTGAGCGGCGGCGAGGGCGGCTTTGCTGCGCGGGTTCTTGATGTTCTGCGCTTCATCGAGAATCAGCAGGTGATAGGTCTGCGCCGTCAGTACCTTGAGGTCGCGCGGCAACAGGGCGTAAGTGCTGAGCACGATGTCGTGCGCGCCGATCAGCTTGAATTGTGCGCGGCGTTTGCTGCCGTGCAGCGCCAGTACGCGCAGTTCGGGGGTAAAGCGCGCGGCTTCGTCCTGCCAGTTGGGGATCAGGCTGGTCGGCATGACGATCAATGCCGGCTGCGTCAGGCGCCCGGCGTGTTTTTCGCAAAGGATATGCGCCAGGGTTTGCAGGGTTTTGCCCAGGCCCATGTCGTCGGCCAGGAGGGCGCTGGTCCGCTGTAACAGATGACGGATGCCGGCGGGCTGATGATCCAGCAGCGAGTAGCTCAATAGAGCCTTCTCGATCTGCGCATCGGTGTACTCGGTGCGCTCGATGGAGGGCACGGCCGCCAGGTAGACGTCAGCTGAGGTCTCGTCCTCGGAAGCCTTCGCGACCTGCTCCTGGGCCGGGCCGCCCAGGCTGATGCGCGTGATGGACTCGACTGGGGCGACGGTCCCATCACTGAGCAGTTCCTGGACCGTGTCCAGGATCTCGAATTGCTCCTCGGACAGGCCCAGTTCCAGGATCAGGTTGCTGCGGACCAGCTCCGCAGAAGCGTCGATTCTCCAGGAGCGGGAGTGCCCGAGGAAGATTCCCCGCATGCGTCTGGCCACCGCCACCATCCCGGGGTGGTAGTCGCCGGACAGGAGAATGCCGCCCTGAGCGAGTGGGGCGATCCGGAAGACCAGCCTCCAGGTGAACGCTTGCCGATCGGGCGCGGCCTGGGCGGCTTCCTGTTTCTGACAGAACGACTGCCAGGATTCGGCGTAACGCCCGTCGACCAGCTCCATGAGGCCATGGAAGAGTAGGTCCAGCTCGGCCAGCAGCTTGCCTTTGGGCAACCGCCAGTACCGGTAGAGGGGATGCTCCGACCGGCGCAGGTAGAAGCCATCGCGCTCGAGGAGCAGACGGTTGGCTCCCTCTACGAACTGTAACTGCAGACCGAAGTCATACCCGTCGAAGATGGCATTGCTCAGCAGCTCCGGTCGCCGATTCATCAGGCGTGGTCGGCTCATGCTTCGCCCAGCCGCTGGATGATCCATTGCTGAGGCTGCGACCGGAAGTGATCCGCCCAGATGTTTGCGACAGCGATCTGCTGTTTCGAGTAGTTCTGCAGGGTGGGATCAAGCAAGGTCTGATCCGATGCCGAAGGCGTCTCCTGTGTTGCCACGCGTCAACTCCTCTATAAGCGCATGGCACTGTTGGCTGTCCAGGTCCTTGGTTTCTATGGCAAATGCGTACTTGGGCTAGGGCAGATTTTCCGCACGGCAGCAGCCTTTACGCGAAAAATCGCGCCTGCTGCTACAGCCCCTTGGGCTTGTCGAAGTTCGGCTTGCCGTTCAGGTTGGGGTAGCTGACCTTGCATCCACTGGACTTGTAGCCGGTGCAGCCCCAGAAGTCGTAACCGCCTTCCCCCTTTTTCTGACGCTTTGCGAGGGGTTGACCGCACTCGCCGCATTTGAATTCGGAGCTCGGCGTCGCGGCCGGCCGGGACGATTGCATCGGCACACTGGGCAGCCCTCGCTGTTTCGACAGTTCCTCCTCCAGGCGCTTGTGCAGCCGGGAGACCACAGCACCGTAGGTGTCCTGGCCCTGGGCGATCTGGTCCAGGTCGCGCTCCAGTTCCCGTGTGAAGTCGAGCTCGACGAAACTGAAGAACCCTTCCAGCCGCGCGATCGTCTCCTCTCCCAGGCCGGCCGGGATCAGCTTGCGACTCTTCTCCTCGATCAGGCCCTTGCTGGTGATGTTCTTCATGATCGAGGCGAAAGTGCTCGGACGGCCGATGCCGCGGCGTTCCATCTCCTTGATCAGGCTGGCCTTGGAGTATCGCGCCGGTGGCTGGGTTTTCTTCTTCAGCAGCTCGCCGCTGTGAACCGGGAGGATCTGTTTAGGGGAGAGCGCGGGCACTGGGTTGTCCGCCTCGGCATCCTCGTCATCGTCGGTGTCGTCGCCCAGCAGGAGCTTCATCCAACCGAGATAGGCGATCGTCTTGCCAGTTGCGGTGAAGCGCAGAGGCTTCCGATCCGGGCCTACGGCGAGCAACTTGGCAGTGCGCACATCGTAGATGGCAGCCTCCAGTTGGCTGGCCAGTGCGCGGATCCGAATGAGTTTGTACAGCGCCTGCTCTTCAGGATCCTCTCCGGCGACCTCGTCGGCCCAGTAAGTTGGGGTGATGGCAGGGTGGCCTTCCTGGGCGCATTCTGCCGCGTTGAACGTCCTCCGCTCGGTGACGGCATTCACGCCCAGCGAGCTGGACACCTTGCGGATGTCCTCCATAGCCTCGTCCGGTACGTTGGGGTTGTCCGTGCGGTGATAGGTGATGACGCCTTGCTCGTAGAGGCGTTGCGCGACCTGCATGGTCTTGTCTGGATCCCACTTCAGGGCGTTGCTCGCTGCCTGTTGCAGCGATGAGGAGATGAAGGGCGCCGGTGGGTTCCGCTCGGACCGGCGGTCTTCGCACGCCTCGACCACCACGTTGCGAGTGGAGGCGACCAACTGGGCGAGATTGCCGTCCCGGATATAGGGGGGCTCCTTGGTTGTGAAGTCCGGTACCGGCTGCCACTCAGCACTCCAGGTGGTTTTGCCGTTGGGGGTGACGAAGTGCAGTCGGGCGCCAAAGTGGTTGATTACCACGCAGTTACGGATCTCGCGTTCGCGCAGTACCACCAGGTAGACGGCAGGCGACTGGACGCGCCCGGCTGAAGTGGGTTTGCCCATCAGGCGGCGGAGTTCCTGGGTCACCAGGTAGCCCACCAATCGATCCAGGACACGGCGACACTCCTGCGAGGCAACCCTGTTTAGGTCGATCTGCCGTGGATTGGCCAAGGCCTCCTGGACACGCTTGAGGGTGATCTCGTTGAAGGTGATGCGCTTGTAGTCTTTGACTCCCAGCACCTGCTGGATGTGCCAGCTGATGCTTTCGCCCTCGCGATCCGGGTCAGTGGCCAGGTAGATTTCACTCGCCTGTTTCGCTGCAGCCTTTATGGCTCGCACATTCCGCGAGCTTTTCTCCAGGACTTCATACACCGGGGCGTAGTTTTTGCGCACGCCGGTGGTGATCATCGTGTCGTCCTGGCCCTTGGCCGGGAGGTCGCGGATGTGACCGCCGCTGGCGATCACCTGCCAGTCTTCACCTGGGCGCAGCTTCTTCATCATCGGCTGCAGCTTCTTCAGCTTGCCGGGTGCCTCGATGATCAACAGCTTCATGGGATACCCCTCTCGATTTGCCAGAGACCGACTGTCGTGGCAGCAAGGGAGGAGCTTCAACTGGAAATGGTCACCGGGCAGGGGGAGCTTTTCAGGGGCTAAAGGTCAAGTGACAGCTGTTGTGCCTGGGCAAACCCTTTCAGCCAGGACGCCCGCATTGCAGGATGACTATATGGGCAGGCATGCACTGGTAGCCCTTTCCGGGCGGCCTCGGCACCGGCAGATACTACGGCACGATGGGGGTTGTTGAGCCGACGCCTGTCTGCTGGCTTCTGCATCTTGATCGAGTCCTGCATGGGCATAGTCTCCCGATGAGCAAGTCAGTCGAACGGTAGCGTCACGCTTGGGTGATTTTTTAGTGGCCGCCAGAATTCTACAGACGTTGCCACAGTTCGCCGATGGGAAAGCTACCAATCAGCGAGAGTTTCCCGAATGGCGCGATTTTACCTGGGCGCATGTCGAGCCGAGAAACACCAGTACAACTGGCCGACCACCGAATGGTCCGTTGACACCAACAGCCAGCCTCTGGGATTTCCCACATCTTCATCTACCTGCATGTTGCAACTCCCCCCAGGGTTCCAGAAATGAGAAGGGGGCGACGATGAACCGTCTCCCCCTCCACCAGCAGCTTCCCGAATGGGGCCGAAATTAAGCCCCTATCAGAGGGGCTCGTCTGGATCGGGATAGGCATCCTGATCGGCGTTGAGCGGCAGTTGGGGTTGTGGCCGATTGCCCTGCTGACCATTTGCACCCTGCGAAGCACTGAGCGTAACCGCCGTGATGCGGTGCGGGAGCATACCGACCCGACTGGCCTGGATCTTCAGCGCTTCGAACTCGCCCTCGTTGTTCTCCCAGCGATCCATAACCGCACGACCTGACACAGTCACGCGCATGCCTTTCTGGAACAGGCGCGAGTAGTTTTCAGCGTCCTTGTGCCACCACTCGACGTTGGCCCAGAAACCTCCTTTGTCTTCGTAACCGCCGTTGCCGTCCGGCACCGAGTTGTCGAAGTAGATGTTGAGCCGCAGCAGGCGCCGTGGCTCTTTGTTGCCGTTGGGGAATTCCTTGAACTCCGGTGCGGAGCCAATGTTGCCTTCCCAGCTTTGTACGGATGTACCCATGAGCGTTCTCCGGTTAGTTGTGTTGCATGAGGTTGGTGCCCTGCTGCAGCCGCTCCATGAGCACGGCCTCGGCCTGGCCCATCTTCTCGGCGCATTCGGCGGCCTGTTTGCCGATGGAGTGGATCAGGCTGATCTGCATGTTGAGGGTGATGCGCTGCAGCTCCAGGGCGTAGAGGTCCTGCAGCATCGGTATTGGTGTCTTGGGGTGGCCGACCATCTCCGCCCAGACGCCGACACCCATCCTGCGAGTGGCGACGTGCTGCCAGCGCAGGAACATGGTTCCGGCCTGGGTGTTCTGCTCGGTCAAGCGGACGGGCAGGAGGGTGAAGGGATGGCGCCGAACCTGGGCCAGCACGCCCTGGGCAAGCTCTTTCAAACCCACCTCCAGCACGCGGCATTGCTCCGCAAACTGGGCCAGCTCCCCCTTACCTTTAAAAGGCTTTAAAAGGCCCTTTAGTGAGGCACCCTGTTGCAGCCTCTGAAAGGCATCCTGTTGCAGTGGCCGGAAGGCAGCCTGTTGCAGTGTCTCGTTGGAGGAGCCGATCTGCCACATACCGATCAGTCCTCGCCGTCGCCGATGTCACCGGAGAACGGCTCCGGCGACTCGCTTTCCGGCTGTCCGCGAGTGATCGGCGGAGCGAACGTGGAGCGGCGAGTGCCCTCCAGGATGTCCTGGGGAATCTCGCCGTGACGTTCGTACATCTTGCGAGCTGCTTCAGCCTTCGCATTGTTCGCGGCGAAGTCGTCACGGCAGGCCCCCGAGTAGCGGTAGATCTGTGCCAGCCCGAAGAGTTTGCGGAGCACGGCAGCACCCTCGTCGATCCACAACTCCATGTCACGGCGGCCGATCAGGCCGACGTGCTGGGCCAGCAGGATGCGTCGAACGATCTCGTCATAGGAGGTCAGCAGGTAGACGGCCTTGAACCCGAGGGGGTTGGAAATATAGAGGGGAAGCCTGACCGGCTGGATCGACAGGTTGTTGCTGATGCTGATCGCGGGCGGCAGGTTCGCCATCACGTCGTCCAGCCGCTGGTCGATATCCTTCAGCGCGGCGTCGGACTCATTGATCTTGTCCTCCAGGTTGATCATCCACCAGTCGGAGTAGGGATCGTCCTGGGTGGCACCACGGGTCATGCGGTTGATGATGGAGCAGAATCCGGACAAACCGATGATTCCCGGCTTCTGCTCATTCTTGGGCCGCCCCATCCAAATGCGGGCAGCGTGGTGCGTGTGGAGGGTGAGCTGCACATCGCTCCGCAGGGAGCCAATGTTGAGCCGGTAGTTGTCAGCCATGGTGCGGTTTTTCCTTACGGGGAAGTTTGCGCCCATGCTGCAATTCGGTCGCTGGCGGTGCAGCAAGAAATCCATAGCCCGACGGAAGGGGATTTGTTGTTGCCTCTATATGAGGGGGAAGCGGTGCTGCTTCTTATAGACGTGGAGCAGGCCGCACCACCCAGTTGTCCGCCGGTGCCGGTGCCGACGCCCTGGTCCTGGCTGGAGTGGTGCCCGGGGTACCACCCAGTTGCCCTCCGGCGCCGCTGCCCTGGTCGGACAGCTATTCGGGCCGAATAGCTCTCGGCTCGCCGTCGGCGTTGGTACCGCTGTCTTAGTCTGGTC
>DELY01000058.1:29632-56584 GCA_002354655.1 Pseudomonas sp. UBA2684
ATTCCAGTGGAATAACCCGGCTGCCCGTCGGTGCCGCTGTCTTGGTCTGGTCGAGTTATTCCAGTGGAATAACCCGGCTGCCCGTCGGTGCCTCTGCCTGGTCCTGGTCGGAGTGGTTCCACTGAAACCACTCAGTTGTCCGTCATCTCCGCTGGCTAGGCCTTGGTCAGATATTGCGACGCGGGTCGGTATAGGCACCGCGAGACGCAAGACGCTTCCGTGCCAATGCCACGTTCTTCGCCCGTTCGTATGCTTTGCCTCGTTTCATCAGCAAATCCGGGAGTGAGCGGTGAAGTTGGATAGCGGCGGCATACAGCATCGCTATCACAACCACCGCCGCAACTGTGTTTGCTCCGAAGATTTGCAGGGGGTGGAATTCCGCGATCCCTGTAAAGCTTACCGCCACCACGAAGACGCATATCAGGATCGCTACCAAGGCTAGGATCATCAGCGGTACCCCTAGCAGCAATCCAAGCAGATCCACCATCATGCCCCTCAAACCGGATCTGATCAGCTTGGTCCTATCGTTTTCCATTCAGTTTCTCCTCTCCCATTGCATGATTGACTCTGGTCGTTCACGTCTGGCTTGTGCCGACCAGTCGCGGCCTCAGCAGGTGCTGCATCGCATTGAGCTGCTCCCTGGCCGTTCGCACCGTGTCAGGTGTTCTGGCCGCAGCCGCAGCCGCAGCCGCAGCTGATGCAGTACCGCTCCGGGCTGGGGGATGTATTGGGGGGCCAGCAACCGCTACTGCTCCTGGTGTCGGGTCCGCTGGAGGTGGTGAGGTATAGGGTCGCCAGTCAACGTTGAACTCCCCACGAATAGCCCGCTGAACGCAGCTGAGCAAGTAGCCCAATGGATTGCGAACCCCGCCGGCGTCGCAGCGATGCAGCCATTGCTCGATGACAGCTGGCCGTAACTCGGTAGGCACTCGCTGCATGGCACTCACGGCCTTCAACTTCTGCTCCGATGGCAAGCGTTCCAGGCCGAGCAGCCACCGAGCCATGACGTCCCGCTCTGCGCGCGGTACAGAGCTTTTACATACATCATGGTGTGTATTTGTATACGTACTATATGAGTTCGGATTCCGAACTAAGGCCGAACTCTGTGATTTCTGGCTGAGTTCGGATTCCGAACTGAGGGCCAAGGTGCCTTGATTTGCTGAGTTGTCACTGAGTTCGGACTCCGAACTCAGTGCAGACGGGGTGATGTCAGGCTGAGTTCGGAATCCGAACTCAGGTGCTGGCAGTGCCGCCAGGTTGCTTTCGATTGCCCACTGCTGGCTGTTCAAACGGTCTTCAACCGTCTCCATTCTGGAGGGAAGGCGTCGCCCAACGTCGTGGTCGCTGGCGAATTCACGCCAGGTGATCTCGGCCACCTCGCGGATCGCACGGTTGGGATGTTCCAGGGATTGGCCGAGCAACTGCATGTAGTCCCTGTCGAACTCCAGCGCCTCAGCTGGGCTGACGGGTTCGTCGTGAAGCAGGTACACATTGCCCTGAACCTGTCCACTGAGGTCGTTGCGCACTCGACGGCCCAAACTGAGCCAGCGGGTCAGGCGGAGGACCGTCAGCGCCTTGGCGATGGTTTCTCGCGATGCGGGTTTGCCCGGGTGCATGCCCAGGTAGGGGCGAAGCTGGTCGTAGGTCGGGAAGGCTGTAATGCCATCTTCATTGACCAGAAGACGGAATACTTGCCAAGTATTACGCTCCAGAGGCGTCAGTCGGTCATCCAGCAGCAAACGGCGGGGCACCGTCTCGTGAGGGTTCCCGCTGAAGATGATGCCGGAGTAAGAAGAGGGGGAGGTGGCCCCGGCTGCTGCCTTCTCCTTCTTTTGAAGCAAATGGGCCTCAAGGTGTCCCGTGGCCGAGTCCAGGAGCGTGGAAATAGGAAACCGCGAAAGCTTCATAGGTCGGGGTCACCTTCCACCGAGGCCAATGCAAGCTGCTGTTGCCGTTGCGCCTGGGAAGCGACCAGGTGAAGTTTTCTGGGCTTCCAAGAGTTCTCCCGGGATGGAGGGTATAAACCTTCGTTGATCCAGGTCTGGATACGGTTCCAGATGATGGCCAGGCTGAGGCTTTCGGTACTGTCTTCGGCCTCCGGCTCCTGGGGGGTGTTCAGCTCCTCGGCCACCATCATGGCGATGTCGAGCATGGCCAGGCTGTCCTTGATCTCGACCTGGTGCTCTTTCATCAGGTGGGTCCAGCGGTACCAGAGCAGGGCGTCCTGGTCTTCACTGAACTCCCGCCAGCGACCGCGACGAACACGGACGCCCATCATGAGGCGCTGCAGCGCCACATCCTGCGGAGACAGGCCGAAAAACTGTTGCAGCATGGTCGTAGTGGCACCTAGACGGAGCGCGCGCTCAATCATGCGTAGTTCTTCGTCAGAGCGTTCGGCGCCGGTGAGCAGCTTTTTCACCATCTCCGTGTCGATGGTGACGTGGCACCAAGACACAGGGGTGTTGAGGAGAAGGCTCAGCACCGCGGGCTGCTGGAGCTGGGCCAGAATCTCTGGCTCCAATCCCATCTCAATGCACCGCCTGAGCTGACCATTGCGCATGTGATTGAGCACCTGCGACAGGATGGCCTCGTTGATCGGTGATTTGGACATTGCGACTCCCTCCTGCGATTGTCCGTACTCAGCTGTCGGTTGGTGGTGTTGTGTCGTTGAAGGCCTGGATTTCCAGGTCAATCAGGCGACGAGCGAGGCGGACGATGCGAAATAGCTTCACCAATGCGCCGTCGCTCAGTCGGCCGGAGTCGCCAGGGTTCTGGTCCTTGGCAAGTGGCTGGCCCAGCAGTATCTGGCCGAGGCCTGCAGCGAACTCGAATTCGCCTAGTGCGTCCTTCTGTTCGGGGTGCTCCTCGAGCATTTTCAGGGCTATGCTCATCGAGCCACTGAGGGACTGAAGCAGCGTCAGGGTGTGTTGGGCTGTAGCAGTGACTTCGACATCTTCCGCCGGATGGCGATAGCGGAAGCCGATCCCACCGGCTACGTCGACGAACTCGCCCGGGGCGTCCACCGAACTGGCGATCTCACGGGCCAGTTCGGCAATGTGCTGACGCAGGACGTCTGGCGTGTCGATGTCGCGCTCGATGTACCAGAGGTCTGAAATGGGGTGCAGACCTCCTGCCTGCACAGGGATGGCCACCAGGGCGTTCGCATTGAAGTCGGGCAGAACCTCGCCATCCAAGGCGGCCAGCTTTTGCTTCATCTGCTGGACGCGAGGCGAGGTCGTAATCGGGCTGGCCACATGACCGTCGACCCGTGCTTGACGCTCATCCTGGGTCATCTGCTCTACAGCTGGCGGCGCAACTTTCCGCTGTTGGCGAGCAGGGGCCTCGTTGGTCGGCGGAGGTGTAGCGCTCCCATCCGTGCTGTGGGTGTCGGGCAGCAGACCATCGCTTGGGGCGTTCTGCGGCAGCTCTGTTTTGCTCGGCGCCGGTGGCGCGAGCGGTTGCTGGATATCTGCTTCCGGCTGTGGGGAAGGGGGTAGCGTCTGAGGCAGACTCACCACCGGGGTAGAGCGTCGAAGCTGATCCTGGTTCTGGGTAATATCCAGGAGAATGGCCTCATAGCCCATGCCCAGCGGAGTCTTCATCTGGGCGATCAGCTCGTCCTGGAAACGCTGGAACAGGAATTCCTCGGCGTCACCCTCGAACTGGGCCAGGACATCTTGGAACAGCATCTCGAACTCGATGCTTTCATCTTTGTTGTGGCGTTCCCAGCACTGCAGTGCGGTCTTGCGTAGCGATAGCAGCTTCTCGATCTGGGGTTTTCCAAGTCCGGAGTAAAGGACCCCAGGGATAGCGGGAAGCAAGTGCCGGATGGTGTCCTGCATCTTGCTAATGTGGGGCTGGGAGACCGGATAGCCATCAGCGCTTAGCCGGCGGGCTAATTCACTTTGGGAAATGGGTTTGCCTGCCTCTTCCTCATAGAGGGCTTTAGCTTTGTCGATCCCAACAGCCCGCTCGATGAACATGAGCTGGCCCTGCAGATCGTTTTCCGCCAGGTGACCGGTCAGTGCGATGATTTCGCCGCGGGCCTGATCCCAGGGGCGGAACAGGCAGTTGAAGCGGAAGTATTTCTCGTCGCCGGTCTCGCGGTAGAGCTCATTAAGGATGGCCAGTCGCGTGTTGCCACCGTTGCGAATTCGGTACTTATCTTCCCCGGGGCGCCGGGTGACTGGGGGCGAGGCGTCCAACCCGCGTTGCCGGATCGACTCCTTGATTTCCGCATACTTCGGATTGCGGGTGGTCCTGGGGTTCGAGTCGTAGGGAAGGATATCGTCCAGGGTCAGCACCATCGGGGTGTCGGCGATCGGATCGCTGAAACGCTGGGCTGCGGGAGACAGCGGCTGAAAGCCGGGCTGCAGAAGTTTGTCCTTCAGGGAGGCTACGGTGGGCTTTGTCATGTTCTGGACTCCAGAGCTTCAGCAGTTGTTGCCTTCGAGCCGGACAGCAGCCTGTCGATGACCTGGTGCGCGCGCTCCAGCTCGACCTCGAGCTCGGTAGCCCGCTCGAGGCGATGAACGATCTCGGCGTTCATCGAACGTGAGTTGACGCGGGCTTTGATGGCTATCCGGTCGCGCATGCCGGCAGGCAAGCGGACGACGAACTTTTCTTCTTCTTTGCGTTGCGGCTTGTTGGCCATGGCAATCTCCAAATTCGGTCGGGTTCGATTCAATGGCGCGTCAACTGGTCGCGAAACTGGGTCGGTACTCATTCCGTCCGCTCCTTGTCCTCCAGGCCGTTGCCGACCTGGATGGCGATGATCTCGGGTTCATGGCCAGGGAACTTCGTGCTCAAGTCCGTCAGGAACTCGCGGGTTGCCTCGCGGGGGCCAGGAATGCGGAACACCACGGTGCAGTGCTGCACCTCTGACTGGGCGTCGAGGTAGGGCAGAACAGACACCTTCAAGGCGCGATCCAGCAGGTGGCGTGGCACCCAGACCGACCAGAAGTAACTCGACAGGAGAGCACCAGGGCAAAGCAGATTGACCGACACCGTTCCGCTGGTGGTTGGAGACAGCTCGACGTAGCCGAGCTCCTGCAGTTCGGTCAGGTCGGCTTGCATGCTCGCCGGCACTACGGTGCTGTCGTCACGGGCCAGCCGGCTGATCACCTGCGCGATTGCATCGAGCTCGAAGGCATTCACGCCGACGCGGTGGGCATGGGCAACCGCCGAAGCGTCGAAATGGACGCTGGCTGGGATTGACGGGAAGTGGGCTGCGCTACTGTGCACGATCGACCTCCTGCAGCTGCTCGAGGTCGTAGCTACCGCAAATCGGGCAGACCAGCACCTCGACCTCACCTTCAGGCGTGTTCTCGGCATGAATGCACTGGCGAACCTGATGGCGCGGATGGTGGGCATCGCAATTGCGGCAATGGTGCGTCAGCGGTGTTAGGGCGGTGGTGGTCATGCATGGACTCCTTGCCAATCGCTGTTGGCACTGAGATTCGCGAAGCGGGTCTGGTGAGGAATGAACGCGGTGCGCACCGTCCCAGTGGGGCCGTTGCGGTGCTTACCGATGATGATTTCGGCGATGCCCTTGAACTCGGTCTCTGGGTGGTAGACCTCGTCGCGGTAGACGAACATGATCACGTCGGCGTCCTGTTCGATGGCGCCGCTGTCACGGAGATCCGCGTTGATGGGGCGCTTGTTCGGGCGGCGCTCCAGGTCCCGGTTCAACTGGGAGAGGGCGACGACGGGGCAGTTCATCTCCTTGGCCAAGGCCTTCAGGGCACGCGAGATCTCGCTGATCTCGTTGGCCCGGTTCTCCTGCCCGGGGCAGCGCATCAACTGCAGGTAGTCGACCAGGATCAGAGCGGGCTTGCCGAACCGGCGCGCAGCGCGGCGAGCCTTGGCCCGTATGGCTGTTGGCGTCAGACCGGAGGAGTCGTCGATGACTAGGCGATCGCCGTAGCCGTGCATCCGTGCGACAGCCGCTGTCAACCGCGGCCAGTCGTCATCATCCAGACGGCCTTTCAGCAGCTTGCCGAGATCGAGGTGACCCAGAATGGCCATCAATCGGTAGATCAGCGCTTCAGCCGGCATTTCCAGGCTGTAAACCTGAACGGTTTCCTGGGGCTTGTTCTGCAGGGCTGTATCCACGAAGTTAAGGGCCAAGGACGTTTTACCCATCGACGGCCGAGCACCTAGGATGACCAGGTCGGCAGGTTGGAAGCCTGCGGTCAGCTCATCCAGGTCGCCCAGGCCGGATGCCACCCCTGTCACCGTCACATTGCCGTTGAAGTGCTCATCAATCTTCTCGATGACATTCGTGATGCATTGGGTGAGGTTGATGAACTCGGAAGCGCTGCGGTCTTGGCCAAGGGCGAACAGCTTTTGCTCGACGGACTCCTGGACTTCGAACGCGTCCGCCTGCTGATCGGATGCTTCTCTGGAGCAGAGGTAGCCCAGAGACATCAAGCGACGTAGATGCGAACGATTGCGCACGATGTTGGCGTAATGCTCGATGTTGGCCACCGAGGGGGTGTTCTTGGCCAGTTCGACGAGGTAGGGCAGGCCCCCGACCTCTGCCGGCTCAGCCAGCGCCTCGCCTAACGTGACTATGTCGAACGGGTGGCCTTTCGTCGCGAGGCCGGCAACAGCCTGGAAGATCATCTTGTGCTCGTGGCGGAAGAAGTCCTCGGCAAGCAGTTGGTCCCCTATGAGATCCCAGGTGTTGTTATCCAGCATCAGGCCGCCCAGGACACCTTGTTCAGCCTCCACCGAATGAGGAGGGGAGAGGTCGAGATGCATCATTGGCCACCTCCATAGGCCAGGGACGCTTGGCGTTCTTGTGCGACACCGCGATGCAGGTTCGCTTTTTTGCCCTGGTCCCAGCCGGCACGAAGCGATCCGCTGTCGTGACCTTTGGACTTCAGCGGTTCGATGGTGATTTCCTTCAACTGGGGGTGATGGATCTCCAGATAGGCCTTGATCTCCTCCCGGGTCGTTTCGTCCATGCCGTCGGCGAACTGGGCAACCTTGGAGGAAATGGCCCTTAGCCAACCTTCAGCGAACAACTGGCCCCGCCGACGCTTGGTCTTCAGCTGGCAGCGCTTCTGTTGGGCAACATGATCACGGCGAGCGGCGACCAGCTGGTGGTGAAGGGTGGAGTAGGCGTAAGCCGCCAGTTCTGGGGAAATGCCCTTGCCGAGAAACTTGAACGACCAGCCCCACAGGGGGTTGAAATAGGCAAGGTGGCTGCAGTCGAAGGCGGTCGCGCAGATTGATGCCAGTGTGTGCAGCCAGTCTTGGGGGGCGCGGCGGGTGTTGGTGACCACACTCGCCTCATCGACAGCGTGAGCTGCAACCTCGATGATCTCCAGGTTGTACTGCTTCATCAGGCTGCGCGCTTGGCGGAGCGCGGTTTCCACCTCGTTGGGGGCTGCCCCCTTCGAGTTGGCCAGCGCCATGAGCTTGGCCACTTTGTTGAGGACCTTCTGCTTGTCCATTACTCGCCCTCCCGCTTTTCAAGGGAGGCGAGGGCCGCGGCCCATACGCCAAGAGTTTCGGTCTCTTGCTCGAGGACACGTGTACGAATTTCCGCGATCTTTGCCTGCAGGACAGCGTGCTTGTCCTTGACGCTCATGTTGTCGATGTTATGTGCGAGGAGATCAGTAAGCTCCCTGCGGATGTCGTCCCGCAGGTAAGAGGCCTGATGCTTGAGTTCTTTCTCCAAGCCCCAGTCATTTCGGAATGGCTTGGTTTGAGGTGGGAGAGTCGCGGATTGCCGAAGCTTCTGAGAAAACTCCCAGGGGCTGTAGAAGCTCTGGAAAGCCCGGGCATGGTTGAGAGTCAGGCCTAGGCTGATTACTTCGAGCATCTGCTCCGGAGTGTCGCAAGGCAGGGGAAACGATTCACTCACGAGTTGCTTCGCTTGCAACTCACGCTCTTTCAGCCTTACCGCAGCTGCTTTTTCGTCGCGAAGGCGCTTCTCCTTGGCGTGCTCCAGGTTGGAATTTACCGACTCGACCAAGCTCGCGGCATCGCGAAGCAACTGCCGCTGTTCGTGAGTCAGCAACTCGCCAATTCGTGCGATCAGGCCTTTGTTTCCGGTTAGCGCCCGGACTTCCCGAACTGCTCCGGTCAGTTTCGACTGCATGCCCCGCAGTTCCTGTGCGCTGTAGAACTGACCAAGCTTGAGAATCGCCTCGGCAGTGATGCTCTTGGCTTCGGTGATGGAGGACTTCGCCATATCAGCGCCCCCCTTTAACCAGCGCGGCCATCGTCTCCTCGGTGACGGACTCAAAGCGGTCGCGCCACTCGGGGAAGACTTCGATCGCCAGCCTGCGGATGATGCTGAGCGCGGACGGAGATTGGCGGTTGGATGGCTGGCGGTATTCGAGCCGGTGCGCCGGGATTCCACGGGATGCGGCGTTGCGGAACACAACAGCTGCAGGAATGGTGCAGTCCAGGACGCTGATCTCGAGGTTGTCCTGGAATATCTCGCGAACCGACTGGTAGATCATCTGGGCGTCGGCGGTCAGGTCCAGGCAATTGACCACGATGCGGACCGGTGGGATGTTCAAGCCCAGACGTCCATAGGCGCGTAGACCATCCAGCATCTGCATCGTGCCGCGGCTGAATTCGCGGGCGGTGAGCATGTTCGGTTGTAGAGGGGAGATAGCCAGGTCGGAGGCTAGGACAACCATCTCCAGCATGGCCGAGCGGGCGCCTTGGGTGTCGATCAGGACCAGGTCGAAATGGTCTTCGAACGCCGGCATCAGGTTGGCCAGGCGAAGCCGGCCGTCGGGAGCTTGCAGGATAAGGTTGATCAGATGGTTGTTGATGTCGTTGGAGATCACCAGCGACAGATTCGGGATGGTGGTGCTGGAAACGATCCGGGTACAGTCCGTCACGTTGAAGGCGAGCAGGTCGTAGATTCCGCCCTGCGCTTCTTCAAGTAATGGGTAATACGAGGAAAGTGAGGGCTGGACGGGGTCCAGGTCTATCAGGAGTGTTCTTAGGCCGGCATCAGCGCAAAAAGCGCCGAGGCTGGCCGCTGTTGTGGTTTTCCCAGGGCCACCTTTGGTCGATACGATCGATGCGGTTTTCATGGTAGAGCGCCTCTAATGTGAATTCATTAGAGGCTGCAACAGCTAGCTGGCCGGGCTTCTGCGGGTTCTTAGAGACCCTTCCTAGACGCTCCCGGGCCAATTGTCTTTTAACCAATTGGTCGTAGGTTCGAATCCCACACGACCCACCATTTCAAGCACGCTTGAAAGTAAAAAACCCGCCTAGTGCGGGTTTTTTATTGCCTGCGATTTTTGCCGCGGGCGGCTTTGTGGCTTCGACGGTGTGTTGATGTGGGCGCGGCTTTGCCCTGGCGTTGGCGTGATGAGCCGGCGGCATGTCCGTCCTACGGGATTGGCGGGCTGTGTGAGGGTGGGCATGGCGCAGCCTTGCCCACCCTTATTCTCAGTGCAGCTTGAGGCGCGGTTCGGTGCTGCGGCCAATGCGGTCGCTGAGCATCAGCAGCAGCGTACGAAAGGTGCCGTACAGGGCCATTTGGTGCATGCGGTAGAGCGATACATAGAAGGCCCGCGCGAGCCAGCCTTCGAGCATCACGCTGCCGGTCAGGTTGCCCATCAGGTTACCCACGGCGGAAAAGCTCGCCAGCGAGATCAGCGAGCCGTAATCGCGGTAGCGGTATTCCGGCAGCGCCTGGCCGGCGATGCGCAGTTTCAGTGATTTGGCCAGCAGTGAGGCTTGCTGGTGAGCCGCTTGGGCGCGTGGCGGCACGTTGCGGCCGTCGCTGCCCGGTTGCGGGCAGGCGGCGCAATCGCCGAAGGCGAAAATGTTGTCGTCGCGCGTGGTTTGTAAGGTTGGGCGCACTTGCAACTGGTTGATGCGGTTGCTTTCCAGGCCATCAAGGTCTTTGAGGAAGTCGGGCGCGCGAATACCGGCGGCCCATACCTTGAGGCTGGCAACGATGGTTTCGCCCTGCGCGGTATGCAGGTTATCGCGGGTTACTTCGCTGACCGCGGCGTTGGTCAGCACGGTCACGCCGAGCTTTTCCAGGGTCTTGTGCACCGGCTGGCTGATGCGCTCCGGCAGTGCCGGTAGAACCCGTGGCCCGGCCTCGATCAGAGTGATGCGCATGTTTTCCGGGCGAATGCTGTCCAGCCCGTACGCCGCCAGTTCGTGCGCCGCATGATGCAGTTCGGCGGCCAGTTCGACGCCAGTGGCGCCCGCGCCGACGATGGCGACGCTGATCTGTTCGGTGCGTTCGCTTTGGCTGGCATGCGCGCGCAAGTAGTGGCTGAGCAACTGGCGATGGAAGCGCTCGGCTTGCTCGCGGGTATCGAGGAACAGGCAATGTTCGGCGGCGCCGGGCGTGCCGAAATCGTTGGTGGTGCTGCCGACGGCAATCACCAGGCTGTCATAGCCCAGCTGGCGTTCGGGCATCAGCACGTCGCCGCGTTCATCGAGGGTGGCGGCCAGCGTGATGCGCTGCTCGGCACGCTCAAGCCCGGCCATGCGCCCCAGTTGGAACTCGAAGTGATTCCATTTGGCCTGGGCCACGTAGTTCAGTTCGTCTTCCGAAGAGTTCAGCGAGCCGGCCGCCACTTCATGCAGCAGTGGCTTCCAGATATGCGTCAGGTTGGCGTCGACCAGGGTGACTTTCGCTTGGCCACGTTTACCCAGGGTTCTACCCAGGCGGGTAGCAAGCTCCAGACCGCCGGCACCGCCGCCGACGATCACGATTCGATGGGACATGGAACACTCTCACAAGGCTTTGAAAAAAACGGCGGCAAGTCGCTTGGGCGAGCGCGAGGCAGCTCATAGCACCAATTGACTCAACAAACGGCTCAGCAGGCCCAGCCCGATCACCACAACAAAAATGATCGACAGCAGGCGCCAGACCTTGAACGGCTGGCGTTGCACTTGATGCTGGGGAGCACTCAGGTACTGGTCGACACGTTTTTGATCGTCAGGACTCAGGCGGCTGGACATAGGAACCTCGATGGGGCAGGCCCTGTGAAAACCCGGCACGGCAGTTTTCACGCGGTCTGTAAGTGGTGGCTATTCTAGCCGTGGCGTTCACAAAGGCTCAACGCACAGGTGGTCATTCAGACGAATAATGCCGCCTTGCAGGACCCGCGCGGTAATGCCGCCGTGGCCGCGCATCGCTTGGAAGGTGCCGAGACCCAGGCGCTCTTCCAGACGGGCGCAGGGCTGGCACCAGCCGGTGGTTTCCAGGATAGCCTGGCCGATCCTGAAGCGTCGGCCCTTGAGGCTGAACAGGTTGATGCCGCTGATCGCGAGATTGCGGCGCAAGTCCTGGGGCTGGATCGCCTGCTCGGCAGGGCGACCAAGCAGGGCGCTGACGACGGCCAGGTGTTCCCATTGGATCAAGGTGACTTGGCGTGCATTGCGCGGCCCTGGTCGGCTGTGATCGCCGGTCAGGCCGGCTTCTCGGCGTGCTTCCACGGCCTCCAGTTCGAGCATGTTGCCGCGCGAGGTCGGGCGCACGCCAATCCAGCGTACCTGGCCCTGTTGCGGGACGGCGGCGAGCAGTTCTTGCAGTGGACTCACAGGCTTATTCCCACATCGAACAGCACGCTACGGCCAAGGTTGTTGCGCAGGAAATCCGGCGCATCGGGGTGGGCGAACAATACTCGGGTAAAGGTCGGTCCGACCAGTGACAGCGAGCGCCAGCCTTGACGCAGGTATTCGGTGGGTGGCGGAAAGTGGCTGTTGAAGTCGGGGATGGCGCGCTTCAGGTTGACGTAGGCGAGCAGGTCCAGCTCGCCAAGGTCGAGGCCGCGTTCGCGGTAGTTGTGGGCTTTCTTGCGCAGGGTCGGCGCCAGACGGGCCTGCAGTTCGGCTGCGGGAATACGCCGTGGCTTGGCCTCGCGGCGCACCAGTTGGCTCAGTGAAAAGGCGCTGCGGCGACGCTCCAGTTCGGCTCGCCACTCATCGTTAAGGCGGCGGCCTTCATCCAGCACGAAAAACACTTCAAAACTGGCTTCGCGAAACAGAACGTCAGGCGGCTCCTGCCCGGCGGCGCTGAATTCGTCGAGCCGGTGGGCGATGTTCAGGGCTTGCAGCAGGCGCTGGCACACCCAACGCTCACGCTCCCATTTGCGGGCGTTGGAGAGAAACGCGTTGGCCTGTTCTGCTTGGTGCGTGAGCAGGCGCAAATAATCGGAGTCATCCATGGTTTCAGCTTAGCCCGCCCAGGGTGTTGCTTGGTACCCCTGGTGTCGAGACGTGCGTTGCCATCTGACGGACAAACCTTCGGTATGTCCGCTCTACGGGGCGATGGGGTTTGTGTGGGGGCATGGCGCAGCCTTGTCCACCCTCGGTATCACAGGCATGGCTGGCATCTTGCGGTGTAGACTGGCGCCAGCCATCTCCCTGACGTTGGGGCGCCTGCCATGATCGCCGCTGAACTGCTTTCGCCTACCAGCCAGCTTGTCGGTTGGCTGCTGTATGGGCCGTTGCTGCTCTGGGCATTGTGGCGCGCGCCATGGCTGGAGTTGGTCAGCGATCTGCGGCGCCAGCACCTGCTCTTCGGTACGGCGTTCGCTCTGTTTCTGCTGTGGTTGGTGCGCCGTGATTTCGACTCGGGGCTGTCGTATCACTTTATTGGCATGACGGCAGTGACCTTGCTGCTCGATTGGCCGCTGGCAATCCTGGCCGGCCTGGCCGCGCAACTCGGGTTATTGCTGTTGGGGCGTCAGGACCTGTCGGCATTGGGGGTCAATGGCCTGCTGCTGGTGGTGATTCCCGTGTGGATCACCGAGCTTTGTGCCCTGCGGGTCGAGCGAGCACAGCCGCGCAATCTGTTCGTGTACATCTTCTTCTGCGGTTTCTTCCCGGCGGCGCTGGCGGCCTTGGCGTGCATTTTCCTTGGCCTGGGCGTGCTGTGGTTCGATGGTCTGTTTCCGATGCCGCCCTGGCTGGAGGATTTCGTGGGCTACCTCTGGCTGGTGATCTTCCCCGAGGCCTTTATCAACGGCATGCTCGTGACGGCGCTGGTGGTGTTCTACCCGGATTGGCTGGAAACCTTCAATCGCAGCCGCTACCTCGCCGCACCATGGAAAGACGACGGCCCGCCCAACTGATGATCTGGGCTGGTTTGATTCGGCTTTTTGCTGGTGCGGCGTCTGCGCAAGCTGGCGTGTGCGCCAGTGTTTGACGGGCCGGCTGCATGCTTGCCCCGTGCCCTACGTAGGGTGTGACATGGCGCAGCCTTGTCCACCGTTGTGCGAAGCCCGCGAGTGAGCTGCTCAGTGTGGGCGCGGCGGCAGGTCGCCCGAGAATAAATCGTCTTCTAGCTCGTTGCCGGGGATGGCATGTTCTTCCGATGCCCAGGCGCCCAGGTCGATCAATTTGCAGCGTTCAGAGCAGAAAGGCCGGCTCGGGCTTTGCGGGCCCCATTCGACGGGCGCGCCGCAGGTCGGGCAGGCAACGGTGGTGGGGGTGCTCATGATCGGCCTCCGCGTAAGGTCAGGTAGAAAGTGTGCAGGCGTTCGACCTCGGTTTTCAGCCACGCCACGTCACGGTCGTTGACCAGTACGTCATCGGCATGACGCAAGCGTTCCTCGCGGCTGGCTTGAGCCTTGAGGATGGCCTGCACCTGCTCGGCCGAGGTCTGGTCGCGCTGCATGGTGCGCTGCACTTGCAACTGTTCGGGGGCATCAATCACCAAAACCCGTTGGGTCAACTGGTGTTGGCCGGACTCGATCAACAGCGGTGACACCAGAATGGCGTAAGGCGATTCTGCGCGTGCCAGGTACTGCATGATTTCCTGGCCGATGAGCGGATGCAGGAGGGTTTCCAGCCAGCGCCGCTGTTCTGCATTCTGGAAAATCAGGCTGCGTAGCGCCGCGCGGTCCAGTTGACCGTCTGGCTGTAAGACGCCTTCACCAAAATGCTCGACGATCTTGGCCAGTGCCGGTCGGCCCGGTTCGACGACCCAACGGGCGGCGTGATCGGCGTCCACCAGGTGCACGCCCAGTTCGACAAAGCGCTGCGCGACCGCGCTCTTGCCGCTACCAATGCCGCCGGTAAGGCCGAGAATCCAGGGTTTCATGATCGGATGCGGAGCTCGTGAGTCATCAACAGGGCGACGATTGTAGTGTAGGCGCGCCCCCACTGGCTAACCCGCGTCTACGGGTTAGCGAAACCCAGCGAACTGCAAGTAGGTGTCGGTGATCCGATCTCCCCAAAGCAAAGCGATCCAGCCCGCAATCGCCAGGTACGGACCGAAGGGAATCGGTGTGCTGGTTTGTGCGTTACGCATCTTCAGCATAAGCACCCCGAGGATGGCGCCGACCAGCGATGACAGCAAAATGGTCAGCGGCAGCACCTGCCAGCCACCCCAAGCGCCGAGCATGGCCAGCAACTTGAAATCGCCATAGCCCATGCCTTCCTTGCCGGTCACCAGCTTGAACAGCCAATACACCGACCACAGGCTGAGGTAGCCAGCAATCGCACCCCACAGGGCATCTTCCAGGCTGGTGAATAAACCAAAGTAATTGGCGATCAACCCCAGCCACAGCAGCGGTAGAACCAGGGCATCCGGTAGCAATTGATGATCGGCATCGATCAAACTCATCGCCAGCAAACCCCAGGTCAGCACCAGCATGCCGGCGGTCTGCCAGGTAAAGCCGAAGTGCCAGGCGACATAAGCCGACAGCACACCGCAGGCCAGCTCCACCAGCGGATAACGTGCGCTGATCGGGGTTTTGCAGCTGGAGCATTTGCCGCGCAGCGCCAGGTAGCTGATCAGCGGGATGTTCTCCCAGGCCTTGATCTCATGGCTGCACTGCGGGCAGGTGGAATTCGGCAGAATCAGGTTGAAGGTGGCGCCTGCGGGTTCGGCCGGCAACTCCAGAATCTCGCGAGCTTGGGCGCGCCAGTCGCGCTGCATCATCTTGGGTAAGCGGTAGATGACGACGTTGAGAAAGCTGCCGATCAACAGGCCGATAAGCAGGGCAAATAAAGCAAAGGCCAGCATATGGCTGGCCAGAAAGTCGATCACTTGCATAGATTAAACGACAGAGCCGAGCTGGAAGATGGGGAGGTACATGGCAATAATCAGGCCGCCGACCAGTATGCCTAGCACCGACATGATGATTGGCTCCATCAGGCTGGTCAGGCCATCCACCGCATTATCGACCTCTGCCTCGTAATAACTGGCCACTTTGTCGAGCATCATATCCAGTGAGCCCGACTCTTCTCCGATAGCGGTCATTTGCACCGCCATAGACGGGAAGACGCCAGTGCTGCGCATGGAGAAATTCAACTGCATGCCAGACGTAACATCCTGTTTGACTTTATAAACCGCATTCTTGAACACGATGTTGCCGGTCGCGCCCGCCACTGAGTCCAGCGCCTCGACCAATGGCACCCCCGCCGCAAAGGTGGTAGCCAGGGTACGGGCGTAACGGGCCACGGAGGACTTGTAAATGATATCGCCAATAACCGGTGCCTTGAGGGCTGTGCGGTCGATCCAGTTGCGAAATTTTTCTGAGCGTTTATTGGTTTCTTTCAAGACAAAAACTGCAGCGAACATACCGACTAGAATAAAAAGCCACCATTTTTGCAGTGCTTGGGATATGCCGATGACAAACTGGGTGAATGCGGGAAGTTCGGCACCAAAGTTGGCGAAGACCGATTCAAACTGAGGCACCACCTTGATCAGCAAAATAGCCGAAACGATGATGGCCACCACCACCACCGCGATTGGATAGTTCATGGCTTTTTTGATTTTGGCCTTGAGCGCCTCGGTTTTTTCCTTGTAGGTCGCCACACGATCTAGCAGGTTTTCCAGGGCGCCAGCTTGTTCGCCAGCGTCCACCAGATTACAAAATAGGTCATCGAAATATTCCGGGCGGGTGCGCAGGGCGGCGGCAAAGCTGTTGCCCGCAGCCACGTGCTGTTTGATGTCGTCAACCAGCTTGCGCATGTTCGGGTTATCCAGCCCCTCACCGATAATGTCGAACGACTGCAGTAGCGGAACGCCAGCCTTCATCATGGTGGCCATCTGCCGCGCGAACAGCGCGATGTCCATTGGGGTGATTTTTTTGCCAGCGCTAAACAGCGATGCCGATTTTTTGCGTACCTTGGTCGGGTTGACCCCTTGCTTGCGCAGTTGCGCTTTCACCAAGGCGGGATTCTGGCCGCTTATTTCGCCAGTTATCTTGGCGCCCTGCTTGTTGGTGCCTTCCCAGGCAAAAGTGCTGGTTTTTATTGCTTTCACGGCCATCGGTTAGTCCTTTGTCACGCGGTTCACTTCTTCGAGGCTGGTGACACCTTGCATGGCCTTCAGCAGGGCTGAGGTGCGCAGGTCATTAAAGCCGTCTTTGCGCATTTGCGCGGAGATATCAATGGAGTTGCCTTCCTCCATGATAATCCGCTGCAGGGCGGGCGTGTTTTTAACCACTTCATAAATCCCGACACGACCTTTGTAGCCGCCGTTGCAGTTTTCACAACCAACGGGGCCATAAATCTTGAATGCGCCGATTTTGTCCTCCGGAAAGCCTTCTTCCAGAAGTGCTTCACGGGGGATCTGTACTTCTTTTTTGCAGCTGCTGCACAGTTTGCGTGCCAGGCGTTGGGCGATGATCAGGTTGACTGAGGTGGCAATGTTGAACGAAGGCACGCCCATATTACGCAGGCGGGTCAGGGTTTCGGCGGCGCTATTGGTGTGCAGAGTCGACATCACCATATGCCCGGTCTGGGCGGCCTTGATGGCGATGGACGCGGTATCCAGGTCGCGGATTTCGCCGACCATGATGATATCCGGGTCCTGGCGCAGGAAGGCGCGCAGTGCGGCGGTGAAGTCCATGCCCTGCTTGGGGTTGACGTTGACCTGGTTGATGCCTTCCAGGTTGATCTCCACGGGGTCTTCGGCGGTGGAGATATTCACATCGGGCGTATTGAGGATATTCAGGCCGGTATACAGCGACACGGTCTTTCCCGAGCCAGTAGGGCCGGTCACCAGGATCATGCCCTGCGGTTGTTTGAGCGCCGCCATGTACAGGTTTTTCTGCGTTTCTTCATAGCCCAGTGCATCGATGCCCATTTGTGCGCTGGAGGGGTCGAGAATTCGCATCACGATCTTCTCGCCCCATAGCGTTGGGCAACTGCTGACACGAAAATCGATAGACTTGTTTTGCGAGATGCGCATTTTAATCCGCCCATCCTGCGGCTTGCGTCGCTCGGAAATATCCAGCGCCGCCATCACCTTGAGGCGTGCGGAAATTCGTGGCGCTAATTGGATCGGCGGCCGGGCGATTTCATGCAGAATACCGTCGGTGCGAAAACGCACCCGGTAGGTTTTCTCGTAAGGCTCGAAATGCAGATCGGAGGCGCCGCCCTTGATCGCATCCAGCAGCATCTTGTTGACGAAGCGCACCACGGGGGCATCGTCCGCAGCTTCGCCAGCAGCACTGTCCTCTTTGTCATCATTGATGGCCTGGACATCAAGGCCGTCAAGATCGACATCGGCGAGGTCTTCCATGCCGCTAGCGGCCGAGTCGAAAAACTTGTCGATAGCCTCGCCGAGCTTGTCGTCCTCCACCAGAATGGCTTCGGTATTTAGCCCCGTGCTGAACTGGATGTCGGTAACGGCTTGGTGGTTGGTCGGGTCGGATACGCCAATAAACAGCTTATTGCCCCGGCGCCACAGCGGCAGTACCCGGTGCTGGCGCACCAGCTTTTCGCTGACCAGCTCGCGGGGTTGTCCTTCTTTGTCAATCGAGTTGAGGTCGACAAAGGACACGCCAAACTGCTCCGCGGCCAGTTCCGCCAGCGCACGGCTTTTTACCAGTTTGTTCTGTACCAGGTAGGTGACCAGCGACAGTTTATTGCGTTGCGCCTGCTGTTGCGCCTGCTGAGCGGTTTTTTCATCCAGCAGTTCCGACAGCACCATCTGCTTGGCCAGGCCGGTAAGGGATACGCTTTCGTTCATTGCAGGCTCCATAAGCTGTGCCTGCCTTATAACGTAGTTGATCCTGGCTGCCAAACGCGCCGAGTGTGGGTGACAAAAAATGGCAGTTAGTGCCGGCAGGGTAACGATCGCTAAGTTGCTGAGTTTTGGATATCACCAGTATTGGTTGGTTTGAGATAGTTGGCACGCTGGCTGCATTGTGTTGAGCAGGTCGTCGGACCTATCCATATTTAGGAGAGATTCCATGAAAGCTCAAAAAGGTTTTACCCTGATTGAATTGATGATCGTTGTGGCGATCATCGGTATTTTGGCCGCCATTGCATTGCCGGCTTATCAGGATTACACCACTCGTGCCAAGGTTTCTGAGGTGATATTGGCTGCATCTTCTGCTCGTACTACTGTCTCTGAAGTAGCGGCATTGGAAACTGGTACTACGATGCCCGCTGCTGTTGCTGTTGAGACGCAAGTTTCGGATTATGTTTCCGGCGTTGCATATACAGCCGGCGTAATTACTGCCACTGGTACGGGTGACGTTACAGGTACTATTACCATGACTGGTACGAAAGCTGCCAACGGCCAAATTACTTGGGTGTGCGGTGGTACCGTCGATGCTAAGTTCCGTCCGGCAAGTTGCAAGTAGATCGTAGGGTGGAATCGCCAAAGGCGCTTCCACCGTTTACCGTGAACCGTTCGGCCATCGTGCTCCGGTTTACACAAACGCCCCGCCTTGTGCGGGGCGTTTGCGTGTATGGGGCATGGCGGATTACGCCGTTGCGTGGCTAATCCGTCCTACATAATTTACAAACTCAAGCGCATCGACAAATCCACCGCCTTCACATCCTTGGTCAGCGTACCGATCGAGACATAGTCCACGCCCGTCTCGGCAATCGCGCGCAAGGTGCTTTCGTTGACTCCGCCGGAGGCTTCCAGTTTGGCGCGGCCTTGGGTGATGGCGACGGCGCGGCGCATGTCGTCCAGCGACAGTTCATCGAGCATGATGATGTCGGCGCCAGCGTCCAGGGCGTGTTGCAGTTCTTCCAGGTCTTCCACTTCGACTTCCACCGGCTTGCCGGGGGCGATTTTGTGGGCGGCGTTTATGGCGGCGGCGATGCTGCCGCAGGCGGCGATGTGGTTTTCCTTAATAAGGAAGGCGTCGTACAGGCCGATGCGGTGGTTGTGGCAGCCGCCGCAGGTGACTGCGTATTTCTGGGCCAGGCGCAGGCCGGGCAGGGTTTTGCGGGTGTCGAGTAGTTTGACTGCGGTGCCTTGCACCAGGTTGGCGTAGTGCTGGCAACGGGTCGCCACGGCGGACAGGGTTTGCAGAAAATTCAGGGCGCTGCGTTCGCCGCTGAGCAGGGCGCGGGCTGGGCCTTCCAGGTGAAACAGCGTTTGCTTGGGCGTGACGTGCTCGCCGTCGCGGACCTGCCAGTGCACGGCGACGCGTGGGTCGAGTTGCCGAAATACCGCATCGACCCACGCGGTGCCGCAGATCACTGCGGCTTCGCGGGTGATGACGGTGGCGTGGGCCAAGCGCTCGGCGGGGATCAACTGGGCGGTGATATCGCCGCTGCCGATGTCCTCGGCCAGGGCGCGGCGCACATTGGCCTCTATTTCGGCAGTCAGGTCGACGAGGGTAAGGTTCGGCATGGCGGGCTCCACAGTCTGAGTCGGGCGATTATAGGGATTGCCGGCGCTGGGTGCAGCGAGATTGCGGCGTTGCATCGAGGGCGCGTCAGTGGTCGCTTAAGGAATCGGGTTGCCGGTGCGCTGTATTTTTCTGTGGGCTGCTACTGTGTAGGGATGACGAGTGAGCGCTTGTCGGCTACTGAATCGATGCGTCGTGAGGCGTCACGGCCGCTGTACCCGTTCGCTGTTGAGGTCGTCTGGCGTCTGCTGGGAGCGGCTTTAAGCGCACAGAGCTACCGTGCGCTGGCTGGGTAGGAGAGGCCTTGGCCGCGAGCTCTTTGGGCTGCCTGAACAGCTCGGTCAAGATCGCTCTCACAGCAGCGTGTCGTGGCATGTGATGCATGACCTTCAGGGCGTTGCCTGGGTTCGATTGCGTTGGTCGCATGCCGGTAGCCGTTGCGAGGCGGGTGGGTTACATCTGTGACTTGGGTCATGTCTGGGAGAAAAGTCAGGTGGGTCTGCATGGATGCATCCCTATAATGGCTTTACTTTATACGAACATTGACGCCAGGCCTTTGACGTTACGGATGACGCTCAGTTGATCGCTGTGCAGATCGGTTCGCCCAAGAGGGGCAGTCTGCAGGAGACTCACAATGAAGACTGATGCGAATGTGGTGCACCTGAACAAGGTGGCCCCTGAGCAATCGCCCACTTCGCCGGTAGGAAGACTGCCCGTGGCGCTCATTCAAGTGCGTGATAAAGCCGCGCAGCAGCTCAAGCAAGCGCTGCAGGCATTGTTCGACAATGCTGACGATACGCTATTCGAGATGGCCGATCGGGCGACCAGCAATGCCGAGCAGAATACCTTCTTCGAGGCGATGCGCGATTTGCGCTTGAAGCGTAAAAATATCGAGCGCGGTTTTCTACAGAAGGTCTTCGAGTCTTTCGCCACCCTCAATCAATACGAAATCGGTAAGCCGGCGCCCCTTGATGCGGTGTCGTACGACAGTTTGTCGCTGGTACAGAACGATGAGCTGGAGGAGTCCGTGGCGATGGATGCCATGGTTGCCAAGGTCGTGAGCCGCGACAGCATGGCGCTCAACCACCTGACCACCCGGCTCAATGCGTTGGTCAGCAAGAAACTGGACGATAAAACCAACCCACTGGGGCCGACGGCGCTCTGTGCGTTCTTCCTCGACGCGTGCAGCAGCTTGGGCGTGGAGATCAAGGTCAAGCTGATCATCCTCAAGCTGTTCGAAAAATATGTATTGAGCGATCTGGATCAGCTCTTTGCCGAAGCGAATCAGGCGTTGATCGCTGCCGGCGTGCTGCCCGAACTCAAATCGACCCCCGCGCGGCGCAGTCCCGGTCGTGCGGCATCGGCTGCCGGCGGTGCGCGCGGCGACTCGTCTGGGCTGGGCGGCGGCGGGTATGTCGATGACGGGGTGCAAGAGGTGTTTGGCGCCCTGCAAGAGTTGCTGTCGCAGGCGCGCGGCGGCGCCATGCCGCGCCGCGAGATGCCGGCCGATGCACTGCCGATCTCGAGCAACGATTTGATGCGCCTGCTCTCCCACATGCAGCAGCGTGCGCCGGTACAGGTCAGCGATGATTTCGACCTGCGCGAACAGCTTGAACTGTTGCTGGGGCGCGCCAGTGCCAAGAGTGGTAAGGCGCGGGTAGTGGGCGAGGTCGATGAAGACGTTATCAACCTGGTGTCGATGCTGTTCGAGTTCATTCTCGATGACCGTACGCTGCCGGATTCGCTGAAGGCGCTGATCGGTCGCTTGCAGATCCCGATGCTCAAGGTGGCGGTGCTCGATAAGACCTTCTTCAGCCGTGGCAGCCACCCTGCGCGGCGGTTGCTCAACGAGATTGCCTCGGCCGCGCTCGGCTGGGGCGAACAGGACGACAGCCAGCGCGACAGCCTGTATCAGAAGATCGAGCAGGTGGTGCAGCGCCTGCTCAACGATTTTGCCGATGATCCGGTGATTTTCTCCGAGCTGCTGGCCGATTTTCTCGCCTTTACCGGCGACGAACGCCGCCGTAGTGAGCTGCTCGAACAACGCACCCGCGATGCCGAAGAGGGCAGCGCCAAGGCCGAGTTGGCGCGCCGTCAGGTCGAGCAAGCGCTGAATGAGCGGTTGCTGGGCAAGAAGCTGCCGGAAGTGGTGGTGCGCTTGCTGCAAGAAGCCTGGAGCAAGGTGTTGATGCTGGCCTGCCTCAAGCACGGGGTGAATTCCGACGAGTGGCAGGCGGCGCTGGCAACCATGGATGATTTGGTCTGGAGTGTGGCGCCACACGAAGGCCCGGAAGCACGCTTGCGCTTGCTTGAACTGGTGCCGGGGCTGCTCAAGGCTCTGCGTGAAGGCATGGCCAGCGCAGCGTTCGACCCGTTCTCCACTGGTGATTTTTTCAGTCAGTTGGAAGCCTTGCACGTGCAGGCCTTCCAGCGCTTCAAGCGGCCGCTGGCGGAAGCCGATAAGCCCGATGCGGAACAGTCGGCCGGGTTCGACATCGATGACGAACAGCGCGCCACGCTGGCGGAGGCCGGTCTCGATTTGCCTTTGCTGGAGCTACCGCCGGCCGATGCCGCGGATGCACCGGCGATGGTCGAGGTGATCGAGGAGATCATCCTGTTAGCGCCGGGCCAAAGCCGCGTCGATGAGCCGGAAGTCATGTTGGCGGATGACGACGAAGCCCTGATGCAGGTCGATAACCTGCGGGTTGGCAGTTGGGTCGAGTTTCAGGAAGACGACGAGCACAAGCTGCGCTGCAAGTTGGCGGCGGTGATCAAGCCGACGGGTAAGTTCATCTTCGTCAACCGCACTGGGATGAAGGTGTTGGAGAAAACCCGCATGGGACTGGCGGTGGAGTTCCGCCGCAGTGCCATTCGCTTACTCGACGATGCTTTGTTGTTCGACCGCGCGCTGGAGTCGGTGATCGGCAATCTGCGCAAACTCAAAGGCGCCTGATTGAGACTGCTCTGGCGTGCCGTCTCTCAATAAGGCTCTGTAGCCGTTCGTTAGCTGTTGATGCGCTCCGGCGCCTCAAATGGCTTTAACCGCGAAAGCAGAGCGGCAGGTTTGGCAGATTATATTTGCCCAGTAGGAACCGTGCACTGACTGGGTAGGAGTGGCCTTGGCCGCGAGTTTTTTGGGCACCTGAACAACTCGCGGCCAAGGCTGCGCCCACCACAGCGTGATTTCACGTCGTCCATGCTGGGTTGCGTCGCGCCGGTTCTGACTGTTCCCGCAAATCAGCGTGCACCAGCCGACACAGCTGATCGGGCACACCGGTGTCGCATCAATCACGGCAGGCAGTCGAAGTCCCGTGGTTTTGCGCTCAGCAGGGCTGGCGCTTGGCCCTGCTGCCTGGCTGTTTTAGAGTGAGGGCTCGTTCAAGGAGCCTTTATGCAGTTGGATCCTCTCAGTGGCTGGTGCGGCGATGCTCGCCACTGCCCTTCGCCCAATTTCAATGCGCGCCCGCAGGGGGAAGTTTCCCTGTTGGTGATCCATAACATCAGCTTGCCGCCGGGGCAGTTTGGCACCGGTCGGGTGCAGGCCTTCTTTCAGAACCGTTTGCCCGTCGATGAGCATCCTTACTTCGCCGGGATTGCCGCGCTGCAAGTGTCGGCACATTTCCTGATCGAGCGTGACGGCTGCGTCACCCAGTTTGTCTCCTGCAACGAGCGCGCCTGGCATGCTGGGCAATCGAGCTTCGCGGGGCGGGACAATTGCAACGATTTTTCCCTCGGTATCGAGCTGGAGGGCACCGACGAATTGCCATTTACCGATGCGCAATATGCCGCATTGGTTGAGTTGACCCTTGAGTTGCAAAGGGCCTATCCGGCGCTCACCCTAGAGCGTATCTGCGGGCACAGTGATATTGCGCCGGTTCGCAAGACTGACCCTGGACCGGCGTTCGATTGGCCTCGTTTGCGCGCCGCACTGCTGGATAAGAAGGAGGAGTTATGAGTTTCCTGGTGTTGCTGCTGGTGCTCTGGGTGGAGAAGTTCTCGGCCTGGCGCAGCATGATCCAACAGGACGGGCCGTGGTTGCGTTTATTGGCCAAGGCCGAGCGGCAAGCGGATTTTATCGAGAGTCCGTGGCTGGCCATGGTCCTGCTGGTGGTGCTGCCATTGGTCGCGTTGGCGCTGCTGTTGACCCTGCTGGAGCCGTTGGCCTATGGCTGGCTGGCGCTACCGGTGCATCTGCTGGTGGTGATTTACAGCCTGGGACGTGGCGATTTGCAGGCGGCGCTCGGTCCGTTCCGCGACAGCTGGCGGCGCGGTGACAGCGAGGCCGCCTACCTGGTCGCACGTCGTGATTTGGCGGTGGAGGCGGACGAGGAGGGCGCGCTGCTGCAAAGCGTGCAAGGGCATCTGGTGTGGCAGGCCTACCAAAGCTTTTTTGCCGTGATCTTCTGGTATGCGCTGCTGGGGCCATTGGCGGCACTGGCTTATCGTTTGTTCGCCTTGATGACCGAGCACGCCGAGCAGGCGGTCTTGCGTGAGCGTGCGGTGCAGTTGCGTCACGCCTTCGACTGGCTGCCGGTGCGGGTGCTGGCGGCGAGTTTTGCCCTGGTTGGTAACTTCGCCGCCGTCAGCCGAGCCTTGCTGCACGAGTTGTTGAGTTGGGATATTTCCGCCGCACAGTTGGTGATCAATGTGGGCCGCGCAGCCAGTGAAACGCCGGCGCCGGTTATCGGCGAGGACGGCGTCAGCAGCCTGGACGGTCTGTGGCAACTGCTGGTGCGTGCGGCTGTGCTTTGGTACGCGCTGTTTGCCGTGTGGACGCTGTTTCTCTAACTCACTCGTCACGCCAGGTGGCCGTGATCTTTGCTGTCGCCACCTGTGCGCCTGGCCGGCCCGACCGCTGCATGCAGTAGCGCGGGCCGCTGGCTTGCCCCATCGCCTCTCGTCGCGCCCCGTGCGACTCAGTTGAATATGTGTGTCGGTACTGCCTGTGCAGGCAGATTGAGCGCTGTAGCGGGACGTCCGGCTGATTTTTTGGCCGTTTCGGGCCGCGTCTGGCTGCGCATGCTTAACCTTAAGTTACAGAGATTGGGGTCGATAACAGGTATATAAGACGCCGCGCTCGACGGATTTCCTGTGAGATAGATCACGCTAATTTGCCTGTATCCACCGCGCTGATGCGAGCGCCACAGGTCGAGCCGCAAGGGACGTACCGGCGGTCATTTGGGATTCTGCACGGCCAACCTTGGAACGCACACCACAATAATTAGAACTGGAGACGTCTTGTGAAGACCGTGTTGTATCCGGCCATCGCGCTAATGAACCGCCTCAGCTTCGGCATGAAGTTCAGCCTGATCAGTGTCCTGTTCTTCCTGCCCATGCTGGTCACCAACTTCTACCTGGTGCGTGACTCCTACCGCCAATTCGTCAGTACCCAAGCCGCCCTGGAAAGTCTCGACCTGCTCGGTGAAGCGCTGTCCCTGCGCCGCGAGCTGGAAAGTTACGTCGATTTGGTGGAGATCAACGCAATGATCGGCCAGTCCGGTCAGGCGGGTGATCTGGAGACGCGCGTCGCGAACCTGCAGGGCTCGCTGAGCGACACCCTCAAGGGCTTGGCACCGGTGGTGTATGACGCCGAGCAGATCGCCGAATTCAACAGCAAGCGCGATGAAATGATTGCCGGGTTGCAGGCGGTGCAGGACGAAACGTCGCTGCAAAGCAAAACCGTGATTGCCGAGAAACTGCTCGGCAGCTCGCAGGTATTCATCAAACTGGTTGCCAGCCAGGCCGGGCTGAGCCAGGACCGGCAGCGCGAAGTGCGGCAGATGACCGAGTTGATCACCGTGGTGACGCCGCTGATTACCGCGCCGCTGAGCGAAGGGCGGGCGATTGGCGCCTATTCGCTGGGCCAGGGCTTCCTCAATTCGTCGGCCAGCACGCAGTTCGATGAGCTGCTGCTGGAGCTGGAAAAGCTGCACGCCGAGTACGGCCTGAATGTGCAGGAAGCGCTCAGTGCCAGCCCGGCGGCCCGCGCCGCGCTGGAAAGCCTGGCGACTGCCAGCCAGGCGACCCTCAAGGAGAGTGCGCTGTTGTTCGAGGACAAGGTGGTGATCGCCGACACCCTCGATACGCCGTGGCCGCAGTTCTATGACGAGGTCAGCGCGGCGATGGGCAAGACCTATCAGTTCAACGATGCGGTGTTGGTCTTCCTCGATCAGCAGCTGCAAGAGCGCTTACAGGAAAACCGCGGGCAGATGGTGTTGCTGGTGGTGGCTTTGGTGGTGGTGTTTCTGTTGATCGGCTACCTCTATGGCGGCTTCTATGTGTCGACGCGCACCACCCTGAAGAGCCTCGGCGAGGTGATGGACAAGGTGGCGGCCGGCGATATGACGGTCAGCTTCACGGCGCAAAGCCAAGATGAGCTGGGCGAGTTGGGCCAGGTGTTCAACCAGACCGTGCAGAAAATCCATGACCTGATCGAGCGCGTCGGTCAGACCGTGGCCGAGGTCGAGCGTCAGGCCGATCGGGTGGAAGTGGTCTCCGGCGAGAGCAACCAGGCGGTCGCGGGGCAGCGCAGCCAGATCGAACAGGTGGCCACGGCGATGAACCAGATGTCGGCCACCGCCCAGGAAGTCGCGCGCAGCGCCGCCGCCGCAGTGGACAGCGCGCACAGCGTGAACCAGGAAACCGTCAGCGGGCGGGCCTTGGTCGAATCGCAGGTCGGCAGTATTCAGCGCTTGGCGGGCGAGATCGATCAGTCGGTGTTGGTGATCAACCAGTTGGCCAGCGACAGCGCCTCGATCAGTCAGGTACTGGATGTGATCAAGGGCATCGCCGAGCAGACCAATCTGCTGGCGCTCAACGCCGCCATCGAGGCCGCGCGTGCGGGCGAGCAGGGGCGTGGCTTTGCCGTGGTGGCCGATGAGGTGCGCAACCTGGCCAAGCGTACCCAGCACTCCACCCAGGAAATCGAAACGATGATCGCCAAGCTGCAAGGCGGCGTCGGCGCGGCGGTAAAAACCATGAACATCAGCCACCAAATGGCCGATGGCACGGTCAACGAGTCGGGCAAAGTGCAGTTGGCGCTGGAGAATATCCTCGGCGCGGTGGGCATGATCGTCGACCAGAACCAGCAGATCGCCGCGGCTGCCGAGCAGCAAACGGCGGTGGCGCATGACATCGACCAGAATATCGTCGAGATCAATCACGCCGGAGAGCGCACCGCCGAAGGCGCCAGCCAGACCGAGCAGGCCAGCCGCGAGTTGTCCGAGCTGGTGTCGCGACTGAAGCAGCTGATTGGCGCGTTCCGCGTCTGATCAGTGATTCGCTTGGATGAAGCCCGCCAACCTGGCGGGCTTTTTTATTGGCTCTGTACCCGTTAACTGTTGATGCAGACAGCCGTCAGGTGGGAGCGGCTTTAGCCGCGAAAGAT
>DELY01000058.1:56700-81938 GCA_002354655.1 Pseudomonas sp. UBA2684
TTCAAAGATTTTCGCGGATAAATCCGCTCCTGCAAAAGCGCGGCTTCTCCTGCAACACGTCACTGGGACAGAGCATTTTTATTTGCCTGAGACCCGCTCGGCCATCGCTGAGAGCGCCACGGAGGTGGCGGCTGTGCGGGTTTCTACGCCGAGTTTGACGTAGACGTGTTCCAGGTGTTTGTTCACCGTGCGCGGGCTGAGGCCGAGGATGTCGCCGATGTCGCGGTTGGTTTTGCCGCAGGCCACCCAGCGCAGCACTTCCACTTCGCGCTCGGTGAGCTGAAAACGCGCCGATAGGGTGGTATAGGCTGGCTCGTCGTTCAGCGTCAGCGGTGGCGACTGGCTGGCGGCACGTGCCGTTTGCAGGGTGCGCGCGGTGCGCAGGTGCGAAGCTACGCGGGCGAGGACTTCCTCGGTGTTGATCGGCTTGGTCACATAGTCGATGCCGCCGGCTGCGAAGCCCTTGACCACATGTTCACTGTCGGTCAGCGCGGTCATAAACAGCACTGGGATGTCGGTGGTGGCAGCATCGGCCTTGATCCGCTGGCAGGTCTCGAAACCGTCCAGCCCTGGCATCATGGCGTCGAGCAGGATCAGGTCGGGACGCCGTCGCTGGATACGGCTCAGGGCGCTCAGGCCATCCAGCGCCACCAGCACCATATAGCCCACTTCATCGAGGGCGTCGGAGAGTAGGGCCAGGTTGTCCGGCGTGTCGTCGACGATCAGGATCACCCCGCGCTCTGCCGGGCTGGGGTTGTGCTCAGCTGGATTGGTCAGCGCGTTCATGCTCGGCCTCCTTGAGTTGGCGGTTGAATTCGTCCAGGCGGTAGCTTTTCACCAGGGCGCGTAGGGGCGCGGTAAAGCTGGCGCTGGCGGGTGTCAGCCGGTCAATGGCGTCGAGCTTCTCCTGGATGCCGCGGATATAACCCATGGCGCCAAGTTCACGCAGTGCGTCGAGGTCACTGGCGCTTGGTAGCACGCGGGTTGTGAGCGTGAGCGGTGGCAGTGGCGCAGTGCGCCGCAGCCAGTGCAGGCCTAGCTGCTTGTGGATGCGTTCGAGCAGTTCCGGGGTGTGCACTGGCTTGGCCAGGTAGTCGTTACACGCGGCGGCCACGCTGCGTTCGCGGTCATCGGCAAAGGCGTTGGCGGAAATCACGATGATCGGCGCCTGGGACATGGCATTGCGGCGGATCAGCCGGCTGGTTTCCCAGCCGTCCATCTGTGGCATCGACAGGTCCATCAGGATCAGGTCGGGGTGCAGCAGGGCCGCCTGGCGAATCGCCTCCTGACCGCTGCCAGCCTGGGCGATGTTGAAACCTAGCGGTTCGAGCATGCCGGCCAGCACGCGGCGGTGTTCGATATGGTCGTCCACCACCAGAATCAGCCGGCGTGGGCCCTGATAACCAATGATGTCGTGCTCCACATGCACCACCGCCTGAGGCACACGCACCTCGGAGAGGAACAGGCGCACCTGGAAGCTGGTGCCCTGGTCCGGCACGCTTTTGACTGACAGCTCGCCGCCCATCAATGAGGTGAGCATGCGGGTGATGGTCAGGCCGAGGCCGACGCCGTTGTCCTGGCGCATCAGGTCGCCGCGCTCGAACGGCTGGAAGATCCGCTCGATCTGCTCGGGGTCGATGCCGATGCCGGTGTCGACGATCTCGAAGCTGGCGGTCTCGCGCAGGTAGCTGACGCGCAGGCAGACCTCGCCGCTGTCGGTGAAGCGCACCGCATTGCCGAGCAGGTTGATCAGAATCTGCCGCACGCGCTTCTCATCACCGCGCACCACGGACGGCATGCGTCCGCTGATTTCCAGGCGAAAGCGCAGACCTTTTTCTTCGGCCTGGGGGGTGAACATGCGTTCGAGCTGGTGGATAAATTCGGGGAAAGGGATTTCCGTCAGTTCGAGGTTGAGCTTGCCGGCCTCGATCTTGGCCACGTCGAGCAGCCCGTCGATCAGTGACAGCAGGTGCGAGCCGCTGCGAAAGATGGTGGCCAGGGCGTCCTGATGCTGCCCTGGCATGCCTGAATCGCGCTGCAGAATCTGCGTATAGCCGAGGATGCTGTTGAGCGGCGTGCGCAGCTCATGGGACAGCCCGGTGACGTAGCGGCTTTTTGCTGCGTTGGCCGCTTCGCTGGCCTCTTTAGCTTTCTGCAGGGCTTCGTCGGTCTTGCGGTGGGCCTCGATCTCCTGCATCAGCAGCTGGGTCTGCCGATCTGATTCCTCCTGGGCCACCCGGCGGCTTTCGCGGGTCAACACCACCCACCAGGCGAGAATCGCGGCAAACAGCGAAAGGGTCAGAAAGGCTTTGAGAAATGCCAGGTAGAGGGTTTCCTGCGCCTCCGCTGATTGCGCCACCAGCCCCTGGGAGACCTGGCTGTAGATCAGCGCCAGGGCGCCGAACAGCAGCGCCACCAATACCGTCAGCAGCCCCAGGTACTGCGCCAGGCGGCTGTGCAGGCGCGGGATCGAGACCCGTGGGAACAGCCAGCGAATAAAGTCGTCGAGCTGCTCGGACAACCGCGCCCGCGGCTTGCAGGCATCACCGCAGCGCGCGTCGAGTGAACAGCACAGTGAGCAGATCGGCGTGCTGTAGGCCGGGCAGAAGGCCATGTCCTCACTCTCGAAGGCGTTGCTGCACAGGCCGCATTGCGCGGTGGTGGTGACGCCGAGGGGGTAAAGCAGCAACGGATCGCTGCTGCGCGCCAGGTAGTAGCGCCCGCCGGTCAGCCAGGCAATCAGCGGGGCGAACAGCATGGCCGAGCCGAGTGCGACGACCGGCGAGGCGGCCTGCGCCAATTGGCCGAACAGGCCGCCGTGGGCCAGGATCGACAGCAGGGAGGCGATCAGCATGGCGCCGACGCCCACCGGGTTGATGTCGTAGAGGTGCGCGCGCTTGAACTCGATGTGCTTGGGCGACAGACCCAGCGGCTTGTTGATCACCAGGTCGGCGACCACCGCACCGATCCAGGCGATGGCGATATTGGCGTACAGGCCGAGCACTTCCTCAATGGCCTGGAATACCCCCAGCTCCATCAGCATCAGCGCGATGGCCACGTTGAACACCAGCCACACTACGCGCCCCGGGTGGCTGTGGGTGACGCGGGCAAAGAAGTTCGACCAGGCCAGGGAGCCGGCGTAGGCGTTGGTCAGGTTGATCTTCACCTGCGACACGATGACGAACAGCACCATGGCCGCCAGCGCCCACTCCGGCGAGCTGAACACATAGTTGAACGCCACCAGGTACATCTGCGTCGGCTCGGCGGCGCGTTCCATGGGGATTTCATGCTGCAAAGCGAGAAAGGCCAGAAAGGCGCCGGCGAGCATTTTCAGCGCGCCGGGGATGATCCAGCCCGGCCCGGCCATCAGCAGCGCGGCCCACCAGCGTTTGCGGTTGTGCCGAGTCTTTTCCGGCAGAAAGCGCAGGTAGTCGACCTGCTCGCCAATCTGCGTAACCAGTGCCAGGGCCACGGTGCAGGCGGCGCCAAAGTACAGCAGGTTGAACGCACCGCCTTCGCCTTCGCGCCCGGCGAAGCTGGTCCAGTCACTGAGCGCTTCGGGATTTTTGCCGATGACGAAGATGTAGGGCAGGAACAGTAGAAACAGCCACAGCGGCTGGGTCCACATCTGCAAGCGGTTGATCAGGGTGATGCCGTAGGCCACCAGCGGGATGACGATCACCGAGCAGATCACATAGGCCAGCGCCAGCGGGATGTTGAAGTACAACTCCAGCGCCAGGGCCATGATCGCCGCCTCAAGGGCGAAGAACAGGAAGGTGAAGCTGGCGTAGATCAGCGAGGTGATGGTCGAGCCGATATAGCCGAAACCGGCGCCACGGGTCAGCAGGTCCATGTCCACGCCATAGCGCGCGGCGTAGTAGCTGATCGGCAGGCCGGTGAGAAAGATCACCAGGCTCACCGCGAGGATGGCCCACAACGTGTTGGTAAAGCCGTAGCTCAGCGCCAGAGCACCGCCGATGGCCTCCAGGGCGAGAAACGACACCGCGCTCAGTGCGGTGTTGGCGATGCGCAACTCTGACCACTTGCGAAACGATTTTGGGGTGAAACGCAGGGCGTAGTCTTCCATGGTCTCGTCGGCGACCCAGCTGTTGTAGTCGCGGCGGATCTTGACGATGCGCTGGGTGCCGGTCGGTTGCACAAGGATGCTCCAGAGTCGTGGCTAATACGCTTGTTTGAATTTGCAACATCCATGCCCTGCGTCTGCAACCGCCGTCCTTGCGCGCGCGAGCTTCTATCTGCCAGCAGCTCGGGCGTGAGCTTGCACCAGCGTGGGGCGCGGAGCTGTACGTCAGATGACGTATACCGTTACGTCAACCTGCGTATACCGCCCGCGCCGGTGGCAAACGCATGCTGGTGGCGAACCGAACTGGTACCCGCAAGGCGAGCCAGGGAGGAAAACCACCAGAGGAGCATGACCATGGATTCACCGACTCGCTTTCTCCCTCGTCGGCTAGCGTTGGGTGCTGCGGCACTCTCGCTGCTGGCGGCCAGTGTGTTCAGCCAGATGGCTCTGGCCGACGTCAACACCACCGGCCTGGCCGTGACCGACACCGAAGTGACGGTCGGTCAGCTGCACTCGGCCACCGGCACCATGGCCATTTCCGAAACCGGTTCGATCCAGGCCGAGCGCCTGGCCATCGAACAGATCAACGCCAGCGGCGGCATCCTCGGTCGGCAGATCAAGATCATCCAGGAAGACGGCGCCTCCGATTGGCCGACCTTCGCTGAAAAAGCCAAGAAGCTACTGGTCGGCGACAAGGTCGCTGCGGTATTCGGCTGCTGGACCTCGGCCTCGCGCAAGGCTGTGCTGCCGGTGTTCGAGAAGGAAAACGGCCTGCTCTACTACCCGACCTTCTATGAAGGCCTGGAGCAGTCGAAGAACGTTATCTACACCGGCCAGGAAGCCACCCAGCAGATCCTCGCAGGCCTCGACTGGATCGCCAAGGAGAAGGGCGCCAAGACTTTCTACCTGATCGGTTCGGACTACATCTGGCCGCGCACCTCGATGAAGATCGCCCGCAAGCACATCGAAAACGTGCTCGGCGGCAAGGTGGTCGGTGAGGAGTATTACCCGCTGGGCAACACCCAGTTCGGCTCGCTGATCAACAAGGTCAAGCTGAAGAAGCCTGACGTGGTCTTTACCGCTGTGGTCGGCGGCTCCAACGTGGCCTTCTACAAGCAGATGAAAGCCGCCGGCGTCACCAGCGCCAAACAGAACCTGCTGACCCTGTCGGTCACCGAGGATGAACTGCTCGGCATCGGCGGCGAGAACATGGACGGTTTCTACGCCTCGATGAAGTACTTCCAGAGCCTCGACAACCCGAACAACAAAGCCTTCGTGGAAGCCTTCAAGGCCAAGTTCGGCAAGGATTCGGTGATCGGCGACGTGACCCAGGCCGCCTACCTCGGCCCATGGCTGTGGAAGGCTGCGGTCGAGAAAGCCGGCAGCTTCGATGTCGACAAGGTGGCCGCTGCCTCCCCAGGCATCGAACTGACCACTGCGCCGGAAGGCTACGTCAAGGTGCACGACAACCATCACCTGTGGAGTAAGACCCGCATCGGCCAGGTGCAGAAGGATGGCCAGTTCAAGGTGGTGTTCGAATCCGACCTGATTGAGCCGAACCCATTCCCGAAAGGCTACCAGTAACAGCGGCGTAAGCCGGACTCAGGGCAGGGCGTACCCGCAAGGGTGCGCCTGACGCCTGTACGGGCTGACGTGTTTCTTTCTTCCAGCTGGAGACCATCATCATGGAATGGCTATCGGAATTTGGTGCCATCGCGGCCATGCAGGGCTTCAACGGCTTGTCCGTTTTCTGCGTCCTGCTGCTGATGGCCCTGGGGCTGGCGATCATCTTCGGCCAGATGGGCGTGATCAACATGGCCCACGGTGAGTTCCTCACCATCGGCGCCTACACCACCTACGTGGTCTCGGTACTGACCGAGCAATACGCGCCGTTTTTCGGCCCGTACTATTTTTTTCTCGCCATCGTGCTGTCGTTTTTTATCGCCGGCGCGATTGGCTGGCTTGCCGAGTGGGCGATGATCAGCAAGCTCTACCAGCGCCCACTGGACACCTTGCTGGCCACCTGGGGGCTGTCGCTGGTGATGCAGCAGGCGTTCCGCTCGATCTTCGGTGCGCGGGAAGTCAGCGCCACCTTGCCGGAGTGGTTGATGGGCTCGTGGAACCCCACCGAGGCCATCGACATTCCGCGTAACGGCCTGTTTGTCATGGGCCTCACCGTGCTGATGACCGGCATGATCTTCCTCATGCTCTACCGCTCGCGCTGGGGCTTGCAGGTGCGTGCCACGGTGCAGAACCGGGTGATGAGCCGCGCCGTGGGGATCAATACCAAGAAGGTCGACCGCATGACCTTCGCGCTCGGTTGCGGTGTGGCCGGGGTGGCGGGTGCGGCCTTCACCACCATCGGCTCCACCGGTCCAACCGCCGGTTCGCTGTACATCGTCGACACCTTCCTGGTGGTGGTGTTTGGCGGCGCGTCGAGCCTGCTCGGCACCATCGCCTCGGCGTTCAGCATTGCCCAGGCGCAGTCGCTGATGGAGTTCTTTATGAGCGGTTCGATGGCCAAGGTGTTCACCCTGTCTGCGGTGATTCTGATTCTGATGCTGCGTCCGCAAGGGCTGTTCTCCATCAAAGTGCGCAAGTAAGGAGCCGTCCCATGAACCCGACACTCGATAAGTTTCTTGGCGGCAAGCAGGGCGCAATCGGCCTGGCGGTGCTGGCCACATTGATTCTGGTGGTGTTCCCGCTGGCGCTGGATGCCTTTCGCCTGAACATGGTCGGCAAGTACCTGACCTACGCCTTTGTCGCCGTTGGCCTGGTGCTCTGCTGGGGCTACGGCGGCATTCTCAGCCTCGGCCAGGGCGTGTTCTTCGGCCTCGGCGGTTACTGCATGGCGATGTTTCTCAAGCTCGAAGCCAGTGACCCGGAAAGCACCAAGATCCAGTCCACCCCCGGTATTCCGGACTTTATGGACTGGAACCAGATCACCGAACTGCCGATGCTCTGGCAGCCGTTCCACAGCTTTGGCTTCACCCTGTTGGCGGTGATTGCGGTGCCGGTGATCCTGGCACTGGTGATTGGTGTGGCGATGTTCAAGCGCCGTGTCGGTGACGTGTACTTCTCCATCGTCACCCAGGCGATTGCGCTGATTCTCACGGTGCTGATCATCGGCCAGCAGGGCCTGACCGGCGGGGTCAACGGCATCACCGATCTGAAAACCCTGATGGGCTGGGATATCCGCGACGACAGCTCGAAGATGATCCTCTACTTCATCAACGCCTTTCTGCTGTTCGGCTGCATTCTGATTGGCCGTTTTATCCTCGCCTCCAAGCTTGGCCGTCTGCTGATGGCGATGCGCGACAAGGAAGAGCGGGTGCGCTTTTCCGGCTACGACGTGGCCAGTTTCAAGATCTTCGTGTTCTGTGTGGCGGCGGCGTTTTCCGCCATCGGCGGGGCGATGTTCGCCTTGCAGGTGGGCTTTATGTCGCCCAGCTTCGTCGGCATCGTGCCGTCGATCGAGATGGTGATCTTTGCTGCGGTGGGCGGGCGTATGTCGCTGCTCGGCGCGGTGTATGGCGCGCTGCTGGTCAACTACGGCAAGACCTATTTTTCCGAAACCTTTCCCGAGCTGTGGCTGTACCTGATGGGCGGGCTGTTTATCGCCGTGGTCATGTACTTCCCCAATGGCATCGCCGGCCTGTGGGAAAGCCACGGGCGCAAATGGCTGGGCAAGCTCGTACGCAAACCAGCAGCGCCAGCCAAGCCCGCACCTGTCGCCGAAGCCCCCGTTGCCAGCAGCCAGGCCCGTGAACTGGAGACCACCCCATGAGTCAGCCAAGTGGATTTCAGATGCCCAAACCGGTGCTGGCCATCGAGGGCCTGACCGTGTCGTTCGATGGTTTCAAGGCGGTGGATGACCTCAACCTGTACATCGACCGCAATGAGGTGCGCGTGGTGATCGGCCCCAATGGTGCCGGCAAGACCACGGTGCTCGACCTGATCTGCGGCAAGACCAAAGCCACTGCCGGCAGCATCCAGTTCGAGAACCGCGAGCTGACCAAGATGCGCGAGTTCGACATCGTCCGCGCTGGGATCGGGCGCAAGTTCCAGAACCCCTCGATCTACGAAAACCTCACGGTGTTCGAGAACCTGGAAATGTCCTACCCCAAGGGCCGCAAGGTGTTTGGCGCGCTGTTCTTCAAGCGCACCGCCGAGGTGATTGCGCGGGTCGAGCAGATCGCGGCGCAAATCATGCTCACCGATAACCTTTACCTGCAAGCCGATCTGCTGTCCCACGGCCAGAAGCAGTGGCTGGAGATCGGCATGTTGCTGATGCAGGACCCGGCGCTGCTGATGCTCGACGAACCGGTGGCCGGTATGAGCGTCAGCGAGCGGGCGCAGACCGCCGAACTGCTCAAGCGCATCAGCAAGGGCCGCTCGGTACTGGTGATCGAGCACGACATGGAGTTCGTCAAAAGCATCGCGCACAAGGTCACCGTGCTGCACCAGGGCAAGGTGCTGGCCGAGGGCAGCATGGAGGCGGTGCAGAGCAACCCGAAAGTGATTGAGGTGTATCTGGGGCATTGAGTGGCTTCACGCATCCATCAGCGCTAGCCCGGATGGCATCCGGGTACGTTCAACAAGGAGTTTTCCATGTTCCAGATCAGCAACCTCGCCTCCGGCTATGGCCAGAGTCAGATCCTCCATGACCTCAACCTGAATGTGGCCAAGCGCGAGATTGTCGCGGTGATGGGCCGTAACGGTATGGGCAAGACCACCCTGTTCAAAAGCCTGATGGGCGTGCTGCCGCAGTGGGGCGGGCAGATCAGCGTGGATGGCTGCGACATATCCAAACTGGAGACTCATCAGCGAGTCGAGAGCGGCATCGCCTACGTGCCTCAGGGGCGGATGATCTTCCCCAGCATGAGCGTGCTGGAGAACATCCAGACGGGTTTGCCAGCCTCTGCCAAGGGCAAGGTGCCAGAGGATTTGTATGCGTTGTTCCCGGTGCTGCACGAGATGCGCGCGCGCAAGGGCGGCAACCTCTCTGGTGGCCAGCAACAGCAACTGGCCATCGCCCGTGCGCTGGCCACCAACCCCAAGGTGCTGCTGCTGGATGAGCCGACCGAGGGCATCCAGCCGTCGATCATCAAGGACATCGCCCGCACCCTGAAGGAGATCCGCAACCTGCGTGACCTGACCATCGTGGTGTCCGAGCAGGTGCTGTCGTTCACCATGGAAATCGCCGACCGCTTCCTGGTCATCGAAAAGGGCAAGTTCGTGGTGGAAGAAACCCGCGACAAGGTGGACGAGGCCACGATCAGCCGCTACCTCTCGGTGTAGGGCGGCGCGGCCTTCAGCGCTGCGCTCTATGAGTTTTCCAGCTGGCGTGCGCTCCTTGCGCGCCGGCTTTTTTCGTCTGCGCAAAAGTGCCACCAGGCCTCGTGGATACTGGTCTGCAGCAGTACGTCATCCGACGTATTTGCCGATTTCACGCCACGTTGAAGACTAGCTCCGTACCCCGGCGCCATGGCGCCAAGTCCCCCTCAATGGTTCCAGGAGCTTTGTCATGACCGACACGCTGATCAAGGTCAATCTCAACCAGCCGGCTACCGAAAACGAGCAGATCCACAACCGCTGGCACCCGGATATCCCGATGGCCTGCTGGGTCAAGCCGGGTGACGATTTCATCCTGGAGACCTACGACTGGACCGCCGGCGCGATCAAGAACAACGACGACGCCAGCGATGTGCGTGACGTCGACCTGTCCACCGTGCATTACCTGTCCGGCCCGGTGGGCGTGCATGGCGCCGAGCCGGGCGACCTGCTGGTAGTCGACCTGCTCGACATCGGCGCCATGGCCGACTCGCAGTGGGGCTTCAACGGCTTCTTCTCGCGGCAGAACGGCGGTGGCTTTCTTACCGACCACTTCCCGATGGCGCAGAAGGCCATCTGGGATTTCAAAGGCATGTTCACCAGCAGCCGGCACATTCCGGGGGTGAACTTCGCCGGGCTAATCCACCCCGGCCTGATTGGCTGCCTGCCGGACCACAAGATGCTCGCCGACTGGAACAAGCGCGAGCAGGAACTGATCGACACCGACCCACACCGCGTGCCGGCCTTGGCCAACCCGCCGATGGCGCCGACCGCGCACATGGGCAAGATGAAGGGCGAGGCCCGCGACCTGGCCGCGCTGACCGGCGCGCGCACCGTGCCGCCGCGCGAGCATGGCGGCAACTGCGACATCAAGGACCTGTCGCGCGGCTCGAAGATCTTCTTCCCGGTCTATGTGAACGGCGCCGGCCTGTCGGTGGGCGACCTGCACTTCAGCCAGGGCGACGGTGAAATCACCTTCTGCGGCGCCATCGAAATGGCCGGCTGGGTGCACATGAAGGTCGAGCTGATCAAGGGCGGCATGGCCAAGTACGGGATCAAGAACCCGGTGTTCAAGCCGAGCCCGATCACCCCGCACTACAACAACTACCTGATCTTCGAAGGCATCTCGGTGGACGAGGCCGGCAAGCAGCACTACCTCGACGTCAACATCGCCTACAAGCAGGCCTGCCTCAACGCCATCAACTACCTGACCAAGTTCGGCTACTCGCCGGCCCAGGGCTACGCGCTGCTCGGCTCGGCGCCGGTGCAGGGGCACATCAGCGGCATCGTCGACGTGCCCAACGCCTGCGCCACGCTGTGGCTGCCGACCGACATCTTCGACTTCGACATCAACCCCAATGCCTCCGGCCCGATCAAACACCTCGATGGCAGCATCGACCTGCCCATCGCGCCGGACAAGTGAGTTCCACTGTCCCGGCGGAAGGTTGCTTTGGACGGCGTACCTTGCGCCGGGACGGCGGACATCAAGCGAAGAGCGAGGATTTCAACATGCCCATTTACGAATACGACTGTGCCGACTGCGGCGACTTCACCCGCCTGCGGCCGATGGCCGAACGCGACCAGCCCTGCGATTGCCCGTCCTGCGGTATGCAGAGCGGCCGGGTGATTCTTTCTGCTCCGGGCCTGGCGACCATGCCCGGCAGCCAGCGCCGCGCCATTGCGGCCAACGAACGCAGCGCCCATGCGCCGCAGACGCTCGATGAATACAAGCAGAACCGCAAGCACCCGAAAGGCTGCGGCTGCTGCACCCTGAACAAGCCCTTGGCGCCGACCAAGGCCAACCCGCATGCGATGAAGGGCAAGCCGGCGGGCCGGCCATGGATGATCAGCCACTGAGGCGGTGCCCAACCTACCCCTGTAGGAGCCAGCAAGCTGGCTCCTAGCAAGAGCATTTGAAATCGAGGAGCCTCTTATGCGTCACGGCGATATTTCCAGCAGCCCGGACACCGTCGGCGTCGCCGTCGTCAACTACAAGATGCCGCGTCTGCACAGCAAGGCCGAAGTGCTCGACAACGCGCGCAAGATCGCCGAGATGATCAAGGGCATGAAGCTCGGCCTGCCGGGCATGGACCTGGTGGTGTTCCCCGAGTACAGCACCATGGGCATCATGTACGACCACGACGAGATGATGGCCACCGCCGCGACCATCCCCGGCGACGAGACGGCGATCTTCTCCGCCGCCTGCCGCGAGGCAAAGACCTGGGGCATCTTCTCGCTCACTGGCGAGCGCCACGAGGAACATCCGCACAAGGCGCCGTACAACACCCTCATCCTGATCAACGACCAGGGTGAGATCGTGCAGAAGTACCGCAAGTGCATTCCCTGGTGCCCCATCGAGGGCTGGTATCCGGGCGATCGCACCTACGTCAGCGAAGGCCCCAAGGGCATGCAGATCAGCCTGATCATCTGTGACGACGGCAACTACCCGGAGATCTGGCGCGACTGCGCGATGAAGGGCGCCGAGCTGATCGTGCGTTGCCAGGGCTACATGTACCCGGCCAAGGAGCAGCAGGTGCTGATGTCCAAGACCATGGCCTGGGCCAACAACTGCTACGTGGCGGTGGCCAACGCCGCCGGCTTCGACGGCGTGTACAGCTACTTCGGCCACTCGGCGATCATCGGCTTCGACGGGCGCACCCTCGGCGAATGCGGCGAGGAGGAAATGGGCATCCAGTACGCCCAGCTGTCGGTTTCGCAGATCCGCGATGCGCGTGCCAACGACCAGTCGCAGAACCACCTGTTCAAGTTGCTCCACCGTGGTTACACCGGCATCTACAACTCCGGTGATGGCGACAAGGGCATCGCCGATTGTCCGTTCGAGTTCTACCGCACCTGGGTGCTGGATGCGCAGAAGGCCCAGGAGGACGTGGAAAAACTAACCCGCGGCACCATCGGCGTGGCCGACTGCCCGGTGGGCGAGTTGCCGCATCCGGGCAAGGAACGCACGGCCTGAACCTTCGTCTGTCGCGGCTAAAGCCCCTCCCACGGGACACCACCGTTGTAGGAGGGGCTTTAGCCGCGAGCTTTTCAAACACCTGAGGCGGTCTATGCCCTTCGCCAACGACCTGATCGACAGCAACCGCGAGCGCCTGGAGGAAAAGGGCATTGCCCGGCTGCAATCACGCTTCCTCTTTGATCCCGCCCAGGTAATGGCTCTGCTGCGCGCGCGCATCGTCGGCCAAGATGCCGTGCTGGAACAGGTTGAATCCTTGCTCAAGGTGGTCAAGGCCGACATCGGCGAGCGTGAGCGACCACTGTCGGTCAATCTGTTCATGGGCCCCACCGGCGTCGGCAAGACCGAGATCGTGCGCCTGCTGGCCCAGGCTATCCACGGCCGGCCAGACGCCTTCTGCCGCATCGACATGCACACCCTGGCCCAGGAGCATTACGCCGCCGCACTGACCGGTGCGCCGCCGGGTTACGTTGGCAGCAAGGAGGGCGCCACGCTGTTCGACGCCGAGGCGATCCAGGGCAGCTACAGTCGCCCCGGCATCGTGCTGTTCGACGAGTTGGAAAAAGCCAGCAAGGACGTGCTGCGGAGCCTGCTCGGTGTTCTCGAACACGGTCAACTGACCCTGGCTGCCGGCACGCGCACTCTCGACTTCCGCAATAGCCTGATCTTTATGACCAGCAATATCGGTGCGCGCGAGGTCACTGACTACCGTGCGCGCTTCGAGCACGGCTGGCGCTGCTGGCTGGGCCTGAGCCCGCAGGATGAAGCCCGGATAATCGAGGGCGAGTTGCACCGGCACTTCGAGCCGGAATTCCTCAACCGCATTGACCGCATCCTCGGTTTTCAGCGCATCGAGGATGAGTGGTTGCAGGTATTGCTGGAAATCGAGCTGGGCAAACTCAATCAGCGTCTGGGCAGGCAGGGGCGTGTGCTGTTGCTGGACGAGTCAGCGCAGGATTTTCTCTGCCGCGAGCACGACGTGCGCTTCGGCGCGCGGTCCATGGTGCGGCGGCTACGCCTCGAGCTCGAACCGGCGCTTGCCGATTGCCTGCTTGCCGATCCGTCGATCATTCGTCTGCTGGCGCGGGTTGAGGATGGGCAGCTGCGGATCGAGGCGGATATTCCCTAGGCGCTAGTCCCAGCCAAACAGCTCGGCGGCGTTGCGGCTGCTGGCGGCGGCCAGCTCCGCCGGGGTGATGGCCATCAGTTCGGCCAGCGCGGTGCAGATGGTGGGCAGGTGTTCCGGGCTGTTGCGTTGCTTGGGGTGCATGGCGGGGGCCATGTCCGGGGCGTCGGTTTCCAGCACGATGGCTTCCAGCGGCAATTGGCCTACCACCTGGCGCAGGCGCTTGGCCTGGGGCCAGGTCGGTGCGCCGCCGAGGCCGAGTTTGAAGCCCAGCTTGAGGTATTCGCGGGCTTCCTCAACGCTGCCGGCAAAGGCGTGAATGATCCCGCCGCGGGTGAGCCGGGCGCGCTTCAAGGTGGCGATGGTCGCGGCATGGGCGCGGCGCACGTGGATCAGGGCCGGTAGCTCGAACTCCGCGGCGAGCTGTAGCTGTGCCTCGAACAAGGCCTGCTGGGCGGTGCGGTCGAGCTGTTCGAGGAAGTAATCCAGGCCGATCTCGCCCACCGCGCAGCAGCGCGGATGGCCTGCCAGGCGGTGTAGCCAGTTGCGCAGTTCGCTCAGGTGCTCGGGGCGATGTTGCAGCAGATAGACCGGGTGCAGGCCAAAGGCGGCGTACAAACCGTCCTCGCGCTGCACCAGGTCCCAGAGGCGCTGCCAGTTGGCGTGGTAGACGCCCAGTACCAGCAGTTTTTCCACGCCTAGGTCGCGGCTGCGCACGAGCAACTCGGTGCGGTCGGCGTCGAAGTCGGGGAAATCCAGGTGGGTGTGGGTGTCGATCAGGCGCATGCGCAAAGGATCGGCGATTTGACTGCGCCGCGCCAGTCGCGCGTGTCTGCCCGGCTGGGCTGCAGCGTGCCGCGAAGCCTGTCGGCCTCACAACGGCGGGGCGTTGCGGCGCGTTTTCAGGAGGCGGGGGATGGCTTCCATGCCGGGCTGGTAATCGTCGGCTTCGATGGCGCGGATGGCCCAGTGCAGCACCCGCTCGGCGATCCGCTCATGCTGCTGCGATATCGCGTTGACCCGCAGCGGCAGGAAGTCCAGCAACTGCGTATCGCCGAAGGTCGCCAGGCGCAGGCCGGTGAAATCGTCGCCGCTGTGCTCCTGCAACACATCGAGTACGCCTTCCAGCAAAACGTAGGCGGTGGTGACCAGGGCGTCCGGCAGGCCCGCGTCACTTGTCAGCAGCGCCTGCATTTGCCGGTAGCCGCAGGCGCGGCTGAACTGCGCGCCGTGGCTGACGCTGATGGTGCTGGCGAAACCGGCCAGGACTTCGCGAAAACCGTGCTCCCGCGCCTGGCTGATGGGCAGCTCGGCGCGTGCGCCGAGCAGCGCGATATGCCGTGGCGGCGGGGCGAGCAGGCTGCGGGTAAGCAGGGCGCCGGCCTGTCGATCGTCGCTGACCACTGAGCGGATATGTGCCGGGTCGAGCGCGCGGTCGACGGCAATCACCGGCACGCCGGCCGCGACCAGGCGTGGGTAGACCGGGTCGTCCTGCGGCAGGCAACTGGCAACGATCAGCGCGTCGCAGCGCCGCGAGCGAAACAGCTCGAGCAGTTGTCGCTCGCTGGCCGGGTCGTCGTCCGAGCTGGCAATCAGCAATTGATAACCGGCGCTGCGCGCGCGTTGTTCGAGCAACTTGGCCAGGCGTGCGTAACTGGGGTTTTCCAGGTCCGGCAGGATAAATCCCAGGCAGCGGCTCTGCCCCCGGCGCAGGCCAGCCGCTTGCTGGTCCGGGCGATAGCCGTGGCGTTCGACCACTTCCAACACGCGCGCCACGGTGGCGGCGCTGATTCGCCGCTGGGCGGCCTGGCCGTTGATCACATAGCTGGCGGTGGTCACGGAAACCTGGGCCAGACGGGCGATGTCAGTGAGTTTCAAGGCAAGCGTCCTGCACGGTGGGACGGGCGGATGATGTCCGGGCTTCTAGGATTACCCATTATCAGGTAACGTTTCCAGTCCTTGATGAAACGATTCAGCAAACGACGCGATTGGCTATCCTTGGCGGGTAGCGTGCGCCGTTCGTGACCGGCAGCGTCACTCGCCAGAGGAGATACCCAATGCTCGAACTGAATACCACGCAGATCCAGATGGGCTGCGCCGCAGCGGATAAACCGGCGGCGCTGGCGCTGCTCGCCGAGCGGTTGATCGACGATGGCCTGGTCGCGCCGGGTTACCTCGCCGGTATGCAGGCGCGCGAAGCGCAGGGCTCGACCTACCTTGGCCAGGGCATCGCGATTCCCCACGGCACCCCGCAAACCCGCGACCAGGTGTACAGCACCGGCGTGCGCCTGATGCAGTTTCCCGAGGGCGTGGACTGGGGCGATGGCCAGCAGGTTTACCTGGCGATTGCCATCGCCGCGCGTTCCGACGAGCACCTGCATCTGCTGCAATTGCTCACTCGGGCGCTCGGCGAGGGCGATTTGAGTCAGGCACTGCGCGACGCGCAGGAGCCCGAGGCGCTCGTCGCGTTGCTGCAAGGCGCGCCGCAGGAGCTGGCGCTGGACAGCCAACTGATTGGCCTGGGGGTGGCGGCCGAGGATTTCGACGAGCTGCTGCTGCACGGCGCGCGCTTGTTGAAGAAGGCCGGCTGCGTCGAATCCGGCTTCGCCACCAGCCTGACGCAACAGCCGCCGCTGCCGTTGGGCAATGGCCTGTGGTGGTTGCACAGCGAACAGGCGGTGCAGCGCCCCGGCCTGGCCTTTGTCACGCCGGCGCAGGCGCTGCAACGGGACGGCCAGCCGCTCAACGGATTGTTCTGCCTGGCCAGCCTCGGCGAGGCGCATCGCCAGTTGCTCGAACGTCTCTGCGACCTGTTGGTCGAGGGGCGTGGCGCGGCATTCAGCCAGGCCACCTCCAGCCGCAGTGTGCTCGAAGCCCTGGGCGGCGAGGTGGTCGAAGATTGGCCGACGCTGCGCATCACCCTGGCCAATGCCCACGGCCTGCATGCGCGCCCGGCCAAGATTCTGAGCGAAGTCGCCCAGGCCTTCGCCGGTGAGGTGCGCGTGCGTCTGGTGGACGAACTGGGGCGTGGGGTGTCGGCCAAAAGCCTGAGCAAATTGCTCGGGCTGGGCGCACGGCGCGGCCAGGCGCTGGAGTTCAGCGCCGAACCGGCGATTGCCGCCGATGCACTGCCGGCGTTGCAGGCGGTGGTGCAGGCCGGCCTGGGCGAAACTGTCGAGCCCTTACCGCTGCCGGCCGACGCCGCGCCGGCGAAGGCTGAGCCCGCTGCGCAGGCGCCGGTCGCGGCGCCGGCACCGGGGGCGCGCATCCAGGCGGTGGCGGCAGCGCCGGGGATTGCCATCGGCCCGGCGCTGGTGCGTGTGCCGCAGGTGCTCGACTATCCGCTGCGCGGTGCGGGCGTCAGCGTCGAGCGGCAGCGCTTGGGCCAGGCGCTGGAGCAGGTGATTGCGGATATCCAGCGGCTGGTCGAGGCCTCCGCGCAGAGCAATATTCGCGAGATATTCATCACCCACCAGGCCATGCTGCGCGACCCGGCGCTGCGTGAGGATGTCGACGCGCGCCTGGCCGCGGGAAGCAGCGCCGAAGCGGCCTGGATCGCTGAGATCGAAGCGGCGGCGCAACAGCAGGAAGCCTTGCACGACCGCCTGCTGGCCGAGCGCGCCGCCGACCTGCGCGATATCGGGCGGCGCGTGTTGGCGCACCTGTGTGGCGTCGAGGCGCTGCGCGAACCGGACGAACCCTACATCCTGGTGATGGACGAAGTGGCGCCGTCGGATGTCGCCAGCCTCAACCGCCAGCGCGTGGCCGGCATTCTTACCGCCCGCGGTGGCGCCACCGCGCACAGCGCGATCATCGCCCGCGCCCTGGGCATCCCGGCGGTGGTCGGGGCCGGCGCGCAGGTTTTGGCTCTGGCGCAGCGTACGGCGTTGTTGCTGGATGGCGACCACGGCCTGGTGCGGGTGGCGCCGGACGAGCAGACCTTGCAGCAGGCACTGCGCGAGCGCGAGGCCAGCCAGCAGCGGCGCGACCGCGCGCACGCCGAACGGATGCGCGCGGCGGTCACCCAGGATGGCCATGCACTGGAAGTGGCGGCGAATATCGGCGCCAGCGGCGAAACCGCCGAGGCGGTCGAGTTGGGTGCCGAAGCGGTCGGCCTGTTGCGCACCGAACTGGTGTTCATGGATCACGCGCAGGCTCCCGATCAAGCCACCCAGGAGGCCGAGTACCGCCGCGTGCTCGATGCCCTGGATGGGCGGCCATTGGTGGTGCGCACCCTGGATGTCGGCGGCGACAAGCCGTTGCCCTATTGGCCGATGCCGGCGGAGGAGAACCCGTTTCTCGGCGTGCGCGGCATCCGCCTCAGCTTGCAGCGCCCGGACATTCTCGAAACCCAGCTGCGCGCCTTGCTCGCCTCGGCTGCCGGGCGCCCGCTGCGGATCATGTTCCCGATGGTCGGCGGCGTCGAAGAATGGCGCGCGGCGCGCGACATGACCCTGCGCCTGCGCGAGGAATTGCCAGTGGCCGACCTGCAACTGGGGATCATGGTCGAAGTGCCCTCGGCGGCCTTGCTGGCGCCGGTACTGGCGCGTGAAGTGGACTTCTTCAGCATCGGCACCAACGACCTGACCCAATACACCCTGGCCATCGACCGTGGCCACCCCACCTTGTCGGCTCAGGCCGACGGCTTGCACCCGGCGGTGCTGCGCCTGATCGGCATGACCGTCGAGGCGGCGCATGCCCACGGCAAATGGGTCGGCATCTGTGGCGAGTTGGCCAGCGACATGCTCGCCGTGCCGCTGCTGGTCGGCCTGGGCGTGGACGAACTGAGTGTGTCGGCGCGCTCGATTGCCCTGGTCAAGGCGCGCGTGCGCGAACTCGACTGGCGCCACAGCCAGGCTCTGGCCCAGCAGGCGCTGACGCTGGAAAGTGGCGCCGCGGTGCGTGCCCTGGTCGAGGAGCACAACTGATGGCCCGGATTCTCAGCCTGACTCTGAACCCCGCGCTGGACCTGACGGTGAGCCTGGATACCTTGCAGCCCGGCGCGGTCAATCGCAGCCAGGGCTTGAGCAGCCATGCCGCCGGTAAAGGGCTGAACGTCGCGCAGGTGCTGGCCGACCTGGGCCACAAGGTCACGGTCAGCGGCTTTCTCGGCGCCGCCAATGCGGCGCCGTTCGAGGCGTTGTTCGCCCGCCGCGGGTTTGTCGACGCCTTCGTCCGCGTGCCGGGGGAAACCCGCAGCAATATCAAGCTGGCCGAACGCAGCGGGCGCATCACCGACCTCAACGGGCCGGGGCCGCAGACGCAGGCCAGCCACCACACCGAATTGCTCGAGCGGTTGCAACAGATCGCCGCCGGCCACGATGCCATCGTGGTGGCCGGCAGCTTGCCGCAAGGTGTCAGCAGCGAGTGGTTCGTCGCCTTGTTGCGTCGGCTCAAGGCGCTCGGTCTGCCGCTGGCGCTGGACAGCAGCGGCAGCGCCTTGCGCGCCGGCTTGGCGGTGGCGCCCTGGTTGATCAAACCGAATGCAGAGGAACTGGCCGAGGCCTGCGACTTGCCCGACGCCGCGCGCGCGACGGTCGAGCAGGCGGCGCTAAGCCTGCGTGCGCAGGGGGTCGAGCATGTGCTGCTGTCGCGCGGTGCCGAAGGCGTCAGCTGGTTTGGCCCAGGTATCGCCTTGCAGGCGCAGCCGCCCAGCGTCGCGGTGGTCAGCACCGTGGGCGCCGGCGATTCGTTGCTCGCCGCCACCGTGCATGGCCTGCTCAGCGGCTGGCCGGCCGAGCACACGCTGCGCCTGGCCACCGCGATTGCCGCGCAGGCGGTGACCCAACTCGGTTTTGGTATTCACGACAGGGAACAGCTGGCGCGCCTGGAAGCAGGCGTGGTTGTCACGCCCCTGATTTAGAACAATAAGAGGTCATGTTTATGAATCTGCTGATCGTTACAGCCTGCCCGAACGGCATGGTGACCAGCGTGCTCTGCTCGCGCCTGCTGGAGGCGGCGGCGCTACGCCTGGGCTGGTCCACCCGCGTCGAGGTGCACGACCCCAAGGCCATCGGCTCGCCGCTGAGCGAGGCGGATATCGCCGCCGCCGAGTTGGTGGTGGTGGTCAAGACCGGCGACCTGGACTTGCAGCGCTTTGTCGGCAAGCGCGTATGCCAATCGACGCCGGCCCAGGCGCTGGTCGATCCACAGCAGTTCTTACGTGATGCCGCCGCTCAGGCGCCGATGTTGCAGGCGCAGGCCACGCCGGTGACGCCGGCGTCGGCACGTCCGCGGCTGGTCGCCGTGACTGCCTGCCCGACCGGTGTGGCGCACACTTTTATGGCCGCCGAAGCCTTGCAACAGGCGGCCGCACAACTGGGCTACGACTTGCAGGTGGAAACCCGCGGCTCGGTGGGAGCGCGCAACCTGCTCGATGACGCCGCCATCGCCGCCGCCGAGGTGGTGTTGCTGGCCACCGATATCGAGGTGGATACCGCGCGTTTCGCCGGCAAGAAGGTCTTTCGCTGCGGCACCGGCGTGGCTCTCAAACAGCCCAAGCAAACCCTTGAGCGCGCGCGGGCTGAAGCCCAGCCATTGGCGGCCGGCAAGGCCGACGCGACTCAGGCGGGCGCTGCCGGCGGTCAGGCCGGGCCTTACAAGCACCTGCTCACCGGGGTGTCCTTCATGTTGCCGATGGTGGTGGCCGGCGGTTTGCTGATCGCCCTGTCGTTCGTCTTTGGCATCGAAGCGTTCAAGGAGGAGGGCAGCCTGGCGGCGGCGCTGATGCAGATCGGCGGCGAAGCGGCGTTCAAACTGATGGTGCCGGTGCTGGCCGGTTACATCGCCTATTCGATTGCCGACCGCCCAGGACTGGCGCCGGGGATGATCGGCGGCCTGCTCGCCAGCAGCCTCGGCGCCGGGTTTATTGGCGGCATCATCGCCGGCTTTCTCGCCGGCTATGCCGCACGGGCGCTGAATCGCTGGTTGCAGCTGCCGGCGAGTGTCGAGGCGCTCAAGCCGATTCTGCTCATCCCGCTGCTGGCCAGCCTGTTTACCGGCCTGGTGATGATCTATGTGGTCGGTCAGCCGGTGGCGGGCATGCTGATCGGCTTGACCAGCTTTCTCGACAGCATGGGCAGTACCAACGCGATCCTCCTCGGTCTGCTGCTCGGCGGGATGATGTGCGTGGACCTCGGCGGGCCGATCAACAAGGCGGCTTACGCCTTCTCCGTGGGCCTGTTGGCCTCGCAGAGTTACGCGCCGATGGCGGCGACCATGGCCGCCGGCATGGTGCCGCCGATTGGCATGGCCATCGCCACACTGTTGGCGCGGCGCAAGTTCGCCCAGAGCGAGCGCGAGGCGGGCAAGGCGGCGGGTATTTTGGGGCTGTGCTTTATCTCCGAAGGGGCGATTCCCTTCGCCGCCAAGGACCCGTTCCGGGTGATCCCGGCGAGCATCGCCGGCGGCGCGCTGACTGGTGCGCTGTCGATGTATTTCGGCTGCAAACTGATGGCGCCGCATGGCGGCCTGTTCGTGCTGCTGATCCCCAATGCAATCAACCATGCGCTGCTGTACCTGCTGGCGATAGTCGCCGGCAGCGTGTTGACCGGGGTGGTGTATGCGCTGATCAAAAAAGGCGAGGTGCTGGAGCTGGTGGTGGCGGGGGAGAAGGCGTAGCGGGGTGTGTCAGCAATTGATTGCTCGCCTATATTTGTGCCTGGCAATGATCTCCTGGACGCGTACAAATTAGTCCCCTCTCCCCGGAGGGGAGAGGGCTAGGGTGAGGGGAGAATTTCACACGGAGGTGAAGCATGCCCAATGGTCCCCAACGCCCCACGACCGAGCAGCGTAAGTTTGCCAAGCAGTTGCGACGTGATCAGACCAATTGCGAGAAGTTGCTCTGGCAGTGTCTGAGGAATCGCCAGCTCGGCAGTTTCAAGTTCCGTCGGCAATATCCCTTGCCGCCCTATGTGCTGGATTTCTACTGTGCGGAGCTGGGGCTGGCGGTCGAGCTGGATGGTGGGCAGCATTTTAGCGATCAGGCTTTGCACCGGGATGCCGAGCGCAGTCGCTATCTGGGTGGCCACGGGATTCGGGTGATTCGCTTCAGTAACCGGGAGGTGTTGTTGCAGATGCCCGAGCTGCTGGCGGAGATTTTGCGGCAGGCTGAGATAGCTGCCCCTCACCCCAGCCCTCTCCCCGGAGGGTAGAGGGAGCCGACCGTGTGAAGCCGATAATTGCAGTCTGTCTGTTGGTTCTTAGCCAGGCCCGCTTCACGAATGAGGAGCAGGGCGAACCGGCTAAACGCGATCAATCCAGCCGCCACCGATCAGGCCCCCTCTCCTTTTTAGGGAGACGACTGCATGGATGCAGGAGGTAGGGCGACGCAGGACACTAAAGCCGAGGGCTGGGGTGAGGGTTGGCTTCACCACCGATCACCGATCAATGATGCTCGCGCGTCGCGCGGAATTTCACGTCTGGCCAGCGCTCTTCCATCAGCGCCAGGTTGACCCGCGTCGGCGCCAGGTAGGTAAGGTGGCCGCCGCCGTCCAGGGCGAGGTTTTCCACCGCCTTGTTGGAGAACTCCTCAAGCTTCTTCTTGTCGCTGCAGTCGATCCAGCGCGCCGACCACACGGTAATCGGCTCGTAGGCGCACTCGACCTTGTATTCCTCTTTCAGGCGGCTGGCGACCACGTCGAACTGCAGCACGCCGACCGCGCCGAGGATGATGTCGTTGCTGCGCTCGGGGAAGAACACCTGGGTCGCGCCTTCCTCGGCCAGCTGTTGCAGGCCCTGGCGCAGTTGCTTGGATTTCAGCGGGTCTTTCAGGCGCACGCGGCGGAACAGTTCCGGGGCGAAGTGCGGGATACCGGTAAAGCCCAGCGCCTCGCCCTCGCTGAAGGTGTCGCCGATCTGGATGGTGCCGTGGTTGTGCAGGCCGATGATGTCGCCGGCATAGGCCTCGACCAGCATCTCGCGCTCGCTGGAGAAGAAGGTCAGGGCGTCGCCGACGCGCACGTCCTTGCCCAGGCGCACGTGGCGCATCTTCATGCCCTGGCTGTACTTGCCGGAGCAGATACGCATAAAGGCGATGCGGTCGCGGTGCTTGGGGTCCATGTTTGCCTGGATCTTGAACACGAAACCGCTGAATTTTTCTTCCACCGGCTCCACGGTGCGCTCGTTGGCCACCCGTGCCAGCGGCTTGGGTGCCCAGTCGACCACCGCATCCAGCACATGGTCGACACCGAAGTTGCCCAGCGCGGTGCCGAAGAACACTGGGGTCAGTTGGCCGTCGAGAAATTCCTGCTGGTTGAACGCGTGGCAGGCGCCCTGCACCAGCTCCAGCTGCTCGACAAAACGCTCGTACTCGTCGCCCAGGTGGGCACGGGCCTCGTCCGAGTCGAGGTGCTGGATGATCTTGGTTTCGGTGCGTTCGTGGCCGTGACCGGCGGTGTAGACAATGATGTAGTCGTCAGCCAGGTGGTACACGCCCTTGAAGTCGCGGTAGCAACCGATCGGCCAGGTGATCGGCGCGGCCTTGATCTTCAGGACGGCTTCGATCTCGTCGAGCAGTTCGATCGGGTCGCGGATATCGCGGTCGAGCTTGTTGATAAAGCTGACAATCGGCGTGTCACGCAGGCGGCACACATCCATCAGAGCGATGGTGCGTGGCTCCACACCCTTACCGCCGTCGAGCACCATCAGCGCGCTGTCCACCGCCGTCAGGGTGCGGTAGGTGTCTTCCGAGAAGTCTTCGTGGCCCGGGGTGTCGAGCAAGTTGACCATATGCTCGCGGTAGGGGAACTGCATCACCGAGGTGGTGATGGAGATGCCGCGCTGCTTTTCCATTTCCATCCAGTCGGACGTCGCATGGCGGTCGCTCTTGCGCGACTTCACCGTGCCGGCGACGGCAATCGCCTTGCCCATCAGCAGCAGCTTCTCGGTAATCGTGGTTTTACCGGCGTCGGGGTGGGAAATGATCGCGAACGTGCGGCGTTTGCCGACTTCGATGGCCTGGGTGGTCATTGTGCGGGAGCCCGTCGACTAAATAGTCGGTCTGTCAAAAAAGGCGGCGATTATAACGGTAAACGCCGCTCAGCGCGGCGACCTGTAGTCAGGGGCGAAAACCACGGGTTTTTCGCGCTTTGTGCAGCATTCCATGACGTTTTGTTTTGAATATAAAACGATCAATCGATAAGGCGACAAAGGGGGTCAAAAGCACGGCATTTTTTGATTGATCTCAGCCCCCCATGGCCCTAAAGTTCGCGCCCGAACGTCCATGCTGGCAACGATCCATCCGGCTCAAGTACTGACGACGAGAGACCTCTCTGGTACTCGGCGACATGCCTTGGGAAGTAGGCGAACCAAAGTGGGGAAACTGATCAGACGTTCAGGCGGGCACATCGTTGTGCCGGCCGCCCCCGACACGTAGTTGAACCACTGCCCGGTTCAATTGCCCGAATCATTGTGTTCCTGGTTTTGCCATTTGGAGTCCCCGCATGTCGATCAAGGTCGAAGACTATTACGCACCCGCTACCTTCCAGCGCATGAAGGCGTTTGCCGATCAGCACGAAACCCCGTTCGTGGTGATCGATACCGCGATCATCAGCCAGGCCTATGACGACCTGCGCGCCGGCTTCGAATTCGCCAAGGTGTATTACGCGGTCAAGGCCAACCCGGCCACCGAGATCATCGAGTTGCTGCGCGACAAAGGCTCGAGCTTCGACATCGCCTCGATCTACGAGTTGGACAAGGTGCTGGCTACCGGCGTTGGCCCGGAGCGCATCAGCTACGGCAACACCATCAAGAAATCCAAGGACATCCGTTACTTCTTCGATAAGGGCGTGCGCCTGTTCGCCACCGACTCGGAGGCCGACCTGCGCAATATCGCCAAGGCCGCACCGGGCGCGAAAGTCTATGTGCGCATCCTCACCGAAGGTTCGACCACCGCCGACTGGCCGCTGTCGCGCAAGTTCGGCTGCCAGACCGACATGGCCATGGACCTGCTGATCCTCGCCCGTGACCTGGGCCTGGTGCCCTATGGCCTGTCCTTCCACGTCGGCTCGCAGCAGCGCGACATCTCCGTGTGGGATGCGGCCATCGCCAAGGTCAAGGTGATCTTCGAGCGCCTCAAGGAAGAAGACGGCATCACCCTCAAGCTGATCAACATGGGCGGCGGCTTCCCGGCCAACTACATCACCCGCACCAACAGCCTGGAAACCTACGCCGAGGAAATCATCCGTTTCCTCAAGGAAGACTTCGGCGACGATCTGCCGGAAATCATCCTCGAACCGGGCCGTTCGTTGATCGCCAACGCCGGCATCCTGGTCAGCGAAGTGGTGCTGGTAGCGCGCAAGTCGCGTACCGCCGTCGAGCGCTGGGTTTACGTGGACGTGGGCAAGTTCAGCGGCCTGATCGAAACCATGGACGAGTCGATCAAGTTCCCGATCTGGACCGAGAAGAAAGGCGAGATGGAAGAAGTGGTAATCGCCGGGCCAACCTGCGACAGCGCCGACATCATGTACGAGCATTACAAGTACGGCCTGCCGCTCAACCTGGCCATCGGCGACCGCCTGTACTGGCTGTCCACCGGCGCCTACACCACCAGCTACAGCGCCGTGGAATTCAACGGCTTCCCGCCGCTGAAATCGTTCTACCTGTAACACTCGACCTGGCGTTGGGCAAAAAGGCACGGGCTGATCCCCGTGCCTTTTTTTATGGCTCTGTCCCAGTTGCGTGTTGCAGGAGAAGCCACGCTTTTGTGGGAGCGGATTTAT
>DELY01000058.1:82001-85086 GCA_002354655.1 Pseudomonas sp. UBA2684
TTGTGGGAGCGGATTTATCCGCGAAAATCTTTGAAAACTGAAGATCTTTCGCGGCTAAAGCCGCTCCCACGTGACGGCGGTCTGCATCAACCGTTAACGGGTACAGAGCCTTTTTTATGGCTGTGTGCTGGCTGGGTAGGCGGGGCCTTGGCCGCGAGTTGAGTGCGTTGCCTGAGGCGCTCGTGGGCTTATGCAGTCGGTATTTGAGGCGCAGCCAGAGCCTTTGTGCGAATCATCAGGTGCGCGGTGCGTGACGGCTCAGTCAGGCGCTGACAATTTTGTTACAAAGGAGTTTCTGTAAACGATATGTAAAGATTGATTGAGAGTGCTTATTAATTAGAATCGCGCCAGATTTTCTATGACGGAGCGATTCTCATGAACAACGACGATAAAAAACGCGGAACCCTCCCGCAGCGCCGCCTACTCGCCACCGCAATTGGCTTCGCCATTGCGTCCTGGACTGGCAGCAGCCTGGCGGCGGAAGCGCAGAAATCCCCGGTGGAGCTCGACAGTGTCACGGTCAAAGGTCAGCAGGATCAGGGCTACAAGGTCGACAAGGCATCTTCGCCAAAGCAGACCGCGCCACTGCTGGATACGCCGCAGACCTTCAGTGTGATCCCCGAAGCGCTATTCAAGGAGCAGGGCGCGCGCAACCTCACGGATGTGCTGAGCAACACCCCGGGCATCAGCTTCAACGCTGGCGAAAACGGCTTTGCCAGCGGCACCAACAACTTCAGCCTGCGTGGTTTCGACACCAGCGGCAGCATCTTCATCGACGGCGCCCGCGACAACGGCAGCTATACCCGTGACGTGTTCAACGTCGAGTCGGTCGAAGTGGCCAAGGGCCCGGCCGCCGATAACGGCCGTGGCGGCGCCGGCGGCTACATCAATCTGGTGACCAAGACGCCGACCCTGGAAGAGTTTACCGGCGGCGGCATCAGCTATGCCTTCGACCAGTACGATTCCGAAGCGCGCAAGCGCATGACCCTGGATACCAACCAGGTGATCAACGACAGCACCGCCGCGCGCCTCAACCTGCTGCTGGAAGACAGCGGCATAGCGGGCCGCGAACACGCCGAAAATAACAGCTGGGGCATCGCGCCGTCGGTGGCTTTTGGCCTGGGCACCGATACCCGGGCGATCTTCGCCTATGAGCATGTGCAGATGAATGACCGCCCGGACTGGGGCGTACCGGGTGCCACGGTTAAGGGGCTGAAAGGCAATACGCCCTATGACCCTGCGCTGTCCGGCGTGGACCGCGACAAGTTCTACGGCCTCAAGTCCGACTATGACGACACCACCAGCGACGCACTGTTAATGCGCCTGGAACATGACCTGTCCACCGGCCTGACGCTGAGCAACCAGACTCGCTGGGCGCGGGTCGACCGCGATGCGCGCTACACCTTGCCATTCCAGTATTTGGGCGCTGGTCAGGTGCGTACCGACACGCAGTTCTATGACCGGGTCAATACCAGCCTGTCGAACCAGACCAACCTGTCGGCGCAGTTCGCCACCGGCAGCCTGCAACACAATCTGGCCACCGGTCTGGAGTTGACCCACGAGAAATCGCAAGGGGCCACCTATGCCGAGTTCAACCCAGGCAATGCCAATGTCTTCGACCCCGATTACAACCGTGCGGGGCCCGCTGCCGAGCGCGCTGCGGAGCGTAGCGAGGTAGAGGTCGACACTATCGCCCTGTATCTGTACGACACCGTTGAGCTGAACAAGCAGTGGCAGGTAACTGGTGGTCTGCGTCTGGAAAACTATCAGGTCAATATCGACAGCAAGACCGTCGCCGGTGCGCCGATTGGCCCGGATGGCTACGACGACACCGAGTTCACCGTGGCCGGTAAGCTGGGCCTGGTCTACAAGCCAGTGGATAACGGCAGCATCTACATCGCCTACGGTCGCTCGGTGCAGCCGGCGGGCTCCTTTCTGTCGAACGCCGATATCTCTCGCGTGAACGGCCAGTCCATGCCAGGTCTGGTGAAGGGCGCCGGGCCGGTCCAGGCCGATAGTTATGAATTGGGCACCAAGTGGGACCTTTTCGATCAGCGTCTGTCGACCGCCGCGGCCTTGTTCTACACCGCGAAGAAGGATGTGCCGATTACCGGGTTGAACGATGGCGAAACGGGCACCGCGAACCTCAAGGGCTACGGTAAGCAAATCGTCAAAGGCCTTGAATTAAGCGCCACCGGCAAGATCACCGACGACTGGAATGTGTTTGCCGGCATCGTGTTTATGGACAGCGAGCGCAAGCACAGCGCTTACCTGGATCAGGTGCGCAAAAACGCCAATGCCGGTGACTACGGCACCGTGGACCGCACCAGCGGCGATGAGCTGGCCTTTACCCCGCGCGTCTCGGGTAGCCTGTGGACGACCTATCGTCTGCCGGTCGGCGTGACCCTCGGTGCCGGTGCCAAGCACGTCGGCTCGTCCTACCTGGGCCGCCCGGACGATGCCGAGCGGATTATCCCCAACGGTGCGGTGGGCAAGCTGCCGAGCTACACCACCTTCAATGCGATGGCGTCCTACGAGGTCAACCCGAACCTGGATGTACGGGTCAACCTGGATAACCTGACCGATGAGCGCTACGCGGTTTCCACCAACTGGAATGGTCGTCGCGCCCTGCTCGGTGATCCACGCACGCTGACCCTGAGCACGGACTTCCGTTTCTAAGCTGCAGGTGTGACCGACGCCCCGGATATGCAAGTATCCGGGGCGTTTTTATTGTCCCCGTTATGTGTTGAAACGTGCAGCCGGCTAGGCGATGCCTGGATCGCGGTAATGCGTAGGGTGGGTTAGGCGCATGACCACGGACTATCGGCGGCTGCATAGTCCGTTGCGCCGTAACTCACCAGAGGGGTGGGCCGATTAACCCTTGGTGGGTTACGTGGCGCACCCAGTGCGCAGTTGCTTTGTCAGCTCGCCTCAGCGCCACTAACCCACCCTACCGAATCTGCGTACACACAGTTAACGGGTACATAGCGTTTTTATTGGCTATGTCCCAGTGACGTGTTGCAGGAGAAGCCGCGCTGTTGTGGGAGCGGATTTATCCGCGAAAATCTTTGAAAACTGAAGATCT
>DELY01000058.1:85167-87534 GCA_002354655.1 Pseudomonas sp. UBA2684
GGCTAAAGCCGCTCCCACGTGACGGCTATCTGCATCAACAGTTAACGGGTACATAGCGTTTTTATTGGCTCTGTCTCAATCGCGTATTGCAGGGGCATCAGCCGTAGGTTGGGGCGGGACGCGACGAAGCCCAGCGATCCTGCCTCAGACTGTTGGGCTTCGCTCCGCTCAACGTCAACCTACCCGCTATGCGCCAGAGCATCGGACTGCAGCCGCGCAATTTGATCGGCGCTGCAACGCTTTTCGTGGCTAAAGCCCCTTCCACGCTGAACGAACCGGCCATACACCTTGGCGGCTAAACCCAATACACGCGGCGGGGCGTTTTTATTGCGCAGGAGTACATGACGCGGCGTGTGGCGCTGTCATAGTTCGGTCGAGCTATTTAGAATCATTTGCAACTGATTAGGGGTGAGCCGCCACGCGGCTGTTCACCGGTTGAGGAGACGCGTGACCATGATGCTGACAATCCCCAATATCCTCACGCCGGAGCAACTGCGCCAGTGCCGTGCGGCGCTCGAGCAGGCGGCCTGGCAGGATGGCAAACAGACCGCCGGGCATGTTGCGGCGCGCGCCAAGGACAACCAGCAGTTGGCCCAGGATGATCCGCTGTCGGTACAGATTGGCGACTTCATCCTCGAACGGCTTGGCAGCGAGCCACGCTTTATCGCCGCGGCCCTGCCATTGAAGGTGCTGCCGCCGCGCTTCAACCGCTACAGCGCTGGCGGCACCTACGGCAATCACATCGACAACGCGATTTTCAGCGTGCCGGGGACCTCGCATCGGGTGCGCAGCGATCTATCCGCGACGCTGTTTTTCAGCGAGCCAGAGGAGTACGACGGCGGCGAGTTGGTGGTCGAAGACACCTACGGCAGCCACCGGGTCAAACTGCCGGCCGGGCAACTGGTGCTCTACCCCGGCAGCAGCCTGCACCGCGTCACCCCGGTGACCCGCGGCACGCGCCTGGCAGCGTTCTTCTGGATTCAGAGCCTGGTGCGCGAAGACAGCCAGCGCAGCCTGTTGCTGGAGCTGGACAACGCGGTTCAGGCGCTCACCGCCGAGGTGCCACAGAGCCCGGAGCTGGTGCGCTTGACTGGCGTGTATCACAACCTGCTGCGCCAATGGGCGAACACCTGAGGACGACTGACATGCTCCTGCCACCCCTGACGCAGATCCCGCCCACGATTGCCGCTGTCAGCGATTACGAGCCGTTTGCCCGCGCGCGCATGAGCGAGCAGGCGTGGGCCTACATTGCCGGCGGCGCGGCGGACGAGCTGACCCTGCGCGACAATATCGCGGCCTTCCAGCGTCTGCGCTTGCGCAGCCGTGTGCTGGCGGACCTGAGCGGCGGCACGACTCGCCTGCAGTTGTTCGGTCAGACGTTCGAGCACCCGATTGTCCTGGCGCCGGTGGCCTATCAGAAGTTGGCGCATGCCGATGGCGAGTTGGCCACGGTCCTGGCGGCCGCGGCAGTGCAGGCGGGGATGGTGGTCAGTACCCAGGCCAGCATCGAGTTGGAGGCAATTGCCCGCGAGGCGCAAAGCCCGCTGTGGTTTCAGCTGTATATCCAGCACGACCGCGATTTCACCCGTGACCTGGTGCGGCGCGCGGAAGCGGCGGGCTACCAGGCGCTGGTGGTGACGGTGGATGCGCCGGTCAACGGCGTGCGCAACCGCGAGCAGCGCGCCGGCTTCGTGCTGCCGGCCGGTGTCGAGGCGGTCAATCTGCGCGGCATGCGCCCCTTGCCGACCGGCAGCGCGCAGCCGGACGGCGGGCTCTTGCTCGGCGGCCCGCTGCTGGCGGCGGCGCCGACCTGGCAAGACCTGCGCTGGCTGCGTTCGCTGACGCGTCTACCGGTGCTGCTCAAGGGCGTGATGACCGGCGAAGACGCCCGGCGCGCGCTGGAGGAAGGCGTCGACGGCATCATCGTCTCCAACCACGGTGGCCGTACCCTGGATACCCAGCCGGCGACCATCAGCGTGCTGGCGGAGGTCGCAGCGGCGCTCGAAGGACGCGTACCGCTGTTGCTCGATGGCGGTATTCGCCGTGGTAGCGACGTGTTCAAGGCCCTGGCCCTGGGCGCCGATGCGGTGCTGGTGGGACGACCTTATATGTTCGGGCTGGCCGCTGCGGGTGCGGTGGGCGTTGCCCATGTGGTGCAGATGCTGCGCGCCGAGTTGGAAGTGGCCATGGCCTTGACCGGCTGCCCTGATCTGCGCGCGATCGGGCCCGGCTCGATCAGCCCGGCACACGGCTAACAGGCTCCCGGGTTGCCGAGACTGCGTTAAAAACGGCTCGGTACCCGTTAACTGTTGCTGCGGATCAACCCCTCAGCGGCTTTAACCGTGGAAAAGCGCCAGGTTTGGCAGC
>DELY01000045.1 GCA_002354655.1 Pseudomonas sp. UBA2684
CGACGAAGCCGGCGGCGTGGCTGCTGAGCGGTAAAGTCAGGGCCATGCTGCCAGCACCAAGGAGGGCCAGCGAGAGGGCGTTGCGTGTTGTCATTGTTGTTGTGCTCCCATTTTTGAACAAGCCGTTCCCCTGCTGGCCACAGTGGGCCGGCATCGCAATAAGGAACGTGTGAGTTGCCCTGTGCAGGGCTATAGGCTTGCCGGCGGGCGCAGGCAAGCCTCTGCTTCGGGCTTAGCCGTCGGCGAATTCAGAGGGGCAAGGCGGGTGCGGCAGGCGTGCGGCACAGGGGCTCGGCAAGCGGCGGCTGGCGGCATTGGCGGCGACAAGCATCATGCTGGAGTCCTATTGTTGTTTTTATAGGTTGTCATCTGTTGTCATACAACGTGGCCGGATTATCGACAGGCTCTCATGGCTTTGTCAACGCACCCTTAGACGAAAGTTCAAGCGCAGCATCGGCGCAGATTGGCTGGAGTAGGCTGTTTTGCCACAAAAAGCTGTCAATAAAGGCGTTTTAGCGATTTTTTTGCGGTGTATGCAGTGATCGCCGGCACGCGTTTAAGTCGCGTAGCTAGCCTGCCGGGTCGCGCTAGAGTTGATATCGTTGTGTGATGACGTATGACTTTTTGCTGTAAACCTACTGCTACTCATCTACCAGCGCCCTTGCAGACCTGCATGCCGCATTGCCTTATCGAGGGTTCGCGCACTCTTGGCCAACTGATCGAGCCGGCCGAGTTGCTGTGTCTGCTTCACGATACGGCGGTTGCCAGCGGGCTGTTCAAGCCGGGTGAGGTGAAGGTGCGGTTGAGCCTGTACCCGCATTACTGCGTGGGCGGCGTACAAGACGGATTTCATCCAGCTGATTTTCTACAGCCTGGCTGGCCGCTGCGATGCGCAGAAAAAGCGACTGTCGAGCCGAGTGGTGCGCGCACTGGTTGAGCGCTTGCCCAGCGTGGGGGCGATTTCTCTGGATGTACGCGACATGCAGCGAACACGCGCAGTTGCCTGGAGCAGGTTGGCTGATGGTGGCTGCAGATGCCTTGGTGTAGGGTGCCTGGCACGGATTGAACGGAGAGAAACCCCATGCAGCTGAGTGCGCCGATTCCACTGTTGCGGATATTCGATGAGGCCAAGGCGAGGGCGTTCTATATCGATTTTCTCGGCTTTAGCGAGGATTGGTCGCACCGCTTTGAGGCGGATTTGCCGCTGTATGTGCAGGTTTCCCGGGGCGCGTGCGTTCTGCACTTGTCGGAGCACCATGGCGATTGCTGCCCAGGCGCGGCGCTGCGGATCGCCACCGAGGGGCTGGATGCGTTTCAGGCGGCGCTGGCGGCAAAGAATTACGGCTATGCCCGCCCAGGTATCGAGGCGATGCCGTGGGGACGCGATATGCGCGTGACCGATCCTTTTGGTAATCGACTGATCTTCACCCAGCTGACCCTGAGCGAGTAAGGCGCCGGGCTCACGGGGTTGGTTGGTGCTGAGGACGAAACCCAACGGCACGCCCCGCGAAGCCGCGAGCGGCTTCCTGTTGGGCGGCGGCTCAGCCTACGCGGCCCGACCTACGCGGCCCGAACCAGCCGACAAGAAGAAGCATGGGCACCTCGCCATTGATCCGCTAAAGATGCGGCCAAACCACTGGCCCATGGGGCCTGCGACGTGCGGCGCTCCTGAGTGGGGCGCCGCAGGCACGCATGCCCGGCAAGAGGCTGGGCGCTATCAGCCGCGGTAGTAACGCTGCGCTACGAACGGGGTCTTGGCGACCTTCATCGCGACGCGTTTGCCGCGCACCATGGCCCACACTGGGGTGTCGACCGCCATATGGCTGCTCTGCACATAACCCATGGCCACTGGCGCGCCGAGGGTTGGGCCGAAGCCGCCGCTGCATACCGAGCCGATCACGCTGCCGTCGGCGTCGACGATTTCCGCGCCTTCACGCACCGGCACGCGCTCCTGCGGTAGCAGGCCGACGCGTTTGCTGGCGACGCCCGCTTGCTGCTGGGCGAAGACGCGTGCGGCGCCGGGGAAGCCGCCGGCCCGCGCGCCATCGGCGCGGCGTGGCTTGGAGATGGCCCACAGCAGGCTGGCTTCAATCGGTGTGGTGGCGCTGCTCATGTCGTGACCGTACAGGCACAGGCCGGCTTCCAGGCGCAGCGAGTCACGCGCGCCAAGGCCGATGGCGGCCACTTCCGGTTCGGCGAGCAGGCTGCGCGCCAGGGTTTCGGTGTGGGCGGCCGGCACCGAGATTTCGAAGCCGTCTTCGCCGGTGTAGCCGGAGCGGCTGACGTAGCAGTCGACACCCAGCAGGCGCACCGGGGCGAACTGCATAAAGGTCATCTTGGCGACTTCTGGGGCCAGGCGCGCCAGCACGTCGACCGCTTGCGGGCCTTGCAGGGCGAGCAGGGCACGGGCTTCGAACAGGCTTTCGATCTCGCACTGTGCGCCAATGTGCTTGCGCAGATGCGCCAGGTCCTGGTCCTTGCAGGCGGCGTTGACCACCAGGAACAGGGTGTCGTTGCCCAGGTTGGCGACCATCAGGTCGTCGAGGATGCCGCCGTTGTCATCGGTGAACATGGCGTAGCGCTGCATGCCCACGGGCAGGTCGATGATGTCCACCGGCACCAGGCTTTCCAGGGCTTTGGCCGCGTCTGCGCCGCGCAGGACGATCTGGCCCATGTGCGAGACGTCGAACAGGCCGGCGGCTTCGCGGGTGTGCAGGTGTTCCTTCATCACCCCGAGCGGGTACTGCACCGGCATCTCAAAGCCGGCGAACGGCACCATGCGCGCGCCGAGTTCGATATGCAGGGCGTGTAGCGGGGTTTTCGCCAGGGTTTCGCTGGTCATGCGGTTCTCCATTGATGTCGTGGGTGGGGCGGATATCCACCCCTCTCCCTAGCCCTCTCCCCGGAGGGGCGAGGGGATGGTTGCGGTGTTATGGCGTAGGCCGGCGGCAATCCGCGAGCCCGCAATCGGTGATCAACATTCGATGATATTGACCGCCAAACCGCCGCGGGCGGTTTCCTTGTATTTGCTCTTCATGTCGGCGCCGGTCTGGCGCATGGTGCGGATCACTTTATCCAGCGAGACGAAGTGTTGGCCGTCGCCGCGCAGGGCCATGCGTGCGGCGTTGATCGCCTTGACCGAACCCATGGCGTTGCGTTCGATGCAGGGCACCTGAACCAGCCCGCCGATCGGGTCGCAGGTCAGGCCGAGGTTGTGTTCCATGCCGATCTCGGCGGCGTTTTCCACCTGGTTGACGCTGCCGCCGAGCACTTCGCACAAGGCGCCGGCAGCCATCGAACAGGCCACGCCGACCTCGCCCTGGCAGCCGACTTCGGCGCCGGAGATCGAGGCGTTTTCTTTATAGAGGATGCCGATGGCGGCGGCGGTGAGCAGAAAGCGCACCACGCCGTCGTCGTTGGCGCCGGGGATAAAGCGCATGTAGTAGTGCAACACCGCCGGCACGATGCCCGCCGCGCCGTTGGTTGGCGCGGTCACCACGCGGCCGCCGCTGGCGTTCTCCTCGTTGACCGCCAGGGCGTAGAGGTTGACCCAGTCGAGCACGCTCAGCGCATCGCGCAGCGCGGCCTCCGGGTGCTGGCACAGTTGCCGATGCAATGCGGCGGCGCGGCGTTTGACTTTCAGCCCGCCGGGCATGATGCCTTCGTTGCGGCAGCCCGCTTCGACGCAGTCCTGCATCACCTGCCAGATATGCAGCAGGCTGGCGCGGGTTTCCGCTTCCGGGCGCCAGGCCGCTTCGTTGGCCAGCATCACCTGGCTGATCGACAGGTTGTGCGCGGCGCAGTGCACCAGCAGTTGCTTGGCGGTGGTGAAGGGGTAGGCCAGCACGGTTTTGTCTTCGACGATACGGTCGGCGCCGGCGGCTTGGTCATCGACCACGAAACCGCCGCCCACCGAGTAATACTCGCGCGCGCGGATTTGCAGGCCGGCCGCGTCGAAGGCGCGGAAAATCATGCCGTTGGGGTGGAACGGCAACGGCTTGCGGATCATCGCCAGGTGTTCTTTTTCGATAAAGCGAATCGGTTTTTCACCGAGCAGTTTCAGTTCGCCGGTGGCGCGCAGGGTTGCCAGGCGTTCGGCAATGCTGGCGATGTCGACGCTGTCCGGCTGGTCGCCTTGCAGGCCGAGCAACACCGCTTTATCGCTGCCGTGGCCCTTGCCGGTGGCGCCCAGCGAGCCGTACAGCTCGACTTTCACCGACTCGGTGGCCGCGAGCAGCTCGTCGCGGCGCAGGCCTTCGGCAAACCGTGCGGCGGCGCGCATCGGCCCGACCGTGTGCGAGCTGGAGGGGCCGATGCCGATTTTGAAAAGGTCGAAAACGCTGAGTGACATGGTTAGCTCCAGGGTGGCACCGTTTTTCCCTCTCCCCAGCCCTCTCCCGGAAGGAGAGGGGGGAAGGGCGGCGCAGACCTTATTAGTCAGCGTAGACCGGGAAGGTCGCGCACAGGTCGCTGACCTGACCACGGACGCGCTCGATCAGCGCCGGGTTGTCCAGCTCATCGAGGATGTCGCAGATCCAGCCGGCCAGGGTGCGGCATTCGCCTGCCTTGAAGCCACGGGTGGTCACCGCCGGGGTGCCGATGCGGATGCCCGAGGTGACGAACGGCGACTGCGGGTCGTTCGGCACGGCGTTCTTGTTCACCGTGATATGTGCGGCGCCGAGGACGGCGTCGGCGGCCTTGCCGGTCAGGCCCTGCTTGACCAGGCTGATCAGCATCAGGTGGTTGTCGGTGCCGCCGGAGACCACGTCATAGCCGCGCTCGACGAACACCGACGCCATGGCCTGGGCGTTGTCGATCACCTGCTGCTGGTAGGCCTTGAAGCCGGGCTCCAGGGCTTCCTTGAAACACACGGCCTTGGCCGCGATCACGTGCATCAGCGGGCCGCCCTGGGCGCCGGGGAACACCGCGGAATTGAGCTTCTTCTCGATCTCCGGGTTGGCCTTGGCCAGGATCAGGCCGCCGCGTGGGCCGCGCAGGGTCTTGTGGGTGGTGGTGGTGACTACATCGGCATAGGGCAGCGGGTTGGGATACAGACCGGCCGCGACCAGCCCGGCGACGTGGGCCATGTCGACGAACAGCAGGGCGCCGACCTTATCGGCGATGGCGCGAAAGCGCGGGAAATCCAGGGTGCGCGAATAGGCGGAGAAACCGGCGACGATCATCTTCGGCTGGTGTTCCACGGCCAGGCGCTCGACTTCGGCGTAATCGATCAGGCCGTTGTCGTCGATGCCGTACTGCACCGCGTTGTACAGCTTGCCCGAGGACGACACTTTGGCGCCGTGGGTCAGGTGACCGCCATGGGCCAGGCTCATGCCGAGAATGCAGTCGCCGGCCTGTAACAAGGCCAGGTACACCGCGCTGTTGGCCGAGGAACCGGAGTGCGGCTGGACGTTGGCGTAGTCCGCGCCGAACAGCTGCTTGGCCCTCTCTATTGCAAGCTGCTCGACCACGTCGACATGCTCGCAACCGCCGTAGTAACGCTTGCCCGGATAGCCTTCGGCGTACTTGTTGGTCAGGCCGGTGCCCTGGGCCTGCATCACCGCCGGGCTGGTGTAGTTTTCCGAGGCGATCAGCTCGAT
>DELY01000020.1 GCA_002354655.1 Pseudomonas sp. UBA2684
GCTCTGTACCCGTTAACTGTTGATGCAGACCGCCGTCACGTGGGAGCGGCTTTAGCCGCGAAAGATCTTCAGGTTTCAAAGATTTTCGCGGATAAATCCGCTCCCACAAAAGCGCGGTTTCTCCTGCAACACGTAACTGGGACATAGCCAAATAAAAACCATGAGGTTGGCCATGAGTTCTGCATTTATCCGCTACCCCAAGGCGTGCCTGCTGCATGCGCTGGGTCTGGCTGCCTTGATGGCGGTTTACCAACAGGTGATGCTGCCGTGGTATGTGAGTATTCCGTCCTTCCTGTTGCTGGCGCTGTGGCCCTGGCTCGGTCCCTGGCAGCGCCAACACGAGCCTGCAGTCGAGGCCGGCGCGGCGGCCGTGCAGTTCGCCGAGCTCAGCCGAAGTTTGTCCCAGCACACCTGCCATAACGCGCTGTCCGCGGCCCAGGTGGCGCATGCGGTGCAGCAGTTGGCCGGCAAGCTGCAATCGCAGCTGAGCGCGGTCGAGCAGATCAGCCAGGGCGCCGACGCCATTACCCATACCGAGCAGGACAACGCGCAGCGCGCGCAGCAGACCCTGGCCGCCGCGCAGACCGTGCGCCAGAGCAGCGCCAACGGTCAGCAGGAGTTGCAGCAGGCGATCGGCGCGATGCAGCAGCTCAGCGCGCAGACCGCCGCCAGTCGCGAATTGATCGACGGCCTGAGCACGCGCACCGAACAGATCGAACAGGTCACCCAGGTGATCCAGTCCATCGCCAGCCAGACCAACCTGCTGGCGCTCAACGCGGCCATCGAAGCCGCCCGTGCCGGCGAGCAGGGGCGCGGTTTCGCCGTGGTCGCCGACGAGGTGCGCAACCTCGCCGCACGCACCGCCAGCGCCACCGAGGAAGTCGGCCAGATGGTGGCCGATATTCGCCAACAGAGTGCCGCCGTGGTCGCGCACATCCAGCGCCAGGCCGATCAGCTGGACCAGGCGGCCAGCCAGATCGAGCACACCGGCGAGCAGTTGCAGGGCATCGCGGCCCTGGCGGTGGACGTGGAAGGCCAGGTGGCGCAGATCAGCTCCGGCACCGTGAATAACCACGAGCGCCTGGCCAATCTGTTCGTCGCCGTGGAACAGCTGCGCGGCGACGCGCTGGCCAGCGAAGGCCAGACCCGCCAACTGGGCCTCGCCGCCGAACAACTGGTCGGTCAGGCGGAAACGGTCAGCGAACAGCTCGCCGAAGTCGGCCTGGACGACTACCACCAGCGCATCTACGACCTCGCCCGCGAAGGCGCGGCGGCGATTGCCGCGCAGTTCGAGAGCGATATCCAGGCCGGGCGCATCGCCCTGGCCGACTTGTTCGACCGCCAGTACCAGGCGATCCAGGGGAGCTTCCCGGCCAAGTACAAGACCCGCTTCGACAGTTACGCCGACCGGGTTTTACCGACCGTGCAGGAACCCTTGCTGGCGCGCCACGAAGGCCTGGTATTCGCCATCGCCAGCACCCCGGAAGGTTACGTGCCGACCCACAACAACGCCTTCAACCACCCCGCCACCGGCGACCACGTGGCGGACACCGCGAAGAGCCGCAGCAAGCGCCTGTTCAACGACCGCACCGGTATCCGCTGCGGCAGCCACCAGCAGCCCCTGCTGCTGCAAACCTACATGCGCGACACCGGCGAGCTGATGCACGACCTGTCCGTGCCGATCCACGTGCAGGGCCGCCATTGGGGCGGTTTGCGCCTGGGCTACAAGCCCGAGCCTTGATGAGCGCCGGCACCGCCAGTGGCCCGACTGACGTTGCACACCCCGTCGTTTCCGGCACCTATACTCCATAGCACCCGGCGCGGCTGTGCCGGCCGCTCCGTTGCAGCTGGGGTTGGCAACGCTGTAGACGCGCGATAGGCCGCTTGTCGGCGCAAGACAGCGACCCAGCGCGGGCTGCGGGGCAGTACACCGATGAACAGTGCAAGAGGCGCGGCCGAAGCGCTGGCGCTGCATCACCGCCGGCGGCCGCCGCTGTCGACTGTGCGGGTCCTGGTCGTCGCCTGGCTGGTGGCGCTGACGGGGTGCGCCAGCGATCCGCCAGTACCGATTGCCGCGAGCACCTGGCGACAGATTGACAGTGACATCGCCGCCGCCTCGCGGGCGGCCTCGGCGCAAGCCAGAACACAGGCCTTGGCGGCCATGCAGCGCTGGATGGACCTGGTCTACCGGCAGACCGACGAGGAATTTATCCCGTGGTTTTCCAGCTACTGGACCCAGCAATGGCTGAGCATGAAGGTGTCCTGGTACACCCTGAGCGCCGAGGGCGAGAAGGACTCGACCGTCAACCGCTTGGCCCTCTACCTACAAGAACAGTATCAGGCGCTTGTGCTGGAACCGATCGCCGAGGAGACCGCTCCAGAGCAGATCATGCAGCACGCCACCGCGCTCTACGTGCGGCAGCTCGACCAGCGGCTGCAAGGCATTGGGCAGCGCCATGGCGTCCCGGCGGAACAGTTCGACCAGCGGCTTAGGGAGATTCCGGCGATCACCCTGGCCCCCGGTGCTTCGCTCTACCAACTGCTGCACGCCGACCCGCTCGACCGGTTGCCGGCCTATGCCGCCTTGATCGAGCGCATCGGCGCCACCCCCGCAGGCGCGGGCGACTGGTCGGCGAACCCCGGCATCGCCTCGGTGGCGAAACGCACCAGCGAAAGGCTGGTGGGCGAGCTCACCACCAGCGGCGCCGCCAGCGCGGTCTCGGCGATGGTCGGCCGAGTGGCCGGGATGACGATCTCCTTGGGCGTAGCCGTTTTCACCGCCATCGCCCGCGCCGACGAGCAGCCGGAAACCGAAACGCAGCTGCGCAACAACCTCAAGGCCGCGTTTGACGAGGAGTGGCTCGAGCTAATGCGCAGTCCCGAGCGCGGCGTGCTGGCCGGGGTGCATCACCTGTCCGGACAGATCGAAGGCGGCCTGCTCTGGTCGGCGCCGGTCAAGTTCGAGCCCATCCGCTCTGGGCAGCCGCCCTGGGACACCGGCGGCAAGTAAGGCCGTCACGCCGATTGTTTAGTTGTGACATAACTGAATATGTGAAGAGTCCTATTTAATCGCGGTTTCCGGCATGCGAGTCTCAGCCCATGAGTCCGTCCCTGCCGTTGTTTCCCGTCCCTGTGTGTGCTGCGCGTCTGCGTCAGCGGCGCTGTCTCGGTGCGGATCGGGCGAATTCGTTACTGCCGGAAATTCTCACCTTCTGGGCGTTGTGGCACTGCCGCCATGCGCGCCCACCGGATGCTCCTCTCGTGCTCAACTGAGTCCATCGGCTGCCGCTGCCGCAGCCTTTCTGTTGATTGTGTTCCACTGTGCCGCGCGTTTTGCGGGCCGGTGGACGTGCGCCGCGAGGCGCTAACGAGAGTCCCATGCACTTTGCTTCCGTAACGCAGGCCCAGGATTTTCTGGCGCAGAACCCCGATATCGAGTTGTTCGAGCTGTTTATTCTCGACGCCAACGGCGTGCCGCGCGGCAAGCTGTTGCACCGCGACGAACTGCTCGCCGTCTATCAGAGCGGCCGCCCGCTGCCGAGCACCATCCTCGGCCTGACCCTGGGGGGCGACGATGTGGAAAACAGCGGGCTGGTCTGGGAGGTCGGCGATATCGACTGCCGCGCCTTCCCGCTGGCGGGCAGTCTGACGCGCATGCCCTGGCGGCAGATTCCCACGGCGGCGGTGCAGGTCAGCATGCACCCCGAGTCCGGCATGCCGGCTGCCATCGCCGATCCGCGGCATGTGCTGATCCAGGTGATCGAGCAGCTCAAGGCCGAGGGCTACCACCCGGTGATGGCCTGCGAGCTGGAGTTCTACCTGCTCGATCAGAAACGCGATGCCGCCGGCCGCCCGCAACCGGCGCTGGACGCCGATGGCCAGCGGCCACGGCAGACCCAGGTGTATGGCCTGCGCGAGCTGGAGCAGATCGAACCGTTCCTCGCCGACCTTTATGCGGCCTGCAAGGCCCAAGGCATTCCGGCGCGCACGGCGATTTCCGAATACGCCCCGGGCCAGGTGGAAATCACCCTGGAGCACGGCGACGCCCTCGCAGCCATGGACCAGGCCGTGCGCTACAAGCGCCTGGTCAAGGGCGTGGCGCACCAGCACGGCATGCAGGCCTGCTTCATGGCCAAGCCGTTCGATCACCTGGCCGGCACTGGCATGCACATGCACGTCAGCCTGGCCGATGCGCAGGGCCACAACCTGTTCGCCTCAGAAGATCTGGCCGGCACGCCGCTGCTGCGTCTGGCCGTCGGCGGCATGTTGCAATCCCTGCTCGATTCGCTGCTGCTGTTCTGCCCCAACGCCAACTCCTACCGGCGCTTCCAGGCCAACAGCTACGCGCCGCTGGCTCCGACCTGGGGCGTGGATAACCGCACCGTGTCGCTGCGTGTGCCCGGTGGCCCGGCCTCCACCCGGCATATCGAGCACCGCATCTGTGGCGCCGACGCCAACCCCTACCTGGCGGCGGCGGCGATTCTCGCCGGCATCCACCGCGGCATCCGCGAGAACATCGATCCGGGCGAGCCGGTCGAGGGCAACGGTTATGCCCAGGCCAAGGAGCTGCTGCCGACCGACTGGCTGACCTCGCTGCAAGCCCTGGAGCGTTCCAGCTGGGCGCGCGACGCCCTCGGCAGCGCCTTCCTCGGGGTGTTCCTGGCGGTCAAGCGCGCCGAGTACCGTCAGTTCATGGCCGAGGTCGGCGAACAGGATTGGCGCTGGTACCTGACCCAGGCCTGAGAGGCGATGAAAAAACTCCCGCCTGCTGCGACCGCCGCCAAACGCCTTGCCGCGAACGCCAGGAGACGGTCATTAACCAAGCTTCGCGGCTAAAGCCCCTCCCACAGGAACACTAGGGCCCGTGGGAGGGGCTTCAGCCGCGAACAAGCCGATCAACAGCCGCCACCCAGAGGGTGGCGCAGAACAAAGGATTCGCCCATGACCGCCGCTATCAATGCCGCCATCCCCGCTGCCGAGCGCTGCCCGTCGTATTACAGCGCGACCCTTAATCAGGAAACCGACTACCCGACCCTGCGCGGCGAGCTCAACGTCGATGTGGTGATCATTGGCGGCGGCTTCACCGGCGTGGCGTCCGCCGTGGAGCTGGCCGAGCGCGGCCTCAAGGTGGCCATCGTCGAAGCGCACAAGATCGGCTGGGGCGCCACCGGGCGCAACGGCGGCCAGGTCACCGGCAGCCTGTCGGGCGATGCGGCAATGACCAAGCAGATGCGCAACACCCTCGGCGAGGAAGTCGACGACTTTATCTGGCACCTGCGCTGGCGCGGCCACCAGATCATCAAGCAGCGCGTGGAAAAATACGCCATCCAGTGCGATCTCAAGCACGGCCACCTGCACGCGGCGATGAAGCCGGCGCACATGGCCGAACTGGAAGCCGCCTATGCCGAAGCCGTGCGCCGTGGCATGGCCGCTGACGTGACCCTGCTCGATCGCGACGGCGTGCGCGGCCACCTGGCCAGCGACCTTTACAGCGGTGCGCTGAAGAACACCCGCAATATGCACCTGCACCCGCTGAACCTGTGCATCGGCGAAGCCAAGGCCGCGGCTAGCCTGGGCGCGCTGATCTTCGAACATTCGCCGGTTTTAGACATCACCCACGGCGCCAAGCCGGCGGTGGTCACCGCAGAAGGGCGGATCAACGCCCAGCAGGTGCTGCTGGCCGGCGACGTGTATCACAAGCTGGAAGCGAAAAAGCTCAAGGGCCTGATCTTCCCGGCCATGGGCGGCATCGTCACCACCGCGCCGCTGGGTGAGCTGGCCAAGCAGATCAACCCGCAGGACCTGGCGGTGTACGACTGCCGCTTCGTCCTCGACTACTACCGCCTGACCGCCGACGGCCGTTTGCTGTTCGGCGGCGGCTGCAACTACTCCGGGCGCGATTCGCGGGATATCGCCGCCGAGCTGCGCCCCGGCATCGAGCAGACCTTCCCGCAGCTCAAGGGCGTCGCCATTGATTTTCAGTGGAGCTGCGCCATGGGCATCGTGATCAACCGCATCCCGCAGCTGGGCAAGCTCTCGGACCACGTCTGGTACTGCCAGGGCTACTCCGGCCACGGCATCGCCACCAGCCATATCATGGGCGAGATCATGGCCAACGCCCTGACCGGCACCCTGGGCCACTACGACACCTTCGCCGCCTGCAAACAGATCAAGGTGCCGCTGGGCGACGTATTCGGCAACCCGATGCTGGCCGCCGGCATGTGGTACTACCAGATGCTCGAGAAGCTGCGTTAAGCCGGCGGTTGTGGTGGACAAGGCGGCGCCATGTCCACCCTATGGTGCGCGTGTGCTGCGCCTTCGTGGCTGCGCGCTGTTGGCGTACCAGGGGTTTGCTGGTGTAGGGCGGACATGCCGCAGGCTTGTCCGCCGTGGTTCAGCCGCGCAGCTGGTTGGCGGCGATTCGCCCCTTGGCCTGGGCGTCATCCGCGTCAGCGCGCTCATCGACAAAGGCCACCGGTGCCGAGCCATCGGCGTTGTGCTGGATGATTTCGCTGGGCTGGCCCTGTTCGTTGAAGAACACCTGGCCGATACCGGCGCCGTTCCACAGGCGTTCGCCGGCTTTGCTGCGCGCCGGGATGCGCGGCACCACCTGCATGCGCCGGCGCTTGGTCAGCCAGTTGAGCGGCGACCAGGGCGCGTACAGCCAGCGGTTGAGGCGGTCGAACCAGTCGAGCAGGCGCGGCGGGAATTCGTTTTTCAGGCCGCTGCTGGTGATCTGCCAGATTTTCGGCCCGCTTTTGCGTTGGCGGATCAGCACTTCGTAGACGAACGAGTAGTGCACGTCGCCGGAGAGAACCACATAGTTACCCGGGGTGCGCGAGTGGCGGAAGATGTTGAGGATGACCTTGGCCGCGCCGCGGTGGGCCATCCAGTTTTCCGCATCGACCATCAGCGGGTGGCCGGCCCAGCTGAAGACCTTCTGAATGGTCTCGATCAGTTTGACCCCGAAGATCGGCGCCGGCGAGACGATGATCGCCGACTGGTGGTCGATCAGCGCCTGTTGCAACTCGCACAGCGCTTCCCAATCCATCAGCCCGGACGGCCGCTTGAGGTTGCGCTCGCTGCGCCAGCGCCGCGTGCGGGTGTCGAGCACCACCAGCGCCGGGGTGCTCGGCAGCACGTATTGCCACTGGTGGAAGTGCAGCAGTTGCTCGATCAACGCGTCCTGGGTGGCGCTGTCCAGGTGATTCTTGGCGTCGCGCCCGGCGCTCATCGCCTGGATCGCTTGCAGCGGCTCGGCGAACACGTCCGGGTTGTTGCCCCAGCCCTGGCACAGTAAGTAGGCGATCAGCGCATTGCCGATGATGCGCTTGGAGAACGGGTGGCCGTAGGCGGTCTGCTCCCACTGCGCGGAGAGGTTCCAGTCATCGGTGATGTCATGGTCGTCGAAGATCATCAGCGTCGGCAGGTGGGCGAGGGCGCGGGCGACCTGGCCGAGGCCCCCGCGAAAGTCCTCGATACGCCCGCGCTCGGCCTGGTAGCGCTCGGCTTCTGCGGCGCTGAGCGCGGGCATTTCGGCGTCGAGCAGGGTCCAGGGCGTCGGCGACCAGACCAGCAGGTACATGGCCATGACCTCGGCGAAGGTCACCAGGTGGTTGTCGGCGCTGCTGCTGGTGAAGATCGGTTTTTCCACCCCGCCGAAGAATTTCTCGCGCAGGGTGTCGTTGCTTTCCAGCGCGGGCAGCAAGTCGGCGCGCTGGTAGTAGCTGGCCGGGTGCACATACAGCGCGTCGCTGTCGTCGACCACCGCGCCTTCCAGGCGTTCGCCGAACAGGCCCAGGGCCTCGATGACCTGATGAATGGCGCGCAGCAGCGGGCCGCTGACATCGTCGGCATACACCTGGTCGCCGCTCATCAGCAGCAATGCCGGGCGCTGCTCGGGGGCGTGCGCGGTGGCGAGCAGGCGGTCGACGCAGAGCAGGCCGTCCGTCGCGGCGTGGTGCGGTTTGCGGCAGGAGCCGTGGAGCAACTGGTCGATGCGCGCACGCAGGACGAAGTTCGCTCGTTGCGCGCCGGCGTACAGCAGGTGTGGCGCCCAGGCGGCGATGCCCTGGGCCGGCTGGTCGGCAGTGGCGAGCAACAGGTCGTAGTCGATCTGCACATCGTAGGGCAGCGGCGTGTCGAGGTGCAGGTCGATCAGGTGCAGGAAGGCCTGCTCGCCGATTTGCAAGACCTGACACTGTGCCTCGTCCAGCGGGTAATCCTCAGGGGCGCTGTCGCCCACCGCCAGTTGCAGAGTCAGCGGCAGCGCTTGCGAGCCGACCAGCCACAGCACCAGGCGCTGCGGTTGCAGGCGCCGCAGCAGCGGCCCAGCCAGGACCAGGGGCAGGTGGGCGGGCGGGGTGGACAGTGGCGTGGCGGCTGGCATCGGGACATCGTGCTCTGGCTGGCGGAAGACGGCGCGCTAGGCGCGGGGAGTAGACCCTGACGCCTGGCCATTAGTTCGCCAGCGCGCGGCGCAGACGCGATTATTGCCCTGTAGGGGGCCGGCTGAACAGCGTAGCGCTTACTGAGCGGCTGCGCGCAGGTGCGCCAGGTCGAGGATTTCGATCTCCCCGTAGGTCAGGCGCAGGATGCCCTGGGCCGCCAGCTCCTTGAGGATCTGGTTGGTGGTCTGCCGGGAAATCGCCAGCATCAAGGCCAGTTGCTCCTGGGCCAGGTGAATGACCCGGCGCGGCTCGCCTTCGCCGTAGTTTTCCGCGATCAGCAACAGGCGTCGCGCCAGACGCGGCGCGGCGGGCAGCAGGCTCATCTCTTCCAGGGCGATAAACGCCAGACGCAGTTTCTGGCTCATCAACAGGGCGAAGTCGCGCCAGTACTGCGGCTGGCGTTCGAGCAGGACGAGCAGGCTGGCCTGTGGCACCAGCAGCAGGGTGCTGGCGCAGTCGGCGAAGGCGTCGTGGGTGCGCGGCTGGCCGTCGAACAGGGAAATCTCACCGAACCAGTACGGTGGCTCGACCAGCGTCAGCAGCGCTTCCTTGCCGCTCTTGCTCACCGCGCCCACGCGCATGGCGCCGTCCACCACCGCATACAGCCCGCTGGGTGGGTCGCCCCGGCGAAACAGGCGCTGGCCGGCGTCGAGGTGTTGCACCTGGGCGGCGTCGAGCAGGGTTTCCTGCAAGGCGTTGGGCAGGGCGCTGAACCAGTGACCGCCCTGCAAACGGGCACGGTAGCGGCGGGGGTCGGGCATCGGGACTCCAGGGTTTGTCGGCTAGCTGACAGAGCGGCGCGGCGCAGCGGGTGCATTATCGTCGGGCCTGCCACGCACAAGGACAATAACCATGAAAACCCTGATCGATCACCTGGCCCAATATGCGGCTTACCATCGCGACCGCCGCAATATCGCCAGCCATTTCATCGGTATTCCGCTGATCGTCCTGGCGGTGGCCGTGCTGCTGTCGCGCCCTGGCGTCGAATTGGCCGGCCTGTGGTGGTCGCCCGCGAGCCTCACCGCCCTGGCCGCCGGGCTGTTCTACCTGCGCCTGGACCTGCGTTTCGGCCTGCTTATGGCGGTGCTGCTGGGCTTGTGCCTGTGGGCCGGCGCGGCCCTGGCCGGGCAAACCACCGCCGTCTGGCTGAGCAGCGGTCTGGCGCTGTTCGTGATCGGCTGGATCATCCAATTCGTCGGTCACCATTACGAAGGACGCAAGCCGGCCTTCGTCGACGATGTCATGGGATTGGTGATCGGCCCGCTGTTCGTCGCGGCGGAGGCGGCCTTTCTGCTCGGCCTGCGTCATGAGGTGGAGCAGGCGATCGTGCAGCGTGCAGGGCCAACCTGCATCCGCGAGAAAAAGGCGGCGGCTTGACCGCGCTCATCTCCGCGCGCTCATACGAGCGGCGCGAACGACAACTCTAGGGTCTGGTCAGTCACGGGCTTGCTCGCGATGTATCGCGGGCATGGCCTAGTACATCGCCATCCACTGCTTGGTCAGGGCGCGGCTGTGGCGGTCCACGGTGATCGGCGCGAACGGTCGGCCGGAGACGCTTTCCAGGGTATTGCTCTTGCTGTTCATGTCGCTCAGCGCGGCTTTCAGGTATTCCCAGCGCACTTTCAACTTGCCGATGCTCGGGTCGGCCTTGTTGTCCAGTGTCGCCAGCTCTTGGTCGATGGCCGGCACCAGCAGGCGTTCGTCCTGGCCGAGGTAGGTGTCCGGTTGTTCGCGGGCGATTTCGAAACTGCCCATGTAGGAACGGCTGAGGTATTGCACCGCGAGGTATTCGACCTTGGCCGACAACTCGCTGCTGCCCGCGCGCGGTTGTTGCCGGGCGGCGTGGAGAAAATCGCGCAGCGCCTTGCTCAGTTCCTGTGCGTAGCCCCAGGGCAGATCTTCTTCATTGGGGCCAAAGGAAACACCGCGGCGCAGTTGGGTAACAAGCTCAAGGTGTGTGCTGCGCAGCCCATCGCTGGGCTGCGGAAGGCTCTGCATCGCGGCTGCCAGGGTTTGGATGTCGCTGTCCAGGCGGGCCTGGTGGCTCTTCTGGAAACCCTCGCCGCGTAACAACATCAGGCTACTGGTGGCGCGGCTGGCGTAGACCTGAACCTGTTCCTGGGGGGTGACCGCTTCGGCGAAGGCCATCGGCGAGAGGCTCGCGAGGAGGCCGAGGGTTGAGATAAACAGATGACGAAACAACGACTTAAAACGCATTCCGGGGTGCTCCTTATTATTGTTGTGAGCAGTGCGGAGGGAGAATCAGCGCATGCATACGCCTGGTAATAGGTTACTGCGCACGCTTACGCAAGAAATTACTCGAAAGAGTGATTTCGTCGGAAATCGGCCCTTACTTGTGGCTGGCCCACCTCACCCGAGCAGGCCACTGCGCTGTATCGGCGTTCAGCCCAGCCTACGCCGGGTGGCGCGGCTGGCCGGCCTTGGGTTTGAAGTACAGGGTTTCACCGCGGCTTAGATTGGCCAGGCTGGCGTGATCCTTGGCCACTTCGGCCTCGATCGGTTCGGCCTGGCCTGGAACCTTGAGAGTCACCCGGGTGATTGCGCCGAGCGGCCGGATATCGCGCACTTCACCGGCCTGGTGGCCTGCTTCGGCCTGACGCGAGAGGTGAATCTCGTGCGGGCGGAACAGCACGTGGGTGTCGTTGCCAACGTACAGACGGTTGGCATCGCCGAGGAAGTGGTAAACGAAATCGCTGGCCGGTTGCTCATAGACCTCGCCCGGCGAGCCGATCTGTTCGATCACGCCCTTGTTCATCACCACGATGCGATCCGCCACTTCCATGGCTTCTTCCTGATCGTGAGTGACGAATACCGAGGTCAGGTGCACCTCCTCGTGCAGGCGTGCCAGCCAGCGGCGCAGTTCTTTGCGCACCTTGGCATCCAGCGCGCCGAAGGGCTCGTCGAGCAACAGCACTTTCGGCTCCACCGCCAGGGCGCGGGCCAGGGCAATGCGCTGACGCTGGCCGCCAGACAACTGCTCCGGGTAGCGGTCGGCCAGCCAGTCGAGCTGCACCAGGTCGAGCAAATCGTGAACCTTTTTCTTGATCACGTTCTCGTTCGGCCGCTCGCCCTTGGGCTTCATGCGCAGGCCGAAGGCGACGTTGTCGAACACTGTCATATGGCGGAACAGCGCGTAATGCTGAAAGACGAAACCGACGTTGCGGTCGCGCACGTCATGCCGCGACACGTCTTCACCATGGAACTGGATGCTGCCGCTGTCCGGGGTTTCCAGGCCGGCGATGATCCGCAGCAAGGTGGTCTTGCCGCAGCCCGATGGGCCGAGCAAGGCCACCAACTCGCCGCTCTGGATATTCAGGTTGATGTCGTTCAGCGCCTTGAACGCATTGAAGTTCTTGCTGACGTTGCTGATCTCGATACTCATGACTTATTCCTCGCCCGCACTGGCTTTCAGGCGGTTGATCCGTGATTCGCTCCACTGCTTGAGCAGCAGGATAAACAGCGCCAGCAACAGCAGCAGGCTGGCGACGCTGAAAGCGGCGACGTGGTTGTACTCGTTGTAGAGAATCTCGACGTGCAGCGGCAGCGTGTTGGTGTAGCCACGGATATGCCCGGACACCACCGACACCGCGCCGAATTCACCCATGGCCCGAGCCGTACACAGCACCACGCCGTAGATCAGGCCCCATTTGATGTTCGGCAGGGTCACGTGCCAGAACATCTGCCAGCCGTTGGCCCCAAGCAGACGCGCGGCCTCCTCTTCCTGGGTGCCCTGCTCCTGCATCAGCGGAATCAGCTCGCGGGCGACAAAGGGCACGGTGACAAACACCGTGGCCAGCACGATGCCCGGCAGGGCAAAGATGATCTGGATATCGCGGTCCTGTAGCCATTCGCCGAAGAAGCCTTGCGCGCCGAACAACAGCACGTAGACCAGGCCGGCGATCACCGGCGACACCGAAAACGGCAGGTCGATCAGGGTCACCAGGATGCTCTTGCCGCGGAACTCGTACTTGCTCACGCACCAAGCAGCCGCTACGCCAAACACCAGATTCAGCGGCACCGAAATGCCCACGGCGAGCAGCGTCAGCTTCAGCGCGGAGAGGGCGTCCGCTTCGAAGATCGCGCCGAAGAAGGTGCCGAAGCCGTGCTTCAGCGCCTCACTCAGCACCACCAGCAAGGGCAGCAGCAGAAACAGCACAAACACTAGCCAGGCGCTGCCGATCAGCAGCCGGCGACCCAGCACGTTGCCGCGCCGAGCGGCGTTGGCAGAGGCTGAAGCGGTCAGGGTTACAGAAGACATGGTGACCTCCTCAGGATTTGCCGATCTGCCGCTGCAGCAGATTGATCAGCAGCAGCAGAATGAAAGACACCACCAGCATCAGCACGCCAATCGCGGTGGCACCGGTGTAGTCGTACTGGTCGAGCTTGACCATGATCAGCAGCGGCAGGATCTCGGTCTTCATCGGCATATTGCCGGCAATAAAGATCACCGAGCCGTACTCGCCCACACCGCGGGCGAAAGCCAGGGAAAACCCGGTCAACCAGGCCGGCAGCAAGGCCGGCAGCAACACATAGCGGAACACCTGCAACGGCTTGGCACCCAGGCAGGCGGCCGCTTCTTCGACCTCGCGGGGGATATCGGCCAGCACCGGTTGCAGGGTGCGCACCACGAACGGCAGGGTGACGAAGGTCAGCGCCAGGGTGATACCGAGCGGCGTGTAGGCGATCTTGAAGCCCAGGTCGGTGGCGAACTGGCCGACCAATCCGCTGGGGGCATACAAGGCGGTCAGGGCAATACCGGCAACGGCAGTGGGCAGGGCGAAGGGCAGGTCGATCATCGCTTCGATGACCTTACGTCCTGGGAAGGTGTAACGCACCAATGCCCAGGCCAGCAATGTGCCGATAATGCCGTTGATGATGGCGGCGGCGAAGGCGGTGGCGAAGCTCAGTTTGAGCGCAGCCAGTACCCGCGGCGCGGAAATGATGGCCCAGAACTCACTCCAGGTGAGCTGAGCGGCGTGGACAAACATGGCACCCAGAGGAATCAGCACCAACAGACTGAGGTACACCAGGGTGTAGCCCAGCGTCAGCCCGAAGCCGGGTATGACGGGGGAAGTACGACGAGACATTGTCTGTCCTTTCTCTGCGTTGGAACGCGGTAAGCGCGTAGGGTGGACATGCCGCAGGCTTGTCCACCGGATTGGTTGGCTGAGGCGTAGGGTGGGTTGAAGAACCGTAGGATGGGTTGAGCCTGCGATACCCATCGCGGCGTATCGGTCGGAATCCGATGGGTATCGCTTCGCTCAACCCATCCTACGTTCGCTCTTCGAGCTCATTGCGCCTGGTAGATCTGGTCGAACACTCCGCCATCGTTGAAGAACTTCGGCTGTGCGGTTTTCCAGCCGTTGAAGTCCTTGTCGATGGTCACCAGCTTGAGCTCGGGGAACTGCTGGCTGAACTCGCTGGCCACTGCCTGGTTGCGTGGGCGGTAGAAGTGTTTGGCGGCAATGCGCTGGCCTTCATCGCTGTACAGGTAGTTGAGGTAGGCCTCGGCGACTTTACGCGTGCCTTTGCGCTCGACGTTCTTGTCGACCACCGCCACCGGCGGCTCGGCGAGGATCGACAGCGACGGCGCGACGATCTCGAAGTTCGCCCCCCCTTCTTCCTTCAGCGCCAGGAAGGCTTCGTTTTCCCAGGCCAGCAGCACGTCGCCGATGTTGTTGTTGACGAAGGTGATGGTCGAGCCGCGCGCGCCGGTGTCCAGGACCGGAACGTTCTTGTAGAGCTTCTCGACGAATTCCTGAGCCTTGGCTTCGCTGCCGTATTTCTGCTGGGCGAAAGCCCAGGCGGCGAGGAAGTTCCAGCGTGCGCCGCCGGAGGTTTTCGGGTTCGGGGTGATCACTTCCACGCCCGGCTTGACCAGGTCGTCCCAATCCTTGATGCCTTGCGGGTTGCCCTTGCGCACCAGGAACACGATGGTCGAGGTGTACGGCGTGCTCGATTCGGGCAGGCGGCTCTGCCAGTCCGCCGGGATCAGCTTGCCGAGCTTGTGCAGCTCGTCGATATCGCCGGCCAGGGCCAGGGTCACCACGTCGGCACGCAGGCCGTCGATCACCGCACGGGCCTGCTTGCCCGAACCGCCATGGGATTGCTGAATGGTCAGGGCTTCATGGCCCTGGGCTTGCCAGTGCTGGTTGAACGCGGCGTTGTACTCGCTGTACAGCTCGCGGGTCGGATCGTAAGAAACGTTGAGCAGGGTTTCGGCGGCTACCGGACCGGCGACCCCCGTAATAGCCAGTGCGCTGGCAAGGGCGGCGAAAGCAAAGCGGCGAATGGACATGGTGCAGCTCCTAAGCATTCAAACGTGTTGTGTGGGGGTAGCGGGCGTTGCATCGATCAGCGGCGCATTCGCGGGCGACAGCTGCAGTACCGGTGGTGTGCGTGCATGGCGATGGGTCTCTCATGGTCACGCCCTCCGGTTGTCCAGTCGGGCTTGCGGTGTGGCGGGTCAGGCGTGCTTGCTGGCAGGCGGTTGCCGGCGGAATTTTTCCTTGCGCTCGATCTGCACCACCTGGCCGTTGTGCACGGTGATTTCCACCGAGCCGAATTTCAGGCCATGCAGGGCACTCTGGATCTCGCGCAGGATGCTGGCGTCGTCCTGGCCGTCGAGGAGGGTTGCGGTCATTGCGTATGCTCCTTGGAATCCCCTGTTTGCAGCACTCATGTGCCGTCGTCGGCGGGTGTGGAGCGGATACTAGATGTGTCTAAATATTCTTAAAAATACTGTTTAAGAACATTTATATTCCTTGAGGATATATAGAGGCGGTCGATTCAGGCTATGTCGTGATGTGTGTTTATGGAATAAGCAAATAAATTCTTATTCTTTTTGTTGTTGATTCATCCTGCCTACACTGCCGACCAAGCACCGTTATGGAGACGTCGCAGATGCGCAATCAATCGATCCGTTACCTGATCGTGCCGGGCTGGCAAGGCTCGCCCGACGCGCATTGGCAAAGCCATTGGCAGCGCAGCCTGCCGAACAGCGCGCGGGTGCAGCAGGCCGACTGGCTGAGCCCGCGTCGCGAGGATTGGGTGGCCGAGTTGCAGCGCAGCATCGCCAGCGATCCGCGTCCGGTGATGCTGATTGCCCACAGCCTGGGCTGTATCACTGTGGCGCATTGGGCGGCGCAGGCACCCGCTGAGTTGCTGCGCCGGGTGCGCGGCGCCTTGCTGGTGGCGCCGGCGGATGTGCAGCGCGACAACTGCCCGCAAGCCTTGCGCAACTTTGCGCCGATCCCCGGTGATCTGCTGCCGTTTGCCAGCCAAGTGATCGGTTCGGACAACGATGCCGCCGCCAGTGCCGCGCGCGCCATTGAACTGGCCCGCGACTGGGGTAGCGACGTGACGATTCTCCGTGGCGCCGGGCATATCAACGTTAAGTCCGGGCATCGGCGCTGGGAGCAGGGCTTCGCCTACCTCTACCGCTTGCAGAGTCGGATCGAGCAGCCGCGCTTGCGCGCCTAATCAGCGCTATCGCCAGCCAGCTGGCGCCTAGAAAAGCACTGCATGGAGAGCCGGCGGCAGTGGCTAAATCAAGGCGCTGTACCCGTTAAATGTTGATGTAGACCGCCGCTCCCACAAAAGCGTGGCTTCTCCTGCAACACGTAACTTGGACATAGCCTAAATCAACGGCATTCGCCGATTCGCCGGCCTTTGCCGCGGGGGCTTGGTGCAGGCAGCCGCCCCGCAAGTAAGCCGCGTCCCTGTGGGGCGCGGTTCTGGAGTCGTAGGTCATGTCGTTTGCGCAGAACAGTCCACCACCCCTGACCTTCGCCGAGGCCGACAAGAGTCCGCTGAGCATCCGCGCCAAGGCGCTGGTGTTTATCGACCCGTTGTCGCGTCAGTTGCGCGAGCACGCCGAGGCCCTGGCGCCGGGCGTGCAGCCGCTGCTGATCCGTGGCGAAACCGGCACCGGCAAAGAGCTGCTGGCGCGGCATATCCACCGGCTAAGCGAGCGCGGTGGCCTGTTCGTCTCGCTCAGCTGCGCGGCCATCAGCCCACAGTGGGGCGAAGCCGAGCTGTTCGGCCATACGCCGGGTACGCAGCGTGGGGCGGTCAGCAGCCGCGCCGGCTGGTTCGGTTCGGCCAACGGCGGGACCCTGTACCTGGACGAGATCGCCGACCTGACCCCGGCCTTGCAGGTGAAACTGCTGGCGGCCCTGGAAACCCGCGAGGTCTACCGCGTCGGCGCGGCGCAGGCGATTCCCGTGGATGTGCGGCTGATGGCCGCGAGCAGCATCGATCTCAGCCGGGCGGTGGCGGCCGGCACCTTCAACGAGCGCCTGTACACCTACCTGGGCGACGGCCAGTTGCGCTTCCCGGCGTTGCGCGAGCGGGTCGGCGATATTTTGCCGTTGGCCGAGTATTTTCTCGGCAGCCATGCCCAGCGTTTGGGCATGGCCATTCCCGTCATCAGCCTGGAGGCGCAGCGGCTGCTGGAGACGCACAACTGGCCGGGTAACAGCCGCGAGCTGGAGAACGTTATCCATTTCGCCCTGCTGCTGGCCGGGAACGCGGAGATTGGTCCGGCGCATCTGGAGTTGCCGGGGTAGCGGGGTGCGGTATGACCTCAGGGGGCTGCGGTTGGCTGGTGGACAAGGCTTCGCCATGTCCACCCTACGGCGCTGGGATTGTCGACACGACGGGTGTAGGTCGGGGCGCTATGACCCTAGCAACGACACCGATTTGACCTGCGCCCACAGCCGTTGGCCGTTGTGGATCGCCAACTGGTCGAACGAGTAGCGGGTGATCCGCGCCAGCAGGCATTGCTCGCCCAGTCGAAGGGTCAGCAGCACCTGGGCGTCCAGCCGTTGCCAGGCGGCGACCTCCACCGGCAACAGGTTGAGCAGACTGCTGCCTTCGGCGCGGTGCAGGCTGAGGCTGATGTCGCGGGCCTTGATCTTCACCCGCACGGCATGCCCGCTGGGCAGTGCGGTATGCGGCAGGCGCAGCTGCGCCGGGCTGCCGGCCAGGCTCAGGTGCAGCAGTTGGTAGGCGGCATCGTGGCCGCAGACCTGGCCGTCGATCACCGCTTCGGCGTCGTCGTCGCCAGCGAACGGCAGGTCGGCGCGCAGCAGGGTTTCCTTCAGCGGCCCGCTGGCGCGCACCTGGCCGTTTTCCAGCAGCACCAGGTGATCGGCCAGGCGCGCCACTTCGTCCGGCGCATGGCTGACATACAGCACGGGAATCTCCAGCTCCTGGTGCAGGCGTTCCAGGTAGGGCAGCACCTCCTGCTTGCGCTTGAGGTCGAGCGAGGCCAGCGGCTCGTCCATCAGCAGTAGCCGCGGGCTGGTCAGCAGCGCGCGGGCGATGGCCACCCGCTGCCGCTCGCCGCCGGACAGGCTGGCCGGCATGCGCTGCAACAGGTGCTCGATGCCGAGCAGTTCCAGCGCCTGCTCCAGGGCCACTCGGCGACTGGCGGCGGCGATGCGTTGTTGGCCGAACGCCAGGTTGCGCCGCACGCTGAGGTGCGGGAACAGGTTGGCGTCCTGGAATACATAGCCGATCGGGCGCTGGTGCGGCGCGAGGAACTGGCCGCTGGCGCTGTCTTGCCACAGCTCGCCATTGACCCGCAGGTAGCCGTCGCGCGGCCGGTCAAGGCCGGCGAAGCAGCGCAGGCAACTGGTCTTGCCCGAGCCCGAGTGGCCGAACAGCGCGGTGACGCCACGTCCGGGCAGGTGTAGGTCGAGCGCCAGGGCAAAGCCGGGGTGCTCGATACGAAAGCGCGCCTGGATCAGGCCATCGCTCAGCGCAGTGGGCGGCGCGGCGCGGCGCCTGAACAGCTTGCCGATCATCGCCAGGCCTGCTGGCGGCTGCGCCCGGAATACAGGGCCAGCAGCACCACGAAGGAGAAGACCAGCATGCCGCCGGCTAGCCAATGGGCCTGGGCGTATTGCAGGCTTTCCACATGGTTGTAGATTTGCACCGAGGCGACCTGGGTCTTTCCGGGGATGTTGCCGCCGATCATCAGCACCACGCCGAATTCGCCGACGGTGTGGGCGAAGCCGAGTACCGTGGCGGTGAGAAAGCCCGGCCTGGCCAGCGGCAGAACCACCGTGAAAAACGTATCCCAAGGGCCGGCGCGCAGGGTCGCGGCGGCCTCCAGAGGCGCGCGGCCGATGGCCTCGAAAGCGTTCTGCAAGGGCTGCACGACAAACGGCAATGAATAGAACACCGAGCCGATCACCAGGCCGCTGAAGGTGAACGTCAGGGTGCCCAGGCCGAGGCGCTCGGTCAGTTGGCCGACCGCGCCGTGCGGGCCCATGCTTACCAGCAGGTAGAAGCCGATCACCGTCGGCGGCAACACCAGCGGCAGGGCGACGATGGCGGCCAGCGGCCGTTTCAGCCAGGACTCGGTGCGCGCCAGCCACCAGGCGATGGGCGTGCCGACCAGCAGCAACACCACGGTGGTCAGCGAGGCCAGCCTGAGGGTCAGCAGAATGGCGTCTATATCGGCTTGGGTGAGTGGCATCGCGGGGGGCTACCTGTCGAGGGTGTAACCGTAGGCGGTGATGATCGCCGCCGCTTGCGGGCCTTTCAGGTACTCGAGCAGGGCACGCGCCGCGGGATTGCCCATGCCTTTTTCGAGAAGCAGGGCGTCCTGGCGGATCGGCTCGTACAGGGCCTCTGGCACCACCCAGGCGGAGCCGCTGCTGATCTGGCCATCCTGGTACACCTGGGACAAGGCGACGAACCCCAATTCGGCATTGCCGGTGGAGACGAATTGCAGGGCCTGGGTGATGCTTTGCCCCTCGACCAGCTTGCCGGCCAGGGCCTGGCGCAAGCCGAGCTTGTCCAGGGTCTGCAGCGCCGCACGACCGTATGGCGCGGCTTGCGGGTTGGCCAGGGCCAGGTGCTTGAAGGGGTTGCGCTGGAGCACCTCGCCCTGGGCGTCGACATAGCCCGCTTGCGCCGACCACAACACCAGCTTGCCGATGGCATAGGTGAAGCGCGAGCCAGCCACGCCGTTGCCTGCCTGCTCCAGCGTGGCCGGCGTGCTGGCGTCGGCGGCGAGCAGCACTTCGAACGGCGCGCCGTTGCGAATTTGCGCATACAACTGGCCGGTGGCGCCGAACGCGGTGATCAGCGTATGCCCGCTGTCGCGCTTGAACGCGCGGGCAATCGCCTGCATCGGTGCGGTGAAGTTGGCGGCGACGGCCACCTGCACCTCCTCGGCCAGCGCGGAGGTGGCGGTGCAGGCGAGCAGCAGGGCGAGCAGTGAGTGGCGGCGCATGGGGTCTCCGAGGGTGCGTTATTTACTTTTCTATATAGCGCTTGGCCAAGGTTAGCGCATGGAGGCGTCCAGGTGCGATGCGGCCTGAGGAATGTCGGCATCTTGGTAATAGCTGACTGCTAAGTCAAGTGGCTTCGCTTCAGCCTTTGCGCCACACGCTGGCCAGCCACGGCTGCTGTTCGCGGGGTAAGCCGGCCGGGCGGTAGTAGTGTTCCAACTCGACGAAGCCGGCGGCCAGCAGCAGCGCTCGCCAATTGCTCAGGTCGTAGTAAGTGCCATAGCGTTCGCCGTGCCAGCCTTCCTGATTTTCGCCGCGCGGGTTGGAGCTGAACAGCACGCCGCCGGCTTGCAGGGTGGCGTGCAACTGACGCAGCACCCGTGGCAATTCCTGGCTGGGGATATGGAACAGCACGGCGTTGGCGAAGATGCCATCGAAGCGCGCCGGCGGCAGGTCGAGGGCGAGAAAGTCTTGCTGCCACACCTCGCAGCCGCTGTCTTCGCGGGCCATATCGACGAAGCGCGGACAGCCGTCGAGGCCGACGGCCGTGTGGCCGAGGGCGCTGAAGGTGCGCAAGTCGCGGCCTGGGCCACAGCCGAAATCGAGAATCTGCAACGGCGCCGCCTTGTCGAGGGCGCGCAGCAACGCGGCGATATTCTGGCTGACATCGTGGTCGCGGGTGCCTTCGCGAAAGTCCTCGGCGCAGCCCTGGTAATGGGCCAGGGTCAGGGCGCTGATCTGCGCGAGGTCGTCGGGGCTGAGCGTCATCTGGGCGGGCCTTGAGTGAAAGCAGGCGACTATTAAAACCCATCCGCACGTTCGTCGGCTCAATCCAGTTGCAAGCGCCGCGTTACGGTGCATCGAGCCATGCTGCATGGCTGTCCCAGTGTTTAATCAATACCGTTTCGTGGGCTGGGCTTCAGCCCAGCAGAAACTGGCATCGCCGTTTTGCGACAAGTACGCGCGAAGCGGCCTACCATCAGCGGTTAATCGGCGCGGGGTATAGTGCGCCGGCCCTTGCAACCCAACTGGATGCGCTTTCGATGCCTGCAACGCCAGCCGAGCACGACCTGCCCAAACCCGTCAGCCTGTTCGAGGCCTTTTGCTTCTGGCTCAAACTCGGCCTGATCAGCTTCGGCGGCCCGGCCGGGCAGATTGCGATCATGCACCAGGAGTTGGTGGAGAAGCGCCGCTGGCTGTCGGAGCGGCGCTTTCTGCATGCGCTGAACTACTGCATGTTGCTGCCGGGACCGGAGGCGCAGCAGTTGGCCACCTACATCGGCTGGCTGATGCACCGCACCTGGGGCGGGGTGATCGCCGGGGTGCTGTTCGTGTTGCCGTCGCTGTTCATCCTGATCGGCCTGTCCTGGGTGTATATCGCCTTTGGCGACGTGCCGCTGGTGGCGGGGATCTTCTACGGGATCAAGCCGGCGGTCACCGCCATTGTCGTCCAGGCGGCCTACCGGATTGGCTCGCGGGCACTGAAAAACAACTGGCTGTGGGGCATCGCGGCGGCATCCTTTGTAGCGATCTTCGCACTCAACGTGCCGTTCCCGCTGATCGTCCTCGCCGCCGCCGTGCTCGGTTACCTCGGCGGGCGCCTGCTGCCGCAGCATTTCACGCCCGGTGGCGGGCATGGCGCGACGGATAAAACCTTCGGCCCGGCGCTGATCGACGACCACACGCCAACGCCCGCGCACGCGCGTTTTAGTGGCTCGCGCCTGGCCCTGCTGCTGTTGGTCGGCGCCTGGCTGTGGCTGCTGCCGATGGGCTTGCTGATCTGGTTGTTCGGCTGGGACGGCACGTTGACGCAGATGAGCTGGTTCTTCACCAAAGCCGCATTGCTGACCTTCGGCGGCGCCTACGCGGTGCTGCCCTACGTGTACCAGGGCGCCATCGGCCACTACGGCTGGCTGACGCCGACACAGATGATCGACGGCCTGGCTCTTGGCGAAACCACGCCGGGGCCGCTGATCATGGTGGTGGCCTTCGTCGCCTTCGTCGGCGCCTACGTGCAGCAAGTGTTCGGCGCCGATCAGGCGTTTGTCGCCGGTGCGCTGGCCGCGGCCCTGGTCACTTGGTTCACCTTCCTGCCGTCGTTCCTGTTCATCCTCGCCGGCGGCCCGCTGGTGGAGTCGACCCACGGCGAGCTGAAATTCACCGCGCCGCTGACCGGCATCACCGCCGCGGTGGTCGGGGTGATCCTCAACCTGGCGCTGTTCTTCGGCTACCACGTGCTCTGGCCGCAAGGCTTCGCCGGCAGCTTCGACTGGCCCTCGGCATTGATCGCGTTGGCCGCCGCCGTGGCGCTGTTCAGGTTCAAGCGTGGGGTCATGGAGGTGATTGGCGCTTGCGCGGTGGCGGGGGTGCTGGTGCGTTTACTGCTCAACTGAGAGGTGTGCGATGAGCCGTATCTCGATCTGTGAATTGGCCGAGTGGCAGGCCGCGAGCCGGCAGTTCAGCTTGCTGGATGTGCGGCGGGCAGCTGTTCGGCAGGCGGATGCCGCCGCCATTCCTGGCGCCCAATGGCGCGACCCCGAGGGCCTTTTCACCTGGAAGGATCAGGTACCACGGGACAGGCCGGTCATTCTCTATTGCGCCCAAGGACATGAGATCAGCCAGGGCATCGCCGCCACGCTGATGGTCATGGGGCTCGATGCGCGCTACCTGATCGATGGCTTCACCGGTTGGCGAGCGGCCGGTCAGGCAACTGAACCGCTGGCGACTGGCTAACCCATAGGCTTGCGCCACGCTCGGGTCAGGCCGACTGGCTGTGGTGGGCTTGCAGCTCAACCTAGGCAAACCGCTAGCGCTTATGCGTGCACGGCCCCAGGTTGAGCAGTTCCGCCGGTTGCGGGCGGCCGAAGTGGTAGCCCTGTGCGTAGTCGCAGCCGAGTTGACGGAGAAAGTCGACTTGCTCCGGCTGTTCGATGCCTTCGGCGAGGATTTTCAGTTCCAGGCTGTGGCCGAGGGCAATGACCGCGCGGGTGATCGCCACGTCGTCCTTGTCATGCGGCAGACCGCAGACGAAGCTCTGGTCGAGTTTCAGCTTGTGCACCGGCAGGCGTTTGAGGCGCGCCAGGGAACTGTAGCCGGTGCCAAAGTCGTCGATGGCCAGGCGGATGCCCAGGTCGCGCAGGCGTTCGAGCAAGGCTTGCGCGGCGTCGGGGTCGTCCATCACCGCGCTCTCGGTGACTTCCAGCTCCAGGCAGGCCGGGTCGAGGCCGGTGTCGGCCAGTACCTGGGCCACGCGCTTGTCCAGTTCGCCACGGCTGAACAGCCGGCTGGAGACGTTCACCGCGACGAACAGCAGGGCATAGCCGGCGGTTTTCCAGGCCACCATCTGCTGGCAGGCCTGCGCCAACACCCAGGCATCGATGGCGCCGATCAGCCCGCTGTCTTCGGCGATCGGGATGAATTCGCCAGGCGGCACCAGGCCGCGTTGCGGGTGTTGCCAGCGCACCAACGCTTCGACGCCAATCAGCCGGCCGCTGCTCAGGCAATGCAGTGGCTGGTAATGCACGCGCAGTTCGTTGCCTTCCAGGGCATGGCGCAGGGCGCTGACCAATTCGACCCGCTGGCGCGCGTACTCGGTGAGTTCCAGGGCATAAAAGGCGAAGCCTTCGCGGCCACTGCTCTTGGCCTTGAACAGCGCGGAGTCGACATTGCGCAGCACTTGCTCGACGTTCTGCGCATCGCCGGGAAACAGGCTGATGCCGATGCTGGCGGCGATAAACAGCTCCTGGCCGATCAGTTGGAACGGCGTGCTCAGGCAGTCGAGCAACTGTTGGGCGAGGTCGGCGGCCTGCTCGGCGTTGCTGCAGTCTTCGCAGAGCAGGCCGAATTCGTCGCCGCCCAGGCGCGCCAGGGTCATGCCTTTACCGAGGTGCTCCTTGAGCCGCTCGCCGACGGCTTTGAGCAGCAGGTCGCCGACGTTGTGGCCCAGGCTTTCGTTGATGTGCTTGAAGTGATCCAGGTCGATCAGCAGCACGGCGCCGTGGTGCTGCTCGCGTTGCGCGCGCTCCAGGGCGTGTTCGACTCGCTCGGTGAACAGCAGGCGGTTGGGCAGGTTGCTCAGCGGGTCGTGGTGCGCCAGGTAATCCAACTCGCGTTGCGAGCGTTTCAGCGCGCTGATATCGGAGAACACCGCGACGTAATGACTGATCGCGCCCTTCTCGTCGTGGATCACCCGGATGCATTGCCACTGCGGGTAGATCTCGCCGTTCTTGCGCCGGTTCCAGATTTCCCCGCTCCAGGCGCCGCGGCTTTGCAGGGCGTGCCACATCGTTCGGTAGAAGGTGTCGTCATGCCGACCGGACTTCAGCAGGTTGGGTTGCTGGCCGAGAATCTCCGTTGCGCTGTAGCCGGTGATGCGGCTGAAGGCTGGGTTGATATGCACGATCCGTTGCGCGGCATCGCTGACCAGCACGCCTTCCTGGGTGGCATCGAACACCGCCGCGGCCTGGCGCAGGCTGTCTTCGTCGGCGCGGCGCTGGGTGATGTCGCTGGCGGTGCCGATAAAGCGCTCGGGGCGGCCCTTGGCATCGAGCAGCAGGCGGCCGCGCGACTGAATCCAACGGTAGTTACCATCGCGGTGGCGCAGCCGGTAGGTGTTTTCGTAAGGCTCCTGGCTGGCGCTGCGCAACAACTCGGCAATGGTTTGTCGGTAGTGGGCGTGGTCGTCGGGGTGCAGGTGCTGCAACCAGGCCTCGCGCGTGCCGCCCAGTTCTTCGGGTTGCAGGCCGAGCAGGGCGCTGTAGCGGGGCGAGAAAAATAACTCGCGGGTGCGCAGGTCCCAATCCCACAGGCCGTCTTCGGCGGCGTCCAGCGCCAGGCTCAGGCGCTCCTCACTGGCGCCCAGGGCACGGCGGATACGGCGTTGCAAACGCCAGTGGGAATGCAGAATCCCATACAGCAATACGCTGGTGAGCAGGACGAAGCACAAGCCCTTGAGCAGCTGCGCGCGTTCCATCTGCTGCGCGGACAGGCCGAGGGCCACCAGCAGTCCGTCGCTGAAGAAAATCCACACGCCAGCAGCCAGCATGTACATGAGGGTCAGGCGCAGGGCGTCGTGGCGTATGCTCATAAGGTGAGGGTCAGCTCTTTTCGTGTACGGCGCAGTATAGAGGTCGGCGGGGTCGTAACATTCTTATCCAAAAGACCAACTGGTTTTCTGATCCGGGTTGGCGATAATGCAATGCGGCTCGATTCTGTCGGACTGGGTCGCGTCTTCCTTTTCAAGAGGCACTCGACCCCATGTGGTACAACGGTTCTCTCGACTTGTCGATCTGGCAACTGATCGCAGTCACTCTGGTGATGACGCACGTGACGATTGTCGGTGTCACGGTATACCTGCACCGTTACTCTGCGCACCGCGCATTGGAGCTGCACCCCGCGCTCAAGCACTTCTTCCGCTTCTGGCTGTGGTTGACCACGGCGCAGAACACCCGCGAATGGACCGCCATTCACCGCAAGCACCATGCCAAATGCGAAACCGTCGATGACCCGCACAGCCCGGTGATCAAAGGCCTGGGTACGGTACTGCGCAAAGGCGCCGAACTGTATGCCGAAGAAGCGAAAAACCAGGACACCCTGCGCATCTACGGTAAGAACTGCCCGGACGATTGGGTCGAGCGTAACGTCTATTCGCGCTTTCCAATTGGCGGCGTGACCCTGATGGCAATCATCGACCTGGCGCTGTTCGGCGCCGCCGGTATCACCATTTGGGCGGTGCAGATGATGTGGATTCCGGTGTGGGCGGCCGGGGTGATCAACGGCCTGGGCCATGCGGTTGGCTATCGCAACTTCGAGTGCCGCGATGCGGCGACCAACCTGGTGCCGTGGGGCATTCTGGTCGGCGGCGAAGAGCTGCACAACAACCACCACACCTATCCCAACTCGGCCAAGCTGTCGGTGCGCAAGTGGGAGTTCGACATGGGCTGGGCGTGGATTCAGCTGTTCAGCTTCTTCGGTCTGGCCAAGGTGCAGCGCGTCGCGCCCATCGCCCATCGCGTCGAAGGCAAGCGCCAGTTGGACATGGACACCGCCATGGCGATCCTCAACAACCGCTTCCAGATCATGGCGCAATACCGCAAGTTGGTGATTGGCCCGCTGGTCAAGCAGGAGCTGGCCAAGGCCGATGCCTCGGTACGCCACCAGTTCCACCGGGCCAAGCGTCTGCTGGCCCGCGAACCGAGCCTGTTGCACGATCAGCAGCAACTGCGCATCGATGCCATGTTGGCGCAGAGCCACTCGCTCAAGGTGATTTACGAGAAACGCCTGGCGTTGCAGCAGATTTGGGCCAAGACCAGCTCCAATGGCCACGAAATGCTCGACGCCATCAAGCAGTGGGTGCACGAGGCCGAGGCCAGCGGCATCCAGTCGCTGCGCGATTTCGCCGAGCAACTGAAAACCTATTCGCTACGCCCCGCCGGGGCCGCATAAGAAAACCGCTGCTGCCGACGGATGGTTGAACCCATCGGCAGCAGACAGGTCTTTAAGTCTGCGATTGCACGTAAAAGCCCGCCGTTCGGCGGGCTTTTTGTTTTCCGTAACTACGACGCACTATGCTGCGTTTATCGCCCATGTATTCAGCAGGATGGCGGTTTTATGGACGAATTCACGCGTCTCCCTCTCGAACTGGAAGAGCTGACCCTGGCGTTGCTGCACAGCCGCGCAGAAGTCACTCGGTTGCGTGAGCGCGAGCAACTGATCAGCACGCTGCTGGGCAGTGTCAACGCGGTGCTGTGGGCGTTCGACTGGCAGACCCAGCAGGTGATTTACGTCAGCCCGGCCTACGAGCGAATCTTCGGTCGCTCCGCCGCCTTGCTGCTGGCCGATTACGGCGAGTGGCGTAACAGCATCTACCCGGATGACATGGAATACGCCGCCGAGAGCCTCGCCAAGGTGCTGGAAACCGGCGCCGTAGAGGCCCGCGAGTACCGCATCATTCGCAGTGACGGGCAACTGCGCTGGCTCAGCGACAAGTGTTTTATCAGCCGCCAGAATGAAGCGGGACAGGCGCAGATCGTCGTTGGCATCGCCGAGGACATCACCGAGAAGAAGCAGCTGGAAGGCGAACTGCATCGCCTGGCCACCATCGATGTGCTGACCCAGAGCAGCAACCGCCGCTACTTCTTCGAGTGCGCCCAGCGCGAATTCGAGCATGCCCGACAGTTCGGCAGCCCGCTGGCCTTTCTCCTGCTCGACCTCGACGACTTCAAGCAGATCAACGACAAGTACGGTCACCAGATGGGCGACCAGGTGTTGCAGCGCCTGGCCTACAGTGGCGCCTCGGTGCTGCGTCGCGGCGACCTGTTCGGGCGTATCGGCGGCGAAGAGTTCGCGGCGGTGTTTCCCGGTTGCGAGCCGGCCTTGGCCGAGCAGATTGCCGAGCGCTTGCAGCGCGAGGTGCAGCGCCTGAGCTTCAGCTACGAAAGCCAGCAATTCGGCATCACCGCCAGCCAGGGTCTGACCAGCCTGCGCGGCGACGATCAGAGCCTGGATGCGCTGTTTGCCCGTGCCGACAGCGCGATGTATCAAGCCAAGCGTCAAGGCAAGAACCAGATCGTCCTCGGTTGAGGGCAGCGCTATTAGGCGGTGGCTTGGCGATAACCCGCCGTTCAGGCGCGTATCCTCGGCAAAAATCCGCTTATTAATGTTCGATGTGGGGGCGCTGATACCTGCGCTTGCCCGGTAAATCCTTGAGCTAGAGCGGCTGGCCGACAAAGCGCGGCGGCTGGCACAGTATCTGCGTAGGGCTGTGCAGACCCAAGATCAGCCGCATAGGGCTGACAGACAATAAAAATGAAGAGACCTGCGCCGATGACCCTCACCTGCTTCCCGCCGAAAATCCCTGTGTCCCTGTTGCCGAGCGTCGGCCACCACGCCGCTGTGCAGCGCTAATTCCTGTTCGCCTATTCGTGATTCGCCGGTCTTGGCGCCCATGCGGCTGCCTGTTGCGCGAGTGCGTTGGGCGTGCGAACGAATTCGGCCTGCGCCTGCCTCTTCGTCACTGAAGCCAGAGCCCGTGCCGATGTGTCACCCATAAAAACACTGGAGAGCATCACCATGACAAAGACCTCCCTGGCGCTGGCCGTAGCTGCCAGCACCCTGGGCCTGTCCCTGAGCCAAGTCGCCAACGCGGCTTTTATTGAAGACAGCAAAGCCAGCGTTGAAGCGCGTAACTTCTACTTCAACCGTGACTTCCGTCAGGAAGGCGGGAACTCGTCAAATGGTCAGTCCAAGGCCGAAGAATGGGCGCAGGGCTTCATTCTGCGCGCCGAGTCGGGGTACACCGAAGGCACCGTGGGCTTCGGTCTGGATGCCATCGGCATGTTGGGTTTCAAGCTGGACTCCGGTGACGGCACCGCCGGCACCGGCCTGCTGACCCCGGATCGCTCAGGTGGCTCGCAGGACTATTCCTCTGACCTGGCCGTAGCTGCCAAGGCAAAAATTTCCAAGAGTGTGCTGAAAGTCGGCAGCATGCAGTACAAAAACATGGCCATTGCTTCCAGCGACAGCCGCCTGACCCCGCAGGTATTTTCAGGTGGGCAACTGGTCTCCCAAGAGATTGAAGGTCTGACTCTGGATGCCGCGCGTATTCGCGAGGTCAACAACCGCGATTCCGGCGACTACGAGGACATCAGCATCGCCAGCGGCGGTCGTCGTGGCATCACCACCCCCGGCGGTGCAACCACCGACAAGTTCAGCTATCTGGGTGGTACCTACAAGGTCACCAAGGACCTGACTGCGGCTTACTACTATTCCGAGTTGGAAGAGCTGTACAAGCAAAACTCCTTCAACCTGGTGCATGTGCTGCCGCTGGCCGACAAGCAGACCCTGAAGACCGACGTGCGTTACGCGCGCTCCACCGACGACGGACGTAGCAACGTCGACAACAAGGCCTTCGGTGCCATGGTTACCTACGGCCTCTCCGGTCATGCCTTCGGCCTGGGCTACCAGAAGATGAGCGGTGATACCGGCGCTGCCTACATCAACGGTACCGATCCATTCCTGGTCAACTATGTACAGATCGGTGATTTCGCCAACAAGGACGAAACCTCCTGGCAGGCGCGTTACGACTTCAACTTCGCCTCCATCGGCATTCCGGGTCTGACCTTCATGACCCGTTACCTGACCGGTGACAATGTGGATCGTGGTGCTGCTGCCTCTGACGGTCAGGAGTGGGAGCGCAACACCGAGCTGATGTATGTCTTCCAGGACGGGGCGCTGAAGAACCTCGGCGTGCGCTGGCGTAATGCGTCGGTGCGTTCCAACTTCGCGAACGATATCGACGAAAACCGTCTGATCGTCAGCTACACCCTGCCGCTGTTCTGATCGCCGCCCCGTCCTTGACGGGGTGTCTGTCGCGCCTGGGTAGTTGCATCCTGCCCAGGCGCGTTGCCGCATGAAAAAGCCCCGCCTGTGCGGGGCTTTTTCATGGCTCTGTACCCGTTAACGGTTGATGCAGACCGCCGTCACGCGGGAGCGGCTTTAGCCGCGAGAGATCTTCAGCGTTCAAAGATTTTCGCGGATAAATCCACTCCCACAACAGCGCGGCTTCTCCTGCAACACGTAACGGGGACATAGCCTTTTTCATGCGGCAACCGTTAACTGAACGCCGCGTAGGAGGGGCCTTGGCCGCGAGCTCTTTGGCCTGTCTTGAAGACATTGCCGGAACTGCTCGCGGTCGAGATTGCCCGCACAACAGCCTGGTGCCTTAGCGCCGTTGTGGCGCCGGTTGCTGCTGGGTGATGCAGTGGATATTGCCGCCGCCGAGGAGGATCTCGCGGCCTGGCACCATGACCACGCGGTGCTCGGGGAACACGCGCTGGAGAATGGCGCGGGCTGCCTCGTCCAGCGGGTCGTCGAAGCTCGGCGCGACGATGCCGCCGTTGACGATCAGGAAGTTGACGTAGGAGCCGGCCAGGCGCACCTCGGGGCTGCGCTCCTGGGTGCCGGCGACCAGATCGACGCCGGCGCACTCTTCCTCGCTGGCATAAAGCGGGCCGGGAATCGGCATCTTGTGCACGACCAGCTGGCGACCCCGGGCATCGCGCGCGTTTTCCAGCACGCGCATGGCGGCCTGGCAGCGCGGGTAGTTGGGGTTCTGCGCATCGTCGGTCCAGGCCAGCAGCACTTCGCCAGGACGCACGTAGCAACAGAAGTTGTCGACGTGGCCGTCGGTCTCGTCGTTGAACAGGCCGTCCGGCAGCCAGATCACCGTGTCGATGGCCAGGTGCTCGGCCAGCAGCGTTTCGATTGCCTCGCGGTTCAGGTGCGGGTTGCGGTTACGGTTGAGCAGGCACTCCTCGGTGGTGATCAGCGTGCCTTCGCCGTCGACATGGATCGAGCCGCCTTCCAGCACGAAGCCCTCGGTGCGGTAGCGCTGGCAGCGCTCGATTTCGAGGATCTTGCTGGCCACCTGATCGTCGCGTTGCCACGGGAAGTACAGGCCGCCGTCGAAGCCGCCCCAGGCATTGAAGCCCCAGTCGACGCCGCGCACTTCGCCGCTGGCGTTGCTGACAAAGGTTGGCCCGGTGTCGCGCACCCAGGCATCGTCGGTGCTGATCTCGACCACGCGGATGTTGCGATGATCGAGGCGCGCGCGGGCGTTTTCGTATTGCCCGGCCGAGACGCACACGGTCACCGGCTCGAACTCGGCGATGGCCTTGGCCACGGCAGTGAAAGCGGCTTGCGCCGGCTTGCCGCCCAGGCGCCAGTTGTCCGGGCGCTCGGGCCAGACCATCCAGGTCTGGCTATGGGCTTCCCACTCGGCCGGCATGCGGAAGCCATCGGCGCGGGGTGTGCTGGTCAGGGTGGTCATAACGGTCACCAAAACGAAGAGCTGGCTAGGATGGGTCGGGCCGCGCAGGTTGAGCGTAGCGATACCCATCGTGGGGGCGATGGGTATCGGCGCTTCGCGCCTCAACCCATCCTACAGATCACACGAAGCTCAGGACTCCAATGCGCCGTCCAGGGTCTTGAGCGGCCCATACAGGTTCGGCCGGCGGTCACGGAAACTGCCCCAGGCGCTGCGGATGTGTTCCAGCTGGTCAAGGTCGAAGCTGTGGACCAGCACGCCTTCTTCGGTTTCGTTGAGCTCTTCGACTTTCTCGCCGAACTGGTTGGCGATGAACGAGGAGCCGTAGAAGGTGATGTCGTAGCCGTCCTGGGCTTCGTTACCGATGCGGTTGGAGGCGATCAGCGGCATCAGGTTGGCGCCCGCGTGGCCTTGCTGCACGCGCTGCCAGTGGTCGCGCGAACTGATGGTCTTGTCGTGCGGTTCACTGCCGATGGCGGTCGGGTAGAAGAGAATTTCCGCACCGAGCAGCGCCATGCTGCGCGCGCACTCGGGGAACCACTGATCCCAGCAGATGCCCACGCCGATCTTGGCGTAACGGGTGTTCCACACCTTGAAGCCGGTGTCGCCCGGGTTGAAGTAATACTTCTCGTGGTAGCCGGGGCCGTCCGGGATGTGGCTTTTCCGATAAATCCCGAGGTTCGAACCGTCGGCGTCGATGATCACTATGCTGTTGAAGCGTGCGCGCCCAGCCAGCTCGAAGAAGCTGATCGGCAGCACCACTTGCAGTTCCTTGGCGATTTTTTGGAAGTGCGCGATGGCTTCGTTGGCCTCGACCGAGGTAGCCAGTTGCAGGTAGTCCGGGTTGGGCTTCTGGCAGAAGTACGGGGTCTCGAACAGTTCCTGGATCAGGATGATCTGCGCGCCTTGGGCGGCCGCTTGGCGCACCAGCTTCTCGGCGTTGGCGATATTGGCGGCGCGATCCCAGGAACAAGCCATCTGGGTAGCGGCGACGGTGACGATGCGGGACATGGAACACCTCTTAGGAACAGTCAGCGGTGACGGTAAAACTAGCAGACGAGCGATGACGACGGCGTGTCGGCGGATCTGGATCTGCCAGGGGGTTGTATGACTTTTATAGTCGATAAAAATCTGCTTTAGAAGCATAAATTTTCTATCGGGAAGTTTTAATCGATTAAAAGACGGATAAGTATCGATAAATTTATCTGCGGATTGTGCAATCAAACGACCATCGGCTGGCGTGGGGGTTCCGTCGGAGTGCTTGTCGTCCCGCTCGTCAGCGGTGGACAAGGCTTCGCCATGTCCACCCTACGCGGCCCGGCCCGGCCCAGCCTACGGCAGTGGCGCGGCGCGCTTGGGCAGATGAGGCGGCAGGTACAGGCCCAGGTAGGCATCGAACACGCGCATGCCTTCTTCGGCCAGGCGCGGGGTGATGTGGTCGTGCAGTTGCACCGAGCGGGCGTAGACGCGGTCGCCGAGTTCCATGGCCAGGGCGAACACGTCGATCTCGTCCGGCAGGGGCGGCAGGGGGAAATGCCGCTCGAACAGCGCCTGCATCAGCCGGCCCAGTTCGATGTCGTGCTGGCGGTCGGCCTGGGTCACTTCGGCGAGGCCGTGCTGGGCGAGGATCAGCTGGCGCGCGGCGGCATCGGCACTGTAGATCGCCAGCATGCGTAACTCGACGATGCGCGACAGGTCGCGCCAGGTGTGCAGGTCGGCGTGGACGACGGGCGCTTGCAGGCAGTCGCGGAAGGCGCGGTGGATGTCGGCGGTCAGCGCTTCGAGCAAGGCCGGTACGCTGGCGAAGAAGTGATAGACCGAGGAGGGCGGAATGGCCGCACGCTCGGCCACGCTGTAGATCGACAGGCTGGCCACGCCCTGTTCGGCGAGCAGTTCGCGGGCGGCGGCCAGGATCACGGCAATGCGCGCCTGGCTGCTGGCGCGGGGTTTGCGAACGGTGGCAGGGCGCGGCATGGCGATCATCTCGGCGAAGGACGCGCTATTGGACGCCAGCCGGTGCGCTGGAGGCAAGTCGGCTGGCGGCGGGCCGCGTCACGCGCAGCGATGGGCGTGTGCGGGGCGTAGGGCGCCGCGTCGCTGCTTGCTGGCGGACAAGCTGCGCATGTCCACCCTACGTCTTGATCGCCTGAGTTCAGCTGCCGTCGCGGAAGCGCGCCCATACGCTGTCGCGGGTTTGTAGGTGTTTTTCCGGCAGCGCTTCCAGGGCATACAGGCGGCGTTTGGTGTCGCGGTCCGGGTAGAGGCCGGGTTGCGCGCGCAGCGCCTCGTCGAGGAACACCTTGGAATCGGCGTTGCCATTGGGGTAGAGGGTTTCCGTGGTGATCAGCGCGGCGACCTTGGGCTGCATCAGGTAGTCGATGAAGCGATGGGCGAGATCGGCGCGGCGCGCGCTGCTGGGAATCACCAGGTTGTCGATGAACAGCACCGAGCCTTCTGCCGGCACCAGGAAGCGCACCGGCTGCCCGGCGTCGGCGGCGGCCAGCGCATCGCCGACCCAGGCCATGGCCACGCACAGGCGGCCGTTGTTGAGGTCGTCGATGTAGCGTTCGCTGTCGACGTAGCGCAGGTTCGCGCGCAGGCCATCGAGCACCTTGCCGGCGCGCTCGATGCGGCTCGGCGCGCTGCGGGTCAGGCTGCGGCCCTGGTAGTTGAGCAACAGCGACAGGGTTTCGTCCGGCGCATCGAGCACGCTGATGCCGCAGCTGGCCAGGCGTGCGCTTTGCTCGGCGTCGAACAACAGGCTCCAGCTGTCGGGCAGTGGCCCGCCGAATGCCGCTTCGGCTTGCGGCGTGTTGATCGCCAGGCCGACCGCGCCCCACAGGTAAGGCACGGCGTGGCGGTTGCTCGGGTCGACGGCGGCGAGCTTGCTCAGCAGCTGTTTGTCCAGGTGTTTGCGGTTGGGCAGGCGGCTGAAGTCCAGCGGTTGCAGGCCGCCGGCCTTGATCAGTGCCGGCAGGGCGTCGTGCGAGGGCACGGCGATGTCGATGGATTCGCCGCTGGCCAAGGCGTTGCTCAGCTCTTCGGCGGTACTGAAGGTGCGGTATTCGACGTGGATACCGGTCTCGGCCTCGAAGTCCTTGAGCACTTGCGGGGCGATGTAGTCGTTCCAGTTGTAGACGCGGATGCTGTCCGTGGCCTGTTCGGCGCTGGCCAGCAGCGGTGTGAGTACGAGCAGCAGCAAAGCGAACAAACGCGGCATGGGGCTCTCCCTGATAGCATCGTGAGTCGTTTATCCACGCCACCCGGCGCGGCCTAGGTTCGGGTGCAGCAGGTGCTGGCCGGCTGAATGCGGCGCAGCACTGTCCCGCCGCAGGTGTGAGCGCGCGGCCAGGGTAGTGACTGATTCGGCAGGTCCCGCTGGATAAAACGACGCCGGCTCAAGGCCGGCGTCGGGTGTTACTTACACGGTGTGTAGATACCAGTTGTACTCGAGGTCGGAGATCGAGTTCTCGAACTCGGCCAGCTCGCTTTCCTTACAGGCGACGAAGATGTCGATGTATTTAGGATCGATATAGCGCGCCAGAATCTCGCTGTCGTCCAACTCGCGCAGGGCATCGCGCAGGTTGTTCGGCAGGCTCTGCTCGTTCTGTTCGTACGAGTTGCCTTCCACCGGCGCATTCGGCTCGACCTTGTTGGTCAGGCCGTGGTGCACCCCTGCCAAGACGGCAGACAGCAGCAGGTAAGGGTTGGCGTCGGCACCGGCCACACGGTGTTCGATGCGTACGGCATCGGCACTGTCGTTCGGCACGCGCAGGGCAACGGTACGGTTGTCGATACCCCAGCACGGCGAGTTCGGTACGTAATACTGCGCACCGAAACGGCGGTAGGAGTTGACGTTCGGGCAGAGGAAAGCCATCGAGGCCGGCATGGTTTCCAGCACGCCGCCAATCGCATGGCGCAGCGCATCGTTCTGTTCCGGGTCTTCGCAGGCAAAGATGTTGTTGCCCTGCTTGTCCAGAATCGAAATATGCACATGCAGACCATTACCCGCTTGGTTCGGGTACGGCTTGGCCATGAAGGTGGTATCCATCTCATGGTCGTAGGCGATGTTCTTCACCAGACGCTTGAGCAGCAAGGCGTAGTCGCAGGCCTTGATCGGGTCCGCCACGTGGTGCAGGTTGACCTCGAATTGCGCCGGGGCGCTTTCCTTGACGATGGCGTCGGCCGGGATGCCTTGTTCTTTGGCGCCTTCCAGAATGTCTTGCAGGCATTCGGCGTATTCGTCCAGGTCGTCGATCAGGTAAACCTGGGTCGAATGTGGACGTTTGCCCGACAGCGGCGACAGCGGCGGCTGCGGTCGGCCGTTCACGTTGGCCTGGTCGATCAGGTAAAACTCAAGTTCGAAAGCGGCACAAATGGTAAGGCCCAGTTCGTCGAACTTCGCGACCACTTGGCGCAACACCTCCCGTGGATCGGCAAAAAACGGCTCGCCTTCCAGTTCGTGCATGGTCATCAACAGTTGCGCGGTGGGGCGCTTCTGCCAAGGCTCGTAGCACAGGGTGTTGGGGATGGGGTAGCAGATACGGTCGGCATCGCCGATATCCAGACCCAGGCCAGTGCTTTCCACTGTCGAGCCGTTGATATCGAGGGCGAATAGAGAAGCCGGGAGATTGATGCCGCGTTCGTAGACCTTATGCAGGCTCGCACGCTCGATGCGCTTGCCGCGCACCACTCCATTCATATCTGCAATGAGAAGGTCGACGAACAGGACCTCAGGATGTTCCTTAAGGAACGCGTTCGCTTCATTAAGCTGAACGGCACGCGGGGGTACCGACATGATGCAACACCTTTTTTGTTAAAAATATCAATCATGCAATTGCACAGGTATGAGTCAATCTTAAACACCTGAGCCTGTCAAGCGAGGCGTATTTTGCCCTAAAAAAGAGCCTTGTGGCCAATTTTAGGGCGTTTCAGGGCATTGCTAGCTGTGGCGCGGCCTGTGCCACTGCGGTGCTCAGTGGGGTGTGTTCAATTTTTTACATGACTATTGTGTAAAAAAATGAACAAGGCTAAGCTCGCCTGAAACCCATAACAGCAATAAAACGGGTGTCCCATGTCGCGCCTGCCGTTAATCGGCGTTACCGCCTGCACCAAGCAGATCGGTCTGCATCCCTACCATATAACCGGCGATAAATACGTTCGCGCGGTGGCTGTCGGAGCCGGTGGCCTGCCACTGATCATTCCGTCGCTGGGCGAACTGATCGATCAACCGACCCTGCTCGATAACCTCGACGGCCTGCTGTTCACCGGCTCGCCCTCCAATGTCGAGCCGCACCATTACCACGGCCCGGCCAGTGCGCCGGGTACCCAGCATGACCCCGCCCGTGACCAGACCACCTTGCCGTTGATCCGCCGCGCGCTCGCCGCCGGCATTCCCGTGCTCGGTATTTGCCGCGGCTTTCAGGAAATGAACGTGGCGTTCGGTGGCAGCCTGCATCAGAAGGTGCACGAGGTCGACGGCATGATGGACCACCGCGAGCCGGACAGTGAGTCGCTCGAGGTGCAATACGCCCCCAGTCATCCGCTGCTGGTGCAGCCGGGTGGCGTTCTCGCCGGCCTCGGCTTGCCGAGCGAGATTGTTGTTAATTCTATTCATGGCCAGGGCGTTCAGCGTCTGGCGCCGGGCCTTCGAGTTGAAGCGCTGGCGCCTGACGGGTTGATCGAAGCCTTCTCCGTCGAAGGTGCGCAAAGCTTCGCGCTGGGGGTGCAATGGCACCCCGAGTGGCAGGTACGATCCAACCCGAATTATCTCGCCATCTTCCAGGCCTTTGGTGAGGCTTGCAGGAAGAGGGCGGGGCAACGCTGAGCCGACTATAAAGAAGTCGGTTTCTCTAAAACCCTGAGGTCTCTATGAGTACCAAACTAGACCAGCTTTCGAGCTGGCTGAAAGAACGCAAAATCACCGAAGTTGAATGCCTGGTCAGCGATCTTACCGGCATTGCCCGCGGCAAGATTTCACCGACCAACAAGTTCCTCGACGAGAAGGGCATGCGCCTTCCCGAGAGTGTGCTGCTGCAAACCGTCACCGGCGACTACGTCGAGGATGACATCTATTACGAGCTGCTCGACCCGGCCGATATCGACATGATCTGCCGCCCGGACGAAAACGCCGTGTTCCTGGTGCCGTGGGCCATCGAGCCGACCGCGCAGGTGATCCACGACACCTATGACAAGCAAGGCAATCCGATCGAGTTGTCGCCGCGCAACCTGCTGAAAAAGGTTTTGAAACTCTATGCCGACAAAGGCTGGCAGCCGATTGTCGCGCCGGAAATGGAGTTCTACCTGACCAAGCGTTGCGAAGACCCGGATTTCCCGCTGCAAGCGCCGATGGGCCGCTCCGGCCGCCCGGAAACCGGTCGCCAGTCGTTCTCCATCGACGCGGCCAACGAATTCGACCCGCTGTTCGAAGACATGTACGACTGGTGCGAAATCCAGGGCCTGGACCTCGATACGCTGATCCACGAAGAAGGTCCGGCGCAGATGGAAATCAACTTCCGTCACGGCGACCCGCTGTCGCTGGCCGATCAGGTGCTGGTGTTCAAGCGCACCATGCGCGAAGCCGCGCTCAAGCACGATGTCGCCGCCACCTTTATGGCCAAGCCGATCACCGATCAGCCGGGCAGCGCGATGCACCTGCACCAGAGCATCATCGACAAGCACACCGGCAAGAACATCTTCTCCAATGACGACGGCTCGATGAGCGAGCTGTTCCTCCACCACATCGGCGGTTTGCAGAAGTTCATCCCCGAAATCCTGCCGCTGTTCGCGCCGAACGTGAACTCGTTCCGCCGCTTCCTGCCGGACACCTCGGCGCCGGTGAACGTCGAGTGGGGCGAGGAAAACCGCACGGTCGGCCTGCGCGTACCGGATGCCACGCCGCAGAACCGGCGGGTGGAAAACCGCCTGGCCGGTGCCGATGCCAACCCCTACCTGGCCCTGGCCGCCAGCCTGCTGTGCGGTTACATCGGCATGGTCGAGGGCATCGCGCCCAGCGCGCCGGTGGTTGGCCGTGGTTACGAGCGACGCAACCTGCGTCTGCCGCTGACCCTGGAAGCCGCGCTGGAACGCATGGAAACCTGCGCCACCGTGGAGCAGTACCTGGGCCGCAAGTTCGTCAGCGGCTATGTCGCGGTGAAGCGTGCCGAGCATGAAAACTACAAGCGAGTGATCAGCTCCTGGGAACGCGAGTTCCTGCTGTTGTCGGTCTGATCGACTGGGTGCCGGCGCGCGATCCGCCCGGCACCCAGCCATTGCGTACATTGTTGAGGTGGATATGACTAACCCAGTGACCAACCCGAAAACCCGCGAATGGCAGGCCATGAGCCGTGCGCATCACCTGGCGCCGTTCAGCGATTACAAACAGCTGGCGCAAGTGGGTCCGCGGATCATCACCAAGGCCGATGGCGTGTACCTGTGGGACAGCGAGGGCAACAAGATCCTCGATGGCATGGCCGGCCTGTGGTGCATGGCCGTGGGCTATGGCCGCGAGGAGTTGGTCGAGGCGGCGAGCAAGCAGATGCGCGAGCTGCCGTTTTACAACACCTTCTTTATGACCGCCCACCCGCCGGTGCTGGAGCTGGCCAAAGCCATCGCCGACATCGCCCCCGCGGGCATGAACCACGTGTTCTTCACCGGCTCCGGCTCGGAAGGCAACGACACCATGCTGCGCATGGTGCGCCACTACTGGGCGATCAAGGGGCAGCCGAACAAGAAAGTCATCATCAGCCGGCACAACGGCTACCACGGCTCCACCGTCGCCGGCGCCAGCCTGGGCGGCATGACCTACATGCACGAACAGGGCGACCTGCCGATTCCGGGCATCGTGCACATTGCTCAGCCTTACTGGTTCGGCGAGGGCGGCGAGATGAGCCCGGACGAATTCGGCATCTGGGCCGCCGACCAGCTGGAGCAGAAGATTCTCGAAGTCGGCGAAGACAACGTCGCCGCCTTTATTGCCGAGCCGATCCAGGGCGCGGGCGGGGTGATCATTCCGCCGGAGAGCTACTGGCCGCGCATCCGCGAAATCCTCGACAAATACGACATTTTGTTTGTGGCCGACGAAGTGATCTGCGGCTTTGGCCGCACCGGCGAATGGTTCGGCAGCGACTATTTCGGCAACGCGCCGGACCTGATGACCATCGCCAAGGGCCTGACCTCCGGTTACATCCCCATGGGCGGCCTGATCGTGCGCGACGAGATCGTCGAGGTGCTCAACCAGGGCGGCGACTTCAACCACGGCTTCACCTACTCCGGGCACCCGGTGGCGGCGGCGGTGGCGCTGGAAAACATCCGCATCCTGCGCGACGAAAAGATCGTCGAGCGGGTCAAGGCAGAAACGGCACCGTATTTGCAGAAACGTCTACGCGAGCTGGCCGACCATCCGTTGGTGGGCGAAGTGCGTGGCGTGGGCCTGCTCGGCGCGATCGAGCTGGTGAAGAACAAGGCCACCCGTGCGCGTTACCCGAGCGAGGTGGGCGTCGGCATGATTTGTCGCGGTCACTGCTTTAATAACGGTCTGATCATGCGCGCGGTGGGCGACACCATGATCATTTCGCCACCGTTGGTGATCAGCAAGGCCGAGATCGACGAGCTGGTCGACAAGGCGCGGCGCTGCCTCGACCTCACCGCCCAGGCGGTACTGGGGTAAAGCCGAGGCTTTACAGGGTTTCGGGCGGTTACGTCTGAAAGTTGTAAAGAGTGCCGCGACCTTGCCAGACTGCGCCAGTGCGTTGGCCAGGCTCACCGGAAGGTGTTGCAGATAGGCTGCGCACCTTCTGGAAAACTTTTACAACAACAGGAGCTGTACGCATGAAAACATTCGGCAAAACCCTTCTCGCGTTGTCCCTGGCGGGCGCCATCGTAGGCGTCGCACAGGCCGAGGATAAAGTGCTGCACGTGTACAACTGGTCGGACTACATCGCTGAAGACACCATTGCCAACTTCGAGAAAGAAACCGGCATCAAAGTGGTCTACGACGTCTTCGACAGCAACGAAACCCTGGAAGCCAAGCTGCTATCCGGCGGCTCGGGCTACGACATCGTGGTGCCGTCCAACCAGTTCCTTGCCAAACAGATCAAGGCCGGCGTGTTCCAGAAACTCGACATGAGCAAGCTGCCGAACTGGAAGAACCTCAACCCGGACCTGATGAAAGCCCTGGAGACCGCCGATCCGGGTAACCAGTACGCCTTCCCCTACCTGTGGGGCACCACCGGCATCGGTTACAACCCGGAGAAGGTCAAGGCCGCACTGGGCGTCGACACCATCGACTCCTGGGACGTGATCTTCAAGCCGGAAAACATGGAGAAGCTGAAAGCCTGTGGCGTTTCCATGCTCGATGCCCCGGATGAAGTGTACGCCGCCGCGCTGCACTACCAGGGCCTGAACCCGAATCCGACCAGCGTCGACGACGTGAAGAAGGCCGAAGAGCTGCTGATGCAGGTGCGTCCGTACGTCACCTACTTCCACTCGTCCAAATACATCTCCGACCTGGCCAACGGCAACATCTGCGTGGCGCTGGGCTGGTCCGGCGACATCTTCCAGGCGCAAGCGCGTGCCGAAGAAGCGAAGAACAACGTACCGGTCGCCTACACCATTCCGAAAGAAGGCGCCGCCTCGTTCTTCGACATGATGGCCATTCCGGCCGATTCCAAGAACGTCGAAGCCGCGCATATCTTCCTCAACTACATCCTCACCCCGGAAGTGATCGCGCCGATCTCCGACTACGTCGCCTACCCGAACGGCAACAGCGCCGCGACGCCGTTGGTGGCCGAGGAAATCCGCAACAACCCGGGTATCTACCCGACCGAAGCCGCCTCGAAGAAGCTCTACACCTTCGCCGAGCTGAGCCCAGCGGTGCAGCGCGCCGTTACCCGCAGCTGGACCAAGGTGAAATCGGGCCGCTAAGTCACACGAAGCCACCCCAGTTTCTGGCGGGTCAGCCCGCCAGAAACCCTAACAATAAAAAGGAAGCTTGCATGCGTTGTTCAACTCTTCTGGCCGGCCACGTGGCCGTGCCATTCGCTGTCCCGTGGTCGACCGTCAGCTCGCGCGGCGTAGGGCGCTGCCCTGGCGTCGCCGTTGACGGGCGCTAAGCCACTGAACAACAAAGGTCTTTTCCGATAAAGTGCCGGCCCTTTTGCGGGCGGCCCGATAAAAGAGGACACACGTGTGCGAATTTCCTTCGGCAAAACCCTGAGCGCCAGTGCGTTGGCGTTTGGCCTGGCGGCTACGGCCCAGGCAGCAGGGACCGTGCATATTTACAACTGGAGCGACTACATCGGCGAAACCACCCTCGCCGAGTTCCAGAAAACCACCGGCATCAAGCCGATCTATGACGTCTTCGATTCCAACGAAACCCTGGAAGGCAAACTGCTCGCGGGCCGCAGCGGTTACGACGTGGTGGTGCCGTCCAACCATTTCCTCGGCAAGCAGATCAAGGCGGGCGCGTTTCAGAAGCTCGACCGCAGTCAGCTGTCGAACTGGCAGAACCTTGACCCGGTATTGCTCAAGCAACTGGAAGTCAACGATCCCGGTAACCAGTATGCGGTGCCGTACCTGTGGGGCACCAACGGCATCGGCTACAACGTCGAAAAGGTCAAAGAAGTGTTGGGTGTCGATAAAATCGACTCCTGGGCGGTGCTGTTCGAGCCGGAAAACATGCAGAAGCTCGCCAGCTGTGGCGTCAGCTTCCTCGATTCGGCCGACGAGATGATTCCCGCGGTACTCCAGTACCTGGGCCTCGATCCGAACAGCAGCAATCCCGAGGATTACGCCAAGGCCGAAGCCAAGTTGCAGGCCGTGCGTCCTTACGTCACCTACTTCCATTCCTCCAAGTACATCGGCGATCTGGCCAACGGCAACATCTGCGTGGCCGCCGGTTTTTCCGGCGACATCCTGCAAGCGGCCGACCGTGCCGAGGAAGCCGGCAAGGGCGTGGACATCGCTTATGCGATCCCGCAAGAAGGCGCCAACTTGTGGTTCGACATGCTCGCCATTCCGGCGGATGCGCAGAACGCCAAAGAGGCCCATGCCTTTATCAATTATCTGCTTGAGCCTGCGGTCATCGCCGGGGTCAGCGATTACGTTGGCTACGCTAATCCTATTCCCACAGCGGGCGAGCTGATGGATCAGGACGTGCGCAACGATGCGGCGGTGTACCCGCCGCAAGCGGTTTTGGACAAGTTGTTTATCTCGGCGGAGCTGCCGATCAAGGTGCAAAGGCTGATGACTCGTAGCTGGACCAGGGTCAAGTCAGGCCAGTAATTTCAAACGTCCGGCCGCCGGGGCTGGACGCTACTTTTGCGGGAGTTTTGGTAATGGCAGTTGCTTCCAGTGCCTATAAAAAGGTTCTTGAGGGTGATCAGCAACCGAAAGAGGTGTTGGTCAAGATCGAACGTGTGACCAAGAAATTCGATGAAACGGTCGCCGTCGACGATGTCTCTCTAACCATCAACAAAGGCGAGATCTTCGCCCTGCTGGGCGGCTCGGGGTCGGGTAAATCGACCCTGCTGCGCATGCTCGCGGGTTTCGAGCGACCGACCGAGGGGCGCATCTTCCTCGACGGTGAAGACATCACCGACCTGCCGCCCTACGAGCGGCCGATCAACATGATGTTCCAGTCCTACGCGCTGTTCCCGCACATGACCGTGGCCGAGAACATCGCCTTCGGCCTCAAGCAGGACAAAATGTCCAAGGCCGATATCGATGCCCGCGTGGCCGAGATGCTCAAGCTGGTGCAGATGAGCCAGTACGCCAGACGCAAGCCGCACCAACTGTCCGGTGGCCAGCGTCAGCGCGTGGCCCTGGCCCGTTCGCTGGCCAAGAGCCCGAAGCTGCTGCTGCTCGACGAGCCGATGGGCGCGCTGGACAAGAAACTGCGTTCGCAGATGCAGCTTGAGCTGGTCGAGATCATCGAGCGCGTCGGCGTGACCTGCGTCATGGTGACCCACGACCAGGAAGAGGCCATGACCATGGCCCAGCGCATCGCCATCATGCACCTGGGCTGGATTGCCCAGATCGGTAGCCCGATCGACATCTACGAAACCCCGACCAGCCGCCTGGTCTGCGAATTTATCGGCAACGTCAACCTGTTCGACGGCCAAGTGGTGGACGACGCCGAAGGCCACGCGCTGATCGACAGCCCGGACCTGGAGCGCAACATCTTCGTCGGCCACGGCGTCAGCACCTCGGTGCAGGACAAGAGCATCACCTACGCGATTCGCCCGGAGAAGCTGCTGGTCACCACCGAGCAGCCAAGCTGCGAATACAACTGGTCGCGTGGCACCGTGCACGACATCGCCTACCTGGGTGGTCACTCGGTGTTCTACGTCGAACTGCCGAGCGGCAAGATCGTCCAGTCCTTCGTCGCCAACGCCGAACGGCGTGGCGCGCGGCCGACCTGGGACGATCAAGTGTTCGTCTGGTGGGAGGACGATAGCGGGGTGGCATTGCGCTCATGAACATTTCCCGAAGCCTCCGTCGCCTGACTCCGTCTGGCCGGCACGTCGTCATCGGTGTGCCATTCATCTGGTTGTTCCTGTTCTTCCTGCTGCCCTTCATCATCGTCCTGAAGATCAGCTTTGCCGAAGCCGATGTGGCCATCCCGCCGTACACCGACGTGTACAGCTGGGCGGAAAACAAGCTGTCGGTGGTGCTCAACCTGGGCAACTACATCTTCCTCAGCGAAGACGACCTGTACCTGGCCGCCTACCTCGGCTCGTTGAAGATGGCCTTCTTCAGCACCCTCATCTGTTTGCTGCTCGGCTACCCGATGGCCTACGCCATTGCCCGCGCCGACAAGGAAATGCAGACGGTGCTGCTGCTGCTGATCATGATGCCGACCTGGACGGCGATCCTGATCCGCGTGTACGCCTGGATGGGCATCCTCAGCAACAACGGCCTGCTCAACGGCTTTCTGCAGAGCATTGGCCTGATCGACGAACCGTTGCAGATCCTCAACACCAACATCGCGGTCTATATAGGGGTTGTGTACTCGTATTTGCCGTTTATGATCCTGCCGCTCTACGCGAACCTGGTGAAGCACGACCAGAGCCTGCTGGAGGCCGCAGCCGATCTGGGCTCCAGCACCTTCAACAGCTTCTGGAAAATCACCGTGCCGCTGTCGAAGAACGGCATCATCGCCGGCTGCATGCTGGTGTTCATCCCGGTGGTCGGCGAGTTCGTCATCCCTGAGCTGCTCGGTGGCCCGGAGACGCTGATGATCGGCAAGGTGCTCTGGCAAGAGTTCTTCAACAACCGCGACTGGCCGGTGGCGTCTGCCCTGGCGGTGGTCATGCTGGCGATTCTGATCATTCCGATCATTCTGTTTAACCGTAACCAAGCCAAAGAGATGGAGGGCCGCGCATGAGACGTTTCCGTTTCTCCAGCATCATGCTGTGGGTCGGTCTGCTGTTCATCTACCTGCCGATGCTGATCCTGGTGATCTACTCGTTCAACGCCTCGCGGCTGGTCACGGTGTGGGGTGGCTGGTCGGTGAAGTGGTACGTCGGCCTGCTCGACAACACGCAACTGATGAACTCAGTGATGCGCTCACTGGAAATCGCCTGCTACACCGCGATTGCCGCCGTGGCGCTGGGCACCCTGGCCGCCTTCGTGCTGACCCGGGTGACCCGCTTCAAGGGCCGCACGCTGTTCGGTGGCCTGGTCACCGCGCCGCTGGTGATGCCCGAAGTGATCACCGGTCTGTCGTTGCTGCTGCTGTTCGTGGCCATGGCCCAACTGATCGGCTGGCCGGCCGAGCGCGGCATCCTGACCATCTGGATCGCCCACACCACGTTCTGCTCCGCCTACGTGGCGGTGGTGGTGTCGGCGCGCCTGCGTGAGCTGGACCTGTCCATCGAGGAGGCGGCCATGGACCTGGGCGCCAAGCCGTGGAAGGTGTTCTTCCTGATCACCATCCCGATGATCGCGCCGTCGCTCGCGGCTGGCGGCATGATGTCCTTCGCCCTGTCGCTGGACGACCTGGTGCTGGCCAGCTTCGTCTCCGGTCCTGGCTCCACAACCCTGCCGATGGAGGTGTTCTCCGCCGTGCGCCTGGGCGTGAAGCCGGAGATCAACGCGATCGCCAGCTTGATCCTGCTGTCGGTCTCGCTGATGACCTTCATCATCTGGTTCTTCGCCCACCGCGCCGAAGAAAAGCGCAAGAAGGCGATTCAGCAGGCCATGGACGAAACCACTGGCGCCAGCCAGCAGACCGGCCAGGACAGCCGCCGCGACCCGTCGCAGGTCCACGCAACCGCGTAGGCCGTTGTATGAGTAGACAGAAAAGGGTCACTGCGGTGGCCCTTTTTTGTGGCTCTGGCCCCGTTATGTGGTGCCGGGGCGGGTAACCTGAGGCGCAGCGCGACGACGCCCGACGAGCCTGATGTACCGCGGTATGCGCCAGAGCATCGGACGGCCGCCGCGCCAAGTCGCCCGACCTATCGACCTGCAACCGCTAACGCGTAGATCGCCGTTGCCCGCGCACGCAGCATTGGCTCGGATTCGTTGCGTAAAAAACTGTATATCCATACAGATTAAGATTGCCTGATCGAGCGCTACTGCGCATGCTGTGCGGCATCGCGACCAGGAATCAGTGATGACGGCCATGCGGCTCTTCCTCTGTGAAAAACCTTCCCAGGCCAAAGACATCGCCCAGGTGCTCGGCGCCACCCGGCGTGGCGACGGCTGCTGGCTGGGCGCGAACCTGACGGTAACCTGGTGCATCGGTCACCTGCTGGAAACCGCCCCGCCGGACGCCTACGACGCCCGCTACAAGCGCTGGGTGCTGAGTGACCTGCCGATCATCCCCGAGCGCTGGAAGATGCTGGTCAAGCCCAAGACCGCCGGCCAGTTCAAGGCGGTCAAACGCCTGCTCGGCGAAGCCGACGAACTGGTCATCGCCACCGACGCCGACCGCGAGGGCGAAATGATCGCCCGCGAGCTGGTCGAGCATTGCCGCTATCGCGGGCCGATCCAGCGCCTCTGGCTGTCGGCCCTGGACGATGCCTCGATCCGCAAGGCCCTGGCCGCGCTCAAGCCCGGCAGCGACACCTTCAGCCTCTACCATTCGGCGCTGGGCCGCTCGCGCGCCGACTGGCTGATTGGCATGAACATGAGCCGGCTGTTCACCCTGCTCGGCCAGCAGTCCGGTTACCAGGGCGTGCTGCCGGTGGGCCGGGTGCAGACGCCGACCCTGCGCCTGGTGGTGGATCGCGATCGCAGCATCGCCGCGTTCGTGCCGCTGCCGTACTGGGCCATCGACGTGCCGCTGCTGGCCGACGGCACCGCGTTCAGCGCCCAGTGGCGCGCCGCGCCGCAGGTCTGCGACGAGCAGGGTCGTTGCCTCAATCAGGCCCTGGCCGAGGCGGCGGCGACGGCCATGCGCAACGCCGCCAGCGCGCAGGTGGTAAAGCTGCGCACCGAGCGCATGCGCGAGGCACCGCCGCTGCCGTTCGATCTCGGCACCTTGCAGGAAGTTTGTTCCAAGAAGCTCGGCCTCGGCGCGCAAGAAACCCTGGATATTGCCCAGGCGCTCTACGAAAGCCACAAGCTCATCACCTACCCGCGCAGCGATTGCGGCTACCTGCCGCTCAGCCAGCACACCGAGGCAGCGGCCATCCTCGCCGCCCTCGGCCGCGCCGATCCTGCGCTGGCCGGCCTGCTCCCGCATCTCGACGCGCAGCGCCGCTCGCGCGCCTGGAACGACGGCAAGGTCAGCGCCCACCACGGCATCATCCCCACCGCCGCCGCGCAGAACCTGGAGCGCCTGGTCGGCAAGCAGCGGGCGGTCTACAGCCTGATCCGTGCGCGCTACCTGGCGCAGTTCCTGCCCAGCCATGAATACGACCGCACCCAGGCCGATTTCGCCTGCGCCGGCCAAGCCCTGCGCGCAGTGGGCAAGGTGATCGTCGAACCGGGCTGGCGGCGTGCCCTGCCCGAAGCCCTGACACCCGCCAACGGCCGAGAAGCGGCCCCCGCGCAAGCCCTGCCGGCCCTGCGCGAAGGGCAGGATTGCAGAGTGATGGGCGTGACCCTCAAGGATCTCTGGACCCAACCGCCGAAACCCTTCACCGAAGGCGACCTGATCAAAGCGATGAAGAACGTCGCCAAACTGGTCGACGATCCGCGCCTCAAACAGAAACTCAAGGACACCACCGGCATCGGCACCGAAGCAACCCGCGCCGGCATCATCCAGGGCCTGCTCGACCGCGGCTATCTGCTCAAACAAGGCAAGGCCCTGAGCGCCACCCCCGCCGCGTGCAGCCTGATCGACGCCGTCCCCCGCGCCATCGCCGACCCCGGCACCACGGCGATCTGGGAACAGGCACTGGACATGGTGCAGAGCGGCGAGATGAGCCTGGATGAATTCGTCGCCAAACAATCGGCCTGGATGAGCAAACAAGTGCAACGCTGCGCCAGCCTACGGCTGACCATCAACGGCCCGGCGAGCCCGGCCGCCGCACCCTGGAAAGGCAAACGCAAAAGCACTAAACGCAAGGCGGCGGGTGGGCGCAAGCGGGTTGGCAAACCGCCCGGCCAGTAAGGGCCGGTCAGGCACGGCAAGTAGCCACCTGCCAGAAGCGGCTAAGGAAAATTCCAACACGGTAGGCTGGGTTAAGCGCAGCGATACCTATCATCGGTCAATAGACAGAACAAACATGCTGCCAATAACACATGGATGTTTTGTTTTAGGGGCGCAACAGGATCACGGTGAATAGCCGCCATCCAATGTGGCTAGCATGATCGAAAGCATGATGGGTAGCGCTATGCTCAACCCATCCTACGAGCTCACAACGGCGCCATGCGCAGCCTCCCAAAAATACCAAGCGCGGAGTAACTGCCAGTTGCTATCACCCACAGCCCTTGGTGTATAACACTCTTATCCCGCCACCAACGCGCTGTAATCCCCGAGCCAGATAGGGGTAGCCGAAGGACAAGGAATGTTATCCACCACGCCCGTAAACGCGTTATCACACCATTTGGTGTCTAATTATAGTTAGGCGGCAAAGCAAAGCAGGTGGAATATGGAAGTTCTGCAACCAAATAACATATGGCGCATTCAACCTGGTACTTCGCGGCGGCCGCACAAATCCGTACCGAAATACGCGCATTCGTTAACCACATTATTCACATCACCACCTGCCAAAGCGGCACGTGGCTGTCGCATCTTCAAGCTCTTTTTCCTGACAATCCGCACGCGTATGCTTCAAGCCAAATGTCCAACAACGTCGAGCACTCAGGTTCAGTGCTCGTCACAAATCCGCGGCGCGGCCTAACAAGTGGTATATGGACT
>DELY01000025.1:0-171 GCA_002354655.1 Pseudomonas sp. UBA2684
AGCCGTATGGCGATGTGATGCTGCGCCCTGAACCTTGTAGGAGGGTCTTCAGCGGCGAACGCTGCGGGATGGTGCAGACAGCTCGCGGCTAAAGCCCCTCCCGCAAGGCAAATAGCCGCGTGGCGATGTGATGCTTCGCCCTGAACCTTGTAGGAGGGGCTTCAGCCGCGA
>DELY01000025.1:252-32333 GCA_002354655.1 Pseudomonas sp. UBA2684
GGCTTCAGCCGCGAACGGTGCGGGATGATGCAGACAGCTCGCGGCTAAAGCCCTTTCCACAGGCAAGTGACAGTGAGCGTAGGGTGGACATGGCGAAGCCTTGTCCACCGGCACGCTTTGCCTCACGGCTCAGGCTAATCCGCCTGGGCGACTGGCGCTTGCAGGGGAAGGAAGGCCGGTAGTTCGATCTCGCCTTGCAGCGGTTCCATCGCCAGCTGCCAGGAGCTGTTAAACAGGTACTGGCCACTAAAACCACTGAGTTGAAGGCCCAGCACCTCACCCGCTTGTAGCGCGCCGCTGACGGCATTCAGCTCGATTTTCGCTTTACCGGTCAGCGGGGTGACCTGTTCGCTGAGAACCTCGATACGACCATCCAGGCGTTGCACCGCAACGGCGGCGAATAGCACCGGGGCATCCGGCTGGCGGCGCAGGTGCAGTGTGGGCGCGCCGATAAAGGCGCTGGCCTCGTCGGCTTCGCGCAGCGCGACGAAGCGCGTCGGGGTCAGCCAGCCGCTGGTTAGCGGGCGCAGGGCGATAGTCGGCAGGGGCAGGCGTGCGTCTGCGGCCGGTACCTGTTCAAGGGCCAAGCCCTGCGTCAGGTCGAGGCTCAGGCACAGTTGGGGAATGCTCGCGGCGGCACCGTTGCGGCCGCGCAGTTTGTCTTCATACCAGGTGACGATGGCCTGGTAGAGGTTGATCGCCCGCTCGCCGCAATGCAGCACCGGCTCGTTGTTGAACGGCGGCAGGCCGCTCCAGCGCTGCATGGGCGGTGGCAGGATATGCCCACCCTGCATGCCGAGCAGGCGAATATCCGCCTCGCCCTGTTGCAGGCAATCGCGAATGGCCAGGGCCTGGTTCAACGGAAACAAGGTGTCGCGCATGCCCTGGATCAGCAGTGCATCGGCTTGCGGGCGTTGGCCGCGGGCGCAATAACTGCTCAGGCTGTGGGCTTTCAATTCGGCGCGCACCGCCTCGCGCATCCGGCCATCGGCGCTCTTCAGGTACGGCAGTTGGGCGAAGTGGCCGAGGTCGTAACCGGTCGACAGACCGAGGCCGAGCAGCACGCCGGTCCAGCCGACTTTCAAATGGCTGTCCGGGGCCATGGCTTCGGCCAGGTCGAACCAGGTGGCGATTGGCACGATGGCGTCGATTCGTCGGTCTTCAGCCGAGGCCAGCAGCTGCACCGCGCCGCCATAGCTTTCACCGAGCATGCCGACACGCGGGTCGTTCGGCCCGTCCATGCTCAGGCGCGGCAGGTGAGCGGCAGCCCAATCGATCACTGCCAGGGCGTCCTGTACCTCGTAGTCGGGGTTCATCATTTCGATGTTCCCTGCGCTGCCGCCCCAGCCGCGTTGGTCGTAGCTGATCACCCAGAAACCCGCTTGCCAGGCCTTCAATGCCGCACGCCCGGACATCATCTGAGTGCCGTAGAAGCTGTTCGGCCGCGTCACTCGCCAGCCGCCCCAACCGTGGGTATGCACCACCACGGGCGCGGTTGCACCGGCCTTCAATGCCGGTTGAAACACGGTGGCGGACAGGCGCGTGCCGTCGCGGCCATAAATCACCGCCTGGAAATGCGTGGCGGGCAAGTCGTGCCCGACGCTGGCGCTGAAGTCCGGCAGTTGGTCGCGGGCGGCGCAGCCGCTCAGCAACAGGGTGCAGAGGAGTAATAGAGGAAGGCGCATGACTGGCTCTTATTGGAATAGTCGGCGCCGCGCAGCTTGCCGCAGGGGCGGGCGCTGCGCTGCCCATCCAAGGTCGGGTCAATCCGATCAACGAAGGTGACCTGAGGGTCAGCTTTGCGCGAGAATAGCCGCCTGTTTCTGGAGCCCGCCGAATGTCCCTGTACCCCGATACCCTTCTCGATGACACCCTCGACGCCAGCGGGCTGAACTGCCCCGAGCCGGTGATGATGCTGCACAACAAGGTGCGCGACCTGCCGTCCGGCGGCCTGCTCAAGGTCATCGCCACCGATCCTTCGACCCGTCGCGACATTCCAAAATTCTGCGTGTTTCTCGGGCATGAGCTGCTCGAACAGGCGGAAGAGGCGGGCAAATACCTCTACTGGATTCGCAAGAAGGCCGATTGATGGGCTGGTATTTTGCTTACGGCTCGAACATGAACCCGGCGCGCATGCAGGCGCGCGGGCTGCATGTGCTTGAGGCCATGCGGGGGCGGTTAGCGGGGTATGCGCTGTGTTTTAACAAGCGCGCCCATGACCGCCCTGGGTATGCCTACGCCAACATCTGCTACCAGCGCGATGGGCTGGTCGAGGGCGTGCTCTATCGGCTGGCCGCGCTGGAGGAAATCGCCAAGCTCGACCCGTTCGAGGGCACGCCGATCTACTACAGCCGCGAACGCCTGCCGATTGTCACCGCGCAGGGGGTGCAGCCGGCGTGGGTGTACATCGCCAACCCGGCGTTTCGTCAGGAGGGCCTGTTGCCGGCCAGCGATTACCTGGCGCACCTGCTGGCCGGTCGCGAGTTCTTGTCCGAGGGTTACTACTCGGCGTTGTCCGCGTTAGCGTCCCAGCCGGCCTGACCCGGCGCCAGCCCACAACTTTTCAAGGTCTGCTGCCAGGCGCGCACATGGCGCGCAGTGGCCAGTTCGAACTGCGCCCATAACGAGTGTTCCGCCCCCGCCAGGCTGAGCAGGTAATCGCGCGTGGCCTGCGGAGCCTGTGGCGCGTTGCCGAGTGTGTGCAGCGCCGCGCTCCACGTCTGGCCGCGTTGATGCACCAGGGCCAGGTAAGGCTGCAGGGCGCCGGCGTAAAAGCGGATGAAGATATTCTGCAGAATACGTCCGCGCGCAGTGGCTCGCCCCATGGGGCAAACCGGGCGGCGCTGTTGGCGTTGCTCGAGAATCTCGCTGGCTTGGTTCAACGTGTGGCTGAGGCTGGCCAGGCTGGTGATCAACTGGCCGCCTTGTGGGCTGGCGTGCAGGGCGAAAAACACCGGATCGAGCTTCGTGGCGGTGGGTGGTAGCGTCTCTGGCACGCTATTGGCCAGGGTCGCCAGTTGCGTCAGCGCATCGAGTGCGGCGCTGTCGTCTGGCGTGGTGGTGGGCAGCGCCTGCTCGGCAAAGCGCAGGTAGCGCTCGACTTCCGGGCTGGCATTCAGGGCATTCCAGAATACGGCGGGCAGCTGGGCGCGTTTTTCGCCGGCCAGTTCGCTGAGCGTGCGCTGCAAGGCCTGGTCTGCGCCGGCTTGCAGGCGTGGCAGACAGGCCTCGATGGCGCGCAGCAGGTCGCCTTCGTAGGCCAGCCGGCTGCTGGGCAGCAACTGTTTGCCGAGGATGCTGTTGCGCTGGCTGATCAGCTGTTGCACCTCTGGGCAGCGGCGTATGTCGAGCAACAGGTCGAGCAAGCCGATGCGCACCTCGGGGATGGCCGTGAGCCGTTCGCGGCGTGTCGGCAAGCGGTAGCGGGTCAGCTGGGCGTGATCGAACGTGTCGACCGCATCGCCCTGCGCGGCGTTGTTCAGGCGCTGCAGGTAGTCCGCCTGCAACGCCAGGCCATCGTCGGCCGGGCGGCAGGCGCTGAGCAGGAGTGCGGCGAGAAGGGCGAGGAGTCTGGCGCTCATTCCGCCAGTTTAGCTGTACGGATACGCTGCCGTGCGCTACCTCTGAGGCGAATCGCCAGCATGATCGCGGCGCAGGTCAGGCCGACCACCAAGCCTTGCCACAGCCCGCTCGGGCCGCTGGGCTCGCCGAGCCAGTCGGACAGGCCGAGTGCGTAACCGACCGGCAGGCCGATGCCCCAGTAGGCGAACAGGGTCAGCAGCATGGTCACGCGGGTGTCCTGGTAGCCGCGCAGCGCGCCGGCGGCGGTGACCTGAATGGCGTCGGAGAACTGAAACAGCGCCGAATAGACGATCAGGGTAGCGGCCAGGGCGATCACCGTCGGGTCGGCGGTGTAAATCTGCGCGATCTGCTCGCGCAGCAGTAGCATCAAACTGGCTGACAGGCAGGCATAGACCAGCGCGGTGGCCATACTCACGCCCGCGGCGAAGCGGGCTTGGCGCGGGTCGCCGCGGCCCAACATCTGGCCGACCCGCACAGTGGCGGCCATGCCCAGCGAGTAGGGGATCATGAACACCAGCGAACTGAAGTTCAGGGCGATCTGGTGACCGGCAACCACGGTGGCACCGAGACCGCCGATCAGCAGGGCAATCACCGCGAAAATACTCGACTCGGCGAACACCGCGATGCCGATTGGCAGGCCCACGGCCGACAGGCGCTTGATCACCGCCCACTGCGGCAGCTCGAAACGGCTGAACAATTGGCTCGGTTGGTAGTAGGGCGCCCACTTCACCCACCAGAGCATGCCCAGCAGCATGAAACCCATCACCAGTGCGGTGGCCCAGCCGCAGCCGACACCGCCCATCGCCGGCACGCCGAGCTTGCCGTAGATGAAGATGTAGTTCAGCGGAATATTCAGCAGCAGGCCGCACAGGCCCAGAACCATGCTGGGGCGGGTGCGCCCGAGGCCGTCGCTGAAGCAGCGCAGCACGTGATACAGCGCCACCGCCGGGAAACCGCAGGCCACGGCGCGCAGGTAGCCCATGGCCGGTTCGATCAGGCTGGGCTCGACCTTCATCAGGTGCAAGACGAATTCGGCGTTCCATAAGATCACCGCGGCGCTGCAACCGACGCCCAGCGCCAGCCACAGCGCCTGACGCACCAATGGCCCAATGCTGGCTTGCTCGCCGGCACCGAAACGCTGAGCGACTTTCGGCGTGGTGGCCAGCAGAATGCCGGTCATCAGCAAAAATACCGGCACCCAGATCGAGTTGCCGAGCGCCACCGCCGCGAGGTCATGCGGGCTGACGCGGCCGGCCATCACGGTGTCGACGAAGCCCATGGCGGTGTACGCCAGTTGCGCGATGATGATCGGCGTGGCCAGAATCAATAAGGTGCGCAACTCGGTGAAGACCCGTTGCAGGCGGGATTCGGCAGGTAGGCAAGGCATCCGCTAGCGCTCTCGGAAAACCGCCTAGTCTACGCCTTGACGCCTCGGTCAGGAAAGTCCGTTGCGTCCGCTATAGCGCGCTGCCGGGCGAGGGCGACGGCAGGCGGCAAGCTGCCTTAGAATTAGCGCCTGACTTGTGGAGCCTGCCATGCGAATTGTCGCGGACGAAAACATTCCCCTACTCGATGAGTTTTTTGCCGGTTTCGGCGAGATTTGCCGTTTGCCGGGTCGTGCCATCGACCGCGCCGCCCTGAGCGACGCCGAGTTGCTGCTGGTGCGTTCGGTGACCCAGGTCGACCGTGGGTTGCTCGACGGCAGTCAGGTGCGCTTCGTCGGCACCTGCACCATTGGCACCGATCACCTCGACCTCGATTACCTCCAGCACGCCGGCATCGGCTGGGCCAGTGCGCCTGGCTGCAATGCGCGGGGGGTGGTCGACTATGTGCTGGGCAGCCTGTTGTTGCTGGCGGAAGAACAGGGTGCGGCGCTGCCGGCGCGTACCTACGGCGTGGTCGGGGCTGGCCAGGTGGGCGGGCGTTTGGTCGAGGTATTGCGCGGGCTGGGCTGGTCGGTGCGGGTCTGCGACCCACTGCGCCAGGCGGCGGAGGGCGGCGATTTCGTCAGCCTGGAGGAGGTCATCGCCGAGTGCGATGTGATCAGCCTGCACACGCCGCTTGAGCGCGACGGCGCCCACCCAAGCCACCATCTGTTCGACGCGGCGCGCTTGGCTCGGCTCAAGCCCGGGGCCTGGCTGATCAATGCCAGTCGCGGAGCGGTGGTGGATAACGCGGCGCTGCGCGAGGTGCTTATGCGGCGCGCGGATCTGCGCGTGGTGCTGGATGTCTGGGAGGGCGAGCCGCAAGTGGCGGTCGAGTTGGCCGGCCTGTGCCGCATCGCCACGCCACACATCGCCGGTTACAGCCTGGACGGCAAGTTGCGTGGCACGGCGCAGATCTATCAGGCGTTTTGCCGGTATCGGGGCTGCGCGCCGAGCATCGCCCTGGATGAGTTGATGCCGGCGCCGTGGCTTTCCGAGGTGAGTCTGGATGCGAGTGCCGATCCGGCCTGGGCGTTAGCCACGCTCTGCCGGACGGTCTACGACCCGCGGCGCGACGATGCGGATTTTCGCCGCAGCTTGCGCGGCGATGCGCCAAGCCGGCGGGCGGCCTTCGATGCCTTGCGCAAGCACTACCCGGTGCGCCGCGAAATCAGCGGGTTAAATGTCACGGTGCAAGGCGATGCGCCGGCCCTGGTGCAGATGGTCAAGGCTCTGGGCGCCTCGCTGCGTTGAAGAAAGCATTTGGCCGGCGTGCTGTTGCGGGGAGCCAGGTAGGAGGGGCCTTGGCCGCGAGCTCTGTAGGCTGCCTTGATTCAGCAGTGCTGCGCGTTGCCTGCAGCGCTCGCGCTCAGACCGCCCCCGTAAAGCCTGACGTCTCATGCGATACGTAATAGGGGCAGAGCCAAAAAGAAACGCCCAGGCACGGCCTGGGCGTTGATCGAACAGGTGGGCTCAGCCTTTTTTGTTGGCCGGTGCCACCCAGTTCTTGTCCAGTTCGTTGCAGGCGCGCTGGATCATGTTCTCGGTGATCGGGATCTCGCGACCCTGTGCGTCGATGATCGCGCCGCCGACCGGTTGCTGTGGCTGAGTTGGGGTAACGCGGGGTTGGTTGTGTGTGTTCATTACCTGTCTCCTCATCAGGTGGTGCGCGCAGTCTAGAAGAGCCAGATGAACGCGCGGTGACAGCTCGGTGACGGAAAACCGTCGTAAGTACGTTTCAGGAGTGACGTTGCAGTCACTGTGCCAAAAAAATTAATGCGTTGGAATGGCCCTTCATCGACAACGGGCTGACGAGGTGGTTATGTCGCGGTTTCACCTGGGTTTGATCATCAATCCGCTGGCTGGTCTGGGCGGCCCGGCAGGGCTCAAGGGCAGCGATGGCGTGGCCGAACAGGCGCTGGCCTTGGGCAGCGAGCCGCGTGCCGCGCAGCGTACGCGGACCGCGCTGGAGTGCCTGCGGCCGGTGCAGGAGCGCCTGGAGTTTCTGACCTTTGCTGGGTCGATGGGCGCGGATCTGTTGACGGAAATGGGCTTTAGCTACCGCCTGCTGGGCGAGTTGGCTGCTGGCCCGAGCAGCGCGGCGGACACCCGCAAGGCGGTTGAACTGCTGCAGGACGCCGGCGTTGCGCTGATCCTCTTCGCCGGCGGCGACGGCACCGCGCGCGATATTTGCGCGGTGGCGCGCGAGGGACAGCCGGTATTGGGCATTCCGGCCGGGGTGAAAATCCATTCCGGGGTGTATGCCATCAGCCCGCGCGCCGCCGGTGAATTGACCCGGCGCCTGGTCGAGGGCGGCCTGGTGCGTCTAGCCAGTGGTGAAGTGCGCGACTTGGACGAGTCGGCGCTGCGCGAGGGCCGCGTGGCGGCGCGTTGGTATGGCGAGCTGACCGTGCCGGAAGAGGGCGGCTATGTGCAGCAGGTCAAGCAGGCGGGCGTGGAGTCTGAGGAGTTGGTGCTCAGCGACCTGGCCGCCTGGCTGGAGGACAGCTGGGAGGCGGATGTGCGTTACATTTTCGGCCCCGGCTCGACGCTGCACGGCTTGGCGCAGAACCTGGGTTTGCAGACCACTTTGCTTGGCGTCGACGTGATCGAGAACGGTCAGGTGATCGCCCTGGATGTGCATGAGGCGCAGCTGTACGCGCTGGTGGCGGATCACCCGGCGCGCCTTCTGGTCACCGCCATTGGCGGCCAGGGGCACATCATCGGCCGCGGCAACCAGCAGATCAGCCCGCGCGTGCTGCGCGCCGTGGGCCTCGATCAGCTGCGCGTGGTGGCGACCAAACGCAAACTCGGCACCTTGCATGGCCGGCCACTGCTGGTCGATAGCGGTGATAGCCAATTGGATGATGCGTTTCCCGATGTGGTGCGGGTATGGGCGGGGTACAAGGAAGAGTTGCTGTACCCGCTGGGCAAATGATCGGCGCAGGGCGGTAGCACTATTTCATCTCAGGAGTGGCTTATGACGCGCAAGCACCTTCCTCCCTTTATCCAGCCCGGTGAGCGGGTGGTGCTGTTCGATGGGGTATGCAAACTGTGCAACGGCTGGGTGAAGTTTCTGATCCGCCACGATCACGCGCAGCGTTTGCGCCTGGCCGCCGTGCAGTCGCCAGAGGGGCAGGCGCTCCTCGAATGGTTTGGCTTGCCCACCGAGCGTTTCGACAGCATGGTCTATATAGAAGGCCCTGAGCTGTTCGTGCGCTCGACTGCGGTACTGCGAGTGGTTGCGCAGCTACCTTGGCCGTGGCGTGGTTTCGCCTGGTTGCGGGTGTGCCCGCGCCCGCTGCGCGATTGGTGTTATGAGCGCATCGCCCTGAACCGCTACCGCCTGTTTGGTCGCTACGACAGTTGCCTGTTGCCCGACCCCGATCATGCCCGGCGTTTTCTGCATCGTTGAATGACGCTTGCGTGCGCTTGATGTCGTGCTGTGGAGCCCCCATCTACTGCTGCAAGCGTTTAGCAGGCCGTTGAAACACTACCTGCGTTGGCAATACTGCGTTAAAAACGGCCTCGGAATGCTCATTTACAGCTCGTAAACTGCGCTTCCTCGGCCGTTTTTGCCTTGTCTTGCCTGCCTCGCCTACGTTTTTCAACGGCCTGTTAATCCGCTGGCCGCTGTGGCGCTCTGTCGGTTACGCGGATTGGCCAGGCGCAACCCCTCTGATTTGGTGCCCGTACGCATGCTTTCGATTCTGTCTTCCCGCCAGCGCAATGCTCTGCGCATGGCTTGGCGCTTTATTGCGCCGTATCGCGGTCGCGTGTTCGGGGCCTTGCTGGCGCTGATGTTTACCGCCGGCATCACCTTGTCCATGGGCCAGGGCATCAAGCTGCTGGTCGATCAGGGCCTGGCGACTCAGTCGCCGCAAGCGCTGCAACAGTCCATCGGGCTGTTTTTCGTGTTGGTGCTGGCGCTGGCGATCGGCACTTTTACCCGCTTCTACCTGGTCTCGTGGATTGGCGAGCGGTTTGTCGCGGATATCCGCAAGCGGGTGTTCAATCATCTGATCGACCTGCACCCGGGGTTCTATGAAAGCAACCGCAGTTCGGAGATCCAGTCGCGGCTGACCGCCGACACCACGCTGCTGCAATCGGTGATTGGTTCGTCGCTGTCGATGGCGCTGCGCAACGCGATCATGCTGATCGGCGGCAGCGTACTGCTGGTGGTCACCAACCCGAAACTCAGCGGCATTGTGCTGCTGGCGCTGCCGTTGGTGGTGGCGCCGATCCTGATTTTCGGTCGTCGCGTGCGTCAATTGTCGCGCTTGAGTCAGGACCGCGTGGCCGATGTCGGCAGTTACGTCGGCGAAGTGCTCGGGCAGATCAAGACGGTGCAGGCTTACAACCACCAACGTGAGGACAAGCGCCGTTTCGGCCTGTCCGCCGAAGCCGCCTTCGACACTGCGCGCCAACGCATCGCCCAGCGCGCCTGGCTGATTACCGTGGTGATCGTGCTGGTGCTCGGCGCGGTCGGGGTGATGCTCTGGGTCGGCGGCATGGACGTGATTGCCGGGCGGATTTCCGGCGGTGAGTTGGCCGCCTTCGTGTTCTACAGCCTGATCGTCGGTTCGGCCTTCGGCACGCTCAGCGAGGTGATCGGCGAGCTGCAACGCGCCGCCGGCGCCGCCGAGCGCATCGCCGAGCTGTTGCAGGCGCGCAATGAAATTACCCCGCCGACGGCCGATGGCCTGACGCTGGCGCAGCCGGTGCAAGGGCGTATCGAGTTGCAGGGGCTGCGGTTTGCCTACCCCTCGCGGCCCGACAGCTTCGCCGTGGACGGCATCGACCTCCAGGTCGCGCCGGGCGAAACCCTGGCCTTGGTCGGCCCGTCTGGCGCGGGCAAGTCGACGCTGTTCGACCTGCTGCTACGGTTTTTCGACCCGCAACAGGGCCGCATCCTGATCGACGGTGTGCCGATCCAGCAGCTTGACCCGCGCGAACTGCGCAGCAGCTTTGCCCTGGTGTCGCAGACCCCGGCGCTGTTCTTCGGCTCGGTGGAAGACAATATTCGCTACGGCAAAACCACTGCCAGCCTGGCCGAGGTCGAAGCGGCAGCCAAAGCTGCGCATGCCCACGAATTCATCATGAAGCTGCCGGACGGCTACCAGACCCACCTGGGCGATGCCGGGCTGGGGTTGTCCGGTGGTCAGCGCCAGCGTCTGGCGATTGCCCGCGCCTTGCTGGTGGATGCGCCGATTCTTCTGCTCGATGAAGCCACCAGCGCCCTGGACGCGGAAAGCGAGCACCTGATCCAGCAAGCGCTGCCGCGTCTGATGCAAGGCCGCACCACCCTGGTCATCGCCCACCGTCTGGCCACGGTGAAGAGTGCCGACCGCATCGCGGTGATCGAACACGGCAAGCTGGCCGCCATCGGCCCCCACAGTGAGCTGGTCAACAGTAGCCCGTTGTACGCGCGCTTGGCCGAGTTGCAGTTCAGCAGTGAGGTAGAAGCGTTTAATTGAGGCTGTGGGAGGGGCTTTAGCCGCGATCAGGGTCGTGATTTTGCTCCGTCGCGGCTAAAGCTTCTGCCATCAGCGCGTGACTCAGATGACTTAAAGCGGCTTGGCTTTCGGTCTGATGGTGGCCGCGGCGCCGGCCGAGGCGAGGATAATCGCGCTGATGGCCAGCCATTGGCTCAGGCTCAGGCGTTCGCTCAGGAACAGCAGGCCGGAGAGGGCAGCGATGGCCGGCTCCATGCTCATCAGGATGCTGAAGGTGCGCGCTGGCAGGCGGGTCAGTGCGACCATTTCCAGGCTATAAGGCAGGGCCGAGGAGAGCACCGCCACGCCGAGGGCAATCGGCAGCAGGTCCAGCGAGAACAGGCTGCCACCGGCCTGCGACAAGCCAATCGGGAAGACCAGCAGCGCGGCGACGATAGTGCCCAGCGCTACGGTATGCGAACCATGCTCGGCGCCGGCCTTTTGCCCGAAGACGATATACAGCGCCCAGCACAGGCCCGCCGCCAAGGCCAGGGCCATGCCCACGGGGTCGAGTTGCACGTCGGCCTGCGGGTTCGGTAACAGCAGCCACAGCCCGAATACCGCCAGGGCAATCCAGACGAAATCGAGCAGCCGCCGTGAGGAAAACAGCGCCAGGGCCAGCGGGCCGGTGAACTCCAGTGCCACCGCGATGCCAAGCGGAATGGTCTTCAGCGACAGGTAGAACAGCAGGTTCATCGCCCCCAGGGACAGGCCGTAGGCCAGCAGTGAGCGGCTCGACGCGAGGCTCAGGCGTGCTCGCCAGGGGCGCATCAACAGGCACAGGATCAACGCCGCCAGGCTCAGGCGCAGGGCGGTGGTGCCGGCTGCGCCGATCAGCGGGAACAGGCCTTTGGCCAAGGACGCACCGCTCTGGATGGAAATCATGGCCACCAACAGCAAGGCGATGGGCAATACGACCGGGGATAGCGCAGACGAGCGGGGCATGAGGTGTCCGTGGGCGATCTGGAAATGCAAAACCGGCCGCGAGGGCCGGTTCTGGTACTGCGCCGAACCTTAGCGGTATTCGCAGAGATAAGCCGTATCGACGGCGACTTTCAACTGGAACTTGCTGTCGGCCGGTACGGTGAACTGGCTACCGGCGTTAAAGGTTTCCCAGTTCTCGCTGCCCGGCAGTTTGACGCTCAGGGCGCCAGCGACGACATGCATCACTTCCAGCTGGCTGGTGCCGAACTCGTATTCGCCCGGTGCCATCACGCCAATGGTGGCCGGACCTTCAGCCATACCGAAGGCGATGGATTTGACGGTGCCGTCGAAGTATTCATTGACCTTGAACATCTGCGATTCCTCGGGGAATGGGGTTGAGAAAGGCTCTTTAGCGACAATATGTTGATGACCCCACCCTACGGGTTCGGCGCCCAACAACTCGCGCATATACAGCCCCAAAAAGGGCGAGCAAGTATGCCCAAGCCTTTGTGGTGCGTCATCCGCTTTGCGCGGCTTTATAGCGGCAGCACCAGCGGTAACAGCCGGGCGGTATTACGCGCATCGACCAGGGCACGATGTTGCTGGCCGCTGAACTGCAAACCGGCCAGTTGCAGGGCCGTGTTCAGGCCTACCGAACGCGGCAGTTGACGGGCTTCGGCGAAGCGCCGCTTGAGGTTCAGGTGCGCCACTTGGCTCAGGCAACTGACCAGGTGATGGCGCTGCCAATCCTGCTCCAGCTGGCGGCGGTCGTATTCGCCCCAACTGGCCCAACCGACCAGTCGCGGCTGGTGCGTCAGCAGCCAGCGCTCGAATTGCGGCCAGACGCTGGTCAAGGGCGCCGCGCTGTCGACATCGGCTTGGCTGATATGGGTGAGTTCGCGGCAGAAACTGGTCAGAAATGGCCGGCGCTGCGGCCGCACAAAACGCTGGAAGTGATCCACTTCATGACCGTCGGCACCCACCAGGCTGGCGCCGATTTCGATGATTTCCATGTCTTCCAGGGGCCAGCCGCCTTCTTCGGTGGTGGCCTCCAAATCAATTACCAACCAATGTCCCATAGGCCCTCCGTTGCGCTTGAGGCAGTATGCAAGGCTTTTATGGCTCGGCAAACCCCATGTTAGGCTGAGCTCCACTGGTTTTCGGAGGTGCGTATGGCGAAGGTAGCCTTTATTGGGCTGGGCGTGATGGGGTATCCGATGGCGGGGCATTTGGCACGCGCCGGTCACCAGTTGTGCGTGTACAACCGCACGCCGGCTAAAGCAGCGCAATGGGCGGCGGAGTTTGCCGCAAGCAGTGCGCCAACCCCGCGTGAGGCGGCGCAGGGCGCCGAGTTCGTGATGGTGTGCGTGGGTAACGACGACGACCTGCGCAGCGTGGTGCTGGGGGCTGATGGGGCGTTTGCCGGCATGGCACCGGGGGCAATATTGGTCGATCACACCACCGCCTCGGCGAATGTCGCCCGTGAGCTGGCCGTGCAGGCCAGCGAGCGGCAACTGGGCTTTCTCGATGCGCCGGTATCCGGTGGTCAGGCCGGTGCGCAAAACGCGGCGCTGACCATCATGGTCGGCGGCGAACCCGCGATGTATGCCCGTGCCGAGCCGGTGATCCAAACCTACGCGCGCATGGCCCGCCTGATGGGCGCGACCGGCAGTGGGCAGCTGACCAAGATGGTCAACCAGATTTGCATCGGCGGTTTGGTGCAAGGGTTGTCCGAAGCGCTGCATTTTGCCCAGTGCGCGGGGCTCGACGGCATGGCGGCGATGGAAGTGATCAGCAAAGGCGCGGCGCAATCCTGGCAGCTGGAAAATCGCCACAAGGCCATGTTGGCCGGCGAGTTCGACTTTGGTTTTGCAGTCGATTGGATGCGTAAAGACCTGTCGATCCTGCTCGACGAGGCACGGCACAACGGCGCGCAATTGCCGGTCACGGCGCTGGTCGACCAGTTCTACGCCGACGTCCAGGCCATGGGCGGCGGCCGCTGGGACACCTCCAGCCTGATTGCCCGCCTGAAGGCTCCGCACAAGGCCTGAGAGCTTGTGAAGTGCGACCACCTCCAGGCTGCCGCCGGCGCCTGGAGCGTCCAGATCATGCCGACTGCACGGCGAAATGCGCCCCGTCGTGCAGTCGTAGTAGGCGAGCCCTGCGGTCTGATTTCTGCTGTCTATACTTCGCTGGCAGCCACCTCAGGAATGGCTGTGTTCTCCATCCTTTGGTGAGACAGGCAGGCGCCCTTCATGGACGATCAAGTGCTTTTTTTCGATGACGAGACTTCCATCTGCTCGGACCAACCCGTGTGGCGGGTACTGGCGATTGACGATGATGTCGACTTTCAACGTGCCACCGCATTCGCCCTGAGCGAGCTGGAAGTGCTGGGCGGGCGCATCGAGTTGCAGCAAGCCTTCAGTTACCGTGAAGCCTCCATGTTGCTGGCCGAGCAACGTGACATCGCGCTGATTTTTCTGGACGTGGTGATGGAGACCGACGATGCCGGCCTGCGGTTGGTCAAGGCCCTGCGCGAGGTCATCGGCAACGCCGAAACCCGTGTGGTGCTGCTGACCGGCGAACCGGGCATGGCGCCGGTGCAGGAGGTGATGCGCGATTACGACATCAACGATTACTGGACCAAAAGCGAGTTGACCGCCGAGCGTTTGCTGACCGTGCTAACGGCCGGCGTGCGCGGCTACTCGCAGTTGCGCGCGGTGGCCCGGGCGCGGCGCGGTTTGCAGATGATCGTGGAGTCGAGCAACGCCTTGTTCTGCTCGAAAAACACCCGCGAATTGTCCTCCAAGATTCTTTCCGAAATTGCCTCATTGCTCGATCTGCAAGCCGAGGGCATCGTCTGTGTGCGGTCCGAGGAGGGCGACGCGCAGTCGGCTCCGGCGGTGCGTATCGTCAGTGCCAGCGGGCGTTTCTTCCGCGCCATCGACGGCAACCTGGATAGCCTGGACGATACCGACGTGGCAGCCGCACTGCGGCGCAGCTTGCAGGAGCAGCAAACGTTGCGCCTGGAAACCTGCACGGTGCTGTTCTTTTCACGCTTTCAGGCCGGCGCGGATTACGCCTGCTATGTCGCCACCGAGCGACCGTTGGACGATACCGAACTGGAACTGCTCAAGGTATTCAGTGCCAGTATCAGCCGGGGTTTGTATAACGTTGCGCTGTTCAGTCGCTTGGAGGAGATGGCCTATCAGGACGATTTACTGAAAGTCCCCAACCGCAATGCACTGATCCGCATGCTTGACCTGACCTTGAAGGGCGAGTCGAAGGATGAGTGGGTGCTGGTGTTGATCGATATCGACAACTTTTCCGGCGCCAATACCGCGTTCGGCACCGGTTACGGCGACTTTATTCTCGGCCTGGTGGCGAAGAAACTGCGCGATGCCTTCGACGGCAGTGTCCTGATCGCCCGGGTTCGGGACGATCTGTTCGCCATTCTCGGGCCCGAGTCGCAGGTGCGCGCCGCGGATATCGTCGCCTTGTTCCGGCGGCATAATCGCCCTTATGAACTGGGCCAGGTGCACAGCCTGAGCAGCGTCACCTTGCGGTTGGCCGATTTCACCGGCACTGCCAGCGTAGCGCTACAGGATGCCCGTTTGACCCTCAAGCAGGCCAAGCAGCTCGGCCATGATCAGCATGCGGTGTATGACCCGCACTTGCAGGGCGCGCACGCGGAGTCCTACCGCATGCTGTTGGCGCTACGCGATGCGGTCGAGGCCGGGCGCATCAGCATCGAGTTACAACCGCAGCTCGACTTGCGCACGCACAAGGTCATCGGCGTCGAAGCATTGGCGCGCTGGCGCCAGGCGGATGGCAGGATGGTGCCGCCGGTGCTGTTCATTCCGTTGGCCGAGGCGACGGGCTACATCTTGCCGTTGGGCGATCTGTTGATGCGTTTGGCGTTGCAAGCCGCCAAGCAACTGGCCGAGGCGGGCTACCCGCAGATTCGCGTGGCGATCAACGTCTCGGCGCCGCAATTGCTGCAGCGCGATTTCATCGAGCGCTTTACCAGCCACTTGCAGGCCGCCGGTGTGCGGCCGCAGCAGGTCGAGGTGGAAATCACTGAGTCGGTAGCCATGCGCACCTTCGAAACCGTGTGCGAACAACTGACGGCGTTGCGGCAGATGGGCGTGACCGTGGCCATCGATGATTTCGGCACCGGTTTTTCCTCGCTCAGCTACTTGCGTTTGCTGCCTGCCGACCGCTTGAAGATCGACCGCAGCTTTGTCGAGGAGATCGGTGAACTGGCGGATCAGCAGATGATCGCCGAGGCGGTGATTCAAATCGCCGCGCGGGTCGGCATGCAAGTGATAGCCGAGGGTGTGGAAACCCAGCAGCAGGCCGATTGGATCTTGCAGCACGGTTGCCTGGAGGCGCAGGGTTATCTGTTTGCCAAACCGATGCCGTGTGCCGACTTGCTCACCTGGCTCGCCTCCTGGCCTGGGCGCCAGGCCTGATGCTGGGGCAGCAATGGCGGACCTTGTGCCAGGCCAAGCCCATCAGGCGCAACCTGATGCTGCTGTTTCTGCCCTGGACGCTGTTGATTCTCTTGCTGATGGTCTTGCTGTACGAACGTTTGCTGGATGCCAAGCTTGAGCCGCTGCTGCGTGATCAACAAAACAGCCTGAACGAGGGGGTTGGCGTGCTCAACCGGCACCTGTCGGCGTTGCGCAGTCACGTCAAGTTTCTTACGCATCAGCCGCTGCTGACGAAGGTGCTGGAGGCGTCAACCGAGGAAAATGTCCACGCGCTGAGTCTGCTGTTCCAAGAGTTTTCCGACAGCACGGGGGTTTACGATCGAATCCGCTGGTTGGATGAATACGGTACCGAACGGGTGCGTGTCGATCTGCGCAACGGGCGCTCGGAGGTTGTTGGCGCCGATCAATTACAGAATAAGGCCTCGCGTTATTTCTTCGTCGAGGCGATGAACCTTCCTGTGGATGAGTTTTACCTGTCGCGCTTTGACCTCAGCCAGGACTTTGGTGTGCTTGAGCAACCCCACAAGCCCACCTTGCGCGGTGCCTCTCCGGTATTCGACGAGCAGGGTAAGCGCCGGGGGATTCTGGTGCTGAATTACCTCGGGCAGGTCTTGTTGCAGCGCCTGCGTCAGGTATCCGAAGTCTATGGCGGTAATCTCAGCCTGGTCGATCATGAGGGGTACTGGATGCTCGCGGCCGATCCGCAGGACGCCTGGGGATTCATGTTGAACAAGGCCGATGCGACGCTGGCCAATCGTCATCCGCAGAGTTGGCGCAAGATGCGGGCTGAAAGAAGCGGTGTGTTTACCGACGATACCGGCTTCTGGGCCTATAACTATTTCGATCCGCGCGAGCAAAATGGGGAGCCACAAGTAGCCAGTGAGCAATGGTTGCTGGTTTCTCTCATACCCAGCGAACGCGTGCAGATGTTGCGTTTCGAGGCGTTCTGGCAGGTTTTGATCTTTGTCTGTGTGATGCTGGGTTTGGGCTTGGCGGTGGCAGTACGCTTGGCCATTGCGGAAATTGAGCGTGACCAGGCGCAGCGTGAGCTTGAGTCGAGCAGCCAGGCCTTGGCGCACAGTAATGGCGAGCTGCGGGAAACCGTCGAGCAATTGCAGCGCACGCGCGGTGCCCTGTTGCAGGCCGAGAAACTGTCTTCGCTCGGCACCTTGGTGGCAGGTGTGGCGCATGAACTGAACACCCCGATTGGCGCGGCCAGTGTGGCGGCTTCGACCCTGCACAAGGGCAGTCAGGATGTGCAGAAGAGTTTCCGCGACGGCTTGCAGCGTTCGGTGCTCGAACGGTTCTTGCAGCGCAACGATGAGGGGCTGGCGATAATTCTCGGCAACTTGACGCGTATGGCGCAGTTGACGCGCGCGTTCAAGCAACTGGCCAGTGATCGCGCGAGCACCGAGCGCCGCAGTTTTGATCTGGTCGAGTTGGTGCGTGAGGTGATGTTGGTCTTCGCGCCGAAGCTCAAACAGTCGCCGCACCAGGTTAGCCTGGAAATGCCCGACAGCCTGCTGCTCGACAGTTATCCTGGGCCGCTGGGGCAAATCTTGCAAAACCTGATCGATAACGCCCTGATCCACGCCTTTGAACCTGGCATGCAAGGGCTGGTTAAAGTTCGAGTCGACCACGATGTGCTGGTGCGCAGCTGCTTGATCGAGGTGACTGACAACGGTGTTGGCATGAGCGCTGATGTGCTGGCGAAGATCTTCGATCCATTTTTCACTACACGCCGCGGCCGTGGCGGTACGGGGCTGGGGTTGCACATCACTCATCAGCTGGCGGTGGAGATTCTCGGCGCGGATTTGCAGGTACGTAGTACGCCGGGGCAGGGCACACAATTTCGCTTGCGCCTGGCGTTGGCCTGAGCCAGGCGATGGACGCGTGTCAAATAGCCTGGCAGCCAAGTAAAATCGCGGTTTAGCCTGATAGTCCGATTCGTTTGAGGTTGTTCCGTGATGAATTGCCGTGCCGGCTGTGGCGCTTGTTGTATTGCCCCGTCGATCAGTTCCCCGATTCCGGGTATGCCGCATGGCAAGCCGGCGGGAGAGCGTTGCGTGCAGTTGTCTGCGGATAATTACTGCGGGTTGTTCGGTACACCGGAGCGGCCTGCCGTGTGTTCGGCGTTTTTAGCGGAGCCTGAGGTGTGCGGCAGCAGTCGTGAAGAGGCGATACGCTTTATCGGTTGGCTGGAGCAAAGCACGGCACTGGCCGGTTGACGTAACGACCGGCATGGGCAGACCGATGTGAGGGCGCGGGGGCGGCATGATGGTAGGCACGCAGTGGCTGTTGGGCAGCGTTGCCGTGCTGGCGATGGGCATGGCGCAGGCTGAGCAGTGGCACTTGGTCAAGGATGAGGCCGGCATCCAGGTTTACCTGAGCGAGGTGCCGGGGTCGGAGTATCAGGCCTACCGTGGCGTCACCACGCTGAAGACGGATATGTCGACGCTGTTGGCGTTGCAGGAGGATGTCAGCGGCTCCTGCACTTGGATTCATGCCTGTCGGGAGCAGAAGCTGCTCAAGCATGAAGGTGCGAACAGTTGGACGTACACCCGCTTCGACACGCCCTGGCCGGTCACGCCGCGCGATTCGGTGCTGCGGGTGACCACGCAGTTGGGCGCGGACGGCAGTGTCACTCGGCTTCTGCATGGCGTTGCCGATTATCTGCCAGAGCAGAAAGGCTTTGTGCGGGTGAGTAAGATCGAGGGGCGGTGGTCGTTGACGCCGAGGGCGCCGGGAGGTGTTGAGGTGGTTTATCAGGTGCACACCGAACCGGGTGGTCGCGTACCTTCCTGGCTGGCTAACAGCTTCGTCGTGGATGCGCCGTATAACACCCTGAAGGCGCTGCGCCAGCGTGTCGAAACGCCCTGAAGTGGTTCTTGCAGGTGTAAAAAAGGCTGCCCGCGGGCAGCCTTTTTTATGCGGCGAGAACTGCGTTACTTCTTCAGGTCGCGCTGCGGGTAGCCGGTGTACAGCTGGCGCGGGCGGCCAATTTTGTACGGGCTGGAGAGCATTTCTTTCCAGTGCGAGATCCAGCCGACGGTCCGCGCCAGGGCGAAGATCACGGTGAACATGCTGGTCGGAATGCCGATAGCCTTAAGGATGATGCCCGAGTAGAAATCCACGTTCGGGTACAGGTTGCGTTCTTTGAAGTACGGGTCGGTCAGGGCGATTTCTTCCAGACGCATGGCCAGTTCCAGCTGCGGATCGTTCTTGATCCCCAGTTCTTTCAGGACTTCGTCGCAGGTCTGCTTCATCACCGTGGCGCGTGGGTCGCGGTTCTTGTAAACCCGGTGACCGAAGCCCATCAGCTTGAATGGATCGTTCTTGTCCTTGGCCTTGGCGATGAAAGTATCGATGTTCGATACGTCACCGATCTCGTCCAGCATGCTCAGTACGGCTTCGTTGGCGCCGCCGTGTGCCGGGCCCCACAGCGCGGCGATGCCGGCGGCGATACAGGCGAACGGGTTGGCGCCGCTGGAACCGGCCAGGCGTACGGTGGAGGTCGACGCGTTCTGCTCATGGTCGGCGTGCAGGATAAAGATCTTATCCATGGCCTTGGCCAACACTGGGCTGATCGGTTTGATCTCGCACGGGGTGTTGAACATCATGTGCAGGAAGTTTTCCGCGTAGTTCAGGTCGTTACGCGGGTACATCATCGGCTGGCCCATGGAGTACTTGTAAACCATCGCCGCCAGGGTCGGCATCTTGGCAACCAGGCGCATTGCCGAGATGTCGCGGTGCTGCGGATTATTGATGTCCAGCGAGTCGTGGTAGAAGGCCGACAGTGCACCGACTACGCCACACATCACCGCCATGGGGTGAGCGTCGCGGCGGAAGCCGTTGAAGAAGGTCTTCAGTTGTTCGTGAACCATGGTGTGGTTCTTGATGGTGCCGACGAACTTGGCCTTCTGTTCTGCATTGGGCAGTTCGCCGTTGAGCAGCAGGTAACAGGTTTCCAGGTAGTCGGAGTGTTCTGCCAGCTGCTCGATAGGGTAGCCGCGGTGTAGCAGAATGCCTTGGTCGCCGTCGATGTAGGTGATCTTCGACTCGCATGAGGCGGTGGACATAAAGCCAGGATCAAAAGTGAAACGGCCCGTGGCGGTTAAGCCCCGCACGTCTATTACATCGGGACCAACGGTGCCGGTTAAAACGGGCAGCTCGACGGGGGCTGCGCCCTCGATGATCAACTGCGCTTTTTTGTCAGCCATGTGTGGCCTCCTAGTTATGCTTGAAATCATCTGACAGCCCCCCACGCAGGGCCCGCACCACTATAGTGAGATAAATCCTAAAGTCAATTTGCGAAAACCCAGGCGGCAGAAGGGTTTGAGGGCGGTTTTTTGCGAAAAAAGTGCGCTATTTACGTCATTTATAGGAGGTGCGCAATCCGCATTTAGGTCGAGGCCTTTGCGTTGTCATTAGTAACCTAACTGTCTATACTCTGCGCCCGACCGCCAAGGGCTTTAGGCCCTCATTCTGGTGGTTGTCACTCCTTGGGTGATGGGTACCTGACCAGTGCACTTCCCGACAACTTTGCCCTGATAGTTAGGGGCTCTCAGTGTGATAAAAAGCCGTGAATAGCCAACGACCTGTAAACCTAGACCTTAGGACTATCAAACTCCCAGTCACCGCTTACACGTCCATTCTTCACCGTATATCCGGTGTCATCCTTTTTGTCGGCATTGCCGTGCTGCTGTTCGGGCTCGACAAGTCGCTGGCATCCGAGGAAGGCTTCGCCCAGGTGAAAGAATGCTTGACCAGCCCGCTGGCCAAGTTCGTGATTTGGGGATTGCTGTCCGCTCTGCTGTATCACCTGGTGGCCGGTGTACGCCACTTGATCATGGACATGGGCATCGGTGAGACGCTGGAAGGCGGCAAGCTGGGCTCGCAAATCGTTCTCGTCGTATCGACGATCGTGATCGTGCTGCTGGGGGTGTGGATATGGTAACCAATGTCACGAACTTCTCGCGTTCGGGCCTGTATGACTGGATGGCGCAGCGCGTTTCTGCGGTCGTTCTCGCGGCTTATGTACTGTTCTTGCTCGGCTACATCGTGGTCAACCCGGGTATGGGTTACGCCGAGTGGCATGGTCTGTTCTCCAATAGCGCAATGCGCATCTTCAGTCTGTTGACCCTGGTGGCGCTCAGCGCTCACGCCTGGGTAGGCATGTGGACAATTTCCACCGACTACCTGACGCCGATGGCGCTGGGTAAGTGGGCGACTGTCGTGCGTTTTCTGTTCCAGGCGGCGTGTGGCATTGCCATGTTCACGTTCTTCGTCTGGGGTGTGCAGATTCTTTGGGGTATCTGATTCATGACTAGCATTCGTACACTTTCTTATGACGCCATCATCATCGGTGGCGGCGGCGCGGGTATGCGCGCGGCATTGCAGCTGGCCCAGGGTGGTCATAAGACCGCTGTGGTGACCAAGGTATTCCCGACTCGTTCGCACACTGTGTCCGCTCAGGGTGGCATCACCTGCGCCATCGCTTCGGCCGACCCGAACGACGATTGGCGCTGGCACATGTATGACACCGTCAAGGGCTCCGACTATATCGGTGACCAGGACGCTATCGAATATATGTGCTCCGTCGGTCCGGAAGCGGTATTCGAGCTGGAGCACATGGGCTTGCCGTTCTCCCGTACCGAGCAGGGTCGCATCTATCAGCGTCCGTTCGGCGGCCAGTCCAAGGATTTCGGCAAGGGTGGCCAGGCTGCCCGTACCTGCGCTGCAGCCGACCGTACCGGTCACGCGCTGTTGCACACCTTGTACCAAGCCAACCTGAAAAGCGGCACCTCGTTCCTCAACGAGTGGTACGCGGTTGACCTGGTGAAGAACCAGGACGGCGTAATCGTCGGTGTCATCGCGATCTGCATCGAAACCGGCGAAACCGTTTATATCCGTTCCAAGGCCACCGTGCTGGCCACCGGCGGTGCCGGCCGGATCTACGCCTCCACCACCAATGCGCTGATCAACACCGGTGACGGTGTCGGCATGGCCCTGCGTGCTGGCGTGCCGGTGCAAGACATCGAAATGTGGCAGTTCCACCCGACCGGCATCGCCGGTGCCGGTACCCTGGTAACCGAAGGGTGCCGTGGTGAAGGTGGTTACCTGATCAACAAGCACGGCGAGCGTTTCATGGAGCGTTATGCGCCGAACGCCAAAGACTTGGCCGGCCGCGACGTGGTTGCACGCTCGATGGTCAAGGAAATCATTGCCGGTAACGGCTGTGGTCCCGATGGCGACCACGTGATGCTGAAACTCGATCACCTGGGTGAAGAAGTGCTGCACAGCCGCCTGCCAGGCATCTGTGAGCTGTCCAAGACCTTCGCCCACGTCGATCCGGTGGTTGCACCTATTCCGGTCGTGCCGACCTGCCACTACATGATGGGCGGTGTGCCGACCAACATCCACGGTCAGGCCATCACCCAGGATGCCAACGGCAACGACAAGATCATAGAAGGCCTGTTCGCCGTAGGTGAAGTGGCGTGCGTATCGGTACACGGTGCCAACCGCCTGGGCGGTAACTCGTTGCTCGACCTGGTGGTATTCGGCCGTGCTGCCGGTATCCATCTGGAAAAAGCGCTGAAAGAAGGCGTCGACTACCGTAGCGCTTCCGAGACCGACCTCGAGCTGTCGCTCAAGCGTCTGGCCGGGGTTAACGAGCGTAGCACCGGCGAAGATGTCGCGCCGCTGCGTAAAGAGCTGCAAACCTGCATGCAGAACTACTTCGGTGTATTCCGCACCGGCGAATACATGCAGAAAGGTATTCAACAACTGGTCGACCTGCGTGAGCGGATCGCGAGCGTCAAGATCGCGGACAAGAGCCAGGCGTTCAACACTGCGCGTATCGAAGCGTTGGAACTGCAAAACCTTCTCGAAGTGGCCGAGGCAACTGCGGTGGCTGCGGAAACTCGTAAAGAGTCCCGTGGTGCGCATGCCCGCGAAGACTTCGAAGAGCGTGACGACGAGAACTGGCTGTGCCATTCCCTGTACTTCCCGGGTGAAAAGCGTGTAGCCAAACGCGCCGTCAATTTCTCGCCGAAGACAGTTCCGACGTTTGAACCCATGGTTCGGACTTATTAAGGGTGGCTGATATGTTGCAAGTCAGTGTTTATCGCTACAACCCGGAGCAGGATGCTGCGCCGTTCATGCAGGATTTCCAGATCGACACCGCTGGCAAGGACATCATGGTTCTTGACGTGCTGGCGCTGATCAAGGAACAGGACGAAGGCTTCTCTTATCGTCGCTCCTGCCGTGAAGGCGTGTGCGGTTCCGACGGCATGAACATCAATGGCAAAAACGGTCTGGCTTGTATCACGCCGCTGTCTGCGGTGGTGAAGAACAACAATCTGGTGATCCGTCCGTTGCCGGGTCTGCCGGTCATTCGTGACCTGGTCGTCGACATGAGCATCTTCTACAAGCAGTACGAGAAGGTGCAGCCGTTCCTGCAGAACGATACGCCGGCTCCGGCCATCGAGCGTCTGCAGTCGCCGGAAGACCGCGAGAAGCTGGATGGTCTGTACGAGTGCATCCTGTGTGCGTGCTGTTCGACCAGCTGCCCGTCGTTCTGGTGGAACCCGGACAAGTTCCTCGGTCCGGCCGCATTGCTGCAAGCCTACCGTTTCCTGGCTGACAGCCGCGATACCAAGACTGCCGAGCGTTTGGCCTCGTTGGACGATCCGTTCAGCGTGTTCCGCTGCCGCGGCATCATGAACTGCGTGAACGTGTGCCCGAAAGGTCTTAATCCGACCAAGGCAATTGGCCACGTGCGCAACATGTTGCTGCAGAGCGGTACCTGATTCGCTGTTGTTTGTTAGACCTGTAACACCTGCGGCGCCACCGGCGCCGTAGTTTTAGCCAGAGCCGCAGCCCACAAAGCCGTGGTTCTTATTTGAAAAAATGACGACCAGCAGGGGCATCCGGGCTGGTGCCCGGACTATCTGCGGGATCCGTGGTGGCTTACCGAAGTCGCTGCTTCAAGACTTCGAAAGTCCGCGCGGTTTCTACGCCGGTGGTGTCCCCTTACCGAGGGTGACCAAGCATGCAAGAAAGCGTGATGCAGCGCATGTGGAACAGTGCCCACCTATCCGGTGGTAACGCTGCATATGTGGAAGAGCTCTATGAGCTTTACCTGCACGATCCCAACGCTGTGCCAGAAGAGTGGCGCACTTACTTCCAGAAGTTGCCGACCGACGGCAGTGCGGCTACCGACGTATCGCACTCCACGGTTCGCGATCACTTTGTGTTGCTGGCGAAAAACCAGCGCCGCGCCCAGCCCGTATCTGCTGGCAGCGTGAGCAGCGAGCACGAGAAGAAGCAGGTTGAAGTGCTGCGTCTGATCCAGGCCTACCGCATGCGCGGCCATCAGGCTGCCAAGCTTGATCCTCTCGGTCTTTGGCAGCGCCCGGTGCCGGCTGATCTGGCGATCAACCACTACGGCCTGACTGACGGCGATCTGGACACTACCTTCCGTACCGGTGGCCTGTTCATCGGCAAGGAAGAGGCTACTCTGCGCGAAATTCGCGATGCTTTGCAGCAGACATATTGCCGCACCATCGGTGCCGAATTTACCCATATCGTCGATTCCGAACAGCGCAGCTGGTTCCAGCAGCGTCTGGAAAGCGTGCGTGGCCGTCCGCAGTTCTCCGCCGAAGTGCAGAGTCATCTGCTCGAACGTCTGACTGCGGCCGAGGGTCTGGAAAAGTACTTGGGCACCAAATACCCAGGCACCAAGCGTTTTGGTCTGGAAGGCGGCGAGAGCCTGATTCCTTTGCTCGATGAAGTGATCCAGCGTTCCGGCTCCTACGGCACCAAGGAAATCGTCATCGGCATGGCCCACCGTGGCCGTCTCAACGTCTTGGTCAACACCTTCGGCAAGAACCCGCGCGACCTGTTCGACGAGTTCGAAGGCAAGAAGACCGAAGGTCTGTCTTCCGGCGACGTCAAATACCACCAGGGCTTCTCGTCCAACGTGATGACCGCTGGTGGCGAAGTGCACCTGGCCATGGCGTTCAACCCATCGCACCTGGAGATCGTTTCTCCGGTGGTCGAGGGTTCGGTGCGCGCTCGTCAGGATCGCCGCAACGATGTCAGTGGCGAGAAGGTGCTGCCGGTTTCCCTGCACGGTGATGCGGCGTTCGCCGGTCAGGGCGTGGTCATGGAAACCTTCCAGATGTCGCAGACCCGTGGCTTTAAGACGGGCGGCACCATCCATATCGTGATCAACAACCAGGTCGGCTTCACCATCAGCAACCCGCTGGACTCGCGCTCCACCGAGTACTGCACGGATGTGGCGAAGATGATTCAAGCGCCGATCCTGCACGTCAACGGCGATGATCCGGAAGCGGTGCTGTTCGTCACTCAGCTGGCCGTCGATTACCGCATGCAGTACAAGCGCGATGTGGTCATCGACCTGGTTTGCTACCGCCGCCGTGGTCACAACGAGGCTGACGAGCCGAGCGGCACCCAGCCGATCATGTACCAGCAAATCAGCAAGCAGCGCACCACCCGCGAGCTGTATGCCGAAGCGCTGACCACTGCCGTTAGCCATTCCGCTGACGATGTGCAGGCCAAGATCGACGACTACCGTACTGCGCTGGACAACGGTCAGCACGTGGTCAAGAGCCTGGTCAAGGAGCCGAACAAGGAGCTCTTCGTCGATTGGCGCCCCTACTTGGGTCACGCCTGGACCGCGCGTCATGACACGCGTTTCGAGCTGAAGACCCTGCAGGACCTGTCCAACAAGCTGCTGGAAATTCCGGAAGGCTTCGTGGTGCAGCGCCAGGTGGCGAAGATTCTCGAAGACCGCCAGAAGATGAGCGCAGGTGCGCTTCCGATCAACTGGGGCTATGCCGAAACCATGGCTTACGCGACCCTGTTGTTCGAAGGCCACCCGATCCGTATGACCGGCCAGGACATCGGCCGCGGCACCTTCTCGCACCGCCACGCGGTGCTGCATAACCAGAAGGACGCCGGTGCCTACCTGCCGTTGCAGAACCTTTATCAGGGTCAGCCGCGTTTCGACCTGTACGACTCCTTCCTCTCCGAGGAAGCCGTGCTGGCATTCGAATACGGTTATGCCACCACCCAGCCACAAGCGCTGGTGATTTGGGAGGCGCAGTTCGGCGATTTCGCCAACGGTGCCCAGGTGGTGTTCGACCAGTTCATTTCCAGTGGCGAGCACAAGTGGGGCCGTCTGTGCGGTCTGACCATGCTGCTGCCGCACGGTTATGAAGGGCAGGGGCCTGAGCACAGCTCGGCGCGTCTGGAGCGTTACCTGCAACTGTGCGCCGAGCACAATATGCAGGTGGCGGTGCCGACCACCCCGGCGCAGATCTACCACTTGCTGCGCCGTCAGGTGATTCGCCCGCTGCGCAAGCCGTTGGTCGTATTGACGCCGAAGTCGCTGCTGCGCCACAAATTGGCCATCTCGACCCTGGAAGATCTGGCCGAAGGTTCGTTCCAGACGGTGATTCCGGAGATCGATACGCTCGATCCGAAGAAAGTCGAGCGGGTGATCCTGTGCAGCGGCAAGGTCTACTACGACTTGCTGGAGAAGCGTCGCAGCGAGGGCCGCGAAGACATCGCCATCGTGCGTATCGAGCAGCTCTATCCGTTCCCGGAAGACGATCTGGCCGAGGTTCTGGCGCCGTACAAGAACCTCAAGCACATCGTCTGGTGTCAGGAAGAGCCGATGAACCAAGGGGCTTGGTATTGCAGCCAGCACCACATGCGTCGCGTCGCCACTGCGCACAAGAAGACCTTGTTCCTCGAGTACGCCGGTCGTGATGCCTCCGCAGCCCCGGCTTGCGGGTATGCATCGATGCACGCCGAGCAGCAGGAAAAACTGCTGCAAGACGCCTTTACCGTTTAACGCCTTCGCCAGGCAGGTGGCCAACAGGGCCGCCTGCTAGAAGAAACCGAATTTTAAGGAACCACAGACAATGGCTATCGAGATCAAAGCCCCTACTTTCCCGGAATCGGTTGCCGATGGCACCGTGGCCACTTGGCACAAGAAGCCGGGCGATGCGGTCAAGCGCGACGAACTGATCGTCGACATCGAAACCGACAAAGTAGTGATCGAAGTGCTGGCCGAGGCCGACGGCGTCCTCGCGCAAATCATCAAGAATGAAGGCGACACCGTACTCAGCAACGAACTGCTGGGTACCTTGGGCGAAGGTGGTGCTGCCGCACCGGCTCCGGCTGCTGCTGCCCAGGCCGCCGCTCCTGCCGCCGCCGCTGCACCGGCCGCCGCCGCTGGCGACGAGCAGATCCTCTCGCCGGCCGCGCGCAAGCTGGCCGAAGAGAACGGCATCGACCCGAACAGCATCGCCGGCACCGGTAAAGGTGGTCGCGTTACTAAAGAAGACGTGGTTGCCGCCGTCGACGCCAAGAAGAACGCCCCGGCTGCACCGGCCGCCAAACCAGCCGCACCTGCCGCTGCTGCGCCAGTGTTCGCCGCTGGCGACCGCGTCGAGAAGCGCGTGCCGATGACCCGTCTGCGTGCCAAGGTGGCCGAGCGTCTGGTTGAAGCCCAGTCGAATATGGCGATGCTGACCACCTTCAACGAAGTCGACATGACCGAAGTCATGGCCCTGCGTTCGAAATACAAAGACCTGTTCGAGAAGTCTCACAACGGCGTGCGCCTGGGCTTCATGTCGTTCTTCGTCAAGGCGGCTACCGAAGCGCTGAAGCGTTTCCCTGCGGTCAACGCCTCGATCGACGGCACCGACATCGTCTACCACGGCTACGCTGACATCGGCGTTGCCGTGTCCAGCGACCGTGGCTTGGTGGTGCCGGTACTGCGTAATGCTGAACTGATGAGCCTGGCGGAAATCGAAAGTGGCATCGCCACCTTCGGCAAAAAAGCCAAAGACGGCAAACTGTCGATCGACGACATGACTGGCGGCACCTTCACCATCACCAATGGCGGCACCTTCGGTTCGATGATGTCGACCCCGATCGTCAACCCGCCGCAAGCCGCGATCCTGGGGATGCACAACATCATCCAGCGTCCGATGGCAGTAAACGGTCAGGTGGTTATCCGCCCGATGATGTACCTGGCGTTGTCCTACGACCACCGCCTGATTGATGGTAAGGAAGCCGTGACCTTCCTGGTGACCATCAAGAACTTGCTGGAAGACCCGGCGCGTCTGCTGCTGGACATCTAAGGACGTGTTCACAATCTAGCGAGCTAGAGCCATGCAAGGCGAAAACAGGCGAGGAGGCGGAGTTTACGGCTGTAAATGAGCATTCCGAGCCTGTTTTTAACGCAGCAGGGCCGACGCGCAGCAGATTGTGAATAGGTTCTAAGCCAGTTTCTCCCACGGCGGCCCTGTCACCAGGGCCGTCCGGTTTATTCGAGAAGGAATACGTTATGACCCAGAAATTCGACGTGGTAGTCATCGGTGCCGGCCCTGGCGGCTATGTAGCCGCCATCAAAGCAGCGCAGCTCGGCTTGAAGACCGCGTGCATCGAGAAGTACCAAGATAAAGAGGGCAAAACTGCCCTTGGCGGTACTTGCCTGAACGTCGGCTGCATTCCGTCCAAGGCGCTGCTCGACAGCTCCTGGAAATACCATGAAGCCAAGGATGGTTTTGCCATCCACGGTATCGAAGCCAAAGGCGTGACCATTGACGTTCCGGCGATGATCGGCCGCAAGGCCAACATCGTGAAGAACCTCACCGGCGGCGTGGCCGGCCTGTTCAAGGCCAACGGTGTGACTCTGCTCGAAGGCCACGGCAAACTGCTGGCCAACAAGCAGGTGGAAGTCACCGGTTCCGATGGCAAGACGCAGATCGTCGAAGCCGAAAACGTGATTCTGGCCTCCGGCTCCAAGCCAATCGACATCCCGCCGGCTCCGGTCGACCAGGACGTGATCGTCGACTCCACCGGTGCCCTGGAATTCCAGAGCGTACCGAAGAAGCTCGGCGTGATCGGCGCTGGCGTGATCGGTCTGGAACTGGGGTCGGTATGGTCGCGTCTGGGTGCTGAAGTCACCGTACTGGAAGCCCTGGACAAGTTCCTTCCGGCCGCTGACGAGCAGATTGCCAAGGAAGCCCTGAAGACCCTGACCAAGCAAGGTCTGAACATTCGTCTGGGCGCTCGCGTGACCGGTTCGGAAGTGAAGAAGAAGCAAGTCACGGTCAACTTCACCGACGCCGAAGGCGAGCAGAAGATCGTGTTCGACAAGCTGATCGTCGCGGTTGGCCGTCGTCCGGTGACCACCGATCTGCTGGCTGCCGACAGTGGCGTGACCCTGGATGAGCGTGGCTTCATCTTCGTCGACGACCAGTGCAAGACCAGCGTCCCAGGCGTTTACGCCATTGGTGACGTGGTCCGTGGTGCCATGCTGGCCCACAAGGCCTCGGAAGAGGGCATCATGGTTGCCGAGCGCATCAAAGGCCACAAAGCCCAGATGAACTACGACCTGATCCCGTCGGTTATCTACACCCACCCGGAAATCGCCTGGGTCGGCAAGACCGAGCAGCAGCTGAAGGGCGAGGGCGTTGCCGTTAACGTCGGCACCTTCCCGTTCGCCGCCAGTGGCCGTGCCATGGCCGCCAACGATACCGGCGGTATGGTCAAGGTCATCGCCGATGCCAAGACTGACCGCGTGCTGGGCGTCCACGTGATCGGCCCAAGCGCTGCCGAGTTGGTGCAGCAGGGCGCAATCGGTATGGAATTCGGCACCAGCGCCGAGGATCTGGGAATGATGGTGTTCTCCCACCCGACGCTGTCCGAAGCGCTGCATGAAGCAGCTCTGGCAGTGAATGGCCATGCCATCCACATCGCCAACCGCAAGAAGCGCTAAGTAGTCGTTTGTAAACCGCTACGCCGGCCGATCAGTGCAGTTCATCGGCATTAGCGACGTTACAAGAAGAACCACGGCGGGCCGCCCGCGTAGAGCTTTGGCTTCAACGCGGAACGCCCACCGGATTGCTCGTAAAGCAGTCACAGGTGGTGCGGCACCATAAGTGCAGCACCGTATGCGCAATACCTAAACGAAGACGGTAGACAAGCATGAATCTCCACGAGTATCAGGGTAAGCAGCTGTTCGCTGAATACGGCCTGCCCGTATCCAAGGGCTTCGCGGTAGACACCCCGGAAGAAGCCGCAGCAGCCTGCGAAAAAATTGGTGGCACCGAGTGGGTCGTCAAGGCTCAGGTCCATGCCGGCGGCCGCGGTAAAGCGGGCGGCGTGAAACTGGTGAAGAACAAGGACGACGCCAAGGCGTTCGCCGCCAACTGGCTGGGCAAGCGTCTGGTGACTTACCAGACTGACGCCAACGGTCAGCCAGTGACCAAGATCCTGGTCGAGTCCTGCACCGATATCGCCAAGGAACTGTACCTGGGCGCGGTCGTTGACCGTTCCAGCCGTCGCATCGTGTTCATGGCTTCCACCGAAGGTGGCGTGGATATCGAGAAAGTTGCGCACGACACCCCTGAGAAGATCCTCAAGGCGACCATCGACCCACTGGTCGGCGCTCAGCCGTTCCAGGGCCGCGAGCTGGCATTCCAGCTGGGCCTGGAAGGTGATCAGATCAAGCAGTTCACCCAGATCTTCGTTGGCCTGGCCAAGCTGTTCCAGGACTACGACCTGGCTCTGCTGGAAGTGAACCCGCTGGTGATCAAGGCTGACGGCAACCTGCATTGCCTGGACGCCAAGATCAACATCGACAGCAACGCCATGTACCGTCAGCCGAAGCTGCGCGCCATGCACGATCCGTCCCAGGACGATCCGCGTGAAGCCCATGCTGCCAAGTTCGAACTGAACTACGTCGCGCTGGAAGGCAACATCGGTTGCATGGTCAATGGTGCTGGCCTGGCCATGGGTACCATGGACATCGTCAACCTGCACGGCGGCAAGCCAGCCAACTTCCTTGACGTAGGTGGTGGTGCAACCAAAGAGCGCGTGACCGAAGCCTTCAAGATCATCCTGTCCGACAGCAATGTTGCGGCCGTACTGGTGAACATCTTCGGCGGCATCGTGCGTTGCGACATGATTGCCGAAGGCATCATCGGTGCCGTTAAAGAAGTCGGCGTGAAGATCCCGGTTGTCGTTCGTCTGGAAGGCAACAACGCTGAACTGGGCGCCAAGGTCCTGGCCGAAAGCGGCCTGAACATCATCGCGGCAACCAGCCTGACCGACGCTGCTCAGCAAGTCGTCAAAGCTGCGGAGGGCAAGTAATGAGCGTCCTGATCAATAAAGACACCAAAGTTATCTGCCAGGGCTTCACCGGCTCGCAGGGTACTTTCCACTCCGAACAAGCCATCGCCTACGGCACCAAGATGGTTGGCGGCGTGACGCCGGGCAAAGGCGGCACCACTCACCTGAATCTGCCGGTGTTCAACACCGTGCGTGAAGCAGTTGAGCAGACTGGCGCTACCGCCAGCGTGATCTACGTTCCTGCTCCGTTCTGCAAGGACTCGATCCTTGAAGCGGCCATGGGCGGCATCAAGCTGATCGTCTGCATCACCGAAGGCATCGCGACCATCGACATGCTCGAAGCCAAGGTCAAGTGCGACGAGCTGGGCGTGGTCCTGATCGGCCCGAACTGCCCAGGCGTGATCACTCCGGGCGAGTGCAAAATCGGCATCATGCCGGGCCACATCCACCTGCCAGGCAAAGTAGGCATCGTGTCGCGTTCCGGCACCCTGACTTACGAAGCCGTTAAGCAGACCACTGACGCCGGTTTCGGTCAGTCCACCTGCGTCGGCATCGGTGGTGACCCGATCCCAGGCTCCAACTTCATCGACATCCTGAAGCTGTTCCAGGAAGACCCGAAGACCGAAGCGATCGTGATGATCGGTGAGATCGGCGGTTCGGCTGAAGAAGAAGCTGCTGCTTACATCAAGGCCAACGTGACCAAGCCAGTAGTGTCCTACATCGCTGGTGTAACCGCTCCGGCGGGCAAGCGTATGGGCCACGCCGGCGCAATCATCTCCGGCGGCAAGGGTACTGCAGACGAGAAGTTCGCAGCCCTGCAAGACGCCGGTGTGAAAACCGTGCGTTCCCTGGCTGACATCGGCAAGGCCCTGGCCGAGCTGACCGGTTGGGAAGTGAAAAAAGCCTAAGGCTTTTTGACCTGAGAAAAGGCCACCTTCGGGTGGTCTTTTTTATTACGGTGTCCCGTCCTGAATAAGGTT
>DELY01000056.1:0-302 GCA_002354655.1 Pseudomonas sp. UBA2684
TCTCCTGCAACACGTAACGGGGAAAGAGCCACAAAAAAGGCCTCCTGATGCAGGAGGCCTTTTTCGTGGGTTACCGTGCAGATTTACTGCAAGGGACGCAGGTTGATCTCGACCCGGCGGTTCTGCGCCCGCCCCGTCTCGTTGGCGTTGCTGGCGATCGGCTGGTTCGGCCCGGCACCGTAGGACGAGAGGCGCGACGCTACAACGCCATTGGCGCTGAGGTAGGACGCCACGCTTTGCGCCCGACGATTCGACAGGTTCTGGTTCAGCTCCAGCGAACCGGTGCTGTCGGTATGGCCGAC
>DELY01000056.1:418-1676 GCA_002354655.1 Pseudomonas sp. UBA2684
TGCTGTCGGTATGGCCGACGATGTCGACACCGTTCTTGTCGAACTCCTTGAACACCGTGACCAGGGAATTCAGGGTCGGATAGAAGCTGCTGGAAATATCCGCCGAGTTGCTGGCGAAAGTGATGTTGCCCGGCATGATCAGCTTCAGATCATCGCCATTGCGCTGCACCTGCACCCCAGTACCTTGCAGGGTCTGGCGCAGCTTGGCTTCCTGGGTATCGACGTAGTAGCCGTAGCCACCACCGGCGGCACCGCCCACTGCCGCACCGATCAAGGCGCCTTTACCGCGGTCTTTCTTGCTCGAGGTGGCGGCGCCGATCACCGCACCCGTCACCGCACCGATCCCGCCGTAAATGCCCGCCTTGCCGGCTTCACGCTCACCGGTGTAAGGATTGCTGGTACAGCCTGCCAGCACAGCCAGGCCGGCCGTTGCGAGTGCCAGATTTCGCCACTTCATCATGCGTAATTCCTTTGCTTTTTTTCGTGTTGGGACAGGTTTTCCACCTGGGTTTTCGAGCCCGGTAGCGGGCTTAAGTTCCCAGACAGCCTAGCAATATCGGCCATTGATATCTGTTAAACCGCCACAGCCGACGCAGTTGCTGCACTGGCCAAGCACGGCCTTCCACAAGCAAGCCTCGATGGCGAGACCACACACTAGCAGGCGCGAATGAATGGATTCTCACGCATCTCATCGCCCAAACGCGTATCCGCACCATGCCCGGTGACCACCGTGGCGTCTTCATCCAGGCAGTACAAGCGCTGCTTGATCGAACGCTCGATGGTGGCGTAATCGCCGCCCCACAAATCCGTGCGACCGATACCACGGCGAAACAAAGTGTCGCCGGCAATCAGCAACTTGGCCTCGGGGAACCAGAAACTCATCGACCCCGGTGTATGCCCCGGCGTATGCAGCGCCACGCCACAGCCACAGGCCAACGCCTGGTCATCTGCCAGCCACTGATCCGGCGCCGGCACCGGCGTGTAGGGCACGCCAAACATGCGGCACTGCATTTCCAGGTTATCCCAGAGGAACTGGTCCTCCTTGTGCAAGTGCAGGGTCGCGCCGGTTAACTCCTTCATCAGCCCCGAGGCGAGGAAGTGATCGAGGTGCGCGTGGGTATGGATGATGCTCACCACGTTGAGGCCGTGTGCCTCGAGACGCGCCATGATCAACTCGGGATTGCCGCCCGGATCGACCACGATGGCCTTCTTGGTCAGCGGGTCGCCGATAATCGTGCAGTTGCACTGCAAAGGCCCG
>DELY01000056.1:1743-15510 GCA_002354655.1 Pseudomonas sp. UBA2684
CAGTTGCACTGCAAAGGCCCGACAGGGAAGGTTTCGCGGATTAGAGCGGTCTTTGCGGCTTCCATGGGTGCTCCTGTATGATTGATGGCACAATTTTGGCACAGTGCGGTTGAAGATGGCGACGTTCAGGAAGAAAGGCCCATACCAGTGGCACGCCCAAATCAGACGTAAAGGGTGGCCCCAACAGACACGCACATTCAATACCCAGGCAGAGGCAAAAACCTGGGCGACCATGATCGAACGCGAAATGGATGCCGGCGTGTTCGTCAGCCGCAACGAAGCCGAGGCCACCTCCTTCTCCAGCGCGCTGGAGTTGTACGCCAAGGAGGTGACGAGCAAGAAGCGCAGCAGCGCCTCCGAGCTATCGCGCATCCAAGCTATGCAACGCCACCCTCTAGCCCTTCGCTCGCTTGCGAGCATTCGTGGCTCCGACATGGCCACTTACCGCGACATGCGCCTCGAAGAGGGCCTGGCCCCCTCCTCCGTGCGCCGTGAGCTGGCACTGATCTCTCACGTATTCACCATCGCCCGCAAAGAGTGGCGCATGGAGTCACTGAGTAACCCCGTCGAGCTGATCCGCCAACCGAGCGTTGATGATGCACGCGAGCGGCGAATCCTTAGTGCCGATGTATGGACACGCAAAGATGGGAAGCTGGTATGCGAGCACCTGGATGAGCTGGAAATGATCTGCCGCCACGCGCGCTCGGCTGAACTGCCGAGGATCGTCGCCTTTGCCGTGGAGACAGCAATGCGCCGCAGTGAAATAACCGGCCTGCTTCGCGTCAACGTCAACCGGGACAAGCGGGTCGCTCTGCTACCCATGACCAAGAACGGCTCTGCCCGTGGCGTACCCCTTTCCAGCAAAGCTGTGGAGATACTAAAAAATCTCCCCGAGCGTGACGATGGTCGCTGCTTTAAGAGCCGGCCAGACTCAATCACCAAGGCATTTGCGGATGCCATCACCGATGCTCGCAGCGCTTACACGGAAGGGCTAAGCCTTCACCTCAAACAGAAGAAGCTCTCCCAGGGCAAGATCGACAAACACATCAGCGATGACCCGTTTCTGATGGACTTACGCCTTCATGACCTGCGCCATGAAGCCACCTCGCGCCTGGCCGAAATCTTCCCCCTGCACGAACTGACCAAAATCACCGGGCACCAGGACACGCGGATGCTGATGCGCTACTACCACCCGAGGACAGAAGACCTTGCCAAAAAACTTCAGTGACAACGGCCCTCGAAGGCTGAGCGCCGAGGAAATTGATGAGCTGCTCCAAGATATGCAGGCCGCAAGCGCCTGGGTGCGCGCAGAGCTAAAACGTCGACGCGCGCAACGGGAGCAACCCGAACAGCAGCCCGAGGTGCCAAATTTTAGCCGCTAAAATTTTCGAGCTGTCTCTGCAATCAATGCAGCAGGCCTGTAGAAAACACCAAGACCAATAACTTCTTTAAACTGCCCGCATTCTGCCTGGCACTACCAAGGCAACGGACAATCACTGATTCAGCAACGGACTACCGCACCATGGCCCAATTGGAAAACATCGAGGCAATCGAAAAGCGCCTCTGGTCTGCCGCCGACACCCTGCGCGCCAACTCCAACTACGCGGCCAATGAATACTTCATGCCCGTTATGGGCCTGATCTTTCTACGCCATGCTTACAGCCGCTACCTGGCCGTGAAGGATGACATCATTGCCAGCCTGCCCAGCCGGGGCGGCAAGACGCGAGAAATCACCAAAGAAGACTTTTCTCAGCGCGGCGCAATTTATCTGCAACCCCACGCTCAGTTCGACACCCTGGTTGGCTTGCCGGATAGCGCAGACCGCGCCCAAGCCCTTATCAGCGCGATGGAAAGCATTGAGGCCGACTACAGCTCCCTGGCTGGCGTACTGCCCAAGGCGGAATATCAGCAGCTGGAAAATGGCGTGCTTGGTCAGCTGCTGCGCACCCTCAACCCAGAGGAACTGAAAAAGGCTACCGGCGATATCTTCGGCCGCATCTACGAATACTTCCTCACGGCCTTTGCTGACGTAGGCGCACACGATGGTGGTGAGTTTTTCACCCCTGTATCCCTGGTTCGGATGATCACCAACATCATCGAGCCCGACCACGGCAAGGTGCTCGACCCCGCCTGCGGCTCTGGCGGCATGTTTGTACAGAGCGCGCATTTCGTAGAGCGCTTGCAGCAAAACCCCAGCGAGCTGTTGACCTTCTACGGCGCGGAGAAAAACGCCACCACCATCCGCCTGGCCAAGATGAACCTGGCCGTGCATGGCCTCAGTGGTGATATTCAGAAAGCCATCAGCTACTACGAAGACCCGCACGAACTGTTGCACAAGGCCGACTTCGTAATGGCCAACCCGCCGTTCAACGTCGATGAGGTGGACGCTGAGGCAGTCAAGAATGACCCGCGCCTGCCCTTCGGCTTACCCGGTGTAAACAAGGGCAACAAGGTCAGCAACGGTAACTACCTGTGGATTTCCTACTTCTACAGCTACCTGAACGACAAGGGTCGCGCCGGCTTCGTGATGTCATCCCAGGCCTCCAGCGCCGGCCGCGACGAAGCCCGTGTACGGCAGAAACTGGTGGAAACTGGTCATGTCGACGCCATGGTCGCCATTCGCTCTAATTTCTTTTATACCCGTACCGTACCTTGCGAGTTGTGGTTCTTCGACAAAGCCAAGCCTGCCGAGCACAAAGACCATGTGCTGATGCTCGATGCACGCAACACCTGCCGCAAGGTCACCCGAAAGATCTATGACTTCGCCCCAGAGCAACTGGCCAACCTTACTGCCATCGTCTGGCTGTATCGGGGCGAGCAACAACGTTTCCTCAACCTGGTTGCAGAACACCTTGGCGAAACGGTTGCGGCTGCACGCGCCTGTGGCGAACCTCTGATCGCTCTGCGCAACGCAATCGACCTTCTGACAGATCAAATCAAGCCCGCCATCTACGCTACCGGGAATGCAGATATGAACCAGTCCTTGGTCGAGCTGGTAGCAGCCACCACCGACTACTGCGCCGAAGCAGGTGCTTTCGATAACGATGTCACTGCCTGCAACAGCTTCTGGCAGGGCGTAACCCCTACCAATGCCTTGCTACTTGCCACTGGAAACAAGTTCAAAAGTCTGGCTGAACATAGTCGCGATTTAATCAAGGATGTTGACCAGCTCTACAAGCTCGCCAGTCGTCTGATCGAAGACCTTGAAAAGATCTCAGGTGAGACTGGCACGCCAAACCCCGCCGTTCGTGAACTAAACCGCAGCCGTAAATCTGCTGATGACTTACGCAAGTCCGCGGTCGAAGCACTAAAGCTGATACGCCATCACTGGAAAGCTGCCCATTGGTTACAGGAGAAATTCCCATCTGCTGAGTTGCGCGATATTCCTGGGCTGGTCAAGGTCGTCAGCCTAGTGGAAATAGCAGCCAACGACTGGTCGTTAACCCCTGGTCGTTATGTGGGCCAGCCGCCGGAAGAACAGGACGATGACTTCGATTTCGAGCAGGTACTTCGCGAGCTTCATATTGAGCTACAAGGCCTTAATGAGGAGGCAATGGCGCTTGCGGCGAAAATTACCTGTAATTTCGAGGGAATGGGAATATGAACAGGAAAAGCTGTTTGCTTGGCGATTTCTTGACCCTAAAGAGGGGGCACGACTTACCGTCCCAAATGCGCCAAGAAGGGTGCATCCCCGTCGTTTCCTCTGCTGGAATTACGGGCTACCACTCTGAAGCAAAGGCATTTGCACCAGGTGTAGTGACTGGCCGATATGGCACACTTGGAGAAGTTTTTTTTCTTGAGGAGGACTACTGGCCACTAAACACAGCTCTCTATGTTGTGGATTTCAAAGGTAACGACCCAAGGTTTACAGCCTATTTCCTAAGAAATTTATTGAAAAACTATCAGAGCGACAAAGCTGCTATTCCTGGTGTGGATAGAAATGTTCTGCACGCCCTAGAGGTAAAAATTCCAAGCGTTGATATACAGGTACAGATATCCCAAGCTCTCTCTAACTATGATGATTTGATCGCAAACAACCGCCGGCGAATCGAGATACTGACCAGAACCGCCTCCTTGCTTTACCGCGAATGGTTCGTTCACCTACGCTTTCCAGGTCACCAGCTAACAAAAATTACTGATGGCGTTCCCGATGGTTGGGGGAAGCGATCTCTTACCGAACTAGCTGATACTGTTTCCTATGGTTTCACGGCCAGCTCAACTACTGAGCCTGTCGGCCCCAAATTTCTCAGGATCACGGATATAGTCCCAAGCTCCATTAGCTGGATAAATGTCCCTTTCTGCCTCGCGTCTGAGAAAGAAATATCTAAGTATCGACTAAACCCCGAAGACATCGTTGTAGCTAGAACCGGCGCGACAGTAGGTTATGCGAAACAAATTCACTACTGCGAAGTAGATACTGTTTTTGCCTCATATTTGGTCAGGTTTAAATTTTCAAATTCAATCGACCCCCTGATTCCCGGCACATACATGCAATCAGACGAGTATAAAAATCATGTACGCGCGAACGCAGGTGGTGCAGCACAACCAAATGCAAACGCAGTGATCTTAGGGGGGGCGAAAATACTGGTTCCCCCGACATCAATCCAGCGAGCTTTCCGAGAGTGGGTTACTCCAATCAATAATCAGATCGCTGCCCTCGAAAAAAGTATTGAACGGCTATCGAATGCCCGCGACCTCCTTCTCCCTCGCCTAATAAACGGTGAGTTAGCCGTATGACGTTGGAAAATCAGCACCTCGACCGCAAATCCCTGCGTAAGGTGACAGGCAAGTCCGCCAATTGGCAGGAGCTGGCCTCCGATTGCGTCTGCTTTGCCAACAGCGCAGGCGGAAAGTTGCTGATCGGCATCGAGGACGGTGCCGAGCAACCGCCTGCTGAGCAACGGGTAGAGCCGGGACTGCTGGATACCCTGCGCCGCCGGGTTCAAGAGCTCACCGTCAACGTCATTGTCGCCCCGCGCCTGGTAACTGCCGAAAACGGCGGCCAGTACGTCGAACTGACGGTAGCCAAGGCCTTTGGTGTGGCTTCCACCTCCGACGGTCGCTATTTCCTGCGTGTTGGCGACAGCTGCCAGCCAGTGCTAGGCGATGACGTGATGCGCCTGCTTAACGAGCGCCCCGGCGTGCCCTGGGAAGCGTTGAGTAACCTGCAGGTGCCACGCACAGCCGTCGACGCAGGCAAGCAGACTGAGTTAGTGCAGCGCTTGCGTGCTTCGGATCGGGTCAAGGCAAACACCAAGGAAAAGAGCGATCCAGAACTGCTCGATCACTACGTGTAACGGCTTGCAAACGAAAACGTCCCGACCTGCAATCAATACGATTTTCGACCGGAATTAACTGCGACTGACCGGCCCGGCAAACCAGTATTAGCTGCGAATGAACCTGCATTTATCCGCGCTGACCTGCATTCCATGGCTACCAACCAGCATTAATTGCAAATGACGGGGCTTATAGGTAGTGAATCGATTGCCTCGTTAGAGCGCATGTCTGCTTGGCATGCGGGAACATCTAGTCTCTTCCGCCCACGAGCCAGATCATTCCAGGCAAACACATGGGGCCTACAGCTTTGAGGCCCACTACGCTATGTGCGGGCTCGGTCTCGCCCAAAGGGTTCGGTCAACTGACCAAGGTAACCCTTGGGATAGTCCCTCTCACGCAAGCCGACATTGGCGTCGCCCTGCTTTCCTGTACTGTCGTAGAACGTCCCGAATAGCCGATCCCACACCATCAGAAATTCGCCGAAGTTCACCTGGGCATCTTCGAAGTCGCGCTTGTGGTGCCAACGATGAATTTCAGCCACCCCGATGACATGGCGCAGCCAACCCAGCCGGTAATCCAGGTTCGAGTGCTGAAAGCCCAAGTGAACGGTCAGAATGCCGAACCAGGTGGCAACCACTGCCGAAGGCGCGCCGGATGCAAACAGCAGCACCAATCCCGGGCCAGCCATGAGCATCGCATGTAGGGGATGCCGGCGCTCCCCATTCATCCAGTACAAGCGCTCGGCGCTGTGGTGAATCATGTGAAAACGCCACAGCCAGGGTACGTGGTGGCTGATGCGGTGCATGGCATACAGGCTCAGATCGAGCACGACGGCGACCAGCAGCAGCTGAACCCAAAGTGGACTCTCGACTGGGAAGAGACGAACTGTAGCCGGCACTGCATCGCCCAGCCTGGCCAGGATTTCGGCGGTGAACTGGATGACGGAAAGATTCACCAGCATATGCACCAGGTCGGTCAGGGTGTCCTGGTGATCCTCCAGCCAGCCCTCCCGGAAAGGCTGGATACGCTCCAGCCCCGCGACGGCCAATAGACCGACTGCGGCTACCAAGGGTGTGCTGGGCCAGTACGGCACCCCGGCGTACAAGGCCCAGACCATGAAGGCGGCGCTGCCACCAAACACGAGCGGATAGCTCAACCAGCGTAGGGCGAATCGAAGAGAAGTGGACATCGCTCAGCTCCTATGTAGAGAGCCTTCACGGTAGGTGCAGAGGACGACGTTCGACTTGAACGAAAGAGCTATGACTTCTGGAGATCGACCGCAGCCAGGGCGGAGGACGGATCGATGCCCAGCAGCGCCCTGAATGTCCGGGAGAAATGCGCCGAGTCGGAAAAACCTGCCGCATGCGCGGCTTCGGTCAGCCGTCCCCCTTTGGCCAGGTGTTGCAGGGCTTGGGTGAGGCGCAGCCATTTGACATAGCTGCGCAACGGCAGGCCGGTTTGCTCCACGAACCAATGGGAAAAACGCGTGGGTGACAAATGCACCAACGCGGCCATTGCCTCACGCCCCATTTGGCCTTCGCGCAGCGCTGCGGTGACCTTGGTCAAGCGCGGATCAGGGATTGGTGGATCGGCAAGCCGCAACAGCCGACGTACCTGCGCCTGCAACTGGACAGGCGAATGCCCCGACGCCCTCAGTGCCTCGACCATCGCAGCAATATCGGCCGCTACGATCTCCATCAGCCTCACGGCTCCGCTCACCCGCAAGGCACGCGCCTCATCGGACAGCACATCCAGGTAGATCGACAGGACCTGCCCAGCACTGAGCCGGTGCTTCAAGCCTGCCGGAATCAAGATGGCAGCCCCAGATTGCCCACCCAACGGCGTTTCAACCGTTATCGCGGCGTCGAGCCCCACTGCAATTTGATGTGCTTGATGATGGTGCCAATCCTGGTGGGCGGCATGGCCGAGAAAGACGCCGATACCGGGGCCGACCCAGGCATGGCCTGACCAGCGAGCCACTTCTGCGGCATCCGAGCTTCGCATTATCTGCCCCGGTCCAGTTCCGCGCTTGGACTCAGCACACTGCTCAGGAGCAACATGGCGGCACCGCCCACGATGCCGATGTCCGCCAAGTTGAATGCAGGCCAATGCCAGGATTGCCAGAAAAAATCCAGATAGTCGATCACATGGCCTCGGAAGCTGCGATCGATCAGATTCCCCACTGCCCCTCCCAGTATGAGGCTATAGCCCAGCGCTTCGAGCTTGGCCCTGGGCTTACGCAAGAGCAACGCGAGCCCAATCGAAACAACCAGTGCGAGGAGAATGAAGAAGTAGCGCTGCCAACCGCCCGCGTCAGCTAGGAAGCTGAACGCTGCGCCGGTATTCCAGAAATGGACCAGATTGAAGACTGGGGTCAGAGGAACCACGGCGCCGACCGAGAGCGAACCCTCAATTACATATTTGATCGCCTGGTCGGCCAGGGCAACGGCTAGCGATAGCGTCCACCAGAGCCCGGGAGTGATACGGTGCGCCATTCCAAGTGGCGATTTCATTGTTTCGCTCCCTGAAACAGTCGCTGCAATCCGGGTGAGACGGGCATCGGCGCGAATGCACTGATCCTCGCGCGTCCGGTATTGCCGAGCGGTACCCAGATCTTCGAGAACAACACGGCAGCGATGATCCGTGGTGCTTGGCCGAACATTTCCCGGTAGTCGCGCAACTGCCAGCCAGCCCTTAGCATCAACCAATGGCTCCGCGCATGCAGGACGGGCATGTGCTGGCTCAAGATGTGGGCGCGCTCGAGCCAGGGGAATGCCTCGGTTGGCGCCTTTTCACGGAGTGCTGTCCTTGCCTGGAAAAAGGCTTCATCGATGGCATTGCGGAGGGCGGTATTCATCTGGAACTCACTTGCGCAGCAGTTGGAAGGCCATGATTCTGGGCCGATCGTGCAAGTGAACACCCTGTAGCCGCTATAGGGTCAAGCTCTACGATTTGAGCAGAAGCGAATGGCACTTTTCTAGCGCGCCTTATGGAAGCCGTTTGCCTCCCTCCACTAGACCCGAAAGTATTCCGCAGTCCAGGCTTTGTCGTTCGTCATCGCAGCAGCTGCGTAACGTCACCAACTGGTTTTCCAGGGCTTGCAAGGATGCGATCTGGGCCCTGACCTGGGCGATATGGCTATCAAGCAGCGTATTGACCGCCGCGCACGGTTGCTGCGGCTGTGCTTGAACGCTCTGCAAAACACCAATTTCGTCCAACGACATGCCAAAGGACCGGCAACGGCGGATGAACAGCAGTTTCTCCACATGATCCGCTTCGTAGGCTCGGTAGCCATTTGCCTGGCGATTGGGCGATGCAAGCAGGCCCTGGCGCTCATAGAAACGAATGGTCTGAATGTCCGCTCCCGTCAGCTGTGCAAGTTGACCAATGCGCATAGGCTGCTCCTCGATAAACAGCCAGTATATCCAGGCTTGACCCTATACCTGCTATATGGTTTTCAATTGCCAGAATTGAACCTGATAGGAGAGGCGGATCATGAGCTCGTGTGAAAAATCCTGTGGCTGCGGTTCAGTGTCAGCGCCTGCTGAAGCAGCGAGCGCGCCCTCGACCGAAGGAGCCTGGGTCAGCCATTTTTCTGTACCCAAGATGGATTGCCCTTCGGAAGAGCGAATGATTCGGCTCGCGCTGAATAGCTTGCCTGAGCTTCGTTCGTTGTCCTTTGATCTGAGCAGCAGGCAGGTACTCGCTTTCCATGACGGGGCGGTTGACCCAATCACTACCAAGCTGGAGTCCCTGGGTCTAGGGGCAGCGCTACTGGGGACTCAACCAGCTAGTCAGGAAGCAGCCTCGACCAATCGCGCTGATGAGGAATTAGCGGCGTCGAAAGAGGCGAGCACCCTGAAAATTTTGCTCGGCATCAACGCTGCCATGTTTGTTATCGAGATGGGCGCAGGGTTGATCGCTCAGCCGACGGGCCTTATTGCCGACTCGCTGGACATGTTTGCGGATGCTGCCGTCTATGGCTTGGCTCTCTTTGCCGTCGGCCGCAGTGCACAGCTGCAAGTTCGCGCTGCGCACCTGGCGGGTTTCTTTCAGATCCTGTTGGCACTGGGCGTACTCGTGGAGGTGGCTAGACGCTTCCACTATGGCAGCGAACCTGAGTCGATGCTGATGATGGGGATTGGCTTAGTTGCACTCGTCGCAAACGCCAGCTGTCTCTTGATGATCTATGGCCATCGCGAAGGCGGTGCACACATGAAAGCGAGCTGGATTTTTTCGGCCAACGATGTGCTCGCGAACATTGGCGTTATCGTCGCCGGCGCGCTGGTTGCGTGGACGGGCTCTCCCTACCCAGACTTGGTGATTGGTACGGTCGTTGGCCTCATCGTATTGAACGGTGCGCGCCGAATCCTGGCATTGAAAGCCTGACCAACCGATCCTGTATTCCATCGCGATGGGCTCACTTTCTACAAGTGAACATCAATGGTACGGACAGTCCAATAAACCTTCGTTTGTTGGACTCCACGCTCTGAGCAGGCATGTCGTTTTCAGAAGACGACCGCACCATCTGACTGGATGTAACGCCTGGTGTGCATACGGCTCCTGACAGCCCAATATCAGGAGTCGTCTGCACCAATCTCGACTATGCTCAATACTCGTGTGCACCAAAGCGAGGTTTGGGCATGACATCAGACACTCCACCGATTGCCGCGCAAGGCGTGGCCACCCTGCCCGACGAGGCATGGGCGCAAGCCCGGCACCGGACGGAAATCATCGGGCCACTGGCAGCGCTTGAGGTGGTCGGGCATGAAGCCGCCGATGAGGCAGCCCAAGCGCTGGGCCTGTCCCGGCGACAGGTATATGTCCTGATCCGTCGCGCCCGGCAGGGTACTGGCCTGGTAACAGACCTGACGCCCGGCCGATCCGGCGGCGGCAAAGGCAAGGGGCGCTTGCCGGAACCGGTCGAGCGCATCATCCGCGAGCTGCTGCAAAAGCGCTTCCTGACCAAGCAGAAACGCAGCCTGGCGGCGTTCCACCGCGAAGTCGCGCAGGCGTGCAAAACCCAGAAGCTGCCGGTGCCGGCGCGCAACACCGTGGCCCAGCGGATTGCCGGACTACACCCGGCGAAAATAGCCCGCAGCCGGGGCGGGCAGGACGCTGCCCGTCCCTTGCAAGGCGCGGGTGGCATTCCGCCCGAAGTCACCATGCCGCTGGAACAGGTGCAGATCGACCACACCGTCATCGACCTGATCGTGGTCGACGAGCGCGACCGGCAACCGATTGGCCGCCCATATTTGACCCTCGCCATCGACGTGTTCACGCGCTGCGTACTCGGCATGGTGGTCACGCTGGAAGCGCCGTCCGCCGTCTCGGTCGGCCTATGCCTCGCGCATGCCGCCTGCGACAAGCGGCCCTGGCTGGAAGGGCTGAATGTGGAAATGGACTGGCCGATGAGCGGCAAGCCCAGGCTGCTCTATCTGGACAACGCGGCCGAGTTCAAAAGCGAAGCGCTGCGCCGTGGCTGCGAACAGCATGGCATCCGGCTGGACTATCGCCCACCAGGCCAGCCGCACTACGGCGGCATCGTGGAACGGATCATCGGCACGGCGATGCAGATGATCCACGACGAATTACCGGGGACGACCTTCTCCAATCCCGGCCAGCGCGGCGAGTACGATTCCGAGAAGATGGCCACCCTGACGCTGCGCGAGCTGGAGCGCTGGCTCGCGTTGGCGGTAGGCACCTATCACGGCTCCGTGCACAACGGCCTGCTCCAGCCGCCGGCCGCGCGCTGGGCCGAGGCCGTGGAGCGCGTTGGCGTCCCGGCCGTCGTTACCCGCCCCACCGCGTTTTTGGTCGATTTCCTGCCGGTGATCCGCCGCACCCTGACCCGCACCGGCTTTGTCATCGACCACATCCACTACTACGCCGACGCCCTCAAGCCGTGGATTGCCCGGCGCGAGCGCTTGCCCGCCTTCCTGATCCGGCGCGATCCGCGCGACATCAGCCGCATCTGGGTACTGGAACCGGAAGGTCAGCACTATCTGGAGATCCACTACCGCACCTTGTCCCATCCGGCCGTCACCCTCTGGGAACAACGCCAGGCGCTGGCCAAATTGCGTCAGCTCGGGCGCGAGCAGGTGGACGAGTCGGCGCTGTTCCGCATGATCGGGCAGATGCGCGAGATCGTGACCACCGCCCAGAAGGCCACGCGCAAGGCGCGGCGCGACGCTGATCGCCGCCAGCACCTCAAGACGTCGGAGCCACCGGCCAAGCCCATACCGCCGGATGTGGACATGGCTGACCCGCAGGCAGACAACCTGCCGCCGGCCAAACCGTTCGATCAGATCGAGGAGTGGTAGCCGTGGACGAATATCCCGTCATTGACCTGTCCCACCTGCTGCCAGCGGCACAGGGTTTGGCCAGGCTGCCGGCAGACGAGCGCATCCAGCGCATTCGCGCCGACCGCTGGATCGGCTACCCGCGCGCGGTCGAGGCGCTGAACCGGCTGGAAACTCTGTATGCGTGGCCGAACAAGCAACGCATGCCAAACCTGCTGCTGGTCGGCCCCACCAACAACGGCAAGTCGATGATCGTCGAGAAATTCCGGCGGGCGCACCCGGTCGGCACCGACGCTGACCAAGAACATATCCCGGTGCTGGTCGTGCAGATGCCGTCAGAGCCATCGGTGATCCGCTTCTATGTCGCGCTGCTGGCTGCGATGGGCGCGCCGCTGCGCCCGCGCCCACGGCTGCCGGAAATGGAGCAACTGGCGCTGGCCCTGCTGCGCAAGGTCGGCGTGCGCATGCTGGTGATCGACGAACTGCACAATGTACTGGCTGGCAACAGCGTTAACCGGCGCGAGTTCCTCAACCTGCTGCGCTTCCTCGGCAACGAGCTGCGTATCCCCCTGGTCGGGGTCGGCACGCGCGAGGCGTACCTGGCCATCCGTTCGGACGATCAGTTGGAAAACCGCTTCGAGCCGATGCTGCTGCCGCCGTGGGAGGCCAATGAGGACTGCTGCTCGCTGCTGGCCAGCTTCGCGGCGTCACTCCCGCTACGGCGGCCATCCCCGATTGCCACGCTGGACATGGCCCGCTACCTGCTCACCCGGAGCGAAGGCACCATCGGCGAGCTTGCACATCTGCTGGTGGCGGCGGCCGTCGCCGCCGTGGAGAGTGGCGAGGAAGCGATCAACCACCGCACGCTCAGCATGGCCGACTACATCGGCCCCAGTGAGCGGCGGCGACAGTTCGAGCGGGAACTGATGTGAAGTCCGCGCCGCGCTGGCCGCTGCATCCGGCACCCAAGGAAGGCGAAGCCCTGTCCTCATGGCTCAACCGGGTCGCCGCCTGCTACCAGATGGACGTGCACGAGCTGCTGGCCCACGATCTTGGTCACAGCCAACTTGATGACCTGGATACCGCACCATCCTTGTCGTTGCTGACGGCGCTCTGCCAGCGCAGTGGCGTCGAGCTGGAGCGGTTGCGCAGCATGAGTCTTGCAGGCTGGGTGCCGTGGCTGCTCGACAGTCTCGACGATTCGGTACCAGCAGCCTTGGAAACCTATACATTCCAATGCGCGGTGCTCCTGCCCAAGCGCACCCGCAAGGTGCGGTCCATCACTCGCTGGCGTGCCTGGCTACCGAGCCAGACGATTCGCCGGGCGTGTCCGCAGTGTCTGAACGATCCAACGAATCAAGCTGTGCTACTCGTCTGGCAGCTCCCCTTGATGCTGAGCTGCCCGCAGCATGGCTGCTGGCTGGAGTCCTACTGGGGCATGCCCGGCCGGTATCTTCAGTGGGAAATCGCCGATGCTGCGCCGCGCCCTGCCGATGACGCAATCGCCTGCATGGACCGGCGCACCTGGCAGGCGCTGACGACGGGTTTTGTGGAGCTGCCGCGTCGGCGTGTCCACGCCGGCTTGTGGTTCCGGCTGCTGCGCACCCTGCTTGATGAGCTGAACACGCCGCTCTCGCACTGCGGCAGTTGCTCGGCGAGCATCCGCCATGTCTGGGAGCGCTGCGGCCATCCGCTGCGCGCCGGGCAGAGTCTGTGGCGTCCCTACGAGATTCTGGCCCCGGCGGTGCAGTGGCAGATGCTGGAGGCGGCGGCCACCGCCATCACGCTGATCGAGTCAAAGGCGCTGATCCCGCGCGGGGAACAGGCCGCGCTGTTTCAGACGGAGCCGCACACTGGTTTCACCAACGGCCTGCCGGCGAAGGTGCCGAAGCCGGAACCCATCAACCACTGGCAACGAGCAGCCCAGGCCATCGATGAGGCCATCATTGAAGCGCGACACAACCCGGAGACGGCCCGCTTGCTGTTCACACTGGCGTCCTACGGGCGACGCGACCCCGAATCCCTGGAACGTTTGCGCGCCACGTTCACCAAGGAGGGCATCCCGCCGGAGTTTTTGTCACATTACGAGCCTGAATGGCCGTTTGCAGGTCTTAGACTAAATGACGGGTTAAGTGACAGTTTTTGACGGCGAGAACTTTCTGGCTCACACTGTCACATAATCGAACGT
>DELY01000010.1:0-48696 GCA_002354655.1 Pseudomonas sp. UBA2684
TCCGGAATCAGTAGACCACTACAATTCTCGGCTCAGTAGATAAAACCACTTCAAGGAATTTTTTTGAATCCCCAATTGCATGCATATCCCTACCGTGACCGCTATTTGTCAACAGATAGCGGTGTTGCTCTTATCTGGCCCTTTGCAAACGTTATGCGGGGCGAGGGGCCCTATGAGCTTTTTCTGGACACCAACGCTTTGACTAAGACGCAGTGGGTAGGCCAGTTGCCCCCTCAGGTTCGAGAGCGCGCGATTCTCAACCCGTGGCCTGCGCTAATGGAGCAATGGCTATCTAACCCTATGTTCCGGAAGGAGCCCTCCTCTCGCATAGATGAGATGACTGCTCGATTGGCTAAGACAGGCATTCGGTTTCGGGAAGGATTCGCTGAGGAGCAGACCAGGCTGCTGAAAAAAAACGAAGCCCAACTGCGGACTCAAGCTAGTTTGCTGTTTCCCTGTGTGGCCATCATGAAGTCGCTGATGCGAGAGAAGCTTCGGCCTGGCGATGCCCTTGAGCGCTTGAACTTCCTCATGAATGCCGAAGTTCCGAGGTTTTCAGGTTGCGTCATGCTTATGGCCCTGGCGCTGCTTCTCAAGGCGCGCCAACCACTGAAGCTTGAAGGCGATAACAAGCCTGCCTACTCCTTCTTAGAATCGTTCCTAGCATTTCAGCCTGAGAAAAAAGACGAGACGGATCGGATCTGCATCCGTTACTTGCGCAATCGGGCTGGTGACCTCTCACTGTGGTACGTCATGCCAGCATTGTTACAGCATGGGTATAGGTTTGTTGGCGAGCCTGTAGTGGTGACTGGGGACAAGGCGCTGCATCGAGTCATTCTCCGAGTAATTCCACCCGTTGCACATGAGAGTCGCGTTGCCGCATTCACAGCTCCCCCAGGTGAGATAGAAGATTTTGTGCGATCTGAAATCCTCCGGATTGCAACTGAGTGGAAACCTCCGCAGCCTCGCACATCCGATGAGCGATCAAGGCTAATGAAAAAGCTTTTTGAACTTGCTGCTGACTGCTGTGAGTTCGATGAGGAGAAAGAGGCACTGATGGTGGCTTGGAGCGAATGGTTTCTGCCAGGCGAGGGTCTGCCTATGAAGTTTTGATGAGTGCTGAACCATGCGCACAGCACGCTCACGGACTTCAGGGGAGTAGGTCGTAGTCTTTCTCATGGCCTCATCTTCTCAAGAGTTGAGGCCTCCACGAAACCCGGGCGATTCAATCTTCTGCGGGAGCCTCATCCCCTTCGCCAATGCTCAGCCAGTCGTGCTGGTTATAGCGAACGAAGTCCTCAGCATCGAGCATTGTGAAGTCTTGAAGGACCGTGACCTCCGCTCCTCCGAAGAATAAACCCTCGCTTACCGGCCTACTCACGCCAAGCATTTCAGTTAGCTCAGCATGCAGCTCTGTGGCGTGGCGGGCGCACTCTCGCTTCGTTAGGAAGCGAAAGAGAACCTCATATGGCTCTGTAGACTCCTGGATTTCCCACTTGGGGTTAAAGGAAACCCAAGCACTAGCGAGCATGTGGTTATTCCTTTTCAGGAATTCGTCCACAAGCATGGCGATACCTTGCATCCCATCACGACCGATCTCCGCCTTCAAACGTTCGACCAAGGCGTCCGGCATAGCGATTCGATTATAGGCATGCGATATCCAGAAGGAAAAAATTCGACGCTGATCGTCATTCAACGTGACCGTCACATTTCGATGCTGAGTCGGAAGAACTGCCCGGCTAGTCCACACCCGTCGATGGATCTTCAGCTCAAAGATTTGTTTTGCAGCAATTTCAAGCTGCAATGTTCGAGGGTTAAGAGCATTCAAATACGGTAGATATGGCTTTTTCTTGACCTTAATAGCCACCCACTCTACCAATGGTGCATCATCGAAACTTCGTGCATGCACGGTGCACGAATGAGACGCAAGCATCCAAAAGTCAGGGGCCTTTCCGTCAAGTTGGGATGCCAACACATCGTCAGGGATATGCGGCATCAAAGCTTCACCTGAAACGACATCTCCTTGCAGCCAACCAGCAGCGCTGATTGCTTTTACAACCTCATCTCCAGGTGTGTCAGCCATATATTAAACCGAATGAGAACCGCCCGATTTCTCCAACCTGGCTATGGTCTTTAGATCCCTCTCACGCAATTGCTGGGCTTTACCTATCAACTCAGCAACCACCCCATTAACTCCAGCGGCACCGTCTTGAGCCCATGCCTTATCAGAGAGAGTGTCCTGAATGAGGCGCCCATCTGAGGTAGGGTAGAACAGCACTCGTTGTAGATATGGTACGTCTTCCGACCTGACCTGCCGGAGAGCTTCCGTCAAAGCTCCAAGCCGCTCTGGATAACCAGTCGCAGTTTTTCCTGTTCGCCAATTGTAGACTGTCTGCCGAGACACATTGAAGATCTCGGCAATGGCGCTATCTGACAACTTGTATTCGCGACGAAGCTCTTCGATGAGATGCGGAGCCACCTCATCGGTAATGCCGGGGTGACTGGTATCAACCTCAGTCCACGCTCCCGTCGTCACGCTGTAAGGGCTTATACCTGCAGAGCTGATGAGCCGAGGTGAGACCTCACCTCCGCCGGCTGGGGTAGTTGCAGTCGCGACTGCCAGCATGACTGAAAAAGCCAACGCCATTGCAGGACTAACCGTGCTCGTAGCAACGCGAGGAGCGATTTCCGGACTCTCCCATCTCGGAGCAGATGAAGCAGTCGCCCCACCAACCTGGCCTACCCATTCCCCGGTAATTATGGCAGTCATCTTGACTTCCCCCAAACCTCAAAGGCGTGATCTTTAGCTACAGCCCTGAAAGCAAAATTAGCAGTCCCGTGCAGTTTATCGAGCCTGCCGCAGATTTCCTCAGTAACTAGCCTCTCAGTCATAGGCATCGGCCAATAAGCGTCGGTATCTAGAAGCGCACCATTTTCACTAACAGGCACAAACACACTCTGTGATTGACCAAAAGGCTTTGAAGGCTGACGGGTCTGCTTAGCGATCTCGAAAACCATAGCTGGCTCTGCCAAATCATCCGGTATCCACATGCCAGTCTGACGCCAGCACCTGATATGCAGGAACTCAGAGTCTAGCTGATAGGTAGTAGTGGATACCCCCATTAGAGCCTTTACCTCCCTCTTTGCAAGCGCCTCGCAATTGAGGGGTAGCAGCGTATCTGGAAGATAATCTGCAAGAGTCTCCCCATCTAACGGTTCGATTCTGTCGACATAGCGCATCCCTATACCAGCGATGTCGAGGCCGCCAGAATGCTGTGTCAAGGCCGTCAAACACTCTCGAAAGAGTTCCAGATGACTGGCAAAATGCAAGTAGTTCGTGCTTTGCAGGATCAGGTGATCCACGCCCAGAACGCAAGCGTACTCAGCATTACGGTCTAAGAAGGCCCATGAATTCGGCTCTGATCCCTGCGCGATACCAGGCTGCATGCTTTTGACCATTTGGAAAAACCCAGGAAGGCGATCCCGAATGGCCTGATGAATGTCTGGGATGAGCTGAGGAAGCTTAAGAATGGGCGAAAATCTCACCACACTGAACGCAAAAATTAGTGGTGCCCCTGCTAGTACCCCTTCGCGCTCAGCCATGTTCAATTCCTCCACTTTCCCCAAACAGGGACAGGATTCTACATCATTTGACAAGTCCTTTGACAAGAACTGTATAGCATGGTCTTCCGCTTTGACAAGCGGTCGTCGAACGTCGATTGATGGCGCTCAGCTCGGCCTCGATGGCCGCGATTAGCGATGCCGAGCGCCTCGACCACATGGCGAAGCGCCGCACCGACGAGCACCTGAGCTACCGCTTCGCATTTGAAGGGCTTGAGAAGACTTCGGCCGGCTACGCCAGTAGTCGCCTTGGCATAAACCTCCCGCCTCAAAGAGCTGCTAGCTCAACCCTTCTGAAACTGCCGCTCAGGTTGGGGCAGTTCAGCCGAGTACCCTTTTGAGTACCTCTGACTAAATCGCAACTAATCGACACCTAGCATTCCAAGGCACATACTCATCTGGCTCGACTCCTGGTGCCGCACCATGTAAAACAAGGGTTACGTGAAAACGTAGCCCTTTTTTGTGCCTGAAATCCGGTCTGGGATGAGTTTGGGTACGACTTTGACACGCGCATCAAGCGAGACCTGCTTACCGCCCCGCCCCCAACTGAAGGGCAACAATATCCCGTACCGCAGCTTGGTTAAGCGTACTGTCGCACCAGCAGCCGACAGCGCAAACGCTAGCCCAACAGGCCTGAGACTACGCCTCGATATCCGGTTTCAAGCTCGACAGTGAGGCAACAGGCCGCTCTTTGGCCTGGACGTAATGACTGCTGCGCAACAGGAAACGCTTCTCCACCAGATGCCACATGAGCATGGCCGCCAGCAGGGTCAGGGCGACGCTGACCAGCAGCCCGAGCAATGGCGAGAACGCATACAGCCCCAGACTCACGAGTATCTGAATGATCGGGAAGTGGCAGATGTATGCGCCGTAGGAAAAGTCGCCGTACTTGCCGAAGTTGCCCAGATAACCGAACAGCGCGACGAATGCCACCAGCACGCCAAGCGCCAGCGGTTCGATCAGGCGCAGCGGCAGCCAGACGCTGGCAACGTAGAGCGACAGTGCCAGCGGCACCAGCCACTTTATCTGTCGCTCGAAATACGGCAGGTAGTAGTAGATCAGCCCGCCCGCGAGAAAGTAGCGCAACTGGCCCGGCAGTTGCTTTTCCAGGAAGCCAAACAGCTCGTTCTGGCTCTGCCCATAGAGGTGCCAGAATGCCAGCGAATACAGGCTGGACAGCGCGAACAGCCCAAGCAAGATAGGCAGCCGCCCGAAGCGCTGGGCCAACCAAACGATCAGCGGCACGCTGCAGTAGAACATCACTTCGATTTTGATCGTCCACAACGCCCCATTCACCGCGGGCAGCAGATTATCCTCGAACACCCCCGGTAGCGTCGGGGCGAAGAAGTTCAGGAACGACAGATTGGCCAGTAGGTACTTGAGCCAGGCCAGGGAGAAGTAGCGCTCGGCTGGTAGCTCGCTCATGGCGAAAAGGCCAAAGGCGCAGAGCAGGATGATGCTCAGATAGGCCGGATAGATACGTTTGGCCCGCTTGCTCGCGTAGCTGCGCAACGAACTCGAGCGCTCGTAGCTCATGAAGATGAGAAAGCCGCTAATCACGAAGAACGCGTCCACCGCCAGCTTGGAGGACAGAAACATCCCCATCGGTTTGAGCACGCTCTGCTGCGACAGCTCGGCCGCATGCACCAAGCAGACGATCAACGCCAGCGCCAGGCGGATCAGGTCGAAATTGTTATGGCGTAGACGCGAATTGCTGGGCATGCGCTCTATCTCAGGCCGTCAACGGCGCAGTTGGCTGGATGACGTCACATAGTTGGCGGCGCGGTCGTACATGATTTTCACATCGCAAACCGCCCCAGAGCCGAACGTCAGGGAGTTCTCCAGGCCGTAGGGCTCGAAGGTGACCAACGCGTCGTCGGCGTAGACATACTCCATGCAGTTGCGCGTGATGATGTGGATCAGTTCATCGGTGGTTTCGTAGTGATTCCGGTCGATCCGCTTGATGTTTACGGGAATCAGCTCCACCGCCTGGACCAGGGCCGGCAGCAGCAGTGAGCCGCAGAGCAGGGCATTGCGCACGATGCGTAGCATGGCGTATCTCTCGTCGTTGTGCGGCCGCCGGGCCGCAATCTCAGGCGTGTGCATCGGGTACTGCGGTGCCGGCTTCGCTGCGCCAGGGCTTCAGCCACCATGCCAGACCTACCAGCGCGACACCGCCGGCCAAGATGCTGGCGGATAACTGGATCCAGGTCGAGTGCAAGGGGTGCAGCACTAGGGCACCGACCCCCAGCACCGGAATCGCCAGCAGCCACTGGCGCATCCAGGGCACCTCGCCGAGCAGGTTCTGCCGGCGCATCAGCAGCAGGCTAGTCAGGGTCAGGCCGAGGGTCATGGCCATGGGGATACCATTCAGGCCGAAGAAGTAGGGCAGGATAGCGAGCGCCACGGCGTTGAGCGCGCCGCCGATCAGCTCGCACCTCAATGGCATGCGGGTATCGCCGTCGGCGTAGGCGAAGCGCGCCAACATGGAGTTCCAGGCGCCGAACAACAGCGGCACGGCGAACCAGGCGAGCAGTTCCGGCAAGGGGCTGCTCGCCGCCTGCCCAGGAAACATCAGGTGCACCAGCGCGGGTGTGGCGCCGACCAGGCCGAGCGCGGCGGGCAAGGTCAGCAGCGTAGCGAGGTTGAGGCCGCGCTTGAGCAGCTGCAGGCGCTCCCGACCATTGGTGCGACTCATCAGGCTAAGCAGGACCTGATTGAGGCTGAGCAGAGCGATCAGCGGCAAATTGACCAGCTTGCGGGCGAGGTTCGCCCAGGCCACCGCGCCTTCCCCCAGCAACGAGGCGACGATGCGCTCGAGCAGCGCCAGGCCCTGACTGGTGAGATTGCTAGCCAGCAATGGGCCGATGCCGGACAGCAGCTCGCGCCCGGCCCCCGCGGCGCCACGCAGCCGCCAGGGACGCCAGTGCAGACGCCAGAGCGCAGGCAGCAGCGCCAGTGGCATCAGCAGGCTGCCGATGACACAGCTCTGAGCGGTGACGGCGAGGCTGGCCTGCTGCCCCATGGCAGCCAGATAAAGCACCGGCGGCAAGTTGAACAGCAACGAGCCGAGCCCGGCGAGCACGAAGCGCTCGCGGGCCTGCAGCGGCACGCTGAGCAACGCGTGCAGGAGAAAGCCGGGTACGCACCAGGCCAGCGTTTGCAGGCTGGCGCTGGCCAGAGCATGTGCCTGGTCATTGAGACCGGGGCCGATCAGACGCACCCACAGCGGCGCGGCGAGCGCCAACAGCAGGCTGACGCCCAGACCGCAGAGGATGAAGCGCGAGCTCATGCCGTCGAGCCAGGCGATCTGCTCGGGCTCACTGCGGCGCAGGTACAAGGGCAGCGCCGCAGCGCTGATCAAGCCTGCCGCGAGCGCCATACGCAGTGCTTCGGGCAGGAACAGCGAGATGAGGAAGGCATCGCTCTGATTACTGGCACCCCAGGCGTGGATCAGCAGCCATTCCCTAGCAAAGCCGGCGATCAAGCCGGCGAGCGTGGCCACGGTCAACCAAAGGGTGCTTCCAAGCATGGCGATACCTCAGTGCAGGAGGTTGAAGAGACTTTTGCCGCCGACCTTGTAGGTCAAGCCCTGATTGCGTTTGCCCACAGCCCGCGCAGGGTTGCCGCCGACGATGGTGTAGGGGGCCACCGGACGGCTCACCACCGAACCACCGGCGACCACCGCGCCCTCGCCTACTTCGGCGTTGATCATGGCGCGGGTGGCAATCCAGGCGTAGTCGCCGATGCGGATCGGCGGGCTGCCCACCGCCCAGAACTCTGGGGCCTGTGTGTCATGGCCGCCGGCGATCAGCAGGCTGTGCGAGGCGATGGTGACGTGGTCGCCAATGATGATGCCGGCGCGGCCATCGAGCAGGCAGTCCCAGGCCACCACGCTATCGTCGCCGATGCGGATGCCGTCGATGCCGAGCACCTCGGTCTTGCGCCAGACGGTGGAGCCCTTGCCGATCTTCGCGCCGCCCAACCGCAGCCAGGCGAGACGGATGGTGTGACTGGGAATCTTGTTGATGACGATGTTGTACAGCTGCTCCCAGACACGCAAACAGCGGTCGCGCAGCGTTTCCAGGTTGAGTCCGTACATCGGCACCAGCGGTGCGGGATTCTCATCGCGCAGCAGGCAGAAGAAACGGCGTGCCAGCGGGTGCTCGATGGTCTTCTCGAGGTTGACGTAGCTGATCATGTACTGGGTCGCGGAATTGCGCGGATACTCGAAGCCGACTTCGTTCTCCAGCATCCAGGCCCAGGCCGCCTCCAACTCGTCGACACTGACTTGCAGGTGCGCCGCGTACTCGGGGAATTGATCCTTGAGATTGAAAGATTGGTGGACACGATGTTTCAAGGGCTGGCCCTCCGGGTTGGCATTGGGGAAATGATTTCGGGATGCAGGCGAACCTGCTGCAGCGTGAGCCCGATAAACAGCCAAAAGAAGGCGATCAGTACGTAGGTCAGGCTGAAGTAGTGGTCGAAGATGCCAGTCAGCAGGGCGCACAGCAGGCCGCTGCTACAGCCCAGCCACAGCGAATTCTCGCGGGTCACGCGCACCGCGCCGAGGTACGGGCGGGTTTCCCGCCACCAGAACCAAGTCACCGCGATGAACAGCAACATACCGGGGACGCCCAACTTGTAGATGAAGTTGAGCCACAGGTTGGAAATGCCCATCAGCCCACTGCCAGGTACTGGCGGGTCGACCTTGAAGCCAATGCCTAGCGGATAACGCGCCATCGCTTCCGGGAACATCGCGTATTCCTGCAGGCGAATGCCGGTGGAGGCATTGCTACTGAGGAACATGGTGGCCAGACGCTCCTGTAGCGGCGGGTAGACCAGCACCAACATACAGCCGAAGGCGATCCCGGCGATAAGGATGCGCGCGGTGTACGGCACACGGCGGCTGGCCATCCAGATCACCACCAACCCCAGGCTCAGCAGAGCCCCGCGAGAGCCGCTGAGCAGCAGGCCGGCGGAACCGAGCAGGGCGACGCTCAGGCCCAGCGCGCGCTTCCAGCCCGGCCGTGGCAGGGCGAAGAACAGCGCCACCGGGATGGTGATGGCCAGCGCTCCGCCGGTGGAGTTGGGATGCAGCCAGGGCGTGGACAGGCGTGTGGTGCCGGCGGTGAACATGTCCTCCAGGTAGGCCTGGTGCGGGTACTTCAGCGCCGTGAGGATGGGCGTGAGCGCATTGGCATCACGGCTCTTGGCAAATACCCCGAGCGAGAGCAGCAGCATCGCCAGGGTGCCGAGCAGCATGGCCACGGTGAGCTTTTCCGCCGTGTTGTCGTCCTGAATCAGGCGGATGACCAAGAACATGGCCGACAGGTTGAGCATCCAGCGAATCCAGTTGGTCGGCCCTCCGCCCTCGGCCTGAATGACAAACTGGCCGACCACGAAGGGAATCGCGCTCCACATTAGTAGCCAACCCAACGCACGTTCGGTGCCGCTGCGCGGGTACAGGCGCGGCTGCTTACTGAGAAAGCCCTGCCAGAGAACGCCGACCCAGGTCAGCGCCAGCAGCGCCTCGCTGGCGGTGGTGCGTACACCCACCTCGAGGGTCGAATAGGGCAGGAAGGCCGCAACAAAGGCAAAGATCAGCAAGCCGATCAGCGGGGTGCGCATCACGGTCAGCGCGAACGCGGACCCGGCGATGAGGATCATCAGCTTGGGCAGGGACAGCACCCACAGCAGCGCGCCAAAGAACAGGCCACAGAAAATAGCGATGCCGACACCAATGGGCATCATGGGACGAGCTCCTCGATCAAATCGTTCAGGCGCGCGACGAACCGCGCCATGTTGTAGCGTTCGGCCCAGGCCAGCAGCGGGGCCGGGTCGCCCTTGCCCTCGCGCGCCAGCTCCAGCATCAGTTGGGTCAGGGCCTGTTGGTCGTGGGGCGGGAAGCGCGGCATCTCTGGCGGGGCCACTTCGTCCAGCGACGAGCCGCGCGCCACTGCCACTGGCGTACCGGCCTGCAGGGCCTCGATGACCGGCAGACCGAAACCTTCTGCATAAGACGGCTGCCACAGGCGCTCGGCGCGGCGGTACAAGGCGAACAAGTTGGCGTTGTCGAGCCTCTGCAACGCATGCACCCCGGCCTGGTTGGTCAGCTCGCCGGGCAGGTGCGCAACATCGCCGACCAGCAGCAGATCCGGCACCTGTGCCGAACGCTGGCGCGCGGTGCGCCAGGCACGCAGTAACTGGGCGATGTTCTTGCGCGGCTCACGGGTGCCAACCACCAGCCAGTAGCGCTCGGGCAGCTCGGGCAGCGACTCGGCCTCGCCTTGCAGCTCATATCCGAGCACCATCGGCGGCAGCACTCGCACCTTGCCTGCGAACTGCGGGAATAAGCGCCGCGCTTCGCCCGCGGTGAACTGCGAAGGCACCCAAACTTGATCGGCGCGCCACAGCGAATAATGTATCGATAGCCGATCAGTGCAGCGGTAAGCCGCCTGCCGCAGGCGGGAACCGTGCTGGTTGCGCTCGGTGAGCTGGAACAGGTCGTGCAACTGCAGAATGAAACGGCTGCGGCCGCCGCGACGGCACACCGGCAGGCCCATATTGAAGTTGCAGATGTGCAGATCGATCGATTGCCGACGCAGGTAGCCAGGCAGAAAACCGGCCTCGAACTGCAACCGTTGCCTGAGCCGATGCATGCCTTTGAGGCCCTCGATGCTCCACGGCGGGCAGTCGGCCTGCTGGCGTAGCGGGTGGCCCTGCGGCGCGGTGGTGACCAGACGCAGCTCGCTCACCCGCGAACATTGGCGCAGGCCCAGGGCCAGGGCGATGTTTTGCCGGCCAATGCCGCTGTCGGGCTCGCTGGCCGCGGGACGGTAGTCGAGGCTGACCTTCAGCATGCGGCCACCCGCGCAGGAGCCGGCAACTGCGCGTACAGGGATTCCAGCGCGTGTGCGGCCACCGACCAATCATGTCGAGCACGCACATAGCCGCGGCCGGCATCGCCCAGGCGCTGCGCCAGAGCGGGATCGTCCAGCAACTGGGCGATCGCGGCGATACAGTCTTCGGCGCTCTCCGCGCACAGGTAATGCTCGCCGGAGTTCACCTCCAGGCCCGAGGCGCCCTGCCCGCTGGTGACTATCGGCAGTCCCGCGGCCATCGCCTCCAGCACCTTGAGCTTGGAACCGCCGCCCTGACGCAGCGGCGCGAAGAAGATCGAGGTCTGCCGCTGCCGCTCGCGCAGATCGCCGACGAAACCGTGCCATTCGATCCGGCTATCGCTCCAGCGCTCGCGCCAGGCCTGCGGCAGGGCATAACCGCAGATGCTCATGCGCACATCGGGGAAGCGCTGCCACAAGCCTGGCAATACATGCTCCAGTGCCCATTCCACAGCATCCACGTTCGGCGCGTATTCGAAATTGCCGATGAACAGCAATCGCCGCGCCTGCGGCTGGTGGCGTACCGAGGCGTAGTAAGCGCAATCAACGCCGTTGACGACCACGGCGGTCGGCCTGCCGCCGATGCGTGCCAGCACCTGGGCGTCCGCGTCGGTCACGGCGATCACCTGCTCGGCCTGGCGCATGACTCGACGCTCCCAGCGGCGGTAGCGCCACTGGTCATAGCGGGCGAAGGGCAGCATCCAACCCGGCAGACGATCATAGGTGGCAGCGCCGAGCATGGACTCGACGTTGTGCTCGGTGAGCACGAACGGCACGCCTCGCCGAGCCAGCGCCGCCTCGTAGGGCTGGAAGGTATAACTGTGCTCGATCTGGATCACATCCCAGGGCTCATCCAGCAATGCCTCGATCTGACTTTCCAGCCGCGGAGCCAGGCCATTGATACTGGCCAGCAACGGATAAGGCGCGAACAGCGCCGCAGCCAGGGTCAGTGGGCTGCGCAGCGGGCGACGCGGCAGGATGATCAGGCGCTCAAGGAGCGGTTCGAGGTGGTCGCGCACGTCATCGTCGACCGCCATTTTCGAGTGTGCCAACAGGGTAATGCGATGCCCGGCGCGCGCCAGGCTAGCCAGCAGTTGGTACTGGCGGGTCTTGCCGCCGCTGGTGGTCGGCCAGGGGGCGTAGGGCAGAATCCAGAGAATACGCACGCGTTTACCACACCAGCAGTTGCAGACTGGTCTTGAGCGGTACGGTCAAACCCACAGCTTCGCTGCCGAGGATGCGCACCTCGCCGGTCAGCGGGTCGTGTAGCTCCGCATTCGACACCCCCGGCATGTTCACGCTCTTGCCGCTGGCACTCCAAAACATCCACAGGTTCTTACCGTCGGCACGGGTCCAGGCAATGCTATAGAGGTCGTTCGGGCCATCCTGCACATCCGGCACGTCGGCAGGCTCAATCCGTGGCCCGGTCACGGCGAAGAAGTTCTTCAGCGCGGCAAATACCGGTTTGGGATTGCCATCCAGGTCAATCAGCCCGTATTTCTGGTCACGCGGGCCGACCAGGGTCGGAAGATCGCTGAGGTTGAACAGGAAGGTGCGATCGAAATCCATCGCACTCATCAGCGCCAGGCGCCGCAAGGTGTAATCGGCCTGGCCGTCGATGCCGATGATCGCCTGCATCTCCTTGGGCCCGTCGTAGCTCGACCAGCCCCACTCGGTGGCCCAGATCTGCTTGATGCTGTGCATGCGCAGGGCGTGGTTGACGAACTTCACGCGGGCAAGAAAATCGCGGGCGGCAACGTCGTCGCCTTCGGGCTCCTCGGTATAGGGGTGGTAGGCGACGATCAGGTCGCGCTTGGCCAAGCCCTCGTCGAGCAGCAGTTTGAGCATCAGCTCGTTGTTGGTGTAGGGCATCTGGCTGAAATAAGCCATGCCCGCGGTGAGCACGGGCATGTCGGGGTAGCGCGCCTTGATCGCCTCGGTGCTGGCGAACAGCAGGCGGGCATAGGCCTTCGCGTCCTCTTTCGGCCGCCAGTAGGGATAGATGTTCGGCTCGTTCCAGATCTGCCAGGCGCGAAAATCCGGATAGCGCTCAATGAACGCCAGCAAGCTGTCGACGTACAGCTGCGGATCCTTGGGCGGGTACTGATCGGGGTGCTCGTCACCGGGCGGCGCCGACGTGGCGAAAGGCGCCGAGCCCGCGAGAAAACCCACCGGTTTGAGGCCGTGGCGCTTCATCGACGCGGAAGCCCCGTCGAAGGCGGCGAGGTTGAACTGCCCCTTCTGCGGTTCCAGGATTGCCCAGTGCATGGCGATGCGAACCCATTCCAACCCCAGGTCGTTGATCGCCTGCATCTGCTTTTCCTGCACCTGCGGGCTGAAGAAGTGGAACTGCGCATTGACCCCGAGGTAGTCCTTCCAGACCACGCTGCGCGGAGCACGTAGTTCGGTGACTTCCGCTTCGGCACTGCGGCTGGCCAGCAACAACGCGCTGCCGATCAGCAGCAACACGAGCAACGCTGGCAGCCATACGATGGGTTTACGCCACATATTGAGAACCTCCACGTAGGGTGGTGAACAGTTGCAGAAAGCGTGCCGCGGTGACCGGCCACTGCCGGTCCTGACCGATGCGCTGGGCGTTGTCGGCCCAGGTCTGGGCCACCTGCGGGCGCTCGCACAACTCACGCAGGCGCTGCGTCAGTGCGGCGATATCGCCTTGCGGGAAAATCGCACCGTTGCCGGCGGCCACCTCCTCGGCGAAAGCACGTGCATCCGAGGTGATCGCGCCGCGCCCGCAGGCGGCGGCCCAGGACAGCGCGCCGCTGGTGCCACGCAGGGCGCCGAGCAGGGCGAGTTTCTTCGACTCGCGATACGGCAGCAGCATTGCGTGGTGCGCCTGAATCAGGCTGGGTATCTGCTCGGCCGGCACGTCCAGCGCCCAGTCGACAAATTCGTCCAGGCCCAGCTCGGCGATCCGTGCGCGCAATTCGTCGAGGTAGCTGCCACCGGGGGCGAAAGCCATCTCCGGGGCGCTGCCGCCGGCCAGGGTCAGACGCCAGGCGCCGGTCAGGGCAGGCGCATCGCGCAGCATGCCAGCAAGTGCGTCGAGCAAGTCCTCAATCCCCTTGCCACGGTAAATGAAACCGAAATACAGCAGTTTGAGCGGTTGCAGCGGTGGCAGAGGCGCAACCGGGATGATCGGGTTGCCATGGGCGATTACCCGTACCTTGTCGGCGCCCAGCTTCATACGTCGGCGCAGATGGACGCCGCCGGTTTCAGTCAGGGTCACCAGCGCATCCAGCTGCGCCGCCAGGCAGCGCTCCTCGCGCAGGCACAGCGGATCGGCCAACACCGTAGCGACCTGGGGCAGCGGCGCCGGCAGATGCTCGGCCCACGACAGTGGCCAGGGCAGGCGAGCGCGGCGCCAGACCAAACGCTCGGGGTCGTGCACCGTGGCGCTCAGCGGCAGGCGCGGAAAACGCCGGCGCAGTTCGCTCAGAGCGGCGAACTCGGCCAGGCGACCACCGCCGAGTTCGCCATGTGCCAGGTCGACAGCCGACCAGTCGAAGCTGGCGATTCGCGCCAAGGCCTTGGCCGGATCGTTGCCGACCCCGGCCAGCGGTGTTTCCACCTGGATGCCGAGGCCTTGCAGCGCCGTGCAGAAGTTCGCCGCATAGTCGGCGATACCGGTCTGCTCGGGCGGCATCGGCGCCAGCAAGGCAATGCGCATCAGGAAAGCGCCCGCAGGCGCGCCATCAGGTTGAGCACCGCGTGCGGCACCTCGAAACGGCGACGGTTGACGATGATACCGTCGACCTTCTTGAACGCCGTGGTGAGGATGTTAAGCGCGCTCGACACCACCGGAATAGTGCTCTGCCGCGCCTCGATCACCATCACGATCATGTCCGCGTGGCGCAGGGTGACGAACGCATCCTGGTTGCTAAGCAGCGAGCTCGCGGCGAGCAGCGCTACTTCGCCCGGCTTGGTCGGCTCGGTACTATCCAGACGCGCGTGATGACCACGCTCGCCAAGCAGCTTGGCCAGATGCTGAATGACGAAGCCCACGCCCTCGCCCCGACCCGCCGAGGTAAAGGCCAGGATCAGGCCCTTCTGCTCGATCTGCTCCAGCGGCAACTGCGCATAAAGTCGATAGATACTGGCGATGAATGCACTGTTCGGCGCCTGCCGATCGTCCAGTTCCTGCAAGGTCGTCCATAGCGGCACGCCGAAGCGACTTTCGATATGCCCGCCATCGTGGATGCGCTGATCCAACAGGTAGCAGATGTACAGCACCAGCAGGCCGACCATCAGCGCCGCCGGGATCGACAGCGCAAGCATCAGCAGGCTCTTGGGGAAAACCCGCGACGGGTTGAGCGTGGCTTCCTCGATGATGGCGATATTGCTGATGCTGCTGTTGTCCAGCTCGCGATCGATGCGCGCCTTTTCCAAGCTATCGGCATAGAGCGCGTAGTTCTTTTCCTCGACGCTGAGGGCACGCTGCAGCTGGGCCAGGACTGGCTCGGCGGCCATGGACTGGTCACGCTCCGCTTCCAGACTGGCCAACTGCATGTCCTGGCGGCTCAGCTGGGCCTTGAGGCGAGCGACGTCCGACTGCTGGTCGAAACGGTTGCTCTGCAGGCGTTCGGCCACCGGATTGGGCGCGCGGTTCTCCGAACTCTGGATAACCGCCGCCTCGCTGGCGACACGCTCCTCAAGGTAAGCGATGCTCTGGTCGATGGTCTTGATCGGCGGCGCCTGCTCGGTGAAGGTGCGCAGCAGATCCTGGCGCTCGGCCCGCTTGTTGTTGAGCAGTTGCAGAATATGCTGGTGCTCGGGGTTCAGCGACAGCTCGCGCACCGTGCGGACCTCGCCCGGTAGGCTCCTGATCTGCTGATCGAGGGTGTTCAGACTGCCCTCGGTGGCCGCGATCAGACGCGTCGAGTTGAAGCGGTCGGTGCGCAGCTGGTTGATGCGTTCGGAGAGATCCTGCAGACGCTCGGTGATCTCGATGGCGTCGATGCTCTTGAGCTTCACAAGTATCTGCTGCTTGAGCCGGTCGATATTGCTTTCGCTGGTCCGCAGCTGAGTGTCGTAAAAGTCGTACAGACTCTTACGCCCAAGCACGCGGGTGCGCTCCTGCAAGTAGATGTCGACCCAGATCTTGACGATGGTCTGCGCGACTGCGGGGTCGTCCCAGGTGAAGCTGATTTCCATCACCGACGAGCCAGGCGCGTGGCTGACGCTGAATTCCTTCTCCAACTTCTTGGCTAGCCGCTCCACCGGGGTCTGTTCCTCGATTAGCCCGAGCAATGCCAAGATGTCGCGCAACAGGTCGATGGCCGCCCCACCGGCGACGCGCAGGCCGTGCTTGACGGTGGCGAAGAAACCCTGCGGGCCAGGTGCATTGGCCGCCAGTTCATAGTAGCGCTCCGCGACCTGGCGAATGATCGGCCGCCCGGTCAGCAGGCGCTCCTCGTCGACAATCGGGTCACGCTGGGTGGCGGGCACCACCAAAGCGGTACGGTCGGTCATCTCGATCGGCAGGGTATTGCTGTCACGGCCCGGCTTGACCAGCAAGCGTGAGTTGGACTCGTAGGAGGTCGGTAGGAAGAAGGCCCCGAGCAGGATCATCAGCAGGGTCACGCAGACGGCGACCAGGAACTCGCGCTTGAAGATGAAGAACAAGCGCAGCACGTCGCGGAAAGTACGAATCTCAATCATGGAACACTATCCCTGTCTGCTTACTGATCGCGGTTGAGGTCGTAGTTGAAACCGACGCCCAGCGTTTTCACGAACGGAATCAACTGGTTCATGTACAGCTCGACGCCTTCCACGCGGTTGCCGATGCCGGACTTGGGTACGAAGACCACGTCGCCGCGCTGCAAGGCGACCGCCATGCGTCCTTCGATGCCGCCGTGCATCAGCTTGCCGTAGTCGATGAAGTAGGTCTTGTACTGGCCCTGCTCGTCCATGCGCAGCAACGCCACGCTGCTGCTGTCGGCATCGATCATGATGCCGCCGGCGCCGATGATCGCCTGCTCCAGGGTGGGCGCCGCCGGGAACGGCAGCGGCTGCGGATTGCGCACCGAACCGCCAACAAACACCGTGTTGCCCGGCGACTGGTTGATGTTCACCGTCACCCGTGGTTCCTGGTAGTAGACGGCTTGGCGCCCGCGGATCTCCTCGGCCAGTTGCGCCGGAGTCTTGCCCACGGCCTTGACCATGCCGATGAACGGGTACTGGAAGGTGCCGTCGTTCATCACCGTGTAGAGCGTCAGCTCGTATATCGAGTTGGCGGTGAAGGCCGAGATGCTCGGCATCTCACCACTGGTGCGGACGATGCGCAGGGTGTCGCCGGCGCGGATGCGCTCTTCCGGCAGCGGCAGCTTGGCCAGCTCTTCGGCGGCAGACTTGCCGGCATCGACTTGCTCGTCATCCGGCAACGGGATAACCGCGGGCGTGTTGCAGCCAGCGAGCAAAATGAGACACAAGGCCAGAGACAGGCGCTTCATGAGTGGCGCTTCCTTTTCAAAGACATGAGTTACTTCCAGTACACGGGGAACATGCTCAAGCGGCGCTTGAGCGAGTTCGAAAGCCATTGTTCATGCCAGCCAAGGCGATAGCCGGCGTATTTGAGCAGGGTGCGCAGAGCGACCTGCGGCAGACGGTACAGGGCGCCAGCCTCGTGCAATGCGGCGATCTCAGCCAGCACGTAGCGCTTGCCCTCTCCACCGGCCTGGCCGAACGCCTCGGCGATCCAGCGTTCGCGCCCATAGAACACGCCGATATCGAAATAACGACGAAACTCCTCCAGCACTCGGTAATCGTGCGAGTGCTGCACCTCGGCGTCGGCGGCGTAGCGTACCGCGTAACCGGCCAGCAGCAACTTGGCGGCGACGTAGGCATCCTCGCTGCCGATCACGTCCTCGGGAAAGCCGCCGACCGCCTCAAGGGCGTCGCGGCGATAGGCCGAGAAGGAATCGGAGCTGAAGCAGGTTTTGATGCCCAGGGCGGCGGCGTCGCTCAGGCGTTTGCTGCGGCTGTGCGGCGGGTAGTTGAAGCGGCGCGCCTGGGCACCGAGCAGACCCGCGCCCGGATGCGGCAACTGGCGGCCGTAGGCTACGCCGATATCGGCCTCGCAATGCAAGTTCTCGACGAGTCGCGCGAAGCTCTGCGCGCTCGCCGGAATGGCATCCTGGGTCAGGTAGATCAGCACATCCGCACTGACCTGCTGACTGGCCCAGCGCCGCGTACCGCCGTGATTGAACTGCTCCGGCTCGATCACCTCGACCCGCGCCCCGGCCTGGCGAAAACGCGCGGCGCTGTCATCCCGCGAGCGGCTGTCGACCACCAGGAATTCGTCGGGCTGCAAGGTTTGCGCGGCCAGCGCCGGCAACAACCGATCCAGATGGGACACGGCATTGCGCGTCGGAATGATCAGGGCAACGCGCATCAGTTCAGCGTCTCGGCTGCCGGCACACGGCCATAGATGTCGTTGAAGCGAACGATGTCGTCCTCTCCCAGGTACTCGCCGCTCTGCACCTCGATCATCACCAGCTCGATGACTCCAGGGTTGACCAGGCGATGGCTGTGGCCAGCGGGAATGAAGGTCGACTCGTTGGTGTTGAGCAGGAAATCGCGTTCGCCGTTGACCACCCGCGCCATGCCGCTGACCACAATCCAGTGCTCGCTACGGTGATGGTGCATCTGCAACGACAGCGACTCGCCCGGACGCACCATGATGCGCTTGATCTTGAAGCGCGGCCCTTCCTCAAGCACCGTGTAAGTGCCCCAAGGGCGCACGACAGTACGATGCAAACGATAGGCTTCGTGGCCGCGCCGCTTGAGCTCCTGGGCAATGAACTTGACGTCCTGGGTACTGTTGGCATCGGCGATCAGCAGCGCATCCGGCGTATCGACGATAACCAGGTCACGCACGCCGACCGCGCCGACCAGGCGCTTGGGCGAATCGATATAGCAGTTGCTGACCTTGTGCAGGATCGCCTCGCCATTGATCTGGTTGCCATCGGCATCGGCGGCGACCAGCTCGCGCATCGCCTGCCAGGAACCGATGTCGCTCCAGCCGAGCGAGCAAGGCACCACGGCAACCCGCTGCGAACGCTCCATCAAGGCGTAATCGATGGAAATATCCGTCACCTCGGCGAAACTGCGGCTATCCAGCTCACACTGCCAACCCTGCTTGCCCTCGGTGGGGTGGCTGCGCTCAAGGCACGCGGCCACCGCGTCGAGCACCTGCGGCGCATGCTCGCGGAACTCGCGCAGCACGGCATCGGCGCGGAAACAGAACATGCCGGCGTTCCACAGGTGTTGACCGCCATCCAGATAACCCTGAGCAGTGAGCGCATCGGGCTTCTCCACGAAGCTGGCCACCTGGAACCCGCCGTGGGCCAACGCCGCGCCTTGTTGGATATAGCCGTACCCGGTCTCGGCATGCCCCGGACGAATACCAAAGGTCACCAGCCAACCGGCTTCGGCTAAGGTGCGCGCCTGCTCGATGGCCACGACGAACGCGGCCTGATCACCAATCAGATGATCCGCCGGCAGCACCAGCAGTTGCGCATCGTCGCCATAATGACGGGCGACGTGCAGGGCGGCAGCGGCAACCGCAGGCGCGGTATTGCGCCCGCAGGGCTCGAGGAGGAAATCCAGGCTCAGACGCTGCTGATTGAGCGGCCGGTAGTCGTCCAGGGAGCGAAACAGCAGATCACGGTTGATCACCGTCAGCAGCTGCTCGACATCGGCCAACCCGGCAACCCGCTCGAAGGTCTTCTGCAACAGGCTGCGCCCGTCCGCCAGGCGCATGAACGGCTTCGGCATCGCCTCGCGCGACACTGGCCACAAACGGGTGCCTGCGCCGCCGGCAATAATGCATGGAATCAGTGCAGTCATCGCTAATACGCCTCCCGCGTCAATAGCACAGCCGGAATGGTCCGAAACAGCACGTACAGATCGAACCACACCGACCAATTCTCGATGTACTGCAAGTCATACTCGACGCGTTTCTCGATCTTCTCCAGGGTATTGGTCTCACCACGGAAACCATTCACCTGAGCCCACCCGGTAATACCCGGCTTGACCCGATGGCGCGCGGTGTATTCCTTGACCGCGTCCTCGAACAGGATGCCGGCCGCCTTGGTGGCCGTGGCATGCGGGCGCGGGCCGACCATGGACATACTGCCAAGCAGGACGTTGAACAGTTGCGGCAGCTCATCGAGGCTGGTCTTGCGAATGAAACGACCGACCGGGGTAATGCGGTCGTCGTCACGCGTGGTCTGTCGCTCGGCATTGGCGTCGCTCTGATGGCAATACATCGAGCGGAATTTGAACACTTCGATAAGGCGGTTGTTGTAGCCATAGCGCTTTTGCCGAAACAGCACCGGGCCGGGCGAATCCAGCTTGATCGCCAGCGCCACCAAGAGCATGACCGGCAGCGCCGGGAGCAAGGCGAGAGTGGCGAGCAGCAAGTCTTCGATTCGCTTGATCAGCGGCGACCAACCGTCCAGAGGGCGCTCCGACACATTGAACATCGGCAACCCGCCGACCTCGGTAATCCGGTTGCGCGCATGCCGGAAGGCCAGCATGTCCGGCACCAGCAACACGTTCACCGGCAGCTTGCGCAACTCGAGAACGATCTGCCCAATACGGTTCTCCGCCGACCACGGCAGCGCCACCAGCACCTGAGTTACCCGCTCTTTGCGGATCAGGCGTTCCAGATCGCCGCTGTTGCCGAGCAACGGCAGGTCAGCCAGGGTATCGGGCATCCGGCCGATACGATCATCGATAAAGCCGATCAAGCCCGAACGAATATCGCCATTGCGCGATATGAACTCAGCGAGGCGCACACCGTTCTCGGTACCGCCCAGAATCACCGCACTTTGCAGAAACTGCCCGGACCTCATCCAATAACGGAACAGCGCCAGCAGGAACAGACGCTCGCCACCGAATGCAACCAGGCTGGCGACAAACCACAGGGTCAGGTAACGCCACTCCATGAAACTGAACATGGCCAGCGCTTGGTGCATGAACAGCAGCAGGCAGAATGCCGCCGACCAGGCAAAGAACATCATCCTGAAGCGCAGCAGGTTGCTGAAGATTTCTTCCGAATAGACCCCAAGCGCCTGAAACATCATCACGGTCAGAACGCCGAAGAACAGCAGCACCGCGGAATAGCTTTGCGTCAACCCTGGCTCATCCGACAACCAGAGGAGCAGGAGCAGGCCAGGCAACGCGGCGGTAAAACCGTGCACAATGCGCATCACCGCAACGAAATATTCGACAAAGCCGGGGCGCGCCAGCAATGAATTACCGACCGATAGCTGACGCATGAAAAGATACCCCCGCCAAAATTTCCGTTAATAGCGCGCCCGCAAGCGTCAGAAAAAAGGCAGAAAAAGAAGCCAAAAAACCAGCGCGCGACAGAATACCGTCAGCACTCGTTGTGCTGGCGACTTAATCATTTTTATGATGGCATTTCAACATCCTTTTAGTGGCCGGTCCAATTAGTTATTGGCGCCATAAAACCATCGAAGAAAGCCGCCTCAATAAATGACTTATATAGAGAGACAGGCACCGTCAGACGCATAATCCGCCGCACAAACCAGCTGCATTCAGGCGTATAACGCATCACGGCCACCGCCGCCCAGACACCACGCAGCGCTAGGCAACCTGACTACCGGCACAAGCCACTTGCACCTTTAAACGCGCCTGCCACAAGCTATGCCCAACCCAACGTTTATCGCCAAAGGCTACATCCATGCGCATCCTCGTCACCGGCGGCGCCGGCTTTATCGGCTCGGCACTGATTCGTCATCTACTGAGCGATACCGAGCACAACGTGCTCAACCTGGACAAACTGACCTACGCCGGCAACCTGGAGTCGCTGGCCAACGTCGAAAACAACCCGCGCTATCAATTCCTTCAGGCCGATATCGTCGATCAGGCCGCAGTGAGCGATGCCCTCGCACAGTTCCAGCCGGACGCGATCATGCACCTGGCTGCCGAATCGCATGTCGATCGCTCCATCGATGGGCCAGCGGCGTTTATCCAGACCAATATCGTCGGCACCTACAGCCTGCTGGAGGCCACTCGCGCTTACTGGACCGGCTTGTCGGCCGAGCGCAAACAGGCGTTCCGCTTCCACCACATTTCCACCGACGAGGTGTACGGCGACCTGCACGGCGTCGACGACCTGTTCAGCGAAACCACGCCCTATGCGCCCAGCTCGCCCTATTCGGCGAGCAAGGCCGCCTCGGATCACCTGGTACGCGCCTGGCAACGCACCTACGGGCTGCCGGTGCTGCTGACCAATTGCTCGAACAACTACGGCCCGTACCACTTCCCGGAAAAGCTGATTCCGCTGGTCATCCTCAACGCCCTGGATGGCAAGCCGCTGCCGGTGTACGGCAATGGCCAGCAAATCCGCGACTGGTTGTATGTCGAGGACCATGCCCGCGCCCTGCTACAAGTGGTCACTGCCGGCCAAGTGGGCGAAACCTACAACATCGGCGGGCACAACGAGCAGCAGAACCTGCACGTGGTGGAAAGCATCTGCGCACTGCTCGATGAACTGGCGCCGCGCCAGCAGGCGGGCTCTTACCGCGAGCAAATCACCTTTGTCAGCGACCGCCCCGGCCACGATCAGCGCTATGCCATCGACGCCGGCAAGATCGAGCGCGAACTCGGCTGGACCCCGCAGGAAACCTTCGCCAGCGGCCTGCGCAAAACCGTGCACTGGTACCTGGACAATCTCGACTGGTGCCGGCGCGTACAAGACGGCAGTTATCAACGCGAGCGCCTAGGCGCCCTTAAGGAGCACTCAGCATGAAAGGAATCATCCTCGCCGGCGGTTCCGGCACCCGCTTGCACCCGATCACCCTCGGCGTGTCCAAGCAGCTGCTGCCGATCTACGACAAGCCGATGATCTACTACCCGATCTCGGTGCTGATGCTCGCCGGCATCCGCGACATCCTGATCATCTCCACCCCGCACGACCTGCCGCAGTTCGAGAAGATGCTCGGCGATGGCAGCCAGTTCGGCGTGCGCTTCAGTTACGCCGAGCAACCCTCGCCGGACGGCCTGGCCCAGGCCTTCCTGATTGGCGAGTCGTTTATCGGCAACGACTCAGTGTGCCTGATCCTTGGCGACAACATCTTCCACGGCCAGCATTTCAGCGAACAGCTCGCACGCGCCGCGAGCCACCCCGCAGGCGCCACGGTATTCGGTTACTGGGTCAAAGACCCCGAACGCTTCGGCGTCGTCGAGTTCGATGAGCGCGGCCGGGCCATCTCCATCGAAGAGAAGCCCAAGCAAGCGAAGTCCAACTACGCGGTGACCGGCCTGTATTTTTACGACAACCAGGTGATCGAGATCGCCAAGGCGGTAAAGCCCTCGCCACGCGGCGAGCTGGAGATCACCGACGTCAACAACGCCTACCTGCAGCGCGGCGACCTGCGCGTCGAGCGCTTTGGCCGTGGCTTCGCCTGGCTCGACACCGGCACCCACGACAGCCTGCTGGAAGCCTCGCAATACGTGCAGACCATCGAACACCGCCAGGGTCTGAAAGTCGCCTGCCTGGAGGAAATCGCCTACCAGCAAGGCTGGATCGACCGCGAACAACTGCTCAAGCAAGCCAAGGCCTTCGGCAAGACCGGTTACGGTCAGTACCTGTTCGGCCTGGCCGAGGAATAACCATGCACATCGTCACCACAGCCATTGCCGACGTCCTGATCCTCGAACCCAAGGTGTTCGGCGACGAGCGCGGCTTCTTTTACGAAAGCTTCAACGCCCGCGCCTTCAACGAGGCTACCGGCCTGCAACGCGAGTTCGTTCAGGACAACCACTCGCGCTCGCAGCGCGGCGTATTGCGTGGCCTGCATTACCAGTTGCAGCAGGCCCAGGGCAAGCTGGTGCGAGTAACCGCCGGCGAGGTATACGACGTCGCGGTGGACATTCGCCGCAGCTCGCCGACCTTCGGCCAGTGGGTCGGCGTGCACTTGTCTGCCGAGAACAAACGCCAACTCTGGGTGCCGGAAGGCTTCGCCCATGGTTTTCTGGTGCTCAGCGAGTTCGCCGAATTCCTCTACAAGACCACCGACTACTATGCACCGGCCTTTGAGCGCTGCATCCGCTGGGACGACCCGACGCTGGCCATCGACTGGCCGCTCGCCGCTGCGCCGCAACTCTCGGCCAAAGACCAGGCCGGACTCGACCTGAACCTGGCGGACCTGTTTCCATGAAGATCCTCTTGCTCGGCCAACACGGCCAAGTCAGCCGCGAGCTGCAACTCAGCCTGCGCGGGCACGACCAACTGATCGTGCGCGGCCGCGAACACCTCGACCTGGCCAACCCCGAGCAGATTCGCCAGCAGGTGCGCGCACTGCAACCCGACCTGCTCATCAACGCCGCCGCGCACACCGCCGTCGACCAGGCCGAAAGCGAGCCCGAGCTGGCCTTCGCGATCAATGCCACGGCGCCCGGCATTCTCGCCGAGGAAGCCGCCGCGCTTGGCGTGCCGCTGCTGCATTACTCCACCGATTACGTGTTCGACGGCAGCAAGGCCGCGCCCTACAGCGAAGACGATCAGCCCAACCCGCTGAGTGTCTACGGCCGCAGCAAGCTGGCCGGCGAGCAGGCCATCCAGGCCGTCGGCGGCGACCACCTGATCCTGCGCACCAGCTGGGTCTATTCGCTGCACGGACGCAACTTCCTGCTGACCATGCAGCGCCTGCTGCAAGAGCGCGACAGCCTCAACGTGGTGGCCGATCAAATCGGCGCCCCCACCTGGGCCGGCAGCATTGCCAGCACCACCGCGCAGCTGGTGCAACACTGGCGCGACGGCCGGGCTGGCCCTTGGGGGCTTTACCACCTGACCGCCCAGGGTGAAATTTCCTGGTTCGGCTTCGCCAGCGCCATCGCCGAACAGCTGCGCGCGCAGGGCAAGCCCGCCGCCCAGCTGCAAACCATCCCCACCAGCGCCTACCCGACCCCGGCGCAACGGCCACTCAACTCGCGCCTCGACTGCACGCGCCTGCAACGCGACTGGACGATCCAACTGCCAGACTGGCACAGCGCCTTGCTCGACTGTTTACACAGCCCGCGCTGAGCCTGCGCCTTACCGGCGCCAAGCCGGGCATGCGGCTGGCCGGGCTTCAGCCCAGCCAGGCAGCGTGCCCAAGCCGGCGGTTGCGACCCACTGGCGATGGCGTAGACCGCCCGCGCTAAAGCCCGAATGTGCATAATGCGCCTGTCTCCCAGGCACTCGACCCTATGACCGCAACCATTCCCACCGCTAAACGCCCACGCTGGCGCAGCCTCGCCCTGCTCGCCCTGCTGCTGACGCCGCTGCTGTGGCCGCTGCAACAGTTGGCCGAGCGTTATTACAGCAGCGTGCTGATCGAGCAGAACCGCCAGACCCTCGACCTCTACGTCGCCAACCTGCTCGGCACCCTGCGCCGCTACGAAGTGCTGCCGCAGATCCTCGGCGACCTGCCGGCCCTGCGCGGCGCCTTGCAGCAGCCGGATAACGGCGACGCGCTGAACCAGGCCAATCGCCTCTTGCGCAAGGTCCGCGAGCAGACCGGCGCCGACGTCATCTACCTGATGGACCCGAACGGCAAGACCCTGGCCGCCTCCAACTGGGACCAGGACGACAGTTTCATCGACCGTAACTTCGCCTTCCGTCCGTATTTTCGTGAAGCGGTTGCCGGACGCCCCGGGCGCTTCTTCGGCCTCGGCACCACCTCCGGCAAGCGCGGTTACTACTTCGCCGCGGCGGTGCGCGACGACGCCGACAACCTCGGCGCGCTGGTGGTCAAGGTCGACCTCGACCACACCGAAACGCTGTGGGGCAACACCCCCGAGCAACTGCTGGTGACCGATGCCAACGGCGTGGTGATCCTCACCTCGCGCAGCGACTGGCGCTTCCATGCCAGCCGCCCGCTGGACAACGCCGAGCGCGCCGCCATCGCCGCCAATATCCCCTACCCGACCCAATCGCCGCCGCCGCTGAAACTCAACGCCAACACCTGGATCAGGCAGAACCGCGAACTGCAGGAAACCGGCTGGACGGTGAGCATCCTCGCCCCGCGCACCTTGATCGACCGCCCCGTGCGCACCGCCGTGGCAGCTGGCGGTGGCATCCTGCTGCTGCTGATGCTGCTGCTCGGCCTGATGATGCAGCGCCGCCGTCATTACCTCGAACGCATCGCCCTGGACGCCCGCGCGCGCGCCGAACTGGAGCTGCGCGTGCAGGAACGCACGCAGGACCTCGAACTGCTCAACAGCCGCCTGAAACAGGAAGTGCTGGAGCGCGAACAGGCGCAGCAGGAATTGGTGCGCGCCCAGGACGAGCTGGTGCAGGCCGGCAAACTCTCGGCCCTTGGCACCATGAGCGCGAGCATCAGCCACGAACTCAACCAACCGCTGGCGGCAATTCGCAGCTACGCCGACAACGCCGGCGTGCTGCTCGACCACCAGCGCACCGAAGACGCACGCGGCAATCTCAAACTGATCAGCCAACTGACCGAACGCATGGCCTCGATCATCGCCCACCTGCGCGCCTTTGCCCGGCGCGACCGCCACGCCCCGGAAAGCGTCGCCCTGCAACCGGCCATCGACGACGCCCTGGCGCTGCTGGCCAAGCGCCGCCGGGCCATGGACGTCGAACTGATCCGCGACCTGCCGGACGCCACCCTCTGGGTGCAGGCCGGCGAAACCCGCCTGCGCCAAGTGCTCGGCAACGTGCTGGCCAATGCCCTCGACGCCCTCGGCGAAAAACCCCAGCCGCGGCGCATCTGGCTGAGCGCCGAGCGCACCGCCGAGGGTGTCGACCTGCACCTGCGTGACAACGGCCCCGGCTTCAGCGTCGAAGCCCTGCAACGCGCCCGCGAGCCATTCTTCACCACCAAGACCAGCGCCCAAGGCCTGGGCCTGGGCCTGGCCATTTGCGATACCCTGATGCGTGCCCTTGGCGGTGAACTGCTGTTCGCCAATCACCCCGACGGCGGCGCCCTGCTGACCCTGCGCCTGCGCGCCGCCGAACACGGCGTAAAAACCCAGTCGCCAGAGGACTTTATTGTATGAGCACCACCATCGACGCGCGCATTCAGGTGCTGCTGATCGACGACGATCCGCACCTGCGCCAAGCCCTCAGTCAAACCCTCGACCTGGCTGGGCTGAAGGTTGTCAGCCTGGCCGACGCCCAAGGCGTTGCCGCGCGCATCGACCGCGACTGGCCGGGCGTGGTGGTCAGCGATATCCGCATGCCCGGCGTCGATGGCCTGGAACTGCTCAAGCAACTGCACGAACAAGATCCGGAACTGCCGGTGCTGCTGATCACCGGCCACGGCGACGTGCCGCTGGCGGTGCAAGCGATGCGCGCCGGCGCCTATGACTTCCTGGAAAAACCCTTCGCCAGCGACGACTTGCTCGACAGCGTGCGCCGCGCCCTGGCCCTGCGCCGCCTGGTGCTGGACAACCGCAGCCTGCGCCTGGCCCTGGCCGATCGCCAGGAGCTCTCCACGCGACTGGTCGGCCAATCGCCGGCCATGCAACGGCTGCGTCAGCAGATCGGCGCGCTCGCCGGGATCAGCACCGACGTGCTGATCCTCGGCGAAACCGGCGCCGGCAAAGAAGTGGTGGCGCGCGCGCTGCACGATCTGTCGAACCGCCGCGACGGCCCCTTTGTCGCGATCAACGCCGGCGCCCTCGCCGAATCGGTGGTCGAGAGCGAGCTGTTCGGCCATGAACCCGGCGCCTTCACCGGAGCCGCGCGGCGGCGCATCGGCAAATTCGAGTTCGCCAATGGCGGCACCCTGTTCCTCGATGAAATCGAGAGCATGAGCCTGGAAGTGCAGGTCAAGCTGCTGCGCCTGCTGCAAGAACGCGTGGTCGAACGCCTCGGCGGCAACCAACTGATCCCGCTGGATATCCGCATCATTGCCGCGACCAAGGAAGACCTGCGCCAGGCCGCCGATCAGGGGCGCTTCCGCGCCGACCTGTACTACCGGCTGAACGTCGCTCCGCTGCGCATCCCGCCCCTGCGCGAGCGCGGCGAAGACACCCTGCTGCTGTTCCAGCACTTCGCCGAAGGTGCCAGCGCGCGCCATGGCCTGCCCGCGCACGAACTGCAACCGGGCCAGCGGGCCATGCTGCTGCGCCACCCCTGGCCGGGTAACGTGCGCGAGCTGCAGAACGCCGCCGAACGCTTTGCCCTTGGCCTCGACCTGGGCCTTGAGCTGAGTCTGGACAGCAACCTGAGCAGCGCGCCGCTGGCCGGCAACCTCAGCGAGCAGGTGGAAGCCTTCGAGCGGGCGCTGATCGCCGCCGAGCTGACCCGCGCGCACAATTCGCTGCGCAGCCTGGCCGAGGCCCTCGGCGTGCCGCGTAAAACCCTGCACGATAAACTGCGCAAACACGGGCTGAACTTCGCCGACGCTGGCGGAAGCTCGCCAGAAGACCTCGACTAATCGGCGGATTCCCGCCAAATCCAGTGCTGGCGGCGCCCCTCTTGCGCCGCAGACGCCCCCGCCAAGATCGCCTAAGAAAATCGGCAAAGTCCTACAGAACCTAGCGCTGGCAAGGCCGCGCCGGGTTCTGCCGAGCGCAGCCAGATGGCTCGCTGGCAACCGGCCAGCAGACTGGCATGCCGGTTGCTCTAGGCTCCCGTCAGGCGAACCAAACAAGTACAAGTCCAGGCTATCGCTGCCCCGCGTCCGTCGTTTTCCGACAGGCCGCCTAGACTTGCTCTTGTTCGCCCGTTTGCCGCGCTACGGCGCTTAACGCGATAACCACAACAAGAGGAAGCATTCGCATGTTCAAACTGACTGCCAAGGCGCTGGCTTGCGCCCTGTCTCTGAGCATCGCCGGTATGGCCCAAGCGGCCGAGCCCGAGCCGATCGTGATCAAGTTCTCCCACGTCGTCGCCGACCACACGCCGAAGGGCCAAGGCGCGGTACTGTTCAAGAAGCTCGCCGAAGAGCGTCTGCCGGGCAAAGTCAAAGTCGAGGTCTACCCCAACTCCTCGCTGTTCGGCGATGGCAAGGAGATGGAAGCGCTGTTGCTCGGTGACGTGCAGCTGATCGCCCCTTCGCTGGCCAAGTTCGAGCAATACACCAAGCAAATCCAGGTATTCGACCTGCCGTTCCTGTTCCAGGACATGGCCGCCGTCGACCGCTTCCAGCTCAGCCCGGAAGGTCAAGCACTGCTGACCTCCATGGAAGACAAGAACATCACTGGCCTGGCTTACTGGCACAACGGCCTCAAGCAGCTGTCCGCCAACAAGGCGCTGCGTGAGCCGAAAGACGCCCGCGGCCTGAAGTTCCGCGTGCAGGCGTCCGCCGTACTCGAAGAGCAGTTCAAGGTCGTGCGCGCCAACCCGCGCAAGATGAGCTTCGCCGAGGTCTACCAAGGCCTTCAGACTGGCGTGGTTAACGGTGCCGAGAACCCCTACTCGAACATCTACAGCCAGAAAATGCATGAAGTGCAGAAGTTCATCACCGAATCCAACCACGGTGTCCTGGACTACATGCTGATCACCAACACCAAGTTCTGGAACAGCCTGCCGGCCGACGTGCGCAGCGAGCTGGACAAGATCATCGTGGAAGTGACTGCCGAGGTGAACAAGCAAGCTGGCGCGCTCAACGATGGCGACAAGCAGCGCATCCTCGAAGCCAAGACCACCGAAATCATCGAGCTGACCCCTGAGCAGCGCGGCATGTGGCGCGACGCCATGAAGCCGGTATGGAGCAAGTTCGAAGGCGAAATCGGTGCCGATCTGATCAAAGCCGCGGATGCCGCCAACCAGTAGTCTGGGTTAAGGAGCATGCGACGATACCCATCGCCCTGAGCCGATGGGTATCGCTGCGCTCCACCCATCCTACCCACTGCGAACATACGCCCGCAGAGACCGTGCGCTATCCACTCCACACTGGAGACTCTATCGATGAACGCCTTGCGGCGCGTCTGGGACCACTTCGAGGAAGGCTTTATCGCCTTTCTGCTGGCGGCCATGACGCTTGTGACATTCGTTTACGTAATCCTCAATAACTTCTACACGCTGTTCTACAACCTGGGCGACCGTTTCGGCGGCAACGAGACGCTGCTCGCCATTGGCGACTTCATTCTCGACCTGGCCCAGTCGATGACCTGGAGCATCGCCTTGACCAAGGCACTGTTCGCCTGGTTGATCTTCTTCGGTCTGGCTTATGGTGTGCGCACCGCCGGGCATATCGGCGTCGATGCACTGGTCAAACTGACCAGCAAACCGACCCAACGGATCATCGGCATCATTGCCTGCCTGGCTTGTCTCGGCTACGCCGGGCTGATCACCGTGGCCAGCTTCGATTGGATGCACACCCTGTTCACTGCCAATATCGGTGCCGAGGACCTTGGCCACTACGGCATCAAACAGTGGCATATCACCCTGATCGTGCCGTTCGGTTACGCCATGGTATTCATCCGCTTCCTGGAAATTTTCGTGCGCATCCTGCGTAACCAGCAAACCGGTCTCGGCCTCGCCGATGAGGCCGCCGAAGCGATGAAGTTGACCGAGCACGACGATCCTCAGCACAAGGAACATAAGCCATGACCATCCTGTTCCTGTTCATTCTGCTGTTCGTGCTGATGTTCATCGGCGTGCCGATTGCCGCCTCCCTCGGCCTGGCCGGTTCGATCACCATCATGCTGTTCAGCCCGGACTCGGTGCGCTCGCTGGCGATCAAGCTGTTCGAGACCTCCGAGCACTACACCCTGCTGGCGATCCCGTTCTTCCTGCTGTCCGGTGCGTTTATGACCACTGGCGGCGTGGCCCAACGCCTGATCGACTTCGCCAACGCCTGCGTCGGCCATATCCGTGGCGGCCTGGCGATTTCCGCGGTGATGGCCTGCATGCTGTTCGCCGCACTGTCCGGCTCCTCGCCCGCGACTGTGGCGGCGGTCGGTTCGATTGCCATCGCCGGCATGGTGCGCTCCGGTTATCCACAAGCGTTCGGCGCCGGCATCGTGTGTAACGCCGGTACTCTGGGCATTCTGATTCCGCCGTCGATCGTCATGGTGGTGTACGCCGCGGCGACCGAGCAATCGGTCGGTAAGCTGTTCATGGCCGGCGTAGTGCCGGGCCTGCTGCTCGGCGTGATTCTGATGGTGGCGATCTACATCGTCGCGCGGAAGATGAACCTGCCGTCCATGCCGCGCGCCAGCCTGCGCGAACTCCTCAGCACCGCCCGCAAAGCGATCTGGGGCCTGCTGTTGATGGTGATCATCCTCGGCGGCATCTACTCTGGCATGTTCACTCCGACCGAAGCAGCGGCAGTAGCCGCGGTCTACGCCGGCTTCGTGGCGCTGTTCGTGTACAAGGATATGACCGTCCGCGAGTGCCCGAAGGTGCTGCTGGAGTCCGGCAAGCTGACCATCATGCTGATGTTCATCATCGCCAACGCCATGCTCTTCGCCCACGTCCTGACCACCGAGCAGATCCCGCAGACGATCACCGCCTGGGTAGTCGACATGGGCCTGCAACCTTGGCAGTTCCTGCTGGTGGTGAACATCGTGCTGCTGGTGGCGGGGGCCTTCATGGAGCCGTCGGCGATCATTCTGATTCTCGCGCCGATTCTCTTCCCGATTGCCGTGCAACTGGGCATCGACCCGATCCACCTGGGCATCATCATGGTGGTGAACATGGAGATCGGCTTGATCACCCCGCCGGTGGGGCTGAACCTGTTCGTCACCTCAGCGGTGACCGGCATGCCGCTGACCTCGGTGATCAAGGCCGCCTGGCCGTGGCTGATGCTGCTGCTCAGCTTCCTGATCGTCGTCACCTATGTGCCGTCTATCTCGCTCGCCCTGCCGAACTGGCTTGGGATGAGCTGATCACAGCGTTTTTGGTACTGCGTGTACCCACTCAGCCCGGCCTTAGTGCCGGGCTTTTTTTGCCTGTAATAAAGCCCTGTGCTGTGGAGTGGCGTGAATCCCGCCGAGCTGGTGCTGGGTGTAGCGCCGCCCGGCCAACCTTACTCAGCTGCTGCGGCCAGGACCTTGGCCTGCTCGCGCAGGACAAACTTCTGCACCTTGCCGGTGGAGGTTTTCGGCAGGCTGGCGAACACTACCGCGCCGGGCACCTTGAAACGCGCCATGTGCTGCTGACAGAACGTGATCACCGCCTCCGCCGTCAACTCGACGCCCTCGCGCGGGGTGACGAAGGCACAGGGGGTTTCGCCCCACTTCACACTGGGCATCGCCACCACCGCGGCTTCAAGGATCTGCGGATGGCGGTAGAGCACGTCTTCCACTTCGATCGAGGAGATGTTCTCGCCACCGGAAATAATGATGTCCTTGGAGCGATCCTTGATTTCCACATAGCCGTCGGCATGCCACACCGCCAGGTCGCCGGAATGAAACCAGCCGCCGGCGAAGGCATCGGCGGTGGCCGTAGGATTTTTCAGGTAGCCCTTCATCACCACGTTGCCGCGCATGAAAATCTCGCCGATGGTCTGGCCGTCCTTGGGCACCGGCTGCAGGGTCTCAGGGTCGGCCACCATCAGCCCGTCGAGCAGTGGCGCACGCACGCCCTGGCGCGACTTCAGGCGCGCCCGTTGCTCCGCCGATTCGTTGTCCCACTCGGCCTTCCATTCGCAGGCCACGCTGGGGCCGTAGGTTTCGGTCAGGCCATAGACGTGGGTAACGCGGAACGCCAGCGCTTCCATCGCCTCGATCACCGCCGCCGGCGGTGCGGCGCCAGCGGTCAGCACTTTCACCGGGCGGGTTTTCAGCGCCTTCAGTTCGGGCGCGGCATTGGCCAGCATGTTGAGCACGATGGGCGCGCCGCAGAAATGATCGACCGCGTGCTCGGCCAGCGCCGGGTAAATCGCCTCGGCCCGCACATGGCGCAGGCACACATTGACCCCGACGTAGGCGGCCAGCGCCCAGGGGAAGCACCAACCGTTGCAATGGAACATCGGCAGCGTCCACAGGTACACCGGGAAGCGGGTCATGTCCCAGCACATGGCATTGGACAGCGCATTCAGGTGCGCGCCGCGGTGGTGATAGACCACGCCCTTGGGGTTGCCGGTGGTGCCGGAGGTGTAGTTCAGGGCGATGGCCTGCCACTCGTCCGCCGGCAGGCTCCAGGCGTAATCCGGGTCGCCTTCGGCGAGCAGGGCCTCGTAATCCAGCTCACCGATCAGCAGGCCCTCGGCATACTCGGGGTCATCGATCGCGATGATCAGCGGCCGCTTCGGCATATGGCTGGTGGCGCGCTGCACCAGCTCGCCGAACTCCTTGTCGACCAGCAGCACCTTGGCTTCGCCGTGTTGCAGGATAAAGCCGATGGTTTGCGCATCCAGGCGGGTGTTGATGGCATTCAGCACCGCGCCGCACATCGGCACGCCGAAGTGCGCCTCGAACATCGCCGGGCCGTTCGGCGCGATCACCGCCACCGTATCGCCCAGGCCAATCCCGCGCTGAGCCAAGGCCGACGCCAACCGAATGCAGCGGCTGTAGGTCTCGCCCCAGGTCTGCCGCAGGCCGCCGTTGATCAGCGCCAGGCGCTGCGGATAGACACTCGCCGCGCGCTCGAGGAAGCTCAATGGACTGAGCGCCTGGAAGTTCGCGGCATCGCGCGGCATGCCGTATTCGTAAGGGTTGACGCTGTTCATTATGGTTCTCCGGCAGGGCCTTATTACGTGGAGAAACCCTAGCAGGGGTATGGTTTTAGCGAATCGCGACCTTGGTCGAAGCCGTGACTCATAGGTCACAGATCGCGTCAGCATAGGCATCCGAACAGTCGAGCCGGTGGCCAGCCCGTGGTCACTGTCGTGCGCTGGAGCCATCCAGTTGCAGGACAACAAGCCTTCATCGCGTTATCTGAGCTTGTCCGGCGTCTTTATTTGAAGGAGTTCCCGCGTGAAGTCTCGCTTACCTGTGATCGTTGGTTTTGGTGGTTATAACGCCGCTGGGCGCAGCTCCTTTCACCACGGCTTTCGCCGTACCGTGCTCGAATCGCTGGACATCCAGGCGCGCCAGGAAACCCTCGCCGGCCTCGCGGTGATGATGAAACTGCTGCGCGTGGTCGACGGCGCCTACCAGAGTGACGACGGTAGCGTGCTGAGCCTGGCCGAGATCGACCAGCGCTTCGCCAAGCAGATCCTCGCCTCGACCCTGGTGCGGCGCATCGAAAAGCAGCACCTGGACGTCGACGCCGCGCACTGGCAGAAAAACCTCAGCGTCAGCGGCACCTCCAGCGCGCCGCTGACCTTCGTCACCCACCGCAAGCAACTGCCCGAGCCACTGCCGGGCAACTGGTCGGTGGAGGAGCTGAACGCCACCGAGGTATGCGTCACCCTGCACGACAACTGCGAATTCAAGGTCGACAGCTACCGCGCCCTGCCGGTGAAATCCGCCGGGCAACTGCCCAGCGGCTTCGAGCCGGGTGAGCTGTACAACTCGCGCTTTCACCCGCGCGGCCTGCAAATGACCGTGGTCGGAGTGACCGACGCGCTGCGCTCCACCGGCCTGCCGTGGCAATCGATCGTCGACTGCGTGGCGCCGGACGAAATCGCCGTATTCGCCGGCAGCATCATGAGCCAACTCGACGAAAACGGCTTCGGCGGCCTGATGCAATCGCGCCTCAAGGGCGGCCGGGTTACCGCCAAGCAGCTGGCCCTGGGCCTCAACACTATGCCGGCGGACTTCATCAACGCCTACGTGCTCGGCAGCGTCGGCACCACCGGCAGCGTCACCGGCGCCTGCGCGACCTTCCTCTACAACCTGCAAAAAGGTATCGAGCAGATCGCGAGCGGCAAGGCGCGAGTGGCCATCGTCGGCAACAGCGAGGCACCGATCAATCAGGAATGCATCGAGGGCTACGGCGCCATGGGCGCGCTGGCCACCGAAGACGGTCTACGGCAGATCGAAGGCAAGACCGAGATGGCCCAAGAGCAGGTGGACTTCCGCCGCGCCAGCCGCCCGTTCGGCGAGAACTGCGGCTTCACCCTGGCCGAAGCCTGCCAGTTCGTGGTGCTGATGGACGACGAGCTGGCCCTGCAGCTGGGCGCCGACATCCATGGCGCGGTGCCGGACGTGTTCATCAATGCCGACGGCTTCAAGAAATCCATCTCCGCTCCCGGGCCGGGCAACTACCTGACCGTGTCCAAGGCCGTGGCCAGCGCCGTGCAACTGCTCGGCATCGACGCCGTGCGCCAGCGCAGCTTCGTGCATGCCCACGGGTCCAGCACCCCGGCCAACCGCGTCACCGAATCGGAAATCCTCGACCGCATCGCCGCCGCCTTCGCCATCGAGCAATGGCCGGTCACCGCGGTCAAAGCCTTCGTCGGCCATTCCCTGGCCACCGCCAGCGGCGACCAGGTGATCTCCGCCCTGGGCAGTTTCAAGTACGGCATCATTCCGGGGATCAAGACCATCGACAGCGTTGCCGATGACGTGCACCAGCAGCACCTGAGCTTCGCCAACAGCGACCGTCAGCGCGCCCCCGAGCAACTCGACGTGTGCTTTATCAACTCCAAGGGCTTCGGCGGCAACAACGCCAGCGCCCTGCTACTGGCCCCGCACGTGGTCGACAAGATGCTGCGCAAACGCCACGGCGACGCCGCCTTCGCCGCCTACACCGCGCGCCGCGAAAGCACCCGCGCCGCCGCCCGCGCCTACGACGAGCAGGCGCTACGCGGCCAGCTGGAGATCATCTACAACTTCGGCCACGACCTGATCGACGACAAAGCCATCGAACTCGGCACCACACAGATCAAGGTGCCGGGCTTCGTCCAGCCGCTGGTGTTTAAACAGGACGACCGCTACGCAGATATGCTCGACTGAACCAAGCCGGGGATGCATCTGTAGGATGGGTTGAGCAACGCGATACCCATCAACATGCGGCGATGGGTAACGCGGCTAACCTGCGCGGCTCGATGCCGCTCGCTCAATCCAGCGCGCGGGCCAGTTGGATCAGCTCGGCGCGCCATTCGGCGGCGGCCGGCAAGGCCAGGAAAGACGGGTTGAGCAGCGATTCACGCGCTTCGTAGGTCAACACCTCGCCCTTGAGCGTCAGCACCTCGCCACCGGCACCTTCCAGCACGCCCTGGGCGGCGGCGGTGTCCCATTGCGAGGTCGGCGCCAGGCGCGGGTAGCAATCGGCATTGCCTTCGGCCAATTGGCAGAACTTCAAGGAACTGCCGACGCTGGCCAGTTGCAGGTCGCCGAAACGCTCGCTCAAGCCCTCCAGCAAGCGCTCCTGCGCTGGGCTGGAATGGCGGCGGCTGGCGACCACGGTAAAGGCATCCGCCGGCGCCAGGCGCACACTGATCGGCTCGGCGCTCACCTCGGCCTCGGCGCGCCAGGCACCCAGGCCGGCGCCACCGCAGTAGCAGCGGCCATGCGCCGGAATCCCGACCACCCCGAACACCACGCGGCCGTGCTCGATCAGCGCGACGTTGACGGTGAATTCCTCGCTGCCGGCGATAAATTCCTTGGTGCCGTCCAGCGGGTCGACCAACCACCAGCGGGTCCATTGTGCGCGCTCGCTCAGGGCAATCTCCGCCGCCTCTTCGGAGAGCACCGGGATGCTCGCATCGAGGGCGCGCAGGCCATCGTTGAGAATGTGATGGGCGGCCATGTCGGCGGCGGTGACCGGCGAGGCGTCGGCCTTCTCGGTGACCTGCACACCGGCGCGCCAATGCGGCAGGATCGCCGCGCCGGCGTCGCGCACCAACTGGATCACCGCGGGAATCAGGGGATGGCTCACAGACTAAAACTCCCACGCTGGATCAGCAGGTCGCGGGCCAGGTACAACGCGGCCAGGGCGCGGCCCTCGCTGAACTGCGGGTGCTGAATCAGGCTCGACAGCTCACGCAGGTTGACCTTGTCGACACGCATCGGCTCGGGCTCATCGCCCGGCAGGCTTTCCTCGTAGAGGTCGCAGGCCAACACCACCTGAATTTTCTGGCTCATGTAGCCAGGCGACAGGCTCAGTTCGGTCAGATGCTCCAGTTGCCGCGCGCCAAACCCGGCCTCTTCCTTCAGCTCACGATTCGCCGCCGCCAGCACATCCTCGCCCGGCTCGATCAAGCCCTTGGGCAGCGACAGCTGGTAGTCGTCGGTGCCGCCGCAATACTCTTCGACCAGCAAGGCATGCTCGTCGTCGGCCATCGCCACGATCATCACCGCGCCATAACCCGCACCCTTGCCCACCAGCCGTTCATAGGTCCGTTCCACGCCGTTGGCAAAGCGCAGTTGCAGTTCCTCGACGCGAAACAAGCGACTGCTGGCGACAATCTCGCGGGCGAGTACGGTGGGTTTCTGACGCATGGAGCGGCTCCTTGAACGGGTGAGACACGGCCTGTTGGCCACGCATGGCGCGCGCGCCGCGGATCGGTCTGCCTGCACCTTGGTGGCGTGACGTGGCGGGTTATCATACCGTGCCTGTTCCGATTATCCCCGCTGGAGATTGCGCGATGACGACGGTTGCTAGCCGAATCGCGACAGCCTCCGCAACACCAGCCGAAGAATCTGCCATGCCATCGTTACCCTGGAGCGAGATCGACACCGTCCTGCTGGACATGGACGGCACCTTGCTCGACCTGCACTTCGACAACCACTTCTGGCTGGAACACCTGCCGCAGCGCTACGCCGAGCACCATGGCGTCAGCCGCGCCCTGGCCGACGCCGAACTGCTGCCGCTGTTTCGTGAACATGCCGGCCAGCTCAACTGGTACTGCACGGATTTCTGGAGCCGCGAGCTGAACCTGTCGATCCGCGACCTCAAGCGCGAAGTGGCCGAACTGATCGCCCTGCGCCCGGACGCCGACACCTTCCTCGCCGCCCTGCGCGTCGCCGGTAAACGCGTGGCGCTGATCACCAATGCGCACCGCGATTCGCTGTCGCTGAAACTCGAACGCATCGAGCTGGCGCCCTACTTCGACCGCCTGATCAGCTCCCACGATTACGGCTTCGCCAAGGAAGACCAGCAGTTCTGGCATGCCCTGCAACAGGACTTCGGCTTCGATCCGGCGCGCAGCCTGTTTATCGACGACAGCCTGCCGATCCTGCGCAGCGCCGGCACCTTCGGTGTCGGCCATTTGCTCGCGGTGCGCCAGCCGGACAGCCGCCAAGGCCCGAAGGACACCGAGGAGTTCGCCGCGCTGGAGGATTACCGCGCACTGCTGCAGGGTTTATAAACCCAGCCAGCGCACCCGTTTGCAGACACGACTCGCGGCGCAGCCGCTTCCACACCACGCAGGTGAGCATGGACATCAAACAGCTGAAGTTCCTCATCGCCCTGGACGAGACCCGGCATTTCGGCCAAGCCGCCGCGCGCTGCCACATCACCCAGCCGACCCTGTCGATGCGCCTGCGCAACCTCGAAGAAGAACTCGGCCTGCAACTGGTACGCCGCGGCCAGCGCTTCGAGGGTTTCAGCGAGGAAGGCGAACGGATTCTGACCTGGGCGCGCAGCGTGATGGCCGCGCATGATGGCCTGTATGCCGAAGCCGCCGCCTGCCGTGGGCAACTGGTCGGCACCCTGCGCCTGGGCGTGGTGCCGCTGGCCGGCTTCGACCCGATGCGCCTGGTGCAACTGTTCGCCGACGAGCACCCGAACCTGCGTTTCCAGCTGTTCGCCCTGAGCAGCGAACAGATTCTCGAACGCCTCGGGCGCAACCAGCTCGACCTCGGCCTGTCCTACCTCGATCGCCTCGACCGCGAACACTTCGACAGCCTGGAGTTGGCCGAAACCCGCATGGGCCTGCTGTATGACCGCCGGCATTTCCAGTTCACCAGCCGCGAGCTGCGCTGGGAAAGCCTGATCGAACTGCCGCTCGGCCTGCTCTCGGCCGGCATGCATTTTCGCCAATCGATCGACCACAGCTTCCGCTCGCGCGGGCTGACACCGACGCCGCGCCTGGAAACCGATGCCGTGCACCAGTTGCTACAAGCGGTCAGCGCCGGGCTGTGCTGCGCGATCATGCCGCTCAACAGCGGCCTCGCCGACTTCACCGAACACCTGGCGCTGACACCCATCGAAGACGCCCACACCCTCGCCCCGCTGGGCCTGATCATGCGCCGCAGCGCCCCGCGTTCGGCGTTGGCCGACGCCTGCTTCGCCGAAGCCAGAAGCCTGCTCAAGGGCTAACAGGCCGTTTTTAACGCAGTATTGCCAACGCAGGTAGTTTTTCAACGGTCGGCTAAGCGCCAATCCATCACACCCACGGTGGACCAGGCTTCGCCATGTCCGCCCTACGCCGCCGATACCGAGACCAGCGCACGCACTAGCGGCGCTGCACGACCGATAGATGCACTCGATCACTACATCGGTAATAGCGATTAGACGCACCCGCCGCAGCGGCCTAGGCTCATGAGTCAATCCGTCGCAGGGAAGTCTGCCCATGCCACGCCCCGCCCTCAGCGTCACCCCGGCCCCGGCCCACACCGCAGCGTCGGCGCCCAGCGGTTACGCCTATGCCGAACTCGATGCCACGGCCCAGGTGGCCGATGCCGTGCTGGCCGAGGAATGCGCCCTGGCGATCAGCTACAACGGCCTCAGCCATGCGGTGATGATGGTTTCGCCCTCGGCGGTGGAGGATTTCATCGCCGGCTTCAGCCTGAGCAGTGGCCTGATCAACACCATCGACGAAATTTATGACATCCGCCTGAAGCGCCTCGGCGCCGCCCTGAATGCCGAAGTGGACATCAGCAACCGCGCGTTCTGGGCGCTCAAGCAGCAGCGCCGGCAACTGGCCGGCACCAGCGGCTGCGGCCTGTGCGGCGTCGAGGCACTGGAGCAGGCCCTGCCGCAACTCACTGTGCTGCCGCCCAGCCCGCTGCCCGCCGCCGAGCACCTGCGCGGGCTGCGTGAACGCATCAATGGCGCCCAGCGCCTGGCGCGCCAAAGCGGCGCCCTGCATGCCGCGCTGTTCGTCGATGGCCAGGGCGACATCGACCTGTGCCGCGAAGACATCGGCCGGCACAACGCCCTGGACAAGTTGATCGGCGCCCTGCACCGCGACGGCCACAGCCCGCGCGCGGGCTTCGTGGTGGTCACCAGTCGCTGCAGCCTGGAGCTGATCCACAAGGCGGTACGCGCCGGCATCGCCACCCTGGTCAGCCTCTCGGCGCCCACCGCGCTGACCGTGCAATGGGCGCGGCAGCACCAGCTCAACCTGATCCATTTGCCCCATCACAGCGCGCCGCGGGTCTACAGCCCGGCGCCGCCTGCAAGAGCACCACAACCATGAGCCTGCAACCCATCAATCCCCGCTACAAACCCTACACAGGCGCCGCCGCCGGCTGGGGCGCCCTGCGCAGCGTGACGCACTTCTGGCTGGACAGTAAGCAGCCCTTCAAGAACCTGCGGGCGCTGCTCAAGACCAACCAGAACGGCGGCTTCGACTGCCCCGGTTGCGCCTGGGGCGATTCGCCGGAAGACGGTCACATCAAGTTCTGCGAGAACGGCGCCAAGGCGGTCAACTGGGAAGCCACCAAGCGCCGCGTGGACGCCGCTTTCTTCGCCCGCTACAGCGTCAGCCAACTGCGCGAGCAGAGCGATTACTGGCTCGAATACCAGGGCCGGCTGACCGAGCCGCTGCGCTATGACGCCGCATCCGACCGCTACCTGCCAGTGACCTGGGACGCCGCCTTCGCCCTCGTCGCCCAGCACCTGAACGCCCTGGAGAGCCCCAACCAGGCCGAGTTCTACACCTCCGGCCGGGCCAGCAACGAAGCGGCCTATCTCTACCAGCTGTTCGTGCGCGCCTTCGGCACCAACAACTTTCCCGACTGCTCGAACATGTGCCACGAGGCCAGCGGCGTGGCCTTGGGACAAAGCGTGGGGATCGGTAAAGGCAGCGTGACCTTCGCCGACTTCGAGCACGCCGACGCGATTTTCGTGCTCGGCCAGAACCCCGGCACCAACCACCCGCGCATGCTCGAACCGCTGCGCGAAGCGGTGAAACGCGGCGCCCAGGTGGTCTGCTTCAATCCGCTGAAAGAGCGCGGCCTGGAACGCTTCCAGCATCCGCAACACGCCCTGGAAATGCTCACCAACGGCTCCGAGCCGCTGAACACCGCGTTCTTCCGCCCGGCCCTGGGCGGCGACATGGCGGCGCTACGCGGCATCGCCAAGTTTCTCTTGCAGTGGCAGCGCGATGCCATTGCCCAGGGCGAGCCGGCGGTGTTCGATCAGGCCTTTATCGCCGAACACACCGACGGTATCGATGCCTACCTGGCAACCCTGGACGCCAGCTCCTGGGACTCGCTGGTGGCGCAATCCGGCCTGAGCCTCGACGAAATCGAGCAGGCCGCACACATGTACCGCCGCGCCGAACGGGTGATCATCTGCTGGGCCATGGGCATCACCCAGCACCACCACTCGGTGGCGACCATTCAGGAAATCGTCAACCTGCAACTGCTGCGCGGCAACCTCGGCCGCCCCGGCGCCGGCCTGTGTCCGGTGCGCGGCCACAGCAACGTGCAGGGCGACCGCACCATGGGCATCAATGATCGCCCAGCGGCGGCCTTCCTCGATGCGCTGGAAAAGCGCTTGCAGTTCCAGGTGCCGCGCGCCAACGGCCACAACACCGTCGAGGCGATCAACGCCATGCTCGATGGTCAAGCCAAGGTGTTTATCGGCCTGGGCGGCAACTTCGCCCAAGCCACCCCCGACAGCCCGCGCACCCACCAGGCGCTGCGCAACTGCGCACTGAACGTGCAGATCAGCACCAAGCTCAACCGCAGCCACCTGACCATCGGCGGCGATGCGCTGATCCTGCCGTGTCTCGGGCGTACCGACATCGATCACCAGGCCAGCGGCGCGCAGGCGGTGACCGTGGAAGACTCGTTCAGCATGATCCACGCCTCCTACGGCCAGCTCGAACCGCTGTCGCCGCAGATGCGCTCGGAGCCGGCCATCGTTGCCGGCATCGCCAAGGCCACCCTGGGCAACCACCCGGTGGACTGGGACGCGCTGATTGCCGACTACGACCGCATCCGCGAGCTGATCGCCGACACCATCCCCGGTTTCAGCGATTTCAACCGGCGCGTGCAACATCCGGGCGGCTTCTACCTGGGCAACTCGGCCGGGGCGCGGCGCTGGAACACCACCACTGGCAAGGCCAACTTCAGGGCCAACGCGCTGCTCGACGACCTGTTGCCCGCGCAAGTGCGCAACAGCGGACAAACGCCGGACCTGATCCTGCAAACCCTGCGCTCGCATGATCAGTACAACACCACCATCTATGGCCTCGACGACCGCTACCGTGGGGTCAAAGGGCAACGCGACGTGTTGTTCGCCAATGAAGCCGACATCATCCGCCTGGGTTACAAACCGGGGCAGAAGGTCGACCTGACCTCGCTGTGGGATGACGGCGTGGAGCGCAAGGTGCGGGGGTTCACCCTGCTGGCTTTTGACATTCCCGCCGGCCAGGCCGCAGCCTATTACCCGGAAGCCAACCCGCTGGTGCCGCTGGAAAGCTTCGGCGAGCGCAGCTTCACGCCCACCTCGAAATTCATCGCGATTCGCCTGCACGCGGCGCACGATACGCAACGGATTGTGTGATGGACAGCGGCGCTGTGGCCGTTGGCCCAGCGCCTCATGGGCGCGGCTTTAACCGCGAAACAGCGACAGCCTGGGCAGATCCAGGCGCCGTGCACTGGCTGGGTAGGAGGGGCCTTGGCCGCGAGCGCTTGGGGCGGCCTGGATGCGGCCGTGCTGCGCACGTTCTGAACAGCGCGCGATTGGAATATGGCCATCAAAACGCCGCAAACCACGCCTGACCAAGTACCACAGACAACGCCGCAGGCCCCGTAGTTCGGTGCTTGCGGCGATTTTTTCGCACTTCGTGAAAAAAACCGCAAGACCGACAAACGGCGCTTGCCGCCCGCCTCGCGCGACCTCAGGATCGGCGCCGTCACAGTTCCCTGAGGTTGTCTTGACCATGAAATTATCCTCGATACTCCTGCTATCCCTGAGCCTGGCCAGTGCTGCTGCGCTCGCTGGCAATACCGAAGCCGGTGTTGGCGGCGCCCTGGGCGGGGTGTTGGGCGCGGTCGTCGGCCAACAGGTCGGCGGCACCACGGGTGCCGCGATTGGCGCCGGTGTCGGCGGCGCGGCCGGTAGCGCGGTCGGCGCCGATCGGCGCAGCCGTACCGAAGCCGCCATCGGTGGCGCCCTGGGCGCGGCCGGCGGCAACGTGGTGGGCCAACGTGTCGGCGGCAACAGCGGCGGCCTGATCGGCGCGGCGGTCGGCGGCGGTGCCGGTGGCGCGCTGGGTAACTACTACGGCAACGAGAGCCGTTACGACGACGATGATCGCCGTTATTACCGCGACGACCGCCGTTACCGCGACGGCCACCGCCATGGTCATGGCCATAAGCACGGCCATTACAAACGCCACAAACACCACGGCCGCTACCGCGATCACGACGATTGAGCCTGCGGTATTTCGGTCAAGCGCGCTGCTTGACCGAAATGCAGCACCTTCCAGCCGACTAGCGGCGGGAATTTTCGGACAAATCCCTATCTAATCATTACGAAGCAGCGTGCAGCACTTGCCCGCTACTGATCCGCCCATAGACTGGGCGCCTTATTACCTTGAGAAGGTCTGCCGTATGCGCACACTCCTTTCCGCGTTGACACTCAGCGCCCTGATCGTCCCGCTCGCATTTGCCGGCGACACCGGTAAAGTCGCCATCGGCAGCGGCCTCGGTGGCGCGCTCGGCAATATCGTCGGCCAGCAGGTCGGCGGCAGCACTGGCGCGGCAATCGGTGCCGGTGTCGGTGGCGCTGCCGGCGGGGTGATCACCGCCCGCGATGGCAACAAAACCGAAGCCGCACTGGGTGGTGGCTTAGGCGCCGCCGGCGGCTCCGTACTCGGCGGCAAAGTGGGCGGCAGCACCGGCTCGACCATCGGTGCCGGCCTCGGCGGTGCAGCCGGCGGCGCCCTCGGCAACGAATTCGCCAACGACGACCGTGACCACGATGACGGCCACCGGCATGGCAAAAAACACAAGAAGCACAAAAAGCATCGCCACCACTGAGTGACGTCGCTGCAACGAACAAGCCCGCGTGATGCGGGCTTTTTCATGACTATGTACCCGTTTTCTGTAGGCTGGATTGGTGGCGCCGAGGCGGGCTGGCAAAGCAACTGCGCACGTAACCCAGCAAACGTTAATCGGCCTAGCCCCTCTGGTGGGTTACGCCGCAACTGACGATGCAGCAACCGAGCGTCCATGGTCATGCGCCTAACCCACTCTACGCCTTACCGCGTTCCAGGCATTGCCTAGCCGGCGGCACGGTTCAACACATCCTTTTTCATGCCCGGCGTTAGCGTGTGGCACCGATCATCCAGGGTTCGTGACGCTGACCGAATGCCACCTGCGCCTGCACGCGCAAGCGGCCCTCACGGTAGCCAACGCCCTGCTGCCAGCCGGCGAATGCCGCGCGCAAGGCCGGCGGCACGCTGATGCGTGAAATCTCCGCCTGGATGCTCGCGGTGTAGTGCGGCCCCGTGTTGCCGCTGCGGTGATACGGCTTCAAGCGCCCGGCCAGCAACACATGGCGCTGCCGATCCGGATACTGCGCGCGCAACGCCTCGGCATCGAGCCCCGCATCGATCAGGAACAAGCGGCTGGCGTAACGCTCTTCCTGTTCCTGTTGTTCGCGCAGGGCATCACGCTGGCGTTGCAGCTCCTGATCGTCCGGGCGCGCTTGCACGCGCTCCTGCGCCTCGGCCAGCGCGTGCTGCGCGCGCTGCACCTGGCGCCGGTAGGCCGGACCATCGAGTTCCAATACCAACCAGACGGGGCGCGCCAGCTGGCGACTGAAACGCTCCGCGCCATCGGCCGGCACCCGGAAACCCAAGGCGCGCAGCTTGCTCTCATGCAACCAGTCGAGCTGACCCGTCTCATTCGCCTGACGCCACATCAGCTCCAGGCGCAACCCACTGTTGTCCTCGCGGTGCAGCCAATCGCCATACGGCAGGTACAGCTCGCGCTCACTCAGCGTAAGAAGGCTCTGCGGCGTACCGCTGCGGTTGTAGTAAACCCCGACCAGGGCCACAGCATTGCTCAACACGATCAGCGTCAACGCCAACCCGAGCCAAGCCCGTGTGCTCAGCGTCTTCATTGCTCACCTCCCAGGCCGCGCTTGCGCCAGCGTTGCAGCAGCACCAGAAGCACCACCGAGAGCGCACCGAGCAACAGGAAGAACAGGTATTTGGGCAGCAGCTCCCACCACCAGTCGAACAGCCTGGCGTAGAGGAAAATCACCGCGAACACCAGGCCGAGATTGACCACTTCCGGCCAGCCGCGGCGAATCCCCAGCCAGATGGCCAGCCCGGCCAGCCCGAAGCTGAGCACCCGGTAGAGCGATTCGATCAGTGCGCTCGACCACGGCAAGTAACTCGCCTCGCCCCAATAGGACAGCAGCAATACCGGCACGAACAGGGCCAGCAACGCCATGCTGCGGTACAGGCTGGCAAACCCGCTGTAGCGCGACTGATCGCTCAGCAACGGCATGCCGAACAGCAGCAACGCCACCGGCAGGAAATTCTCCGGCCGCTCGCCCAGGCTCAACCAGTAGAAGCCGCCCCAGGCATTCACCCGCGCGGCGACGAACAGCCCCAGACACAGGATGCCGACCCCCAGCAACAGACGCTGGTTGCACTGGTAGGCCAGCAAAAAAGCCAACGCGCCCCAGGGCAGCAGGGCCTTGTCCGAAGGGGTGATGTTGAAAATCTGCCCGAGCATCGCCAGGTTCAGCACGAAGCACACGAAGCTCAGCAGCGCCGCCAGTTTGACGTAGTAGCCCGAAGAGTCGCGCGCCCGCACCCAGAACGTCAGCAGCACACTGCCCAGGGCACTGCCGAGCAGGATCGCCACCTGCGCTACCTCGCCGAACAGCCCCCAGAACTGGTAGAACAAAAAGAACAGCCCGGTCGCCAACGCCAGGGCGCCGAACAACGAAGCAATCCGCATACCCAGCGACAACTGACGCGAGCGCGCATCGGCGTCGATATCCAGGCTGCTGGCGTAATGGTTGAGCAGGCGCTGGTGATAATGGCTGATCGCGCTGCGCTGCTCCGGCGCCAGGCTGACCACCTGCTCGGCCTGCAACTGCGCCAGCTCCTGCTGGAAGGCACGTATCCGGTCGGCGCGCTGCTGCGCCTGCTCACGGGTTGGATTGGACATACAGACCGGGCTCTCCTTGGCTCGCAACGGCGCGATGCTGACAGAGTAGCGCCAGCGCAACCCACCTGAGGCAAAACACCCAACGACAAACGCCCAGATCAAGAACGCGCCACCCGCTTGCGCGACGCAAAACCTTGGACTTATCTACAGCGCATGGCGACTAGCCATTACCCACCACGCTCGACAGGGAGTCACCATGCGCAAGCTCGTCGCCATATCCGTCGCCGTCTCTGCGTTATCGCTCAACGGCTGCACACTCTTCGGCTATTACCAGGAGCTGGAAGCCGAAACGCGCATCGTGACCCGAACCCCTATGACGGAAACGCTCACGCTGACCGAGAAAGCCGGCAGCTCGAGCACCGAAAAAGAAGTCTTGAAGCACTTCACCGCCGTGTGCCCCGAGGCCAGCCCAGACGCCCTGAAAACCTTTGCCGCCAGCGCCGCCGCCAAGCATGAGGCCGTCGAAATAGCCGCCGCCTTCCAAGAGTCGGGAGCGAACATAGGCCTGCGCACCCACAGCATCCAATTGCTCCGGGATCAGCTCTATAGCATCTGCCAGGCCTATGCCAACCGTGGCATCTCCAAATCCGCCTACCAGATGATGCTGACCCGCAACCAACGCAATACCGTGGCGCTGATGGCCATCGAACAACTGACCGGCGTGGTGCGCAGCCCCAATGTCACGCTCAGCAGCCAAAGCAGCGCCGAAGTGGCGGCCGACCTCGGCAAAACCGCCGAGGTCATCGCCGAGCAAAAGGCAAAATTCAACGCCCTGAGCGAGACCGAACAAAAGGCGCCTAACGGCGTGAGCCTGAAGAACACCATCGAGAGCCTGGAGAAAGGCCTGCAGACGCGCAGACAGGCTTTCGCCGAGAACAAAACCACCGTCGAAAGCGCAACCCCTGCCAGCACCTTTACGCCGAATGACCAGACCATACAAACCGTCACTCAGGCCGTGAAAGAGGTCGCTCTTAATATCCTGAACGCTGACGACAAGACCTATATCTGCCTGGATATCCTCAATAGCAAACTGGCGGGAGAGCCAAACATCAAGGCCGCCTGCTTGGCACAACTAGAAAACGTCATAAACAACGATACCGCTGTGCAAATCGCACCCATGACGCTGGAAGAACAGCTCGCCGCACTGAGCAGAACCATCCACCTGTCTCATACCCAGGCGCAAAAGGCGCAGACTCAGGAAAAACAGGCCAGAGAAGCGGCGCAAACCACCGCACCTAAGCCCACGAACTAATCGGCGCCGTGCGCCAGATTCGCCATGGCCGCGCGCAACCGCTCCGGGATCGGCAGCGGCCGATTGGTTTGTCTATCGACGAACACATGGACGAAACGCCCGGCCGCGCAGGCCTCCTCTTCACCGGCCTTGAACACCGCCAGTTCATATTGCACCGAGCTGTTGCCCAGTTTGCCGACGCGCAGGCCAATCTCGATGGCATCGGGGAAGGCGATGGAGGCGAAGTAATCGCAGCTGGAACTGACCACGAAACCGACCACCCCGCCGTTGTGGATATCCAGACCGCCGACCTCGATCAGGTAGGCATTCACCGCGCTGTCGAAGTAGCTGTAATAGGTGACGTTATTTACATGGCCGTATACATCGTTGTCGTGCCAGCGCGTGGTGATCGGCTGAAAGTGCCGGTAGTCGCGGCGCAGGTGTTGAGGGGGGGTCATCGGGAGTCCTTAGAGTGGGCGGCAGAGCAGAAGCGTCGCGGCTAAAGCCCCTCCCACGGGGCATAGCGCGCCTGTGGGAGGGGCTTTAGCCGCGAAATGGCCTCAATAGGCCACCTGATAAATCGCCAGAGCATGTTCCTCGGTCATTTCCCGTGGGTTATTGACCAGCAGGCGCTGTTGCAGCATGGCGTCGGCGGCCAGTTGTTGCAGCATGGCCTGCGGCACGCCGGCATCGCGCAGACGCGTCGGCAGGCCGCTGCGTTCGCTGAAATCGGCCAGGGCGAGGATGAACTGCTCGGTCTGGTCCATGGCGCTGCCAGCGCGCAACGAGTCGCCGAGCACCAATGGCGCCAGTTCGGCGTACAGCGGCGCTGCCACACTGGCGTTGAAGCCGAGCACGTGCGGCAGCACCAGGGCATTGGAAAGGCCATGCGGAATATGGAAATGCCCGCCCAGCGGATAGGCCAGCGCATGCACCGCCGCCACTGGCGCGTTGGCGAAGGCCTGGCCGGCCAGACAAGCGCCGAGCAGCATGGCCTGGCGTGCTTCGCGGTTGCCGCCGTTGTGCACCGCCTCGTCGAGGTTGGCGGCCAGCAGGCGTAGCGCCTCGCGGGCGAGCAGATCGGACAGTGGGTTCTTCTTCAGCGCGCTGGTGTAGGCCTCGATGGCGTGCACCATGGCATCGATCCCCGTGGCGGCGGTCACCGCCGGCGGCAGGCCGAGGGTTAGGTCAGCGTCGAGCAGCGCCAGGTCCGGCAGCAACAGCGGCGACACCACCCCCAGCTTGGTGGTGGCGCCGGTGGTGACAATCGCCACCGGGGTGACTTCCGAACCGGTGCCGGCGGTGGTCGGCACCTGAATCAACGGCAGGCGCTGGCCCTTGGCGTTGCCGACGCCGTAGAGGTCTTGCAGCGTCTGTTGGCAGTCTGGATGCGCCAGCAGGGCCACCAGTTTGGCCACGTCCATCGAGCTGCCGCCACCGAAGCCGACGATCAGCTCGGCCTTGAGTGCCTTAGCCTGCGCCACGGCGTTGAGCACGATGGCTTCCGGCGGATCGGCGAGCACCTGGTCGTAGACCTGCACGGTCATGCCGGCGCTGATAAAACCGGGCAGCACCTCGGCGAGCAAGCCGAGCTTGGTGATGCCAGGGTCGGTGACGATCAGCACCCGCTGCGCGCCGCGCTCACGGCACAGCTCGGCCAGACGTCGGGACGCGCCGGTCTCGCAGAGAATCTGCGCGGTGGTGGCAAAACTAAAGGGCAGCATGGGCGCTTCCTCTTGTTGTTGTGTGATGTACGTGTAGAAGCCAGCTTGCTGGCGA
>DELY01000010.1:48787-172863 GCA_002354655.1 Pseudomonas sp. UBA2684
TCGCCAGCAAGCTGGCTTCTACAAAGGTCCGCGGTTAAAACGCAAAGCTGCCTTCATCCATGGCCATCAGGCACGCCGCACCGCCGAGCAGAGCTTCGCGATGGCCGCTGGCGCGCGGCAATACGCGGCGCAGGTAGAACTGCGCACTGTGCAGCTTGGCCTGGTAGAACGCCGCGTCGCCGCGCCCTTCGTCCAGGGCATCCTGCGCCCGCGCGGCGGCTTGCAACCAGAAGCCGGCCAGCAACACATAGGCCGAATACTGGAGGAAGTCCACCGAGCAGGCGCCGATCTCTTGCACATCGCGCTGGCTGGCGGCGATCACCGCCGCGCTCAGTTCGCGCCATTCGCCCAGGCGCACCTGCACGGTTGTGGCCAACGCGGCCAAGGTCGGACGGCCAACCTGCGCATCGCACAGCTCGTTGAATTCGGCCTGCAACGCCGACAGCTCGGCCCCACCATCACCGAGCACCTTGCGACGGATATAGTCCAGCGCCTGGATGCCGTTGGTGCCTTCATAGAGTTGAGTGATGCGGCTGTCGCGCATCAGCTGCTCGATCCCCCACTCGCGGATAAAGCCGTGGCCGCCGTAGACCTGCACCGCATGGCTGGCGGCTTCCTGGCCCATATCGGTAAAGAAGGCTTTGACGATCGGGATCAGCAGCGCCGCGCGCTTGCCGGCGGCCTTGCGCGCCGCCGCATCTGGGTGGCCGTGCTCAAGGTCGAGCTGGCGCGCGCAATACACCGCGAGCATGCGGCTACCTTCGACCAGGCTCTTCTGGGTCAGCAGCATGCGCCGCACATCCGGGTGAACGATGATCGGATCAGCCGCCTTGCCCGGCTCGGCTGGCCCGCTCAGCGCCCGCGATTGCAAACGCTCGCGGGCATAACGCAGCGCACCCTGAAAGGCCGCTTCGCCTATCCCTAAGCCCTGCAAACCGACCTGAAAACGCGCGTCGTTCATCATGGTGAACATGCCGGCCAGGCCCTGATTAGCTTCACCGATCAGCCAGCCAGTGGCGCCGTCGAAGTTCATCACACAGGTGGACGCGCCCTTGATGCCCATCTTGTGCTCGATGGCACCGCAGGACAGCGCGTTACGCTCGCCGGGCATGCCGTCGGCCGCCGCAATAAATTTCGGCACCAGCAATAGGGAAATGCCCTTCACCCCGGCCGGTGCGTCCGGCAGGCGCGCCAACACCAGGTGGATGATGTTTTCCGACAGATCCTGCTCGCCGCCGCTGATAAAGATCTTGCTGCCGCTGACCTTGAAGCTGCCGTCCGCCTGCGCCTCGGCCTTGGTGCGCAGCAGCGCCAGGTCGGTGCCGGCCTGCGGTTCGGTCAGGCACATGGTGCCGGCCCACTGGCCGCTGACCAGCTTGTGCAGGTAGGCGTTTTTCAGCGTCTCGCTACCGTGCTTGTACAGCGCCAGCACCGCGCCTTCGGTCAACCCGGAATACACCCGGAACGACAACGAAGCGCCCATCAGCATCTCGTGAAAGTTGCACGCCAGCATCTGCGGCAGCGCCTGGCCGCCATACTCACTCGGCCCGGTCATGCTCGCCCAGCCGTTATCGACATACTGCCGGTAGGCCTCGGCAAAACCATCCGGGGTGCTCACCTGGCCGTCGCGCAGTTGGCAACCCTGCTCGTCGCTGTTGCGATTGAGCGGTGCCACCACCTCGGCGGCGTAACGCGCGCCCTCTTCCAGCACGCCGTCGATCAGCTCGCGATCGAGGCCGTTGCCGAGCAGTCCGCAGTGGCCGCTGATATCGAACAGTTCGTGCAGCACAAAGCGCATATCGCGCAGCGGCGCTTGATAGCTCATACCCGGCCCTCCTGCACGTCGGATACCCGCATGTCGGCTACCCGCATGTCGGCAAAGCGCTGACCGCTGCTGGCCAGTTTTTCAAGCAGTGCTGCCGGCTGCCAGTGGCTACCGAAATGGCTTTGCAGGTCCTGCAAACGGCCGAGGATATCTGCCGCGCCCTGGCTATCGGCCCAGGTCATCGGTCCACCCTTGTCGGCCGGGAAGCCATAGCCGTTGAGATAGACCAGATCGATGTCGTGGCTGTTGGCGGCGATATTCTCTTCGAGGATCTTCGCGCCCTCGTTGACCAGCGCCAGCAGGCAGCGTTCGAGGATTTCCTCGGGGCCAATCTCGCGGCGAGCAAAACCCAGCTGCTCGGATACCTGCAACACCAGCGCATCCACCTCGGGATCATGCTCGGCCTGGCGGCTGCCTTCGGCGTAGCGGTAATAGCCCATGCGCGCCTTCTGGCCGAAACGACCGAGGCCGCACAGGCGGTTATCCACCTGCACCGCCGGATCATCCTGGCCCTTGCCGGCCAGCTCACGGGCGCGCCACTCCAGGTCGATGCCAACCACGTCGTACATGCGGAACGGGCCCATGGCGAAGCCGAAACCCTGCAGTGCGGCGTCGACCTGATGCGGATAGGCACCTTCGAGCAGCAGCATGCGCGCCTCGCGCACATACGTGTGCAGCATGCGGTTGCCGATAAAACCGTCACAGTTGCCGGCCACCACACTGACCTTGCCGATGCGCCGACCCAGAGTCACCGCCGCCTCCAGCACCGCCGGGGCGGTCTGCGCGCCACGGACGATTTCCAGCAGCTTCATGATGTGCGCCGGGCTGAAGAAGTGCAGGCCCAGTACCTGCTCAGGGCGCTGGGTGACGGCGGCAATCGCGTCGATATCCAGCGCCGAGGTGTTGCTGGCGAGGATCGCACTCGCCTTCAAGGTGGCGTCGAGCGTGCGGAAAATCTGCTGCTTGAGCTCAAGGTTCTCGTACACCGCCTCGATCACCAGATCGGCGTCGGCCAGCGCAGCGTAATCGCCCACCGGAGTGACGCAGGCCAGGCGCGCAGCCGCCTGCTCGGCGCTGATCCGCCCCAGCTTGAGGTTGTGCGCATTGGTCTCGGCCACCACGCCCATGGCCTGCTCGAGCATCTGCGGGTTGTTGTCCAGCCACAGCACCTGAATGCCGGCGTTGGCCAGGCTCATAACGATACCCCGGCCCATGGTGCCCGCACCGATCACGGCGGCCTGCTGAACCTCGAATGCCTTGCTCATGCCCACGCCTCTATCTGGTTGCCGAAGAAAATTCGCCAACCACCATAAGCAAGGCGTTACTATTTTTGAAATTTAGTCTTGTGATACTTCGTATTCAGCCAATGAATATCTCCAATTTCGATCTGAACCTGCTGCGCATACTCGACGCCCTGCTGCGCGAGCACAACGTGTCGCGCGCCGCCGAGCGGCTGGCGTTGAGCCAACCCGCGGTGAGCAATGCGCTCAACCGCCTGCGCGTGCTGCTCGACGACCCACTGCTGGTGCGCGTTGGCCGCAGCATGCAACCGACGCCGCGCGCCCTGGCCCTGGAGGCGCCGATCCGCGCCGCCTTGCAGCAAATCGAACAGAGCCTGACGGCCGGCGAAGCCTTCGATCCGGCGAACAGCCGCCAGCGCTTTCGCATCGCGGTCACCGATTACGTCGAGCTGATCTGCATGCCGCGCCTGCTCGAACAACTGAGCCAGCAGGCGCCCGGCATTCGCATCGACATCCGTCACCTGAGCCCGAACCTACCCGCCGACGCATTGGATAAAGGCGAGTTGGACCTGGTACTCGGCCGCTTCGAAGAGCTGCCCACGCGTTTCGAGCGCCGCCATTGGATGAGCGAAACCCTGCAACTGGCGGTGCGCCAGGGGCATCCGCTGATCGCGGGCGAACTGGATTTACAGGGGTTTCTGCAACTGCGCCACTTGTGGGTACACGGCGGGCAAACGCGCGGCATGGTCGACCAATGGCTCGCTGAACAGGGGCTGAGTCGCGAGATTCTCTACACCACGCCGAACTACCTACAGGCTGCGCATATCGTCGCCAGCAGCGAGTTGGCGGCGGTGCTGCCCAGTCAACTGGCGCGCCACTTCGCCGCGCTGCTACCACTGCAATTGTTCGAGTTGCCCTTCGCGCTCGGGCCGTTCCACCTGGACGTGGTCAGCCTGGCCCAGCGCCAGCGCGATGCGGCGCTGCAATGGTTGATCGAACAGATCGTCGCCATCGGCCGAGCCTGACACTCGGCCGCTACAACGCACTAAGCCGGCAACGCGGAGGCGAACTTAGTCACGGGAGTTCACAGCGCGCCTTCGCTGATCAGCATGCCGTGCAGTACCAGGCAGGTTCTCCGGCCGAGTTGCAACTTCAACGGGCTGCGCTCGGCGATTACCCAGCCGTTGCTGAGCAACTGCTCGATATGCGCACGTAACGCCGGGAGGGAGCGTTGTTCTTTCATGGCCGAGTCCTTTCACTGCCGAGGGAGGGGTTAGCGCAGGCGGCTGGCCAAAGCGCTTATCCGTGATAACGCGTCGCAAAGGATAATGGCCTTGTGCCTGCTGGCAAAGCGCGATTTGCTCCCATGCTGTAGCCGATAGCCACCAAACGCCTATGGCATTTGGCTTACACAGCCCCGACAGCGCCTACGCCGCCACTGCTTAGCTCACCGCGCTGGCCGTTCCGGCATGTTCAGTGCGTTGCGGCGAGGTGAACGCCAGGTAACCGTCCTCGACCTTGCCGTAGCGCAGCAATGCCAGGTCGAGCAGGTAGTTCTGGTAGAGCTTCCACGGCGCGCGGTCGCCCTGGGTGGGAATCTTGTCGGCAGCGCGCTTGATGTAGCCGGACGCCAGATCGAGAAACGGCGCCTCCTTGACCTGGCGCTGGGTATCGCGCGGGGTGCATTGGCGCATGCCGATGGCATCCATGTGGTTGATCAAACGGCAGAAGTACTCGCTGGACAAGTCGGCCTTGAGCGTCCAGCTGGCATTGGTGTAACCCAGCACCACGGCGGCGTTGGGCAGATCGCGCAGCATGATGCCGCGATAGCCCATGCTCTTGGCCGCATCGAACGGCACGCCATCCACCGCCACCTGCATGCCGCCGAACAGCTGCAACTCCAGCCCCGTGGCGCTGACGATCACATCGGCCGGCAGCTCCTTGCCGGATTTCAGGCGAATGCCCTTGGCGGTGAAACCGTCGATATGCTCGGTCACCATCGACGCTTTGCCCTGGCGCAGCACCTTGAACAGATCGCCGTCCGGCACCACGCACACACGCTCATCCCAGGGTTTGTAGCGCGGGCTGAAATGCCGCATGTCGAAACCCGCCCCCAACTGGCGCTTGGCCTGGCCGAGCAGCAGCTTGCGCACCAGCGTCGGCAAGCCCTTCGCCAGTTTGTAGAAGCCCAGCTGAAAAGCCACATTGCGCGTGCGCGCCAACCGGTAGACCACGGTGGCGGGAAGCCAACGCCGCAGGAAATTGGACAGCCGATCCGCCTGCGGCAGGCTCACCACATAGCTCGGCGAACGCTGCAACATGGTCACGTGCCGGGCCTTGGCGGCCAGCGCCGGCACCAGGGTCACGGCGGTGGCACCGCTGCCGATCACCACCACATTCTTGTCGCGGTAATCGAGGTTGTCTGGCCACAGCTGCGGGTGCACGAACGCGCCCTGAAATAGCTCGCGGCCCTTGAAGTCAGGGGTATAGCCCGCCTCGTAGCGGTAATAGCCGGTGCACATCAGCAACTGATTGCAGCTCAGGGCGATCGGTTCGCCGCCATCGCCACGCTGCACCTGCAACGTCCAGCAGGCGGTTTCGCTGCACCAGTCGGCCTTGAGCACCTGGTGCTGGTAACGAATCTTGCCGTCGATGCCGTTTTCCCGCGCGGTGTCCGCGATGTAACGGCGGATCGACGGGCCGTCGGCAATCGCCTGCGGGTCGGTCCAAGGCTTGAAGTTGTAGCCCAGGGTGAACATGTCCGAGTCGGAACGAATACCCGGATAGCGAAACAGATCCCAGGTGCCACCCAAGGCGGCGCGGCCCTCCAGAATGGCGAAGCGCTTGTTCGGGCAATGCTTCATCAGGTGATACGCCGCGCCGACGCCGGAAAGGCCAGCGCCAACAATCAAAACGTCCAGGTGTTCCGCAGACATGGGCTTCCTCGCTCGGGTTTGGGCGCGCGGCAGCAACCGCGGGCCACGCATGGCCGCCAGATTCACTGCCGAGGCGCGCGTTGTCATCCACCTTTCGTACTGCGCCAGCACAGTTATGGCTCAGGCTCGGGCAAAAGGCGCGAAAAGACCGGCACCCCACCACATAACCGGATGAACGTACCCACCACGGCATCGCCACGCCACACAAAACAGCCCGAGTCAGGGCGAAAATAGTCTTTGCTTGCTGGATAAGCCTTACGCACAGGAATCGACATGACCCTCGCCACCTGGGAACTGCTGTCCTACATCGTCACCGTGGTAGCGCTGCCCTTCGCGATTGGCGTGTTCCTCTTCGAGCAGCGCAAAGAACGCGCAAACGAGGAAGACGCCACCTGGCAACAGATCTCCGATGCCTACATCGACTTCCTCGAAGTGGTGCTGGCCAACCCCGACCTCAAACTGCGCAGCCAGTACGCCACGCCCGACCTCAGCGACGAACAACACGAGCGCATGCTGGTGATCTTCGACATGCTCATCTCACTGTTCGAGCGCGCCTACCTGCTGATTTTCGACACCGACATGACCGAAAAACGCCAACGCCGCTGGCACTCCTGGGAGGACTACATGCGTGAATGGAGCCGACGCGAAGACTTCCGCGCACGCCTACCGGAACTGCTGCGCGGCGAAGACCCGGACTTCGCCCAATACATCAAACGCCTGGCGGAGGAGGAAGCGCGCTAGAGCGCCCGTCTTATTAGTTGGTTTGCGCAGGCTGGCGTAGCGCGTAGCGAAACCCAGTACGTGCCGACCCTGGCCGCGCAAGCGCATATGTTGGGACTAGAAAAAACCAATCAGCGTCCAGCACTAACTTCCCAATCACCGATCCCTGGTCCGATTGCTCATGCGGGGCCTGCGCTTCGGCCATCTTGTAGCAGTGCGGGTTCAGCAGGGGCTTGAGCAGGCCTGCTTCAGCCAGGCGTCCATCTGCTCGATCTTCATCACGTATTCCTGCTCCTGCAGGCTTGACAGCAAAGGCGCCCGCAGGCGCCTTGCTTGGCTTAGAACTCCTGCACCGTCGGGCGCAGCACGATCTCGTTGATGTCGACATCGGCAGGCTGCTCGATGGCGAAGGCGATAGCGCGGGCCACCGACTCGGCGGGAATGGCCTTCTGGTAGAAGTCGACCACGAAATCGCGGCTGGCCTGGTGGGAGCTGCCGAACTTGAGCTCGGAATCGACGGCACCCGGCTCAATGGTGGTGGTCCGAATGTGGCCGCCAACCTCATGGCGCAGCCCCTCGGAAATGGCGCGGACCGCGAACTTAGTGCCGCTGTAGACCGTACCGCCCGGGCTGAATACTTTCAGGCCGGCGACCGAAGCAATATTGATGAAATGACCGCTGTTCTGCTGCTGGAACACCGGCAGTGCGGCCGCAACCCCATACAGCAGCCCCTTGATGTTGATGTCGATCATACGGTCCCACTCGTCCACGCGCCCTTCGCTCAGCGGGGCGATGGCCATCAGGCCTGCGTTGTTGACCAGCACGTCGAGGCGGCCGAAGGTGTCAACCGCGCCCTGGATCAGCGCCTTGATGTCATCCTGGGAGGTGACATCGGTCTGGTAGGCCACCGCTTGGCCGCCGGCGGCCACCAGCTCTGCAACCAGCGCATCCAGTTTGTCCTTGCGACGCGCCGCTAGGACGACACGTGCCCCCTTAGCCGCCAGATGACGGGCCGTGGCCTCGCCCAGACCGCTGCTGGCGCCAGTGATGATCACCACTTTTCCAGAAATGTTGTTGCTCATGCTGCGAACCTCGTCGTGACAGGTTGGATGGCGCCGGGAGATGTCCCTGGCCTGTGAGCACAGTAGACCCACAGCAAATCTCAATAAATGGAAATGTTTGGATTAAGCTATTCCTAATTCAGGAACATAAAGGAGTAACCCATGCTCAATCGCATGGAGATGGTCAGGATCTTCTGCACGGCCGCCGAGTCCGGCAGCTTCCGCGCAGCCGCCACCCGCCTGGGCATTTCTCCGCAGGGGGTCACGCGCGCCGTTCAGGCGCTGGAGGCCGAGTTGGGCGAGCTGCTGTTCCACCGCAATACCCGCCAGGTGCACATTACCGCCTTTGGCCAGGGCTATGCGCAGGAAGCCCGCGCGGCCCTGGAGCACTTCGATACACTGTTCCGCTCACACCGCAGTGAACCCGAGCTTTCAGGCCGTATCGGGATTACCGCACCGCAAACCATTGGCCGACGCTACCTGATTCCGTTTCTGCAGCCGCTGATGGCGGCTCATCCAGATCTGCAGTTCCACCTGCGGCTGGAGGACCAGATGACGGACTCGGTGGAGGCTCAGATCGACATCGGTATCCGGGTCGGGTTGATACGCGACCGTCGCTACGTTGCGAAGGCACTTGCACCCGTGCCCATGCATGTGGTTGCCAGCCCGGAACTGATCGACCGGAGCGGCGTGCCGCGCTCGATTCAGGCGCTGGACGCCTGTCCGCTGTCGGCGTTGATCGACCAGCGCAATGGCAGACCCTGGCCGTGGCTGTTTGCCGACGGCCAGAGCTTCAGCCCCCGGCAACCGGTGCTGATCTGCGACGACGCCGATACAGAGCTGGAGGCGATTCTGTCCGGCGCCTGCTTTGGCCAGATCCCCTCCTACCTGGCCAGCCCCCTCGTCCGCAACGGCAGACTGGTAAGGGTGCTGGACGACCTTGCCCCGCCGCCCTGGGACCTGTTCATCTATCGCCCACAGCAGGGGCCCGTACCGCGTCGGGTGCGCCTGGTGTTCGATCATCTGACTGACGCATTTCGAGACCCGCAACGTTTTCCTTGCAGCTGAGTTACAGCTGGAGTTGGATCAGCTCAATAATTGAGTCGAAGGCATTGAGCATAAAGGTCTCGGGCTGCTGTATCCGTACATCGTCCCAATAACGGAAGCGTTAATGCCGTTGGCTGGTGATGAGCGAACGGCTTGATCCACCTTGTTAGGCCAGTGAATACCGCGAAGCGTTGGTGATTGGTTTAGCACCAGGCGGCGTAGTCAAAGGCTGGGTAACAAGCACCTGCGGGAAACTAATAGAAGTGTTTCATGCTCAAGCTGAGATTGAGCCTAAGGGACCACACGACACACAGCCGCCTAGCCAACGAAAAGCCCGCTGCGTGCGGGCTTTGGGTGTTCTTCACAGCGCGCATGCGTCAGGCAAACACGAAGTATTTGCGCACCGTTTCCACCACTTCCCATGTCCCTTGCATGCCCGGTTCGACGATGAAGATGTCGCCGGCTTTCAGGTGGATCGGCGCCTGACCGTCCGGGGTGATGATGCAGTAGCCTTCCTGGAAGTGGCAGTACTCCCATTTCTCGTAGGCGACGCGCCATTTGCCGGGGGTGCAGATCCAGGTGCCCATGATTTTCTTGCCGTCTTCCGAGGTGTAGGCGTTGAGGTTGACGGTGTGCGGGTCGCCGGCGATGCGCTCCCACTTGCAGGCGTCGAGCAGCGGTACGGGGGTGGTGTCGCGCAGTACGGTGATCGGTTGCATGGGTGCTCCAGGGCAGCGGGTTGAAATAACCTCGCGTAGCCTAAAGCCCTTGGGCGATGCGCAACTGTCTGTAGTCGACGCCCATCTGCCTGGAAACGCACGGGGCACCGGGTATGAGCGCGGTGCTGGCAAAGCGGTTATGCAGGTTTGAGCAGAGGGGCCATGGCGTTATGACTAACCCCACTAAGCTCTCCGGTTTTTTTGGCGTACTCTGAAATCAAGGTAGGCAGCGAGGAGGACTCCATCCGATGATGATCAGTGGCACTGCGAACCTCCTACTAAGCACCCGCGTCATCCCGCACGCTGGCCAAGTCGCTAACATCCGGGAGCACGTGTAACTGTGAGGCAGATGACTCAGGCCGTGGATGCCGGCCAACAGTATATGAACACGCAAGACCGCGCAGATTGCGCGTAGCCGCAGCAAGCGTATGGATAAATCGCACACAGTCACCGCAGTTGAACGTCTACCTGACTCCGAGCCAGGACAGCCATGGCGCTGACCAACAGCGTTCGAACTGCAACAACTGGGCGAACCTACGCAGCACTCTGGAATCGACCAGGCGGCGCGTAACGTAAACCCGGAGCCCAACAGGGCACCAACTGGTTAAGGCCGAGACGATGGCTGGCAATCACCAGCACCGCCTCGGCCGATACCTCATCCGCCGTTCAACATCTTTCGATTAGCCGGGAAAAGGGCATTAGTCCTTGCCCATGGCTTCCTGCTTGGCGAGAAACTCTTCCTGCAACAACGCTTCGGTGACTTGCTCGGGCTCTGCGCTCAGCAGCGGATCGTCGAGATGCCCGGTCGAGACCACTTTGGCTTCAAGCTTGCCGGTCAGGTGATCGAGCGCATGACGCATTTTTTCCGCCGCGCCTTCCACTGCCAGGTCCAGCGATGAGGCTTTGTGGCTGACGGAAACGGCTTGGTGGCCCTTGGGCCGCGCCTCGATCTGGCAGCGTTTGTCATCGGCGCCGGATTTTGAGCCATTTTCGTCGCTGAGGTGCACTTCCACCCGTGTCAAAAAGTCTTCAAAGCGCTCCAAGCGCCCCGCCACTGCCGCGGCCACCCACTCCTGAAGCCGTGCACTGCCTTCGATATGGTTGCTGTTCACATGAACTTGCATGGTGTTCCTCATTTCTGACGGGCTTGTAGGTTCGAGGCCGCGACACCACCAAGGTTCCGGAGGACGCTGGTGAGCCGCGGTTCTTGCACGGGTGCGGCGCCGTTATAGCTGCTGGGTAGCCCAGTTGCGCACCTCGGCATAGGGGTAATTATCCAGCGCGGCAAAACCTGGGATGGTGCGCGCCTTGAGCTTAGTGAACAGCGGCACGCTGATGCCGCAGAGAAAACGCGTGAGGCATTCGGCACTCGGCGCGTGGTTTTTCATTTGCGCATGCCGCTGGATAAAACTGCCGCACAGGCTGTGCAGGTCGTGTTCGGCCAGCGCGCGCAGTGGCGGCGGCGCGGGCAGGTGAGCGACTTGACCGTGGCACACCGAGCAGTGGCCGCAGCGCACTGGCGCGTGCGCGTCACCGAAGTAGGCGGCCAAGCGCTGGCTCAGGCACTGCTCGGTGGCGAACAGCGCGAGCATGGCGTGGATGCGCCGGATCTCGCTGTCTTCCTGCTGCTTGAAGTAGGCATGCAATTCGGCGCTGAGCACGGCGGGCTCGAAGCTCGGGTCGAGCAGCGCATAGACATCGGTCATCTGCTTGCTTTCCAGCTCGATCCAGCCTTTTTCCTGGAAGTAGTCCAGCGCCTTGACCACCCGCCCGCGCTCGGCCTGATGCTGCTGGTAGAGCGCGTCGAAGTCCACGGTGCACCAGGTGCGCGCGCGTTGCGAGGTGGCGATCACGCCTTCGACGAACTGCCGCCGCTCGCCGTCGAACTTGGCCAGCAGCGCCTCGGGTTCGAGCAGGAACTTGAAGCGGTATTCGGCGAAGTAGGCGTAACGCGGGGCGATGATGCCGCGCAGCTCCAGCTGCACCAGCAGGGTTTTCAGCGGCAGCTGGCGGATATTGCTCTGCTCGGACAAGGCGTTGAGCATCAGTTCCCACTGGCCATCGCTCGCCTGATCCGCGGCCTGCAACAATTCGTCGAGCACGCAGCGGATGCCGGCCAGCTCGGGGGTGTCGCCATAGACGAAGTTTTCCAGCACGTTGAGGCTGTCGCGGTTGGCCAGCACCAGGCAGTCGGACGGCTGACCATCGCGCCCGGCGCGGCCGATTTCCTGGCTGTAGTTCTCGATGGATTTCGGCAGGTCGAAATGCACCACGTTGCGAATGTCGCTCTTGTCGATGCCCATGCCGAAGGCGATGGTGGCGACGATGCAGTTGATCTGTCCGGCCATGAACCGGCGCTGGATCGCCTCGCGCGCCTCATGGGCCATGCCGGCGTGGTAAGCACTGGCGGCGATGCCACGCTGGCTCAGGTGTTCGGCGATCTGCTCGGCGGTTTTCTGCTGGGTGACGTAGACGATGCTCGGCTGATCGGCCTTGGCGGCCAGCCACTCGACCAGCCGCCGCTGCTTGTTAGCGCCGCTGACCGGCTCGACCAACAGGTTGAGGTTGGCCCGGTAGAAGCCGGTGGTGACCACGTCTTCTGCGGCGATGGCGAACTTGGCCTGCATGTCGGCAATCACCGGCGGCGTGGCGGTGGCGGTGAGCAGCAGCACCTGGGGAATGCCGAACTGGTGCTGGTAGTCGGGCAGCTTGAGGTAGTCGGGACGGAAGTTATGGCCCCATTCGGAGATGCAGTGCGCTTCGTCGATCACCAGCAGGGAAATCGGCACCTGAGCGATAAACGTGCGAAAGCGTTCGTTTTTCAGGCGCTCGACCGAGATCATCAGAATCTTCAGCTCGCCGGACTTCGCCTTGGCCATGGTGGCGCTGGCGTCTTCGCGGCTTTGCGCCGAATCGATGCTCGCCGCGCTGATGCCGTGTTTGTGCAGAAACGCGAGCTGATCCTGCATCAAAGCCAGCAGTGGCGAGACCACCAGGGTCAGGTGTGGCAGGTGCAGCGCCGGCAGTTGGTAGCACAGCGACTTACCCGAGCCGGTGGGAAAGATCGCCGCCGCCGAGCGCCCGGCGAGCACGGCGTTGACCACCGCCTCCTGGCCGGGGCGTAGCTGCTGAAAACCGAAAACGCGTTCGAGTGTTGCGTACATGAGCTGTCACTCCGTTGACCGCCGAATGGCCGATGACCATAACGCGGCCGGCATATGTTGGATATAACGTTGCGCACGTAGACGTCGAGCTCGCGGCTAAAGCCCCTCCCACCCGATGTGGTGCAGTCAGGACTACTCGGCATCGCCGCTTATACCGTGGGAGGCGCTTTAGCGGCGATGCTTCGTCACGACAGCACCACCCAGCCACTCCCATAACCTGCACGGGTGAAATACAAAAGCCGCCCGAAGGCGGCTTTGTCGTTCAGAACACTCGGCTTACAGCTGCGGGCCAGCGTTCTTGATGGCGTCGCTGACATCGAACTTCTTGAAGTTGTCGATGAACAACGTGGCCAGGCCTTTGGCGGCTTCGTCGTAGGCGTTTTTGTCTGCCCAGGTGTTGCGCGGGTTGAGCAGGTTGGTTTCAACGCCCGGCACCGACTTAGGCACGCTCAGGTTGATGATCGGCAGTTGCTCGGTTTCGGTACCGATCAGCGCACCGCTCTGGATCGCTGCGATCACGCCACGGGTAGTCGGGATGTTGAAGCGTTTACCCACTCCATACCCGCCCCCTGTCCAACCAGTATTGACCAGGTAGACCTTGGAGCCGAAACCGCGGATACGCTTGATCAGCAGCTCGGCGTATTCGCCAGCCGGACGCGGGAAGAACGGCGCGCCGAAGCAGGTGGAGAAGGTCGACTTGATGCCGCCGCCGCTGCCCATTTCGGTGGAACCGACCAGCGCGGTGTAGCCGGAGAGGAAGTGGTAGGCCGCCTGCTCTTCGCTGAGGATCGATACCGGCGGCAGTACGCCGGTCAGGTCGCAGGTCAGGAAGATCACCGCATTCGGCTCGCCGCCGAGGTTTTTCTCGCTGCGCTTCTCGACCAGCTCCAGCGGATAGGCCGCGCGGCTGTTCTGGGTCAGGCTGTCGTCGGCGTAGTCCGGTACCCGGTTTTCGTCGAGCACCACGTTTTCCAGCACGGCGCCGAACTGGATGGCTTTCCAGATCACCGGCTCGTTCTTCTCGGACAGGTCGATGCACTTGGCGTAGCAACCGCCTTCGATGTTGAACACCACGCCAACGCCCCAGCCGTGCTCGTCGTCGCCGATCAGGTAACGGCTTTCGTCGGCCGACAGGGTGGTTTTGCCAGTGCCGGACAGACCGAAGAACAAGGTCACGTCGCCGTCTTCGCCGATGTTGGCGGCGCAGTGCATCGGTAGCACGTCGGCGTCCGGCAGCAGGAAGTTCTGCACGCTGAACATGGCTTTCTTCATTTCACCGGCGTAACGCATGCCGGCGATCAGAACCTTCTTGGCGGCGAAGTTGAGGATCACGCAGCCGTCGGAGTTGGTGCCGTCACGCTCCGGTACGCACTCGAAGTTGGCGACGTTGAGTACTTGCCACTCGTCTTTGCCAGCCGGGTTGTACTGCTCCGGGTTGATGAACAGGCAACGGCCGAACAGGTTCTGCCAGGCGGTGGCGGTGGTCATCTTGACCGGCAGGTAGTGCGCCTCGGCAGAACCTACATGAACGTAGGAAACGAAGCTGTCCTGCGCGTCGGAGAACGCCTGCACGCGGTCCCACAGGGCATCGAATTTGTCGGCCGGGAACGGACGGTTGATCGCGCCCCAGGCGATTTTCGCCTCGGTGCTCGGCTCTTGCACGATGAAGCGATCCGCCGGCGAACGACCCGTGCGGTGGCCGGTGCGCACGACCAGCGAGCCGTTGGCGGCGAGTTCGCCTTCGCCACGACGGAGGGCTTCTTCGACCAGTTGGGCGGCGCTGATGTCGGTATACACGGCGTTATTGGCTTGCGTCATGTGAGTCCCCGTCGGCGAGTGGGCCGAGTCTTCCAAACGTTTTGTAGTAGAAAGCGCAGCACTACTACAGCGAAAAAAGTGCGCCGGATTATGCCAGAAAAGCCGGCTGCGGGTGCAGCCTCTGATCGGTTCAATCCGCCGATAATTGGGTCAATTCGCCTCAGTGGCGGGTATCCGATGCGGCTTCGATGCTGCCATCGATAAACAGTTGCAGCACATCGGCGGCATCGAACAGATAACGCTCGTTGCAGAACTGGCAATCGATTTCCACGCTGCCGCCATGCTCCTGCACCAGCGCTTCGGCGTCGGCCTGGCCGAGGCTGATCAGCGCACGGCTGGAACGCTCACGCGAGCAGCTGCAACGAAATTGCAGGGCGCGCGGGTCGAACAGGCGCAGCGCGTCCTGGTGATACAGGCGGTGCAGCAGGGTCTCGTTATCCAGACCGAGCAGCTCTTCGGCCGTCAAGGTATCGGCCAGGGCCATGGCGTGCTGCCAGCTGGCCTCACGCTCATCGGCTTCCTTCAAGCGGTCGGCCGGCAGTTGTTGCAACAGCAGACCGCGGGCGCGTTGGCCGTCGGCGCTGAGCCAGAAGCGCGTCGGCAACTGCTCGGAGGTGGCGAAATAATTGGTCAGGCAGTCGGCCAGGGTGTCCCCTTCCAGATCGACGATACCCTGGTAACGCTGCCCGGATTTCGGGTCGACGGTCATGGCCAGCACGCCATCGGGCATCAGCTCACGCAGGCTGGCATCGGCAGCGATCTGCTCGGCGTGATAGCGGGCGATCCCGCGCAGCTCGCCGTCGCTGGAGCATTCGACCATCAGCAACGGCACGGCACCGGAGGAGCGCGCCTGGAGAATCAGCAAGCCCTCGAATTTCAGCGTACCAATCAGCAGCGAGGCGGCGGCCAACAGTTCACCCAGCAGTTGGGCGACCGGTTGCGGGTAGGTGTGTTTGGCCAGCACGTGGCTGTAGCTGTCGGTCAGGCCAACCAGCTCACCGCGAATATCGCTGTCGTCGAACAAGAAGCGTTGGGAAAAATCAGACATGCCAATTTCACTGAAGGTGACTCGGCCGGCGATTTTAGGCGCAAACGCCCATCCGACCAAGCGCCTCTTATCTATCAGGCCTGCGGGGAAAAGCTATCGAACCGGCGCCCCGGCGTGGCTTGCACAGGCGCCAGGCGCGCCGCTAGTCCTGATTGCCGTGAAACTGATGAATCTGCCGACGCTGCTTCTTGCTCGGCCGACCATCGGTCTGCACGCCCAGCGCACCGGCCTTGCGCTGCGCGGCGGCCAGCTCGCGGCGGGCGATGCTCTCGGCGGTTTCCCGATACAGCGCCTGTGCCTGCGGTGCACCCCGACGCACCCCGGACAACGCCTGGATCACCACCGTGCGCTCGTCGAAGCCGGTGCGGATCAGCAACTCATCGCCGACCCGCGGCTCCTTGCCCGGCTTGCAGCGCTCGCCACGGCAGTGCACCTTGCCACCCTCGATCGCCGCTTTGGCCAGTGCACGGGTCTTGTAGAAGCGCGCCGCCCACAGCCACTTGTCCAGGCGCACCTTGTCGTCGTCTTTTTCGTTCATCGTTCACTCAATTTAAACACGCCACGCCGGTGAATCTTGCTGGATGCAGTTGTCACAAGGCCCAACTAGAATGCCCGGAAGTTTAATGGAAAGCCCTCTTTGAAGACCTTCGACCAACTCAGCGTGATCGGCCTGCGCGAATGGATCAATCTGCCGGAGCTGGGGATGGTCGGTTTGCGCGCGAAAATCGATACCGGCGCCAGCACCTCATGCCTGCATGCCAGCGATATTCAGCCGTTCGAGCGCGATGGCGAGCAGTGGGTGCGTTTCACCGCTCACCTCGGCACCCTGGTGCAGCGCCGCCACCGCTGCGAAGCACAGCTGGTCACGGTGAAGAAGATCAAAAGCTCCAACGGCCAGGCGCAAACCCGTTACGTGATCCGCACCCACCTGTCGTTGGGCGACCGCGCCTGGCCGGTGGAATTCACCCTGGCGTGCCGCAAAACCATGCGCTACCGCGTGCTGCTGGGCTCCAAAGCTCTGGTCGATGGCCAACTGGTGGTCAACCCGGCTCTGACTTACGTACAAGACAAACCCTCGCTTTCCGACCTTTCCGGTGCCCCATGAAAATCGCCGTGCTGTCGCGCAATCCGCGCCTGTATTCCACTCGTCGCCTGGTCGAAGCCGGGCAGCAGCGTGGCCATGAGATGGTGGTGATCGACACCTTGCGCGCCTATATGAACATCGCCAGCCACAAGCCGCAGATCCACTACCGCGGCAAACCCCTGGAAGGTTTCGACGCGGTGATTCCACGGATCGGCGCCTCGGTGACCTTTTATGGCTGCGCGGTGCTGCGCCAGTTCGAGATGATGGGGGTGTTCCCGCTCAACGAATCGGTGGCCATCGCCCGCTCGCGCGACAAGCTGCGCTCGCTGCAACTGCTCTCTCGGCGCGGCATCGGCCTGCCGGTGACCGGTTTCGCCCATTCGCCGGACGACATCGACGACCTGATCCAGATGGTCAACGGCGCGCCACTGGTGATCAAAGTGCTGGAAGGCACCCAGGGCATCGGCGTGGTGCTCTGCGAGACGGCGACGGCGGCGGAGTCGGTGATCGAGGCGTTTATGGGCCTCAAGCAGAACATCATGGTGCAGGAATACATCAAGGAAGCCGGCGGCGCCGACATTCGCTGCTTCGTGGTCGGCGACAAGGTGATCGCGGCGATGAAGCGCCAGGCCAAGGCCGGCGAGTTCCGCTCCAACCTGCACCGCGGCGGCACCGCCAGCCTGATCAAGATCACCCCGGAAGAGCGCATGACCGCCATTCGCGCGGCCAAGGTCATGGGCCTCAGCGTGGCCGGCGTGGATATCCTGCGCTCCAACCACGGCCCGCTGGTGATGGAGGTGAACTCCTCGCCGGGCCTGGAAGGCATCGAAGTCACTACCGGCAAGGATGTTGCCGGCCTGGTGATCCAGTACCTGGAAAAGAACAGCGGCCCGCACCTGACCCGCACCAAGGGCAAAGGCTGAGGCAAATGCCAGGGGCTGCCTCCAAGTAAAGCCCCCAGGTTGGCGTGACTTGGCAGGCAAGCGCCGCACCCTCGTAGGCTGGGTTAGCGGCACAAGCTACCGAGGTGCAGTCGACTGACTTTTCGAATGCCGCGTAACCCAGCACGGCGTCGCTACTCGCACCGTCATGCGCCACGGACCATCGCACACGCGTCTAACCCCATCGACACAACTACAACCGCAAAGGCCGCGTCTCGCCCGCGCCCCATGTCACGTGCCGGTCCATCCAGCTGAGGAAATCCGCCTCGCTCAGCGGCCGGCTGAAATAGTAGCCCTGCCCCAGCGCACAGCCTTGTTCGCCCAGCATGTCCAGCTGCCGCTGGCTTTCGATGCCTTCGGCGACGCATTCCAAGCCGAGGTTGCGGGCGATTACCAGGATGGTTTGCACCAGCATCAGGCCGCTGCTATCGCCATCGAGGTCCTGGATAAAGCTGCGGTCGATCTTCAGGCGATCCAACGGCAGGCGTTTGAGGTAGGTCAGCGAGGAATAACCGGTGCCGAAATCGTCGATGGCGAAGCGCACCCCCAGGGCCTTCAACGCTTGCATGTTGGCGATGCACTGCTCGACGTCTTCGAGCAGCACGCCTTCGGTGATTTCCAGCTCCAACGCGGTGGCCGGCACGTGATGGCGCTGCAAGCAGGCGCGCACGCGCTCGACGCAGCCGGCGTGGCGCAGCTCGCGCGGGCTGAGGTTGACCGCCAGCAGCAGCTGCGGCCAGTGCGGCAACCAGCGCGCCAGCGCCGCACAGGCCTGCTCCAGTACCCAGTTGCCGAGTTCCTGGATCAGCCCGGTTTCCTCGGCCAGCGCAATAAACTGCCCAGGCATGATCTCGCCACGCTCCGGGTGCAGCCAGCGCAGCAACACCTCGGCACCGGCGACCCGCCCGGTGCCGAGCGCCAGTTGCGGCTGAAACACCAGGTGCAACTGATTGCGCTGGATGGCCTGACGCAGCTCGCTTTGCAAGTGCAGGCGCTGGTCGATGGCGAACTGCATCTCCGGGGCGAAAAAATGCAGGGCGTTGCGCCCGGCATGTTTGGCCCGGTACATGGCGGTGTCCGCCTGCTTCAGCACGTCGGCGGCGGCCTGCTCGCCGAACGGGTGCAGGGCAATGCCGATGCTGGCGCTGATCGACAGCTCGTGGCCGTCGATCCAGCAACTGCCGGCGAGGCTCTTCAGCAGCTTTTCCGCGGTCACGGCGGCGTACTCGGCGGCCAGCTCCGGGTTGCTGTCGAGGGCTTCGAGCATCACCACGAACTCATCGCCGCCCATCCGCGCCAGGGTGTCTTCAGCGCGCAACTGGCTGGCGAGCCGCGCGGTCACCTCACGCAACAGGCCATCGCCGACCAGATGGCCGAGGCTGTCGTTGACCGTCTTGAAGTGATCCAGGTCGATAAACAGCAACGCGCCCAGGCTGCCTTCGCGCAATTCGCGGTCCATCGCATGTTGCAGACGGTCGAGCAGCAAGCGCCGGTTGGGCAATCCGGTCAGTTCGTCGCTGTAGGCCAAGCGCTCGATTTCACGCTGGTAACGCTGGCGCTCGGAAATATCGGTGATGCTGCCGCGAATCAGCACTTCGTCGCCCGGCATGCGCACCAGACGCACTTCGCAGGGGATCTGCCGGCCAGCGCTGTCACGGTGCAGCCAGTCGAACACCGGCGCCTCGCCGGCAATCGCGCGGCGCAGATACACCTTGCCGATGTCGGCGGACACCTGGCCGTTGGCTTGGCGGGGCGGGCTCAGGTCGAGCACGGTCTTGCCCAATAAGTGCTCGCGTTTGTAGCGGAACAGCCGCAGGGCGTTTTCGTTGAAGTCGACCATGCCGCCATGCGGGGTAAACAGCATGATGGCTTCCGGCGCATGTTCGACGATGGTGCGGTAGCGCGCCTCGGCCTCGTGGCGCGCGCTGATGTCTTCGACCAGCAGCAGGAACATGCTGACGCGGCCGTTGGCATGGCGCACCGCGCGCAGGTTGAGGCGGGTATAGACCAGCGTGCCGTCGGCACGGACGAAGCGCTTATCCAGCTCATAACCTTCGCGCGCGCCCCTGAGCACCTCGTCCAGCAACGGCTGCTCGACGGCCAGGTCGTCACTCTGGGAAATCCGCTCCCAGCTACAGCCGCGCAACTCTTCAGGTGAACGCCCGAGGATGCTGCACAGCTTGGGGTTGACCTCTTCCCAGGCAAAACTCGGGCTGGTCAGCGCCATGCCGATCAGCGGCGCCTCGAAGAACAGGCGCAGGCGTTCATCGCGCTCGCGCAACTGCTGCTCCGCGCGCTTGCGCAGGCTGACATCCTGAATCGCCCCGTACACCCGCACCAGTTGCGTACCATCGCGCTCGGCCACGCCCTTGATGCGCACCCAGCGACTCTTGCCTTTGGCGGTGAGCAGGCGCACTTCGATATCGAATTGGTTGAGCCCCTCGAACATCTGCTGCAACGTACTTTCGGCCAACACCCGGCCGCTGGCATCCAGGTAATCGAGCACGCTCTCGAAAGGTGGCGCGCCGGCATAGGGGTCCAGCTCATAGATACGGAAACAGCCGGCGCTCCAGTACATGCTGTAGTCGGCCAGATTGAGCACCCAGCCACCAAGGTCGGCGATGCTCTCGGTCTGACTGAACAGGTAGCTCTGCCGGAGCAGCTCCTCGCGCTGCGCCGCCACTTCCGTCGCCAGCAGCTCGCGCGCGCTGACGTCGCTCTGCAAGGCAATGAAATGGCTGAGGCCCTGTTCGTCATGCATCGGCGCGAGGATCAGTTCGTTCCAGAACAGCCGGCCATCCTTGCGGTAGTTGCGCAGCACCACCTGGCAGCCGATCCCTTGGCGAATGGCCTGGCGCAGGCGACTCAGCTCGTGTTGCTGGCGATCGTTGCGCAGCAAAAAGCGGCAATTGCTGCCCAGGCTTTCCTCGCGGCTGAAGCCGGTGATCCGCTCGAACGACGGGTTGCAGTAGATCAGCGGCAAATCGGCCTGGCGCGCATCGGCGATGGTCACGCCCAGCGGGCTGGCCTCCAGGGCCAGATTGGCCAGCGCCAATTGCTGCTGGATCTGCGCACTGCGCCCCAACGCCAGGCGCAAATCGCTGAGGCTGCGACCAACCAGCAACGCCGCCACCATGAACAGCAGCACGCTGACGTGCAACTCCAGACGCTGCGGGTCGAGCCAGGCCGCCGTGCCGCTGAAGCCGCGCAGCAAGGGCAGCACCAGCACCATCAGCGCCGTCAGAAAGGCCCCGCACAACGCCCCGGCAAAGCCCCAGACCAGCGCCAGGCTGAGCATCACCACGCCAATCAACGGCAGTTTCAGGGTCAGTGGCAGCGCCGCCAGCAGCCAGGGCAGGCCAAACAGCAAAAGCAGCAGCAAGGGCCAGGGCGGCAGTTGGCGCAGGGCCACCGGCACCTGCGCCAGGCCCGCGTCACCCGCGGCCGCACCCTGCAACCAGCCGCGCTGGCGCAGCCAGGGGCTGAGGTAGGTCAACAGCGGCGTGGCGATGACCAAGGCCGTCAGGCTGTCGGCCAACCACAGGCTCAAACTGCCCAGGCCTAAGTCTTGCCACGCCACATGGCCGGTGAGCCAGAGGTTGGCCTGCACCCCGCCCCCGGCCAGCGCCGCCGGCGCGAGCACGCCAAGCAGCATGAACCGCAACAGATGACTGAGGTCGGGCAGCGCCACATCGAACGCGCGGCGGCGCAACAACCACCAGGCCAGGCCGACGCTGAGGGTTTCCGGCAACGCGTACAGCGGCGCCCAGCGCCAATCCAGGCCCCACAGCGGAATACTGAGCAACGCATTGAGGTACAGGGCCAGCAGAACGCGTGGCCCCCACCACTGGCACAGCACCAGGCCCAGGGCGAATGGCACGTACCACAACGCCGCCCCATCGCTGAATTGGGTGAACAGAGAAAGCCAGGTGGCCAGATGGAACAGCGGCAGTGGCAGCCACCACGTCCATTTTGGCAGGCGGTCGGGAACTACGGGCATGCTGACCTCATGTCATTGCGCTGAATTAGCATAGTTCAGCGCGCTGCCATAAGGTCACTGCAATTTACTGCGCCCCGCTCTAAACCGCGTCACGCGGCAGCAACAACCCCAGCGGCAAACAGACCCGCGCCTCCAGGCCGCCGCCGGAGCGGTTGCGCAGTTCGACGCTGCCGCCGTGCAGGGCGGCGATGCGCTTGACGATGGCCAGCCCCAGGCCAGCGCCCTGCCCGCCACGGGCACGGTCGCCACGAATGAACGGGTTGAACACAGTACCAAGCTCGGCCGGGTCGATGCCCGCGCCGCGATCCAGCACGCTGAGCACCACATAAGGCGCGCTGTGGTCGCCAGAGACCGAGACCGCGACTTCTACCGCATTGCCGCCGTAACGCAGGGCATTCTCGATCAGGTTGACCAGCAGGCGCTTGCTCGACACCCGGCGCAGAGGAAAGGCCGGCACCGGCTCCAGGCACAGGCGCACCAGCTCATGCTGCTGGTTGTAGGGCGCCACCACTTCGCGGATCAATTCGAGCAGGTCGAGGGTTTCCACTGGCTCGTCGCGGCCGTCGCGAATAAAGGCCAGGAACTGGTCGAGAATCGCGTCCATGTCCTCGATGTCGCGGACCATGTCGTCGGTCAACTCCGAGTCGCTGTTGAGAAACTCCAGGGACAGGCGCAAGCGGGTCAGCGGCGTGCGCAGGTCATGCGAGACCCCAGCGAGCATCAGTTCGCGCTCGCGGGCCGCCTGTTCGACGTCTTCGGCCATCTGATTGAAGGCGCGGTACACCTCGGCCATCTCGCTCGGCGTGTCGCTGACCGGCAGGCGCACGCTGCGCCCCTTGCCGACCTGGCGGGCGGCGAACACCAGGCGTTTCAGCGGCGCGCTAAGCTGGCGCACGAAAATCCACGCGGCGGCGGTGGACAGCAGGCCGATGCCAAGGAACCAACCGAGCACGCTCCAGATCCGCTGGCCGCGCAATGGGTGCGGGTAGAGCGGTACGCGCAGCCAGTCATCGCCCAGGGTCGGCGCATGCACCCAGAGCGCTGGCGGGCTCTTCGCACGTACGCGCACCTCGGTGTCGGGGCCGAGCTCGGATTGCATCTGCCGCTGGAAGATTTCGCTGTAGGGCCAGTGCTGTTCGCTGGCCGGTACCGATGCGTAAGGCACCCGTTTCAAGCCCGCCGCCTCGGCGATCGTCTCGCGGTCCTCAAGGTCGGCCGCCCAATAGGCGCGCAGGGTCAGCGCCGCACCGTGGCTGTATTGCCGGTCGACCAGCACGTCCTCGTTCATCATCAGATAAACCAGGGTCAGCGCCTTGGAGAACAACACCACGATCAACACCAGCCAGAGGGTGCGGGCGAAGAAGCTTTGCGGGAACCACAGCGGGGTTTTCATGTGACGCAACTGCACCTGTAGGAGCCAGCTTGCTGGCGATTGGCCGGCAGGATCGCCAGCAAGCTGGCTCCTACATCAATTAATGCCTGGGCGACTATTTGTTGCCATCCGGCACGAACACATAGCCGACGCCCCAGACCGTCTGGATATAACGCGGCTTGGACGGATCGGGCTCGATCAGCCGGCGCAGGCGCGAGATCTGCACGTCGATGGAGCGCTCCAGCGCATCCCATTCGCGGCCGCGCGCCAGGTTCATCAGCTTGTCGCGGGTCAGCGGCTCGCGGGCGTGTTGCACCAAGGCCTTGAGCACGGCGAACTCACCGGTGGTGAGCATGTGCACCTCTTCGCCCTTCTTCAGCTCGCGGGTGGCCAACGACAGCTCGTACTCGCCAAAGCTCACGCTTTCGTCCTCGCTGCCCGGCGCGCCCGGCACCACCGGCGCCTGACGACGCAGCACGGCCTTGATTCGCGCCAGCAATTCGCGCGGGTTAAATGGCTTGGCCAGGTAATCGTCGGCGCCCAGTTCCAGGCCCTGGATACGGCTGGCCTCATCGCCCTTGGCGGTGAGCATGATGATCGGCACCTGGTTGTTCGCCGCGCGCAGGCGGCGGCAGGCCGACAGACCATCCTCGCCCGGCAGCATCAGGTCGAGGACCACCAGGTTGAACAGCTCGCGCGACAACAGGCGATCCATCTGTTCGACGTTTTCCACCGCGCGCACGCGGTAGCCTTGCTCGTCGAAGAAGCGCTCGAGCAAACGCCGCAGACGGGCATCGTCGTCGACAATCAGAATTTTCTCGCCTTCAACCGGAAGTGCAGTGCTGCTCATAGGGGCTCCTTGACCGAAAATCTGTGACGCCCAGCGGGCGCCAACAGCTTCCAACGCCGGCATTATGGCCCAGGCGCCTGAGCCAGCGTGCTACCCATTGTTAGCAGATTTTTCCCCGAACGGTTTCCAGCTCACTCCTGAGCGGTGTTTATAATGCGCCGCTTTCTCAGCGTGGCCGTTGCCATCCTTATCGCCTGCGCCCTCACGCGTAGCGCCGGACGAGGGTGGCGGACGACCGCGCTGGCGTTCATTCGTCGGCGTGCCCTACGCGGCATGCCCGTCAATCTGGCCCGCGGTCTGCGTGGCCGGTTTTTCGTTTCAAGGTGGGTAGCTTTCTATGCTCAGCATCAACAACCGCATCGCCGAAGAACTGGGCGTGCGCCCGCAACAGGTCGCTGCCGCCGTGGCGCTGCTTGACGAAGGCTCCACCGTGCCGTTCATCGCCCGTTACCGCAAAGAAGTCACCGGCAGCCTGGACGACACGCAACTGCGCAACCTCGAAGAGCGCCTGCGTTACCTGCGTGAGCTGGACGAGCGCCGTGTCAGCATCCTCGCCAGCATCGAAGAACAAGGCAAGCTGACCGCGGAGCTGACCCGCGAGATCAACCTGGCCGATACCAAGACCCGCCTCGAAGATTTGTACCTGCCGTACAAGCAAAAGCGCCGCACCAAGGGCCAGATCGCCCTGGAAGCCGGCCTCGGCGAACTGGCCGACGCGCTGTTTGGTGACCCGACCCTTGATCCAGAAACACAAGCCACGCGCTTTATCGATGCCGAGAAGGGCTTCGCCGATGTCAAAGCCGTGCTCGAAGGCGCCAAATACATCCTCATGGAGCGCTTCGCCGAAGACGCCACGCTGCTCAGCAACCTGCGCAGCTTCCTCAAGGACAACGCCACCCTCAGCGCCCGGGTAATCGCCGGTAAAGAAGAGCAAGGCGCCAAGTTCCGCGACTACTTCGAGCACGACGAGAAGCTGAAAAACGCTCCGTCGCACCGCGCCCTGGCGATTTTCCGCGGCCGTAACGAGGGCATTCTCAGCGCCAGCCTGAAGGTCGGCGACGAGCTTCCCGGCACCATGCACCCTGGCGAAGTGATGATTGGCGAACGCTTCGGCATCAGCGCCCGTGGCCGCGCCGCCGACAAGTGGCTGGGTGAAGTGGTGCGCTGGACCTGGAAGGTCAAGCTCTACACCCACCTGGAAACCGACCTGTTCGGCGAGCTGCGTGAAGCGGCCGAGGACGAGGCGATCAACGTCTTCGCGCGTAACCTGCACGACCTGCTGCTGGCCGCTCCGGCCGGCCCACGCGCGACCCTGGCGCTCGACCCGGGCCTGCGCACCGGCTGCAAGGTGGCGGTGGTCGATGCCACCGGCAAGGTGCTGGAAACCTCCACGGTTTACCCGCATGCGCCGCGCAACGACTGGGACGGCACCCTGGCGATCCTCGCCAAGCTGTGCGCCAAACATTCTGTGGACCTGATCTCCATCGGCAACGGCACCGCCAGCCGCGAGACCGACAAGCTGGCGGCCGACCTGATCAAGCAGCTGCCGGGCCTGACGCTGACCAAGGTCATGGTGAGTGAGGCCGGTGCTTCGGTGTATTCGGCCTCGGAGCTGGCCGCCAAGGAATTCCCCGAGATGGACGTGTCGCTGCGTGGCGCGGTGTCCATCGCCCGCCGCCTGCAAGACCCGCTGGCCGAGCTGGTGAAGATCGACCCGAAATCCATCGGCGTCGGCCAGTACCAGCACGATGTGTCGCAGCTCAAGCTGGCGCGCAGCCTGGACGCGGTAGTGGAAGACTGCGTAAACGCCGTCGGCGTCGATGTGAATACCGCCTCCGCCGCGCTGCTGGCACGCATCTCCGGGCTGAACGCGACCCTGGCGCAGAACATCGTCGCGCACCGCGATGCCAACGGCGCGTTCAAGACCCGCGAGGCGCTGAAAAAGGTCTCGCGCCTCGGCGAGAAAACCTTCGAACAGGCCGCCGGCTTCCTGCGCGTGATGAACGGCGACAACCCGCTGGACGCCTCGGCGGTGCACCCGGAAACCTACCCGCTGGTGCAGCGCATTGCCTTGGACACCGGCCGCGACATCCGCTCGCTGATCGGCGACTCGGGCTTTCTCAAGCGTCTCGACCCCAAGCAGTTCACCGACGATAAATTCGGCCTGGTCACCATCGGCGACATCTTGAGCGAGCTGGAAAAACCCGGCCGCGATCCGCGCCCGGAGTTCAAGACCGCCGAGTTCCAGGAAGGCGTCGAGACTCTGAAAGACCTCAAGTTGGGGATGATGCTCGAAGGCGTGGTGACCAACGTCACCAACTTCGGCGCCTTCGTCGACATCGGCGTGCACCAGGATGGTCTGGTGCATATCTCGGCGCTGTCGGAGAAGTTCATCAAGGATCCGCACGAGGCGGTCAAGGCCGGCGACGTGGTCAAGGTCAAGGTGATGGAGGTGGACATTCCGCGTAACCGCATCGCCCTGTCCATGCGCATGGGTGACACCCCGGGCGAGAAGGTCGAAGGCCCGCGGGGCGGGCAATCGCGCGGCGGCAACGCTCAGGGCAACACGCCGCGCAGCGAGCGGCACTCCAGCCAGGACAAACCGGCGCCGAGCACGGCCGGCATGGCCTCGCTGTTCGCCAACGCCAAGCAGCTGAGGAAATAACCCGTGAGCGAGCCCGTGGAGGAAATCGGCAAGAGCAGCGCCTTCGGGCGCCTGCTGGGCCTGGAAATCGTCAAGGCCGAAGGCGGCGAGGCGCTGCTCAAACTGAGCATGCACGACGGCCTGCGCAACCTGCATGGCAAGCTGCACGGCGGCGCGCTGTTCTCGCTGATCGACACCGCCATGGGCCAGGCCAGCCACAGCCTGACCGACGGCACGCCGAGCAGCGTCACCCTCGAATGCAAGATCAACTACATTCGTAGCGTCAGCACCGGCGACTTGCTCTGCCGCGCCTGGATGGTCCACAGCGGCCGCCGCACCCAGGTCATCGAGGCCGAAGTGCACCAGGGCGAGAAGCTGGTCGCCAAGGCACAAGCCACCTTCGCCTGCGTATAACCGGGGCGTTGCAAGCTGAGGTATAACGGACGTTCGAGCAGACGACCACGTCCGTTATCCACCCCCCTTGTAGACCGCTCAGTCCACCCCCATATTGGGGCGACCGATGCGTGAAGGAATGCAATCTTGAGCGACCTGTTCTCCCGCCGCCTGGCCCTGCTGGGCGAGCGCGCCAACCTCTCCCTGCTTTCCCAGTGCTTGCACGGCATCGAGCGCGAATGCCTGCGCGTCGACAGCGACGGCCAGCTGGCGTTGACCCCGCACCCGGCAGCACTCGGCGCGGCGCTGACCCATCCGCAGATCACCACCGACTATTCCGAGTCGCTGCTGGAGTTCATCACCCCGGCCGAAGCCGACCCGGCGGCGACCCTGGCGGACCTCGAACAGATCCACCGTTTCGCCTACAGCAAGCTCGACGGCGAGTACCTATGGAGCCCGTCGATGCCCTGTGCATTGCCGGAAGAAGAGCTGATTCCGATCGCCCGTTACGGCGACTCGCACATCGGCCAGCTCAAGTACGTCTACCGCAAAGGCCTGGCGCTGCGCTACGGCAAGACCATGCAGTGCATTGCCGGTATTCACTACAACTTCTCCCTGCCGGACAGCCTCTGGGCGCTGTTGCAGCAGGCCGAGGGCGACAACCAGAGCGCGCGGGACTTCCAGTCGGCCCGCTATATCGCGCTGATTCGCAACTTCCGCCGCTACAGCTGGCTGCTGATGTACCTGTTCGGCGCCTCGCCGGCGCTGCACGCCGGCTTTCTGCGTGGTCGGCCGCACCACTTGCAGCAACTCGATGCCGACACCCTGTACCTGCCCTACGCCACCAGCCTGCGCATGAGCGACCTGGGTTACCAGAGCAGCGCGCAAGCCGGCCTGACGCCGTGCTACAACGACCTCGCCAGCTATACCGATAGCCTGCGCCAGGCGGTCGCCACGCCCTACCCGCCGTATGTCGAGATCGGCACGCAGAAAGACGGCGAGTGGTTGCAACTGAACAGCAACATCCTGCAAATCGAGAACGAGTACTACTCGAATATCCGCCCGAAACGCGTGACCTACAGCGGCGAGCGGCCGATTCAGGCGCTGATGGCGCGCGGCGTGCAGTACGTCGAAGTGCGCTGCCTGGACATCAACCCCTTCCTGCCGCTGGGCATCGATCTGCCCGAAGCGCGCTTCCTCGATGCCTTCCTGCTGTTCTGCGCCCTGCAGGACAGCCCCGCGCTGGAAAGTGGCGAATGCCATGCCTGCACCGACAACTTCCTCAAGGTGGTCAAGGAAGGTCGTCGCCCTGGCCTGCATTTGCAACGCCACGGCAAACCGCTGGAACTGCAAGCCTGGGCGCACGAACTGCTCGACGGCATCCAGCAGCTCGCGACCCTGCTCGATCACAGCCATGGCGGCGATGCGCATAGCCTGGCCTTGCAGGCCCAGCGCGCCAAGGTCGACGACGCCAGCCTGACGCCTTCGGCCCAGGTGCTCGCGCGCTTGCAGCAAGGTGAAAGCTTTACCCAGTTCGCCCTGCATCAAAGCCAGCAACATGCCGAGTACTTCCGCAGCCAACCGCTGAGCGCCGAACAGCAGGCCGCCTTCGAGCAGGCTGCGGCGCAATCGCTGCGCGAGCAAGTCGAGCTGGAAGCTCAGCAAGAGGGTGACTTCGACAGCTTTGCCGCCGCCTACCAGGCGAGCATCCTGGCCCTCGCGGTTTAACAGGTCGCACGTGCTGGCGGATAAATAGACGAATCCGTCACAAAAAAAACCAGCGGGGCAAAAGCCGGGACCAGCGGCTCAAGCGCGGGCGCGCAGCACGGCTAGCATAGGCAGGGTGAGATCAACACGAGCCAACGCCGATGGCGTCCGACGCCCACCCCGATGACGATGACCGCCACTGGAGCCTGGAAAGCCTGAACAAGGCCTACCAGCAAGGCTACATGGCCGGCCTCACCGGCCAAGCCAACACGCCCCAGGGACACCCTGCCGAGGTCATCGCGGCCGCCTGGGAAGCGGGCTGGGACGATGGCCACGAGCAGATGCTGCGGCAGCAGAAAAGCGCCTGAACCATCGCCAGACGTGTCTAGGCGCGGCCGCGAAAGCCCCGAGCGGACTTTCGCGGGTAGGGCCCTGGTCCGGCCCTACAACGTCTTCTCGAACACCTGCGAGTTACGCTGATAGTTGTACAGCGAAGCCCGTGCCGCCGGCATGCGCTCAACGCTGCTGGGTACGAAGCCGCGCTCGCGAAACCAGTGGGCGGTGCGCGTGGTGAGCACGAACAAGGTCTTCAGGCCCTGAGCCCGCGCGCGTTCTTCGATGCGTTCGAGCAACTCGTCGCCACGCCCGCCATGGCGGTAAGCCGGGTTGACCGCCAGGCACGCCAGCTCGCCGCTGTCCGAGTCGGCGATCTGGTACAGCGCCGCGCAGGCGATGATCAGGCCGTCGCGCTCGACGATGCTGAACTGACCGATCTCCCGCTCCAATACCTCGCGCGAGCGGCGCACCAGAATGCCTTGTTCTTCGAGCGGGCTGATCAGCTCGATCAAGCCACCGACATCCTCGATATTCGCCTCGCGCAAGGATTCGAACTGCTCCTGGTCGACCAGGGTGCCACCGCCATCGCGGGTGAACAGTTCGGTCAGCAGGGCGCCGTCTTCCGCATAACTGACCAGGTGCGCGCGCTTGACCCCGTCGCGGCAGGCCTGCGCGGCGGCGTCGAGCAATTCCGCCTGGTAGTTGTTGCCGAGCCGTGCCAGGTACGCCGGCACCTGTTGCGGGCGCAGTTCGCGCACCAGCTTGCCCTGCTCGTCGAGCAGGCCGCGTTCGGCGCTGAACAGCAGCAGCTTGTCGGCACCCAGATCGATGGCCGCGCGGGTGGCGACGTCCTCGCAGGCCAGGTTGAAGATTTCCCCGGTCGGCGAGTAACCCAACGGCGAGAGCAGCACGATGCTGCGCTCGTCGAGCAGACGGCCGATACCTTTGCGGTCGACCCGGCGCACTTCGCCGGTGTGGTGATAATCGATGCCCTCGACCACGCCGATGGGCCGCGCGGTGACGAAGTTGCCACCGGCCACGCGCAAGCGCGCGCCCTGCATCGGCGAGGCCGCCATGTCCATCGACAGGCGCGCTTCGATGGCGATACGCAGTTGCCCGACCGCGTCGATCACGCACTCCAGGGTCGGCCCATCGGTGACGCGCAGGTCGCGGTGGAAGTGCGGGGTCAGGCCACGGGCGCTCAGGCGCGCTTCGATTTGCGGACGCGAGCCGTGCACCAGCACCAGGCGCACGCCGAGGCTGTGCAACAGCACCAGGTCGTGGACGATATTGCCGAAATTCGGATGGGCGACGCCCTCGCCCGGCAGCATCACCACGAAGGTGCAGTCGCGGTGGGCATTGATATAGGGCGAAGCGTGGCGCAGCCAGTTAACGTAGTCGTGCATGGCGCAGAGAACCTGTGAGTCGGAACGCATGAATAAAGCGCCGCAAGGCGCGGGACGAAGCAGTCATCGGCACCCGCTTTATCGTCGCAGTTGGGGCAACATCACGCGTGTTCTCCTCCAGAGGGCAAAGGCCGCACACCAGTTCATGGGGCCGGGCCCAAACAATAATGCTGAATCAATTCACGCAATAGACGCACCGTCGGCTCAAGGCGTGACATATCCAGGTACTCGCCGGGCTGATGGGCGCAATCAATATCGCCGGGCCCCAGCACCAGGGTCTCGCAGCCAAGCTGCTGAAGATAAGGCGCTTCGGTGCCGAATGCCACCGCAGCGGCACTGTGCCCGGTCAAGCGCTCCGCGACACGCACCAGTTCGGCATCGGCGGCTTGCTCGAACGGCGGCACACAGGGAAACAACGGCGCGAAATCGATCGTCACCTGATGCTGCTCGGCCAGCGGCTGCAGCTTCTGGCGGATCGCCGCGCGGAGCATCTCCGGGGCCATGCCGGGCAATGGCCGCAGGTCGAACTCCAGCGAGCACTGCCCGCAGATGCGGTTGGGGTTGTCGCCGCCATGGATACAGCCAAAGTTCAGGGTCGGTTGCGGCACACTGAACTGCGGGTTGTGGTACTCGCGCTGCCATTGCGCGCGCAGGCCGCGCAGTTCGAGCATCACGTCCTGCATGGCTTCCAGCGCGCTGTGGCCGAAGCGCGGATCGGAGGAGTGCCCGCTCCGCCCGAGGATGTCGATGCGCTCCATCATCACGCCCTTGTGCAGGCGGATCGGCTTGAGCCCGGTCGGCTCGCCGATCACCGCGGCGCGTCCCAGCGGGCGGCCAGCGTCGGCCAGGGCGCGGGCGCCGGCCATCGAGCTTTCCTCGTCACAGGTGGCGAGAATCAGCAGTGGCTGCTGAAAGCGCTGACTCAGCAAGGGCTGCACAGCGTCGATGACCAGGGCGAAAAAGCCCTTCATGTCGCAACTGCCAAGGCCCACCCAACGGCCGTCGACTTCCGTGAGCTTCAGAGGGTCGGTCTGCCACAACGCGGCGTCGAACGGCACGGTATCGCTGTGCCCGGCCAGCACCAGGCCGCCGGGGCCGCTGCCGTAACTGGCGAGCAGGTTGAATTTGCCCGGCGTGACTTCCTGCACCTCGCAGGCGAAGCCAAGGTCGCCGAGCCAACTCGACAGCAACTCGATCACCGGACCATTGGACTGATCCCAGTGCGCCTGGGTGCAACTCACCGAAGGCGCGGCGATCAGCGCGGCGAATTGATCTTTGAAGGAAGGCAGGGGCATCGGTCATCTCCGCAAGCGAGGCCCATCATAGGGGCATCGCCGGCAGAGATAAAACCGTGAAGGACTTTCTTAGAATCTGTTTACGCTCTTGCAGGGCCGAGGCGCAGCAGATCGTAGAGAGGTTCTTAGAGGAAGATGCCTCGCAGGATAAAGAAGAAGATGATCGACAGGCCTGCACCCGCTGGCAGGGTGATGATCCAGGACATGAAAATCGAACCGATCACGCCCAGGTTCAGCGCACCGATGCCGCGGGCGATGCCGATACCCAGGACCGCGCCGACCAGGGTGTGGGTGGTGGACACCGGCAGGCCGATGGCCGAGGCGCCGACCACGGTGGAGGCGGTGGCCAGCTCGGCGGCGAAACCACGGCTCGGGGTCAGCTCGGTGATTTCCTTACCGATGGTGGCGATCACCTTGTAACCATAAGTGGCCAAGCCGATGACGATACCCACGGCCCCCAGAAGTAGCACCCAGCCAGGCACTGCAGATTTGGCGCCAATGCTCAGGTCGCCGCCGGACTGGATCACCCCGACGATGGCCGCCAGCGGACCGACGGCGTTGGCCACATCGTTGGCACCGTGGGCGAACGCCATCGCACAGGCGGTAAATACCATCAGCACGGCGAAGACCTTCTCCACGCTGGCGTAGTGGAATTCCTTGTCGGCTTCTTCATCGATCGTGATGCGGCTAAGCAGCGCAATACCCAACAACATCACCAGCGCACCAACGCCGGCGGCCAGCAGCAGGCTCTGATTGCCGTTGAGATCCAAGCCAATATGCTTGAGCCCCTTGGTCAGGGTCATGATCGCCACCATAAAACCGGTGGCAAACATATACAGCGGCACAAAGCGCTTGGCATTGAGGAACGGGTTATCGGTGTTGATGATCAGCTTCTGCACGCTCATAAACAGGCCGAAGGCAACCAGGCCCGAGAGCACCGGAGTCACCACCCAGCTGGCGACGATCGGGCCGACGGCAGACCACTGCACCGCTTCCATCGACACGCCCACGGCGGCAAAACCAATCACCGCGCCGACAATCGAGTGCGTGGTGGATACCGGCCAGCCACGGCTGGTGGCGATCAACAGCCAGGTGCCGGCCGCCAACAGCGCCGACATCATGCCCAGCACCATCAGGTCGGGCGTGATCATCGTGGCGTCGACGATGCCATTCTTGATGGTTTCGGTGACTTCGCCGCCGGCCAGATAGGCCCCAGCAAACTCGAAGACCATGGCGATCATGATCGCCTGCTTGATGGTCAGGGCTTTGGAGCCCACCGACGTGCCCATGGCGTTGGCCACATCGTTGGCGCCCACACCCCAGGCCATGAAAAAGCCGAAGAGACAGGCAAGCAGCAGCAATACGAGGCCGTAGTCCGCGATTAGAGACATAAATAATTAATCCGTAGATTCCAGAAAGGACACTGGCGCTTAGCGCGCCAGCAGTTGTTCCAGTCGGTTACCGACACGTTCGGCACGATCGGCTACGTCGCCGATCCATTCGATGATCTTGTAGAGGAACATCACATCGACAGCGGGAAGGTCCTTTTCCAGTTTGAACAGCGCACGACGGACTTCGATCTGCATCTTGTCGGTGTCGCGTTCGATTTGTTCGAGCTCCATGACCATGGATTCGACCAGCGCCGCTTCACGGCCACCAAAGCCGGTTTCCAGCAGCTCATCCAGTTCGTTCATGGCTTTCAGCGCCTGGGCGCTGGCATCCACGGTGCGCTGCACAAAGGCCCGCATCAGCGGCTGCAGAGCCTGCGGGATGGCCATTTCGCGGCCGAGCATGAGGCCGGCGATGTCCTTGGCGCGGTTGGCAACTTTGTCCTGTACACTCAGCAGCTCAAGCAGATCCGAGCGCGGCACCGGCAGGAACAGGCTCTTGGGCAGGTGCAGGCGCACACTTTTCTTGAGCTTGTCGGCTTCGCCCTCAAGCCGCGCCATGTCTTGCTGAACCTGCTCCACCTTGGCCCAGTCCTCGGCCATTACGGCTTCGAAAAAAGGCACCAGATTCGCCGCGCACTCATGGGCTTTGGCGAAGTGCTGCTGCATCGGCCCGATGGGCGAGCGGCCAAACAGGCTGGCAAATGGATTGACTGGCATAGGGTGAACCCCGGTTTTAAGAAGGCGGCAAGTATACGGATCGCTTCCTATGCTCGCCAGCACGTGTCATCGGTCTGTCACAAATTCATAGTAGGCGCTTAAGCTCACCATTATGGTCAAAGAAACCGAAATCAAACTGCGCGTTAGCCGCGACACCCTGGCCGCCCTGCGCGAGCACCCGTTGCTGAAAAAGCGCAACAAGAGCGGCTGGGAGCAGCGCGAGCTGTTCAACCAGTATTTCGACACGCCGCAGCGCGACCTGGCCCAGGCCAAAGTCGCCCTGCGCCTGCGCCGCGACGCCGATCAGTTCATCCAGACCCTGAAGACTCGCGGGCACAGTGTCGCCGGCCTGTCCGAACGCAATGAGTGGGACTGGTTTCTGGATAAAGCCAAGCTGGACCTGAAGAAACTCGACGACAGTTGCTGGCCGGCGGCGCTGGCCGAGTTGGACAAGAAGCAACTGAAACCGATCTTCACCACCGACTTCGTCCGCCAGCGCGCCGAGATCGCCTGGGGTCGCGGCAAGAGCAAGGTGGTGATCGAAGCCGCGCTGGACCTCGGCAAGGTGCTCGCCGGCGACCAGGAAGAAGAAATCTGCGAACTGGAGCTGGAGCTGCGCCAAGGCGAACCCGAAGCGCTGCTGGAGCTGGCCAGCGAACTGGCTGCCGACCTGGCGCTGATGCCCTGCGACATCAGCAAGGCCGAACGCGGCTACCGCCTGTTCGATGCCAACAGTTACGCCCTCAGCCTGCCCGCCCCCGAATTGCACACCGAGACCAGCCTGGACGACAGCGTCGCGGCGCTGGCCTGGCACTTGCTCGGCAGCAGCCAACGTCTGGCCGAGCAATACCGCTTCAATGGTCACTGGCGCTTACTCAACGACTGGCTGGAGCAACTGATCGACCTGCGCGCGCTGCTCAGCAGCCTCGGCCAGGCCGCCCCGCGCGCCAGCAGCAGCGAACTGCGCCAGGGCCTCGACGCCCTGCTGCACGATTGGCGCCCGCGTGTGCACGCCGGGCAGCAAGACGAGGCGGCGCGCAAGCTGGCGCCCGCGCAATTCGCCGCCGAACTGGCCGACACACGCTGGGGCCAATTCTCGCTGAACACCTCACGCTGGCTGCTGGCCCGCGGCTGGACCGTAGCCCGCAACAACCGCGGCAATCGCCAAGGCGCTGCGGTACTCGGCAACTGGTTGCCGACACTGCTCGGCGAAGAGGGCCGCACCCTGCAACTGATCCGCTACCAGCAACAGCCGGAAGACCTCGCCGAACAGCTGCCGCGCATCGAGCGTCTGCTGGTCTGGCTGCGCCTGGCCCGTGGCGTGCTGGACGTGGCGGAAGTCGACCGGCTATACGGCGAGCTGAGCAAGCTCAGCGAGCTGGCCAACCGCGCCATCGACCCCGAGTCATTGGCTGCGCGGCAAGCTCAGGCCCATACTGTGGCATCGCTCAAGGCCTGGAGAGCGCTAACGCGTTAAGCTGCAAGCGAACCCGTCTATCGCTACAGCGCTTTTCGTAGGAGCCAGGGGGACGCCTAGTCCTGGCTCCTACCGGTTGAGGCGTGCAGCCGGTAGCCACGACCTTAGGGAGTCCCATGTCCGCATTAGCCTCGCCCACCACGGATCGTCCACTGGACCTCAACGACCTGCTGCGCGAGCTGGTCGCCCAGGGTCGGGTCGATCAGGACAGTGCCGAGCAATGTCTGGCGATTCGCCGCAGCGCAGCCAACCCGCAACAGCATCCCCTGGAGTTTCTCGCCGCCCAGCAACTGGATGATCGCGGCCGTGCGGGCAAGAAGTTCGACTTGGAAAGCCTCACCGTGTGGCTGGCGGAGCTGGCCAAGCAGCCCTACCTGCGCATCGACCCGCTGAAAATCGACGTGGCCGCCGTCACCCCGCTGATGTCCTACGCCTTCGCCCAACGCCACAAGATTCTCGCCGTGGCGGTGGCGCCGGATGCGGTGACCATCGCCAGCGCACAACCGTTGGTGCACAGTTGGGAAGCCAACCTGACGCATGTGCTCAAGCGCCCGATCAAACGCGTGGTGGCCAACCCGGCGGATATCCAGCGGTTTACCGTGGAGTTCTACCGCCTGGCCAAATCGGTGATCGGCGCCAGCGCCGGCGACGCGAAGATCAGCGGCGTCGGCAACTTCGAGCAACTGCTCAACCTCGGCGCCCAGGATCAGGAACCGGATGCCAACGACGCGCACATCGTCAATATCGTCGACTGGCTGTTCCAGTACGCCTTCCAGCAGCGCGCCAGCGATATCCATATCGAACCGCGTCGCGAACAGGGCAGCGTGCGCTTTCGCATCGACGGCGTGCTGCACACCGTCTATCAATTCCCGCCGCAGGTGACCATGGCCATCGTCAGCCGCCTGAAGAGCCTGGGGCGGATGAACGTCGCGGAAAAACGTAAACCGCAGGACGGCCGGGTCAAGACCAAGACCCCGGACGGCGGCGAAGTCGAACTGCGCCTGTCGACGCTGCCGACCGCCTTTGGCGAAAAGATGGTGATGCGGATTTTCGACCCGGAAGTGCTGCTGAAAAGCTTCGATCAGCTGGGCTTCTCGCCGGACGACCTGAAGCGCTGGGCCGACATGACCGGCCAGCCCAACGGCATCATCCTGGTCACCGGCCCCACCGGTTCGGGCAAGACCACCACGCTGTACACCACGCTCAAGCAGCTGGCGACCGCGGAAGTCAACGTCTGCACCATCGAAGACCCGATCGAGATGATCGAAGGCGCCTTCAACCAGATGCAGGTGCAGAGCAATATCGACCTAACCTTCGCCAGCGGCGTGCGCGCGCTGATGCGTCAGGACCCGGACATCATCATGGTCGGCGAGATCCGCGACCTGGAAACCGCCGAGATGGCGATCCAGGCGGCGCTCACCGGGCACCTGGTGCTCTCCACCCTGCACACCAACGACGCGCCCAGCGCGATCACCCGCCTGCTCGAACTGGGCGTGCCGCACTACCTGCTCAAGGCCACCCTGCTCGGCGTCATGGCTCAGCGTCTGGTGCGCACCCTATGCCCACATTGCAAAACGCCGCACGATCTCAACGAAGATGACTGGCAGAGCCTGACCAAACCCTGGAACGCCCCGTTACCGAGCGGTGCACACAAAGCCGTGGGCTGCCTGGAATGTCGCGACACCGGTTACCGGGGCCGCGCCGGGGTCTACGAAATCATGCAACTCAACGACGCGATCAAACCGCTGATCAGCGCCGACACCGACCTGGTCGCCCTGCGCCGGCATGCCTTCAAAGACGGTATGCGCAGCCTAAGGCTGTCTGGCGCACAGAAAGTTGCCGCCGGACTGACTACCATTGAGGAGGTTCTGCGCGTCACCCCGCAAAGCGAACAAAAGTAAATCCAGGGCATACCGACCGAACCACGGTTTGTCCGCGTGATCGTCACGGTGGCCACGGCGTTATCCTGCCCACCTTACAACCCAATGGAAATGGAGTTTTTATGGAAATCGGCAGCGTTATCTTTCTCTTTGTCGGCCTCGCCGTGGCCGTGGTCTTCATGGGCTTCAAGGTGGTGCCGCAAGGCTTCGAGTGGACGGTGGAACGCTTCGGCCGCTACACCAACACCCTCAAGCCGGGCCTCAACATCATCGTCCCGGTGATGGACCGCATCGGCCGCAAGCTGAATGTCATGGAAAGCGTGCTGGATATTCCGCCGCAGGAAGTGATTACCGCCGACAACGCCACCGTGCAGATCGATGCGATCTGCTTCTTCCAGATCATCAATTCCGCCCAGGCGGCCTACGAGGTGAACAACCTCGAGCATGCGATCCGCAACCTGGTGATGACCAATATCCGTACCGTGCTCGGCTCCATGGAGCTGGACGCCATGCTCGGCCAGCGCGACGCGATCAACGAGCGCCTGCTCAAGACCGTCGATGAAGCCACCGCGCCCTGGGGCATCAAGATCACCCGTATCGAGATCAAGGACATCAGCCCGCCGGCTGACCTGATGGCCGCCATGTCCGGGCAGATGAAGGCCGAACGCATCAAGCGCGCGCAAATCCTCGAAGCCGAAGGCCTGCGCGCCGCCGCCATCCTCACCGCCGAAGGGCAGAAGCAGGGCGACATCCTCAAGGCCGAAGGCCAGCGCCAGGCCGCCTTCCTCGAAGCTGAAGCCCGCGAACGCGCGGCCCAGGCCGAAGCGGAAGCCACGCGCATGGTCTCCGACGCCATTGCCAGCGGCAACGTGCAGGCGGTCAACTACTTCGTCGCGCAAAAGTACATCGAAGCCCTTGGCCAGTTGGCCAGCGCCAACAACAGCAAGGTGATTCTCATGCCGCTGGAGGCCAGCCAGGTGATTGGCGCAGTCGGCGGTATCGGCGAAATCGTCAAAGCCACCTTTGGGGGGACCGCCTCAGGTGGGACCGCCTCGAACGCAGGCAAGCAAAAGGGTTAAGCGATGTGGGACACCTTGCAACACCTGTCATTCTGGAACTGGCTGGCCGTCGGTACGCTGCTGCTGATCCTCGAAGTATTCGGTGCCGGCGGCTACCTGCTGTGGATCGGCGTGGCGGCGGCCAGTGTCGGCGTGCTCACCTACCTGCTGCCGGAGCTGCCGTGGACCGTGCAGTTCATCCTGTTCGGCGTGCTCTCGGTGTTGACGGCCGTGTTCTGGTGGCGCCGCCAACGCACCGCGGCCAAACCGTCCGACCAACCCGGACTGAACCGCCGCGGCAGCGAACTCCTCGGGCGCCAGTTCGCCCTGCATGAAGCGATTGTCAGCGGTCGCGGCAAGATCAAGGTCGGCGATTCGCTGTGGCTGGTGATCGGCCCCGACCTGCCGGCGGGCAGCCGCGTCCAAGTCATCGGCCAGGACGGCGTGCTGCTGAAAGTCGAAGCCTGCGCGTGAACACGCTGCACCTTGCGCCGCTGCCGGCGGCGCAGGACAGCGCCGCGCTCGACCTGCTCGATCGGGCCTTCGCCGCGGACCCGACACTGCGCTGGTACCTGTTCGCCGAGCGCCCTGGCTTCGCCCAACGGCGCCGCGACTACCTGGCGATCTACCAACGCTTTCATCGCACCAGCGGTTTGCCGACTGTCGCGGCCTGGCGCGACCAGCAGTTGCTCGGCCTGTGCCATTACAGCCGCGGTGGCGAGCAGCCCCACGCGGACAACCTGGCCTGGATCGCTCAAGCCATCAGCCGACACTGCGGCGAAGACTGCCTGAACCGGCTTGACCGGCTGCTCGCGGCCTTTGACCAACACATCGATAGCGCGGACTGCGCGCGCATCGAATTCCTGGCCGTGGCGCCCGGCCAACAGGGCCAAGGCATCGGCAGCGCCCTGCTGAGCCACTGCCTGCAAGACTGCGGCCGACCTGCTGCGCTGGAAACTGCCGAGCCACGCAACCTCAGGCTCTACCAACGCCATGCGTTTCAGCTGCGCGCCGAGCTGCACCTGGACGGTCTGCACCAGCACTACCTGCTCCACGTCTGATGCTGCCGGTCGGCTCATCGGAACCAGTATCGCCTGCCGACACTCTTAGCTTCACGACTCATCAACCGGAGTGCTTCAACATGCGTCGACTTGCCCCGCTATTCGTTGTCGCGTTGTCCCTGTCCGCCGTGCCGGCATTCGCCGATACCACGTTGCGCGACATCCTCTCGTCCGGGGCGACCACCGCCTCGACCTACCTGACCTTCAAGGATAAGAAGATGATCGTGCCGGCCATGGACGATGCCAGCAGCTTTGTCGCCAGTGGCGGCGAGATTCGCGGACCGTATCTGGAGGCCGCGCTGCTTCAGCTGCGCGCCGACAACCCGCAGTTGAACGCCAGCGATATGCAACTGGCCACCGCCCTGCTGGCCGCCGAGTAACGCGGCGTTCGAAAAATAGCGTGGCAGCACGCCGCTAACCCAGCCTACGGGGTGGCGGCGCGTTGCCCAGCAGCCACAGCACAAAAACCGCCCGCAGGCGGTTTTTTCTACTCGCGGTAGTCGTCCAAGGGCACGCAGGCGCAGAACAGATTGCGGTCGCCGTAGACGTTGTCCACCCGGTTCACTGCCGGCCAGTATTTGTGCGCGCGCGTGTGTGCGGTTGGGGCCACCGCCTGCTCGATGCTGTACGGCCGCTCCCAATGGCCGAGCACATCGGCCAGGGTGTGCGGCGCGCGCTTGAGCGGATTGTCCTCGCCCGGCCAGTCGCCGTTCTGCACCTTGCCAATCTCCCCACGGATGCTCAGCATCGCCTCGATAAAGCGATCCAACTCGTGCTTGGACTCGCTTTCGGTCGGCTCGATCATCAAGGTGCCGGGCACCGGGAAAGACATGGTCGGCGCGTGAAAGCCGTAATCCATCAGGCGCTTGGCCACGTCCTCCTCACTGATCCCGGTCAGCGCCTTGAGCGGTCGCAGATCCAAAATGCACTCGTGTGCCACCCGGCCGTTGCGCCCGCTGTAGAGCACCGGAAAAGCCCCCTGCAACTGGTTCGCCAGGTAGTTGGCGCCGAGGATCGCCACCTCGGTGGCGTCTGCCAACTGCGGGCCCATCATGGCGATGTACATCCAGCTGATCGGCAGGATGCTCGCACTGCCCCAGGGCGCGGCACTCACCGCGCCGTTCTCCGGGTTCGGGCCATGCAGCTCGATCACCGGATGATTGGCGACGAAGGGCGCCAGGTGCGCACGCACGCCGATCGGGCCCATGCCCGGGCCACCACCGCCGTGGGGAATGCAGAAGGTCTTGTGCAGGTTCATGTGCGACACATCCGCGCCAATATCCGCCGGCCGGGTCAGGCCGACCTGGGCGTTGAGGTTGGCGCCGTCCATGTACACCTGGCCGCCATGGGCGTGGATCACTTCGCAGATCTCGCGAATGCCTTCCTCGTAGACGCCGTGGGTCGAGGGATAGGTGGCCATCAGGCAGGCCAGCTGGTCGCCGGCCTCACTGGCTTTGCGCTTGAGGTCGGCGAGGTCGACGTTGCCCGCGGCGTCGCACTCGACGATCTGCACGCGCATGCTCGCCATCTGCGCCGAGGCCGGGTTGGTGCCATGCGCCGAGGCCGGAATCAGGCAGATATTGCGCTGGCTGTCGCCACGGCTCTGGTGGTATTTGCGGATCGCCAGCAAGCCGGCGTATTCGCCCTGGGCGCCGGAATTGGGCTGCATGCAGATCGCATCGAAACCGGTGATCGCGCACAACCAGCGTTCCAGCTCGTCGATCATCAGCGCATAACCCTGCGCCTGCTCGACCGGTGCAAAGGGGTGCAGGTTGGCGAACTCGGGCCAGGTGATTGGGATCATCTCGCTGCTGGCGTTGAGCTTCATGGTGCAGGAACCGAGCGGGATCATCGCCTGGTTGAGCGCCAGGTCCTTGTTCTCCAGCTGCTTGAGGTAGCGCAGCATCTCGGTTTCGCTGTGGTGGGTGTTGAACACCGGGTGCGTCAGGTAGGCGCTGCGGCGCGCCAATTCGGCGGGGATGCCCTCGGCGACGGTGCCGCTATCCAGTTCGGCGACGCTCAAGCCGTGGTCGGCGCCGAGGAAGATCGCGAACAGCTGCTCGAGCGTCTGCGCCGTGCAGGTTTCATCCAGGCTGACGCCGAGCTTGCCGCGACCGAGAATGCGCAGGTTGATCTGCGCCGCCTGGGCCGACGCAATGATCGCCGCCTGACTGCCGCCGACCTCCAGGGTCAGGGTGTCGAAAAAATGCCGGTTGTCGCGCTGAATGCCCTTCTGCGCCAGGCCGGCGGCGAGGAGCGCGGTCAGTCGGTGTACCCGTTGGGCGATCTGCTTGAGCCCCTGCGGGCCGTGATAGACCGCGTAGCAGCTGGCGATATTGGCCAGCAGCACCTGCGCGGTGCAGATATTCGAGTTGGCCTTCTCGCGGCGGATATGCTGCTCGCGGGTTTGCAGGGCCATGCGCAACGCGACATTGCCGCGCGCATCCTTGGACACGCCGATGATCCGCCCCGGCAGACCGCGCTTAAACTCGTCACGCGTGGCAAAGAATGCCGCATGCGGGCCGCCGTAGCCCATCGGCACGCCGAAGCGCTGAGCCGAGCCGAACACCACATCGGCGCCCAGCTCGCCGGGCGGGGTGAGCAGCAACAGGCTGAGCAGGTCGCTGGCGACGCAGGCCAGCGCCTGCTGCGCGTGCAGCTGCTCGATCAACGGGCGCAGGTCACGGATTTCGCCGTGGGTGTCCGGGTACTGCAGCAGCGCGCCGAATACCGAGTGCTCGCCGAGCGTCTCCACAGCGGCGATGACCAGCTCGAAGCCGAAGGCCTCGGCACGCGTGCTGACCACCGAGATGGTCTGCGGGTGGCAGTTCTCGTCGATGAAAAACAGGTTGCTCTTGCTCTTGGCCACCCGCTTGGCCAACGCCATGGCTTCGGCGGCGGCCGTGGCCTCGTCGAGCAGCGAGGCGCTGGCCAGCTCCAGGCCGGTCAGGTCGATGACCAGTTGCTGAAAGTTCAGCAGCGCTTCCAGGCGGCCCTGGGCGATTTCCGGCTGATACGGCGTGTAGGCGGTGTACCAGCCGGGGTTCTCCAGCACGTTGCGCAGAATCACCGTGGGCGTAAGGGTGGCGTGGTAGCCCATGCCAATCAGGCTGGTCCACAGCTGGTTCTGCGCGGCATAGCCCTTGAGCTTGGCCAGCGCGCCTTGCTCGTCCAGCGCGGGCGGCAAATCCAGCGGCCGGTTCAGGCGGATCGCCGGCGGCACCGTCTGCTCGATCAGCGCGGCACGGCTGGGCAAGCCAAGGGCGGCCAACATGGCCTGCTGTTCAGCGGCATCTGGGCCGAGGTGGCGACGCAGGAAGGCGTCCGGCTGCTGAAGCTGAAACAGGGAGGGCGTCACGGACATGGCAAGAGCCTCATAAAATGACAAAGCCTCGACAAGGCGAGGCTCTATCAGCTTAGGAAAAACTCAGCAAAGTGCGCGGCGGATCGTCGTAGGGAGGGCCTACAGCGCCACGCGAATTACGCGGCGTCGGCACTGGCCTTGTAGGCCGTGGCGTCGAGCAGCTTGTCCAGCTCCGTCAGGTCGCTCGGCTTGAGCTTGAAGAACCAGCTGCCGTAGGGGTCGCTGTTGACATTCTCCGGGCTGTCGGCCAGGCCGTCATTGATCGCGATCACTTCACCGCTGATTGGCGCATAGATGTCGGAGGCGGCTTTGACCGACTCCACCACACCGGCTTCCTGACCGGCGGCCAAGGTCTTGCCGACGTCCGGCAGTTCGATGAAGACCACGTCGCCCAAGGCTTCCTGAGCGTGGTCGGAAATACCCACGGTAACGCTACCGTCGGCCTCCAGGCGCGCCCACTCGTGGCTGGTGGCGTAACGCAGATCGGCGGGGATAGTGCTCATGTGTCGTTCCTCATCAGACATGACGGCGACCGCGCCGTCAGAAGAATTTAGCAGGCGCCAGCCATAAGGTGGACAGCGCGTTGAAAGAAACCGGCCAGCGTCAAATCAGCGCCTTGCCGTGGCGCACGAAGGTCGGTTTGACCACGCGCACCGGGTACCACTTACCGCGAATTTCTACTTCGGCACGCTCGCCGGTGGCAGCCGGCACGCGGGCCAGGGCAATCGACTTGCCGAGGGTTGGCGAAAAGCTGCCGCTGGTGATTTCACCGTCGCCCACCTCGGCCACTCGCACCACCTGATGCGCCCGCAGCACGCCGCGCTCCTCCAGCACCAAGCCAACCAGCTTGGCCTGAGCGCCAGCGGCGTGCTGCGCCTCAAGCGCAGCGCGGCCGATAAACTGTCGACTGGCGGGCGTCCAGGCAATGCTCCAGGCCATATTGGCCGCCAGCGGCGAGACGCTTTCGTCCATGTCCTGGCCGTACAGGTTCATCCCGGCTTCCAGGCGCAGGGTGTCGCGCGCGCCGAGGCCGATCGGGGAAATACCGGCGCCGACCAGGTCATTGAGAAACGCCACGGCCTGATCGGCCGGCAGCATGATTTCCAGGCCGTCTTCGCCGGTGTAGCCGGTGCGGGCGATAAACCAGTCGCCGTCGGGCAGCCCTTGGAAGGGTTTGAGTTCGTGGATCAGCGCGGCGCGCGCCTGGGTCACCAATTCGGAGGTTTTCGCGCGGGCGCGTGGCCCCTGGATGGCGAGCATGGCCAGCTCGCTGCGCTCGTGCAGCGCAACGGCGAAGGGGCCGCTCTGTTGGCGCAACCAGGCGAGGTCCTTGTCGCGGGTGGCGGCGTTGACCACCAGGCGGTAACCGTCCTCGGTGAGGTAGGCGATCAGGTCGTCGATCACCCCGCCCTGCGGGTCGAGCATGCCGCTGTACAGCGCCTTGCCGGGGCTGTGCAAACGCGCCACGTCATTCGCCAGCAGGTGTTGCAGATAGGCCTTGGCCTCGCGACCGCTGACATCGATCACGGTCATGTGGGAGACATCGAAGACCCCGCAATCGCGGCGGACCTGGTGGTGCTCCTCGACTTGCGAGCCGTAGTGCAGCGGCATATCCCAGCCGCCGAAGTCGACCATCTTGGCACCCAACGCGAGGTGCAGGTCGTAGAGAGGTGTGCGCTGTCCCATGGGTGCTCCTTCCGGGCTTGGCAAAGCTGCGAACCACCGCTAAACCCGGCTGAGCCGACTGCAACAGGGCACTGGCACGGGCTGTCGAAATGACCGGCCGCAGCGAATGGCGCGCATTGTAGCCGCAAGCCCCCGGCGGGTCATCTTGGGCGAAGGCATTAGCTGGCTGGCCACTGCTGGGTTTTGCTGCGCGCTACCCGCTCTGCGGCCTTGGCGCGCCTAGCCAATCCGCCGCGCGGAACGGCGGATCAGCCCGATAACCGGCAGCAGCCCCACCAGCACCAGGGTCAAGGCCGGCAACGCGGCGCGCGCCCATTCGCCCTCGCTGGTCATCTCGAACACCCGCACCGACAGCGTGTCCCAGCCAAAGGGGCGCATCAGCAGGGTCGCCGGCATTTCCTTGAGCACATCGACGAACACCAGCAGCACCGCCGACAGCACCCCCGGCACCAGCAACGGCAAATAGACCTTGAAGAACAGGCCGATACCGCCCACCCCGAGACTGCGCGAAGCCTCCGGCAGCGACGGACGAATACGCGCCAGGCTGTTCTCCAGCGGCCCGTAGGCCACCGCCAGAAAGCGGATCAGGTAAGCCAGCAGCAGCGCCGAGAGGCTGCCGAGCAGCAAGGGTTTGCCGGCGCCGCCCAGCCAGCTGGACAACGGAATCACCAGCTCGCGGTCGAGGTAACTGAACGCCAGCATGATCGCCACCGCCAGCATCGAGCCCGGCAAAGCGTAACCGAGATTGGCCAGGCCGACGGTCGAACGCATCAGCCGGGTTGGCGCCAACCGGCGGGCGAAGGCCAGCAACAGCGCCGCGCCGACGGTAATCAGCGCGGCCATGCCGCCGAGGTACAGGGTATGCAGGATCAGCGCAGCGTAGCGCTCATCCAGGTCGAAGCGCCCGCGCTGCCAGAACCACACCAGCAGTTGCAGCATGGGGATCACGAAACCACAGGCGAACACCAGGCCGCACCACGTGCTGGCGGCCAGCGCCTGGCCACCCTTGAGCTGATACAGCGCCTTGCCGCGCGGCCGCTCGTTGACCGGGCGCACCGCACCGCGAGCACGCCGCTCGCCATACAGCACCAGCATCACCGCCAACAGCAACAGGCTGGCCAACTGGGTGGCACTGGTCAGGCTGTAAAAGCCGTACCAGGTTTTGTAAATGGCGGTGGTGAAGGTGTCGAAGTTGAACACCGACACCGCACCGAAATCCGCCAGGGTCTCCATGATCGCCAACGCCAGGCCGGCGCCAATTGCCGGCCGCGCCATCGGCAAAGCCACCCGCCAGAACGCCTGCCAGGGGCTCAGGCCGAGCACCCGCGCGGCCTCCATCAAGCCTTTGCCCTGCGCCAGGAAGGCATTGCGCGCGAGCAGGTAAACGTAGGGATAGAACACCAACACCAGGACGATGATCACCCCACCGGTGGAACGCACCCTGGGGAAGCGCACGCCGGCACCGAACCAATCGCGCAGCAGGGTTTGCACCGGCCCGGCAAAATCCAGCAGACCGACGAAGACGAAGGCCAGCACGTAGGCGGGAATGGCGAACGGCAACATCAGCGCCCAATCCAGCCAGCGCCGCCCGGGAAACTCGCAGAGGCTGGTCAGCCAGGCCAGGCTGACACCCAGCAGGACAACCCCGACGCCCACGCCAAGCACCAGCACCAGGGTGTTGCCGATCAAGCGCAGCATCTGGGTCTGCCACAGGTGCGCCCAAATTTGCCGATCCACCTCGTGCCAGCTGAACAGCAAGACGCTCAGCGGCAGCAACACCAACAAGGCAATGGCAAACGCGATGGGGTACCAGCGACGCTGGGCAGGATGGGCCACGCAGAATCCTCAGAACGGAAAAACACAACGCCCCGGGCTGAGCCGGGGCGTCGAGTATAACGGCAGACGCAGGGCGGGTTGCGGCGCGGAGCGGCGATAGCCATCGTCACGTGGTGCGATGGCTATCGCTGCGCTCAACCCACCCTACCTGCTGGAGCTGGGCAGGCCTCAGTTCCAGCCAGCACGGTCCATCAGCATGATTGCTTCGGCCTGACGCTTGCCGGCGACTTCAACCGGGATGGCGTCAGCTTTGAAGCTGCCCCACGCGGTCACTTCGGCGGACGCCGGGACTTTCGGGTTGGCCGGGAATTCCTGGTTGAGGCCGGCGAACAGTGCCTGCGCCTCTTCGCCAGTCATCCACTCCAACAGCTTCTGCGCGGCATCGGCATGCGGCGCGTGCTTGGTCACCCCGGCACCGGCCAGGTTGACGTGCACGCCACGGTCGTCCTGGTTCGGCCAGTACGGCTTCACTTTCAGGTCTGGCTGCTGCTTGTGCAGACGGCCGTAGTAATAGGTGTTGGTGATACCTACGTCGCACTGGCCGGCGTCGATGGCCTGCAGCAGGGCGGTGTCGTCGGCGAACACGTCGGTGGCCAGGTTACCCACCCAACCCTTGACGATTTCTTCAGTCTTGGCCGCGCCATGGGTTTCGATCAGGGTGGCGGTCAGCGACTGGTTGTAGACCTTCTTACTGGTGCGCAGGCACAGGCGGCCTTCCCAGTTCTTGTCGGCCAGGGCTTCGTAGGTCGACAGCTCGCTCGGTTTGACCCGCTCGGTGGAGTAGAAGATGGTCCGTGCGCGCAGCGACAGGCCAGTCCAGCTACCGGTGCTGGAGCGGTACTGCGCCGGGATGTTTTCCTCGATGACCGCAGACTGCAGCGGCTTGAGCACGCCTTCCTGCTCGGCCTGCCAGAGGTTGCCGGCATCCACGGTGATCAGCATGTCGGCGGGGGTGTTTTCACCTTCGGCCTTGAGGCGGGCCAGCAACGGCGCTTCCTTGTCGGTGATGAACTTCACCGGTACACCGGTCTTGGCGGTGTAAGCATCGAAAACCGGCTTGATCAGCTCATCGATACGCGCGGAGTAAACCACCACTTCATCGGCGGCCTGCACAGCGCCTGCCAGCGCGGTGAGGGTGAGAGCGGCGAATAGACGCTTGCTTACCTGCATGATTCCTGCCTCTTGGTCAAAGGTGAGTTGTAAGACCAAATAGTAGTGAATGGCATTTAGCTTCTCAACTACTCTTCGCTCGATAGGTGTAACTCACCATTACCCGGGGCACGCTCTGCGCCGTCTACGGAGCCTCGCTAGGCGCGCGCCAACGCCGGTAAATCACCGGACAAGCCAAGCGCCTGACGGACGAACAACGCCTTGGCCTCGGGCAACTCGTCGACCCAATTGAGCCCAGCGTTGCGCAGCCAGCGCAGTGGCAGCGGATCGGCCTGGAACAGCCGCTCGAAACCCTCCATCGCCGCCATCATCGCCAGGTTGTGCGGCATGCGCCGGCGTTCGTAGCGGCTCAATACCCGCTCGTCGCTCAGCCGCTCGCCACGCGCCAGCGCGTGCAGCAACACGTCGGCGAGCACGGCGGCATCGAGAAAGCCCAGGTTGACCCCCTGCCCAGCCAGCGGGTGGATGCTGTGCGCGGCATCGCCGATCAGCGCCAGGCCGTCTTCGACGTAGCGCTTGGCGTGCCGCTGGCGCAGCGGGATGCACAGCCGGCGGTCGGCGTGCAGCACGCGCCCCAGGCGGTGCTCGAAAGCCTTGCCCAGCTCGCCGCAGAACGCTGCATCGTCCAGGCTCATCAACTGCTCGGCCTGAGCCAGCGTGGTCGACCAGACGATCGAGCACCAGTGCTCGCCATCCGCCGCCGCCAAGGGCAGGAACGCCAGCGGACCATCGTCGGTGAAGCGCTGCCAGGCCGTGGCCTGATGCGGCCGCTCGCAGCGCACACTGGCGACGATGGCGTGGTGCAGGTAATCCCACTCGCGAGTAGCGCAGCCGGCCAGCCGACGCACCGCCGAGTTGGCGCCATCGGCCGCCACCAGCAGGGGTGCACGCAACTGGCGGCCATCGGTGAGGGTCAGCAGCCAGTCGTCGCCGCTGCGGCGCAGTTGCTCCAGGCGCGCGTTGGCCAACAGGCCGATCTGGCTGTCGTGCAGACGCTCCAGCAGCGCATCCTGCACCACGCGATTCTCGACGATATGGCCGAGCGCCTCGGCATGCACGCTGGCCGCGCTGAAGTGGATCTGCCCGGTGCCGGAGCCGTCCCACACCTGCATCTCGCCATATGGACTGCTGCGCCGCGCGGCGATGCCCGGCCATACGCCCAGGCGTTCGAGCACGCGCTGGCTGGCCACCGACAAGGCGCTGACCCGCGGCTCGAACGGCGCGCACGGGTCGAACGGTTTGACGCTGAGCGGGCCACCGTCGACCAGAAGAATCTCCAGGCCACTGTCCTGTAGGGCCAGGGCCAAGGCGCTGCCAACCATACCGGCACCGACGATGATCAGATCCGCACGCATGTTGATTCCTTAAGCTGCCTGCCGGACGCGCGGTTTGAGCCGCACGTAGAGGGTCTTGTGCACCCGCGCCACCAGGGTTCCGGCACCGTCGCGCACCTCGACCTGCAACTCGGGTAAAGACTTGTCACCGCCTGCGGTCTGCGCGCGAATGCTACTCAGCAGACCGTCGTCGATAGTGAATTCGGCATACACCGGGCCTTTGCCGGGGGCGATGAAGTCGATGCTGGCGGCCTTGTCCCAGACGATGTAGTCGCGGCCGAGGTTCTCCATCAGCATCAGCATGAAAAACGGGTCGGTCATCGAATACAGGCTGCCGCCGAACTGCGTACCGACGTAGTTGCGGTTGTACCAGCCCAGGCCCATTTTGACCTGTACCCGGCGGAAGTCCGCACTGATCTGCCGCACCCACACGCCCGCACCGAGGTAGGGCGGGTAGATGTTCATGGCCCAACGAAGTAGCCGCGCCTTACGCGCCATGCGTTTTACCGGCATGCCCTAGCGCTCCGTGCGTGTGCCGAGGCCCATGGCCTGGCGGGCGAACCAGCGCTTGGCCGGCGGTAACAGATCGAGGCCAAGTAAGCCGAGATTGCGGCCGGCGCTGAGCAACGCTTGATTGCTGCTGAACAAGCGCGTGACCTGATCGGAAAAGCCCACGGTGAGTTGCTGATCGCCCTGCTGGCGTTGCAGGTAACCCTGTAACGTGGCGAAATCGCCCAACGGCGCGTTGCTGGCCAACAGGCTTTCGGCCAACGCCAGGGTGTCGCGCAGCGACAGGTTGTAGCCCTGCCCGGCAATCGGGTGCAGGCTGTGCGCGGCGTTACCGAGCACCACCAGATGCGGGCGCACCTGTTCCTGGGCCTCGACCAGCGCCAGCGGGTACAGGTGCCGCGCGCCGACCTGGCGCAAAGCGCCGAGGCGATAACCGAAAGCCTGCTGCAATTCGTCGAGAAAGCGCCCTTCATCCAGCCGCAGCAGGCGCTCGGCATCCGCGGCGGCGCGCGTCCAGACCAGCGCACAGCGATTGTCCGCCAGCGGCAGCAGGGCCATCGGCCCGTCCGCGGTAAAGCGCTCGAAGGCCTGGCCGCGATGGGCGTCCTGCGGACTGACGTTGGCGATCAAGGCGCTCTGCCCATACGGGGTGTGCGTCACGCCGATGCCCAACTGCTCGCGCAGGCCGGAGCGACCGCCGTCGGCGAGAATCGCCAACTCGCACTGTAGGCTGGATTCGTCGTTCAAGGTCAGCTGATAACCGGCCGGCAGCGCCTCCAACCGCGTGACTTCCGCCGGGCTGCGCCAACTGACCACCTGCTGGTCCAGCGCCTGCCACAGGCATTGGCCGAGCCAGGCGTTCTCCACCACGTAACCGAGCGCCGGCACGCCCTCCTCCCGCGCACTCAGGCGTGCCGCGGCGAAACGGCCACGGTCGGATACGTGAATCTGCTGAATCGGTTCGGCACGCTCGGCGATCCGCGACCACAGGCCGAGGCGCTGGTAAATTTGCCGGGAGCCATAGGACAACGCGGTGGAGCGCGCGTCATAGCTCGGCTGGTAGCCGGCGCCCGGGGCGAACGGCTCGATCAGGCTGATCTGCCAATCGCGAGCCTTGGCCTCAGCTTGCAGGGCCAGGGCCAGGCTGGCGCCGACCAGACCGCCGCCGATAATCGCGATATTCACCCGCATGGGCTTCAAGCCGCCTCGGTGCGTGCGGCCGCCATCAGCGCCTCGATCTCGGCAACGGTTTTCGGCGCCGCGGTGGTGAGAATCTCGCAGCCGCTCTTGGTCACCACCACATCGTCTTCGATGCGCACGCCAATGCCGCGCCATTTCTTCGCCACGTTGGGGTTGTCCACCGCGATATAGATACCCGGTTCGACCGTCATCGCCATGCCGACTTCCAGTACCCGCCATTCGCCGCCAAGCTTGTACTCGCCAACGTCATGCACATCCATGCCCAGCCAATGCCCGGCGCGGTGCATGTAAAACGGTTTGTAGGCTTCGCTGGCGATCAGCTCTGGCACATCGCCTTGCAACAGGCCCAACTCGACCAGACCGGCGGTAATCACGCGCACCGTGGCCTCGTGGGCTTCGTTCCAGTGTTTACCCGGGGCGATTTCCTTGAAGGCCGCCTCCTGGGAGGCCAACACCAACTCGTAGATGGCCTTCTGCTCCGCGGAAAAGCGCCCGCTGACCGGAAAGGTGCGGGTGATATCGCTGGCATAACAATCGATCTCGCAACCGGCGTCGATCAACACCAGGTCACCGTCCTTGAGCAGCGCATCGTTCTCGCGGTAATGCAGGATGCAGGCGTTCTTGCCGGCGGCGACGATCGAGCCGTAGGCCGGCATCTTCGCCCCGCCCTTGCGGAATTCGTAATCCAGCTCGGCTTCCAGGTGGTACTCGTACAGACCGCCACGGCTGGCCTGCATGGCCCGCACATGGGCGCGCGAGGAAATCTGCGCGGCCTCGCGCATCACCTTCACTTCCGCCGCGCTCTTGTACAGGCGCAGGTCGTGCAGCAGGTGATCGAGGGCGACGAATTCGTTCGGCGGCTGGGCGCCCTGGCGTGCCTTGGAGCGGATCACATTGATCCAGTCCATCAGGTGGCGGTCGAACTCCTGGTTGGTGCCCATGGCGTAATACACCCGCTCGCGGCCCTCGATCAGCCCCGGCAGGATGTCGTCGATATCGCCGATGGGGAACGCATCGTCGGCGCCATACTGGCCGATCGCGCCATCCTGGCCCGCGCGCAGGCCGTCCCACAGCTCACGCTCCGGGTCGCGCTCACGGCAGAACAACACGTACTCGCCATGCTCGCGCCCGGGAATCAGCGCGATTACCGCCTCCGGCTCGGGGAAGCCGCTGAGGTATTGGAAGTCGCTGTCCTGGCGGTACACGTGTTCGACATCGCGGTTGCGGATGTACACCGGCGCGGCCGGCAGAATGGCGATGCTGTTGGGTTCCATCTGCGCCATCAGCGCCTTGCGCCGACGGGCATATTCCGACTTGGGGATGCTGATCATGGGCAGGCTGGGTCCACTTCTAACGCGTGAATAATCAGTGCAGCGACGGCTTCGCCACTGGCGACAGCGGCTTGGCACACTCGCTGAACAGCAACAACGGGGCGACACGCAGGTATTCCATCACTTCCATATAGTCGCTTTCGCCGTCTTCCGACTCTTCCAGGGCATTCTGCACCTGGGCAATCGCCGACAGATCCTGCAGCACTTCCATGGCTTCGGCACTCAAGGCGGCATCGCGGGCGGTCAAGCCGAAGCCGCCAAGAAAACCCTGGCACCATTGGCCCAGCGCCGCAGCACGCTCGCTTAGCGGCGCCTCGTCGGACGGTAGCAGGAGCACCACGGTGACCTCGTCGCCGGACAATTCACCTTTGACCATTTCCTGCAAACCAATCAGCGCCTGGCGCACATTGTCTTGCGGCGCACTGCCGAGTAGCTCGGCGGCATCCACCAACCAGCTGTCGATCTCGAAGCCGGCACCGGCACAACTGCGGCCTAACAACAGGCCATGCAGCTCGGCGGGCGATACGGGTTGACCACTGCTGGCGAGCAGCGTGGCGAAAGCAGCATACGGAGAACTTGAAGTCGGCATAGATAACTAGGCGCCAGACGGCGCAATCACTAGAATGGAGGCCTCGTATCCTAGCACCGGCAGGCGCGCCAAGACCATCCAAGGGTTTGACCCCGGACGATCGCGCGCCTATATAGTCCGGTCAATCCTTGCCTTAGCGAGACCCCATGGAAGACGCCGATCTGCATGACCTTACGAGCAAGCTGGAGCTGCTGATCCAGCGCGTCGAGCAGCTCAAGGCTGACAACCGACTCCTCTTGGCGAATGAAAAGGCCTGGCGCGAGGAACGCGCCCATCTGATCGAAAAGAACGAAATGGCCCGGCACAAGGTCGAATCCATGATTTCGCGCCTGAAAGCCCTGGAGCAGGACTCATGACCCAGTCGAATACCGTAAGCGTCCATATCCTGGACAAAGAATATTGCATCGCCTGTCCGCCGGACGAACGCGCCAACCTGGAAAGCGCCGCGCGCTACCTTGATGGCAAGATGCGGGAGATCCGTACCAGCGGCAAAGTCATCGGCGCCGACCGCGTGGCGGTGATGGCGGCGCTGAATATCACCCACGATCTGCTGCACAAGCAACAGCACCTCGATCTGCAAGCCAGCTCCACCCGCGAGCAGGTGCGCGATTTGCTTGAGCGCGTCGACCATGCCCTGGCCGAAGATGCGGATGGCCAGCGCAGCTGATTGCAGCGCGGCGGATTCGGGTATACTGGCCGCCGCTCCCTGGAGTGTGCGCCAGTTGGTGATGTCCCTGAGCCGATACGCACAAACCCGGGGGTTGCATGTTGGGGCCGGTGTGCATGTCCGCCTGACGGAAAGCCTTAACGCCTCCTGCAACCTCCACCTTGAACTTTCGGGTTCAAGGGCTAAACCGACAGCGGCACGTCGGGGAGTCACTTCTTTTTGCCGATTGCCCGCCTCGCGGCATAGGCCCAGCGCCTGACATGCTCGACTCAACCACCTTGACCCGCGTGCAACTGCGCCGCCTGCTGCGGCAGAAGCGCCGCGCCCTCAACGCCCACGCCCAGCGTCAGGCCGCGCGCGGGCTGTATCGACAACTGGCGCAACACCCGCTGTTTCGCCGCGCCCAGCACATCGCCCTGTACTTGCCGAACGATGGCGAGATCGATCCCCGCCCGCTGCTGCGCGCCGCCCAACAACGTGGCAAGGCCACGTATTTGCCCGTTCTCAGCCCGTGGCCCCGCACCAAAATGGTCTTCCAACGCGTGCGCCCCGGGGATGCCTTGATCGCCAATCGCTTTCACATCCTCGAACCGCGGCGCAACCCGGCGCAGCAACGCACACTGCGAGCACTGGACCTGGTCTTGCTGCCCCTGGTCGGCTTCGATCGGCACGGCGCACGCCTGGGCATGGGCGGTGGTTTTTATGACCGCAGCCTGGCTTACCGCAGCATGCGCAAAAATTGGCACAAGCCGACTTTATTGGGCTTGGCGCATGAATGTCAGCAAGTGGATCGCCTGGCGCAGGCCAGCTGGGATGTGCCGCTCATGGCGACGGTGACGGACAAGGCCTGGTATTGAGGTGAGGCGAACGGCACCGCGGTCCCTGCGGCGCATAGACGAGCAAGCCGTAATTATGGCTGCTGGGATACGTTGATCGGTGCAGCAGCCTGGCGGTCCCACTGGCTCTGGGTGTAACCCGTGGTAACCACGCCCAGGCTAAACAGAACGACCAATACCCACAAAAGATCTGGTTTGCGTTTCATTGGATGCCTCCCCCTTCAAGGCACACTGCGCACGGTGGACCGGCGGCGGTTATTTTTATCGGCGGTACGACACTGCCTAGCGCAAAGGCCGGCATTGTCTGCCAGTCACGCTGGCCTAGCAATTTCTGGCGCCAAACGGTCGCCATCTGTGCGTACAGCCCTCAGTCCGTATCAGGGACCAACTTCACGGAGCAAAGTTCATGCCCACTTGGCTGATGAAATCAGAACCCGATGAACTGTCCATCCACGATCTGCAACGCCTCGGCGAGGCGCGCTGGGATGGCGTACGCAACTACCAGGCGCGCAACTTCATGCGCGGCATGCAGGTCGACGACTTACTGTTCTTCTATCACTCCAGCTGCCCCGAACCGGGGATCGCCGGTATCGCGCGCATCTGCCGGCCGGCCTATGCCGACCCCAGCGCGCTTGACCCGCACAGCCATTACTTCGACGCCAAGGCCAGCGCGGAGAAGAATCCCTGGAGCGCGGTCGACGTGGCGTTCGTCGACGCGTTCAAGCAGGTGATCACGCTGGCACAATTGAAGGCGCAGAGCGCGCTGCTGGAGCTGCCTCTGGTGCAGAAAGGCAGCCGCCTGTCGGTGATGCCGGTCAGTGCCGAGCAGTGGGCCGCGATCCTGGCCATGCGTTGAGTCAGTAGCGGCACTGTGCTATGAGGTAGGCGAACCCCGTGGAAATCGCTCATGCCGCAGCGCCTTCAGTCTCTCTGGCCCGCCCGCTTGGCGCTTGCAGCCTTATTGCTGAGCTTATGCCTGGCCAGCCTGTTGCTCTGGCAGCAGCTAGTGATCGGGCAGCAACAGCGCGTCGCCGAGCGCGTGAGCTATCAAGCGCGCAGCCTGGCCCGGCAACTGGAAAGCAGCCTGAACGACCAGGTCGACGGTTTGCGGCGCATCGCCCAGCTGTGGAATCACCGCGGGCGCATCCCCAAGGACGAATGGCGCCTCGACAGCCAGCTCTCCCTAAACCACTTCAAGGGCTACCAAGCCATCCAATGGCTGGGCGCCGATCTGCGCATGCGCTGGATCGAACCACTGTCAGGCAACGAAGCGGCGCAGAACTTCCGCCTGACTCCGACGCACCCCAACTTCAACCTGGCCATGCAGGCCAAGACCCTGGGCGAACCGCGCTTCTCCAATAGCTTTGCCCTGGTCCAGGGCGGCCATGGTTTCGTCCTCTACACCCCACTGTATATCCGTGATGAACAGGCTGAGCGGGTGTTCGACGGTTTTATGCAGGGCGTGTTTCGCGTCGAGCAATTGATGGATGAACTGCTGACCCACCTCGACAGCAGCGACTTCAGTGCCTACCTGTTGGAAAACGGCCAACCCATCTACAGCCGCGAACGAACCGATGCCCTCGACGGCTTGCAGCAGGAAGTACCGCTGCACCTGCTGAACAACCAGAGCTTTGCCCTGCAACTCAAGCCAAGCCAGCAACTGGTCGGGCAATTGACCACGCCACTGCCGGAGATCGTCCTCGGTGCCAGCCTGATCATCAGCCTGCTGCTGGTCGCCGCCCTGGCTCTGGCCCTGGAAAACGCCCGCCGCGCCAGCGCTCTGCAACTCAGCAACCGGCGCCTGAACCAAGAAGTCGGCCAGCGCGAGCAGGTCGAGCAGGTGCTGCGCGACAGTCGCGAGCGCCTGCAACTGGTGCTCGACCTGACGGACTCCAGCCGCGACGGCCTGTTTATCATCGACCCGCACAGCCGCGACATCCTGCACATGAACCAGGCCACCTACCGCAGCCTGGGCTATAGCGCCGAAGCCTTCAGCCAACTGCTCAAGCAAGACCCGGAACAGCTGTTGCCGGGCTTCAACAGCTGGCTCGACGGCGTACGCCAAGCGCACCAGGACAACCTCTCAATGATGTTCCAGCGGCAAATGCGCCGCCGCGACGGCAGTAACCAGGCCGCGGAAATCAGCGCGCAATTGGTGCTGCTCAATGGCCACGAATACCTGATCGGCGTGTCCCGCGACAACAGCGAGCGCCTGCAACTGGAGGCACAACTGCAACGCCTGTCGCAGCAGGATGGCCTGACCGGCCTGTACAACCGGCGCTTCTTCGACAACCAGCTGGCCAGCGAGTGGCGCCGGTTACGCCGCCAGGGCGCACCGTTGACCTTGCTGATGCTGGATATCGACTTCTTCAAGGCCTACAACGACCAGCTTGGCCACCTGGCCGGCGACGATGCACTGCGCCGGGTTGCCCAGGTCTTGCAAGATGCGCTGCAGCGCGAGGGCGACACGGCCTGTCGTTATGGTGGCGAAGAGTTCGCCATCATCCTCGCCAACACCGGCCTGGATGGCGGTAACCATGTGGCCGAACAGGTGCATCAGCGGCTGGCCGAACTGCACATCAGCCATCCCGCCAGCCCCCTCGGGCGCTTGAGCCTGAGCATCGGCCTGGCCTGCGTCGACCTCAGCGAAGAAATCCTCCCCGACACGCTGATCGCGCAAAGCGATCAGGCGCTGTATCAGGCCAAGCGCGAAGGGCGTAATCGAACCTGCGTGTGGCGCCCGGACAACCCGCGTTAGCGTTGCAGGATGAGGTTATTGAACAGCAGGTCTTCGACCAGCGGCTGCCCCTCTTCCTCGGTCAACACCTGCTGCACCTGCTTGAGCGCCTCTTGGCGCAGTTGCTCCTTGGCATCCGGCGCACTCAGGCCTTCCTCGGTTTGCTGGGAAAACAGCATCACCAATTGATTGCGAATCAGTGGCTCGTGATGGGCCACCTTGGCCTCGGCTTCAGGGCCGGTAACACGCAGCGACACGTCAGCCTTATAGAACTTCAACTTCGGCCCACTGCCGAAATTACCGACCAGTGCCGGCACCAGGTTGAGATAAGCCACCTGTGGGGCCGCGACTTTTTCCTCGTCCTCCTCGGCAAACGCCTGCAATGGCAGCGACAGAGCGAGCAGTAAAGCGATCAGAACATTCACAGGCATGGTATCTCCAGAAGATTGCTGCCTAGGGTCTGTTGCCGTTTCATTCGCGGCCGCGCCGGAGCCCGTTTTTGCGCGAGGCAAGGCATGAGACACGAAGTTTGGTTGTTCCAAATGAGTGTCGAGTAACGCCGCATCGCGCAAAAACAGGCCCGGCCCCTCGGGTTGCGCGAGAAATGGCCCCCGCTGGTGTTGCAGGACTTGGCAAGGGAAGACGCGGCCGGCCTAGGCCATTACCTGCGTCCTGCGCCTAACCGGGGGCCATTTCTCGCAGCAACGCGCCTCGCGATGAAACGGGAACAGACCCTAGCATAGCCACAGCGGCGTCGACACCCAAGCCCAATGCTTATGCTGCGCCATCAGGCCGAGCCATGCTCGTTGACCGCCCCCGTCGCCCACCTACACTGCTGGACCACAACACCCAGAGGATATGCCCCGATGAAAGCCGTGCTGTGCAAAGCCTTCGGCCCTGCCGAAACCCTGGTGCTGGAAGAAATCGCCAGCCCCGAAGCGAAGAAGAACGAAATCCTTCTCGAGGTGCACGCCGCCGGGGTCAACTTCCCGGACACCCTGATCATCGAGGGCAAGTACCAGTTCAAGCCACCCTTCCCCTTCTCACCAGGCGGCGAAGCAGCTGGCGTGGTCAGCGCGGTTGGCGAGAAGATCAGCCACCTGAAAGTCGGTGACCGGGTCATGGCCCTGACCGGCTGGGGCAGCTTCGCCGAACAGGTCGCCGTGCCGGGCTACAACGTCATGCCGATTCCATCGAGCATGGACTTCGCCAGTGCTGCCGCCTTCGGCATGACCTACGGCACCTCGATGCACGCGCTCAAGCAGCGCGCCAACCTGCAACCGGGGGAAACCCTGTTGGTGCTCGGCGCCTCCGGCGGCGTCGGCCTGGCCGCGGTGGAAATCGGCAAGGCGATGGGCGCCAAGGTGATCGCCGCCGCAAGCAGCGCCGAGAAACTGGAGGTGGCCAAAGCGGCTGGCGCCGATGAGCTGATCAACTACAGCGAAACTAGCCTCAAGGACGAAGTGAAGCGCCTGACCGGCGGCCAAGGCGCGGACGTGATCTACGATCCGGTCGGCGGCGATTTGTTCGATGCGGCGATTCGCAGCATCGCCTGGAACGGCCGCCTGTTGGTGGTGGGCTTCGCCAGCGGACGTATTCCCGAGCTGCCGGTCAACCTCACCCTACTCAAGGGCGCCGCGGTGGTCGGGGTGTTCTGGGGGGCGTTCGCCCAGCGCCAGCCGCAGGACAACGCTGCCAACTTCGAGCAGCTGTTCGCCTGGCACGCCGCCGGCAAGCTCAAGCCACTGGTCTCGCAGACCTTCCCACTGGAACAGGCCGCCGACGCGATCAACATGCTCGGTCAACGCAAAGCGGTGGGCAAGGTGGTGGTGCAGGTTCGCTAAACCAACCAGGGTGGAAAACGCTACGCGACTTCCACCCTATGACTTTCGTCCTTTACGCAACGGGCCAAGCAAGCCCAAAACGGCGAAGGCCAACAAGGCTAAATTCGCAAACCAAAAGCCCACGGGCCGCATGTCTTGGCTGACCCAACTGAATCCAGTACGACCAACGGCAAGAGTGGTTCCGGTGCGTAAGCTCTCGATAATCAATATTAGGCAGACGATGCTGACCAAAGGCTTAATCACGCGAAAAAATGTAGAGCTTTCCATAAGCGATTGCCCTCAACCACGCGGTGCGTAAGCGAACACATCGGCGCGCATCTGGTGCGCATCCATGCCGGCGCCGACCAGTGCATCGAGGGTGCCATAGACCATCGCCGGCGAGCCGCTGGCATACACATGCAGCGCCTTCAAATCGGCGAAGTCCTCGCACACGGCTTCGTGCAACAGACCACAACGACCCGACCAGCCACACTGATCGCTGACCACCTGATGCAGGTGCAGGTTGTTCAGTTGCTGCCAGTCGGCCCAGTGCGGCAGCGCGTAGAAATCTTCAGGCCGACGCGCGCCCCAGTACAGGTGCACCGGGTGCTGGAAGCCCGCGGCGCGGCAATGCTCGATCAGGCTGTGCATCTGCGCCATGCCGGTGCCGGCGGCAATCAACACCAGCGGCCCCTTCGGCAATTCGGCCAGGTGCGTGTCGCCAAACGGCAACTTGATTCGCGCCACACCCTGCGCCCGCAACTGCGCCACCAGGCCGATGGTGGCTTCGTCGCGGGCCAGGACGTGCAGCTCCAGATCGCGGCCGGCATGCGGCGCCGAGGCCAGGGAAAACGCCGCATAGTCAGCACCTTCGCGCTGCAACAGCAGGTACTGCCCGGCGTGATAGCGCGGCATTTTGCCGGCCGGCGCACGCAGGCTCACGCGAAACACATCGCCGCCCACCGCCTCGCAAGCCAGCACCTGACACGCCAACTCGCGCACCGGCAACTCGCCGGGCGCCAGCACGCCGTCCCAATGCAGCACGCAATCCTCCAGTGGCTCGGCCAGGCAGGTGAACAGTTCGCCCTGCGCCAACTCGGCACCCTTCTGGCGCACCCGCCCCTCGACCAGTAGCGCCGCGCAGATATGGCAATTGCCATTGCGGCAACTCTGCGGGCCGTCGAAGCCCAGGCGCCGCGCCGCATCGAGAATACGCTCGCCAGGGAGCATCTCGAACACGGCGCCGGAAGGTTGCAGGGTGACTCTCATGGCAGGGCAATCCAAAGCAAAAGCGTGGCAGCGGCCTCGGCCGCGAATCGATTGATCGTGTGTCTACGCGGCGCCGAGCGCCCGCTTCTCCAGGCAAGCAGCATCAGTCGATGCCCAACTCGGCCCACAGCTCATCGACCCGACGCTTGACCGCCTCGTCCTGAACGATAGCCCGGCCCCATTCACGGGTGGTCTCGCCCGGCCACTTGTGAGTGGCGTCGAGGCCCATCTTCGAGCCCAGCCCGGAGACCGGCGAAGCGAAGTCGAGGTAATCAATCGGCGTGTTGTCGATCAGCACCGTGTCGCGCTTGGGGTCCATGCGCGTGGTGATGGCCCAGATCACGTCGTTCCAGTCGCGGGCATTGATATCGTCGTCGGTGACGATAACGAACTTGGTGTACATAAACTGGCGCAGGAACGACCAGACACCGAGCATCACGCGCTTGGCGTGGCCGGGGTACTGCTTCTTGATGGTGACCACGGCCAGGCGATAGGAGCAGCCTTCCGGCGGCAGGTAGAAGTCGGTGATCTCGGGGAACTGCTTCTGCAGGATCGGCACGAACACTTCGTTCAGCGCCACGCCGAGAATCGCCGGCTCATCCGGCGGCCGGCCGGTGTAGGTGCTGTGGTAAATCGGCTTTTGCCGACGGGTGATGCGCTCGACGGTGAATACCGGGAAGCGATCGACCTCGTTGTAGTAACCGGTGTGGTCGCCATACGGGCCCTCATCGGCCATCTCGCCGGGATGGATGACCCCTTCGAGGACGATCTCGGCACTGGCTGGCACTTGCAGGTCGCTGCCCCGGCACTTCACCAGCTCGGTCTTGTTGCCACGCAACAGACCGGCGAAGGCGTATTCGGAGAGGCTGTCCGGCACTGGCGTCACCGCGCCGAGAATGGTCGCCGGGTCAGCACCCAACGCCACCGCCACCGGATACGGCTTACCGGGAAACTTCTCGCACCACTCACGGAAATCCAGCGCACCGCCACGATGGCTAAGCCAGCGCATGATCAGCTTGTTGCGCCCAATCACCTGTTGGCGGTAGATGCCGAGGTTCTGCCGCTCTTTATTCGGCCCCTTGGTGACGGTCAGCCCCCAGGTGATCAGCGGGCCGACGTCGCCGGGCCAGCAGGTCTGCACCGGCAGCTTGCCGAGGTCGACGTCGTCACCCTCCTCGATCACCTCCTGGCACGGCGCATCCTTCAACACCTTGGGCGCCATGGCCAGTACACGCCTGAAAATCGGCAGCTTCGACCAGGCATCCTTGAGGCCTTTCGGCGGTTCCGGCTCCTTGAGAAAGGCCAGCAGCTTGCCGATTTCACGCAGCTCGCTGACTTCTGCCGCGCCCATGCCCAGGGCCACGCGCTTGGGCGTGCCGAACAGGTTGCCGAGCACCGGCATGTCGAAGCCCGTAGGGTTTTCGAACAGCAGCGCCGGGCCGCCCTTACGCAAGGTACGGTCGCAGATTTCGGTCATTTCCAGCACCGGGGAAACCGGCGCCTGGATGCGCTTGAGCTCGCCGCGCTGTTCCAGACCGCGGATAAAGTCGCGCAGGTCGCGATACTGCATGCAGATGCCTCGTTTCAGCCGGGCCAATCGGGGCGCAAAGTTTAGCGCCGAAGTTGGTCTTTCAGAAGGTCGATACAACACGCAGATGCACAAAAGCCGGGTTTCCCCGGCTTTTGTTCGATCACTGCTCGACTTACTTGCGTTTCATCGACAAGAAGAACTCGTCGTTGGTCTTGGTCGCTTTGAGCTTGTCGATGAGGAATTCGATGGCGGCGATTTCGTCCATCGGGTGCAGCAGCTTGCGCAGAATCCACATGCGCTGCAGCTCGTCTTCGGCGGTCAGCAACTCTTCGCGGCGGGTGCCGGACTTGTTGATGTTGATGGCCGGGAATACGCGCTTCTCGGCGATCCGACGATCCAGGGGCAGCTCCATGTTGCCGGTGCCCTTGAACTCTTCGTAGATCACTTCGTCCATCTTCGAGCCGGTTTCCACCAGCGCGGTGGCGATGATGGTCAGCGAGCCGCCTTCCTCAATGTTACGCGCGGCGCCGAAGAAGCGCTTGGGCTTCTCCAGGGCATGAGCGTCGACACCACCGGTGAGCACCTTGCCGGAGCTCGGGATCACGGTGTTGTAGGCGCGCGCCAGACGGGTGATGGAGTCGAGCAGGATAACCACGTCCTTCTTGTGCTCGACCAGGCGCTTGGCCTTCTCGATCACCATCTCGGCAACCTGCACGTGGCGGGTCGGCGGCTCGTCGAAGGTCGAAGCGACCACTTCGCCGCGCACGGTGCGCTGCATTTCGGTCACTTCTTCCGGGCGCTCATCGATCAGCAGCACGATCAGGTGCACTTCCGGATTGTTGCGAGTGATGTTGGCCGCGATGTTCTGCAGCATGATCGTCTTACCGGCTTTCGGCGGTGCCACGATCAGGCCACGCTGGCCCTTGCCGATCGGCGCGCAGAGGTCGATGACGCGACCGGTGATGTCTTCGGTGGAGCCGTTGCCGGCTTCCATGACCAGACGCTTGGTGGGGAACAGCGGCGTCAGGTTTTCGAACAGAATCTTGTTCTTCGCGTTCTCCGGACGATCATAGTTGATCGTATCGACCTTGAGCAGCGCGAAGTACCGCTCGCCTTCTTTCGGCGGGCGGATTTTGCCAACGATGGTATCGCCGGTACGCAGGTTGAAGCGGCGGATCTGGCTCGGCGAGACGTAAATGTCGTCGGGGCCGGCGAGGTACGAGGCGTCCGCGGAGCGGAGGAAGCCGAAACCGTCCTGGAGGATCTCCAGCACGCCATCACCGGAGATTTCCTCACCGCTTTTCGCGTGTTTTTTCAGCAGCGAGAAGATCACGTCCTGCTTGCGCGAACGGGCCATGTTCTCGATGCCCATTTGTTCGGCCATTTCCAGCAGTTCGGTAATCGGCTTTTGCTTGAGTTCGGTCAGATTCATAGGAATGACGTAATCATGAAGGAGGGGGAAATAAGCTATTAGCTTGGGAAGCCGCGCCGCGGAGAAGGCGACTGGATCGCCTGCTTGTATATCGAAAGTATTCGAGTAGGAATGCGTCGACGACGGCTTGCAGGGGGCTGTATAGGAAATACAGCGAGGCCGAATGTAACACCGGCTTGACGAAGGCGTCTAGCCTATGCGCAGAAAAAAACCCCGCGTATTGCGGGGCTTTGATCGACAGCGCATGCGATACCGGGAGCGTAGCGGTCGCTCCGGCGGCGATCAGATATTGCTGTCGAGGAAGGCGGCCAACTGCGACTTGGACAGGGCGCCGACCTTGGTGGCTTCGACGTTGCCGTTCTTGAACAGCATCAGCGTCGGGATGCCACGCACGCCGTATTTCGGCGGGGTGTCCTGGTTTTCGTCGATGTTCAGCTTGCAGACTTTCAGTTTGCCTTGGTAGGTCTGAGCGATTTCGTCCAGAACTGGGGCAATCATCTTGCACGGGCCACACCACTCAGCCCAGTAGTCGACCAGAACCGGCCCTTCGGCCTGGATGACATCTTGGTCGAAGCTGGCATCGCTGACATTGGTGATGAATTCGCTCATGGAAAGTCTCCGTGTTCGGAAGCAAAAAGTGACCGACATCATAGCCCGGCTTTTCTGACACAGGAAGGTAAGCGCAATTGAGCTTATCTATGGGGCACACCGAATTTACCCACAACTAATCGCCGAGCGTGGCGAAAGCGATGCCGGTACGCAAGGCTGCCGCGCGAATATGTTGCTGCATGGCCTTCTGCGCCGGGCCTGCGGCATGCCGACCGAGCGCCTTGAGGATCTTGCGGTGCTCCTGCCAGGTTTCCAGCGCCCGCTCGGGGCGGATGAACGGCAGCTTCTGGCTCTCCAGGAAAATATCCGCGCTGGAGCTGACGATGCCGAGCATCGCCTGGTTGCCGCTGGCGTGCAGGATGCGCCGATGGAAATCGAAGTCAAGGCGCGAGGCGCTGTCGAAGTCGCCGGCACGCAACGCCAAACGCATCTGCTCGACGTTGTCTTGCAGGGCATCCAGCTCTTCGGCGGTCAGGGTTACCGCCGCCAAGCCACAGGCAAACCCTTCCAAGGCGAACCGTAGCTGAAAGGTATCGGCCGCCGACACCTGCGCGGCGAATGGCCAGGCAAACCCGGCGTGGGCAGACGACTGTGCCACGGGTGCCTGCACGAACACGCCTTTGCCCGCCTGCACGCTGACCAACCCCAACGCACTCAGCGACGACAGCGCCTCGCGCAAGGACGTGCGGCTGACGCCCAGGCGTTCGGCCAAGTCGCGCTGCGAGGGCAATGCATCGCCAGGGCGATAGCCCTCGTCCTCGATCAGCTTGCGGATCGCTTGCAGGGCGTATTCGGGTACGGCGCGGGGCGCGGAAGCATGCATGACTGTTCAGGCCGGTCAGTCCAGTAAAGGCTGCCTTTGTACGGCCAGAGCACCCCGCCAGGCAAGCCACGCCCCGTTTTCGTACCCCGCCAAGCACCGCGCACTGCAATGAGGCAAAAGCTATATCAACCAAGCGGTCAGCTTTTCAACTGTTCAGACCAGTAAGACCTTGTTTTGCAAAAGCAATAAACCTAAGTACATGAATTAAATGAAATTGGCACAGCTGATGCAAAACCACTATTCATCGAAATAGCTCGAATTAACCAGCCAATCGGGAGATCGCCATGACCCACGCCACGCGCAGCCTACTCAGCATCCTGCTCACCAGCCTGACGCTGAGCCTGACCCCGGCCTTCGCCGACGGTCTCAGTGATATTAGTGAACGCGGCGTGCTCAAAGTCGCCGTGCCGCAGGACTTCCCGCCCTTCGGCTCGGTCGGTCCGGACCTCAAACCACGCGGCCTGGATATCGACACGGCGCAACTGCTGGCCGACAAGTTGGCGGTCAAACTGGAATTGACTCCGGTGAACAGCACCAACCGCATCCCGTTCCTCACCACCGGCAAAGTCGACCTGGTGATCTCCAGCCTGGGCAAGAACCCCGAACGCGAGGCGGTCATCGACTTCTCCGATGCTTACGCGCCCTTCTACCTCGGCGTGTTCGGCCCGCAAGAGGCGCCAATCGCGACGCTCGACGACCTGGCAGGCAAGACCATCAGCGTCACCCGTGGCGCCATCGAAGATATCGAGTTGAGCAAAGTCGCCCCCAAGGGCGCGACCATCAAGCGCTTCGAAGACAACAACTCGACCATCGCCGCTTACCTCTCCGGCCAGGTCGACCTGATCGCCAGCGGCAACGTGGTGATGGCGGCGATTGCCGAGCGCAGCCCCAAGCGCATCCCGACGATGAAGCTCAACCTCAAGGACTCGCCCACCTACGTTGGCCTGAACAAGAATGAAGCGGCGCTACTGAGCAAGGTCAACCAAATTCTCAGCACCGCCAAGGGCGACGGCAGCCTCAATGCCATCAGTGAGAAATGGTTGAAGCAACCGCTACCGGCCGACCTGTGAGCCGCCAGCCGCTGATGGAGGCTTGAGCCATGGCGTATCAGTTCGACTTTATCCCGGTGCTGCACAACGCCGACCTGCTGCTGCAAGGCGCGCTGTTCACCCTCGGCCTGACCGCGGTCGGCACCCTGCTCGGGGTCGGCCTGGGGATTGTCGGCGCAGTGCTGCGCGCCTGGCAGATCAAGCCCTTCAACCGGGTGTTCGGGCTCTACGTGGAGCTGATCCGCAACACCCCGTTCATCGTCCAGTTATTCTTCATCTTCTTCGGCCTGCCGGCCCTGGGGGTGCGGATGAACGAGTGGGAAGCCGCGGTGCTGGCGATGGTGATCAACCTCGGCGCCTACTCCACCGAGATCATCCGCGCCGGCATTCAGGCGATCCCCCATGGCCAGCTGGAAGCCGCGGCGGCGCTGGCGCTGAACCGCTTCGAGAGCTTCCGCCATGTGGTCCTGCGCCCCGCGCTGGCCAAGGTCTGGCCGGCGCTGTCGAGCCAGATCATCATCGTCATGCTCGGCTCGGCGGTGTGCTCGCAGATCTCCACCGAGGAGCTGTCGTTCGCCGCCAACTTTATCCAGTCGCGCAACTTCCGCGCCTTCGAGACCTACCTGGTCACCACCCTGCTGTACCTGGCCATGGCGATCCTGATCCGCCAGCTACTGGCCTGGATCGGCCGCCGTTATATCGTCGGGGCTCGCTGATGGACTTCACCCTCTGGGACATCCTGCGCAACCTGCTGGTCGGTTTGCAGTGGACCCTGCTGCTGTCGCTGGTGGCCTTCGTCTGCGGCGGGATCGCCGGGCTGCTGGTGCTGCTGGCGCGCATCGCCCCACTGACGGCGCCGCGCGTCCTGGCGCGCGGTTACATTGAACTGTTCCAGGGCACCCCGCTGCTGATGCAACTGTTCATGGTGTTCTTCGGCATCGCCCTGCTCGGTATCGACGTATCGCCCTGGCTGGCCGCCGCCATCGCCCTGACCCTGTTCACCAGCGCCTTTCTCGCCGAGATCTGGCGCGGCTGCGTCGAGTCGATCCCGCGCGGCCAATGGGAAGCCTCGCACAGCCTGGCCATGACCCGCCTCGAAGTGCTGCGCCACGTGGTGCTGCCGCAGGCGCTGCGTATCGCCGTGGCACCCACCGTGGGCTTCTCGGTGCAAGTGGTGAAAGGCACTGCGGTGACCTCGATCATCGGTTTCACCGAACTGACCAAGACCGGCGGCATGCTGGCCAACGCCACCTTCGAGCCGTTCATGGTCTACGGCTTCGTCGCGCTGGGTTACTTCCTGCTCTGCTACCCCTTGTCGTTTGCCGCACACCGCCTGGAAAGGAGGCTGAATGTCACTGCTTAACGTCACCGCCCTACACAAGTACTACGGCGACAACCACGTGCTCAAGGGCATCGACCTGAGCGTCGCAGAAGGCGAAGTGGTCGCCATCATCGGCCGCAGCGGCTCGGGTAAGAGCACCCTGTTGCGCACCCTCAATGGCCTGGAATCGGTCAACGACGGGGTCATCGAAGTCGACGGCGATTACCTCGACGCCGCGCGGGCCGACTTACGCAGCCTGCGGCAGAAGGTCGGCATGGTGTTCCAGCAGTTCAACCTGTTCCCGCACTTGAGCGTGGGCGAGAACATCATGCTGGCGCCGCAGGTGGTGAAGAAGCTGCCCCGCGACGAGGCGCAACAGCTGGCGCGGCAGATGCTTGAACGGGTCGGCCTGGGCGAGAAGTTCGACGCCTACCCGGAGCGTTTGTCCGGCGGTCAGCAACAGCGCGTGGCGATTGCCCGCGCCCTGGCGATGTCGCCCAAGGTGCTGCTGTGCGACGAGATTACCTCGGCGCTCGACCCGGAACTGGTCAGCGAGGTGCTGGCGGTGGTCAAGCAACTGGCCAGCGAAGGCATGACCCTGATCATGGTCACCCACGAAATGCGCTTCGCCCGCGAAGTCGGCGACAAACTGGTGTTCATGCACCAGGGCAAGGTGCATGAAGTCGGCGATCCCAAGGTGCTGTTCGCCGAACCGCAGACCCAGGAGCTGCGCAACTTTATCGGCTCGGTCAACCTGTGAGCATGCCGCAAACGCTGACGAACACCCGGCCACTGCGCGTCGCGCCGCTGACCCGCGAGGCCTTCGCGCCGTTCGGCGAGGTGCTGGAAGGCGCCGGCGCCACACCGCTGGCGATCAATGCCGGGACCACCACGCGCTTTCACGACCTGGCGCGGATCGAGGCGCTCGGCAGCGCCGCGCGCGTGCTGTTCAACCTGTTCGACGGCCAGGCCTGGCACTCGCCCATCTCGCTCAACCTGCTCGAACGTCACCCGCTGGGCAGTCAGGCGTTCTACCCGGTGGACGGCGCGCGCATGCTGATCGTCGTGGCGCCGCCCGGCGAACTCGACGAACGGGCAATCCGCGCGTTTATCAGCACGCCCGAACAAGGCGTCAACTACGCCGCCGGCACCTGGCACCATCCCTTGCTATGCCTGGAGCGACCGGGGCGCTTCGTCGTGGTCGATCGCGGCGGCAGCGGCCACAACTGCGATGAGCAGCTATTGCGCCAGCCTTTGCGGGTCGATTTCTAACCAGCGGCATGCCGCGACGCAGCGATTTTCAGCGTACGCCGCAGGGCACTGCGACATCAGTATGCGTTGGCGCGCTCGACCTATCGTGGCACGATGGCGCGGTTATAGATCGAGACACTGCCGCCATGCCGCATACCCCTGCCGAGTCATTTCCCTTGATTGCAGCCATCGACCTGGGCTCCAACAGCTTCCACATGGTGCTGGCCAAGGCCGATCACGGCGAGATTCGCATCCTCGAACGACTGGGCGACAAAGTGCAATTGGCGGCCGGTATCGACGAGCAGCGCCTGCTCAGCGAAGAAGCCATGCAGCGCGGCCTCGACTGCCTGCGCCGCTTCGCCCAACTGACCGCCAGCCTGCCGGAAGGCGCGGTGCGCATCGTCGGCACCAACGCCTTGCGCGAGGCGCGCAACCGCGGCGAATTCATCCGCCGCGCCGAAGAAGTCCTCGGCCATCCGGTGGAGGTCATCTCCGGCCGCGAAGAAGCGCGCCTGATCTACCTCGGCGTGTCCCACAGCATCGCCGACACCCCGGGTAAGCGCCTGGTCACCGACATCGGCGGCGGCAGTACCGAATTCATCATTGGCCAGCGCTTCGAACCGCTGTTGCGCGAAAGCCTGCAAATGGGCTGCGTCAGCTTCACCCAGCGCTTTTTCCGCGACGGCAAAATCACCCCGGCGCGCTACGCCCAGGCCTACACCGCGGCGCGCCTGGAAATCATGGGCATCGAACACGCCCTGCGCCGCCTCGGCTGGCAGGATGCGGTGGGCGCCTCCGGCACGATCAAGGCCATCGGCCTGACCATCCAGGCCGCGGGCCTGGGCAGCGGCGAGGTCAACCCGGAAGGGCTGGCCTGGCTGAAGCGCAAACTGTTCAAGCTCGGCGAGGTGGAAAAACTCGACCTCGACGGCATCAAGCCGGATCGCCGGGCGATCTTCCCGGCCGGCCTGGCGATTCTCGAAGCGATTTTCGACGCCTGCGAAATCAGCCGCATGACCCACTCCGAAGGCGCATTGCGCGAAGGCGTGCTCTACGACCTGCTCGGCCGGCACCACCACGAGGACGTGCGCGAGCGCACCTTGAGCGCGCTGATGGAGCGCTACCACGTCGATCTGGAGCAAGCGGCACGGGTCGAAAGCAAGGCGCTGGAGGCCCTGGAACAAGTTGCCGACGATTGGGGGCTGGGCGACGACTGGCACCGCGAGCTGCTGATCTGGGCCGCGCGGGTGCACGAGCTGGGCCTGGACATCGCCCACTACCAATACCACAAGCACGGCGCCTACCTGGTCGAGCACTCCGACCTAGCCGGGTTCTCGCGCCTGGACCAGCAGATGCTGGCCCTGCTGGTGCGCGGCCACCGGCGCAATATCCCCAAGGAAAAACTCGCCGAGTTCGGCGACGAGGCGATCAAGCTGATCCGCCTGTGCGTGCTGCTGCGCTTCGCCATCCTGTTCCACCACATTCGCGGCAGCCAGCAAATGCCCACGGTGCATCTGCAAGCCGCCGGGCAAAGCCTGGAAATCCAGTTCCCGCAGGGCTGGCTGGCCGCCAACCCGCTGACCCAAGCGGATTTCACTCAGGAAGCGGACTGGCTCAAGCGCATCGGCATCGACCTCAGCGTGCGCTGACCAGCGGCGCGGTCAACTTATCCAGCAGCCCGGCCTGGGCGCTGCGCGGGTTCTGGTTACCGGTCGGGCTGCTGCGCAGGTAGCGACCGTCCGGCTGCAACACCCAGCTCTGGGTGTTGTCGGTCAGATAAGCCTCCAGTTCCTTCTTCACCCGCAGGATCAGCTTCTTGCCTTCCACCGGGAAGCCGGTCTCGACGCGCTTGTCGAGGTTGCGCTCCATCCAGTCGGCGCTGGACAGGTAAATCTTCTCGTCGCCTTCGTTGAGGAAGTAGAACACCCGCGTGTGTTCGAGGAAGCGACCGATGATCGAGCGCACCTGAATATTGTGCGAAACCCCGGCAATCCCCGGACGCAGGCAGCACATGCCGCGCACCACCAGGTCGATGCGCACGCCGGTCTGGCTGGCCTTGTACAGCGCGCGGATGATCTTCGGATCGGTCAGCGAGTTGAACTTGGCCATGATGTGCGCCGGCTTGCCTTCGCTGGCCAGCTGGGTTTCCCGGGTGATCATGTCGAGCAGGGTTTTCTTCAGGGTGAACGGCGCGTGCAAGAGCTTCTTCATGCGCAGGGTTTTGCCCATGCCGATCAACTGGCTGAACATCTTCGCCACGTCTTCACCCAGCGCCACATCGGCGGTGAGCAGGCTGTAGTCGGTGTAAAGCTTGGCGTTGCCGGCGTGGTAGTTGCCGGTGCCGAGGTGCGCGTAGCGGACGATCTCGCCGCTTTCGCGGCGCAGGATCAGCATCATCTTGGCGTGAGTCTTGAAGCCGACCACGCCGTAGATCACCACCGCACCGGCCGCTTGCAGGCGGCTGGCCAGTTGCAGGTTGGATTCTTCGTCGAAGCGCGCGCGCAGCTCGATCACCGCGGTGACTTCCTTGCCGTTGCGCGCCGCCTCCACCAGGGCGTCGACGATCTCCGAGTTGGCCCCGCTGCGGTACAGGGTCTGTTTGATCGCCAGCACATGCGGGTCTTTCGCCGCCTGGCGCAGCAGGTCGACGACCGGGGTGAACGACTCGAACGGATGCAGCAGGAGGATGTCCTGCTTGCTGATCACGCTGAAGATGTTGTCGCTGTTCTGCAGCAGTTTGGGGATCACCGGGGTGAACGGCGTGTATTGCAGCTCCGGGTGGCTGTCCAGGCCGGTGATGCTGAACAGACGCGTCAGGTTGACCGGGCCGTTGACCTTGTACAGCTCGCTCTCGGCCAGGCCGAACTGCTTGAGCAGGTAGCCGCTCAGGTGCGCCGGACAGGTGTCGACCACCTCCAGGCGCACCGCATCGCCGTAGCGCCGCGAGAACAGTTCGCCGCGCAGCGCGCGGGCCAGGTCTTCGACGTCTTCGGTGTCCACCGACAGGTCGGCGTTACGGGTCAGGCGGAACTGGTAGCAGCCCTTGACCTTCATGCCCTGAAACAGGTCGTCGGCGTGCGCGTGGATCATCGACGAGAGGAATACGTAGTTGTCGCCGGGGCCACCGACGTCTTCCGGCACCTTGATGATCCGCGGCAGCAGACGCGGCGCCGGGATGATCGCCAAACCGGAGTCACGGCCAAAGGCGTCGATGCCCTCCAGTTCGACGATAAAGTTCAGGCTCTTGTTCACCAGCAAGGGGAACGGGTGCGTCGGATCGAGGCCGATCGGCGTGATGATCGGCGCGATCTCGTCGCGGAAGTAACGCCGCACCCAGGCCTTCAGCTTGGTGTTCCAGAAACGCCGGCGGATAAAACGCACCTGGTGTTTCTCCAGGGCCGGCAGCAGGGTGTCGTTGAGGATCGCGTACTGGCGGTTGACCTGCTCATGCACCAGCTCGGAAATCCGTGCCAACGCCTGGTGCGGCTGCAAACCGTCGGCGCCGGCTTGTTCGCGGGCGAAGGTGATCTGCTTTTTCAGCCCAGCGACGCGGATCTCGAAGAACTCATCCAGGTTGCTGGAGAAGATCAGCAGGAACTTCAGCCGCTCCAGCAATGGATAGGACTCATCCAGCGCCTGCTCCAGCACGCGGATATTGAATTGCAGCTGCGACAGCTCGCGGTGGATGTACAGGCTGCTGTCGTCCAGGCTCGGCACCACCATCGGCGGCGCGGGCGTGGGAACCTCGACGAGCGGCGGGGCTTCCACCGCCACATCGGCGGCGACCGGCTGTTCAACCAGCTCGGCGGCCTGCAATTCGCTATTGCTGAGTCCTTCGGTATTCATTGGATCGTCCTGGCCGGACTAGTGTCCCGGCTGTAACAGTTCTGCCGCGCGAACGGCGAAATAAGTGAGGATGCCATCGGCACCGGCGCGTTTGAAGGCAGTCAGCGATTCGAGGATCACCGCTTCGCTGAGCCAGCCATTCTGGATCGCCGCCATGTGCATGGCGTACTCGCCACTGACTTGATAGACAAAGGTCGGCACGCGAAATTCGTCTTTGACCCGACAAAGAATGTCCAGATACGGCATGCCCGGCTTGACCATCACCATGTCGGCGCCTTCGGCCAGGTCCGCCGCCACTTCGTGCAGCGCTTCGTCGCTATTGGCCGGGTCCATCTGATAGCTGGCCTTGTTGGCCTTGCCCAGATTCGCCGCCGAACCGACCGCATCGCGGAACGGCCCGTAGTAGGCGCTGGCGTACTTGGCCGAGTAGGCCATGATGCGTACGTTGGTGTGATCGGCCAGCTCCAGCGCCTCGCGGATCGCCTGGATACGGCCGTCCATCATGTCCGACGGCGCCACCACCTGGGCACCGGCGGCGGCATGCGACAGCGCTTGCTTGACCAGCGCATCGACGGTGATGTCGTTCTGCACATAGCCATCCTCGTCGAGGATGCCATCCTGACCGTGGGTGGTGAATGGGTCGAGGGCCACGTCGCTGATCACCCCCAATTCGGGGAATTTCGCGCGCAGGGCGCGGATCGCGCGCTGGGCGATGCCGTCCGGGTTCCAGGCTTCGCTGCCATCCAGGGATTTCTTGTCCAGCGGCGTGACCGGGAACAGGGCCAGCGCCGGAATGCCCAGGGCCACCCACTTCTCCGCCTCGTGCAACAGCAGGTCGATGGACAGACGCTCGACGCCGGGCATCGAGGCAATCGCTTCGCGGCGGTTGTCGCCGTCGAGCACGAACACCGGCAGGATCAGGTCATCGACGCTCAAACGGTGCTCGCGCACCAGGCGCCGGGAGAAATCGTCACGGCGATTGCGCCGCAGGCGGGTGGCGGGGAACAGACGATTGGCGGGGGTAAAGCTCACGGCAGACTCCAAAGCCCGCACAGACGGGCGAGTGTGACAGTTATAAGCGGCCATTATGACCAATTGATGACAGTCGTATATGTCACTGCGACGGCGCGTCGCAGTGACTCGGCGGCTCGGCGGCTCGGCGGCTCGGCCATATTGTGACCACCGCGCCGGCGGTTCGTCGAGCGGCGCGCAGTTTTCCGCGACAACGCGAGGGAGTAGGCTGAGCGTCTTCTTCTTCGGTCCGCGCCATGCTCGAGAATTTGCTGCAACAATTCGGCTACCCGGCCCTGGTACTGGGCACCTTCCTCGAGGGCGAGATGTCGCTGCTGCTGGCGGCATACCTGGCGCTGCGCGGTTACCTGAGCATCGAATGGGTGCTGCTGTTCGCCTTCTGTGGCACTTACGCCAGCGACCAGCTCTGGTACTTCCTTGGGCGCCGCCATGGCCGCGGTATTCTCGCCCGCCGGCCGCGCTGGCAAGCGCTGGGCGACAAGGCCATACGGCACCTGCAGCGGCACCCGGACTTGTGGGTATTGGGCTTTCGTTTCATCTACGGCATGCGCACCGTGATGCCTTTGGCCATCGGCCTGTCCGGCTATTCGTGGCGCCGCTATCTGCTGCTCGACGCCATCGGCGCCACCGTCTGGGCCACCAGCCTGGGCTTGGCGGCCTATCACCTCGGCGCGGCGCTGGAGACTATCCTCGGCGACGTGCGCCGCTACCAGCTGTACATCTTCGGGGCCTTGCTGCTGATCGGCGGCGGGTTCTGGCTGCGCCGACGCCTGCGCCGCGCGGCGCCGTGAATCACATCGCCAGGGCCTGGGCCGCGCGCCGGCCGGCCAGCAACGCCAGAGCGCTGAGCAGGCTGTAGACGCCGAGCAACACCCAGCCCGCGCCGAATACGCCCAACGCCTCGGCCAGCCAAAACAGCGGCAGGTTGGCCGCCAGCCGCGCCGCTTCGAGCCGCGGGGCCCAGGCGCGATTCTCCAGCCAGATGCCGATGCTGTAGAGACCGAACGCGACCCACACGCAGCCCAGCCACACTGCCGCCACCGGCAACTCGGCGCCGCGTGCCAGCAGGTAACTGCCGCCCAGCGCATACACGGTGAACTGCGCCGCGGCATACAGCTGCCGGTAGCGGCTCAACGGCACCTCGAATTTGACGAACTGGCTGAGCTCGGGCTTGTGCGCCGGGTACTGGGCCGCCACGTCGGCCGGGCGCCAGCCGGTGCGCATGAACCAGATGCGCAGCTTGTCCCACCAGGACTCGGCGCGCACGGCGTCATGCCACAGCGCCACGTAGAACTGCACGTTGGCCCACAGCGGGTTCCAGCTGGCCAGCGGCGTGGTCACGCCGAAGATCACCGGCTGTTCGTCCAGCTCCTCCTGGAACGTGCCGAACAGACGATCCCAAAGGATAAACACGCCGCCGTAGTTGCGATCCATGTACACCGCGTTCTGCGCATGGTGCACGCGGTGGTTGGACGGGCTGATGAAGATCCACTCGAACCAGCCGAGCTTGGGGATGTGCCGGGTGTGTACCCAGAACTGATACAGCAGGTTCAGCGCCGCCACCGTCAGGAACACCAGCGGCGGTACGCCGGCCACGGCCATCGGCAGGTAGAAGATCCAGCCGAAGAGAAAGCCGGTGCTGGTCTGGCGCAGCGCGGTGGAGAGGTTGTAGTCCTCGCTCTGGTGATGCACCGAGTGCGCCGCCCACAGCACGTTGCGCTCATGCCCGAGGCGGTGGTTCCAGTAGTAGCAGAAGTCGTAGAAGACGAATGCGAACGCCCACACCCACAGGCTGTCGGCGGACAACTCGAACAGCCCCAGCTGCTGCCAGGCCAGGGTGTAGGTGAGCAGACCGACCGCCTTGGTCAGCAAGCCCACGCTGGTCGACAGCACGCCGGCACTCAGGCTGTTGATCGCGTCGGCCAGGCGATAAGTGCTGACGCCGCGCCAGCGGTCGGCGAGCAGCTCCAAGGCGATCAACAGAAAGAAAAAAGGCACGGCATACAGGATGTAATTCATATCGGGGCCATATCGTTGTGCAAGGCCAGGGGCTAGGATTGCTAGTGGATCCTAGCCCCTGGCGTCCGCACCTCTCGCGACGCGCAATGACAACCTAAGTGGCATTTGACGACAGTATGCGCAGACCTCTCCGTTGGCTCGCTGGCAGCGTGATACTCACCCCGCTGGCGCCTAATCGTATCGCGCCGCGTTGCTGCCTGAACCGGTCAGGGGCTGTTTGCCGACAATCCCTGGCCGCCATGCAACAACTGGCGCCGTACTCAGTCCAAGTGCAACAGTACGTGCACGCGAATCATGTGTTCGCCCACCCCAGCGATTTAGCCAGCGATCCACCTCAACTCGCCAAGGATGCACAGCAGGTCAGGCATTTCCTGCGTGCCCACCTCGGCCCAGCCCAATGACCAGGAGTACGCGATGCACAAAAAAGTAGCGGTGATTCTTTCCGGCTGCGGTGTTTACGACGGCGCGGAGATTCATGAAAGCGTGATCACCCTGTTGCGCCTCGACCAGCGCGGCGCCGAGGTACAGTGCTTTGCGCCGAACGTGACGCAGCTGCATGTGGTGGACCACTACAGCGGCGATGAAACCGACGAAAGCCGCAACGTCCTGGTCGAATCCGCGCGCATCGCCCGCGGCAATATCAAGGATGTGCGCGAGCTGCATGCCGCCGACTTCGATGCGCTGATCATGCCCGGCGGCTTCGGCGCGGCCAAAAACCTTTCCGACTTCGCCGTCAGCGGCGCCAACTGCACGGTGCAGCCCGACGTGCTGCACGCCGCCCAGGGTTTCGCCAAGGCCGGCAAACCCGTGGGACTGATCTGCATCGCCCCGGCCCTGGCGGCAAGAATCTTCGGCGCGGGGGTCAACTGCACCATCGGCACCGACCACGACACCGCGGCGACGCTCACCCAGATGGGCGCAGTGCACCACGACTGCGAAGTCAGCGAGATCGTCGAAGACGCCGCGCACAAGCTGGTCAGCACCCCGGCCTACATGCTCGCTCAGTCGATCAGCCAGGCCGCGTCGGGGATCAACAAGCTGGTCGACCGGGTTCTGGAAATGACTCACGAGTAAGCGCCGCCACAAGCAACGGGCTGCGCCTGCCGGCGCTACGGCGAACCCGCCAATGCGCGCGGCACACCCGCCGCGCCTCTGGCCAAGTAACGCGCGCTGCGGCAGCGTGGTGGCAAACCACACAGGCGCGCCGCGATGACCAACCAACCCTTCGAACTCACCGCCGAGCTGCAACAGGCGGTGAGCAGTTTCTTCCAGCGCATCCCGTTCAACCAGATGCTCGGCATCGAGCTCGATGAACTGAGCCCGCAACGGGTGACCATGCACCTGCCGATGAAGCCCGAACTGATCGGCAACTTCGTCCACGGCATTCTGCATGGTGGAGTCATCTCTTCCCTGCTCGACGTCGCCGGCGGAGCCATGGCATTGATTGGCGCCTTCGAGCGGCACCAGCACCTGTCCAGCAGCGAGCGCATGGCGCGGCTGTCCAAGCTCGGCACCATCGACCTGCGCATCGACTACCTGCGCCCCGGACGCGGACAACGCTTCACCGCCAGCGCGGTGCTGCTGCGCTCCGGCAACAAGGTGGCGGTGGTGCGCAGCGAACTGCACAGCGACGACGGCACCCTGGTGGCGGTGGGCACCGGCACCTACCTGTGTGGTTAGTGCAGATGCACTGAGATAGCGACCGTGGGAGGGGCTTCAGCCGCGACAAGCCTCAACAACTCGCCGCTGAAGTTTGTAGGATGGGTTGAGCGCAGCGATACCCATGCGGGTATCGCTAATGGGTATCGCACTACGGGCTAGGCGCCGAGGGTTTTCAGACGGGTAAGGATACGGTCCAGCGAGTTGGCGAACGCCTGGCGATCCTTATCGCCGTAGGGCGCCTGCCCGCCGCCGACCTGGCCTTGCTCGCGCAGGTCGGTGAACAGGTTGCGCACGGCGAGGCGCTCGCCCATGTTGCGCTCGTCGAACTCGCGACCGCGCGGATCGAGGGCGGCGACGCCCTTCTTCACCAGGCGGTCGGCCAGCGGCACATCGCTGCAGATCACCAGCTCGCCGGGCAGCGCATGCTCGACCAGGTAATCGTCCGCCGCATCCGGCCCGCTCGGCACCACGATCAGGCGCACGCAGGCGAAGCTCGGCCGGGCCACTGCCTGGCCGGCGACCAACAGCACCTCGAAGCCGCGCTTGAGGGCGAATTTCACCACCTGATCCCGCGCGCCCCGTGGGCAGGCATCGGCATCGATCCAGACTCGCATCACGTAGCGCTCTCCATGGGCAACCGAGCCGACATGCTAAACCATGCCGGCGCCTGCCACGTCCTCAGGCCGTCAACCGCTGCCGCCCGCCCAGCCAGCTGCGCCCATACAGCAGGGCAATCGCCGCCAGCGCCGTGGCCTGGGCCGCAAGGCTGTAGGCATCATCATGAATGCCCAGCCAATCGAACTCGACGAACGTCACCGGCCGCGTACCCAGCACTCCAGCCTCCTGCAAGGCCGCCACGCCATGACCGGCGAACACCACCGAGAGCACGCACAGCATCATAGCGTTGAGCCCGAAGAAGGTCGCCAGCGGCAGCTTGCGTGAACCGCGCAAAATCACCCAGGCCAGACCAAGCAGCAGTACCAGGGCCGCCGCCGCACCGGCGAGGACCATGCCATGGCCTTGCGGGCCAGCCTGTAGCCAGAGGGTTTCGTAAAACAGGATGACCTCGAACAGCTCGCGGTACACCGAAAAGAACGCCAGCACGGCAAAGCCGAAACGACCGCCGCCGCCGACCAGGCTGCTCTTGATGTAATCCTGCCAGGCCGCCGCATGCCGCCGGTCATGCATCCATACGCCGAGCCAGAGCACCATGACGCTGGCGAACAGCGCGGTCAGCCCTTCGAGTAGCTCGCGCTGGGCGCCGCTGACGTCGATCAGGTACGCCGCCAGCGCCCAGGTGCCGACCCCGGCCAGCAGCGCCAGGCCCCAGCCGAGATGCACGCTGCGCACCGCCTGCTGCTGGCCGGTGTTGCGCAGGAAGGCGAGGATCGCCGCCAGCACCAGAATCGCCTCCAGCCCTTCGCGCAGCAGAATCAGCAGGCTGGAGAAGAAACTCAGCGAGTCCGACAGACCATCGCTGTCGAGCAAGGCGGCAGAAATCGCCAGCTCGATCTTGGCCTGCTCCAGCCGCTGCGCCGCCTGAGGCACCGACAGACCATCCTGCAAGGCCTGACGGTAAGCCATCAGCGCGCGCTCGGTAGTCTTGCGCTGCGCCGCGTCGAGATTATCCAGGGCGCTTTCGACTAGCTCGAAACCTTCCAGATAGGCGCCGATGGAGAGGTCATAGGCCTGCTCATGATCACCGGCACGGTAAGCGGCCAGGCTCTGCTCCAGGGTCGCGCGGATGTGTTCGATCATCTGCTGCGGGCCACGCTGCTGCACCGGTGGCTGCGCACGCTGGGCGCGGAAAACCGCAGCGGCAGTTTCGCCTTGCGCGGCAGCGACCTCGGCCGGAGTCATGCCGGCCAGCGCAGATATGGCGAACGGCTTGCCCTTGGCCGCAGGCGCGGCGCTGAAGCCGGCGATATAACTGGCCAGATCCCAGCGCTGGCGCTCATCGAGCTGGTCGGCAAAGGCCGCCATATCGGTGCCGTCGATACCCAAGCCGATGCTGTTGAACAGGTCGTACAGGCTCAACCTATCCAGCCGCGCCTGCTCGCGCAGGTTGGCCGGCGGCGGCTCCAGGCCAATCCCCGCGGGACCGTCGCCGGCGCCGCTGGCGCCATGGCAGACGCTGCAGTGCTGGGCGAACAGCGGCGCGCCACGGCTGGGATCGGGAGTGATGGCCGGGGTCTGGCTGACCCCATAGGCCGTGGCCAGGGTGGTGGCCAACTGGCGCGCCTGCGCGGCGACCTGGCCACCGTCCACGCGCTGCTCGATGCCCTGACGCAACGTCGCCACGCCCTGCTCCAGCTCGGCCTGTTCGCTACGCGCCGGCAGCGCAACGATGAGGCCTTGCAGTACAGTGAGGAACTCCAGCTGCTCGCGGTATTCGCCGGAGTCGATGATTTGCCCATTGGCCACAGTGGCCGGGTAGTCGGCGCCCAGGTAACCGAGCAGGTGCAACGCTTGCGCCGCGCCCTCGATGGGCTCGGCCATGACAGTCAGGCTGCACGCGGCCAATACGGGCAGCAGCAACCAACTGAAGAAACGCAATACGGAAGTCATATAGGAGTTAATCCCAAATACGAATGTGTGGCATTAGATTGTTACTTCCCTAACGATTTTCCTCAACCCTTGATCCACCAAGGCCCGCGACGGATTGTCGCAATGCGCTAGGAGAGACCCGATGAGTTTTTGGCAACGCCTGGAAGAACCGGCCCATGTCGTGGTCTGTGGGGCCAGCCGTGGTATCGGCCTGGCGCTGACCACGCAACTGCTGGCGCGCGCGGATGTAGCCGGCGTCTGGGCTATCGCCCGCCAGGCCAGCCAGGCACCCGCACTGCTGGCATTGGCCGCGCAGCATGGTCAGCGCTTGCACTGCCTGGATGTGGACGTATGCGATGAACAGGCGCTGAGCGAGCTGGCCACCCAGCTGCGCGCGGCGGTTCCGCGCCTGCACCTGCTGTTGTGCACCGTCGGGGTGCTGCAAGACGGCGCATCAAAGGCGGAAAAAGGCCTGGCCCAGCTCGACCTGCAAGGCTTGCTGGCGACCTTTCAGGTCAACGCGTTCGCGCCGATCCTACTGCTCAAGCACCTGCTGCCGCTGCTGCGCGGCCGCCATCCCTGCACGGTGGCGGCGCTCTCGGCGCGGGTCGGTTCGATTGGCGACAACCGCCTCGGCGGCTGGTACAGCTACCGTGCCAGCAAGGCCGCGCTGAACCAGTTGCTGCACACCGCCAGCATCGAACTGGCGCGGCTCAACCCGCAGGCCTGCGTGCTCGCCCTGCACCCTGGCACCACCGACACCCAGTTGTCGAAGCCCTTCCAGGCCAATGTGCCAGCGGACAAACTGTTCACCGCGGATTTCGCCGCCGCGCGCCTGCTGGAGCAGATCGAACGTCACGGCCCTGCGGCAAGCGGCAGCTTCTGGGCCTGGGACGGCGCCGCCATTCCCTGGTGATCAGCGCCGGTAGAACGGCGTACAACGCTCGCGCAAGGCCGCCGACAGGCTGTCATCGGCCAGCTCGATCAAGTCCAGCTCCAGTTCATCCGGCAGCAATTCGGCGACCAGCGCCGCCAGGCGCCGTTGGGCCGTCACCCCGGCCGCCGTTACCGCCAACAGCAGGCGCGGTTGCGGGCCAATCGCCGGGTCGCGCAACGCGGCCAGGTAAGCCTCGGCAATCGCCAACTCGGCGCAAGCCGCGCCCAACGCCTGTTCCAGTGGCGGGTGGCGCAAGGCGGCGATGGCCAGATCGGGGCTGTCGGCGTAGTGGGCAGATTGAATCGAAGAAGACGGCATGCGGCGGCTCGACAAGGCAAAGCGGGTAGCCTAGGGTCTCGCCATGCAGCTGTCGCAGCACCGGTTCACGCACCCAGCGTCGACTGCGTCACGCCGGCGCGCGGCGCACCGTGGCCAGCAGAGCGGCGGCGCCGACGAACAACACGGCGAAGCTGCGGTTCATCACCCGCTGCTGACGCGGCGTGCGCAACACGCGCAACACCCGGGCGGCCAAGCCGGTGTAGCCGGCCATGACGATCAGGTCGACGCAGATCATGGTCACGCCCATCACCAGGTACTGCGCGAGCAGCGGTGCCTGCGGGTTGAGGAACTGCGGCAGCACCGCGAGCATGAAGACGATGGCCTTGGGGTTGCTGAAATTCACCAGAAACCCGCGCAGCACCAAACTCAACGGACGGCCCAGCGGACGCTGCCCGGCATCGGCATTGAGGTCGCTGGGCAGCGCCTGCCACTGGCGGTAGGCCAGATACACCAGGTAGACCACGCCGAACCACTTGATCAGGCTGAAGGCCAAGGCCGACGCCGCGAGAATCGCTCCGACCCCGGCGGCGACGATGGCGATCTGCAAGGCCAGCCCCAGTTGCAAGCCGAGGGCGTTCCAGTAACCGCGCCAAAACCCGTATTGCAGGCCGGCGGACATCGAGGCGATAGCCCCGGCGCCCGGCGACAGGCTGATGATCCAACAGGCGACGAAGAACGCCAGCCAGGTTTCAAGCACCATGACAGATACCTCAATACGGGTTGATAACGGCTATGTGCCGATGACACCTGCTGCATGAGCGGCCGGCTTTTGTGGGCGAGGATTTAGCGGTGAAAAACGGCGAAAACTGCACATCTCTCACGACTAAAACGCCTCCCACAAGACGCTGAGCGGCATCAACAGCTAACGGCGACAGAGCCCGGGGCAGGTCTTCAGCCTACCCCTGGCAGCGTAACGCGCCCAGCCTCGTCGGTCAGTCCGGCGAACCTTTGCGCAGGTGCACCGGCTCCTGGCCCTTCTTGCGCGCCATGGCGCCGCGCAAGCGGATATTGATCGCTTCCACCGCCAGCGAGAAGGCCATGGCGAAGTAGACGTAGCCCTTCGGTACATGCACCTCGAAGGCTTCTGCGATCAACACGGTGCCAACCACGATGAGGAACGACAGGGCGAGCATCTTCAGCGACGGATGCTTGTCGATGAAGTCGCTGATGGTGCTGGCCGAGAGCATCATCACAATCACCGAAATGACGATGGCCGCGACCATCACCGGCACGTTGTCAACCAGGCCGACCGCGGTGATCACCGAATCCAGCGAGAAGACGATGTCGATGATCGCGATCTGCACGATGATGCCCATGAAGCCGTAGGTCTTGCCGCCGGCTTTATGGGCTTCCTCGGCGCCTTCCAGGCTGTGGAAGATCTCCATGGTGCTCTTGAACAGCAGGAACAGGCCGCCGAAGAACAGAATCAGGTCACGCCCGGAAATACCCTGGCCAAACATCTGGAACAGATCGCTGGTCAGGCGCATGACCCAGGTGATCGACAACAGCAAGAGAATCCGCGTGCCCATCGCCAACGCCAAGCCGAAGAAGCGCGCCTGCGGCTGCTGATGCTTCGGCAGGCGACTGACGAGAATCGAAATGAAGATGATGTTGTCGATGCCGAGAACGATTTCCAGGGCCGTCAGTGTCAGAAATGCGACCCATAGTTCCGGGTTGGCTAGCCATTCCATAGTGGGTTAACTCTCGTGTTTGGGCAGTGTCGGTCGTGGGGTTGGTAACTCGCCATTACGCCAGCGGCGCACGGCTTTTTGAAAAAACAGACTGTTGGGAATCTGCACCCAGGTGCCTGGCGCATCGCCGCTGAGGTCTTCCAGGGTGGTATAGAACAAATTGATCGCCAACACCCGGCCACGCACGCCCGGCTTGTCGGCACTCTCGATGACCTCGACACAGTCGCCGATGCGAAATGGCGTGAGGGTCAGGATCAGCAGGGCACAGAACAGGTTGGAGAGTACGCTCCAGATGGCGAAGAAGGCGATCGCCGCCACCGCGACGAACCCGGTCAGGGCCGTCCACAGCACCTCTGCCGAAACGCCCAGGCGCTCCAGCACCAGCATGAAGGCGCTGCCCATGATCAACCAGCGCAGGCCGCCGCGCAGCGGCATCAGCAGCTCCGGCGGGACTTGTGGGTAGCGCTGGCCAAGACGCGTCAGGCCGCGCGCCAGAAAGCGTTGCAGCAGCCAGCCCAACAGCAGAATCAACACCACCTGACCCGCGCGGATCAGCAGCTCGCTGTAGGTGATCAACCAGTCCCACGAGGGCAGTTCGATAGTCAACTGGCAGCCTCCAGTTCCGCCTGCAAGGCTTCGAGGGTTTCCAGGGCGAGCAACCAGCGCTCCTCCAGATCGGCCTCGCGACTTTTCAGGCTGGCTTGCTCGGCCAGTCGGTCGCGCAACTCGTCCTTGCGCGCGGCCTCGTACAGCGCACTGTCAGCCAACTGGGCTTCCACCTTGGCGAGCTTTTCGTGCAGCTGACCGAGGTCTTTTTCCAACTTGTCGGCTTCGCGTTTGTGCGGCGCCAGCTGCTGGCGCAACACCGCCGCGGCCTGGCGCTGGGCCCGCTTGTCGGTCTTGTCGAGGTTGCTCTCGCCACCGCTGACCGGCGCCTGTCGCGTGCGATAGTCCACCAGCCAGCGTGCATAGTCGTCGAGGTCGCCGTCGAACGGCAGCACGCGGCCCTCGGCAACCAGGAGAAACTCGTCGGTGGTGCTTTTCAGCAGATGCCGGTCGTGGGAGACCACTACCACTGCACCGGAAAAATCTTGCAGGGCCATGGTCAGCGCCAGGCGCATTTCCAGGTCGAGGTGGTTGGTCGGCTCATCGAGCAACAGCAGGTTGGGCTTGCCCCAGGCGATCAAGGCCAGCGCCAGGCGGGCTTTCTCGCCACCGGAGAAATTCAGCACCGGCTCGTCGCAACGTGGGCCACGAAAATCGAAACCGCCGAGGAAATCCCGCAAGGTCTGCTCGCGCTCGCTCGGCGCCAGGCGCTGCATGTGCAGCAACGGGCTGGCCTTGTCGTCGAGGGCATCGAGCTGGTGCTGGGCGAAGTAGCCGACCACCAGGTTTTCGCCACGCTGCACACGACCGCCGAGCGGTTGCAGTTCATTGGCTAGGTTCTTGATCAGGGTCGACTTGCCAGCGCCGTTCGGCCCGAGCAAGCCCAGGCGCGCACCCGGGGTCAACTGCAACTTGACCTGCTCGAGCACCACCTTGTCGCCATAGCCGAGGCGCCCTTCGCTCAGGTCGAGCAACGGGCTGGAAATCTTGTCGGCTTCGCGAAAGCTGAAGTCGAACGGCGAGTCGACATGCGCGGCGGACAGCTCTTCCATGCGCTCCAGGGCCTTGATTCGGCTCTGCGCCTGGCGCGCCTTGGTGGCCTGGGCCTTGAAGCGGGCAATGTATTTTTCCATGTGCGCACGTTGCGCCTGCTGCTTCTCGTACGCCTGCTGCTGCTGGGCCAGGCGTTCGGCGCGGGCGCGCTCGAAGGCCGAGTAGCCGCCGCGGTAGAGAGTCAACTTGCGCTGTTCGACGTGCGCGACGTGGTCGACCACCGCATCGAGGAAATCCCGGTCGTGGGAGATCAGCAGCAAGGTGCCCGGATAACTCTGCAGCCAGCCTTCCAACCAGAGGATCGCATCCAGGTCCAAGTGGTTGGTCGGCTCGTCGAGCAGCAACAGGTCGGACGGGCACATCAGCGCCTGGGCCAGGTTCAGGCGCATGCGCCAGCCGCCGGAGAAGTCGCCGACGCGGCGGTCCATCTGCGCGCTGTCGAAGCCCAGGCCGGCGAGCAATTTACGCGCACGGGCATCGGCACTGTAACCGTCGCGGTTATCCAGCTCGGTATGCAAGCGGGCAATCGCAGCGCCGTCGTGGGCGGCTTCGGCCAGCAGCAGCTCGGCTTGCACCTTGCGCAACTGCCCATCGCCATCGAGCACATAGTCCACCGCCTGGCGCTCGACGGCGTCGATCTCCTGGCGCATGTGGGCAATGCGCCAGTCGGCGGGAATCAGACAATCGCCCGCGTCCGCGCTCAACTCGCCGCGCAACAAGGCGAACAAGCTGGATTTGCCGGCGCCGTTGGCGCCGATCAGACCGGCTTTTTGGCCGGGATGCAGGGTCAGCTCGGCGTCTTCTAGCAGACGCTGAGGGCCACGCTGTAAAGTGAGGTTTTGGAGTCGAATCATAATGGCGGCGGAGTCTATCAGAGTCGCCCGCCGCATTCCTGGAAAGCACTATGCCCTCTGACCTGTGGCGCTTCGCCGAAGACCTCTACCAACGCCCCGGCGTCGAAGCCGCGTGCCTGCACCTGCAAAGCCAGGGCGCGGATATTTGCCTGCTGCTCTGCGGCGCCTGGCTTGGCCGACGCGGCGTGAGCTGGAATGCCGAGCGGGCCGAGTGCTTACGCAACGGCGCGCAGTTCTGGCAACGCGAGGTGGTGAGTGTTCTGCGGCACGTGCGCCAGGCATGGCGCACGGCCGCCCACGACGACAGTGCCCTGGCCGCGCTGCGCGAGCAGGTCAAACAACTGGAACTGGCGGCTGAGCGCGTGCAATTGCAGCGCCTGGCATCACTGAGCGATCACTGGCCGACTCGGGCCGCAGAAGATCTGCACTGCTGGCTGGAGGCTCTGACGCCCCTGAATACAGCAGCCGACCGCGACGCGCTGGAACAACTGCGTGCCGCGGCCCTGCAACTTTAGGACGTAGCGGGTGGGGTGCTGCCGTTACCGGCAGGCGTCGCCGCCGCCGGCGCGGCGACAGGAGCACTGGCGACAGGCTTGGGCGCGGCTGGTTTGGCGGCTACTGGTTTTTTCGCCGCGGGTTTCGCTGCGGGTTTCGCCACAGGCTTCACGGCCGGTTTCGCCACCGGTTTTGCAACGGCTTTGACCACAGGTTTGGCCACGGGCTTGCTTGCGGTTTTAGCCGCAGGCGCTTTATTTGCCGCAGGTTTAGCGGCTGCCGGTTTGGCGCTGCCGGCCGCTGCCAACGGTTTTTTCGCCGCGGGCTTGCTGGGTGCCTTCGCAACAGGCTTGGCGGGCGCTTTGCTCGCCGGCTTAGCCGCTGCGCTTGCTGGCTTTTTCGCCGCTGGTTTGGCAGCCGGTTTAGTCGCGGGTTTTGCTGGCGCTTTCGCCACTGGCTTGGCGGCCGCCGGTGTCACGGCTTTTTTTGTCGCAGAGCTGGCGGCTGGCTTGCTGACCGCCTTGACTGGGGCCTTGCTGGCCGCTGCCTTGGCGGGTGCTTTCGCTGCCGGCGCTTTGCTGACAGCAGGTTTGGCGGCCGGTTTTACCGACGCCGGCTTGGCTTCGCGGCTGCTCAGCGCCTTGCTTGCGGCCTCCTTCACCTTACCCACCCCTTGGGCCAGCTTCAGGCTTTCCTGAGCGTCGCGCTTGAGCCCGACAATATAGCTGCGGGTCTCGGTTTGCCGGGTTTTCAGGGTATCGAGCAGGTCTTCCAATTCACCCACCACGGCCTTGGCTTTGGCTTGCGCCTTGGCTTTACCGGCGGCGGCCGCATCTTGCAGTTTGCTGCGGGCCTTGTGCAGTTTTTCTTGGGCGCTGCCACGCTGCTTCTCCAGCTTGGCGAGTAATTTTTCGGCATCGATCAGCGCTTGCGAGCAGGCGTTCTCCAGGTGTTCGAGCAGGCTGCTGGAAAGTTGCTGGAGCAGGTGCAGCGGGGTACTAACCGATTTCTTCTTGGCGTTCTTAGTGGCCGACATGACGGGCCTCCTAGCGGGTAGAGATGCAGCCCATACTAGACGCCAGCCTCGCCAGTCGCCAGTGCATGCATTGAGTCGGCGTCCAGGCCTGGCATAATCGCCGCCACCTTCGCCTGGAGCCGCTCCATGCCTCGTCTTTCATTACTGCTGGTTTGCCTGCTGGCACCACTCGCCCACGCGCAGGAACACGCCACGGAACTGGCCTACAGTCTGGGCGTGCGCCTGGGGGAACGGCTGCGCGAGGAGGTGCCGGATCTGGAGCTGCAAGCCTTGCTCGATGGCCTGCGTCAGGCCTATCGCAATCAACCTCTGCAATTGGATGCCGCGCGTATCGACACCTTGCTCGCCGAACATGAAGCGCAACTCGCCGTCGCACCGGAAAAAGCCGAACGCGCGATTGCCGCCGAGGCGCGCTTTCTCGCCAATGAGCAGGCCAAGCCAGGTGTGCGGGAATTGCAGCACGGCGTGCTGCTACAGGAGTTACGCCCCGGTCAAGGTCGCAAGCCCAGCGCAAATGGCCGGGTGCAGGTGCGTTATATCGGCCAGTTGGCGGACGGCAGCCAGTTCGATGAAAGCCAGACAGCCCAGTGGTTTCGCCTGGATAGCGTGATCGCCGGATGGCGCAGCGCATTGCTGGAGATGCCCGTGGGCGCGCAGTGGCGCCTGGTGATTCCCTCGGCGCAAGCCTACGGTGCCGAGGGTGCGGGCGATCTGATAGCGCCCTATTCGCCACTGGTGTTCGAACTGGAGCTGCTCGACACCAGTGACTGATCGCCGTGCTGCCAGCCGCTAGCAGGCCGTTGCAAAACTACCTACATTGCCGATACGGCGTTAAAAACGGCCTCAAAATGCTCATTTACACCACGTAAACTGCGCTTTTTCGGCCGTTTTTGCCTTGTCTCGGCTGCCTCGCCTACATTTTTCAACGGCCCGCTAGAGCGCGGGGGCAGCAGCCTGCTGCTGATGGGCGTTGTGCAGCACTTCAATCAGGCAGTCTTCCAACTCGAAGCGCTCATGCAGCAATTGCCCCAAGCGCTTCAGCTCTTCACCCAACGACACGCTGTCGCGGCAATCGCCATTGTCACAGCGGTCGTTGAACGCCAGCGCGACCTCGGTGATCGCGTCGATGCGCGGGTAGATTTGCTTGGCCAGGTCAAGGCCGCGCTGATCGCCGAAGGCTTTGGCTTCGTTGGTCAACTGCTCGTAGACCTCGAAGTGCCCGGCGGACACATAGTCGACCAGAATTTCGCAGAATCTCTGCAAGGTCTGCGCATTGGCGCTGGGCGCCTGCGGGGAGTCGCTAATTGCCGCATAAGCGCCGATCAGCTCTTGGCGCTCCTGCAACCAGCGGTCAATCAGCAGGTGAACTCCACCCCAACGTTCCTGGGCGTTCTGACAACTCTCGAGCATGATGACCTCACTTCCCTTATCGGTATCTCTAGTTATACGTCCGATCCGAGACGGTTTTTTGTCAATCGGTACATGGTCTTGGGAAGACAGCCGCACAATGGCAACTTTCCGGCGGTGTATGCGGGCCAGATTATGCCCGCGGGCCGGTGCCATCAAGGCGCACGACCGAGAAAATTTCATACGAGCGTTTAATCGGCGCCCCGCACGGCGCTTGGCTTGTAGAAACGCCGGGTGACCTGACCCCAATCGCGACGCCACGCCGCCCTGCGCACGCGCTTGAGCATTACGCGCTCGCTCAGAATGCCGGCCTGGCCCGGTAACGATCAGGCCCGACGCAGCAACTGGAATACGCCAAACAGCAACATGGCGACGAAACCGAGCAGGCTCCACTCCGGGATGCTCATGCCGAACAGCGTCCAGCTGACCTCGGCGCAATCGGCCGAACCATGCAGCACCATGCGTACGATGTCCTGAAACGGCAGGGCTTCCATCATGTAGTCGAGGCTCGGCAAGCAGGCCGGCAACTGATCCGCGGGCACGCTCTGCAACCAAATTTGCCGGCCGGCGGTCGCCGCGCCGGCGGCGGCAAAGAGTAGCGCCCCCAGGGCATAGACACGCCGGCCCGTACGCCCGGGCGCATGCAGGGCGGCGAGCAGGCAGACCAGGCCAAAGCCGATCACGCAGACCCGCTGCACCACGCACAGGGGGCACGGCTCCAGACCGACCACATGTTCCAGGTAGAGGGCTGCGCCCATCAGCACCAGACAACCGACGAAAGCGAGGAGAAACAACGAACGAGGGCTGGCCAAAGGCATGGCGGCTCCGAGGGAGGTGGCGAAGGCGCTTACGGTAGTGGAAAGCGCCGTGGCCTTTCAAGGCAAATGGCCTGGGTAGAGCGGCTAGCCATCCGCCGAAATACGCCATGCGTCGCGCCACACGGGCTGCCTGGGGCAATCCGCCGCAGGCAGCACCGGCGCCTGGCGATTAGTGCGCGACCGCAACCGGCACGCCGCACAAACGCTGGTCGAGCAAACCCAGGCCTTCCTGGAACAGGCGATTGCTCTGTTCCACCTCGCCCAATTGCGCCAGCAGGCGTGCCAGCTCGGCGCAGGTTTCCGGGTGGCGCTGGAAAGCCAGGCTGCTTTCGAAATACGCCTTGGCCTTGCCCCACAGCTGATTCTGCAAGCACAGGCGCCCCAGCGTCAGCAGCAGGCCGGCGTCCTCGGGATGCTGTTTCAACCAGCCCTCGGCCGCCTCCAGTTGGCGCGCCGGATCGCGGCCCCGGAGCAAGCCGTAGAGGCGCACCAGATGGCTGTCATAGCTGCGCTTCAAGGCCGCATGCAGCAACGCTTCGGCCTCGCCTTCGGCGCCCAGCCGGCGTAACTGCTCGGCATACACCCCGAGCAATTGCGGCTCGTGGCGCTGCGCCGAGGAGAGCTGCTGCCAGGCGTGGGCCAGGCTGCTCAGCGCCGTTTCGCTAGCGCCTTCGTCCTGCCCGATGGCCATCAGGCGCCCACGCCAGGCCTGCCGCTCCAACTCGGCCAGTTCGGCATCACCTAGGGCTTTTTCCTTGCGTAACTCCGGCAACAGGCCAAGCAACGCCGACCAATCGCCGCGTTGCAGGTACAACTGCTGCAACTGGCGCAGTACCAAGTGATGGCCCGGATGGCGTTCGCGCATGGCCTGCAGAGTGTCCAGCGCCGCGTCAGCCTGGCCGCGCGCCAGTTGCAACTCGGCATGGGTCAGGGCAACGGCCAACTCGGCCTGCGGCTGACGATTGAGCGCCTGCTCCAGCAAGCCATCGCTGTCTTGATGCTGCCCCAGGTGATGGGCGGCGCGGGCGGCGCCCAGGTAATACATCAGCGGTTGCGGCTCGTCTTCGGCGGCTCGGCGCAGGTGGCGCAACGCACGCGCCCAGCGGCCCTCGGCCAGATCGAGAAAGCCCAGCTCGGCAGCCAGGCGTACGCGCCGACGACGATGCAGGCGCGACCACGGATTGACCAGGCCACCGGAGGTGATCATCAAGCGCAGCGCCAGCCGCAGCAGGTACGCCAGTAGCCATACCACCGCGACCAGGGCGAGGAAGGCCCACAGGCTGGATTCATAGCGAAAGCCTGGGTAGGCGAACAGGACGTATCCCTTGTGTTCGGCGATGACCAGGCCAAGCAACGCCAGGCCTGCGGCAACCACCAATACGGCAAGCAGCAGATAGACGCGCTTCATGGGCGGGCGTCCTCCACCGGCGGCGTTGCCACGGGTGCCTCAGGCTCAGCCTGTTCGCGCGTGCGTTGCTTGCGCTGGATATAGGCCTGCACGGCACTCAGCGATTGACTCAGGTCCGGCGCGGCCACCTCGATCGGCTGCTCGACCAGCTCATCGATGCGCGCGCGCAAGGCGCGGCTATCCGGGTTATCCAGGTTGAAATGCGCATCCAGCACCTCGCGCGCCTGTTGCAGCGCCTGCCGGTAGACCTGGGTCTGACCATGCAGCGCCGCCCATTGCGCTTGCTCCAAGGCCAGACTGAGGGCCAGGCGGACTTGCGTCAGGCTCTGCCCAGCAAGCAGCGGACGCACATTCTGGTCGGCGTTGAAATCGATGCGGAAATACTGCGACAGAGTCGCCAGCCATTCGCTCCACCAACTGCTGCCATCGCCTTGCGCCGCATAATCGCCGAGCACCCCGCCTTGGCTGACGAACGCCGGGGGCAAGGTGTTCAACTGCGCTACCTGCGCCCGTAGGGCACCCAGTTGCAGGAACAACCCAGTACGGTCGGGGTTCTCGGTGGTGCGCAGCGCTTCCAGGCTCTTGGCCAACTGCTCGCGGGCCGCGAATGCGGCGGGGTCATCCTGATCACGAAGGATTTCGTCGGCGCCCTGCACCAAGGCCTCGGCACTGTTGATGTCCTGTAACGCCGAGAGACGCAGACTGGCCAGACGCAACAGGTGCTCGGCCTCGGCCAAACGCCAATCCTGGCGGCTGGCACCGAGCACGGTTTCCAGGCGCTGATTGAGCAGTTGCTGGTCGCCTTGCAGCTGTGCGACCAGGCGCCTCCGGGTTTCCAGCTCCTCGGCCGTTGGCAGTTGCGCCAGACGCTCGCTCAGGCCCTGCGCGCCTTGCGCCAGGGTCGCGGTTTCGCTGCGGGCCGCCTCCAGCAGGCCGAGCTGTTGCTGATCGCGGGCCTCCAGGCCACGCACCTGCCACACGCCCCAACCACCAACCGCGACGCCGGCCGCGCCCAGCAGCAGCGCCAACATGGCCAGGCCATTGCCGCGCGATGCCGCTTTAGCCGAGGCGGCGACTGGCGTAGCCGCGGCGCCAGAAGCCGGTGCATCCTGCACGGATTGCTCTTTCGGAGAAGTCGCTTCGCTCACGTATCCATCCTTTGCATCAGAGGTCGGGGGCAGCCTGCGTGTGCAACGCCGCCAACAACGCCGCGGCATTCGCGCCACGGCAGTCCACAACAAGCTCGGCGCCCGCAGCGCGCGCCTGCTCGGCGACACGCGGGCTGGGTACGAACAAGGGTAGTCGAGCCAACCGTGGCCACTCTCCAGCGGCCAGTTGCAGCAAATGACTAAAACCTTGCCCACTGCTGACCACCAGGCCATTCAAGCGTTCCGCACGCACCCGCTGGGGCAGCAGCGCCGGCGGGTATTCCGGCAACCTACGGCGATAGAGTGCCAGATCGTCGACCTGCACGCCTTGGCCGCGCAAACGCTCGGCGAGTAACTCTCGGCCACCCTCGCCGCGCAGCATCAGCACCCGCGGGGCCACTGCCGCCGCCAGCGCCTGCTGCAATTGCGGCAGCGCCAGCAAGGCTTCGCTGTCGTCCGCCTGACTGGGGAAGCAAACGCTCAGGCCGTAGCCACCGAGAATTTCGGCAGTCGCCGCGCCGACGCTGAACCAGGGTTGCTCCGCCAGCGGCTGCGGCCAGTGCCGAGCGAGTAATTCAAGGCCCAAGCGTGCGGCCGGTTTGCTGACCACAATTACCGCGCAGTAGCGATCCAGCTCGCAGATGGTCGCTCGCTGCGCCGGGGTTTCTGCCAGCGGCTCGATCGCCAGCAGCGGCAAACTGCTGCTGTAGATGCCGCGTTCGGCCAACGCCGCGGCCAACGCCGGGCATTCTTCGGCCGGGCGCGTCAGCAGCAAACGCCACTGATTCACTCGTCAGCCGCCTCGCCGTACACCGCTTGCAGGATGTCGGCGGCGCCTTGCGCCAGCAGGGCTTCGGCGACATGCACGCCAAGCTGTTCAGCGCTGCTGGCCGGGCCGCGACTCTGCGCACGCAGCAGCAGCCCACCATCCGGCTGACCGACCAACCCGCGCAGCCATAGCTGTTCGCCTTCGAGCACCGCATAACAGGCAATCGGCACCTGGCAACCCCCGTTCAGGTGCTTGTTCAGGGCACGCTCTGCGGTCACTCGCAGCGCCGTATCGGCATGGTGCAATGGCGCCAGCAGCGCATGAATTTCCGCATCGGCGGTGCGGCACTCGATGCCGACCGCGCCTTGCCCGCCCGCCGGCAGGCTGTCATCGACGCTGATCGAGGCGCGGATACGGGCGGCGAAACCGAGGCGGATCAAGCCAGCGGCGGCAAGGATGATGGCGTCGTATTCGCCGGCATCCAACTTGGCCAGACGGGTATTGACGTTGCCGCGCAGGAACTGGATTTTCAGGTCCGGGCGACGCGCCAGCAGCTGTGCCTGGCGGCGCAGGCTGGAGGTGCCGACCACGCTGCCGGCAGGCAGCGCGTCGAGGCTGGCGAAGGTGTTGGAGACAAAGGCATCGCGCGGGTCTTCACGCTCGCAGATGCAGTACAGGCCGAGGCCGGACGGGAAGTCCATCGGCACATCCTTCATCGAATGCACGGCGATGTCGGCGTCGCTTTCCAGCAGCGCGGTTTCCAGCTCCTTGACGAACAAACCCTTGCCGCCGATTTTCGCCAGCGGCGCATCGAGCAGTTTGTCGCCACGGCTGACCATCGGCACCAGGCTGACCTGCAAACCGGGATGCGCTTGCTCCAGACGGGCTTTGACGTGCTCGGCCTGCCACAGGGCCAGGGCGCTCTTACGGGTGGCAATGCGAATTTCGCGAGACATGGGGCAATTCCAGAAAACGAACTGCCGGGGATAATAACAGGCTCACATGCCCTGAGCGGATAGCCACGCAGGCAGCCCGGACGAGTGCCGAGCTGCCTGCGCCTGAGTTAGCGGCCTGTTAGGGTCTGTTGCCGTTTCATTCGCGGTCGCGCCGGAGCCTGTTTTTGCGCGAGGCAAGGGCCGCGCCCGCTCCCGGCGGGCTTGCGGCATTTCCCACATCCATGTGGGTCACACAGACGCGAAGTTTGGTTGTTCCAAATGAGCGTCGAGAAACGCCGCATCGCGCAAAAACAGGCCCGGCCCCGTGGGTTGCGCGGGAAATGGCCCCCCGCTGTTGTTGCAGGACTTGGTAAGGGAATAGCCATTACCTGCGTCCTGCGCCTAACCGGGGGGCCATTTCTCGCAGCAACGCGCCTCGCGATGAAACGGCAACAGACCCTATAGGTTATGCATCAACTTGCGCACCCCGGCCACGTGCCGCCGGCTGACGATCAGCGCCTCGCCATTCATGCCCTTGAGGAACAGCTGGAAGTGCCCGAGCGGCGTGCGCTGCAAGCGCTCAATGCGCTCGCGAGCCACCAGGGCATTGCGGTGGATACGCACGAAGCGGTCGCCGAACTCGTCTTCCAACGCCTTCAGCGGTTCGTCCAGCAGCACCTCGCCGCCTTCGTGACGCAGCGTCACGTACTTATGGTCGGCGATGAAATAAATAACGTGATCGAGCGGAATCAGCTCGATGCCTTTGCGCGTCCGCGCACTGATGTGGCTGCGTGGACCGCCGCCGCTTTCCGCCGCAGGACGGGTCAGCGCCGCCAGTTGCACACGGTTCGGCCGCTCGGCTTTTTTCAGCGCCTCGCTGAGATTTTCCGGGCGCACCGGCTTGACCAAATAGCCGACCGCACTGACTTGAAAAGCCTCCAGGGCAAACTCGTCATGGGCGGTGCAGAAAATTACCGCGGGCGGCGCTTCACGCTCGCAGAGCTTGGCGGCGACCTGCAAACCATCCAGGCCGGGCATGCGGATATCCAGCAACACGACATCCGGTTTCAGGCTGTCGATCAAGGTCAACGCCTCTTCGCCATTGCTCGCGGCCGGCTCCAACACGCGATAGCCCTCAAGCTCGCCGACCATGCGGATCAGGCGCTCGCGGGCAAGTGGTTCGTCATCGACGATCAGGACATTCATAGTGCTCTGGCTTCCTGCGTGAGTCTCGCACAAGGATAGCGTAGACAGGTGAAATGGCGGCCGTCACGGCGCTCCACGCTGAGACTGGCCTGCGGCCCGAAAAGTGCCGCAAGGCGTGCATCTATATTGCCCAGCGCTTGGTGCGTGCCGCGCGAAGGCTGCTGCTCGCCGGGTTCCTCATAAGGATTGCTGACGCACAGGTTGAACACCCCATCGGTATAACTCGCGTCGACCCGCACCAGGCCACCCTCGATGCGCGGTTGGATGCCATAGATCAAGGCATTCTCCAGCAAAGGTTGCAACGTCAATTGAGGGATCGGCAGATCATGCGGCACATCGGCGACCTCCCACTGCAACTGTAGTCGTTCGCCGAGGCGATAGTGCTCGATCGATAAATATCGTTTTGCCAGCTCCAGCTCCTCGCTCCAGGCCACCAGGCTGCCGGGCTTGGCCAGGCTGGCGCGAAACAGATCGGACAAATCCAGTACCGCCTGCTCGGCCTTGTATGGGTCGAGCACCACCAGGCTGGCAATGCTGTTCAGGCTGTTGAACAGGAAGTGCGGGCGAATCCGCGCTTGCAGCGACTCGATACGTGCACGCAGCTCCGCCTGCTCCTGCCGCCGCCATTGGCTCTGCAGATAGAAATAGCGTAGCAGCAGCGCCGACATGATCAGGCTGATCAACGCGTGGCGCAGGTACAGATTGACCTCACCCTCGCGCGGCAGCGGCCCGCCGAGGTCGTAATAATCGGCCACCGCGGTGCAGGCCAGCGCCAGACCGACCACCATCGCACAGCACAGGCAGCCGGCCAGCGCCGCCCGCATACGCGCCATCAACGGCCGCAAGCGGCAGAGCAGCGCCGCCGACAGCAGCACGATCCACTGCACGAACAGCGACGTCAGGGCCAAGCGCACCCAGTCGAACCCCGGCAACATCGGCTCGGACAGCACCAGCACCAGCACCAGCAACTCGGCGAGCAGCACCATGCTCAGCAACGCTTCTGGCTGGCACAGCTCGGGGACGAAGAAGTCGTCGACCAGGACCGCGGTATTTTTAGTGTTGAACCATTGAGTATGCATCGGCGCAGTTTCCGCGCGGCCCGCCAAACCGGCAAGCGGGCCAGCTCTGGCCGGGCAAAATAAACCGCTCAAATGCCGTGCAACCGGCAAATCTGTGATCGGCGCAACACTGCCCAGACCGTCGGCAGTGGCAGCGGCCGACAAACCGACGCGGCGATTTTGCCCGCCACCCTGTTATTATCGGCAGACTTTTTCCGCCACGCTGGCCGCCACCTGCGGCCCGCCTGTTTTAGCGCACCAGCCGAGCGAAACCCATGAGCACTGAAAAGACCAACCAATCCTGGGGCGGCCGCTTCAGCGAACCCGTCGATGCCTTTGTGGCCCGTTTTACCGCCTCGGTCGAATTCGACAAGCGCCTGTATCGCCACGACATCATGGGCTCCATCGCCCACGCCACCATGCTGGCCAAGGTCGGCGTGCTGACAGACGCCGAGCGCGACAGCATCGTCGCCGGCCTGACGCAGATTCAGAGCGAGATCGAAGCCGGCCAATTCGACTGGCGCGTCGACCTGGAAGACGTGCACATGAACATCGAAGCGCGCCTGACCGACCGCATCGGCGTGACCGGCAAGAAGCTGCACACCGGCCGCAGCCGTAACGACCAGGTGGCTACCGATATCCGCCTGTGGCTGCGCGACGAGATCGACTTGATCCTCGCCGAGATCACCCGTCTGCAACAGGGCCTGCTGGAGCAGGCCGAGCGTGAAGCGGCGACTATCATGCCCGGCTTCACCCACCTGCAAACCGCGCAGCCGGTAACCTTCGGTCATCACCTGCTGGCCTGGTTCGAGATGCTCAGCCGCGATTACGAGCGCCTGGTCGACTGCCGCAAGCGCACCAACCGCATGCCGCTCGGCTCGGCCGCGCTAGCCGGCACCACCTACCCGATTCAACGCGAAATCACTGCACAGTTGCTGGGTTTCGACGCCGTTGGCGGCAATTCACTGGATGGTGTTTCCGATCGCGACTTCGCCATCGAATTCTGCGCCGCGGCGTCCTTGGCGATGATGCACCTGTCGCGCTGCTCCGAAGAGCTGGTGCTGTGGACCTCCGCGCAATTCCAGTTCATCGACCTGCCGGACCGCTTCTGCACCGGCAGCTCAATCATGCCGCAAAAGAAAAACCCCGACGTGCCGGAGCTGGTACGCGGCAAGACCGGCCGGGTATTCGGCGCGCTGATGGGCCTGCTGACCCTGATGAAGGGCCAGCCGTTGGCCTACAACAAGGACAACCAGGAAGACAAAGAACCGCTGTTCGACGCCGCCGACACCCTGCGCGATTCGCTGCGCGCCTTTGCCGACATGATCCCGGCGATCAAGCCCAAGCACGCGATCATGCGTGAAGCGGCGCTGCGCGGTTTCTCCACCGCCACCGACCTGGCCGACTACCTGGTCCGCCGCGGCCTGCCGTTCCGCGACTGCCACGAAATCGTCGGCCACGCGGTGAAATACGGCGTGGACAGCGGCAAGGACCTGGCCGAAATGAGCCTCGACGAACTGCGCCAGTTCAGCGGCGAGATCGAGCAGGACGTCTTTGCCGTGTTGACTCTGGAAGGCTCGGTGAATGCCCGCGACCATATCGGCGGCACCGCACCGAATCAGGTCCGCGCCGCCGTGCAACGCGGCCGGGCGCTGCTAGCAGACCGCTGAGTCGTACTGCGCGGCGCGCCCTGCGCCGCGCCTGCTCACCCTTTCGCCTGAGCCTGAACCAGCGCCAGGAAGCCCGGCATATCGGCTTCCTTGTCGGCGGCGATCTGCTGTACGTGGGGGTTTTTATTGAGCAGCACCAGCAGATCGCGGGCCACGGAGAAATCGCCCAGCAAATCCAGGTTGAACAGCTTTTTCGCCACCACGCAGGCCAGGTCGACGCTGTAGAGAAAGTAGATATCGGCCAGGCTGAAACTGTCGCCCGCGACGTAAGGAGTGAAGCGGCCGTGGCGCTTGAGCGTGGCGATGCCGGCGAGCAGCTCGGCTTTGCAGCGGGTTTTCAGGGCGTCGGGAATCTCCATGCCGAAAAATGCCTGGGGGTAACCCAAACGCGCCGGCAATTCGATGTACAGCTCGATTTCCTTCATCAGCGCCCGCACCTGGGCGCGGGCAAACGGTTCGGCCGGCAACAGCGGCGTACCGCCAGCGCACTCCTCCAGGTAATCGAGGATCGCGCTGGTCTCATTGATGAACCCCTGCTCGACACCGAGCACCGGCACCTTGCCACGCGGGCTGATGCTGAGAAACTCATCACTCTGGTTACCGTGCAGCGTGATCACCTCAAATGCCAAGCCTTTCTCCAGCAGGGCCAACTTGACCATATTGAAGTAATTGCTGACTGCGAATCCGTACAGTTTGAACATGGTGGCAGGCTCCAGGCCGGCGAAGGGGTACTCAGAGTTATAGACCCCCGCAGGCCGACCCAGCCAGTCGCATCAGACCAGTGAATGGCGCGGCTGGCAGCGCGCTGGCACACTGCGCCTTCACTCCGCGGATAAGCCCTCCATGACTGAACACGACAACCCCGAAGACGAAGCCTTTGCCGAAGACGCCCTGATCCAGGCCATCGAGAACCAGATCGAAGCGGGCGAGCCGCCTGCCGCCCTGGCCACGCAGAACAAACTGATGCTGGTTGGCTACGAGCGCGAAGAAATCCTGCAACTGATGGCGCTGGTGCTGGCCCACGAAATCAAGTGCATGCTCAGCGAAGACCGCCCATTCGACAGCGCCGCTTACGAGCAAGCCCTGCGCGCCCTGCCCGAGCTGCCGGAAGAAACACCGTGATACTGCGACGATAGTCGCTGAAGTCAGCGCGCTGCGCCGCGGCTCGCTACACTGCAAAGACCCGCTGCCGATTGATCCCCGCGGGGTGCCATCCTCCGGGCGCATGCAGTGCCCGGCCCATGACAACAAGAGCCCGGAGCACCTATGTCCTTTACCCCTGAGCTGATTGCTGAACTGGAACTTCTCGCGCTGTTCAACCTGGGCAACACCCAGGAAGGCCTCAAGGTTCATCATGTGGCCGCCCCACAAGCGATTGCCGCAGCCCAACGCCTGCATGCCAAAGGCCTGACCACCCAAACCGACGGCGGCTACCTGACCAGCCTGGGCCTGGATGCGGCGGAACATGCGCAAACCCTGCTAACCATCCTCAGCGTGACCGAAACCGCCTAACCGGCCGTCCTACGCCGACCGCCAAGGCGGCCGGCGAAACGGCCGCAGACGCACGCGCGACCCGGTCGAACCCGTCACGTGCGCCGTTTTCCCCATCGCCCCCTGCCCGCCGTCACGCCTGGCTGATAGTCTTGCCGCATTACCCCCGCAGAGCCTGCGCATGAGCCGCACCCAGGAAATCCGCCCGGATATCGACGACGGTATCGACCGCAAGGTGCTGGCGCAGCTGCGCGCGCGCTTTCTCAAGGTCAACAGCGGGCGTCTGGAGCGGGCCATGCAGGCGCTGTCGACACGTCAGCAGTTGGTCCTCAGGCTGTTGCCGCTGTTGTTCCACGTCAACCATCCGCTACTGCCCGGCTACATCTCCGGGCTAACACCCGCCGGGCTGAGCGGCTTCGAGCCGGACGACGAACTGCTCGCCGAGGCCCAGCGCCTGACCCGCTCCTTTGCTTACAAGGCGCGGCGCGGCAACCCGTCGCTGCCGATTCACGGGCTGTTTTTGATGGGCAGCCTGGGCACGGTGGCGCAGGCCGAACAGAGCGACATGGACCTCTGGGTGTGCCACGCACCCGACCTCAGCGCGCAGGAAATCGGCGAGCTGCGCAAGAAGTGCGACCAACTGGAAAGCTGGGCGGCGACCCAAGGCGCCGAAGCGCATTTCTTTCTGATCGACCCGGCGCGCTTTACCGTCGGCGACCGCGAGGCGCAGCTGACCTCCGACGACTGCGGCACCACCCAGCATTACCTGCTGCTCGACGAGTTCTACCGCACCGCGATCTGGCTGGCCGGGCGCACGCCGCTGTGGTGGCTGGTGCCGGTGTACGAGGAGCAGCGCTACCACGCCTACACCACCACCCTGCTGAGCAAGCGCTTTATCCGCGCCGAGGAGGTGCTCGACCTCGGCCATCTGGCGCACATTCCGCCGGGCGAATTCATCGGCGCCGGCATGTGGCAGCTGTACAAAGGCATCGAGTCGCCCTACAAATCGGTGCTCAAGTTGCTGCTCACCGAGGTCTACGCCAGCGAGCACCCCACAGTCGAGTGCCTGTCGCTGCGCTTCAAGCAGGCGGTATTCGCCAATCGCCTCGACCTCGACGAACTCGACCCCTACATAGTGGTGTACCGGCGCCTGGAGGAATACCTCACGGCGCGCGGCGAAACCGAGCGCCTGGAGCTGATCCGTCGCTGCCTGTACCTGAAGGTCAACAAAAAGCTCAGCCGCCCACCGCGCGACCGCCGTAAGAGTTGGCAGCGTCTGCTGTTGGAGCGCCTGACCGCCGACTGGCACTGGGATAGCCGGCAACTGGCGATGCTCGACAGCCGCAGCCAATGGAAGGTGCGCCAGGTCAGTGCCGAGCGCCGTGCACTGGTCAACGAACTGACCTACAGCTACCGCTTCCTGTCGCAGTTCGCCCGCAGCGAACAAGCCGGCAGCTCGCTCAACAGCCGCGACCTCGGCGTACTCGGCCGGCGTCTGTATGCCGCGTTCGAGCGCAAGGCCGGCAAGATCGAATTCATCAATCCGGGCATCGCCCCGGATCTCGCCGAAGACACCCTGACCCTGGTGCAATGCCCGAGCCCGGAAGCGCCCAACGAAACCCAGTGGGCGCTGTTCAATGGCAGCCTGGGGGCGCAGGAATGGCCCGACTTCGCGCCGCTCAAACGTGCCCGCGAGCTGATCGAGCTGCTCGCCTGGTGCCACCGCAACGGCGTGATCGACAGCAGCACACGGCTGTCGCTGCACCCCGGCAGCAGCGACCTGGGCGAATACGAGCTGTCCAATCTGCTCTCCAGCCTGCAGCAAGCGGTGCCCCTGCCCCTGGCAGCTGTGACTGAAACCGCGCTGCTGCAAGCCAGCACGCCGGGCACAGTGCTGCTCTTGGTCAACGTCGGCATCGACCCGCTCAAGCAGCACAGCCAGATGAACGTGCACATGACCACCGAGCGCATCGATGCGCTGGGCTATTCCGGCGTGCGCGAAAACCTGGTGCTGACCATCGATCAGGTCAGCCTGAACAGCTGGAACGAATTATCCATCAGCCGCTATGACGGCCCGCACGCGCTGCTCGATTGCCTGCGCGACTTCCTCAACAGCCTGCCGGCCAACGGCAACCCGCCAAACCTGCGCGTACGCTGCTTCTGCCGCAACCGCGCCACGGCCATCGCCGAGCGGGTCGAAGAGCTGTTCCGCGACACCTTGAGCAACTTTGGCAGCGCACGACGCAACCGCTACCTGCTGCAAATCAAACAGCAATACCACGTGCTGGAACTGACCCCGGGCCGGGTCAGCCATACGCCCCTGCACGACCTGTCGGCGCTGCTTGAACACCTCGGCGAGGAACAGCCGGATTACAGCGCGCTGCACCTCGACCGCAATGCCCTGGGAGGCGACGACCTGGCCTTGATCCTGCCGTTCGGCCGCCCCGACTGTATCCAGGTGTTCTACCGCCAGCACGAGGCCAGCGGCGAGGCCGAGTTGACCGTGCTCGATGAACACAACGCCCTGTGGCGCCAGCGCATGCCGTTTCGCGATGAGCAGAGCCTGCTGACGCCGCTGCAACGCTTCTTGCAATCCGTGCTGTACCGGCGCAACGCCCTGCTGCCGCTGGACACCCCGACGTCCCAGGCCGCGCTGGAGGTGCTGTTCTATCAGGTGCTGCCGCCAGCGCCGCTACGTGCGCAACGCCTGGAGCGCCGTCCGCCGCCACAATCGCCGATCAGCCATCCGTTCTATGACGTCCAAGCGATTGTCGAACCCACCGACGGCAAGCGCGTACACGTGACGCTGTACTGCAACCATCGCGAATTTTCCGAACTGGAATACGCCGGCGACCTGTTCGCCGCCGTCGCCCAGCACATCCTCGCGCAACGCTCGGGCGGCGAACGCTACCCCTGCTACATCACCGACCTCGACCTCTCCGCCGTCCTCGGCGAAGGCCACGCGCAGACCGTGCATTACCTGCGCTACAAGACCAAGCTGGAACAAGCGCTGAATATCGCCCTGCAAAAAGCCTGAGCCCTGAGGTACTAGCTACGCATCGGCGACTGCGGGTTCAGCAGGGCGTAGAGGTAGCAGTCCGCCAGGCTGTGATCGGCCGCTACGCCGGCGTAGCTGGCGGTAAAGGTGATTGCCAGACCGAGGTGCTGATAGATCCAGCGGCCGGTCACCCCAGGCGGCACCTGCGGGACCAGATCGCTGTCATTGACCAGGCGAAACGTCGGCACCTGCAACGCGTTGTAGTAGGCGGCGAAATCCGCAGCGGCGAGACGCGGGCTGGCGAAGTTGTAGTGCTGCAACGGCAGGTCCGGCCAGCGCTCGCGTACATCCAGCACCGCCAGACTCGACAGGGTGCAGCCCAGGCTGTGCCCGCAGACCCACAACGCAGCGTTCGGCTGCAAGCTGTCCACCGCTTGCAAGGCCAGATCGCGCAGCGAGGTATAGAGCTTGAGAAAGCCGTCATGCACCTGACCCACGCCGGCCTGCCACGGATAGCTACGCTGCTCGGCATCCAGGTCGTCAAGCCAGTCCTGCACCGTGTCGGTGCCGCGAAACACCAGGTACACCGCGCCCTGCGGATCGCGGGCAGCGAAACCAAATGGCTCCGATTCGTTAAGAAAATGCAGCTCGCTGAGAATGCTCCAGATCGGCGCCGAGAACTGCCAGCCGGCCAGCGCGGGCGGCTGCCAGGTGAAGTCCTGCGGCCGCCGGGGGCGGTCCTGGGTTTGCCATTGGGTGTACTGGTCATAAGCCGTACTGACCAATTGCGCGCACAACAGCGCTTGCGGCAAGACAAACGCTTCGGGGAAGTACAGCGGTAGACTGGGCATACAGGCCTCCGTGCCGGATCGACGATGCAGCCTACTCTAGACCATCGCGCCGAGCGCTGGCTGCCGATCGGCGCCGGGCGTTACTCAACGGCTGTATTCGCCCGCCGCCTCCGGCTGATATTCCACCGCCAGCAGGGTCAACTTCAGCACCTTGCCGCCGGGCGCGGCCCAGTCGATATGCTGGCCGACGCTCAAGCCCAGCAAGGCGCTGCCGACCGGCGCAAGGATCGAGACCTTGCCGTCGCCGCCGGCGTCCTGCGGGTATACCAGGGTCAGGTGGTAATCCTTGCCGCTGCTTTCCTCACGGCAATGCACCCGCGAATTCATGGTCACCACGCCAGCCGGCACCTCGTCGTGGCCGACCACTTCGGCACGGTCCAGCTCGGCTTGCAGGGCGATAGCGCCCGGGCCAAGGTCTTCCAGGCTGTCGAGCAAACGCTCTAAACGCTGCAAGTCGAGGCGGGTAATGGTGATCGACGGGGTACTGGTCATGGTGAACGCGAGTCTCCTTTGCTGGACGCGAAAAAAGCAAAACCCCGCTCTAGGTAGCGGGGTTTTGCGAAGCTTGGGCCGACCGTATCACAGCCGTTCAAATAAACAAGACCACTTGGTCAGCCCCGCGGTTGCCGCAAGCGCGCCTGGGCGTCGTGACAAATTATCCGCCGCCGCGGGCTGTCGGCCGTGCCCCATTCGAGGATTTCCGCCAGCACCCGACCGCAGCCCAGGCACATATCCCGGTCGTCCAGGCAGCACTCGCGGCGGCACGGCGAGGCGACCGTATCGGCCACCTCGCCAGGCCTATTGGCACGCTCAGAGCTCTTCGAATTCAAGGTCGGCGCCCGACTGTTCCAGGGTGATGCGCGCAAGCATCTCGCCCAGTTGTTCGTCGCTGCTGTCGCAGATCCAGCGGTCGCTGGCTTGATCGTAATCGAAGTGGAAGCCGCCGGAACGCGCCGCCAGCCAGAGTTGGCGCAGCGGTTCCTGACGGCTGAAAATCAACTGGGTGCCATTTTCGAAACGCACGGTCAGCACGCCAGCAGAATTTTCCAGATCGAGATCCAGGTCGCTGTCATCGAAAATGTCTTCCACCGCCTGCTGGGTGGCATCGACCAGATCGTGAAAGCGGGCTTCGGTCAAACTCATTGCGGGTAACCTCAAAAAATTCAGCTGCATCAAAAAGTGTCGAATCAGGCGTTGTGCGGCTGCCGTGAACGCCAGCACCAGCCCCAAAAGGCCGTATACAACGGGGCACATCAGCAGCCCGACACGGGTTTACCGCCACCTTCGGCCAACGCCAGAGGCATTTAGCCGAGCAGATGGCGGCGGTATTCACCGGGGCTTTGCCCAGTCCAGCGACGAAACGCGCGGGCCAGCGAACCAGGCTCGCTGAAGCCGACGAGAAAGGCGATTTCCGCCAGTTCCAGCGCCGGGTCGCGCAGATAATGCAGCACCAGTTGCTGGCGTGTCTCGTCCACCAGGTGGTTAAAGGATAACCCGGCTTCACGCAAACGCCGCTGCAAGGTGCGCGGACTGAGCGCCAACGCCGCGGCGATCAGCCTCAGGTCGGCACCGGATTCCGGCAACTGACGCGCCAGTTCCAGGCGCGCGCGATCGAGCACGCTGTGGCCTTGCTTGATTTCGTTGAGCAGCCGATCGGCGTAGGCGTCGAGCATCAGCCGCACCTGCACATCGGCCTGGCCGAGCGGCGCGGCCAGCAGGCGCTTGGGGAACACCAGCGCGTTATCGGCCTGGCCGAACAGCACCGGACAGCGGAATATCCGCTGATGCTCACGGGTATCGGGCGGTGCCGGGTGCTGAAAGCGCACCTCGGTCGGCGGAATATCCAGGCCACTGATCCAGTGGCCAAAGGTCACCCAGCCGGCCAGGGTTTCCTCGCTGAGCTGGCGTTGCTGCTGCGGCAACCACGGCTGCCAGCTGTGCGCCACCTGCGGTTCCAGGCCGGCGCGCGGTGGCTCGTCGGCCAGGTCGACGCGACCGAGGTTGCCGACCAACGCGGCATAGCGGGCCTGGCGATGCAGGGCGTCGGCGAGGGTCGCGCAACTCATGATCAGGTAGCCGAGCACGCCGTAATAACCGGGACGCACCGCTTCGCCCAGATGCAGACCAAGGGCGTCGTCGCCGCTCAGTTTGACACCCTGAGCGAGCAACTCCAGGTAGGTACTGGCGGCGATGCGCTGGTCACGCTGCGCGAGGATGTCCGCGCTCAGCTGGACCCGTGCAAGCAAACCGGCCGGTTCGACGCCGTGGCGCCCGAGGTAATCCAGCAACCCTTGCAGGTAGGCAACGGAAACCGAACTGGCGAGTGGTGCAGGGTTATCCATCCAGACTCCTTTTCGCTGACCCCATCGAGGCACGGGCAAAGCCCCGCCGGACGGGAATCCTGGCGCATAGGCAAGGCGCCGGGCGGTCGGTATACTCCGGCGCAATCATGCTTTATTACAAGGATTTCGCCATGAAGCGGCTGTTTACTGCCCTTGTCGCGCTCGTCGCCGTCACCGCCCTGCTCGCGGGTTGCGGCCAGAAAGGCCCGCTGTACCTGCCTGAAGACAGCCCCTCCGCACCCGCGCAAGCCGAATAAGGACGGGTTATGAACGCCTTCAACTACCGCGACGGCGCGCTGTTCGCGGAAGGCGTGGCCTTGTCCGCCATCGCCCAACGCTTCGGTACACCGACCTACGTCTACTCGCGTGCACACATCGAGGCGCAGTACCGCGCCTATGCCGATGCCCTGCAAGGCATGCCGCATCTGGTCTGCTTCGCCGTTAAAGCCAACTCCAATATCGGCGTGTTGAATGTCCTGGCGCGCCTCGGTGCCGGCTTCGACATCGTTTCCCGTGGCGAGCTGGAACGCGTGCTGGCAGCCGGCGGCGAGCCGGGCAAGATCGTCTTTTCCGGCGTCGGCAAGAGCCGCGACGACATGCGCCGCGCCCTGCAAATCGGCGTGCACTGCTTCAACGTCGAATCCACCGATGAGCTGGAGCGCCTGCAACTGGTCGCCGCCGAACTGGGCGTCAAGGCGCCGGTATCGCTGCGGGTCAACCCGGACGTCGACGCCGGTACTCACCCGTACATTTCCACCGGGCTGAAGGAAAACAAGTTCGGTATCGCCATCGCCGATGCCGAAACGGTCTACAGCCGGGCGGCCGCGCTGAGCAACCTGGAGGTGGTCGGTGTCGATTGCCATATCGGCTCGCAGCTGACCACCTTGCCGCCGTTCCTCGACGCGCTGGAGCGGCTGCTGGGGCTGATCGATCGCCTGGCCGAGCGCGGCATCCGTCTCAAGCACCTGGACCTCGGCGGCGGCCTCGGCGTGCAGTACCGCGACGAGCACCCCCCTTTGGCCGGCGATTACATCCAAGCGGTGCGCGAACGCCTGGCCGGCCGCGACCTGGCCCTGGTATTCGAGCCGGGCCGCTCGATCGTCGCCAACGCCGGCGTGCTGCTGACTCAGGTGGAATACCTCAAGCACACCGAACACAAGGACTTCGCCATTGTCGATGCGGCGATGAACGACCTGATCCGCCCGGCGCTGTACCAAGCCTGGATGGACGTGGTGGCGGTGCAGCCGCGCGACGGCGCCAGCCGCCCGTACGACATCGTCGGGCCGATCTGCGAGACCGGCGACTTCCTCGCCAAGGACCGCGACCTGGCCCTGGCCGAAGGCGACTTGCTGGCCGTGCGCTCGGCCGGCGCCTACGGCTTTGTCATGAGTTCCAACTACAACACCCGTGGCCGCGCCGCCGAGGTGATGGTGGATGGCGAGCAGGCCTTCGAAGTGCGTCGCCGCGAGACGCTCAGCGAACTCTTTGCGGGCGAAAGCCGCCTGCCGGAGTAACGCCGATGCTATTGCGCTTTACCAAAATGCACGGCCTCGGCAACGACTTCATGGTCCTTGACCTGGTCAGCCAGCACGCGCACATCCAGCCGAAAAACGCCAAGCAGTGGGGCGACCGCCACACCGGTGTCGGCTTCGATCAGCTGTTGCTGGTCGAACCGCCGAGCAACCCGGACGTCGACTTTCGCTACCGCATCTTCAACGCCGATGGCTCGGAAGTGGAGCAGTGCGGCAACGGTGCGCGCTGCTTCGCCCGCTTCGTGCTGGACAAGCGCCTGACGGTGAAAAAGCAGATCCGTGTGGAAACCAAGGGCGGCATCATCGAGCTGGACGTGCGCGCCGATGGGCAGATCAGCGTGAACATGGGCGCGCCGCGCCTGGTGCCCGCGGATATCCCGTTCCAAGCCGACCAGCAGGCGCTCAGCTACAGCGTTGCAGTCGACGGGCAAACGGTCGAGTTGGCCGCCGTGTCGATGGGCAACCCGCATGCCGTGTTGCGCGTCGACAGCGTCGACAACGCCCCCGTGCGCACCCTCGGCCCGCTGCTCGAACACCACCCGCGCTTCCCACAACGGGTCAACGTTGGCTTCCTGCAAATCGTCGACCGCCAGCGCGGCAAATTGCGCGTCTGGGAACGCGGCGCGGGCGAAACCCAGGCCTGCGGCACCGGCGCCTGCGCGGCGGCCGTGGCGGCGATCAGCCAGGGCTGGATGGATTCGCCGGTGCAGCTCGAGCTGCCGGGCGGCAAGTTATCCATCGAATGGGCAGGCCCAGGCCAGCCCGTTATGATGACCGGGCCCGCGGTACGCGTGTACGAAGGACAGGTTCGCCTATGACTGACCAGCAGGATTCGCCCAAGACACTCGACTCGGCCACGGTTGCGGCTTACCTGCGGCTGCACCCGGAATTCTTCATCGACCACGACGAGCTGATTCCCGAACTGCGCATCCCGCACCAGCGCGGCGACACCGTATCGCTGGTCGAACGCCAGGTGAAGCTGTTGCGCGAGCGCAATATCGAGATGCGCCATCGCCTCTCGCAGCTGATGGATGTGGCGCGCGACAACGACCGCCTGTTCGACAAGACCCGCCGCCTGGTGCTCGACCTGCTCGATGCCAGCAGCCTGGAAGAAGTGGTCAGCTGCGTTGAAGACAGCCTGCGCCGCGAGTTCCAGGTGCCCTTCGTCAGCCTGATCCTGTTCAGCGAAACCCCGCTGCCGGTCGGCCGCTCGGTCAGCAGCGCGGAAGCCCACCAGGCTGTCGGCGGCCTGCTGGCTGGGGGCAAGACCATCTGTGGCGTGCTGCGCAGCCACGAGCTGACCTTCCTGTTCGGCGAAAGCGAAGGCGCGCAAGTTGGCTCGGCCGCCGTGGTGGCCCTCTCATACCAAGGTCTGCATGGCGTACTGGCGATTGGCAGCGCCGATCCGCAGCACTACAAAAGCTCTCTGGGCACCCTGTTTCTCGGCTATATCGCCGAAGTGCTGGCCCGCGTCCTGCCGCGCTTCGCCACCCCGCTGCGCTCGGTGCGTTAGAACCGTTGCACACTTGAGCAAAGCGATACCCATCGCTGCCCGATAGCTTGCCGATGGGTTACGCGCCGCGCCAATATTGCTTAGTGTCTGCAATCTGCGCCGCAGAGCCCATCCTACGTGCACCCGCAGGGAGCTTCCATGCAAGACCTCCTGGACGCCTACCTCGAACACCTGCGTAGCGAGCGTCAAGTCTCCCTGCATACGCTCGACGGCTATAGTAGCGACCTCGGCAAGCTGCTGGCCTACTGCGAGCGCGAACAGCTCGGCACGTGGTCGGCGCTGGATACCGCGCGCTTGCGCCGGCTGGTCGCCCGCCTGAACCTGGAGGGGCAGTCCAGCCGCAGCCTGGCGCGCCTGCTCTCGGCCACCCGCGGCCTGTACCGCTACCTGATCCGCGAAGGCCACTGCCAGGCTGACCCCGCCAGCGGCCTGACCCCACCCAAGGGCGAGCGGCGCCTGCCGAAAACCCTGGATGCCGACCGCACCGCGCAACTGCTCGACGGCGCGGTGGAGGACGACTTTATCGCCCGCCGCGACCAGGCCATGCTGGAGCTGTTCTACTCCTCCGGCTTGCGCCTCTCCGAACTGGTCGGGCTGAACCTCGATGGCCTCGACCTCTCGGCCGGCCTGGTGCGGGTACTCGGTAAAGGTAGCAAGACCCGCGAGTTGCCCGTCGGGCGCATGGCCCGTCAGGCCCTGGAACAGTGGTTGCCGCTGCGCGCGCTGGCCAGGCCGAGCGATGGCGCGGTGTTTATCAGCCAACAGGGACGGCGTCTCGGTCCGCGTGCGGTACAGTTGCGCGTGCGCCAGGCCGGCGTGCGCGAACTGGGCCAGCACCTGCACCCACATATGCTGCGCCATTCCTTCGCCAGTCATATGCTGGAGTCCTCCCAAGACCTGCGCGCGGTGCAGGAGCTGCTCGGGCATGCCGACATCGCCACCACCCAGGTCTACACCCACCTGGATTTCCAGCACCTGGCCACGGTGTATGACAGCACCCACCCACGGGCCAAACGCAAAGGCAGTACCGAATGAGTATTCAGCTGATCACCTTCGACCTCGACGACACCTTGTGGGACGTGACGCCGGTGATGCAGGACGCCGAAGCGGCGCTGCGCAACTGGCTAGCGATGCACGCGCCACGCCTGGGCGCGGTACCGGTCGAACACCTGTGGGAGATCCGCGCCCACCTGCTGCACGCCGAGCCGGCACTCAAGCACCGCCTTAGCGAACTGCGCCGGCGCATCCTCTTCCATGCCCTGGAAGGCGCTGGCTACGCGCGGGGCGAGGCCGTGGCACTGGCCGAGGGCGGTTTTCAGGTGTTCCTTGCCGCGCGCCACCAGGTCGCGCTGTTCGCCGAGGTGCATCCGACCCTGGAAGCCCTGGCCAACCGCTATCAACTCGGAGTAATCACCAACGGCAACGCCGACGTACGCCGCCTGGGCCTGGCCGACTATTTCCAGTTCGCCCTCTGCGCGGAAGAACTGGGGGTCGGCAAACCCGATCCCAAACCGTTTCAGGAGGCGCTCAAGCGCGCCGGCGTCGCCGCCGAGCATGCCGTGCATATCGGCGATCACCCCAGTGACGACATCGCCGGGGCGCAAGCGGCGGGGTTGCGCGCGATCTGGTTCAACCCTCAGGGTAAACCCTGGGAGGCCACCACGCAGCCGCAGGCCGAGATCCGCAGCCTGGCCGAATTGCCGGCGCTGCTGAAGAGCTGGGCGTAACCACGGCAACCCACAGCACCTGGCGCACGCAACGGCGCTGTGCCAATTGCATGGTGCAAGAGCATTGCGACGACGCCCAAGGCACCTGATGCTGGGCTTCGCTCCGCCCAACGCCAACCTAGCGGATATGCGCCAGAGCATCGGTCGGCAGCCACGCTCCCAACCGTATGCAACACACGGTTGTGATGGCGCTAAAAAAACCCGCCAACGGGCGGGTTTTTCGTCTGCATAGGGGCGCTTAAATAGGGCGGCTGCCGTATTTGCTGTCCGGCTTCTTCGGTGGGTCGGACACCACATTGGGCTCGACCTCCTGCACCTTGCCACCGCGCGCGAGAAACTCTTCCATGGCACGAGCCAGAGCATCGCGCTCCTTCTGCTTGGCCTCAATGCTCGGCAAATCGTCGACATCGACCGCCGCCTTGGCCTTGGCTTTGCTCTTGCCGGTAACCACGACTTCATCGTCGCCGTCGTCGCCGCTGTCACCATCATCGGCGGCAGCCAGCTCCTCACCCTCGTCTTCGTCGGAACCTTCCAGCTCGTCTTGTTCCAGTTCTTCGTCGCTCATGTTCAACCTCATGACTTGCGAAAAGCAGGTTAGTTATAGCCCAGCTGCGCACGCTTTCGTATGCCGCTGGAAAAAATTCAAATGACCTTACCTGGCAGCGTCGCCAGCCATTCCCTGCGCCGGCCCGGACGCACACAGTCCGCTCCGGTAAATGTGCTCACGGCGCGCATTCTAGCGCGCTGTCAGAAAAAACAAAGGGCGCCCTTAGGCGCCCTCGCTTTAAATCGCCGGGAATCAGTTTTTAGTGAATTCCGGATAGGCTTCCATGCCGCACTCGGCGATGTCCACGCCTTCGTACTCTTCTTCCTCGGTGACCCGCAGGCCGATCACCAACTTGATGATGGACCAGACGATCAGGCTGCAGACGAAGACCCACGTGAAGATCGCGCCGATACCCAGCAACTGGGCACCCAGGCTCGAATCGCCGTTGGTCAGGCACACCGCCAACAGGCCCCAGATGCCGACTACACCGTGTACGGAAATGGCACCGACCGGGTCGTCGAGTTTCAGCTTGTCCAGACCCAGAATCGAGAACACCACCAGCACGCCACCCACGCCACCGATCAGGGTGGCCTGCAGCGCACTCGGCGTCAGCGGTTCGGCGGTAATCGCCACCAGACCGGCCAAAGCACCGTTGAGCGCCATGGTCAGGTCGGCTTTACCGAACAGGATGCGCGCCACGATCAGCGCCGCGATCAAGCCGCCGGCAGCCGACATGTTGGTGTTGACGAACACCTGAGCGACGGCGTTGGCGTCTTCGATGGTGCTCATCTTCAACTGCGAACCACCGTTGAAGCCGAACCAGCCCATCCACAGGATGAAAGTACCCAGGGCCGCCATCGGCAGGTTGGCGCCAGGAATGGCGTTGACCTGACCGTTGGCGCCGTACTTGCCTTTACGCGCACCGAGCAGCAACACACCGGCCAGAGCAGCGCTAGCACCGGCCATGTGGACCACGCCGGAACCGGCGAAATCAAGGAAACCGGCCTCGTTGAGGAAGCCCGAACCCCACTTCCAGAAGCCTTGAACCGGGTAGATGAAACCGGTCATGACCACGGCAAAGGCGAGAAACGCCCACAGCTTCATGCGCTCGGCCACCGCACCGGAAACGATCGACATACAGGTCGCGGCGAACACCACCTGGAAGAAGAAGTCGGAGCGTGCCGAGTAGTAAGGGGCATCGTCGCCGCCGGCAAGTACCGACTCGACGCTGTTCTCGTCACCGATCAGGAAACCCAGGCTTGGCAGGATGCCGCCTTCCGGGCTGGAGTACATGATGTGGTAACCGATCACCAGGTACATGATGCTGGCCACCGCATACAGCGCGATGTTCTTGGTGAGGATTTCCGTGGTGTTCTTTGCGCGCACCAAGCCGGATTCGAGCATGGCAAAACCCGCCGCCATCCACATCACCAGGGCACCGCAAATCAGAAAGTAGAAGGTATCGAAGCCATACTGCAATGCAGTCAATGCTGTGTTGTCCATGATTCACCTCTTGCCGTCGCGCTTTTATAGCGCTGTTCGGTTAAGGCGCCCGGGTTGGCTCCGGGCGCACTCCGTGTGCTTACAGGTTGTAGCCGCGCTCGTTGTGCTGGGCGAGATCGAGACCGACGGTCTCTTCCTCTTCGGTGACACGCAGGCCCATCACCAGATCGAGCACTTTGAGAATCGCGAAAGTGACGATGGCGGTGTAGACCACGGTGAACAGCACGCCCTTGAATTGAATCCAGACTTGCAGCGGGATGTCTTCCACGGTGCCGAAGCCACCCAGAGCCGGCGCGGCGAACACGCCGGTCAGCAGGGCGCCGACGATGCCGCCGATACCGTGCACGCCGAAGGCGTCCAGGGAGTCGTCATAGCCCAGCTTGCGCTTCAAGCTAGTGGCGCAGAGGAAGCAGATCACGCCTGCCGCCAGACCGATGATCAGCGCACCGACCGGACCGACCGTACCGGCCGCCGGGGTAATGGCCACCAGACCGGCAACCACGCCCGAGGCAATCCCCAGCGCACTCGGCTTACCGTGGGTGATCCACTCGGCGAACATCCAGCCCAGCGCTGCGGCAGCGGTAGCGACCTGGGTCACCAGCATGGCCATGCCCGCAGTACCGTTGGCGGCAACCGCGGAACCGGCGTTGAAGCCGAACCAGCCGACCCAGAGCATCGCGGCACCCACCAGGGTCAGACCCAGGTTGTGCGGCGCCATGGCGGTGGTCGGGAAGCCTTTGCGCTTGCCCAACACCAGGCAGGCCACCAGACCGGCAACACCGGCGTTGATGTGCACCACGGTGCCACCGGCAAAGTCCAGTACGCCCCAGTCCCACATCAGGCCGCCGTCGCCGCTCCACACCATGTGCGCAATGGGCGCGTAAACCAGGGTGAACCACACGGCCATGAAGATCAGCATGGCGGAGAACTTCATACGCTCGGCAAACGCGCCGACGATCAACGCGGGAGTGATGATCGCGAAGGTCATCTGGAAGACGATGAACACGCTTTCCGGGAAGGCCGCGGTCAGGCTTTCAGGCGTCAAACCACTGAGAAAGGCGCGATCGAGACCACCGACGAAGGAGCTGAAGTTGAGCACCCCGGCTTCCATGCCCGTTGTATCGAATGCCAGGCTGTAGCCATAGACCATCCACAGGATGCTCATCAGGCAGGTGATGGCGAAGCACTGCATCATTACCGAGAGGATGTTCTTCGAACGGACCATGCCGCCGTAGAACAACGCCAGACCGGGAATGGTCATAAACAGCACCAACGCCGTGGCGGTGAGCATCCAGGCGGTGTCGCCGCTGTTCAACACAACCTCGTCAGCCATGGCCAAGCCTGGCGAAACGAGGGACAAAAGGGCTCCTAGCCCTGCGATCTTTCGCAGAGTCATGGTTTAACTCCTGGGGCGTGGGGTTCGGAGGCTTAGATCGCGTCGGTATCGGTTTCGCCGGTACGGATGCGGATGGCCTGTTCCAGGTTGACGACGAAAATCTTGCCGTCGCCGATCTTGCCGGTGTTGGCTGCCTTGGTGATGGCCTCGATCACGCGATCCAGTTGATCGTCCGCGATAGCTACGTCGATCTTCACCTTAGGCAAAAAATCGACCACGTATTCGGCGCCGCGGTACAACTCGGTGTGGCCTTTCTGCCGACCGAAGCCTTTGACTTCGGTGACGGTGATGCCCTGCACGCCGATCTCCGACAGTGACTCACGGACGTCGTCCAGCTTGAACGGCTTGATGATGGCAGTAACTAGCTTCATGTAACTTTCTCCCGTGTAAGGTGGACTTGCCCCAGGAATTACGAACCCAATTCAAGTCTAAGCGCAGTGTCTGGCTTTTGTAATGCATCGGATGCCCTAACTCGGTCGCCCCGATACCCACCAACCGCTCCTGACGAAACACTCCCCCGCTTCGCCTGATGCACCGGAACTGCATCGGTGCATGCGTCACAAGCGACTAAGCAGAAAGCTTGCCAGCTCACCGAAAAGCACTCTTTTTCATGCAGTTACTGGCTATACGCCAGTCCAGCCGGGGGTTTGCTGGGCACGCGACGCACGACAACAGTGCACAAGCCCAACCACCCGTGCGCGAAAACCGTGCACCCCTGCCGCAACGGCTGCCGGATAAAGTCGCGTGCTACACTGCGCCCCGTCTGTTCTTGGAACCCCGTCATGTTGCCGCCCAAAGCCCTCCTCGACGCGCTCAGCGCCCACGCCTCGCGCCTGTTCAACGGCGATGCGCCGCTGCCGCGCAGTGAATTTGAAACGCAGTTCAAAGCCCTGCTGCAAAGCGGTTTCAGCAAGCTCGACCTGGTCAGCCGAGAAGAATTCGACAGCCAGATGACCGTACTTGCCCGCACCCGTGCCCGTTTGGAGGCACTGGAAGCCAAGGTCGCCGAGATGGAAGCCCGCAGTTCGCAGCCGCCCACGCCGCCCACCGAGTAACCCGCTCGGCCGGCAGACGATCAAGGAGTGATCGATGTCCCTGGCCATAGTCCACAGCCGCGCCCAAGTCGGCGTCGAAGCGCCCGCCGTCACCGTCGAGGCGCACCTGGCCAACGGTTTGCCGTCGCTGGCACTGGTCGGCCTGCCCGAAACCGCCGTGAAAGAGAGCAAGGATCGCGTGCGCAGCGCGATCCTCAATTGCGCCTTCGACTTTCCGCCACGGCGGATCACCCTGAACCTGGCTCCGGCCGACCTGCCCAAAGACGGCGGGCGCTTCGATTTGGCCATTGCCCTGGGGATTCTCGCCGCCAGTGGCCAGGTGCCGGCCAGCGCCCTGGAGCAGGTCGAATGCCTGGGCGAACTGGCATTGTCCGGCGCCGTGCGCCCCGTGCAGGGCGTGTTGCCTGCGGCGCTGGCCGCACGCGCCGCCGGACGCACCTTAGTGGTGCCCCGCGCCAACGCCGAGGAAGCCAGCCTGGCCTCGGGGCTGGTGGTGATCGCCGTCGAGCACTTGCTCGAAGTGGCGGCGCACTTCAACGGCCACACCCCCATCGCGCCCTATCAGGCCCACGGTTTGTTGCGCCAGACCCTGCCCTACCCGGACCTCGCCGAGGTGCAAGGACAAGTCGCCGCCAAACGTGCGCTGCTGGTAGCCGCGGCGGGCTCACACAACCTGCTGTTCAGCGGGCCGCCCGGCACCGGCAAAACCTTGCTGGCCAGCCGCCTGCCCGGCTTGCTGCCGCCACTCAACGAGCAGGAAGCCCTGGAAGTCGCGGCGATTCATTCGGTGGCCAGCCACACGCCACTGGATGCCTGGCCGCACCGGCCTTTTCGAAATCCGCATCACAGTGCCTCCGGGCCGGCGCTGGTCGGTGGCGGGAGTCGCCCGCAACCCGGCGAAATCACCCTGGCGCACCAGGGCGTTTTATTTCTGGATGAGCTTCCCGAATTCGACCGCAAGGTCCTCGAGGTTTTACGCGAGCCGCTGGAAAGCGGGCAGATTGTAATTGCCCGAGCCCGCGACAAGGTGCGTTTCCCCGCGCGCTTTCAACTGGTGGCGGCCATGAACCCCTGCCCCTGCGGCTTTCTCGGCGACCCCAGCGGGCGCTGCCGCTGCACTGCGGAACAGATCCAGCGCTACCGCGGCAAGCTTTCCGGCCCGCTACTCGACCGCATCGATCTGCACGTCACCGTGGCCCGCGAAACCACGGCCCTGCATGTGCCCGCCAGCGCGGGCGACGATACCGCGACCAGCGCCGCACGGGTGGCCAGCGCCCGGCAACGCCAGGTGCAGCGCCAGGGCGTGGCCAATGCCTTTCTCGACCTGCCGGGTTTGCGCCAACACTGCGCCTTGCACAGCGCCGACCAGCACTGGCTGGAAAGCGCCTGCGAACGCCTGGGTTTATCCCTGCGCGCCGCACACCGGGTACTCAAGGTGGCGCGCACCCTGGCCGATCTCGAACAGGCTGAACAGATCGCCCGCAGCCATTTGGCCGAGGCGCTGCAGTACCGCGGTAACCCGCAAACCTGAGGCTCTGGCGATGCGCATTCAATGCAGCAAGGCTATTGAACAAACACCCAATGAAGCAAAAAACTATCGCATATGCTAGTATTCGCCGCCTCGCGCCATTTGGCGGCCTATCCGGTTATATGGAGAGCTAGCAATGGAGACCCATAAGTTGCCGTCTTCGTCCCCCACATCCCCCACCTTCAATCCCCCAGTTTTTTACGGTTCGGCCGTGCTGATCATCGCCCTGGTGCTGTTCAGCGTGCTCTGCCAAGACCAGGCGCAAAGCATCTTCAGCCAGTTGCAAAGCTGGATCACAGTGAATGCCAGTTGGTTCTACGTGCTCACCGTGGCGCTGATCCTGATCACCGTGGTGTTTCTCGCCGTCAGCCGTTACGGCGATCTCAAGCTCGGCCCCGACCACAGCCAGCCCGAATACCGCAACCTGACCTGGTTCGCCATGCTGTTCTCGGCCGGGATGGGCATCGGCCTGATGTTCTTCGGCGTCGCCGAGCCGCTGATGCACTTCACCGCACCACCGGTGGGCGAACCCAATACGGTGCAGGCGGCGAAGGAGGCGATGAAGCTGACCTTTTTCCACTGGGGCCTGCACGCCTGGGCGATCTACGCCATCGTCGCGCTGATCCTGGCGTTTTTCTGCTTCCGCCATGACCTGCCGCTGACCCTGCGCTCGGCGCTCTACCCGTTGATCGGCGAGCGCATCTACGGCCCTATCGGCCATGCCGTGGACATCTTCGCCATTCTCGGCACGGTGTTCGGCGTCGCCACCTCGCTCGGTTACGGGGTATTGCAGATCAACAGCGGCTTCAACCACCTGTTTGGCCTGCCGGTCAGCGCGCCGGTGCAGGTCGGCCTGATTGCGGTGATCTGCACCCTGGCCACGCTGTCGGTGGCCAGCGGCTTGAACAAAGGCATTCGTATTCTCTCGGAGATCAACCTGAGTCTGGCGGTGATCCTGCTGGTGTTCGTGTTGGTGATGGGGCCGACGGTGTTCCTGCTGCAAACCTATGTGCAGAACACCGGAGCCTACCTCTCGGAGATCGTCAACAAGACCTTCAACCTCTACGCCTATGAGCCGACCGACTGGATCGGCGGCTGGACCCTGCTGTACTGGGGCTGGTGGTTGTCCTGGTCGCCGTTCGTCGGCCTGTTCATCGCGCGCATTTCGCGCGGCCGGACGATTCGCGAGTTCGTCTGCGGCGTGCTGTTCGTCCCCGCCGCCTTCACCCTGCTGTGGATGACCGTGTTCGGCGATACCGCCATTCATATGGTGCTCAACGACGGCCTCACCAGTCTCGCCGACACGGTCACGCAAGACAGCTCGCTGGCGCTGTTCGCCTTCCTCGAACAATTTCCGTTCTCCAGCCTGCTGTCGCTGATCGCAGTGAGCATGGTGGTGGTGTTCTTCGTCACCTCGGCCGACTCCGGCGCCTTGGTGGTGGACATGCTGGCCTCCGGTGGACGGGAAGTGACGCCGCTGTGGCAGCGCCTGTTCTGGTCGATCCTGATCGGCGTGGTGGCCATCGCGCTGCTGCTGGCCGATGGCCTCAAGGCCTTGCAGACGGCCACCATCGCCAGCGCCCTGCCCTTCTCGATTGTCCTGCTGGCCTCGATGTGGGGTCTGCTCAAGGCCCTGCGCCTGGACGCCACCAAACGCGGCATCCGCTACCAGGCCCTGAGCAGCTCGCGCCCGGCGAGCCGCCAACAGGGCGGTTGGCAGCGCCGCCTGCGCAACATGGTGATGTTCCCGCGGCGCGCGCATGTCACCCGGTTTATCAGTGATACGGTACAACCGGCCTGCGAGTCGGTGGCCGAGGAGCTGCGCAAGGAGGGTTATGCGGTGAACGTGGACATCGGCGAGGATGGCCGCTGCCGGCTTAACGTGGCCCACGGCGCGGAGATCGACTTCCTCTACGAGGTCCGCCCACGCGCCTTCGTTCAGCCGAGCTTCGCCTTCCGCGACACCGGCGACGCCAGTCAGGACGCGCGCAAGTACTTCCGCGCCGAGGTCTACCTGCTCGAAGGCGGCCAGGACTACGACGTGATGGGCTGGAACCGCGACGAGGTGATCGGCGACATGCTCGACCAATACGAAAAGCACATGCACTTCCTCCACGTCGTGCGCTGAACAGGAGCGGCCCTTGAGCAGCCTGCCCCTCGGCCCCGCGGCCATTCCCATGGCCCATGCCCTGGTCTACCTGGCGTTGTGCACCGCGCTGCTGTGCGGCTGGTGGCTCGGCCGCAAGCGCCAGGCCAATCCAGAGGCGGCGCTGTTCGCCATGTTCGGCGCTGGCGTGCTGGCAGCGCGCCTGGGCTTCGTCGTGCGCTACGCCGAGGAGTACAGCGCCACGCCGTGGCAGGCCGTGGACATCCGCGATGGCGGTTTCCTGCTCTGGCCCGGCCTACTCGCCGCCGTAATCATCGGCCTGACCTACGCCTGGCGCCGCCCCGCCCTGCGTCGGCCGCTGGGCATCGCGGTGCTGGTCGGTGGCGTGCTCTGGGGCGGCGGCCGGGCACTGCTCGCCGCGCTGGAGCACGGCAGCCGCCTGCCGGCGCTGAGTCTGGTCGATATGAGTGGTCATGCGGTGCAGCTGGACAGCCTCGACGGGCGCCCGCTGGTGGTGAATATCTGGGCCACCTGGTGTCCGCCATGCCGCCGCGAGATGCCCGTGCTGGCCGCCGCCCAGCGTGCCGAGCCACAGGTGCGCTTTGTTTTCGTCAACTCGGGCGAGGATGCCGCGACGGTACGGCGCTTCCTCGGCGAAAGCGCCTTGCAACTGGAGGGTGTGCTGCTCGATAGCGGCAACCGGGTGGGCGCGGCGACCGGTTCCTTCGGCCTGCCGACCACGCTGTTCTACGACGCCGCGGGCCGCCAGTCCCACAGCCACATGGGCGAGCTGTCCGCCGCCAGCCTGCGGCATAACCTGGAACGACTGCGCCAGCGCTGAGCGCATCACTGCGGTGTGCGCCGCTCCACCTCGGGCAGGTGCATCTTCGTCATGTCCTCGACCAGGTAATCGCGCAGCCGCTGGTAGCGCTCCTGCCCGCGCCGCGCCTTGGGCCAGACCAGGTAGTAACTGCAACCGCTGGGCACCGCGCAGGGCCACGGCAGGCCGAGGCGACCCTGGGCGACGTCCTCGGCGACCATCACCAGGTCGCCGATCGACACGCCATAGCCACGCGCGGCCGCGACCATGCCCAGCTCCAGGGTATCGAATACCTGGCCACCCTTGAGCGGCACCTGCTCGGCCAGGCCCATCGCCTGCAACCACTGCCGCCAGTCGCGACGATCCGGGGTGGGATGCAGCAATTCGGCGCCTTGCAAGCGCACCAAGTCCCATGTGCCGACACTCGCCGCTTGCGGCGCGCACACCGGGATCAGCCACTCGGCGAACAGCAGCGCGCTTTCCCACTCGTCACTGAAGCCGCCGTTGCTGAGCAACACCGCGCAGTCGAACGGCTCATGCTGGAAGTCCACCTTGTCCACGTCCATCCAGGCGCTGGTCAGTTGCACCTCGATGTCGCTGTTTTGCAGACGAAAGCGCGACAGCCGTGCCAGCAACCAACGCATGGTCAGGGTCGAGGGCGCCTTCAGGCGCAGGATCGCATCGTCGACGCGCAGGGTGGTGCAGGCCCGCTCCAACGCCTCGAAACCATCGCGCAGGCCAGGCAGCAGCATGCGCGCCGGCTCGGTCAGCAGCAGGCTGCGGCCGCGCCGCTCGAACAGGCGACAGGCGAAGTGCTCTTCCAGGGTGCGCACATGGCGGCTGACCGCGCTTTGGGTGATCGCCAACTCTTCCGCCGCGCGGGTGAAGGAACAGTGCCGGGCAGCCGCCTCGAAAGCACGCAGGGCATAGAGCGGGGGCAGGCGCCGGTTCATAAGCGCTTATCCATGAGTATTAATCATGATTAGCATCGTTTTTTTCCCTTTGTGCCGGCACTACAGACTCCTGAGAATAGCGGCATTCTCTGCTCGCTCGGCAAATCAGAGCAAGTCTTCTTATTGAGCCATACTCATCATGCCACACGCTCTACGCGACGAATTCCAAGCCATTCTGCGCCTCGCCGGCCCGCTGATTGCGGCGCAACTGGCGCATGTGGTGATGGTCTTCACCGACACCGTGATGATGGGCCTGCTCGGCCCGGCCGCGCTGGCCGGCGGCGGCCTGGGCGCGGCCAGCTACTCCTTCGTCTCGATCTTCTGTGTCGGGGTGATCGCCGCCGTCGGCAATCTGGTGGCCATCCGCTACGGGGCCGGCGATGCCGCCGGCGTCACCCGTCTGACCCAGAACGGCCTGTGGCTGGGCTGGGCGCTGGCGCTGCTGGCGGGATTGGCCCTGTGGCACCTTGAGCCGGTGCTGCTGTACTTCGGCCAGGCGCCGGAAAGCGTCACCGGCGCCATGCAGTTTCTCGCCACCCTGATCTTCGCCCTGCCCGGTTATATGACGTTTATGGCGCTGCGCGGCTTCACCAGCGCCATCGGCCGCCCCGGCCCGGTCATGGCCATCAGTATCGGCGGCGCCCTGGCCAACTTCGTCCTCAACTATGTGCTGATCAAGGGCTGGTTCGGCCTGCCGACGCTCGGCCTGGCCGGCATCGGCTTGGTCACTGCGGCGGTGATGAATGTCATGGCCCTGCTGCTGGCCTGGCATGTGCTGCGCCACAGCGCCTACGCCGGCTACCCGTTGCAGCGCAATCTGCTGCGCCCGCAGTGGGTTGAACTGCAAGAGCTGCTGCGCCTGGGCCTGCCGATTGGCGGCACCTATGCGGTGGAGTCCGGTTTATTCGCCTTTGCCGCGCTGTGCATGGGCGCGCTCGGCAGCATGCAACTGGCTGCCCACCAGATCGCGATCATGTCGGTGTACGTGGCCTTTATGGTGCCGGTGGGGTTGTCCTACGCGGTGACCTTCCGCATCGGTCAGCACTTCGGCGCCGGCCGGCTGCTCGACGCGCGCCGCGCCGGGCGTCTGGGCATCGCTATCGGCGCGGCCTGCATGCTGGGTTTCGCCACGCTGTTCTGGCTGGCGCCGGAAGCGGTGGTCGGCTTGTTTCTCGACCACCACGACCCGGCCTTCGCCGAAATCGCCGCGCTGGCCGTCAGCCTGCTGGCGATTGCCGCCTGGTTCGAGCTGTTCGACGGCATCCAGACCATCGCCATGGGCGCGATTCGCGGCCTGAAGGATGCCAAGACCACCTTCTTCGTCGGCCTCGGTTGTTACTGGCTGATCGGCGCTCCCCTGGCCTGGCTGCTGGCCTTCCCGCTCGGCTGGGGCGCCGAGGGCGTGTGGTGGGGGCTGGCCGGTGGATTGGCCTGTGCGGCACTGGGCCTGACCCTGGGCTTCGAATGGAAAACTGCGCGCCTGCTGCGCCCGGCACCCGCAACCAAACGCGCGTGTTTGGCATAGTTGGAGCGGCCGCGGAGGTGGGCTGAACACCAGGATAAGGCGGGAAAATTGCGTTGTTGAGCGGTTATGCCTGTCGGCTTCGTCGCGGCGCGCCGCGACCCAGCCGACGTCTGGTTAGTCAGGGATTGAGCAAGCCCAGCAGCGGCTGGCGCATGCCGAACACCAGAAAGCGCGCCAACTCCGCCAGCGGGATCGCCTTGCTGATCAGGTAACCCTGCACCTGATCGCAGCCGAATTGGCGCAACAGCGCCAGCTGTTCGGCGTTTTCCACGCCTTCGGCGACCACTTCCAGGTCGAGGTTATGCGCCAGGTTGATCATCGCGCGCACCAATTGGCGGTTCTCCGGACGCTCGCCCATGCCGCCGACAAAGCTCTTGTCGATCTTCAGCAGGGTGATCGGCAGGCTGTTGAGGTGCACGAAGGAGGAGAAGCCCGTGCCAAAGTCATCCAGGGAGAAGCGCACGCCCAGCTTGCCCAGCGCCAACATGGTCTGCTGCACCTGATCGCTGCGGCGCATCACCGCGGTCTCGGTCAGCTCGAACTCCAGCCACTGCGCATCCACCCCACGCTCTTCGATCAAGCGGCTGAGCGTGGGCAGCAGCTGGCTGTCCTGGAACTGGCGGAACGACAGGTTGATCGCCATGTGCAGCGCCGGCAGGCCGCGTCCGCGCAGCCACTGCATATCGCGCAGGGCGCGGGAAATCACCCAGTAACCGAGCGGCACGATCAGCCCGCTTTCCTCGGCCAGCGGCACGAACTCGTTCGGCGCCAGCAGGCCGCGCTCGGCATGGTTCCAGCGCACCAACGCTTCCAGGCCGACGATACGCCCGCTCTTCAGGCACAGCCGCGGTTGGTAATGCAGTTCCAACTCGTCGCGGCGTAGCGCACGGCGCAACTCGCCTTCCAGGTCGGCCTGGCTGCGCGCATTGCGATTGAGGCGCTCGTCATACACATGAAAGGTGCAGCCCTGCTGGCTCTTGGCCTGTTGCATGGCGATGTGCGCGTGCCACATCAGCGGATCGGCGCCGCCGTTGTTGGCCCGGGCATGCGCCAGGCCCAGGCTGCAGCCGATCAACAGGCTCTCGCCATCGATCCAATAAGGCTCGCCCAGGGCTTCGGTGATGCGTTCGGCCAAGCGCTCGGCACGCCGCGCATCGCGCCGGGTATCCAGCAACAGGGCAAATTCGTCACTGCCCAGCCGAGCGACCTGATCGCCGGCCTGCAACTGCGCCTTGAGCCGCGCCACCACCTGCATAATCAGGCGGTCGCCGGCCTGGTAACCGAGGGCATCGTTGGCGTGGCGGAAATTGTCCAGATCGAGGTGGCCAAGGGTCAGACCGCGCCCCTCGCATTCGGCCAGGCGCGCGGCGAGCAGGGTCTGGAAGCCCTGGCGATTGGCGATGCCGGTCAACGCATCCTGCTCGGCGAGCCGGTGCAGGGTTTCTTTCAGGTTGCCTTGCTCGCGTACATAACGCAGGCAACGGCGCAGCACATCGACCGTCAATTGGTCGCGCACCAACCAATCGCAGACCCCGGCAGGTGCCTCGTGGGGCTCTTCATCGAGCAGCAGAATGGTCGGCAGCGGGCAGCGCCCAGGGGCTGGGCGGCGGGCAATGGTGGTCAGCAACAGGCCGTTGCCATGGTCGTCGAAGAGGCTGCTGGCGGCCTCCCAGGAAGGGGCGGTAATCAGCGGGAACGCATTCCCTAACGCGCTCAGGCACTCGCGCAATAGCTCGGGCCACTCTGGCGTTTCAGCCAGCAGAACCAACCGCAAGGGTTCGACGAGCGCGGACAAACAACCTCCCCAGGCCACAAAGATAATCGGCGGCGAACCGCGCTGCTGCGCCGTAATCGGCGTCTAATCATGCATGTCCGTGAGTTGTCAGCGCGCATCCTGCACGTGAGACAAAAAACCGACAAGTGGCACCAGGGTACTGGATTACGCGAAATAACCAAGCCTGGCTTACTGCCAGTACGTGCGCCATCACACAGTTCTAGACGGTCGCGGCACAAACTCCTGGGCCTGCTAAAATGCGCGCCCATTCCCCCGGTAATAGACGCAATGTCCCGACTGAACCCCCGGCAGCAGGAAGCCGTGAACTATGTCGGCGGCCCACTTTTGGTGCTCGCCGGCGCAGGCTCCGGCAAGACCAGCGTGATCACCCGCAAGATCGCCCACCTGGTGCAGAACTGCGGCATCCAGGCCCGCCATATCGTCGCCATGACCTTTACCAACAAGGCCGCGCGGGAGATGAAGGAGCGCGTCGGCACGTTGCTCAAGGGCCCCGAGGCGCGCGGCCTGACGGTGTCGACCTTCCACAACCTGGGCATGAATATCATCCGCAAGGAATACGCGGCGCTGGGCTACAAGCCGGGTTTCTCGATCTTCGACGAGGGCGATATCAAGGCGCTGCTGTCGGACATCATGCAGAAGGAATACGCCGGCGATGACGGCGCCGACGAGATCAAGAACTACATCGGCAGCTGGAAGAACGAGCTGATCCTGCCCGAGCAGGCCCTGGCCGAATCGCGGGGCCCCAAGGAACAGACCGCCGCCATCGTCTACCTGCACTACCAGCGCACGCTCAAGGCGTACAACGCGGTGGACTTCGACGACCTGATCCTGATGCCGGTGAAGCTGTTCCAGGAGCACCCGGACATCCTGGAGAAATGGCAGAACCGCATCCGCTACCTGCTGGTGGACGAATACCAGGACACCAACGCCAGCCAGTACCTGCTGGTGAAGCTCCTGGTGGGCATGCGCAACCAGTTCACCGTGGTCGGCGACGACGACCAGTCGATCTACGCCTGGCGCGGCGCGCGTCCGGAAAATCTGATGCTGCTGAAGGAGGATTACCCCTCGCTGAAGGTGGTGATGCTGGAGCAGAACTACCGCTCCACCAGCCGTATCCTCAAATGCGCCAACATCCTTATCGCCAACAACCCGCATGCGTTCGAGAAGCAGCTGTGGAGCGAGATGGGCATGGGCGACGAGATCCGCGTGATCCGCTGCCGCAACGAAGACGCCGAATGTGAGCGGGTGGCCCTGGAAATTCTTACCGAGCATCTGCGCACCGAGCGCCCGTACAGCGATTACGCCATCCTCTATCGCGGCAACTACCAGGCCAAGCTGATGGAGCTGAAACTGCAGCACCATCAAATCCCCTATCGCCTCTCGGGCGGCACCAGTTTCTTCGCCCGCCAGGAGGTGAAGGACCTGATGAGTTACTTCCGCCTGCTGGTCAACCCGGATGACGACAACGCCTTCCTGCGGGTGATCAACGTGCCGCGTCGCGAGATCGGCTCCACCACCCTGGAAAAGCTCGGCAACTACGCCACCGCCCGCAAGATCAGCATGTACGCGGCCGCCGGCGAAATCGGCCTGGGCGAGCAGCTGGACGCGCGCTATACCGAACGCCTGGCGCGCTTTACCAAGTGGATGGACCGGGTGCGCCAGGAGTGCGCGCAGAACGATCCGATCGCGGCGATCCGCAGCATGGTCATGGACATCGACTACGAGAACTGGCTGCGGCAGAACGCCTCCAACGACAAGGTCGCCGACGCGCGTATGGGCAACGTCTGGTTCCTCGTCGAGGCGCTGAAGAACACCCTGGAGCGCGACGAAGACGGCGACATGACCATCGAGGACGCCATCGGCAAGCTGGTGCTACGCGACATGCTGGAGCGCCAGCAGGAAGAAGAGGAAGGCGCTGAAGGCGTGCAGATGATGACCCTGCATGCCTCCAAGGGCCTGGAATATCCTTCGGTGTATATCCTCGGCGTGGAGGAGGAAATCCTTCCGCACCGCTCCAGCATCGAGGCCGACACCGTCGAAGAAGAGCGCCGCCTGGCCTATGTCGGCATCACCCGCGCCAAACGCAACCTGACCATGACCTTCGCCGCCAAGCGCAAGCAGTACGGCGAAATCATCGACTGCGCGCCGAGCCGCTTCCTCGATGAATTGCCGCCCGAGGATCTAATCTGGGAAGGCCAGGAAGACGCGCCCCCGGAGGTCAAGGCCGCCACCGGCAACTCGGCGCTGGCCAATATGCGCGCCATGCTGAAAAAATAGGCTATGTCCCAGTGACGTGTT